>CAZMIO010000037.1:0-1035 GCA_964566535.1 uncultured Methanosarcinales archaeon | reverse complement strand
GCAGTGGTAATTTTGGCATCGGAACTACAACTCCAGAAAGTTCTTTAGTTGTAGTTGGCGGAGCAAATATAACCGGAGGAATAAACACATCTGGAAATATAAACATGGTGGGTGAAATAGCACAATTATTATTAGATGATATAAGAAGTGCACAATTTGCTGGAGGAGTTATCAGATTAAGAGCCTCAGGAGTAGGATCGGCAACTGAAGGTGAAACATTCCTTAGACACCATATAGAAGATGCAGGAGCAACTGAAGGGGCTTTTATAATCCAACAAAGAAATTCATCAGGAGACTTTATCTCAACTATATTAGAATATGATTATGGAGATGCACAATGGTCACTTAACTCCAATGGAAGTGTTACAATGACTATTAATGATAATGTTGGAATTGGAACAACAACACCAGGTTCAACATTACACGTAGCAGGTTCTGTAAACATATCCCCATCAGGAGACAACGACTTTGTAATAGACAGCTCAGGAAGAGTTATGATTGGAAATAACTATTCATCTGGTGTTGACACTAGAGCTGATGACTTAACTATTGGTGATATTGATGATAGTGCTGACCATGGTATCACAATCCTCTCAGATCCTGGAGAACAAGGATTCATATTCTTTGGTGATACTGCTACTGGTAGTGGAGGAGCTAGGCGACAGGGACAAATTATACTTGACCACACCGATAACCATATGGCATTTCATACAAAGGGGGATACGGAAGCAATAAGAATAACAGAAGATGGTTACCTAGGAATCGGAACAAAAAACCCTCAAGCAGTGTTACACATCAACGACACATCTGACACCATGCCTGCAATATTAGTAAACGATACAGGAGGAAAATCTTCTTTTGAAATAACACCTGGTGCACAACTAAGATTACAAGTCGATGCTGATGCTAACGCTCCATTCAGAATAAGATTAGATGGAGATGTTAAAGATAAATTCATAATAAAATCAGACAGATTTTTATGGGGTAATGGAGATGGAAAGTTCCATACAAATTTTACAGTAGGTGATTATGCAG
>CAZMIO010000036.1:0-1196 GCA_964566535.1 uncultured Methanosarcinales archaeon | reverse complement strand
GCTCCATGACATGGGACAAACCCTCCTTCCCAGGTTCATAGCCAACACCTTACGGACACTCCGCTCCGGAGCACCCCTTCGCGCCGTCCCCATCGGCCTGTCCCTGATCCTCGCCTTCCTCTCCATCTCACCTGTTTCTGCTGCGACCTCTGTCTCCGGCACGATTTCGTCTGACGCAACCTGGGCTGTTGCAGACAGCCCGTTCCAGGTCATAGGCAATGTACTTGTAGCTTCAGGAGTGACGTTAACGATAGAGGCTGGGGTGACGGTGAAGTTCGACTCAGGCACTTACATAAAGGTTGAGGGCGATCTTGTAGCAGACGGCACCTCATCAGACGGGATCGTATTCACATCTAGTAGTGGGTCACCGTCAGCTGGGGACTGGGATGGTATACGGATACGCCCCACCAGCGGGACCACTTTCGACGGCAGCTACAACTACGTCTCAGGAACTATATTCGACTATGTGACGGTTAAGTATGCCAGTACCGGGCTCTATGTCTACGATACAGGTCTACTGGTCACTAACTCATCTTTCCAGTCGAACTCGAACGCTATGGAGATTCGTGGTACCGAGAATGTGATCCTCACCTCGAACACTTTCGATAACAATAGCCAGGGAATCTACTCGGTGTATAGCGACTATTATGGCGACAGTGTATCGAAAATCGAGAACACCCAGATCAATAATAATGTGTTTTCAAACAACGGTACTGCAGTTGCACTTAATATGAACCAGCGTATCTTTGAGACATTAGATGTAGTAAACAATGAGTTTTCTAGCAACTCAACAGCTATATCTATCGGTGGTGGCGGCTATGGTCCTAAGGCACACAGCATCTCAGTAACTGATAACTGGATACACGACAACGGGATCGGAATATCTTTCCCTCAATTCTATTCCCAAGGATCAGTGGACAGTAACGTTCCCGAATACCAAGTCATAGTTAGAAACAACAAAGTCGTAGACAACACAAGTTCTCCGCTGTCGATAGGTAGAGACGGCGGGGTGAAATTCCTGATAGAAGATAATGTTCTAGCCAATAACGCGGGAGGCATTCCGCTCAATGGCAGCCAGTCGGCCTCGAGCATATTTAGAAGAAACTCTGTAGAAAACAATACTTACGGGGTAAGCGTTGGGGGATCGTCGTCATATCATCCCAATAACTGGATCTTCTACGAAAACGTATTTAGTG
>CAZMIO010000035.1:0-1222 GCA_964566535.1 uncultured Methanosarcinales archaeon | reverse complement strand
GAAACGAAACTTCCACTGGTTGTTTCCTACATAAAACATTTGCGTTGTGTGTTGTCCACCCGTGTGCGAATGGACGAAGTTAACTGTGGCAAGCACGTCAAAAGGATTCCCAGACCATGATGCATTTTTCAGCGTCCACTCCTCACACTGCCACATTAGAGTCTCCCGAAATTTGAGTTCCATTCCGTAGCCTTTCATCATAGTCAGTTGGCACGCCAGTGAGAAAAAAACCGCGGTACATGCAATCCGATTTCTGATGGATTCTTTGCTATGACGGTGTTTATTTCCTTTGGCGCTGACATAAGTCTCATTTTTCATCTAAGTTTTTTTAGAGGAGTTAAGCATCGTTCCTCTCAAATCCCCCTTTGGAGTAAGTCATCAACACGTTAAGCCAGTGAAAGTCATCGTGGACTAAGACTAGCCGCGAGCCAAGGTTGCCCTCGAAGGGCGGGCGTGTCCGTAGAGCGTTGAACTTGGCCCAAACGCTAGCCTCTGATCCTATTCGCAGAGTCTCGGAAATACTTTGTCAAACTCCCAAGAAGTGTAGTTGATGGGGACGACCCGTATAGCCTTACCAGCGTATACTGGAAGTTGATACATCCAACCGAGTAACGCCCCAATTGCCACCGCATGCTCAATGTCATTTATAATTACATCAAAGTTGTCAAGCACGAGAACCATATCTTCGACCCACTCTTATCATAGCCTGTCCATCGGAAGCCAACACCGCAGGTCCTAGTCCTGTTTCACCGACGGGGTGGGTATACTGCACTAGTGAAGATAGTGATGTATAAGGTCCATTCTCGATCCTGCTTATCCATCCTTGATTCAAAAGCCTAAACAAAATAATCACCGTTGCCATTTACGCTTGCCTTAAAGGTAGCCTTGTTGCAACCAAATTCGGTAGGAGACACGGTGACATCAACATCCTCAGCACAGTTTGGAAGAAGGCGGATACAGGCGTCTTTGATTGCCAAGCTTTTAGATTCATCGTTTTCTTTATTCATCTCATTACCCTGCTTTTCTGACACTGAATCTCTCAAACACTCTGTTATCCCGTGGGATTCGTCATTTACATTTATGTGCTACAGTTGCTTCGTATAGGGGAAGTTGTTGCTCAACAATATAATTAGTTTAGGGGTACTGAGCAACATTCTTAACTCATTGGTTGCCAATTGTTTCACTGTTTGCCATCGCTGAAAAAGTGGGGATATCCCTAGGT
>CAZMIO010000034.1:0-1252 GCA_964566535.1 uncultured Methanosarcinales archaeon | reverse complement strand
CTGGTGAGAATGGTTCATTGTATCAGCCAGTTTATGGAACTGATGATGATTTAGTTCTTTATTTGCCTTTTTCAGAAGATAGTGTGGATACATCAACTGCTTTTGACAGAAGCCCTTATGGCAATGATGGGACTTTAAATAGTGGAGTAAGCTGTAATTCAACTTCTGCTAATAGAAGTATAGGCAGATATGGAGGTTCTTGTGATTTTAATAAGGATGATGATTACATTACTGGAACTGGTGTTTTCTTAAATCGAACACCTCAATTAACTGCAATGCTATGGTTTAAGACAGATATTGCACAGACCGGTGGATATTTATTCTCAGTTCCGAGAGATAGTGCAGGAGGGAATTCAGGATTAGCATTATTTTTTGAAACAACAACAGGATTAAAAACTATTGTTGTGACTGATACAGGAGGCAATCCAAATCCTGCTTTTACAACAAATTATGCCGATAATAAATGGCATCAACTTGCTGTGACATTTAAAGATAGTACAGCTAAATTATACTATGATGGTATTTTTAGGTCAGAAGTAGTAAGCACCGGTGTTGCAAGGACTAATAGTGATGGGGAATATAATGTAGGCAGGTTTGGGACTGTTGGTACTGTATCTTCCAATGCCACTATTGATGAGGTATTTGTTTACAAAAGAGCCTTAGCCCCAGAAGAAATAAGAACACATTATTTGCGTGGTTCTGGTTTTGGAGCTATGGGTGCAATAACTGCGGATAAGTTTAGGGTTGTGAATACTTCTGGTTCAAGGACTATGGAGTTGAATGGAACTGCTTTTGAGGTTTTTGATAATGCTGGTGGGGATGCTTTTGTTGTTGATAAGGTTAATGGTAGGGTTGGGATTGGGACAACAAGCCCAGCACAATTATTACATATTGAAAAAAATCAAGCTGCACATACTAGACTTCAGATGATTAATACAGATGCAGACGGCACAGCTGGAGTATTATTCGGTGCTGCTGCCAGTTCCGGACATTATGGTCAGATAAGGACACAGACCACAGGATATACTGAAAACAATGCTTTCAAGCCAGACTCTATGATAGTCTGGGGAGCTGATGATAATGGACTAATACTTTCAGCAGGAGGAGCAGACAGCACAGGAGCTCCTATTGAATTCTGGACTAATGATGCTCAAGAAATGACAATAACATCTGCAGGCAATGTTGGGATTGGGACTGCTACGCCTACTGATTTATTAGTTGTAGCTGGTAATGCAAACGTTACTGGTAATTT
>CAZMIO010000033.1:0-1446 GCA_964566535.1 uncultured Methanosarcinales archaeon | reverse complement strand
CTGCATAATCACCTACTGTAAAATTTGTATGGAACTTTCCATCTCCATTACCCCAATACATACCGTTGTTTTTAATTATAAATTTATCTTCATCATCTCCTGCTAATTTAAATCTTAATGCGGCGTTAGCATCAGCAGAAGAAGTTATCCTTACTTGTGAACCATTTGTAACTTCAAACTCTCTTGAAGAATCTGCGTCTCTTATCAACAATAATGCTTCATGGTCATTAGTATCGTTTATTTGTAGTTTTGCTATTGAGGTTGTTGTTCCTATTCCTACAAGCCCTGCTGTATCAATCATAAAAATATCTCCATCAGCATTTACACTAGAACTAATCCCTAAATATCCATCATCTGGGGATACACCAATAATCTCTAGTTTAAATTGTGAGTCTTTTGCCTGACCAATTGCCATATCTCCATCATCTTCAACTGTAAACTTTACATTACTGGTTTCATAACCTGTTCCATTTAATAGGCTAAATTCGTCATCGCTTCTTTGGAATCTTAATTCATAAACATCTCCATCTGTAGAATCTGATAATATGATTCTAGGAGTGCTTGTTGAGTGATTAATGATTAGTTCACCATCAACTATATTTAATTTAGCTGTTGGAGTTGTTGTTCCTATACCCACAAAACCAGTCTCGTGTTGTATAAGTAAATCGGGAACATTATTTGCTCTACCTATTGAATAATCACTTAAACTTCCTGCGAAGTTATCCATACCAGCTATCCACATTGTACTTCCATCTGATTTATTAAACCATGTTATGGTGTTGTCTGAACTTGGATCTCCGTATAACAATAGTTTTGCGTTTGTAGTTCCGTTTAGAGTAATTTCTGCTTGAGAGTCAAAAATGGATAAGGATGTTTGTGGGTTAGTTGTGTTCAATCCAACATTACCATCATCTCTTATTGTCATTGCTTTAATCATTGCTGCTGCTGCGTTAGTGTTGTCATGGACATAAAACTCAAGTCCGACTTCATTTTGGTCTGTTCCAGTTTGAACAGTTACTATTGATGCACTCCTTCTTGTTCCATCAATTCTACTGAATGTTAAAGAAGGTCCAAAATTACCTAGTCCAGCAGTTCCACCATCATCATGTAAAAATATATGGTCTTGGGCTGCAGCTGGATTTGAAGCTGTATTAAAATTAGAGGTTTTGGATATTTGAAGAGTAGTTAATGGTTTTTCATTATTAATGCCAATATTTCCAGAACTTGTATTAATATAAAGAATGTTACTTATATTTAATGTTTTACCATCATCTGATGAGTCTGATATTTCTAGTTTGTACTCTGGTGTTAGAGTTCCTATTCCTACGTTTCCGTTAGGGATTAATACTTGTCCTGAGACGTTTAATGTTGTGAAGTTTGCATTTGCTCCTGTTAGGTTGTTTACAATAGATGTTCTGATCAACGTATCATTAGCTGCTTGTCCTA
>CAZMIO010000032.1:0-1579 GCA_964566535.1 uncultured Methanosarcinales archaeon | reverse complement strand
CTTAAATCTGCTCATTAAAAGAACTCTTCTTCTTTCCAATTCTCTTTCCTCTCCTCCAACCTTATGCTTAGGTTCTTCTTTCTTAATTTCTTCATCATTCACACCTCTAATCCTTTCTAAGAACTCAGACAGCTCCATCCCGCACCACTTACAAAACCTTTCTACTTCACCAATTCCCTTACCGCATTTAGGACAGAACATATTATCAAGAATTAGTTATCTTCTTATGTAAATATCTTTCTATACTCAATCATTATAATAAAAACTTTTATATATTAGTTCATATTATTTAGAATAACAAGAACTAACTTAAGGTGATATCAATGACAGAAACAGTATCAATGAACCTCAAAGTAAATGAATATGCAAACAGAGTCTTAGGCGTAATTAAAGAGAAATTTGGATTAAGGAATAAAGCTGAAGCTCTAGATAGATTTGCGGATATGTTTGGTGAGGAATTTGTAGAAAAAGAAGTAAAAGAAGAATTAGTCTCTCAGATGGTTAAAGACTGCGAGGAATGGGAAAAGAAACACAACTTCAAGAGAAAGATGACTATAAAAGAGTTGGATGCTCTGTGTGGTGTAAATGTTTGATTTTGATATTTCTGATGAACTAAAAATAGTAATAAGAAAACTAGCAAAGAAAGATAGAGCAAGGGTTACTATTCTAAACAAGAAGATTAAAGAAATAATAAGTAATGATAATACCACAATAGACAGATACAAAAATTGCAGATATGATTTAAAGGATTATAAAAGGATTCATATAGACAAAAGTTTTGTGTTATTATTCAAAATCAATAAAGAAAAGAACATAATCTACTTCTGGAAATTAAAGCATCATGATGATGTTTATATATGAATTTTTCACAAATCTTTAAATAACTCCAAACAACACCTTCTTCTATGGACATCCTTCCCATAGCTTGCTTAACCATAACTTTCTTCTCATCACTGCTCTTAACCAAATGGTGGATTATAAGAGCAAGAAAAGCAGGCTTAGTTGCCAAAGACATGCACAAGCCTGAAAGGACAGCAACAGAAATGGGCGGTCTCCCCGTCTTAATAAGCTTCCTATTCGGCATACTCCTATATACTGGCTACAGAACCTTCTTCAAGTCAGCCTTAGAATTCAACCTTGAAATCCTTGCAGTCGTCTCAACCATAACAATCATTGCAATAATTGGCATTATGGATGACATCCTTGGCTGGAAACTCGGCTTGAAACAATGGCAGAAACCATTGCTATGCTTATTCGCAGCCCTGCCTGTAATGATGATAAACATTGGCCAATCCTCAATGCTCCTTCCCTTAATAGGAGAAATCAACCTTGGAATCCTATATCCTCTCTTAGTAGTCCCACTAGCAATAAGCTTTGCAGCAAACGGCTTCAACATGCTCGCAGGCTATAATGGCTTAGAAGCTGGAATGGGCATAATCATCCTAACAACCTTAGGTTTTCTTGCATGGTTCTCACAAGGCTTTCCAAGAGTAGCCATGTTAGCCTTTGTCATGGTAGCATCATTAACAGCATTTCTTCTATACAACAAATATCCTGCCAAAATCTTCCCTGGCAACAC
>CAZMIO010000031.1:0-1618 GCA_964566535.1 uncultured Methanosarcinales archaeon | reverse complement strand
CCCAATCCCGACGTTGCCTTGAATATAACTGTCACCTGTACCATCAACTGATAAATTTCCATCCATTTGCACAGAACCATAATCAGATATTTCAAGTTTACTGGTTCCTCCACTAGATATAAAATGAACGACATTAGATGAAGGAATCCCAATCGCAATATAGCCAGCATCAGCAAGTAAGATTTTTCCCCCATAAGTCCCAGTAGGAGCACCTAAACTAATTCCGAGAGTTGTGCCAGATGCTGCACGAATTACTCCACCACTTACCTCTAACTTTACTGCTGGACTCGCAGTCCCAATCCCCACATTGCCGCTATCCCTATCAACAAACAGAACAGTATTATTAACAGTCAAGTTTCCTTTTGCAACAACATTCCCGGAAGCATCTATGTTTGTAAAGGATTGCGCGCCAAAGTATGTGGAGCCTGTTACATTCAAATCGCCATCAATATGCGCTCCAGAAGCATTTATTGTACCATCAACATCTAACTTATAGTTAGGAGAAGTTTTCCCAATCCCGATATTGCCGGAAGTCGCATTGACATAAGGCAGTAAAGTTGCATTCACTCCTGCCATATACAAGCCTCTGATTTCTTCTGGTAGCAATACCTTGTTGTATATCCTTACCTCATCTATTGTTCCGTTGAAGAAAGCGTTTCTTCCCGCATTTGATCCTATCTGGACACTTTCTCCCTTGTCTTCCATTGCTACATAAAGGCCGCCATCAACTACCCTGCTAGGATTTGCATCTACACTATCAAAGTATATATTCAGGCCTTCGTCTGCATTTGCGCCGCCTCTGCCGTCATAAGTGGCAACAAGATGGAACCAGTCTCCGTCAGCAGGCGGAGTAGCTTGCGCTCTTGGATTGTCACTTTGACTATCATCCTCTACTCTCATTCTTATAAATCCTGATTCATACAAAAGCCTCCATTCATTTGGCTTGGATACAATATGGCGGTCGATATTTTGTATGGACGAATCCGTCCTTAGCCAGACAGAGATGCTGAATGGCTCGTCATTAGTCCCATCACCGAAAGTTAAGCTGTTGCTCTTGCTGATATTAACATAATCATTCATTCCGTCAAACTTCAAACCATACCCTAATCTTCCTCTTTCCCAGCCACTTGTATTAATGCCTGCATCTCTGGCATTATAGTCTCCATCATTCATATTAACTAGATTCCCATCATTGCCATACCTGCTCCTGTCATAAGTACTATTAGATGTATTGATGCTGTTTTCAGAGAAAGGCAGATACAGAACTAAACCATCATCTATAGGATCATAGCTAGGCTGCGTAAAGTTGCTCCTTACAGTATGCGCAGTAATATTGCCAACAACTGTTAATTCTCCTTCAACGTGTAACCTAGTTGAAGGCGTAGTAGTCCCAATCCCAATCTTGCCGCTATCCCTATTAACAAACAAAACAGTATTATTAACAGTCAAGTTTCCTTTTGCAACAACATTCCCGGAAGCATCTATGTTTGTAAAGGATTGCGCGCCAAAGTATGTGGAGCCTGTTACATTCAAATCGCCATCAATATGCGCTCCAGAAGCATTTATTGTACCATCAACATCTAACTTATAGTTAGGAGAAGTTTTCCCAATCCCGACG
>CAZMIO010000030.1:0-1886 GCA_964566535.1 uncultured Methanosarcinales archaeon | reverse complement strand
TGGGGGATGGAGTTTGATGTGAATAACAGTTATGTTAATGTTACCACAACTTCTTTCTCAAACAGTATAGGAACAGTATCTGCATGGATTAATATGAAAATAAATAATGATGGCGATGATTACACTATATTCTCCACTGCTCCTGATGATGGATTGATTGGATGGTGGGATTTTAATGGAGATGCTAAGGACAAGTCTGGAAATGATAATCATGGCGCAAATTCTGGAGCTGATCTTACAACAGACAGGAAAGGGCAGAGTAACATGGCATATGATTTTATAGCAGGAAATTCGGACGGAATAACAATCGGAGATAAGAGCATATTTGAGTTTGGAGAAACTACAAGTGACAAGCCTTTCAGTGTTTCTGCTTGGATAAACCCTGATGATGGCGCTACTGTGTGTGAGATTGTAAGCAAATCCAACCATCCTAATTCAATGGAGTGGTTTTTTGAAGTTAATAGATATAGTGCAGGACAGGTTATACTTTGGCTGTATGACGAGAGTGAGGCTGGAAATAACTTTGCATACAGGCTGTTCAGCAGCGCTGCCCCTGCTGGAGTCTGGACTCATGTTGTTGGCACCTATGACGGTCGTGGAGGTTCTGGAGCAGACGATGGGATGACAATCTATGCTAATGGAGGCGCAGGCGGTTCTGGAGCTCGTGGCACTTATCTTTACATGGAGCCTACTAGTGCGAGTGTTGAAATTGGTAGACACCCCCACGGTGCGGGTTACTGCGATGCCAAGATAGACGATGTGCGCATCTACAATAGGGAGCTGTCAGCTACAGAGGTGATAGCCCTCTATAATGGAAGCATAGAATTATACAAAGAGGATGATAATTTAATCTTTGATGTAGGAAATTCGACAGTAAATTATGATGTATCATCATGGAACGCTGATGAATGGCATCATGTTTCTGGAACTTATGCTCAGAATCGTGCGGACTTGTATGCTGACGGAAGCAAGGTGGCAAGCACAGTTAATATTACAGGAGAATTGACAATTCTGGATAATGCTTATATTAGTGGTTTAATCACCAACTTCAACGGCACAATAGACGAATTTAAAATATGGAACAAAGCCTTAAGACCAGATGAAATAGCAACAATGTATTCAAGAAGCTTGGGTGCAGGCAATATAACAACACAAAATCCTTTGGCAGTTTCAGTAAATTCAAGTTCTGATAGTGATGGTGACATCTTATTTACTGCAGTAGATTGGTGGAAAGGGACAGAATTAAATGCAACAACTGGAAAGCCTGATGATAATGGTGTTGTTTTGTTTATGCCTTTTGACGGTTCAACAAATGATTATAGCGGTTTTAGCAATGATGGAACAGCGAGTGGAGCTACATTTACAGATGATAGTGTTATGGGTTTGGGTGCTATGAGTTTTGATGGGAGTGATGATTATATTTCAACCTCTATTACTGGCATGAGTACAACTGCAGGAACAGTATCCCTTTGGATTAAACCAGACTCAACTGATAATATGTGGTTTTTTACAAATAAAGCTAATATAAACGAAAATATCAATATGCGTATAAATGGTGCAAATGTTGATGTATGGATGGAACGTAGTGATGTAGCATACAACCTGATTACACCTATAGAAGGGGCAGGCCGTTGGTACCATGTTGTCTTTACCTGGGAAGGAGATGGCGCAGGAAGTGATGATGAAATAGCTTTATATATTGACGGAGTTCTTAAAGGTTCAGCAAGCAATGGGAATGTCTTTGTTTCTCTATCTGATACAACTTACATTGGTTCTGCTAATGTGGGAACTGTAAATTATGATGGTAAAATAGACGAAGTAAAAATCTACGACAGAGCTTTATCACCATCAGAAATAAGTCAACAATACCAGGCAGGCCTCAAAGG
>CAZMIO010000029.1:0-1999 GCA_964566535.1 uncultured Methanosarcinales archaeon | reverse complement strand
GAAAAGCCCACCAACCATAACCGGCAAGAGTAATTCCATGAGATGCAAAAACAGCCATTACATCAGAAGTACCGTCTTCATATAGTAATTGATCCCCATCATTAGCAGAAGCTCCATCTGTACCATTAAGAACAAGATGATCGCCTGCATCTGTAAAAGAACCATCTGTTCCATTTAAAGTAATTGGCGGAATTACTTGAACTTGACCACTTGTATCTGGTAAAACTATAGCTCTGTCAGCAGTAGGATCTGATACTGAAAGTGTTGTTTCATATGAATCAGCTGTTGCTCCCTCAAAAACAAAAGCCTCTTCAACATTTATTGTAACCTTATTAACTGTGGTACTACTTCCTGATACAGTAAGGTCGCCGGTGACTGTAAGGTTTTGAGATGCTGTAACATTACCAGACGAATCAATAGTAATAGCATCTGTATCACTTGCACTACCAATATTACCACTATCTGCAATAACAAGACCTGTTAATGTACCAACAGATGTCACATTACCTTGAGCTGCAGTTTGTAGAGTGCCTGTTAAATTTCCAGAGAATCCAGTTGAGGTTAAAAGTCCTGTACTTGGATTATAAGTTAATCCACTATCTGATTCTGCACTTTGACTTCCTGTTGCACCATCGACAAATATTGGATATACAGTTTCGTTAGTTGAATCATTAGCAGTTACTGTAAAAGTATCTGATGTGTCGCCAACCCATTTACCATCTGAAGAACTATATTTAAGAAATTTTCCATCAACTTTTGCAGTAGAAGTTTGTACATCATCTAAGTCTACCATAAAACCGGCACCGCCACCAGAACTATGAGCTAAACCTAATTGTGCAATGTGTTCATGTATTTTCTTTTTAAATTCTGAAAGCTCTTTATTTAAAGCTGGTTCTTCTTTGAAAGGTTCTGAATACTTTTGTTCTGGAATAAAGGCCTTAGGGAGAATGTTATCAACAGCTGATTGTCGAGCTGGTTGAGTATCAATTTTAGTTTTTGTTCCAAATGCATTAGATATTTTATTATTAACAGAATTAGTTCTTGTAATTCGGTTTGATTCTATCTCCGCTTTTTCCCTTTCTTCTTCAATAATTCTTAATACTGAAGTTTCATGAGCAATTTTAGCAAGTTCTTTTTGATGCTTTTCTTCTTGAGCTAGTTTGAGTTCTTCCTCACTAGCACGCTGAAATGACATAAAAGAATGTTTGCCGCCCTTTCTTGTTCTGGGAACATCCTTCTTTGAAGAGACTACTAAATCATGCACCTTTAACATTTATAATTCTCTTTATTAGCTTCTTATTTCTTTTTTTTCTTTTTTGGAGTCGGCGTATTTAGTGATGCCATAGGATTAACAGAATCTAATCCAGCAGCATACACTTGTGATGTCATCTCAGCAGTTCTTTTTTTTATGGTTTCAATAAATTTACTATTCTTACCTTTCTTTACATCTTCACGTTTTTGTCTTGCTTGTTCTAACTTTTTACGATGTTCACGATATGCTTTAGTTCGTCCATCAATCTTGCCTTCACGATCAACCAAGACTTGATCTTTCTTTTTCTTTTTGGGATCAACACCAGGCTCTCCATAAGGACCAACACCAATACCATGTACATGTCCTGTGCCAGCAGAAGTAGTAGGAGCATCTTCTTCTAAACCATTATATGGTGATACTTCTATCCAGCGTTTCATTTTATATCCTCCAAGCTTACATAAATTTCTTCTTTTGTTTTTAGATGTACTACAGGGAAAATCTCAATACCTAAAATTGTATCTATTGGTGATTCATCTTTAAATGCAGCAACCTTATCTCCTTTTTTAGCAGTCAATTCTTCTTCTTCTTTATTTAAAATATCATTGATTAGAACATACTCTCCTTTGGGCAAAACTTCACCGAAACCTATAACATCTTCAGAGATGCTGTCATCAATTTCATATCCCTGTTCTTTGAGATATTTCATAAATTCCTTTTCAAACACATCAGGATCATCTACTGATTCCT
>CAZMIO010000028.1:0-2114 GCA_964566535.1 uncultured Methanosarcinales archaeon | reverse complement strand
CTTTTGCAAACAATAAAGCTGTTTCTTTTCCAATACCTGAAGAAGCGCCTGTTATCAAAGCAACTTTATCTTTTAATTGCATTTTGACCAGCATAGAATAATCATACTTTAATTAAATCCGCCTTCCCAGAAGCACCAGTTCTACTATAGAGACGCTGTAATACTTCGGGCATGTATAGTTGAGTTTCACTTTCTGATATAAGTCTTTGAACATCTGTACCAATATCCCAGTTATCCATTAATTGTCCAGAAGCTTTAGTCATATCTCCAGATTTCATTGTAGTTACAAATGGTTCATTTGGATGGGATATGGAATATTCATTAATAAGTCTTTCAATTTTATCAATTATTGGACGTCCTCTTGGGTCTCCTTGGTTATCATTTTCTCCAAGCGACTGAACATAATATGGAACATGATCTACAGTATATCCTTCGAATTCCAATAAACTTTTCACTAATTCCTCGCTTCCTAATTTATTAAACATTACCGATGTTGTAGAACCATACCTGCCAAGTAATATATTTCTGGCACCATCGCTATTAGAAACAGGATTTAGATATAGGGATCTTTGCATACTTTGACTTATTTGTTCAATTTTATTTAATCCCGCTTCAAAAGCAGCTGTAGCCCTCTTTCTATAAGTTTCTACTTCTCTTGCTTGTGGAATAAACTCCATAGCATCCAAAAGTACCACAGGTCCATTATATTGCCTACTAGTTACATCTCCAAGCATAAAGTGCATCTTACCCATAAATTTGCCATTATCATATAATTTTAAGATTTGAACAGTCGGGTCAGAAATCCACCCGTATATAGCGAAGGAATTAATACCATCTCTTGCTGTACAATCTCCAGTCAAATCTCCTAAACGCAACTCATCTTCAGTTCTGGATAAAAATTGAAATCCAATAGAGCCATCTCTCATCTTTGTTGATTCATTAGCAATAATTTGATATCCGGAATTACCAGAAATCCTGGGTCTATTTTCTCCCAACCGCATTACTATGTCGGTAAGCTGGTCTGAATATAATAAAACATCTTCATATGAAAGCTCTTTCAAAGGCATACCTATTTCACGCCTAATTGTTGAGGAAATTGCAGAGAACAATGGTGTAGAAGAATCTAATCCTCCTACTAATTGTTGTAGCCCTTCATATACCTGTTTTGGATCCGTTAAAGATATAAATGATTGTGGAATTTCGAGTTTAATTCCAATCCCCTTATCTTGTGAATCAGCATTTTGGTAGATCCTTTTTTTAAACAACGGTTGTGTTATTAAATTAAATACAGCTGCCTCAAAAGATTCATCATCTGTAACTAATTTTTGCAGCGATTTATTAGTATTAATATATTCCCGCGATGCATTTACTCCATCACTATTCCATTCATCAATTGCTTTTTCCAATACCTGATAAACATCTTCACCTATATCGCTCGTATTTGATACTCTTTCCCTAATGTGATTAAAAACATTTCTCCTAATACTATAACCACCTTCAATCTCTGAAAAAAAATCTGGGTTTTCTCTAATAGTTTCAAAAAATTTTCTAGCAGTTAATCCTGGATTTTGCGAGTTTTTAGAGATATCTGCTATTGTATTTAGATAATTTGTAATGAAATTCAAATCTTCAAATAATCCATCAATTAATGGAATTTCTTCAGCAAATAAATCTCTTAATCTAGTATCACGCAGGTATTCAAAGCTTTCATATGATGTAATTATCCTAGTAAGATTATAATCTTTTTGAGCAGCCCTAGTTTCAAATTGATTTAGTAACCAATTTCTTTCTTCATCTGTCCAATCATTTAAGATCATGAATCCTGCCATACCTGCAACTTCTGAGTCAAATGCCTCTACGTCATCATCCATTGTATCTTCAATATAGTTGGGAATAGTATTTTTTATGGCACTTGCTAGTTCGCTAATTCTATCTTCCAATTCAGAATTTATATTTTCCATTTACCTCGAGAAATCGAATATGGCTTTATAAACTTTTCGATTTTTTACTACAGATATGTAGTACTAATATTTATCCATTTCCTAATTCATGTTCAATCTAATTTAACCCCGCTAAAATCACTCTTAATATCTTCTTTTTTACTCGAATTTTTA
>CAZMIO010000027.1:0-2906 GCA_964566535.1 uncultured Methanosarcinales archaeon | reverse complement strand
TGGAATACTGAGTCCAGTAATAGCATATATAATTTCTCCTGCTCTCCTGCTAGTTATTTTTGGATGGATTTTTGTTGGGAAAATCTTTCCTGACTTTTTCACTTCTAGAGTTGTATTTGATAAAAATCTTGTAAAGAAAATATCCAAATATAGTATCTTTATTGTAGCTGTGGCAGCAGCAAATATGATTTTGGGGACTACTGACACAATTGTACTTACCTATTTTTCAGGGTTAAAGGAAGTAGCTTTATACAACATTGCGTTGCCTACTGCTAAAATATTGTTATATTTTCCACTTGCTGTAGGATATGTTTTATTTCCTTTAACCTCTGAGCTTTGGGCAAAAAGAAAAAAAGAAATATTAAGAGCTGGAATTGAAGCCCTGTATAAATATTCAATAATAATAGTATTGCCTTTAGCTTTTATTATGCTCTCATTTGCAGCATTGATAATCAATGTACTTTTCGGAGAAAATTACATATTAGCCAGCAATCTGCTTAAGATACTGAGCATAGGTCTTATATTTGCAACCCTGCAGACTATTAGTGCTAATTTTTTCTTAGGAATAGGCAAGCCAAAGACTTACAGCAAGATAATATATAATGCTGCATTATTTAATCTGGTTGCAAACTTAATATTAATCCCTATATTGGGGGCTGTGGGTGCAGCTTTATCTACAACCCTCAGTTATTTTATAATGATGTTCTTGGGATTAAGAAAGATAAGGAAATACATTATTATAGAACTTCCAATAAAAATCTGGATAAAAACTTTAGCAGCAGGCCTGATTTTTATTTTTGTAATATGGCTATTAAAAAAATTTATATTCTTAAATGTATGGTTAGAAACAGTTATTGTTCTGGCATTGTCAGGAATTGTATATATAGCCCTATTATTCCTGCTGAGAATTATAAATATCAATGAATTGAAGGATTTGTATAAAAGAATTGTAAAATAGCTAGCGTTTTTTCAATACAAAAAAATAACGTCTTTTGTCAATGATAGGCCTTATTTCCTCTACAATATTAAAACTTTTTTTAATTGATTTTCTTATTTTCCTTAATGGATAGCCTCTCTTTCCCAGCTCCCAATAATGCTGTCATTGAAATCTCGGTCTTTCAAAAAAATAGGGTATTTTTATGAAAATATCAATGTAGGGCTTGTTAAAAAATTTACCAAAGTACGGTAGCTTTAGTATGATTTCAAAATTCGCAACAGCATATGGAACTGAAATTATAACATAATTTTTAGTTACTTTATGCAGCGATTGCAATGCAATCTCGAAATCTTTATATGGTATATGCTCTAATATTTCAAAAGCTACAACTAAATCAAAAGAATTTCTTTTAAATGGGAGTTTCCTTATATCTGATATATAATCCGGTTTTAATGAACTATCAAAGTCACAGGTAGTTATATTAAAACCTCTTTTTTTAAGGTATGATGAAAGGAATTTGTTTCCCACCCCTATCTCCAAAATTCTTCCCCGCTTTTTCTTTTGATACTTTCTTACAAGTTCTACTTGATAGGAATATTGAATAAACCTTTCAAGATGATCATACTCCTTAGTAAGGTAATACCCCGTTCTGACTTGTGTTCTAAATCTTTTATTGTTATTCAATTTCATCACTCACATTATTTTTTAATAGATATATTCAACAAAATATTTTTTCTGTCTTATCTGAGTTAGTTGAGCAACCCACTGTAAACTTTAACAAGCTTTTCAACATTATGTTTCCACAAAAATCCATTCAAAACCCTTTTTCTCCCATATCTGCCCATTTTCTCTCTTAAAGTTTTATTTTTCAACAGCAAGATAATTTTTTTCTTAAGTTCCTCTGCATCATCTGGCTCAATCAAAAATCCTGTTTTACCATCTACAACTGCATCTGATGTTCCGCCAGATTTACCGCCAATCACTGGTTTGCCCATAAAAGAAGCTTCAAGATAAACATTACCAAATCCCTCAATAGCTGATTTTTCTTCTATTGTTTTGCTCATTAACAAGAAAATATCGCAGATATTGAAATAATTGGCTAAATCTGCATCACTAACATAGTCGATAAATGCAACTTTGTCTTTTAAGTTTAATTTGTTTGCTAGGCTAATCAATTTTTCTTTTTCAGGACCCTGCCCTATAATGAAATAAACAATGTTGGGCTCTTCTTTCATTACAGTTGGTAAAGTTTTAATTATTAGGTCTAAACCCTTACGCTCAACCAGATTGCAAATAGAAAGCAAGACTTTTTTATTTTTTATTTTTAGTTCCTTTTTGAATTTGTTGGCATTTTTTGTCGGTTTTAACCTTTCTACATCCAGCCCATTAGGAATAGATATTACTTTTTTTCCATCTACATATTCTCTTGCTAGAGATGCTGTATAATTGCTGACACAAGTTATCTTTTGCGGGAAAAAAAGATATATTTTTTTGATAAAGCTTTTTGGCAAAAGGCCTACCCCGCGTGCAGTCACAACATAAGGCACTTTTATTAGCTTTGATGCTATGCCGCATATTACTGTAAGAGGACCTACAAAATGAGAATGCAATATATCAAATCTATGTTTTTTATTTAATTTTAATATTAGCGCAAAGATTCTGATGCCAAAGAGCAGCCTTGATTTTTCTTTTACGCGATAAACCTTAATGTTATCTATGACTTCATAATCCTTGTCCTTTTTATCACCTATTGTTATCAGGGTTACATCTTTTCCCTGCTTTGCTAATTCCTTTGAATGCCCATGTATAAATTTACCTAATTGAGGTTTAGAAGCAACTGGATAGATTGGCGAAACAATGCAGATTTTTATTTTTACCACCTATATTACTTTAAACAGCTCAAAGATTATAACACCATTATTGTTAAAAACAGGTCTAAATTGATTTGAATTTATAAAGCTTTGAACCT
>CAZMIO010000026.1:0-3758 GCA_964566535.1 uncultured Methanosarcinales archaeon | reverse complement strand
TCTTTGTTATTTCTAAATTAGTTATTTCGCTTCCGCTTCCAATATTGTAAATTTCCCCTTCTTTTCCGTTTTGTAGGACAAAATCAATTGCTTCACAATTATCGATGACATATAACCAGTCCCTCACATTAAGGCCATCCCCATATAATGGAATCTTTTTGTTCTCTAGTAGATTTGTAACGAATAAAGGGATTAATTTTTCGGGGTATTGGTAAGGGCCATAGTTATTTGAGCTTCTTGTGATTATGGCTGGGACATTGTGTGTTTTGATATAAGATCTAACTAAAAGGTCTGCTCCTGCTTTACTTGCTGAGTAAGGTGAATTTGGTTTTAAACTATCTGTTTCCTTAAATGAGTTACTTTCTGTACTGCCATAAACTTCATCGGTGCTTATTTGGATGAACTTTTTTATGTTGAATTTCTTTACAGCCTCTAGTAGATTGTATGTTCCTAATATGTCTGATTTTATGAATACTCCTGCATCTTCTATTGACCTATCTACATGTGTTTCTGCTGCAAAATTGATTATTATGTCAATGTCTTTTGCTAATTTTTCTACGATTTCTTTATCGCATATGTCTCCCTTTATGAACTGGTAGTTAGGATTATTTTCTATGTCTTTTAGATTATCAAGATTACCTGCATAAGTTAGTTTGTCAAGGTTTACTATCTTAAAATCAGGATACTTTTTGAGAATATGCCTAATAAAATTAGAACCAATGAATCCTGCTCCCCCAGTAACTAATAATCTCATTTTATTCCTTATCCCCCATTGTTGAAAACAACGTTAGAGTATATATAAATTTTTTGAAAAATGATGATGGATTGAAAAAAATTTATAAACTAACTACTTTTCCTTCAATAATGTGAAGTTCGAACAGAGTAAATCAGTTGAAAAAATTGGTGAGAAGATAGGTTATATATTTAGTTATTTTATTTTCACTACGATTCTATTTTTTATTCTTACTTTTTTAAATAAGCTGCCTTCTTCATGGACATATTTCCATATTATGGCAGTTACTTTGCTTGTAGCTTTGATTGGATCAACTATAACGAGGTTCCTAGTATGAAATTATTAAATCAGTTTTTTAGTGGGTTTGGAAAGGGGTCTAAGATGTTTGGACATAATATCTCAGTAATTATTAATTCTGTTTTATTATCTTTGGTTTACTTAATTGGAGTGGGGCTTACTTCAATAATTGCAAAATTATTTAATAAAAAATTTTTAGATATGAGGATTTCTAAGAAGAAGGAGAGTTATTGGACTGAGTTGAGTTTAAAGAAGAGACCCATTGAAGAATTTTATAGGCAGTTTTGAGGTTTGAATATGTACGTACTAGGAATAAGTTGTTATTATCATGATTCATCCGCGGCCCTTTTAAAAGATGGGGCTATAATTGCGGCTGCTGAAGAAGAAAGGTTTACAAGGAAGAAGCATGATACTTCATTTCCTATAAACGCCATAAAATATTGTCTTAAAAGTCAGAATATTACAATCGATGATGTACGGCATGTGGGTTTCTATGAGAAACCATTTCTTAAATTTGAAAGAGTTCTATCACAACATATTGAGAAATTCCCATTGAGTTTTAAAACATTTTTAAGTTCAATGCCCTCATGGATTAATGAAAAATTAAGGGTAACAAAAACAATAAAAAAGAAGTTGAAGTATAAAGGAGATATTCTCTTTGTAGAACATCATTTATCTCATGCTGCAAGTTCTTTCCTAACAAGCCCGTTCAAAAAAGCCGCAATACTCACAATTGATGGAGTTGGTGAATGGTCTACAACAACGTATGGCGTTGGGGAAGAAGACCAGATACATTTAATGAAGGAAATAAAATTTCCAAATTCATTAGGCTTACTGTATTCTACTATTACTGCCTACCTAGGGTTTAGTGTGAATAATTCTGAGTATAAAGTTATGGGGTTAAGCCCATATGGACTTATGGACAAGGTGAGAAATCCATATTACAGAAAATTAAAACAAGTTATTGATATTAAGGATGATGGGAGTTATAGATTTGACATGAGTTATTTTATGTTTCATTACAAAGATAGGATGCCTTCTAAAAAGTTATGTAAATTATTGGATGGTCCTGTGAGGGTATCTGAATCTGACATTACTCAAAGGCATAAAGATATTGCTGCAGCTTTACAGATGGTTCATGAAGAAGTGTTGTTTAGGATGTTGAACCATGTTTATGGTGAAACTAAATGTGAGAATGTTGTACTTGCAGGAGGATGTGGTTTAAATTCGGTAGCTAATGGAAAAATCCTAAAAAATGTTCCTTTTAAAAATATATGGATTCAACCGAATGCGTCTGATGGGGGAACAAGCATAGGTGTTGCCTCATACATCTACCATTCTATACTAGGTAATAAAAGGAACTTCAATCTAAAAGATGCTTATCTTGGACCTGGATTTTCGGATGATGTAATAATTCAATTCCTGGATAGAAACAAGATAAATTATTCTAAATTCAAAGAAGATGCTGAGTTGATAAAAACTGCAGCTAAGTTAATCCATGAGAACAATGTGATTGGATGGTTCCAAGGCAAGATGGAATGGGGGCCTAGGGCTTTAGGATCAAGAAGTATCCTTTCAAATGCGAGCAACCCAGATATGCAGGAAATACTTAATTTGAAGGTGAAGCATAGGGAGAAATTCAGGCCGTTTGCACCAGTTGTTTGTGAGGATGATGCATTGAAATATTTTGAATGTGATACCCCGGTTCCTGAACCTACAGATTATATGCTTATGGTGTATCCTGTCAAAAAAGAGTGGCATAAGAAAATCCCTTCAGTTACGCACGTGGATGGTTCTGGAAGATTGCAGACAATAAGGAGAGATCAGAATCCGTTATACTTTGATGTGATCAAAGAGTTGGGGAAGTTATCCGGCATACCGATCCTTATCAATACTTCTTTTAACATAAGGGGAGAGCCCATTGTTTGCACGCCTTATGATGCCTATAAATGTATGATGGGGACCGGAATTGATTATTTATTTATTGGTAAGTTCTTGATAAAAAGGGCAGATAACCCTCAAGATATGTGGGATAGTGAAAAGTATGCCATAGATTAGACACAGACGTAGTTACTATAATATTGGTAGAGGGATAATTACTATTTACAAAATGGGATTTGGTGTCTGGATTCAACCATAAATTTTATAAATAACATAATTTGCCCTAGGTTTATAATAAATATCCCAGTCACAATAAGAGGAGGGATGTGAAATTCAGTTCGGGCAATAAGCTAAAAAAATGTCAAGAAATAAATCTATGTTAGGTGAAGTTTGGGACTTTCTTAAGGTGAGAAAGGCTTGGTGGCTTGCCCCAATAGTAATTATGTTTGTCTTGGTGGGAGTTCTGATCATTTTTGGACAGAGCAGTGCTCTATCACCATTTATTTATGCGCTATTTTAAGTTAGAAATTACGCCAATAGTTTTAGCAGGTCATGTCCCATTCTTCCATGACCATCTTTGGTCTTGGTGGTTTTGAAAAATTATAATAGACATTTACTGCTTTCATTTCTTCTATCTTATATGTAATGTTATTCTCATCTAGATAGTTAATTAATCTTAAGTTATAATCTGAGTCATTAAAAAAGATGTATGCTGGATTGTTAGCATTGTTGACTATCTCTTGATAAGGTGGCATGTTATAAGTCATACATGGACACAAATAATGGCATGATGCAATTATCTCTTCTTTGCTTTCAAACAGAACTTTCCATTTAATAAAATCAGTCG
>CAZMIO010000025.1:0-3790 GCA_964566535.1 uncultured Methanosarcinales archaeon | reverse complement strand
TTACCATAGTCTGGGTTTAAGATAATGTTTCCTAAGGTTCCGTTGATTATGAAAACGTTCTTTGAGTTGTTTTGGATGATGAAATCTTTTGCTAATACGTTAAATGAAAGTAATGCTGTAAAGATAAGCCAAATAAGGAGGATGAGTCCTTTTCTTTGGAACATTTTTTGGTTTTTCATTTTCTTGGCTTTACCTTTACAGCTTTAACTTTGATTTGGACAAAATCTCCTTCACCCAAGGATAATATCTGACAAGTGGATTTAGGAATAGTAACTATCAAACTCTTTCCTGACGAGCTTACGTTAGCATCGAATATTCTAAATTCTTCAGTTTGGTTTTCTTGCATTTGATTTTACTCTTTTGACTTTAATCTGTACGAAATTCCCTTCTTTTAGAGAAATGATTTGAGTGCTAGATTTAGGAATAGTAACTATTAGACTCTTACCGGACGAGCTTACTGTTGCATCGAAGATTCGTTCTTCTTCCATCTTAGATTTGTCAGAAACTTACTATTCTTTGTGAATACAGTAAGTTTCTGAGCATGCTCAAAAACCACTTTAATCATTGGAAGTGGTTTTTGACAAAACTAGATTTAATCTAGTATTATCTAATTTAATCTAGTTATATATAAATATTCCTATTTTTAACTGATTATATCTAATTAGAAGGATTATCATCAAAAGATTTAAACGAAAGAAATTGTATAGCAATTTCTAAGCTTAAATTTCTTGTAAATTTCTTAAATTTCCAAAAGATTTAAATATATGGAAATTATTCCATTTAAACTGGAATTAATTCCAATAAAATGCTTAATAAAACCGCTTTTAATGTTATTGAACAGTTTTTTTACACCGGTTTAGATAGGATACAAACTAGCCAATTAATTAAGAAAACTGGTTATGATTTTAAGACAGTTAAAAAATATCTTAAGGATCTTAATAATCTTGGTTTGATAAAAAAACATAAAGATCTGGAAAGACCTACATATGAGGCTAATTATAGGAGTAAATTTTTTCTTAATATTAAGCGAGAGAAGATTTTATATGATCTCTTTGTTAGTGGATTACCATTATATTTGAATGAGGCCTTTAGGGATCAAGCTTGTATTTTGTTTGGTTCTTGTGCGAGAGGGGATTATTACAGCGATTCAGATTTAGATATATTGATACAGTCAAAGAAAATTAAGGTTGATATTGGTGCTTTTGAGAAAAAGATTGGACGTAAAATTAATTTATTTTTTGAAGAGAAGTGGCAAAATTTGAATGAAGGTATGAAAACTGGGTTGTTAAACGATGGGATATCGCTTAATGGGAGGCTAAAATTGTGAAAAGAGATTATGAACAATGTGTGAAAGAGAGAAGAATAAAACCTATAGAGAAAATAGATGATAGGAGCTTGGAAATTATTAATTTGGTTAAGTATAAGTTGGAGTTTTGGAAAAAAGTAATGAAAACTGCTGAAAATTATCCCACCATCCTAATTGAAGCATACTATGAGTTGATTAAAGAATTGCTAACTGCTTTGATTAACAAAGAGGGATTTAAGAGTGAGACTCATGATTGTTTACTTTACTTTGTTGAAGAGAAATATAATTTGGAATTAGATTTTGAATTTTTACATGATTTGAGAAAATTGAGAAATGAGATAGACTATCGTGGAACTAAGGTGCCAAAAGAGTCATGGAAAGAGTTGAAATTAAAGATTAATTTGATTATTAATTATCTTATAAGATATTTAGAGAAAAAGTAGTTATTTTTTTCTTATTTCTTTTGCGATTATGTATTCAAAACCGTGAGATCTGTTTGCGAAGATGTGGTCTTCTACTCTTTTATCTAGCCAATTGAGTAATTCTTTGTCCATTGTTATTGTTATTCGTTCTTTCATTTTGACTATGTCGGAAATGTGTTACATTTCTGAGCACACCAAATGTCAAAAATCAGAGATTTTTGATCACACTCAGAAATTTTCAATTTCTGATGAACCTACGATTTTTGGTGCATACTACTACATACTCCGTAATACTTAGTTAAGGTTGATTACAATACTTCCGTCCGAATCTACTACGAATGATGAAGAGGAACTTGTTATGTTTGCTGTGCCTGCTACGTCTAATGTTGAGGTTGGTGTTAGGGTTCCTATTCCAACATTTCCGTTTGCGAATAGTGCTTGTCCTGAGACATTTAATACTGTGAAGTTTGCGTTTGCTCCTTCCATTGTGGCGGTTATCCAAGAAGTGTTGGTTGAGTTAATGCCTGCTATTGAATTTGCGAAGTCTAAGGTCATGTTTTCTCTATGGTAGCCGTTTACTGCATAATCATCTGTGAAGTTCTCTGCTTTGTATCCTTCTAATGCATAATCATCTGTGAAGTTTTGCCTGTTATAGTCTGATGCAATAGGTCCACCATCACCAGATGAATTAACATCATCCCAAGAGACAATGCTAGAACCTGCTAAGGTTATACTTGTTGTGGCGTTTAAATCATTACCTTTGATTACTCCTGATGAATTGATATCTCCTATTACTGTTAGGGTTTTTGTTGGTTCAGATGTTCCAATTCCTACGTTGCTTGAACTTCCGTTAACATACAATACACTGCTTACGTTTAGGGTTTTTCCATCGTCTGATGTATTGGCTATTTCTAGTTCGTAGTTTGGTGATAAGGTTCCGATTCCTACGTTGCCGTTAGGGAATAGTGCTTGTCCTGAGACATTTAATACTGTGAAGTTGGCATTTGCTCCTACTATAGATGATGCGACCCAAGAAGTGTTTGTGTCTCTTATGATTGTTCCGTTGTCTAAGGTAGTTATGTTGTTTACTATTGAGGTTCTTGCTAAAGTGAGTTCAGAATCTCTGGTTATAGTTCCTTCGATTGCAGCATCGTTTACTTCTCCATCACTGCCTATAACTTCGATTCCGGCAACTGAGATTGCTCCTCCTGTTATTACAGCTGTACCATCAGTGAAGGTTCCTGCTTCTATTGTGTCTGTGAAGTTTGCACTTTTCCATCTTAATGATGCGTTTCCTATATTGAATGTGTTGTCTAGGCTTGGATAGAAACTTCCGTTAACTTGTAGGTTGTTTACATCTAATACAGTTATATTTCCAGAGAACCAGATATCCCCTTCTGTTTTGATATTTCCAAGTAGGTCTATAGTTGTACCACCTGCGCCGAATCCTCCTCCAACTGTTAATTCTTTTCCTGTTCGGATGGTTAAGTCGTTGTCTATATTATCATCATTTAACCAAGAAGTGTTTGTGTCTCTTATGATTGTTCCGTTGTATAGTTCGGTTATGTTGCCAGTTATTCCTTCTCTGATTGCTGCGTCTTGTGTGTTTAAGTGGCCAAGTAATGATGTATTTGCATCTGTTATGTTGTTTACTATTGATGCTCTTACTCCGCTGTCTGATAAGTCAGATGTGAAGTTTGCTTTTTGGTAGAGTCCAGTTCTTAGTTCATGTCTTGTTGTGAAGTTTTCATTGTCGAAGCCGTTTACTGCGTAATCTTCTGTGAAGTTTTCTGAATCATAACCTTCTAATGCGTAATCAGCAGTGAAGTTTTGTCTGTTGTAGTCTGAAGCTAAGGGTCCACTTGCAACACTAACATTAACATCATCCCAGGAAGTGATTCTAGATCCTGCCAGAGTTATACTTGTTGTAGCGTTTAGATCATTTCCTTTGATTATTCCTGATGAGTTTATGTTTCCAATTACTGTTAATACTTCTGAAGGTGAATCTGTTCCTATACCTACATCTCCGTTTGTGAATAGTGCTTGTCCTGAGACGTTTAGT
>CAZMIO010000024.1:0-4587 GCA_964566535.1 uncultured Methanosarcinales archaeon | reverse complement strand
GCATAAGACAAACAAAAAAAAGAAGGTAATTGCATTATTCATAGTAAGCCTAATCCTATTAATCCCTGTAGCTTTTGCTCAAGACGCAGCACCAGTAGACCCACCAGAAACAGTAGACGCCCTAGAAACATTAAATCCACTAGAACCAACCCTTCCATTCATCAACGTAAACATTCCTGAGTACTCAACAACAACTGAATTAACAATAGAAGGAACAACAACCCCCCACTCCATAGTCAAGCTCTACATAGACAACAGCCCAAATCCCACAGCACAGCAAACAAGAGACTTCACAGGAGAAGATGGAATAATCAACTTCCTTGACATATTCATAGGCCATACAGGAACAACCCATACAATAAAAATAGAAACAACAGACTTAGACAACAACATAAATCAAGAAGAATTCTCAATAATAATAGACATCATCCCGCCTAACCTGCAACTAACTCAAATACCTGACTTAATAAGCGAACAGGAACTAACAATAGAAGGAACAGTTGACGAAGAATCAACAATTAACATATTTTTATTCGAAGGAGAAGAAGATACAACAGCACCAGCAAAAACAGAAGGCCTAACATTAGACAAAGCAGAGAAAAACCTTATCCAATTTTCATGGACAGAAGCACAAGAAGAAGATTTTGCAAACTACATAATCTATAGAGATGATATCGGAGCAATTGCGTTAATTGACCAAAAAGCATACCTAACTTTCTCAGATCCAAACGTAAACTCAAACCAAGAATACACTTACCAAGTTGCTACGATGGACACAGCAGGAAACATAGGAATTAAATCAACCGCATTAACAGCAACCACTTTAGAAGAAGGCATTACAGACCTAACTCTGCCAGAACCAATTGACTTATCATCCCCCTTCACTCCATTAAAAACAACATTAACTAACGACACAATAAACGAAACAATTACATTCGATATTGACGCTACCTACAGATTAAAAGTAGAAGCAGTTGACAAAGCTGGAAACATAGCAGAATTTACAAAAACAATACTGGTTGATGCTATTCCGCCTGAAATCTCAATAACTTCACCGCAACCAGGAATATTCATGTATGAGCATTATGCTGACGAAGTTGATATCACAGGAAGAACCGAACCAAATGCAAATGTCTACCTTTACATCGAAAGAACACCATTCGGTTTGATGGATACTGAGTTTACATTAGCTGGAATTCCTGATGAAATCCAGAATTTCAGAGACCCTGAATTAAGAGCAGATTGTAAACTAAAAGCAATTGGTGTTGGAAGTTGTAGGTCAAATGCTGATTATGACATAAAAGCTGATGAAGCAGGTAATTTCAAGATAAAGAATGTAGACATGACTGGTGTTGGCATAAGCTTAGGCATTACACCAGTAGATGCATCTGATCTTGACCTAAGCAGAGAGGACAAAGAATCAAGAACAGCAAGACTATTGTTCGTTGCAGAGGATATTGCAGGCCAAAAAGGCACTACTTTGGCTCAGTATAACATAGGAACATGCTGGTCTGGCAACTTTACCTGGGAAGTAACCCCTTTAACTAAATTCCAGTCACCAACATTCCTGTCAACAGAAAGGCTGGCTGAAGGGACTGAAACATTATATTTCATCTACAACTTCAGTTATGTAGGACAGGCTAATTCCGCAGAAATCTCAAGAGTATCAATATCAAAAGTATGTGACAGCAACATAAAGCGGCAGTCAAGATTCAACCAAAGCTGCGATATTATGCGTTCCTGCAGTGGAAGGCCTTTGCCAGGCACAGACAGAACATGGTATTTTGCATGCCCTCTTTCGCAATCAGAAGGAATGGATACTTGGTTGAAGGATGACTGGAGCAATTTCTACGAATCATTAAGCAATGAGATGTCATTCCCATATAGAATCAGGATAACATTTAGAGAGACAAATGACCAGGGAAAATCCGGAACAGCATATCAAACATCCTGTGATGAAGTTACATACGTATTAGACAACAGCAGAATAGATTTCTCAAAACTTCCTGATTTCCTGTTATACGATACAGTTAGCTTCCTGCAAACAGCAAGTGAAACATTAGAAACTGCAATGGAGAAAGTAAACAAAGTATTAGAATGGGTTGGTCTGGGCTGCATAGCCAGCTATGGAATTAAGTTTGTCTTAACAATTGTCAGAAGAATAACATGCTCCGGAGCTAAATTAACACAAATCCTAAGCGTAGCAACTCCAGACACACCACAAAAACAAGCATGTAGAGAATGTCTAGGTGACCAAAATCCAGCTTTAGTTCCAATTGACGATCTCCCAAATCAATGTTTAGAAGTATGCGCACCTGGCTGTGCAAAAGCCTGGAAAGCAGAAGAAACATTCTACAAAGCATACAGAGGACTTTGTGACAGGGTTTTCTGCCATAAAACTCCTGCAAAATGGACTCAAGATAAAGACGACAAAGAGCTTGTTGATGCGCAAAGGCAGCAATCCAACAAATGTAATGCTGTTGATTCAGGATTCTTAGGCCAGGTAATCAGAAAAACAAAATGTAAATCATTGCAAAAAAGGTATCAGCCATTTATGGAGTTCCGGGTAGATCCTTTTGAGGAATGTTTTGAAGTAAGCCTTAGTGAAGGAGATAAAATTCCTAGTTATGTTTACAAATTTAGTGATGGACAAAAGTCAGTTCTGAATAATAAAGGTATATATGAGTTAGAGATGAACGAAAATAGGCCAGACAAAGGGAAAATATTTGCTATAAAACAAAATGACAAAACCTACCTTACAAAAAGAGCCCTAAGTTGTGAACAAGTATGTAATCAAGAAGGCTATAAAGGAGCAAAAAACACTATAGAAGTAAAACTAAGGGCAGTTAATGGAGGGGCTGAGACAACTAGAGTAATTGAAAATCCTTATGCCTCTGTTTCTACTTTAGAGAATGCTGGTATATTTAGAAAAGAAAGTGACGAAAACCCCATTACTACAGTTACCATTAGATCTGCTTTAGAAAATGGCAAATATTTCAAGGAAGGAGAAACATTATATGAAATAGAAGAAAGAACTGTTGTTCCAATAATTTCACAATCAGAAACAACTCAACAAAAATCCGCATATTGTACAACTGTTAAAGACTGTAATGCAATTAATAAAGTGGAAGAAAAGAAAGAAGGTGAAGATTATACTTATCCACCAATTTTCCAGAGTAGTTTGGACAAGGAAAGAGAATACAAATCAGAAATTTATGGATTTACATCTGACTGTTTCCCCACACACACAACACCTAAGCAAGAGGTTATAAAAGAACTAGGAAAAGGAAAAGAAGAAGAAAGAGATTTAAGAAAAGAGTGCTGCTGCGTTTCTGAGAGCGATATTATAACAGGAAGATACTACACAAAAGACGACGAAAAAACAATCGGTAAAATAAAAATCCCATTATTTGAAGAAGATGAAATAACTGATAATGATTTCCCTAAATTTGATTACCGTTACCACAGAACCAAATACGAATCAGACCAAGGCCATTACACATACAATCCAGACAGATATGTTGAAGGCAGAGACAGGATGGGCTGCTTTGGCCAAAATGTTTTCTTAAGAACTCCAGATGATGACGGAACAGGCGGAAAACTAATCCACGACCCATTCAAAAGCCACACTTCTGCATTCCAGTGCCTATGCGTATCAGGAATCTACAACAGAATAAACATGTTAAGAAACATGGTTGAAGCCATGAAAACATGTTTAATTGAAGTCAGAGAAACAGGAACTGCAGACGCAGGAGTCTGCAAAGAAATATTCTCGCAATACGTCTGCTCATTAACATGGAGATTTATTGACTGGACAAGAACAGGATGTATTGGTGGAGAACAGGGAGTCAGCCTTGATGAATCTGACAATAAGATTGCCCAGGCATTCAGCAGAGGAATGGACGGAGTATTCGGAGCAGTAGGAGAAGCAGGAGAAGAACTAGGCCAAGAATACGGCAACACCCAAATTAACAGTTTCTTTGAAATGGGCGAAGAAGGAGTAGCAAGAAAAATATGCTTAGGAGCATTTGGCTATGACTTAGATTTAGACTGGAGAGATGTCTTAGATGTTGCTTACGCAACACCAATGGCAACATTAGTAATCGCACCAACAAGGTCAAGAGAATATCTAACATTTGACCCAATAAACGGGTACTCAAGCTACGAATACAGATCTTCATGGATGGTTAACCCAGGTTGTGAGATGGACAACTATGATGTCGACTTAGCTTGCATCTCAAGAGACGAATTAGACAGACCAGGAGTCAGATGTGACCAAAGTAATGAATGCGACTGCCTAAATCAAAATAACGAAGTCCTAAGAACATTCTATGACGGAAGAGCATTAACCAATGGAGTCCTAGAAGACAAAGACCAACACGAAGTTGTAACAAGCTCTTACAGATATGACCATTTAAAGTTCACACTACAACCAGACAGATCAATCAGACAAAACCTCAGAGAAGACTGCTTCCCAGAAGGACATGAAGACGGAGTATTCTACTTCCCGATAAACGACAGATCCCAGACAGACCTAGCAGATTGGTTCATCGACCCAACAACAGGAACCTTCAGATTAAATTCAGG
>CAZMIO010000023.1:0-4714 GCA_964566535.1 uncultured Methanosarcinales archaeon | reverse complement strand
CTATTAGCCAGAAGGTTGAGTTTTTTATTGAAACTTTGGTGAAGTATTTTTTTAGCAGTTTAGAAAACCCTTTTTTTCCAAATCGTTGGATATGCCCAGGATAATTACCGAATGTCTTAAGGTATTTTAATCTTAGTAGGTTAGCTATGGTGAAAAAAGGCTCATGAGGAACACAAATGATTGCATATTTCTTTGTGGTTCTTTTTATTTCTTCCAGTGCCTTTTCAGGATTGTTTAGGTGTTCAATAACTTCTGAACAGATGATTAAATCAATAGAGTTTTCCTTTAATGGAATAGTCTGGATAGAGCCTACCATAAATTCGCAGCCTTTGTTTAGTTGTTTTGCATGGTTAACTGAATCTTCCAGAATATCCAACCCTGAAAACTGAAGATTCCTGTTCTTTTCCCTTAAGCTTTTCATCAGAAAGCCGTTTCCACATCCAGCGTCTAAGATTGTTGATGAATCCTTTAAATTTAGATTGGAAATTAACTTGTTTATATCTTCTGTGAATTTGGTTAATAATTTTTTAAATAGAAGATTGGATGTGTTATGCTTTTCCAGTTCAGTAATGTGCTCTGATTTCTTCATTGTATTGCTTCGTTGGTTATTTATATTCTTTCTATGTATTCTTCTGGCTGCCGATATAAACTTTTTGTTTTATTTTATGTTTTTTCTAAGAATAAGGTCAAACGAAAGATTTATATAGATGTATTAGGTAATAAAACTGAAAATAGTATTAGTTATAGTCAGGTATATAAATCAAAAAATAAAAAGAGGGGATAAAGAATTTCTTTATCTTCTAATAATTATTATAAAAAAAAGGGATGCAAAAGGAGGTTTAGATAAAAATGAATTATAAAAATATGTTCTTAATTATGGTTAGTTTGTTGGTATTAATAGGGGTTTCTGAGATGGTGAGCGCTGCTTATTTTACAGCGAATATCACTGAAGTTAAAGCGAACTCATCAGTGGTATATAGAGCAAATGGTACTGAGTATTATTTAAGGGGACGTATATATACTTTTAATCTTTCGGTTAGAAACCTTAATACCACTCATAATATAACTAGTCTTAATATTACCCTTGATCCTGCGTTTAAATGGGCAGGAGGCAATGCAACTCGTCAAACAACTACTACTGGGGGAAATGTCAGTTCACAATTTACAGGCAATGCTTCTACTGGCATGATAAAATGGAATGGTACTCTTTGGAAAGGACCATTATCATTTGCTACTTTGATTAATGCATCTAATACTTCTTACTTTTTGTTTAATGCAACGGTTAATGGGTCGTTGGACGGGATTTATAATTTTACGGTATGGGCATTGTATAACAAAACAGGGATAAATAAGTCTTATGCAATTCATAATATGACTATTGATAATACAGCGCCTGTTCTAGCATCTGCTGTAACTAATAGTACTGGCAGTACTGCCTCTATTAATTTAACTTTTACAGAGGCAAATGGGATGACTATGTCTACTGCTGATGTAGGAGATTTTAATGTTACTAGATATAATGGTAGTGAAAATGTGGCTCTTGCAGTTAGTAGTTTTATAGATAGATCTTCTGATAATAAAACAATTAGTATCACAGTAGCGAACTTTGCAGCAAATGACACACCAATAGTTATACTGAATGGAACAAATGTATCATTAACTGACTGGGCAGGGAATAATGTATCAGTAAGGACAAATGTAACAGCTGCTGATAGGGTTAAACCTTCCTTAAAATCCACAGAGATTACTTATAACTATAGTACAAGGAACCTTACATTAATATTCAATGAACCAATAGGGACAGTTGTTAATGTATCAGGGATAATTTTATCTAGTCTTAATAATAATGTCCATTCCTTTACATTGGATTCAACGAATACGAGCTATACTGTATATGGAGGTAAGCAAAATAAAACAGTGATTACCTTATCTGAATATTATAGGGATGAGATACTTGGATGGAAACCGGTTACTAAGAGCTTGAATATTACAGCGAATACAGTAACTGTTAATGATACTTCAGGCAATATTTTAACTAATGTGACTCATCAAGCACTTAATTCATATAAAAATGATACTACACAGCCTTATTTGGTAAGCGCTAGCTATAGTCATGCCACAAGGATGTTAAACCTTACTTTTAGTGAAGCAGTTGTTGTAGGCACGTTTTCAGTGAATAATATAACTATTGGAAACCAAAGTAATCTTAGTTCCTTTAGTGGGAGCAGACAGATTAACCTATTTAATGCATCAGTAGAAACAAGGGGTAACAGTAATCAGTCATCTATTAATATAACGTTAACAGTAGTACAGGCATATAATCTGTCAGCATGGAGAAAGGATACTTTGTATATTGCTAGCAAATCTCTTAATAACGTGACGTTGACTGACTTATCTGGAAACAATATGACACCGATAAGTAATGGGACAGCTAAGGGTTATATTAATAGCAGCACTTATACAAAAGATACAACTTCACCTGGATTGAATATTGCAATTGGGTTGAGTGATCCATCTCCAACAAAGGCAGGAACAGTGGTATTCAATATAAGCTTTGATGAATATATGGATAAAGCTAACCTTACTATTAATGTAAGTTTACAGCCAAATGAGAGTTCAAATAAGTATATATTGACTTCTGCAGTTTGGGTGAATTATACATTCTGGAATGGAAGCTTTACTATAAATGACACATGGGCAGATGATGTAGGTGATGGTAGAACCATTATTAATGTAACTGGAGCACAAGATGCTGCAGGTAATGCAATGACTAATGCCACAAATACATTTGTGATAGACACTACACTGCCTACATTGACAATGGTATGGTATAATGACACTGGTTCTGACTATAATGAAACTACTGGAGTGCAGGTTGGAACAGACTTCCTTATATTGAAGTTTAGCGAAAACATGACAATAGTGAATACAAACTCTACTGCTACAAACCCTTATCTTTATTTAGCCAACAGCTCAAGTAAAACTACAGCTTTGTTGGTTAATAGGACGAGAAGTCAGGGAGGAGTGCAAAGGAGCTATTTCAGATTGTCTGATTACACTAAAATAAGGGTTGCGATTAACAAAAGCCAGAGAATATGGTTAAGAGGAATCTATAATGGAACCAGTGGAAGGGTGCATGGAATAATATTGGTTAATGGCACAAAGAATATTACAGATGGAGCAGGTAATCCTTTATCAAATAGCAGTGGTGTAAAGGATATCTATGATAATGCCTTAACATTGACAGCAACAGGTGATGGAACTATAGGTTGGACAGGGTTTAGTGTACCTCATGAAATAAATACAGATGTAACAAGTAATGCGCTTGCAGTATATACTTCGCAAATATATACGCATACAGGGTCAGCATGGGTATCTACAGCAATAGCAGATATAGTACCTTATAGAGGTTATTTGCTGAAAGTTACAGGGTTGGGACCAAATGCTACTATTGATATACCAATAGCAGTGCCATTGTTTGGAGGAGCAAACCCTGATAACACATGGACAACAAGCGTTAGCATTAGTGATGGAGCATATTCGTTGGTTGGCGTTGATGGATATTTGAGGAACGATGATACAGATGTAACGAATAATGGAGACTGGTTAGGATCTTTGTCACCAGTAACTACTGTATCTAATTTCCTTGACACAACAGATACTGCTACGCCTATAACACCAACAGCAATATCAACGACAGGAACTGTTAAGCCATATAAAGCGTATTGGATTTGGACAGCATCAAATGGAGATGCGAACTATGACTTTGCAGGGTATGGCAGGTGGTAAATTTAAATTTCTTTTTTATTTATTATTTTTAATTTAATGAAGTGATAAAATGAAAAACAGAATTAACTTAATGGTATTATTTGGTATTCTCCTTTCAGGTATTGTGTTAGGGGCAAATGTACCTACAACACCACAAGCCTATTATGGTGCAATATCTGGAGGAGCAGCTATAGGAATGGAAATTACAGCAAGTATAGGCTCAACAGAAGTGGGGAGTTATTCGCTTGTTAAGTCAGGTTATTATGGAAATAGGTCTGCAGCGTCTTCAGATGGTAAACTAATAGTATGTGCTGCAGGAGAGAGTGGTTGTACAATTGGAGCAACTATTACATTTGGAGCTTCAAGTGGAGCTATTTCGACAACTTCTAATTATACACCTGGCGCTATTACTGAACTTGATTTGACTTATACAGCAACAGCAGCAGCAGCAGCAGCAGATTCATCAGCTGGTACTAGTGGAGGATCAGCAGTTTCAACAGAAAGCTTAGAGGAAGTAGCAGTGGATTCTTATATTATTAATAGATTAGATAAAGCATTGCCTGAAGGTTGGGAAGATGCTAATCTTAAATATTATCAAGTAGGAGATGCTTCAACTGAGACGTTTACTGAGAATACACTTGCAGGTATAGAAGAAGCAATAGAGCAGCATGTTACTGATACAAAAGCAGTAGCTGTATTACAGGAGTTAAGGACAGGTTTTGAATCTGGAGAAAAGGTTAAGGCTACTGTTGCAAGAACTTTGACAGTGTATAAGATAAATAATCAGGATACAGGAGATGCTGTGTACAGGTCACAAATAACACTTATTATTACAGCTCCAAGAGATATGAAAAATATGAAGATCGTTGAAGTTATACCAAAAACGGTTGTAAAGTCATCTGATGATTTAATATTTACAGGTGAAACTCCAAAAATATTACAGAAG
>CAZMIO010000022.1:0-5859 GCA_964566535.1 uncultured Methanosarcinales archaeon | reverse complement strand
CTATAGAATACATGTGGGGTCACTCTATTCAAAGTTCGCTTTAATCCACAATTTTTACACTCAACTACTTTAAACTTGCAGTTCCCCTTTTCTATTGTGGAGATTTCTCCAATGTTGCTATGTCCACAGAGACAAACACTACTCTTATCTTTTATATCTCCTTCCATTTTAAGATAATCAAAGTTGCTTATACCATTCAATGGTTCTCTTAATACCTTCGTCTAGATTGACTTTAGGCTCAAACCCAATCATTTTCTTAGCCTTCTCAACATTAGGTACTCTCACCATAACATCTGGATAATCTATCTCTTTAAATCTAATTTTAGATTCACTCCCAGCTGTATCAATAATCTTCTTTGCTAATTCAATATTCTTAATTGACTCAGGATTCCCTATGTTAAAAACATGACCGCTTAGATCATCCCTCCCTAACATCAACTCAATCGCATTAACCATATCTTCCACATAACACCATGCTCTAACTTGTTCGCCATCATTATGAATAACAAGGTCTTCATTGTTAATAGCCCTAGTGATAAAATTGTGTACTCCTCCTTCCCCAACCTGCCTTGGCCCATATATATTAAATGCCCTAATAGAACAGGTTGGCACACCAAATTCAACATTATAAGCTTTCATAAGGTACTCACTAGCTAATTTACTTAATGCATAATTCCATCTAGGTTCAGATATTGGTCCTTGGATTGTAGGCATCTCTTCATTAACATTCTCAGCTTCAGACCCATAAACTTCGCTAGTAGAAAAGTTGATTATTTTTTTTACAGATGAGTCTTTAGCACACTCAAGAATATTATTAGCTCCAAAAAAATTAACATTAAAAGTTTTTACTGGGTTTTTTATTACAGTATCAACACCAGCAATAGCAGCCAAATGAATTATTATTGTATGATCTTTAAGAGCATCCCTTATCTCTCCTTTGTTCAGAATATCTCCTTCCACTATCTCTAGATTATCACTCTTAATCCCTAGAGCTTGTAGGGCATTCCTATGCCCGTTATCAAACACAGTTATCTTATTGTCATTAACAAGCCTCTCAATAAGATGACTGCCTATAAACCCAAGCCCACCAGTGATAAATATCTTTTCATCCTTTATCATTCCTATCTCGCTCTTCAACTCAAACTTACCTTTTCTCTCTCAACTTCTTTTTCGTTTTCTTTTTCCTTAGTTAGCTCATTAGACTTTAGAACAGCCTCTAAAAAATCAGACTCAATATCTTCTTTCAGTATGTGGATATTTGGAATCAAACAATGCCCTCCAATAAATCCTGGATACATAATCGGCCTTGGAACTTTATGCTCAATATCCATTGTACAAGTCTCATTAAATCTTGTAACAGCCTCCTTAAAGTTTGCACCATACTTATCACACATCCGGTCCATATCCTGGTGAAAAGCAATATTTACGGCATAGAATGTAGTTGAGAGAATTTTTCCTAATTCAGTTTGAACAGACGAACTCATAACTTCAGACTTTACACCCATCTCTTCAAAATGCTCCTTAGCAAGCCCCCCTGCTTCTTCATTAACGGGTCCAATAAACTTAACAAACCTTTTGATACCTCCCTCAAGATCAGGATGTCTCCCCCTAACCGGGGAATGAACAATCAAAACACCAGTTTTCTTAAAAATATCTTCAGTAGTGCCAGGCTTAACAGTTGAATTTACAATAGTTAGTTTAGGACTATACTTTCCAATATACTCTTCAACAATACCTGCAAACTTTTCAGAGAAAGGTATGCAAACATGCATTACATCAATGGGCCCTTCAATATCAAGCTCCTCAACATCCTTCTTAAATATTTTATATTTTCCAGACCCATCTATCACATTAAACATAGACTTTCCAATCTCTCCAAAACCAACAACTAAAACATTCTTCATAAATCAATCACCTTTCCTTCTTTAGCTGATTCAATCATTTTTAATGCAATATCTAAGGCCTTCAAGCTATCTTCCCCTTTAACACCAGGCTCACAAGACTCATTTAAACAGTTAATAAAACTCTCAAGTTCAAGTTTCAAAGGCTCCCCTTTGTTTATCCTGATTTGTGTAATGTCCCCCGCCATTATCCCCCTCACCCTCTCAGTATAATCAAGATAGGTTTCATCAACAAAATCATTCTTATAGAAAAACAACTCCTGATTCATATAATTGACAACAAACATCCCTTTCTCACCTGTAACTATTAGCTCCCTTTTAGTCGTAGGAGTCAACCAATCAATATTTAGTATTGCAGCACACCCATTAAACTTCAATAACGCACATAAAAGATCTTCATGGTTCGTATGGATCTTCTTTTCAGTAATGGCATAGATCTGTTTTAGCGGCTCATTCAGAAGAGAGGATATCACATCCAAATCATGGACAGATAAATCTACTACAACACCTACATCACTTATTCTTGTCGGAAATGGGCATATCCTATTTGCAACAACCTTATAGATTCTCCCAAGCTCATTATTATCAAGCCTCTTCTTTAATTCGGTAATCGCAGGATTAAATCTTTCAATATGCCCAATCATTAACTTAACTCCCTTCTCTTTAGCAGCATTAATAATCTCTTTGCCCTCTTCTATAGTTGAAGCAATTGGTTTCTCTAAGAGAATGTGCAGCCCCTTTCCTATCGCATGAATGGCAACTTTTTTATGTAAATTTGTAGGAACAACAATAGAGACAAAGTCAAGCTCCTCTTTGCCAAACATCTCTTCATAATCAGTATACCCTTTTATTTTGTACTTCCCACTTATCTTATCAACCACTTCTTTGTTGACGTCAGCAATAGCAACTAACTCAACGTTCTCTAGATCATTAAGAACCCTAACGTGATTCTTACCCATATTCCCTGCCCCAATAACGGCGCCTTTTAATTTCATTTTATATCAATCCCCTTATTACACTTATTACAAAAATAGCCTTCATCTTTTTTCTCCAATTTAGTTCCACAATAACAAGAATACCCTTCAACCCTAGCAGGATTCCCATAAGCAATTCCAAAATCAGGGATATCTTTAGTAACAACGGCCCCAGCTCCAATCATCGAGAATCTTCCAACAGTAACGCCTGGCAAAATTACTGTACCAGCACCAATGGAAGCTCCCTTTTTTATAAGAACTCCCCTCTCCTCCCAATCATCATCGGATTTCAAACTACCATCCAAATTTATTGCCCTAGGATTCTTATCATTCGTTACAACTACATGAGGTCCAATAAAAACTCCTTCTTCGATTGTTGTTCCATGATAAATAGAACTTCTATTTTGGATCTTGCAATTCCTACCTATTTTAACTCCAAAATCAATGTAAACTCCTTTCCCAAGAATGCAATTCTCGCCTAACTCGACACCTTCACGAACCTGACAATAGTGCCATATCTTACTATTCTCACCTATCTTCGCCTCTTTGCTTACTTCAGCAGTATCATGTATAACCATAGTAAAAACCCTCTTTGACTTTTTTAGTTATTATTATTTTATTTATAAAGCTATTCATAAAAAAGGAAAACTTTTTAGAGCAATATACACCCCTTTCATATTAAAAATGTTCAACAAAAACTTTTTTGATGGGGAGAAATTAAAGGAATTTATGAAAACCCTTCCAATCACAGAATCAACTAGTAACATATCCTTAGAACTCAACGAACCAATAGCAATAATGACTCATGATGATGAATTTGACGGTGAAATGTACGAATACGAAAAAGCCCATGGTTACAAATCAACATCATTCTTATTAACAAATAAAATAAACGAAATTAACCAAGATGCAGATATTCAACTGCATTATGACATGACTAGGGAAGAATGGGTCGATAAGCAGATTGAGGAATTCAAACAGAAAACTAATCAAATCCCAATCATAAATAGAAACCATAGAGTTTTCTGGCGGGAATCTCATCTTGACCTGGCTAACCTATCAATGAACGGAATAAAAGTTGATTCCTCCTTGCTAAACCAAAAACCGTTCAAACTATGCGTCCAAAGCAGGATACTGCCAATCTGGGAAGTGCCCTACAATGTAGTTGACGAACCATATGTAGATATTACAAAGAACGTTCACTGCACCTATAATGTCTCAGCTAAGATGGAAGACCTATTCTCTAAAGCCCACACCCCGATTGTAGGGCTGTTTCACCCTTACCTCAAGGATAAAACCAACTGGAAAAAGTTCTTCGATCTAGTTGACAAATACAAGTACAAACTAATGACTATGACTGAATTTTACGAAAAATACCTAAAATGAATGAATCCATCTCAGTTTCTATTGTTGTACCAATATTTAATGCATTAAAATACATTGGACCATTTCTTGATTCAATAAGAAAACTTAATTTCCCAAAAAGCAAGTTCGAAACAATAATTGTAGACAACGGTTCAGAAGATAAAAGTTTAGAATTTATTGAAAAGAACTATCCAGAAGTAATTCTAATCAAAGCAAATAAGAACCTCGGTTTTGCAGAAGGCTGCAACGTAGGTGTAAGAAAAGCAAGAGGAAAATACGTCTCAATCCAGAACATAGACGTCATAGTTGACAAAGACTGGATTAGGGAATTATTTGACTTTATGGAGGATAATCCCAAACATGGTTTAGTGGGCCAAAGAATGATTGACAGCAATAAGGAAGGAAAATATGAATTTGGGGGATATGATGTTCCAACCCTGATGCAGTTTCATGTTAAAGCAAAAGAGATAGATAAAGATACTACAAAACCATTTGAGCTCTTTGGTACAGCAGCACCATTCTACAGAAGAGAGCTTGTTGACGTTCCATTCGACCCAGATTATTTCATGTACGGTGAAGATACCTACTTCACATGGTTGACTTTACTGAGGGGATATCGTACTGCAGTAATCCCAAAATCATTCTTCTATCATGTTGGTTCTACAACAGTCAAGTCAATGGATAAAGATTTCTTCTTCACATATATGGGGGAGAGAAATAGATTACTGAATTTTTTCATCTTTTTTGAGCTAAAAACAATTATAAAACTAATACCTATGCTATTCATAACAATAACAATCTACAACCTATTTGACATAAGGAATGCTCTTCCAAGATTAAAAAGCTACCTTTGGATTATCTCTAATTACAAGACAGTATCTAGAAAAAGAAAACACATCCAATCAAAAAGGGAAGTAAGCGATTTAAAAATTACTAGATTCATGTCATCCAAACTATTTGATGAATCATTATCAGAGGATAAAACTACCAAGAGATTAATCAAGTTATTCAACAAATTATCTAACCTTTATTGTAGATTAATGAACATTAAGACAAGGGAGTTCTACAATGCCTAAAAAACAACACAACTTATTAATCATCTTATCAATAATCTTAATTTTCTTAGTTCTCCGGATATTATTATTACCGACCATTGAAAAATATGTGTCTGGGAACGATGCTTCTATCTCAGGGGTAATGACTAAACATCTCCTTGAAGGAAAAATGAATTCTTTTTACATGTATGGCATCCAATATAATGGTGGAGGGGTTATTGGGGCTTATCTTGCAGCACCCTTCTTCTTGGTACTGGGGATGTCTTCATTATCAGTTAAACTGAGCTCTATACTTGTCTCATTAATCCTATTAATTTCAATATACTTTTTTACAAGAAACTTCTTCAGTAACAGAATAGCAATCCTAACTGTACTCCTATTTACATTTTCCCCAGGAATCTTTTCAAGGCACAATGTTAGGGCATTGCCAGGGTATATGCCTACATTAATATTTGAAGTAATATTACTCTACTTGTTCTTCAATATATTCTACAAAAATAAGAAAACTCCCCTTAATTTCATATTATTAGGTACTATAAGCGCCATTGCAATGTGGAATCTAGA
>CAZMIO010000021.1:0-8502 GCA_964566535.1 uncultured Methanosarcinales archaeon | reverse complement strand
AATTGAAGATCAAAAGAAACAAGAAGAGTTAGCAAAACAACAAGCAATTGAAGAAAAGAAACAACAGATAGGGGAAGCAAGGGCACAAAAAGAACTTGAAAGACAACAAAGAATAGAAGAAAGACAAAGGATAGAAGAAGAGAAAACCAAACAAATAGAGTTAGAAAAACAAAAACAAATAGAACTAGAACAACAAAAGGAGCAAGAAGAATTAGACAGGATAAAAGCAATTGAAGATCAAAAGAAACAAGAAGAGTTAGCAAAACAACAAGCAATTGAAGAAGCAAAGAGACAAAAAGAACTAAAAAAACAAGAGATAGAAAATGAGAAAAGAGGAAAAGAGGAAGAAAGGCAGAAAGAATTAGAAGAAAAGAAACAGGAAGAAATAAGACTAAATGAAAAAGAAGCAAGAATCAAACTTAAAGCTCAAAGAGAAAAACAAAGAGAAAAAGAAAAACTACAAAAACAAAGAGAAAAAGAAAAGATAAGGGAAGAAAGGAAGAAGCAAAAGGAACTAAAAAGAAAACTAAGAGAAAAAGAAAAAAGAATAGAGCTTGAAAGAAAACTAAAAGAACAGGAGGAAGAAAGAATAGAACAAGAAAATAAACAAAAAGAGTTAGAAAGACAAAAAAGAATAGAGGAAAAACAAAAGATAGAAGAACAAAAAAGACTAGAAGAATTAGAAGAACAAAAAAGAGGAGAAGAGCTAAAACACCAAAAGGAATTAGAAAGGATAAATAAGATCGAAGAAAAGAAGAAACTACAGGAACTAAAGAAACAAAAAGAACTAGATGAAGTAAAGAGACAAAAAGAAAGAGAAAACAAAGCATTAGAAGAAGCAGAAAAACAAAAAAGACTTAACAAAATAAAAGCAACAAGAGCAGGAATCCAAAAGTTAGAAGATACAATCAAAGAACAAGAATTAAAGATCAAAGACCTCCAAACAGACAAAAAGAAGTTCTCAATATTATTCTCTGAAAAAGAAAAAGAAATCGAAGAAATAAAAGAAGAAGAAAATACTATATTAGAAAAAGAGAGACAGGAAGCAGACGAACTAAAAGAACTAAAGGATTGGCTTAGCACAGAAAAAGAGAATATCAAAGCTCAAAAACAACAGCTAATAGAAGAACAAAAGACAGGAAAAGGAAGTTTCGACCAAGAACAAGAAGACATTAGAAACAAAGCATTAGAAGAGCTAAAGATAAGCCTAAAAGGCCTCCCTGCAAAAGAAATGAAAAAGATGCAGGAGTGGAAAGAAAAGGAACTTCTAACTAAGAAGAACTTAGCAGAAAAAAGATTAAACAAGAAAGCAAAAGAAAAATTAGACAGCCTGGAAACTAAAGAAGAACAACTAACAACAGATTACAACAAAAAAGCTGAGGCCATAAAAGACAAATACGAAATTACAAAACTAGAAGAGGAACAAAAGAAATTAGAAAAAACAATAGAAAGAAAAAAAGAAGAGGAAGAAAGATTCAAACAACATCAAAAGCTAGATGATGAAAAAATAGAAAAAATAGAATTAGGTCTTAAGATTAAAGAACAAGATAGAGAAAATATCAAGTATAAGCTTGATGAAGAAAGAAAAGGTCTCTTCAAAAAAATATTCAGAAGAAAACAGATAGATCCCGCAATTACCCCTAAAACCCAGGAACAACCAGAAGAATTCTTCAAAAAAACACTACATGTGAAAAACGATATCGAAGAGTTCAATGAATTAACAGAGCAAACAGAAGAACTGTTCAAAAACAAAGACAAATCAGCCCTAATCAAAATTTACAAGCAAGCAAGAGAAATCTATCTTAAACTGCCTCCTGAAGACAAAAGACAAGCTCATGATAGACTTAGCAACATCTACATAAAAATAAAAACACTTTAACTCAGAAATCAGTCAATTCCTTTATCTGCAACAATTTAACTATAGTTACATTCCCACCCTTCCCACCACCAGTTTTCTCTAAAACTACAAATCTATTCTCATAAAGTACATTTATCTTCCTCTGAAATGATTTATAGCTTAAACTCCCACCTTTCTGCTGATATTTCTTAAACAACTCCCCCATTTTCATATTAGGTTGCCCCCGAATAATCTCCAGGATAAATTTCTCTTCCTTATTCAACCCAGCTTCATCCTTAGTAGTAAACTCATCAATCTTCTCAATAGCTTTCTTTGTATGTTCTTCCAAAATATTCTTTGAAGAAACATTCTCAGCAATCATTCCAGCTTCCTTCAATAAATAAAGACCAAGTCTAATATCCTGCAGCTTAGCAGTCCTCCCAACAACAAGCTCAAACGCCTTATCATCCCATATACCTGGATAAAAAGCATACTCTTTTCTATGCTGCAATATCCCTTTAGTTTCATGATAATTATAATGCTTAAACTCAATTGCTTCAGCCATTAATCTTGACTTTATCCTATCCTCCAACTCATCAAACCAAGTTTTATAGTTAGTTATCAAAAAAACCGCCTTCTTATTAATCTCTTCAAGCAAAGTATACAAAAAATCAAAATCCTCCACCTTATCTATCTCATCAAACGCAAAAACAATAGCTTTCTCATTCAACGTTTCCTTAATATCCTCAACTAACTCGTCCGTAGACTTATTGTGTGTTAATTTATACCCTAAAACATCACAAATCTCTAAAATAATTTTATGAGAAGTATTCTTCTGCCAGCAATTAATATAGATTGGAAGTATATCTTCAGTCTCTTCCTCTAACTCATTGAATATGTGTTTACAAGCAACAGTCTTCCCAATACCTGGCGCCCCATAAATGAACAGATTCCGACCACTCCTCCCCTGAAACATGGGCTTTATACAAGAAGCAATATGTCTTTGCTGCACTTCCCTATAAGGCATCAATTTAGGAATAAAATCATAACTTAAAGCAGTTTCATCCTTAAACAAAGTCTGATTAGATGCTAGCATATCTTTAAACAAATTACCCATTTTTTCAAATAGTAGTAAAATCATCCACTTTATATTTGTTTTGCTTAAAATCCTCAAATCATCAAAAAGTTTAAATAATTCAACACCCACATATAATAATAATGCGCGATACTCCAGAAAGAGATAGTTCTATTTTTGTTTATGTAACTCAAAGTACAGACAATGGTTCTCTATGTGCAAGACTAAAACCAACACGAGAAAAATTTGAAGCAGACTTAGACCAAGGAACACGCCTAGGATATCTAACTCTAGAAGTCTTCGAAGTACCTCAAGATGAATCTGGTATAGCCTTCTCTCATTGTGACGCCTACGCCCGTGGAAGAATTGATACAGCTGAACTTGAAGAACGTATGAGCGGATATACAATACCTCCCACCTAACGTTGCCACATCAAAAACCAATTATCTATGATGAACGGTATGCTGCTGTTTCAAATAATTCCCACACTTAGAACAAAAGTTATCAAAAACATTCAACTGTAAACCGCATCTTGGACATCTAGCAGCAAAATTAACAGGCTTTTCAGCATTTGTCTTAACTTCCTTCTTCCCCCTAAACACAATCATCATAATCAACCCATAAAATATCATCCCAATCCCAATATAAAAAAACATTATCATCTTATTAGAACTAGTGTTAATATTATAAGTCCATCCATAACTTGAGACTACAATCCCGACTATAATGTAAACCAATGAATGGATCTTCATTCTAAACCTCTTTTTTAACAATCAAACACTACCTAACCAATTATTCCTTCTTCTGCTCAGACAAACTCAACTTCTTAATTCCATTCATATATGGAACCAAAACCGCGGGAATCTTAACACTTCCATCCTTCTGCTGATAATTCTCAATTATAGCCCTAAGAGCCCTACCAGTGGCAATTGCAGTTGAATTCAAAGTATGCATATATTCCTTCTCTCCACCCTTACGATACTTAATATTAAGCCGAGTAGCTTGATATCCTGTACAATTAGAACATGACACAACTTCTCTGTACTTATTCTCCCTAGGCATATAAACCTCTAAGTCATACTTCTTAGCAGCAACAATACCAATATCACCAGTACAGATATTAACTACCCTATAAGGCAATTTAAGCTTCTGAAATATGGTCTCTGCATTAGCTATCAATTCCTCATGTAACTTCCATGAATCTTCCGGCTTGCAAAAAACAAACTGCTCTATCTTGTTAAACTGATGAACCCTAAATAACCCTTTAGTATCAATACCATGACTTCCAATCTCTTTCCTAAAACAAGGACTTACCCCACAATACTTTAGTGGCAACTCACTTTCATCAAAAGTCTTGTTCATATTCATAGCTGCAATTGGATGTTCAGACGTAGCAATCAGATAAAGGTCTTCTCCATCTATCTTATACATCATAGTCTCAAAATCAGCCAAATCAGTAACTCCCTCATACGGCTTCTTCCTAACCATAAGCGGAGGCTCAACCAAAGTATATCCATCCTTAACTAAAATATCAATAGCAAACCTCATCAAAGCTAAATCAAGAAGTGCTAAGTCCCCCATTAAATAATAAAAACCATTACCAGAAACCTTAGCTGCATCATCAAAATTAGCCATTCCAAGATCCTCAATAATCGTACTATGGTCCTTAAGCTTAAAATCAAACTTAGGCTTCTTACCAAATGTCCTAACAGTCTTATTACCAGTATCGTCAGTTCCAAATGGCACCGATTTATGCAAAATATTAGGAATCCTCATCAAATAATACTTCAATTTCTCCTTAATTTCCAGGGTATCCTCTTCAGCCTTCTTAATCTTACCTGGCAAAGCCTTAGCAAGCTTCAATTTAGGAGAAATATCTCCCCCTTGCTTTCGTAATTCGTTGATTTCCTGAGTAATAATGTTCCTATCATGCCTTAATTTCTGAGATTCCTGCAATAAATCCCTATATCTCTTATCATTCTGAAGAACCTCATCAACCCATTTAACCTTCTCATGGTCATCCCTTTTCTCTAAGTCTTTCTTCACTAGATCAGCATTTTCCCTAATAAATTTGATATCTAACATATTACATACTAATCTACTTGTGGTATAAAAACATTTCTAAAAACATAGCAAGGCTTAACTTTACCACGTAAGAAACCAAAAACCGAAAGATTTATATAGGGGAACTACTACTAAAAAGTAGTAATAAAATGAATTCATTCGAACAATTAGCATTAAGAAAGACATTGAACAATTTTGAAAAGCTAAAGAAGTCTGTTTCAGACTGGATAGTAGCTTTAGATACTAAGCAGTATGAACTAGAGAAACAAGTTCAAACTCTAAAACAAGAAATAAGACATCTAAAATTCAATAGAGGACCTAACCAAAACAACGAGTTCAGAGGTAACCAAAATGTTTGAAGACGACAAAACTCTAGAAGAACTAAGAAAACGAAAGGAAATTAGTAGAAAATCCTTCAAAAAATCTATAAATAAGGACAAAATAGATGATTTTGAAATGGATGAGATATTCAACGATCTATAACTCTAAGAAATCGAGGTGATCCTTTTCTAAAAAATGTTAAGCTATAACCACGGGGTAAGTCACACACCCCCTAAAAAAACAGGAAAAAGCAAGCGCGGAAGAAGAATAGCCGCACTCGGACTAGCTGGACTAGTATTATGGGGAACTACAAAATTAATAGATTTAGCAGCACCTCCATCAGATAATCTAGAAAGACATTTAGACAACCCAGTACCGGAAGCAGAAGTTCCATTAGAATTTATTAGACAATATCAAGAAGATATAGCAAGTGCCGCAAATAAATATAACATACCTCCTGAAGTGGTCGCTGCAGTAATTATTGAACATAATGAAGGTAGGAATAAGATAGATGACATAAAAGATGGAATTGGTAGATTTGCACTTAACCTTCCTGGGGATTTTTTTGATAGAAACGCTAGCCTAGGACCTGGCCAAATTAATGTAGTAACAGCATACCATATGAGCAGAAGGTATGAAAGTCTACCTAAACGAATTAATGAGATCACACCCCTATTGGGTGAACCAGATGAAAATGCCAGATATGTCTCAATGTATCTAAAATGGCTTCTAAGAAGAGACCATAGAAAACCATGGGGAGAACCAGTATTGGATGACCCTCACTCAGTTGGAATAGCAGCCACCGAATATAGAATTGGTCCAAGTGGAAACCCACTTGATAAAGCAAGACCTAACAAACACGGATTGAATACAGTAAGGGTAATGGCAAGAACCGACTGGAAAGATGCCCTTGGAGAATATGCAACAATTACACCTGCACAACAACAAGGGTTCAGAAACTACAAAAGACAAAAGAGATAATAATTAAGGTAACTCCAAAAAATATTAACTTTTTCTTCAGTTAAATTTAATAACCTAGTCAACCTCCAACTATTATAATGGACCTTGGCCACATACATAATAAACCATTAGATTCTGAGAAGGCAGCAATTATAGCAGATGCAAGATACCATGTAGCAGATTTCTGTTACAAACAACGAGACATAGTTAATGCATACAGGTTGATTATTTCTGCAATAGGGCTGTATAAAGGCATATTAAATGGAGATTATGGTCAACAACCTAAAGATACTAAAAGAGAAGAAATTGAAATTAGGTTAGAATATGCAAGGGCATTTATGGATGATCTAGATGACCATGTTGAAATAGAATTATCAAGAACAAGAAAAGATAGGACACCATTAGCTTGCAGAAATGCCGATACCATGTGCATAGATGATTACTTACTCCAACTTAATTAGAACACAAACGTTTAAATAAACCCCTAACTTATTCTATACAATGCAATACAACCTAGAATTAGAAAAAGCAGTAAAAGAAATAAAGAAACATAGGGCTAAATTAGTATGTATCCAACTACCAGATGGCTTAAAACCAGAAGCAAATAAAATAAAAGACCAAATAGAAAAAGAAACTAAAACCAACGTTCTAATATGGTTAGGCTCATGCTTTGGAGCTTGCGATATTCCTGACTTAAAGAAACAGAAAGTTGACTTATTAATCCAATGGGGACATTCTACTTTTTTCAAACCTTTAGGAAAATAACTTCTGATAATTCATCCAAATATTATTTGCTACTTCCTCAACCTCAAATCCCTTTATAGAAGCAATTTTCTTCACACCCTCAATAATATTAGCAGGCTCATTCCTTTTTCCCTTAAATGGCCCTAAATAAGGAGCATCAGTTTCCGTAAACAACTGATTAATATTAACTTCCTTAACAACATTCTGAAAATGCTCAGAAAAAACAACATTAGTTGGAATTGAAAAACTATAGCCAAGCTCAGCAGCCCTTTTAACTAAGCTCTTCTTCCCACTAAAACAATGTAAAACAACCTTCCTCACACCAGCTTCCTCCAACATATCAACAGCATCCTCCTCAGCCTTCCGTGAATGAACAATAATAGGTTTCCCCAATTTCTTAGCAAGCTTAATCTGCTTCTCAAAAACATCCTTCTGCTCAGCCATCCATTTCTTATCAATACCATCCAAGCCACATTCACCAATTGCAACTATTTTACTTTTATTCTTCTCAATAAACTTTAACTCATCATCCACTGAAAACTCAACATTCTTCAAAGGATAACTACCTTCAGAAATCTCCCTCTTCAACTGCATAACTGGATATACCCCAAGAGCAGCTTTAACAATATCATATTTCTTAGAAAGTTCCAACACTCTTCTGTTAGTCTCCGGATTAATCCCATTACTAACTATAACCTTAACCCCGGCTTCCTTTGCCCTTGCAATAACCTCATCCAAATCATTAAACTTAGGATGATCTAAATGAGAGTGTACATCTGTCAGTATCATAAGAATCTAAAAAGAATAAATCTTTATAAATTTATAGTAAAAAAAGAAAAAATTATCCCCTTCTAGTTTGTTCAAAAGCTGTCCTAACCTTATCAGCTAGTCTTTCTGGAACTTCCTTAGCATCCTCAGCTTCCTTTCTTGCTTCTTCTATCTGTTTAACCACTGCTACTGTAGCACCAGCAGCTACATCAACATAAGGTACAGCAGTCGAATCATTCCTAGCAACATAGACATTCACTTCCCTACCACCCAAAGCTTCTCTAAAACCAGATTCTGCAAACTCAGCTGTATTTGTTTTATCACCAAAATCTGCTCGAGTTAATCCCTCGCTTTTAAGTACTGCCGAAACTTGTAATCCATAATCAAGATGTGCCTCATAAACTCCACTAGGTGTAACAACAAATATATGTCCTGCATCATAACTTGGATCAATTTGACCTAATGCCTCAATTGTAGTTAGTCCAAGAACCGCTTTAGTATAATCCTTTTTTGCTCTTTCTAATTCTGTTCCTTTATCTATAACACCATTGAAGTCCCCTGCATGGGCCCTAGCATATTCAGTCAATAAATCATCAAATTCTCTTGATCTTGCATCATCAAATTCTCTCTTATCGTAAACAGGAACCACGTGTGTAACGCCTGGAAAATAGGGTAACCCAGCTATAGCAGCAACCCTTAATGTAGCATAACCCATTTCAATAGTCCTAAGGCC
>CAZMIO010000020.1:0-8898 GCA_964566535.1 uncultured Methanosarcinales archaeon | reverse complement strand
CTGATGGAAACGTAGATTTTATTAAAGATTCAAATGGCAACGTAGGAATCGGAACACAAACTCCTGAAGCTAAACTTCACGTAACAAGCGGGGATGCTGGTTCTATATCATTACACTCCAACGCAGACGAATTTCTGGTTGAGGACAACACAGCAGCAGGGATAAGTATAATGGCAGGTTTAAATTATTCTTCATTATTGGTATTTGCTAATGAAGATGATACTAATGCAGGATTTATAGGCGTTGATTTTGATAATAAACTAATGAGGATTGGACCACATATGACTGGTGGAAGTCTAAGGGTATTAAGGGGAGGGGGTTCTGCTATCCACACAGTCTTTGATACAGATGGTAATATGGGTATTGGAACTAGCACTGATAAAATCTCACAGAAGTTAGAAGTTAGGGGTGGTATTAATCTAACTGGAACACTATATGGCGGAAGAAATATCTTCTCTGCTTATGACGGAACAGGGGGATTACAAATTCCAACTTCTGCTTCAGGGCCAGTGGCTATACCATTTGATACTGAATTAAGAGAAGGTTCTTTTTATACACATTCAACAACTGGTGATAATTCAAACGTAACTGTTTCAGAACCTGGCTGGTACACAGCATATTTTAGTGTATGTATAGACCATAACGATGCAAATAATAATAGAGTAACACCAAATTGTTACTTATCTTTAAATTCAGTAGAAGTAACAGGTTCTGATTCTTTTGGTTATAGTAGATGGGACGGAGATGGAGAAACATGTGCAAGTAAATTATTTGATGTTGAGATGGCAGCAAATGATAAGTTGCAAGTAGAATGTACTGAAGTTGGTGGTGGGTATGAAGATATATTTACTATTGTAGATGCGTCAAGTTTCAGAATAGAATGGACAGGATAAAATGAAAAAAGCAACACTAATAATAATGCTATTATTAATGGTTTTGTTAGTTACTGCTAAAAAGGACCTGTTTATGGCCCACATATACCTGCCTCTCAGAACAACTGATAAATACACTGCAAAAGAAGTAACTATTGACGGGACAGATTACTATAAGTTTGAGATAGTTGAAGGACAAGAGATGTCTATAAATGAGGTAGTTAGTGAGTTTATATCCATTAAAAATGAACAGAAAAAATGAAAGTCTACGTTTATTTTGCGTCGTATGATTAGTTACTATTTATATACTAAAAGGAGACTGGTACATAGATGCTCTAAGCAACTGTACAGTCAACACCGCTACCGATTTAGAAGGAAATGATCTCTATATAAACAACTCAGATGGAGGTCTCATCACAATCAACAAAACAATCAGCAACTACGGAAGAATCCACATTGAAGGCACACCAACCAATAAAGTCAAAGTAAGGTGCCTAGTAACTCCATGTTTCAATAAATAACCTATTACATACTAAGTATGTAATAGTATGTAATAGTATGTAATAGAAAGAATAAGGAAATCCCAAGCATATAGCAAAGAGCACAAATAATTGAGCAATAAACTGCTCTTTGCTTATTACGAACGGACAACTATTGCTCAATTAATTTTGTCCGTGACTATAGACAAAAAAAGATGAAAAAAGAAGTGAACATAACAATCTGGATAACTATCCTAATCCTATTAGTTTCAACCATCTCCGCACTAACATCAAACTCATCAACTTACAAAACAACATTAGATGTTAACAATGGAGGAACTGCATCAACCAATTCGTCAAATTACAACACAAAATTAACCATAACTAACGTAGGAGACAATACCTCTTCGGACAACTATGAACTAAAGGTAGGGTTCATACACACTTTAGGAGGGGACACAACAGGCCCAAACATCACAAACATAGGGACAAACACCTCAACAATAAGATACAACGATATAGTCAAATTCAACGCAACATGTACTGATCAAAGCAGCATTCATGGATATATATTCAGCCATAACAATTCGGAAGAATGGGTAAATGAATCATATGTAAGCACATCAGGTTCTCCAGTTGAAGTAAGCTTCACCTACCAAGTCACATTAATACAAAATGATACATTAGGTTGGCAATTCATCTGTAATGACACAGCAGGGAATTTAGGATTCTCAGATATCCAATCATTTGACATAAACAACACAGTACCAAAAATACCTACAATAATATATCCTGATAACAACGCCATCCTAGCCCAACTAGACATAAACTACTCATCATTTGACTTAGACAACGATACAATTAACTACACAATTTACATAAACAACACGTTCAATATCTCCTCAAGAAACAATATCACTAACTTAGAAATAAACGACGGTTCCTACAACGTTTCAGTAAGCGCTTATGACCAGATAGGATATAGTCAAAATGCAAGCATCGTAATAATAATAGACACAACCCCTCCAGAGATAACATTAGTCACACCAATAAACAAATCGGGGGATAATGATGCAAATATCACATTCACCTATACAGTTACTGATGCTATTAGCGTAACAAACTGTACACTATACATTAATGACCTAGAAAATCAAACAGACCAAACCATAACAAAAGGAATCTACCAAAACTTCACTTTGAATGACCTTGAACCAATAAGCTATAATTGGTCAATTGGATGTATCAACATCATAAGCAACAACGCAACATCTGGAGTAAGAAATGTTGCAGTCATAAAAACAACCAAATACTCTGGCCAAACAACAGAATTCTCAACAGTAAATGTATTTGAAGTCCCTAATCTGATTCTAGAGATTCCAGATTATGGAAAATTAGATTTATTAGAATCAATTGACTTAAGCAAAGGTATTGACTTTGACAAAAGAGTAAATATCAGCCTAAATAGAATAATGATAAATGGAACTTACCCATTATCCTTCAACACATCTTCAGACATCTACCTCTACAATATAACATTCTCAAATCCACAAGTGCTAAAAGATGGCACAACCTGTTCAGACTGCTTAGAAACTAGTTTCAAAAACAAGACATTTAGATTCAATGTAACTGAATTAACATCCTACAATAATTCAGAAATAGCCACCTATTCATCCCGTGAAACACCAATACCTCCGAAAGAGGAGGGGGAAGCTGCCCCATCAGCAGGTGGAGGAGGCGGAGGATCCCCAGCAACGTTAAAGGACTTAAGATACGACTTCAGATTAGATAAAAAAGAGATTAAAGCCACCCTTAAGATAGGAAGAGATGACAAAACCACTTTAGAGATAAGAAACCTAGGTACTGAAAAAATCTCCTTAAGCCTAGACATAGAGGAGTTAAGAGACTTTGTTTCAATCTCAGATTATAATTTTGACCTAAATGCTGGAGAAAGAAAGACAATAATAATCAACATGATAGGTAAAAGATTTGGTTTATTCGTAGGAAGACTAATATTAACAACTCAAAATGTCATCAAATCAATCCCAATTATCTTAGAGATAGAATCACAAGATGCATTATTCGATGCAAAATTAGACATTCCCTCAAATTTCAAGCAAATAGCCCAAGACCAAGACCTCAGAGCTCAAATAACTTTATTCAACGTCTTAGGAGGAAAAGTAGACGTCATGGTAAACTATCTAATAAAAGACCTCCAAGGTAACTTAATAACTGAAGAATCAGAAACATTTGCAGTTGAAAAACAATCATCCTACGTTAAGATTTTCGACCTCCCACCAGACCTAAATCCTGGCCAATATGTAGCTGCAATTGAAGTAAGGTATGCAAATTCATACGCTCTTTCAAGCCAGATGTTTGAAGTACTAACAGAGGAAGAACTAATCTCAATCAAAGAAGCAAGAAACAGAGTCATCTCAATATTCGTAATTGTAGCAATTTCTTCATTAATCTACGTTGTTGTCATAACAAGGCTGCTTAAGAGAAAAAAACGAGGATTCTAGATAAACCCTAATTTCTAACCAATCCCTATAATACTATACTACAATATAGGAACATTTATATACCTAAATAATCCTATAATACCCTACATGCCTAGAAAAACGACTAGTCTGAAAATAGATCCAGACTTATGGAAGGAAGTCAAGAAGAAATGTATAGACTTAGAGACAGAAATATCTGACTACCTTGAGAATCTAATAAAAAAAGATCTCAACATGAAAGGATCAAAAGAAAAAAAAGACTAGTCCGCAATCAAGGCATCAAAAAAAAGAGAGTGATAGATAATGAGACCCGTTCCAGCACTGTGCTGTAACTAATTTTCATCATCTATTATATAGGTGAAATAATTGGTTAAAAGAAAATCAAAGCCAGAAAAAGCAAGAAAAAGAATCGCTAGGCCTAGAACTAGAATCCAAACCAAACACCCACATACAGGATTCAAAAAGTTCTTCTCATTCCTAATCAGCGCTTTCATAATCTTAGCAATAGTATTTGGCGGCTACCTCATAATCCAATCAAGGTCCCATACTATCCAACAACAAACTATAACAGAACAAACTCCTCTATTTGATATAGACCAACTTCTACTAAAAGTATTAATCAAAGAAAAAGAATTCGTGAGCCGTCCAATAAGAGTAACAAATACAGGAAACGAAGACCAATCAATCACCCTATTCACAAAGAATCTTGCGGATATCGTAAGGACGTCAGAATCAAACTTCCTAACAAAACCCGGTCAGACAAAGATTGTAAACTTAAATATTTCAAGCTTTGACCCAATAAGGCAAATCGAACAAACACCGGGAGTCTATGTAGGGTCACTAGTAGCAACTTCTGAAGACTACACAAAGAACATACCTGTAGTAGTTGAGATAGAAAGCAGCAATGTACTATTTGACATGAACCTAAACACATTAGCAAAAGAAAGAACAGTAAAAAGAAGCCAGGATATCGTTGTTGAAATAAGACTATTCAATCTGCAGGGAATTGATCCAGTTAACCTAAATATGGAGTATTTCGTAAAAGACCTAGAGGGCAACACGATAATAACAGAGATAGAAACAGTAGTAGTAAAAACCCAGGCATCCTTCTTCAAAACAATCCACATCCCAAAGAATCTAAACTTAGGAAGTTATGTATTCATTGCAAAAGCAACATATGGGGGTTCAATAGGAACAGCCTCCTACCTATTCGAAGTAATTGACCCAGTAACAGAGGAAAAATACTTTGACCTCATCGCATTCTGTAGAAACGATGTCATGTGCTGGTCTCTATCCTTAATCCTAGTCCTAATCATATTCTCAATAGGAGCATATAGCTATTTCGCACTAGGCTCCCTAATCTACAGAAAGATAAGTGGAATCCCACCAGAAGTAACAATTCAACAAACTCAACTACCTAGGCAAGTAATAGCTATACCTAGGGAGCTAGCAGAAGCCCAAACAAAAGTCATAGAAGGAGCAGCCAGAGTAAAAGGATCTGTACCAAGATTAACAGAACTATTCCAAAGATGGAAGTTAAAGAAGGAAAAAGACTTGAACAATGAAGAATCAGAAGAAGAGAGGGAAAGAGAGGAAGAAAAGAAACAGCAAGAACAGATAAAATTAGAACAACAAAAACAAAGATTAGAAGAACTAAAATTAAAAGAATTAAGCAGACAGCATGAAAAAGAACTAAAACTCCACAAACAAGGACTTCAAGAAAAAAAGAGAACTACTTTTATCAACAAATTAAAACAACCATTCACTAAACTAAAAGATAATTTAACCAAATACAAAGAAGACAAACAAAAAGACAAAGAAAGAAGACTAAAAGAAAAAGAACTATCTAAACAGGCAGAATTAAGAGATATCTTAGAAAAGGATAAACTCAAAGGGTCTCGCAAACAACATATTCAACAATTAAAAGATAATCTCAAGAATGACCAAACTAAATTAGTAGAAAACCTACAAGAAGACCACCTAACATACGCAAGAGAAGATGAAGAACGTAAATTAAGAGAAAAAGAGCTCAAAAGATTAAGAATTCTTGACAAAAAGAGAAAGAAAGTCCCCTTCTTCAAAAGATTGATTGAGGAGTTAAACGAATCAAAAAACAACATTTCCAATCAAAAACAAAGAGTAAAGATAAGAGAAGAAAAAAGAAAATGGCTAGTCAAACAACACAACCTAAGAAAAAAACTTGAAAAAGAAAGAATAAAAGAATTATACAGGACCCAGGATGAAAAGACAAAGCAAGATCAAAAAGAAAGGGTTGCTAAATTAAAAGAGGCATTAGACAAGGAAAGACTAAACCAGGAAATCCAAGGAGAAGAAGAAAAGCTACATGAAAGTGAAAAAACATCGATACAAAAACTAAAAGATAGATTAGAACAAGAAAAAGAAGGGATGTTAGAAGACGAAGAGCAAGAAGACTTCGAGCAAAAAGCAAAGGACATTAAGACTAAAATATTCGCACCAAAAGATGAGTTTACTCAACAAACAGAACCTATACCGCAACCAACCGAAAAGATAGAAGAGTCACAATCAGAACAAGGGCAAACAAAAAAGAGGTATTTCAATTTAGTCGAAACAATAAAAGGCAAAGTTAAGGAAAAAGAAGATAATCTCTTAAAAAAGTTCGAAGAATCAAGAAATTCTAGATTCAAAAGATTAGAGGAAAAGATAAAGATAAGAGACTTAGCAAGAAATAACAAAGAAGAAGCAAAGAAACAAGAAGAAATAATAAAATTAAGAGAAATTAACGAGAAAAAAAGACAAAGAGAACAAGAAATCAAAGAAAGGATACTAGAAAAAAGAAAATTAGAAAGAAAAGTAACAAGAGAAAAAGAGTTAAAAGAACAAAGAAAAGAAGAAGAAAGATTAAACCAACAAAGACTAAAAGAAAGGATAAGAAGGGATAAAATAAGGGGAGCAAAGAATAGAAAGGCAAGAAAAGTTCTAAGAAAGTGCAACTTCTTATTTGAAGATATTAGGGACTCTATATCCAAAAACAAGGTCTACAAAGCAGAAAAGAAATATGACAAACTAAGAAGAGTCTATGTCTCCCTGCCAGAAGATATTAGAAGTTCAGTCTATAAAAAAGTAAATAATTCTTACAAATTAATCAAACAGACAGAAAAAGCACTCAGCGAAGGAAAACTAAAAAAGAAAATAGATAAGAACAAGAAAAAGCAGGAAAAGAAAGATACAGGAAAAGATATCTTCTCAAATTTATTCAGTCCGAAGAAAATATTCCAAAAAAATAAAGAAAAACTGACAAATAATTTAGAAAAAAAGATAGAAGAAAAGAGACAAAAAGAATTAGAACAACAAAGAAGGATAGAAGAAAGAGAAAGAGAAAGGATAAGAGCACAAGAAGAACGAACAAGAAGAATAGAACAAGAAAGAAAACAACAAGAAAAAGAAAAAGATAAGATAAGACAACAAAAAGAAAGAGAAAAAGAACTTGAAGAGAAAAGAAGGAAAGAAGCAAGAAGACAAATAGAATCAGAAAAGAAACGATTAAGAGAAAAAGAGGAAAAAGAAAGAAAAGCAAGAGAGAAAAAGATACAGGACGGAAGATTAATAGTAGAAAAAGAAAAAGAAAAACTACTAAAGGAAAAAGAAAAGGAAAATAAGAGAAAAAATATTAGACTCCTATTAAGAAGGTGTGACGTTCTCATTGAAGATGTACACATTGCCCTAACTAAAGAAAATATCTCCAAGGCAGAACACAGATATGACAAATTAAAGAAAATATACTTAGATTCAGCTGAAGAAGTTAGAAACTTATTATACAAAAAAGTTGATTCCACCTATAACGAAATTAAATCAAAGAAAGAAAACATATCTCAGGATAAACTAGACAAGATTAGGGAAAAAGAGGGAAAAAGAAAGAAACTAAAAAAAATAAGACAAGAAAAAATATTTGACATATTCCATAGCATAGGTTTAACTAAGACAGAAGAAGAAATCCAACAAATTGAGCTAGGGAGAAAGAAGAGACTAAGAGAGAATCAACAAAAAATACTAGAAAGGCAAAAAGAACTAGAAGAAAAAGAAAGGCAAAAAGAATTAGAAAGGCAAAAAGCAATCAAAGATAAAGAAAGGCAGGAAGCAACAGAGGAACAAAGAAAAGAGCAAGAAAGATTAGAAAGAGAAGAACAAGAAGAAGCTAAAAAAGGAGAATTAGAAGCACAAAAGAAACTAAAAGAAGAGCAAAAGTTACAAGAAGAAAGGCAAAAACAAAGAGAACTAGAAAAACAAAAAGAGATTGAATTAACAGAGCAAAAAAATAAAGAACAAACAAGAGTAGAGCAGGAAAAACAAAATGCCCTTGAAAAGAGAAGACAAAAAAGAGAAGAAAAGAAAAAACAAAAAGAACTTATCCAAAAAAGAAAAGAAGATCTCCTCCAAAAATCACTCCAAATTCTAGAAGACATCTCAGAATCATTAAAAGAGAAGAACGTAAGCAAAGCAGAAAGACAATATGATAAATTAAGGAAGGTATACGTAGGATCTCCTGAAGATATTGAAGAACTTCTTTACGAAAAGATAGAACAAAGCTACGAAGATATCAAGATTCACAAAAGAAGGATTGAGAAAGAAAAGATAGCTAAGAAAGAAAGAAGGGAAAAGGAATTAGTCACCTTAAGAAAAGCAACAAAGCAAAAAGTCTATGACACATTCCATTCTTTAGGCATAATAAAAACAAAAGAAGAAAAGAAGCAGTTAGAGCTAGAAAAAGAAAGAAAAGCCAAGGAAGAAGTAGAAAGAAAAATACAACTAGAAAGACAAAAGGAATTAGATGAAAAAAGAAAAGAACAAGAGAGAATAGAATTAGAGGCACAAAAGAAACTAGAAGAAGAACAAAAACAGATAGGAGAAGCAAAAGCACAAAAAGAACTTGAAAGACAACAAAGAATAGAAGAAAGACAAAGGAAAGACAAGGAAAGAGTAGCACAAGAAGAAAAAGAAAAAGAACTTGAAAGACAAAAACAAATAGAACTAGAACAACAAAAGGAGCAAGAAGAATTAGACAGGATA
>CAZMIO010000019.1:0-9422 GCA_964566535.1 uncultured Methanosarcinales archaeon | reverse complement strand
TTTTGCACTAGATGATACTATTAAGCGAGATAAATATTCGCTTAATAGTTGTTATGCGTAATTTTTTATTTGCCTCGCAGAACTACGTTCAGCTGATTTCTCGACGATAATTCTAAAATCCATCAAAGAATTTCAGAACTATAAATTAATTAAGAATTAATTTGCATAAAATTATCCTCAATAATTTCCTGTTATTGTCGAGAAACTTCGCAGTTGAAAATCTATTTATTTAGACAAAGAGGCACAAACGAAAAAAACGGAATCGGGGGCTAAATATAATTAACTAAATAAAACTAAAATATAAAATCGGGGGCTTAGTGTCTATCATCTCTTTCCCATTTCCTATAAATTCGAATCCCAAAAGAGGTTACCCAAAAAATAATTAATAGACTTATTCCTAAATCTAACACTTTAATTCCAAAAAAATATATAATCTTAGGTATTTCGCTATAAAACACGACGGAAACAAAAGCAAATTCAAAAGCACCAAAATTTTTCCAACTATAGATCAAACTTTTACTATTGTTCATTGGAATAGGATTTTTATTTGGATACTTCCAAAAATAAATCATTAAACCACCCAATACCAAGAAGATTATTGAAATCAACCTCAAATATTCATGATTTTCCATCAACGGTAAACTAAAAAAAATGAGGGTAAAAATTATTAGTGCAACCCCATAAGCTAGTAGATTCTTTCTTTTAACATATCTCGTTTCTTCATATATGGAAATAAATAATGGGAAACCTAAAGATAAAAATAAACTTAATATCTCCCACATACTTAAATCTATCATATTACACCTCAATTATATGCTCAAGTTCATCTAAGTCATAACTTGTTCTCCCCATTTCCCAACTTCCAGGAGCACCAGTAGTTTCAAGGAAATAATAATCTCTCCCCTTATATGTATAATAAGTTCCAGAACAACTATTACAATAAACGCCTACTGCCATGTGGCCTGGCAAATCGAAAAGTATCGTGTCTATATCTAACGCTTCCAAAATTGAAGCCATTAAAAATGAGGTATCTTCACAGTCGCCTTTCTCATCAATAATTGTCTCAATAGCAAACTTAGGATACTCCCTGTTTTTGTTGTAATCAATATCTTTTTCATAAATAATTGATTGAACAAAATCAATAGCGATACATATTTTACAATTATCGCCAGTGCTTATGGATACATCAACAATATCTTTAGCTATGTTTTTTATTGTAATATCATTAGGGGTAGCAAATTTATCCCATCCATCACAACAATACCCTCTTGGTTGTTTTTTATAATATAAATACCAGTCTTCAGGAATACCAAATTGTGTAGTGTAATCTCTTCCATTATGTTGCCAATGTACAGTTCTTTTGTAAATAATTCCTCCGCCCGCAGGATGAGGATCTTCACCATCCATAATCCCATCTGCATCACTATCTGGATTGTAGGGGTCAGTATTCATACTCATCTCTTCTGAATAGGTTAACCCATCATTATCTTGGTCTCCAGATTCTGTGCTTTGTTTTTGCTTGATTAATGAAGATTCTTTTTCTTGTAATTGTCTATTAAATTCTTCATCTAATTGAGATTGTTTTTGTTTTAATTGATCCATCTTATTCAATTCATCAGTTTTTCCCTGCTTTGAAATAGAATTATAATAAACTAAATAACCACTTACAGATATTATGATTAGAGTAACGAGAAATACAGGTAATATCCAATTTTTACTGGTTTCTTTTTCTAATTTTATGGTATTTCCACATTTATTGCAAAATTTTGTGTTTTCTTTTAATTTTGCCCCACATTTATTGCAGTATTTCATATTAATTACCAAGGAACTTCAAAACCAAAAAGCCAATTTACTTTCTTTATTCTTGTTTCCATTTTTGTCTTCATAACTTCTCTAGATTTTTGAACATCTTTATATTTAGTAACTGTTTTATAATCAATTACAGTTTTATATTTTGTAATAGCTCTTTCTTTTTCTACTTCTTCATCAATAATTTCCTTTTTATACTTTGTAACGGGATTAGTTTTGGAACAATAACATTTATTACACTTACCAGTCCACCAACTTGTACCCGTACAAGAACAATATGAAGAATAATCACAATCAGTAGTATAATCATACCAAGATTCTGTTTCATAGTCTGTATAAGGCACTTCTCTCTCTACAGGAACAGTATCCACATAAGTTTCAGTAGCCTCATATGGGACTTGTTTTTCGTAAGCTTCTTGTGTTTCATATGGCTCTTTTTCTGTATAATATTCTACATCTTCATATGGGACTTCTACCTGATATTCTACATTTTTTGTTGGAAAAACTATCCCTGCAAATAAAATTAAAAAAACTGCTATCCAGATGTACGTAGAATAACTTTTCTTATGATGGGTGTGATGTGGCTTGTGTTCTATTTTATCTTCTTTTATAGGTTGTTTTTTCTCGATTTTATTCCCGCACTTGTTACAAAATTTAGTATTCCCTTTTATTTTTGCTCCACATTTATTACAATATTTCATGCTTCACCCTCTCTGAAATACCAATTAACTTGACCTGTCCACCGTTGGAATAACGGTGCATATCTTGTAACTTTTCTTTCCTTATCTACATTTTTATATTTAGTTACAGTTCTTTGTTTAGGAACGGATTTAAACTTAGTTGTTAGATGACACTCTTTTATTTGGCTTGCAGAAACGCTACACCCATAATGACCGCCTGGACCGTTATCTAAAAGACTATCCTTAGTAACGGTTTGTCCTGGACCCACAGTAACACTTCTAGGACCATAGTCATCATCAGTATCTCCAGAATTTTCTCCAGTCCATAAAGTGTAACTAAAACTTACAGCTTCATCTTCAAAATTGGTTATGGTGCATATAACTTTAATCCTTTCACCAACCCATTCCATTTCTTGATCCTTGTTGTAGGAAGGATACTTCCATTCGCATTCTGTATCTTGATAGGAATCTTCTTCATAATAAGTTTCAGAAGCAGTATAAGGTTCACTAATACTATATACTTCAGTTGGATAATAGGGAAGAGGTATTGCAAAAATGAATATTACACCCACAATTAAAATTATTCCAATGATTGAAACTGGTTTAACCCATTTATTTGAAGTAGCTTTATGATGGGGTTCTTTTTCTTCATGCTTTTTACTTTTTTTCTCAATTTTTTCAAAATCAGCTTTACTACCACATTCTGGACAAAAAGCATCATCTTTTGTTATACTTGCTCCGCATTTAGGACATTTCATTTTTTATCACCCTTTTTAAAATATTTTTCATAATTCTCAGTAAGCCAAAACTGATTTTGTCTCCCAACTTTCTTGTATTTGACAATACCTTCATGAAGCATTTTTAAAAGATGAACTTGGGCAGTATTCCAAGATACTTTAATCTCTACCGCAATATCTTCTGTTGTAGAAGGCCAATCTGCTTTTTTCAATAATTCTATAATTTTTTGTTTAGTATTTACCAATTTACAACCCCCTTCCTATGATATATCATAAGGCATAATATATAAATATTTCTCTTTTTTGGCACGTTTATATTATTCACTCAAGAAAACAACTGATACAAAATAAATAATATTAAGATTGCACCAATAACATAAAATCCAACTTTAATTATTTGTACTAATAAATCTCTTCCTTTTGGAGATGTATAAAGTGTTAACAGTGCAACCACCAACATAACTAATGTAGCTACATAAATATTATTCGTAAGCTTCAATAATTTTTTATTTATCTCACTACTTTCTTTTGCTATTGATTCTGAACTGTCTATTAATCTTTTTTCCTCTAACCTTCTAACTTCAAAAAAGAATGGTATCGATTTATCTTGTCTGAATCCTGTCTTTTTTGATTCATAAAAAGGATATGAGTTTGAAGTCAATAATAATTTATAAACACCAGGTACATCAGCATATATTAGTTTATATAGATTCTCATCAATAGAACTATCCACACTATAATTTAGGTTGGGTTGAATATTCAAAGAAAAATTCTCCTCTTCAAGAATATCTCCATTTGGATTGATTATTTGTACTTGAAACGATTGCATATCCAAATCAGATTTTGAGCCATTATAGTGAAAAGAAAGATTGTATCTAATGGATGAACCAACAAATATAGAATCTGATGATTCTTCTAAACCTGCAAAAGAATCTATTTTGGTTTCATCAATTATAAAAAAATCATTTGCCAAAACACTAAAACACATTAATACTAAAATTAATATGTATAATATCCATTTCATGAATAAAGGTTATCAATTTGTATTTATAAATATTCCTTTAAAATTGCTATTCTTTTACCCCCGAATCCTTAAAGAATAGCTGAAATGTAGCCCCCAATTCCATAAAATTAACAACAATAAAATAAAAACTAAAATGCCTCCCGATTCCTACGGAAATATAGCCTTGCTTTGCAAGAAATGTATAACATAGTGCCTCTTTGTAAAAATATAGTCTGCTAAAGCAGTAATTGATAGTAATAGATTTTCAACTACTATAGGTAAACCAAAATTTTCTTAACGCAAATCATCGCTTAACGCCACTAAAAAAGAAACCGTCAAAATGCTTTGCACTTTGCCTAACAAGCGTTAAACGGTTACATACGAGTCAAGCTCTATTCCAGCCCAAATTTTTTCCTTAACGATTTTAATTCCAAAATTAATCTAGAAAAAACTGTAGATTTGCTAAAAATTACAGTCAGCACAACCCTATCGGGTACTGCTTCCTTTTGGCAAATAAAAAACTCCGTTCGGCATCAAAGCCTCACTACGCATAACAAGGATTAAGCGGTTGCGTTACTCGGGGCATCAAAGCCCCTGCGTTACTCACCCAAATCCCTCCGCCACTCTGAAAATTTCTCAGCTCTGTTTGATTTAGTGGATTGCCTCAAAATCAAACGAGGAGAAATTTTCGAGGGCTACGGGACTTCGCTTAATCCTAGATGTTAAATTCAATTCGAAAACCCGCCTATAGTGATAGTAGACCGTGCATCCTTAGTTGTTACATTCGTTAAACTTCATAGACAGAAGAGAATAGTAAATGCTTTTCATTTCCAATAACAAAAGTTTAACAGTTACACTTTGTTTCACCCAAATTTTTGGTTATAAATAATAAAATGGAATCAGGGGATAAAATTGTTTAAAGATTTTTTAATAAATTATGTAACATTACAATAAAACTAAAATCACTTCGATAGTAGAATTAAATTAGTATGTGAAATTACATAGTCACTAAATCAAATTAAATCTAGTTCCCAAATAATTTATCATAAAATGCAACTCTACCTTCATCTAAAGAATAAGGTCTCCTCTCTATATGTGCAATATGATACTCAGATATAAAACGCATAAAATCTACCATAGTTAAAGATGACTCATTTCTTTTTCTGTCATAACCCATGACCTGTATAAGATCTAATTGTCTTTCAATTTCAGGTTTTGCCAACTGTAAATATTCGCTACTTAAATTTTCTGGTAATCCTAAAAATAGGTTTCTACCAATAGAGCTAAGGTGGTAAGGCAGGTATCTATTAAAATCTTCCTTTAGAGCCTCTACTCCAACTTCATCAAGGATTATAATGCCTTTGGAAGCTGAGGGTTGATATGATGGACTATGTGATAATAAACGATTGTCTAGGGGAGTAACTTTTCCTTGAGAAGAAGTAACTGCTCTAGAATAAAGTCTTGATACTCTCTCATCCATTAATTGTAGAGCACTTTCTTTAGAACCATCGTATCGACGAGGTCCATTTATCTTTTGAATTTCTGAAAAATATTTCAAAAAAGTATCTTGTATAATTTCCAAAATATTTTCTATAACATTTAAGTCTCCATTATTTATTGGAGGGTGAAATCTTTGATGATCAAAATCCATACCCCGATAGTCTATTTTTACACCATATCCTTTTTCTAAATTAAAAGCTCTTTGTTCGATGTCACTTAAGTTCTGCGTTGAAAATGTTCGGACAGTATTATTAACAAAATTGTATAAATGCATCATGAAATTATCTCTAAATACTTTTAGTTCGTCACGAACCGTCAAAGATGGTGTAGTTTTATTATATTTCCGATGCTCACGAATGACATTATCGATTTGTTGCTGTAAATTAGGAGTATAGGGTTCTAAATGCACTGAATTTGTATTAATATCTAAAATAAGTATACCACTAGCTGTAAACATTAAGCCCGATTTTTCTGAAATATTATTAATTTCTTCAGGATTCTCAATAATTTTTGGAAATAATCCATTTGGTAATGTGGTAACTTCGTCTAAAGAAAGATCATAAAATTTCATTTCACCAGATTCATCTGAAGGAAAGTTATATCTAAAATATCTATTCAAAGATGCACCTTCTTCTAATACCTGCCTTTCTGTTCTGGATATTATTTCAAATTGGCTATCAACATAATAATCAACTGGTGGAACAAATTTTGCAGAAATTTGACGTTGTTTTGTTTTAAATCTTATTCCTTTTGATGTAACATTGTACTCCTCTACTAAAGGATCAGCACGATTTGGAATCCTATCAGCTAAGGATAAATAAAGCAAGTCTGCAGCTGTTAATTTCCTTAAAATTTGTGTCTTGTCAGAAGTTGGATATAATGGTTGGACTAACTCCAATCCCCTATCATAAGATATAGTTTGTTGCAATAATTCTTCAAGACTTTGGGATTCTAGAAAAGTTTTCTTTCCTCTTTCAAAAAATAGGCTAAGTAACTCCCTATACTCATTTTGTGCCATAAGTAATCATTTTAGGTTTTTCAGGTTCTGCCAATTTATTCATTAACACATCTGGTAGGTTTGAAATACTAGCTATGTACTGTGTCATTAGATCAAATGCAAATTGTCTTTGTTTAGTACTTAATGAATGTCTTCCCTCATAAAATGTTGACAAGTTTCTCATTTTATTGACCTGGTAGCCTACATTTACTCCCTGCATTTCTTCTGGGGTTAATCTTGCTTCTACACCAGAATGAAAATCTAATACACCTCTTAAATTTTGATCTGTCACTTGAGAATAAACATCTTCTCTATACGGGTCTATCTTTTCCGTTAACCATTGCTCCACAAATAAAACCTGTCCTGCATTCCCATTTTTATCTGGAAATTGCGAAGTAGGTATAGGACTTTGTCTATATTGACCATGGCGATCCACCATTCTAGTATAAGCTTTCAATATAGTTGTTGCGAGTCTTTCTTCTCTATCTCTTGTCATAGCCCTAAATTCCCCAGGATCAGAATTTTTGTCTCTTAGTCTTGTATAATGAATTAAATCCTGTTCTTGAGCAGATAATCCATTCCATGCATCTGGGGGTAAATATGCATTCACAAAATCGAATGTTCTTTCCAGTCTTTGGTTAGAAGGCATCTCATTGAATCTTTCTAAGCCTTGCTGTAATTCAAATAACTCTTGACTTGATAAAGAATGTAAATCATAAATTGGTCCTACTTGTTGATTAACATAAGCTACTGCAGTTTCTACTTTTTCTTTTAATGCCAAATCAGTGGTCTTTTCTAATTCTTCTCGTAATGTAAGTATTTTTGGTTCTGTTAATTCAGGTAATTGGATAGGGGTAATAGCTTGAGTTGTCTTTTCTTCCAAGTCACTATCCTCTGGGAATATAACACTCCAGTATTCGCTTTCTATATCTGCTGAATCTTTACCTCTTTCTCTGATTTTTCTCTGCAAAACTTCAGATGTTCTTGAATATACCGGATCATCTTCAAAATTTACTGTACCCTCAAATGTCCCGAAATCTTTATCTTCATTAACACCATTTGAGTTTAAAATACGTAATCCATTATCAGAAAAAGATGTTAAACGATTATATCTACGAACATAAGCCCCCAATTTCTCTGATTTGGCATTATATTTTTTATCTACATCTCCTGTTCTTAGTTGTATTTCAGAACTTGGCTCCCCCATAATTCTAGTGTAATCTTCTTGCAATTTAACAATAGATTCAAGTTCTTCCTTTCTTCTATCCTCTATTGCTGTTTGTATTTCACTGACTTTTGAATGAACATTATTAATTTTAACCACCCTTTTGAGTAATAAATCGAACTAATATTTAAATCTTCCGTTTTTTGACTACTATAAAAAAGTAACAAATCAAAATAGAAAAATTTATATATTTACACATATTTCAAATATTTGAACATAAACAAATGTGAGGTGCTAAAAAAATGGTAACCCTAACACTAGCAGTTCCAGAAGAATTAAAACACAAAATGGATACATTTCCAGAAATAAATTGGTCTGAGGTAGCTAGACAAGCATTTAATCAAAAAATATCTGATCTAGAATTCTTAAAGAAGTTTAAGTCAAAAAGTACCTTGACAGAGGAAGATGCTTTAAAGCTAGGTGGAGATCTTAATAGAAGACTTGCCAAGAGATACTTCTCAAAATGAATGTTACAATTTTAGTGATAGACTCAAATATTCTATTTGCGGCTTTAATAAAAGTAGGTTCTACTTCTGATTTATTGTTTTCAGATAAATTTCGCTTTTATGCACCGCAATTTATTTTTGAAGAATTTGAACAATACAAGGAATTGCTAATTTCAAAAACAAAAAGATCTGACCATGATTTCAACAAATTGATTGGGTTATTTAAAAGAAGGATTACTATTATTCCAAAAAAAGAAGTTGACCCATTTATTGACAAAGCCAAAGAAATATCTCCTGACATAAAAGACGTTCCCTATGTTGCTCTTGCATTAAAATTAAATGCTGCAATTTGGTCTAATGATAAAGATCTTAAAGAAAAACTAAATGTTGTAAAAGTTTATTCTACAGAAGAAGTAATGAAATTTTAACATTGAAAATCAAAACGTCAATTTTAAAACGGTAATACTTTTAGCAATATACACAATTTTATGTTTTCATTCCGAAAATTTTGCATTCGCAAAATTTTCAAAATATAGTGCGGGGCGGGATTTGTCCTACCACTAAATCCCGCCCCGCCTATTGATTACAATAAAAAAATAAAAAACTAAGTTCACAAACTACTAATACAGGAATATTAAATTTACTAGCCCCAGATTTCTATAGAGATATACTCTGCTAACGCAGAAATTTATTAACTAATTTATAACCAAAAACTACTGCAACAACTGGCTGCACGGCGGGTTTTCGAACTTTTAGGACGAAATTTTTCCATACTTTGTATGGAAAAAGAATTTAACAGGGATTTTACGGAAAAATCGGTCGCTTCGCTAAATCGCCAAGCGATTTCCCGATTTTTCCCAAATTTTTTCCATCTCTGAGAATTTTCCCACTCTGATTTTTCAGGGATGCCTGAAAAATCGAGGGTTAAATTCTCGAGGGAAAAAACTTCGCAAAATCCCAACGTTATATTCAATAAAATTCTTACTTGTAAAAAACGGGGGTTTCTAAAAAAACTATTAGGGGGA
>CAZMIO010000018.1:0-16460 GCA_964566535.1 uncultured Methanosarcinales archaeon | reverse complement strand
GCTCCCCCTGTTATGTTTGCACTTCCTACAACATTTAATTCTGTGCTTGGTGTTAGAGTTCCTATTCCTACGTTTCCGTTAGGGATTAATACTTGTCCTGAGACGTTTAATGTTGTGAAGTTTGCATTTGCTCCTGTTAGGTTGTTTGCTAGGGAGAAACCTGAAACTGCATAATTAGCACTGAAGTTTTGTTGGTTGTATAATGAACCAATAGCAATTACCCAAGAACTGTTTGTATCTCTGATTAATGTTCCGTTCTTTAGAGTTGAATTGTCTATGACTAAGTTTCCGTTTTGGTATATGCTTCCAGAGATGTTTAGGCTACCTGTTATGTTTACTCCGCCAATAACTACTAATTTTGCGTTTGGTGATGTTGTTCCTATTCCTAAACTTCCTAACATATACCAGTTTCCGCTGTTATCAACTGATGAGACGTTTGTTTGGGATGATTTGTTTCTCCAGACTTGGACTAACTCAGCTGAAGCTGTTGATGCGTAGAGTAATGATAGGATAATTAATGTGATTATGAATATTGTTTTTTTGTATTTGTTTTTCATGTTTTTATGCCTCTACACTATTTTCTGAATTGGATATGAAGTTTGTTGGATAATTACTGAAAACAAAAGGTTTATAAGTATTAACGCATTTACGTTTATCAACGCAAGGAAGTGAGGAGGTAAAAATGAGAAGATTTACTGTATCTATACCTAACGAATTAAAGGAGAAGTTAGATAAACTGCCGGAAATAAATTGGCCAGAGGTTGCCAAGGAAGCAGTAGTTGAGAAATTATCTAAATTAAAAAAGTTTGAGAAACTTGATAATGGGGGTAGATTGTAAATGGTAAGCATCACTTTTCCATTGGATGATAAGGTATTTTCTGAGATTGAGAATTTTTCATGGGTTAATTGGTCTGAAGTAGTTAGGGAAGAACTAAATAAAAAGAGAATCTTTGAAGAATACATCAAAACTGGCAAGCTATCTGATGAAGATTGGAAGTTTTGTGATAAGATTGATTGGCATCCTGTTGATAAACTTCCGCTGAAGGAGGAATTTGTTAAGAAGTTGGAGCAAGCAAAGAAAGAAGCTCCTATTAGATTTGATTCTGTAGATGAATTTTTTGAAACAATAAAATGACTTATGTTATAGATATTATGCCTTCCTGCCAAAGGAGTATTGGGAAGGCATGCAAGAAAAATCCCATTTTGAGAGAAATCCTCAGAAAGAAGATGAACGAGATTGCCATCTTCCCATCTCGTTATAAGCCCCTGAGACATGAACTTGCTGGAGAAAGAAGAGTGCATATTCTCAAGAGTTTTGTTCTTAAATTTGAAATTGATGAAGTTAGTAAGATCGTTACTTTCCTTGCTTTTGGGCATCACGATGATGCTTACAGGAGATAAAATCAATTTTTTTGAATTGTTTGTTGTTTTCATTTTTATCCTTCTATTACAAATACTCCATTTTCGAAAAACATTCCAATATTTGTGTCAGTAACGTTTATTTCTCCTTCTACGTGAAGTGTTTTTGTTGGAGTTTGAGTTCCTATACCTACATTACCGTTTGAGAATAATGCTTGACCGGAGACGTTTAAGACTGTGAAGTTTGCGTTTGCTCCTACTATAGATGATGTTGCCCAAGAGGTGTTTGTGTTTCTTATGATTGTTCCGTTGTATAGTTCGGTTATGTTGCCAGTTATACCTTCTCTGATGGCTATGTCTAATGTGTTTAAATGACCTAGTAAAGAAGTATTTGCATCTGTTATGTTGTTTACTATTGAGAGTCTTACTCCGCTTGCTGTTAGGTCTGTTGTGAAGTTTGCTCCATTGTAATCATCACTTAAGTCTGAATCCCAATTAGGGTAATTATCAAAGTTTACTACTCCTGTTACATTCAATCCTCCAGTTATGTTTACTCCGCCTATTATTACTAATTTTGCGTTAGGAGTTGAGGTTCCGATTCCTACTCTTCCTGAAGTTGCGTTTGCGAAGAAGACTGTTTTGTTTATTGTGAAATCTCCCTTTGCTGATAAATCTCCAGCTGTTGCAATGTCTCCATCACTTAGGATTCCACCTTGACCGACATTAAGTCCGGCACCTACATATAGGTTATTTCCTATGTCTGCGTTTTCAGTTACTGTAAGAGTTGAGGTTGAGATGGTTCCGATGGAGGCTGCTGGTGCGTCTATGCCTGAGATGTCAAGAATTTCTAGTCCGTCATCAGTGTTCCCAGTAACATACGCATACTTCCCAGAAACAAAGATTCCCCTCGGTCCATTAAGTTCAGTAGTATCGTCATCTGTAATTGCCCCTACATGTGTTGGATTAGCTGGATCCGAAATATCAAGAATCTCTACTCCACTATCTGTATTACTGGCGACATACGCATACTTCCCAGAAACATATATCCTTTCAGCCCCATCAAGCTCAGCATCAGTGTGATCAGTATCATTAAACTTTCCCACATGAGTAGGATTACTTGCATTTGATATATCAAGAATCTCTACTCCATCGTCAATAGTACTAGCAATATATGCATACTTCCCAGAAACATATATTCCATTAGCTCCATCAAGTTCAGTAGTATCGTCATCTGTAATTGCCCCTACATGTGTTGGATTAGCCGGATCCGAAATATCAAGAATCTCCACTCCATCATCGCCTTGACCAGTAACATACGCATACTTCCCAGAAACATATATTCCTTTTGCTCCACTAAGCTCAGTAGTACCATCATCTGTAATTGCCCCTACATGTGTTGGATTAGCTGGATCCGAAATATCAAGAATCTCTACTCCATTCTCTGAATAACTAGTAACATACGCATACTTCCCAGAAACATATATGTCACGAGGACTACCAAGTATAGTAGTACCATCATCTGTAATTGCCCCTACATGTGTTGGATTAGCCGGATTTGAAATATCAATAATCTCCATTCCATTATCAGTAGTGCTAACAACATATGCATACTTCCCAGAAACAAATATTCCATAAGCCCCATCAAGTTCTGCATTAGCATGATCCGAATCATTAAATTTTCCAACGTGTGTTGGATTAGCTGGATCCGAAATATCAAGAATCTCCACTCCATCATCACCATTTCCAGTAACATATGCATACTTCCCGGAGACATATACATTATAAGCTCCATCAAGCTCAGTATCTGGATGATCATTCTTATCAAATTTCCCTTCATGAGTTGGATTTCCAGGTGTTTGGAGGAAGTTTCCATCATTGAGGCTGAGTTTTTCTGATGGTGAAGTTGTACCAATTCCAACAAAACCTTTTGATTCGTTTACAATGAATCTTGATGTTCCTGAGCCGTTGACTACTTGGAATGTTCTTGAATCTGTAGTTAAATTAAGTAAGGTATCTCCTTTGACATCTAATGTTGCTGCTGGTGTTAGGGTTCCAATTCCCACTTTTCCATTAGGGATTAATACTTGTCCAGAGACGTTTAGGGTTGTTAGGTTTGCATTTGCTCCTGTTAGGTTGTTTGCTAGGGAGAAACCTTCTACTGCGTATCTTGATGAGAAGTTTTCGTTGTCGAAACCGTTTGTTGCGTAATCCGAGGTGAAGTTTTCTGCTGTGTATATGCTGCTTATGTTAATAATCCAAGAAGTGTTTGTGCTTCTGATTATTGTTCCGTTATCCAATTCAGTTATGTTGCCAGTTATACCTTCTCTGATGGCTGCGTCTAATGTGTTTAAGTGACCAAGTAAAGAAGTGTTAGCATCAGTTATGTTGTTTACTATTGAGAGTCTGACCAGAGTATCATTTGCAGCTTGTCCTGCTCTTATTGCTGCATCTAGTGTGTTAAGGTGGCCTAATAGTGATGTATTTGCATCTGTTATGTTGTTTACTATTGAGAGTCTGACCAAAGTATCGTTTGCAGCTTGTCCCGCCCTTAATGCTGCATCTAAGGTGACAAGGTGACCAAGTAAAGAAGTATTTGCATCTGTTATGTTGTTTACTATTGAGAGTCTTAGACCAGTTGTGTTTGCATCACTATAACCTTCTATTGCGTATCTTGATGAGAAGTTTTCGTTGTCGAAACCGTTTATAGCATAGTTATCTGTGAAGTTTTCTGCGTCGTATCCTTCTAAAGCGTAATTTGCGGTGAAGTTTTGTTGGTTGTATAAACTTGGTAAGATTGTGTCAGTTATTACTGAATTTCCGTCAATTGTAATATCTGGTATGGATGCGTTTAGTAATATTTTAGTTGCCCCGTCTAAATCTGTTAGTTTTAGAGATTCATTTACTAGGTTATTTTGAGTATCTGTAAATGTAACATTACTTCTGAATGTTACTGGTGCGTTAAAGGTGGTTTTTTCTTCGAAGGTGTTTTCGTTATTTGTTCTGGCTATGCTTGAGTTTTCTAAGGAGGTTATGTTGCCTTCCATGCCTGTTCTTAGGTTAGCGTCTCTTGAGTCTAGATAGGATTTAATTGAGGCGTTTGCATCAGTTATGTTGTTTAGGATTGAGAGTCTTAGACCAGTTGTGTTTGCATCACTGTAACCTTCTACTGTGTATCTTGCTGAGAAGTTTTCGTTGTCGAAACCGTTTACTGCGTAGTTTACTGTGAAATTTTCTGCGTCATAACCTTCTAAAGCGTAGTTTGCTGTGAAGTTTTGTTGGTTGTATAAACTGCCTATATCTACAACCCAAGATTCATTATCTTCTCTGATTACACTTTGAGTTCCTACTTTTATTTCTGATGCGTTTATTGTTCCTGCTACTTCTAAAGCATTTTGAGGTTCTATTACTCCAATACCTACATTACCTGAACCATCTATTCTTAATTGTTCAGTTAATGCTCCACCAGAAGTTCTTGTTGAGAATGTTAAAACACCGGCCTCAGATCCGTTAGTTGCATTTGTCATTATTCCTGCAATCATAGAAATATTTTCACTTATGGTGAAATTATCTTCTCCTTTGAATAAGATGCTTGCTCCTAAACCTGGCATTCCTCTATTAGATGCACCATGTTCGAGTGTTAGTACATTTACGATAGAAGCATTGCTGCTGTCTTCAACAAAGGATTGGATTGAGCTTTTGAATAATCCTTGTCCGGTGACATTTAAGGCTGTTAAGTTGATGCTTGCTCCATCTAGACTTCTTAATACCCAAGAACTGTTTGTGTCTCTGATTATTGTTCCGTTGTATAATTCAGTTATGTTACCAGTTATACCTTCTCTAATGCCTATGTCCTGTGTATCTAGATGGCCCAGTAAAGAAGTATTCGCATCTGTTATGTTGTTTACTATTGATGTTCTGATTAATGTGTCATTTGCTGCTTGTCCTACTCTTAGTGCAGCGTCTAGTGCGTTTAAATGGCCAAGTAAAGAAGTATTCGCATCTGTTATGTTGTTTACTATTGAGAGTCTGACCAGAGTATCATTTGCAGCTTGTCCTGCTCTTATTGCTGCATCTAGTGTGTTAAGGTGGCCTAATAGTGATGTATTTGCATCTGTTATGTTGTTTACTATTGAGAGTCTGACCAAAGTATCGTTTGCAGCTTGTCCCGCCCTTAATGCTGCATCTAAGGTGACAAGGTGACCAAGTAAAGAAGTATTTGCATCTGTTATGTTGTTTACTATTGAGAGTCTTAGACCAGTTGTGTTTGCATCACTATAACCTTCTATTGCGTATCTTGATGAGAAGTTTTCGTTGTCGAAACCGTTTATAGCATAGTTATCTGTGAAGTTTTCTGCGTCGTATCCTTCTAAAGCGTAATTTGCGGTGAAGTTTTGTTGGTTGTATAAACTTGGTAAGATTGTGTCAGTTATTACTGAATTTCCGTCAATTGTAATATCTGGTATGGATGCGTTTAGTAATATTTTAGTTGCCCCGTCTAAATCTGTTAGTTTTAGAGATTCATTTACTAGGTTATTTTGAGTATCTGTAAATGTAACATTACTTCTGAATGTTACTGGTGCGTTAAAGGTGGTTTTTTCTTCGAAGGTGTTTTCGTTATTTGTTCTGGCTATGCTTGAGTTTTCTAAGGAGGTTATGTTGCCTTCCATGCCTGTTCTTAGGTTAGCGTCTCTTGAGTCTAGATAGGATTTAATTGAGGCGTTTGCATCAGTTATGTTGTTTAGGATTGAGAGTCTTAGACCAGTTGTGTTTGCATCACTGTAACCTTCTACTGTGTATCTTGCTGAGAAGTTTTCGTTGTCGAAACCGTTTACTGCGTAGTTTACTGTGAAATTTTCTGCGTCATAACCTTCTAAAGCGTAGTTTGCTGTGAAGTTTTGTTGGTTGTATAAACTGCCTATATCTACAACCCAAGATTCATTATCTTCTCTGATTACACTTTGAGTTCCTACTTTTATTTCTGATGCGTTTATTGTTCCTGCTACTTCTAAAGCATTTTGAGGTTCTATTACTCCAATACCTACATTACCTGAACCATCTATTCTTAATTGTTCAGTTAATGCTCCACCAGAAGTTCTTGTTGAGAATGTTAAAACACCGGCCTCAGATCCGTTAGTTGCATTTGTCATTATTCCTGCAATCATAGAAATATTTTCACTTATGGTGAAATTATCTTCTCCTTTGAATAAGATGCTTGCTCCTAAACCTGGCATTCCTCTATTAGATGCACCATGTTCGAGTGTTAGTACATTTACGATAGAAGCATTGCTGCTGTCTTCAACAAAGGATTGGATTGAGCTTTTGAATAATCCTTGTCCGGTGACATTTAAGGCTGTTAAGTTGATGCTTGCTCCATCTAGACTTCTTAATACCCAAGAACTGTTTGTGTCTCTGATTATTGTTCCGTTGTATAATTCAGTTATGTTACCAGTTATACCTTCTCTAATGCCTATGTCCTGTGTATCTAGATGGCCCAGTAAAGAAGTATTCGCATCTGTTATGTTGTTTACTATTGATGTTCTGATTAATGTGTCATTTGCTGCTTGTCCTACTCTTAGTGCAGCGTCTAGTGCGTTTAAATGGCCAAGTAAAGAAGTATTCGCATCTGTTATGTTGTTTACTATTGATGCTCTTAGGTTTGTGGTGTTACTGTCACTATAACCTTCTACTGCATATCTTGTTGAGAAGTTTTCGTTGTCAAAACCGTTTGTTGCGTAGTTTACTGTAAAGTTCTCTGCGTCATAACCACCAACTGCGTAATCTGTTGTGAAGTTTTCTGCGTTGTAGTCATCACTTGTATCTGAGTCCCAATTTGCGTAATTATCAAAGTTTACTACTCCTGTTACATTTAATCCACCAGTTATGTTCACTCCTCCTATAACGACTAGTTTCGCGTTTGGTGTTGATGTTCCGATTCCTACGTTTCCAACTACGGTTAAATCATTAGTAATGTTTAAACTACCAGTAATTCTTAAAAAACCATTAACTAAATTGTCAATTAGTTCGCCCAAACCAAAAGTGATTGAGGATCCTAAACCTAGGTCTCCTGACATGTTGATGTTTCCAGAAGAGAGGTTGAAGTCTCCTGTGGTTACTGTTAGTGTGTCTGAGCCATCTGTTCCTATTGTTGTGTTGCCAGTTATGTTGATTACCTTTATTCTGTATTTGTTATCTGGATTTAGGCTTTCTGAGATGTTGGATCTGAATGAGTAAGGTGAAGTTGTTAAATTTAATCTTGGGATCATCTCAGCGTCTTTATTTACTGCAACGCCTAAGTAATATTGGTCTGAGAAGTTTAGCGTTACGTTTCTTAAGATCCCATCATAGACTCCTAACGAATCAGTAGTTAGATTAAATGTGGATTCGTATAATTTATTTCCTCCTGTAAAAGAATCATAGATCCTAAAGCTGAAATTGAAGTTGCCTTGGACAACGGTTCCTGAAGAATCAGTTAGTTTTCCAATTATATTGATCTCTCTTGGGACTGCATATACAAATGAAGCTAGTAAGATTACAATTATTAATGAAATCCAAACTTTATTTCTCATTCTTCATCTCTTTTGCTATTAAATACTCAAAACCATGACTTCTATTTGCGAATATCTTGTCCTCTACTTTTTCATCTAGCCAATTCAATAATTTCTTGTCAAGTGTTATGGTTATGCGGTCTTTCATTCTTTAAACTCAGATTTTTTGACTTCAAAACTTTCTATTCGTCCGCCACAGACTAGGTTTAGGTCAATTTGACGGATAGAATCATTTACTGGCCAGTAAACTTGGATAGATGCTTTATTAGCTAAGGCAGGCATTACAGAGTAACTTAGTGTCGGGTATGTAGCAACATCTGAATCATCAGGAGAACTATACTCCATCTCTATAATCGATTGATTTTCGCTGATTTCTAATCTTTTTCCGGTCTCTTTAATCTTTATCTTAGCGCTTTCCAGTTTTTCTGATCCATCAGTTTCAACCTTAGTCAAGTTAATGTTGTAACCTCCAGCTGGTAAAGATAGGTTATTTACCAATTCCTCAAGAATGATTCTTTTGATCCATTTTGTTGGCCTATCAATGGTTGTCAATGTTTTATTTGAGATTGCTTTTTCTGGTAATTCTTCAGTAACATTAATTGCGAAAACATTTGAAACTGTTGTTAAGGATGAATCATTTGTTTTGAAGAATGAGAATATTGTTCCGGTGAATCCCTTGTCTGGAATTAATGTAGCGATGTTTTCGTTAATCGAAATGGATAAATTTTCAACTTCATGATAATTAAAATATAGGGTATCCCCTTCGCTGTCGAAGAAATATTCATTTAAATTTATAGTTTCATTCTTATCTTTTTCAATATATATTGTTGGGATGTTTTTTAGAAGAGAGGGCGCGTTGTTTGTAGACTCAGTCAAAAGACTATAAGATATCTTATCTAAACTTACAGTCCCATTAGTCACATTAATAATTAGATTGTAAGAAAGTGAATCTAAATTTGATAGTAAGCAGGTATCAACACAAATATCTTTGAAAACAATTACATTTGATAGGAATTTGGCATTTAGTTGAGAAGCTGTTGATTGAACAATATCTGAATATGGATTTTCAGGATCTACACTATAATCGGCATAAATAACTTGTGCAGAGATTATATTGTTATTGGTTGCACCATATTTTCCGTAATTTAGGTAGAATGTTTCGTTCCAAACCTCCTTATCAGGAGCTAGATTAAGGAGAGTACAACATTCTGATGAACCGTAACATGTTAAAGTAGATGTTTGGTTTTCTTCGGAATAGATCTCGTATTTTGTACATAACTTATCATAAGAAACATCCCAATCAAATTGAGTTGATGTGGAAAAGTCAATAACTCCAGTTAAAGTTTCAATACCGTCATTGTTGTTATCAAAAGCAGAATTACCTTGATAGGCTAATGAAAGGGCAATGTTTTTTGGACTGATTTCTGGTGTTTCGTTTGTTGGTGTTGTTTGATTAGTTTCTGTCTGATTTATTGTTTCGTTGATAATTGGAGTTATTGTTTGATTTGTTTCGTTTGTTGGAATTGTTTCATTTCCAACAACTAAACCAGTTATTGTAGTGATACCTTCCCCCCTTAACTTGGAAGAATCGAAAATCAAATAAGTTTGGTTGTTTTTTTCGAAATATATCTTTGCAGAAGCGCCTTGTGTTAGGATTCCACTGAGTTTTAGGGCTTTTAGCTCTCCTGGATTTGATAACTGCAATGAATATTCTGAGTTCTGATCATATGTTAAAGATACGCTATTATTAAAGCCGACTTCGTCTGTATAAATTGTAAATGTTGTAATTACTGGCTTAAAGATAAAGAGATAAGATATTATAGATAATGATATTAAGAGTACTAAGATTAAGAAGGTTACTCTTTTTTGCCTTTTTTCTTCGTAAAATCTTGATTTTTTCTTTAACCTTTTTCCCATTCGCTGGACTCCCGAAATCCAGATAAACCACCCAAAAAACTGATATTCTTATCTCTACTGTAGAAATAGTTTTTCAAATAAAATGCCTCTTTATCACTCATTTTGTTGTACATACTAAGTAATACTTAGTATTACAAATACATATAGAGTAATATATTTAAATCTTTCGGTTTTTAGGATTTGTTTAGAATTTAATAAGAAAGAAAAAAAAATCCCCCTCGCGGAGGATTAATTGCCTTCATGTTTAAAATTGTTGGGGGTGGTTTTAAAATGAAGGCAAAGAAATACACCCATTTAAGGGCGTCACCACAAAGACTAAAGGGGTGAATATCATACGATTTCTATGCCTAACTCTTCACTAATTTGCTGAGTTTTGACGCTTGGTTGATTGTAGTCAATTTTTCCAAGTATCCAAGGAGACTTAACTCCTGTAATGATAGTCATTACAGTTAGTTTTCCTTTTAGGCTGTCATCGACTCTTGCTCCCCAGATTACATTTGCGTCTGGGTCAAGGCTTTCAGTTACTACTTCTCCAACTTTGCTTATTTCGTCTAAGGTCATTTCTGGACCGCCGGAGATATGAATGAGTGCTCCAGTCGCACCTTTATAGCTGATATCTAATAATGGGTTAGATAGAGCTCCTTTTACTGCTTCTTCAACTCTGCTGTTTGTGTCTGAAGCACCAACTCCGATAGCTGCTACTCCTCCATTTGTCATAATTGCTTTAACATCCGCATAATCTAGGTTTACTAGAGAAGGGATAGCAATTGTTTCTACAATTCCTTTGATCATTGTTGAGATTAGTTCGTTTGCAACTGCAAATGCTTGCTTAATTGGCAAATTTCCAGCTATGCTTACTAATCTGTTGTTATCTATTACAATTACTGTGTCAGAAACCTGTCTGAGTTGTTGCAGACCAAATTCTGCTTTATCAACTCTTGCTCTTTCGATCTTGAACGGCATTGTTACTGTTCCAATCACAATTGCACCTATATCTTTAGCAATTTGTGCTACAACAGGTGCGGCTCCAGTTCCGGTTCCTCCACCCATACCAGAACATACAAATACCATGTCTGATGCTTTTAAGCTTTCTTTTATCTCATTTAGGGATTCTTGAGCAGCTTCAGCTCCTCTTTCTGGGAATCCTCCACATCCAAGTCCTTTTGTGGACTCTCTGCCAATCAAAAATTTACGATCAGCATTTATTATATCCAAATGTTGTTGGTCTGTGTTGCAGCCAATAATTTCTGCGCCTTTGATGCCTTTCTGATAGAGCCAACCGATCATATTGTTGCCTGCTCCACCAACACCTACTACTTTTATATTTGCCTGCCCAACCTGCACCCCATCAAATGTTTGTTCTTCTGCTTGTTCCAAAGCACTGTTTATTATATGTTCCATGTTTCATCCCCCTTTGTGGTTTTTTTTGTGTATGTTACAATATAAATTCTGTAGTATATACTTTTAACTATCGAAATGTTTATATTGTAGTTGTACAATTATTACTCCTAAGAACAAGTTTAATTGCTTACGCCAATAAGTGATTAACCAAAATTTTCCAAACTAACTTAACGCCAATTAAGTTTGTTTAACCAAAAAAATTATTTGACAAATCTGAGTTTTTCGCCAAAAAAACTCAACAAATCTTTTTATTATCTTATACTTAAACTAAACTCATATATATAGTTTTCTATGTTCTATTATATATTATATAAATACTGTTTTTAAAGAAATTAGGTGTTTGTCGACGATAACTGGGAAAAAGTTTTTACTTTTGGAGAGTAAATTTGAATGGTTTTTTGTTAATTTTTCTTATTTATTGATTATTCGTATGGGTAATACTTGTTTTTGTTATTTTAGGTAGTTTTACTTAGAATTACTTGATCATTCCTTTGAGTTTTGCATCAAAAATAACTTCTTCTAGTTTTTTGAGACTCCACTTTATTTGGTCTGATTTCTTTCTTAATTCAGAATTCCTTAGGTTGAATTTTAAGAATTCCCCATAAAGTTCATCAACGAAATCTTTGATATGGTCTACTTTTTTGAAGTCTTTATTGATTATTGCTTGAGCTGCTTTTCTTACTAATTCACCAGATAAGTCGCAAAGGCCCAAAAGGTAGGAATCTGCGCTGATTTTTAACTCTGCTCTTGAAGGAAGTTTGTTGTTTTTAACAAAATGGTAGAAACATAGTGCTTCAACATATTCTTGGTAAGCAACTCTGTCCATGTTGGTATCTAGGTTTGTTCCTATCTTTTCTAGCTCTTTTTTGTCTTTTTCTATGTCTTTTATGAATTTTTCAGCTTGTTTTAGCTCATTTCTATGTGTAGAATAGATTATTTGTTTAGAAATTTTGATTATTATTCTGGATTTCTGAATAACTTGTTCTCGTTTTTCATCGAAATCTTCTGTTTCTTGCCTTAGTTTTGTGAATTCGTTTTTGTCTATCATATTAGAAATGAGGGGTAATGGATGTTTATAAATGTTTGTGAATATTTTCTTATCAATACGGTCTTTACTTTACAAATATATCACTAAGTTTTAGAAATCTAAAAATTCAAAGAATTTTTAGGTCATAAAAATCCATGAGATTTTTATAAATCATAGATTTCTAAACCATTTTGGGAACTCCGTTTCCCAAAAGTTTTAGAAATTTCAAGATTTCTAAACCGATTTGAATATTATCTAGGTGAACATTCAAAAAGTTTAAATATCCATCTTAAAATAGTAGTAATTAATGAAAAGAGGGCAGATAGGTAATGTTTTTCTTAATATTATTGTTATCATCCTAGTTGGGATTATATTGTTTTTTGGGTATACTCAGATAAGCAAGTTTGTTTCTTCTGCTAAAGAGGTTGAGTTGGTTAATTTTAACAAGAAATTTAGTGAGAGTCTTGAGCGGAATAGGGCAAGCATTAATCATAGGGCAGGGAGTGTAGATGAAGAAGTGTTTTACCTTCCTGATGATGTTAAGAGTCTTTGTTTTGTTGATGAAACAAAAGGATTTGATAGACTGGTAAGTCCGGAACTAAATGAATTAATGGACGTTTATGAAGGTTATACTGTTTATTTTGATAATCCTGACATTGTTCCAATAAAAGTTGATTATTTGGAGTTGAGTGAGGGAAATAACCCTTTATGTGCTAAGGTTACTAATGGGCAGTTGAAGCTTAAGATGACTAGCAGAAGGGGTAAAACAGAGGTTGAGTTAGCAGAGTTGGGCAAGAAGAAGGTTGATTGTAATATTATTGAAGGGACTACAGACCCGGATAACAAGGTGGATGTTGTCTTCCTAGGTTATGGTTATGATGATAAGGAAGTGTTTAATCTTAAGGTGAGGGAGTATATTGATGATGTCTTTTTTAATTTTGAGCCGTTTAATTCAAATAGAGATAAGTTTACCTTCTATTTTATAGATGATTTTGAGGATTTGGATTGTAGTTTTAATAATTGGATAGTATGTGATGACTTTAAGATTAAGAAATTGGCCTCTAATTGTCCAAATGATTATACTATTGTTTTGGCTGCAAGAAGTTGGATTGCTGATTTGTTTGATCCTGTAAGGTCTAGTGCTATCGGGAATGTTGAGAAGGTCAATACAATGGATAATCCTAATGTTGTTGTTCATGAGTTTGGACATATATTTGGAGGACTTGCTGATGAGTATGTTGATGATTATTACAGTCAGGTTGACTTTAGGGTGGGGAATTATCCAAATTGTGATGTGGCAAGATGTGAAAAGTGGAATGATCTTAGTTTGGAATGCTACGGTGGTGGGCAGAGAGGGTCTGAGGATGGTTGTTCTTTGACCGAGTATTATAGGTCCACTGAAACGTCCATTATGAGGGAGTTAGATCAGCATTCATTTGGTCCTGTGAGTGAGAGGGCAATTATTGAGAAATTGAATGCCTATGGGGGAGGAAGATGAGGAAGGTAATTTTGCTCTTAATGATGGTTTTATTAGCAATTGGTGTTTATGCTGAGAGTAGTAAGGTGTATATTGTTGCTTTTAGTTATGAAAATGGGGAGTTGACATTTGATGATAAGATAGTTAAGTATGGTTATAGTCCGGATAGGAAGTTAACTGAAGGAGATTATAGGGGAGAGATAGTATCTGATGATTCAGTATTGTATAATTTTGATTTTAATGTCCCTTTAACTGAATTTGTTGATATAAGTGATGTTGAGACTGGGGAGTTGAGCGGAGGTATTGTTAAGGTTGATAGTACAAGGTTTGCTCTGGTTCTTCCTTATTATGGTGAAGCTAAGAGTATAGAGATTTATGATCCTTCAGAGGTTAAGGTTATGGGGATTGATGTTGAAGAGAAGAAGGAGAGTAATTTGTTGTTGATGGTTGGTATTGGTATTGTGTTGTTGATTGTTTTAGTCTTATTAAAGAAGAAAACACAGCGAAAACTATATAAATAGACTTTGAACTTCTTCTTTGAATGCCCTCGTAGCTTAGACGTGTTTAAGCACGGAGCAATAGGTAGAGCGTGAGACTGTTATATCTTTTATAGACATCTCAAGGTCATCAGTTCGAGTCTGATCGAGGGCGCTTTTTTTATTTTTTTTCACTAATTTTCTTAATCTAATCAATTAAAATTTTAAATAAACCCCCATTATTTCCTTTGTATGAGAGATAATACTCAATTAGTTCAAACACCTTATGAGTTAAGTCCTCTTGAATTGGAATGTGAAAGGATAAATATTCCCGGGGTAAGTATAAGGCACCCTGGGGGTTATGTGGAGCAATACCAATTTGATAATGGGGGTAGCCTAACAATACATTCTTTTGGAATAAGGAATAGGAAAGTCCGGAAAGGAGAATATTTTGGAATTTTACATTTTCCTATTGATGAAGGCGAAGAAAGTTATTCTAACTATAAGTCATTAGTAATGGCTATTGCAGAAGTTACTGGAAATGTAGTTCCAGATTCTCCGGAGGATTATGCCCAAACCTTATCTTCTGATGAGGGATTAGATCTTGGTGAAAATCTTTATTTAATGGCAAATAGAGGTGATATTTTTCATTTCCCAATATGTCCATCTTATCAATTCAGATTAGGAAGAAAACTACGTAGCTGGGTTAATGAGGGACTACTTAGAAATCCGGCATTTCTTGTGGATGAGATAGTTTATAATGATAGGAGAATAAAAGAGTTAGATGAACCACATACTCAGGTGAGGAGGTTTAAAAGGTATAGGGGAAGAATAGATATTGCAATGGATTCAGTGAGAAGGTTATTAAAAGTATTGCCATCGCAGAAAGGATTTTCATTGGTTTATCATGGAGACTTAGATGATGTAAGGGATAAATTTACTCAGATTTTGAATGGGTTTGATCCATATGAGTTATCTGCATTAGGAGCGATGAGAGTTGAAATTGGTGAATTAGCGAGCACATTAGCTGAACTGGGAGACCAAATTCCCTCAGTGGATGATCTTAGGCGTTTATTACCTAAATAATACCTAATTCCAAAAAAATTTTAAAGGAGATACAATTCTTTTTGAGTTATGGTAAAAGGGCGTGTGTTAAGTGGTGAATATGGTGGGATTCTTGTAAGGCAGAAGTCTGATGAGAAGATTGAGTTAGGTGAATTGTTGATTTCTGATACTCCTGATGGAAAGATTTTACTGCAGGTTTTTGATTTAATCTATGGTTCACAGATTTCTCAGCTTAATTTGGAGTTAATTTCTGGAATGAAGTTGGAAGAAGACTCAGATATGGAAATGATGGATGCTAATCTTAGGAATTATAACTTAGCTAGGATGAAAAGTCTGGCTTTGGTGAAGAATGGAAATGCCGGGTTGTGCAAAAGTTTGCCTAGTTTTTTTTCTGAAGTGAGGGAAGTTAGGAAAGAGGATCTTAAGTTTTTGACTGCTCCAAAGAACCCTTTATTTTTAGGAAATTTAAGATCTGGCACTAAGGTTATGGATGTTGATATATTTTTAGATGGAGAAAAGGTTTTTGCTCATCATATATTAGTTCCTGGGACTACTGGAAGAGGTAAAAGTGTTTTGATATCTAATTTACTTTGGAATTCTATCGATAAAGATTATTGTGGGCTATTAGTTTTAGATCCGCATGATGAATATTATGGGAGGAACAAGGTTGGGTTGAAGGATCATGCTAAGAAAGAGAATTTGGCTTATTATACTCCAAGGGAGGTTCCTGCTGGTGCTAAGACTTTGAAGATTAACTTAGAAGTTATTAAGCCGCAACACTTTAACGGGGTTGCTGATTTTTCTGATCCTCAGAAGCAGGCAATGTTGCTTTATTATAAGAAGTATGGAAAGGAATGGATTGAGGCCATAGTTCTTGAGAAGCCGCTTTCTGAAGATAATGACAAGCAGAAGTTTTTTAGGGAGGAGACTTTGGCTGTTGTAAAGAGGCAGTTGCTTTATTTATTGGATATGGATTTTGCTAATAATCAGCTGCATTGTAATGGAGTATTTTGTTTGAATGCTGGGAATACTACTATACATGATATCTGTTCTGAACTTGAGAATGGGAAGATAGTCGTTGTTGATACTTCTAGTTTTTCAGGAGCAGTTGAATTATTAGTTGGTAGTTTAGTCACAACTGAGGTTTTTAATAAATATAAATATTATAAAACTAAGGGGGAGTTGGCTAGTAA
>CAZMIO010000017.1:0-18996 GCA_964566535.1 uncultured Methanosarcinales archaeon | reverse complement strand
ATCATAAACAAATATGTACCTTACTTGGGGGCTGGTGAGGAGAAGTAAATTGGTTGCTCTGAAAGGGACGTTCCAGGGCAGAGACCAAGTTATGATTTGTTTGCCTTTGATTAGGTCTGGGGCAAATACTGTCATCTGTTTTAGTTTACGCTCTACATCACCCACTGAGTAGCTGTCGCAGTCAAACTCTATGTTTCCAACTGGAAGAGAACCAGGTGATGCAGAATCTGCAGAAACTTTTGAGCCTGTAAGTATTGCCTCAATTGCTCTTGAAACTACGATATTAATTTCGCTCTTTACAGAAGTTTGTTGTTTTGAAACTATCATTACGAAAAAACCAATTATTAATGCCCCTGCAATCAGTACAAAAATCCAATTAAACTGGACTTCAATTGCTGCTTTTTTGGATTTAAGCATTTTAGAATGATTTAGTTAATAAGTTAAAATTGCCGTTTTGTCTCCTTGACCTTCGAATCTAATTCTTATGTTGCTGTTTTTTACTTCGATGCAAGGATTATCATTGGGAAGTTCTTCGGTTTTTGGATCATCAGTAGGAGTCTCACTTTCCGATTCTATACGTGGTTTAATATTTTCAACAAACAAAGAGTCCATCCCACCACCATCTTGAATTAAAAAAACGTTTTTTTCTACTTTATTTGTTCCACCACTTACATAATCTAAACTATTGCTAATTAATCCATGTGCACTAAATCGGTAAGCAGTTGGATTGTCAAGATCAGCAAAACAAACCTTTTCATAACCCGGAGGAAGAGCTAAAACCTCATTAGAAACATCACCATAACCTTTACTTAACTTAATCGAGGATTCTAATTTTGATTTAAATTGAGCAAAGTCTGCTTTCTCCCCAGTTTCCTTTAGACCAGCAATTGATCTATAGCCAAAGATCAAAACAAAAGAAACGATAAACAAAGCAATGACGTAAGTGAATATCTGGCTTACAGAAAGCTGGGCTTTGGATCTCATTTTTTCCTTAATCTTGATAATCTTTTAAATGAATCCTCTTTTCCTTTTACTCCTTTTAATTTGTTACGGATTTGGTCTAAGGCTGACTCTTCTTTTACAGGTTCTTTAGGTGTTGGAGGTTGAGCTAATGGTCTTGTTGGGGCATGAGCTCCAGGGATTAGTTTTCCAAATGAAGTCATTGCTTTTTGTCTTTGTGCTTGTTTGACTGTTTGTTTCTTTAATAATCTCTTCATTAATAATCTTTGTTGGCCTGGAGTATAGGTTTTTCTTTTTGTTAAAGGGCTTCTCATTGGAGGAAGCTTCTGCATCGGGCTTAAAACTGGAGGCGGTGCTTTTTTAGATGTTCCGAAGTTGAATAATTTGTTGAATATGTCTGTTTCTCCTTTATAGAAATAAAGGTAAGCTATGTATCCTGCCCCCCCTAAGATTATGAGTATGCCTAATATTAGTAATATTGTTCCTAAAACAGATCCTTTTTTAGGTTTTGAATTTGAGTCTAATGGATCAGTACCAGCATCAATCTCTTCTTTATCATCAAATCCGTCTCCATCTGTATCTTTGTTATTAGGGTTTGTTCTTTTAGTATATTCTTCAAGATTTGTTAATCCATCTCCATCATTGTCTAGGGCTGCATCAGATGGGTCGTCAGGATCAAGTCCGTGCTGTAGTTCCCATGAGTTAGGGATTCCGTCATCGTCTCTGTCATTATCTTCTGTAGCTTGCTGAGTAGGTGCACAGCCGCTTGAATCAGCAGAAGCACCTGATGGTGTGTCTTCACAACTATCACAGCTATCACCTACATCATCGCTGTCTGAGTCATATTGAGATGGATTGTATCTTCTTGGGCAATTATCGCAATCATCTCCAATATTGTCTGAATCTGTATCTTCTTGTCCTGAATTTGATACATCTGGGCAGTTGTCTTGGGTATCTAGTTCTCCATCACCATCTCTGTCGTTTGTTGATGCTGCAGAGACAGTAATTTCTCCTGCTCCATCTACAGTATTGTCTGCATTATCAGAAACTTCCCAGCAGAACCATCCTGATTTGTCTACTGTCACTGGTTGAGTGTATGCTTGTAAAGTACAATCAGCTTTTGCATCTTCAAAATCATATTTATAGGATGAAGAATCACAACCTGATGCGTCTGTGTCAGTATCACTACACAATAACCTTACTAAAACTCCATCAGATACAGTAGTTTTAGTTATCCATCCAGTGGGGTCGTCTGATTCTATTGGTGTTTTACTTTTGTCTACTTTGATACCATCGCTTTTTTGAGATTGTAGTGATGCTAGTCCTGCTTCATCTGTTGCAAAAGCTTTGAAATAATATTCAGTTTTGTCTTGTAAGTCTAGGCCAGTTGCAATAACAGTGGCAGTACAGATTTGCCCTCCACAGTCAGAGTTATCTGTTGTATCTGTACAATCTTCAATTTCACAATCAACATCTCTTGTTATGTCTTTGAATATAAGTTTGTCATTTGAATCATTGTAAATAGAGTAATTGAATTGTACTATTTTTGAGATTCTATCTCTTGTTATTATTTCAGCTTTTAAGCGGTCGTCTCTAACTGTATATTCTTTGTTTCCCACTAGATCAGAATCGTCAGTTACTACAGGTTTTTCTGGATGAGTTGTATCTACCTTGATTTCGAATGATCTTTCTTCTTCTTCACCCCTAAGACGACATGATATCTCGTATGAATGGATTCCTTCTTCAGGCGATATGCTTTTTGAATGTTCAGTTGTTGCTGAGGGTTCGTTGAATGAGACTAAGCCACCCCCTACATCATATGAACAATGCCTGTTTCTTGTTGTTGATACTGTTAAATCTACTGGAGTATTGGTTACCCAGCCAATTGGGGATACTAGATTGATTGCAGTTGCAACTGAGGTGTCTGCAGTAAATGTAGATGTTGCTACGTCTGAAAGCAATCCTACTGCGTTTTTACATCTTATCTCGTATTCGAAGGTTCCTTCTTCAACTTCTGTAAATTCTTGTTTGTGTTCTTTTTTGTAGTCAGTGCCATCAAATGAAAGCATTAAGTCAAAGTCTGTTTCAGTTGCATGCCATCTGCAGAAAGTGAAATCATCTGTTTCTACAGTAATATTATATCTGAATTCTGTACCTTCATTTATTGTTGAAGGTGTTGATGTTACAGTTAACGTGGGTTTTGTCTTGTCTATTCTTACTGTTAGACTTTTTGAGTAGATCTGTTCAGTTAGTTCATCTTTACATTTTACATGATGTATGACTGATGAGCCAGTTGCCGCTATGTTGTATGCTACGTGTTCTTTTTTTTGATTATTTGTTTCGTTGAACTTTCTCATAGCATCTATCTCGTCATCGAATCTTGAATGATTACAGTCGGCTGTTCTGCTGACATTTACTGTTAGGTTGAAAACATGATCAAAAGAAACTCCCATAGTTGGTTTTTTTATGTCTATGTCAAATTCGGTGTATTTTACTGTGAAATTTAAGGAAGAATTTTTTTCGTTTCCTAAATCATCTTCAGAAGTTATGTTGAAATTATATTCTCCTTCTGGGAGGATGTCAATTACACTGAATCTGTAGTCGAAGTAAGGTGATTGTTGTTCATCGTCATTGCTTCCGGATCTGCCTGAATCTGAAGGATCATAGAAGGTAGCTGTATCAGCTTCTGGATCTAGTTTATAGTCAACTGTCGGTGATTCGTCTAAGTAAGTTAGGTTTCTTGCTAGGATTGTAACTGTTTCATTATATCTTACAGTGATTGTAGGCCTTGGATTAGATACAGAATAGGCTAGAGATACGAGTAGTAGTAATAGGATCAGTGTGAGTATACCTCTTTTTTTCATTTTATCTAACTGATTGATATGTCGCCGCCTTCTACTATTGTATCGCGGGTTATAGTTACTGTTTCTGTGCTTATGGCAAGTTCTGATTCGGCATTGATCTTGAAGGTGTTTACTCCTTCTAAATCTAAGTCAATATCTTGATCTAAGTTGTAGGTTTCTCCTGTTAATTCGGTTGTAAATTCAATGATTAGTTCTTCTTCGTCTAGGACTTTAGTCAAGTTTACTTTTATTAAGTCATAGGTGTTGCCATTAATAGTTGCTTTTAGGTTTGCAGTTGTTTCTGATATAGTTATTGTGACTACAGTAGGGTCAAATTCATCATTTACTAAGATATCAATTGATGGAACCCTATCATCTACTGTGAAGGTTGAAGTGAAGTCTTCATCGTGATCTAAGTTGTCAGAAGCACTGATAGTAACTGTGTATATGCCATTGGCTAGAGGAGTATCGCCATGGTCATAAGTGAAAACATTATCTGTTCCTGGGAATATTGATGTTTCAACTATTGTTTCTGGTGATCCGGTTCCATCTAACTCTGATTCTTTTACTAAAGTTAGTGAAACTGCTTCTAATGTAACTGCTTCATCCCATGTAACTTGTATTTTTGAAACACTATCTAATATATCCTCATCTCCAGGTACAATGGAATCATAACTTGGAACTCCTGCTATGTAATTTATTGATATTGAGTTGGATTCTGGACCTTCGTTTCCTGCTGGGTCTATTGCTGTTGCAGTTATTGTGTTAGGTCCTTCTTCTAACTTTGTGTTGATTGAGAATGTATTGTCTTCCTGAACTGTTCCTGTGTATGATGTTGGTGATCCATCTAAGTAGATAGTTATCAGGTCTCCTTCAGTTCCTGTTCCAGTGATTGCTTGTGTTTCTGAGCCGACTGTTGTTTCTGTTGGATCATCTAAGGTTGGTGCATCTGGTGCTGTTGTGTCTATTGTGAATTCGATTTCTAATCTTCCTTCGTCCTTTCCAATGTCTGTAGTATCTTCACACTTAATTGTGAATCCTTGTCTGTCTTCATCTTCAAATTCTGAGTCCCATTCGGTACCCACTGGAGGGTATATCTGGATTAAAGGGTCTGAAGTATCTGGTTCCATATCTAAATCAGCAGAAAGGATCCCCTTATCCATCCTACATGCTGATTCAACGTCTGTTTTGACTATGATAGTAGGAGTTACATCATTTGTAAGTGTGTCTGTTGATAGGTCTTTTAATTGCTCATCTCCAGATTGATCAATATAAGTTATTTGTGTATCGTAGATTATTACGGCTGGCAAAGTATAGGTGAAATCTATTTGTGTTGGGGAGGCATCATTATTATTTCCTACTTCATCTTCACAGATTATGTATAAGCTATGTTCTTCATCACGAGATACTCCTGAAAAACTTACCTCTGTGGTCAGTGATATTGCAGCAGGCGAAATTGTTTCCGATAAGGAAGCAAAATCTATTGTTTCTGGATCGATCTCATATTTGCAAGTTACTTCTTCATCGGCATTAATTGTCAGTGAATGTACATTATTGAATAAATACAATGTCGAATCAACCTCTATAGGATTTTCAAAGGTAGCACTTGTTATTTCTGGTGGACTTTTGTCTATTATTATGTTCCAAGAGGTTGATGATGGGTTCCCTGCTGAGTCAGAGGCAGTTACAGTTATTCCGTATGTTGCTTCTTCTCCTTCTGCTGGGTTGTTCATGTATTTTGCTGGGTCATGAGATAAGTCAATTGCTATTATACTGATTGTTGGATTAGCTGTTGGCGTAATTGTTATATCATCAGAGTCAACTGTTTTTTCATTAGCCCCTTCTGTAATTGTTATCCCCAATGTTTCGAAATCAACAAGATTTTGGTCTAAGATCTTGAATGTGATTTCATCAGGTACTGATTGGAATGTATCAGCCTCATTATCAAAAATAGATGGAGGTGTTGTGTCATAGATCAATATGTATGAGTCAGATATTGAACTTACACCAATATCTTTTCGAGTTACAGCTACATGCAGGCGGTTTTCACGGTTTGGTACAACTTCGATTCCTGAAAGAGTAAATGTTGTAGGTTCATCTATTACATTTATTGTTAGAATGACAGTATCTGCTCCTAAGGTGAATTGGCATGTTTTTTCTCCAGATATCGTGTAAGTTACAGTTCCAGATTCAGTTCTTGCTAAATTGAATGTTTCAATGCCACAGTCTACTGAGTATACATCATCATTTGTATCCGGCTCATCATTAGTTATCCTTATTGGGGTGCCTACTATTACATCACCTAGGGTTTCTACAAAATCAGCCCCTAATATTGATACTTCTTTAGTTGTTTTGTCAATACCAACCTCTGATGGTGTGGGGGCGGCTGATGGTCTTAAATTATTAGCCAGACTTATGTCTACTCCTGTGGCCCCCATATTTCCATCGATTACTCCTGTTAAGATTGTAGGTGATGAAGATACATATTTTTTATTTTCATCATTAAATCCTTCTAGATAGAATGAAGGTTCATCATTATCTACTATTATCCGGATTGGTGTAGATGTTTCGTATGATGCCTTATCAATCAACATTATATCATAATCATAGGTTCCATCTGTATCTATGTTTTTCATGTATGAGAATGTTTTTGTAGAGTCATCAAATGGTATCTCTTCCATGGAATTGTCAGATGTTTTGATTAGTTTAGTTTTATTTAGATGTTCTTCATCATAATTTCCTTCGATCTGGACTTGATCAGAAGTTGTTACCTCGCACAATGTACCAATTGTACATGGCACTATTTCCCCATTTGAGCCAGTTAAGGTTAGTTCAACAATTTGAGGTGTTGTTTCATCTGGAGTTATATAGATACTATAAGTTTGTGGTGGTCCCCAGCTGTCTTCTTCAAGTTCTTTTTCAGCTGTAACTTTCAAATTCTCAATAACTCCTTCAGCTAGGCCGGTTAAAGTATAATCATAAACCTGTGTTGGTGGATCTTCAGGAATTAGAGTATTTACAGGTCCAGTGTACTCAATTCCTGTGATTCTTACTTGTTGTGAATTTGTTTCATCAAAGTTTATTGTAATGTCTTCATCATTAGTAGTCCTGAAGTAATAATGCCTTTGTGAGTGTTTGACTAAATTTGTTCCGGTGAAAGTTGGCCAAGCTGGAACATTTGGGTTGATGGTGAATGACCATTCTTCTGATAAAGAATTTCCTGCAATATCATTTACTGTTATGGTTGTAGTGTAAGTGATAGGGATTGTGTCTGATTCTGTTAATCCTGAATTGAATTCATAAGTTACTGAGCCAGATGAAATGTCAAAAGTTGATAAATCAGATATGCCTTCTTCGCAAATTTCACTAGTGTCTGGAGGTGTTTGTTTACAGATCTTTAGATTGATCGAGTCTGTGTCAATACCTGATACATCAGAGATAGGGAGACCATCAGATAAGAGGACGCTAATTTCAGGTGATAAGTCTCCGTCTTCATTATTAGGTGGAGGGTATTTGTTAGTTACAGTGGGAGGTGTTGTATCATAAATTATTGTTGCTTGGTCTGTTGGTGGGACTGAGATCTTATTTCCGACATCGTCAATTGCATAAACTATGAGGGTGTTTGGGCCTTCTGATAATCCTATGGCTTTTGAGAAGGTTGTTGTTCCTGTAACTTCTATTGAATCTAATTCGGTAGCATCATCTTCTCTGCTACTCATAATTTTGATGGTTGTTCCGTCCTCAGTTGTTCCTGAGATTAGTGGTAGTGCGTTTTTATAGTAAGTTATTGCTTCTAAAGGTTCTGAGTAGATCTGTACATTGGTTAATGATGGAGGCGAAATATCAATTTCTATTTCAATTTCGTCTTCTTCCGGTAATGTGAATGTATTGCCAGCTCTGTCTGTTAATGTTAAAGATACTGTTGATGTTTGCATTACGGAATCATCATCTGCTTTGCCATCCCAAGTTACTGTTTGAGATTCAGTTACGAAATTGGGGCTTGTAATGGTTCTTGTTTTTGTTCCATCTGTTATTGTCAATGTGTAGGTAACTTCTTCGGATGGTGTGAATGATATGACTGTAGTGTCTTCTTCTGAGTCGCCATTTGGTGAGATTAGGTCTGGAGCTGCTGAGATTACTGCTGGAGATATTGATGGAGATGTTAAGTCAACTATAATTGATTTTTCGAATATTGCTGGAACTTCATTATCAATCCTTTGTGCTGTTATTGTTAAGGTAGGGGTTCCGTCTGAGATTGATGGGGTAGTTGCTGTGAATGTTCTTGAATCAGTTGATGTAAATGTTAATGGTTCTGCGACTAAGGTTGCTGATAGGATTTCAATATCTTCAGTGAATGTTAGGATAATGCCTATTTGCATAGGTCCTGTTTGGTCTGAAGTGAAGTAAAAGTCAGATGGTGAATCGTCATGGATTGTTGGTTCTGGGTTGAATGTAAATGTTGGCGGTGCTGGAACTCTTTGGTCTATTGTTAGTTCCCATGGTGCAGATACTGAGGTTCCTGCTGTGTCAGTCATTCCCACTGTTATTATGTAAGTTAATGGCGGGTCAGCTGCATCTGGTGTTTGCATATTGTCAGATGGAGTTGTTATTGATAGTATGTTAGTTATTGGGTCTATTGTGTAATCTGTGTCTAATGTTAATGGATGAGGGGTTGTGCCTTCTTCTCCAATTGATACTGTAACTAAGCCGAGATCAACTCCCATATTGTCTTCTAGTTCTACTGTTAGCTCACCTGCGGCTGGAACTGTAGGTATAACTGTTGCTGGGGGAGTTTTTGTTCCTAAGTAAGGTGGTGTTAAGTCGCAAGTGATTATTTGAGTTTCAGACTCTTTTGAGGTTAATGTGGTGTCTTCAGTCGATTCAGATTCTACAGAAACACGTTTTATGCCATTGGCAGTACAAAATGGAACATCTGCAAATTCAAATGAGTTAGATGCCGGGGATACAGTTATTGTTCCTCTTGATTCTGGAGTTGCACCAACATATACTTGGTAATCGTAAGTTCCAATTGGCAGGATTACTGGGCTTGGTGGTCCTTGTGCTCCTTTCGCAATGTTTTCTATGTCGACTGGAATTCCACTTATTGATATCCCTCTGATTGATATTGTTTGTCCGTCTATTGAATTACCGAATTTTAATCCTTTACCTTGAGGTATTGTAATCAATCTTGGTTCAGTAGAAATTGCAGCTGCGATATCATAATTGATTATTTCAGTTCCAGTTATTGAATCTGGAGGTACTGAAGCTTCTCTTATCTTGCCATAGTCAACAAAAAGACTTACTAAAGTTTGCAGATCAGAGTATCCTGAGATTGTGATTTCATTTTGGTTTGTTGGGGAAGGTATTAGTGGGTCTATGACCGGGATGTTTAAGGATGTTTTTGAGATTGTTATTTCTGTTTCTGCTGTATGGCCTGCCATATCGGTTGCTATCAAAGTTATTGAGTTTATGTCTGCTCCTTCTTGGTCTTTTGGACCAGATATTAATGGAACGGTTACAACAAATGTTCCTGAGGCTGTTTCTGCTGTTACTGAGGTAGATTCTTCGTTATAGTAGGTTACAACTGCATTTACTGATTGGATCTGCACATTGTCATTGTAAATTCCAGCTATTGTTATTTCAGATTCTTCTGTTGTTGTGCCTTCTGCTGGGGAGGTTATAGTTATTGTTGGTGGTTGGGTATCGTATATAATTTCAACAAAGTCTCTTGAACGTGAAGATGGAGTTTCTGCTAATTCATCTTCTGCTATGATATGAACTCTAGTTTCTAGTTGTGTTAAGGTTAAAGGTAGTGTGAATGTGTTTGTATTAGGGTCAAAATTTGAGTCTAAGTCTATTGGTTGTGCAGTGCCTATTTGATATTGAGTTAGGGTTAATGTTCTTGCTGGGTCTGGGATGATTGTTCCAGTTACTTCAATTGTATCCTCTGCTGTAATGAATGGTGTATTGGCTGGATTAGTGAATGTTATTGTAGGTGCGTTTTTATCTATGCTGAATGCGAAGGTTAGTACTTCTTCATTTTGTAGAGTGTCTTTTGCTGTTACTGTTACAGTATATTCGAGAAGTTGGTCTGCTTGATCATCTCTTAATGAATGTTCAAATGTACAAGTTATGTATTCTCCTTCTATTCCTTTTGTACATTCTTTTTCTGTCTCCGTTGCTCCATCAGTGTAAGTTACTCCCATTTCTGAAGTTTGGAGATCAACTCCAACACCATCATCCATTAGTTTAACTCTGATTTCACTAAGGTCACCTAAGATTATATCCTCATTAGGATATTGTGATTCAATTTCAGGTGCAGTTGTGTCTAATGTTACAAATAAATTGTTTGAGGTGCCTGGTGTTCCGAAGTGATCGGATGCTGTTGCATGGATTGTTTTGATGCCATCAGGAATTGGTAATGTAATAGGTGGTGTTGTGCCTGAACCTGCTTCGAGAGGTTCTGTTATTGAGTAAACATTAGATCCATCAACAAAGAATGCGAATGGTGGGACAATAGCTTCATCTATCTCGTAATTGATTATAAATGGCGATGTTTTTGTTGATTCAACTGATGATAAAGTGATAATTGGGGCTCTTGTGTCTGCAAAGATTGTAATTTCTTCGGTTGTTGATTTGCCAGTTAAGTCTGCCAAAGTGATTGTAACTATATTGTTTTGGTTTTCTTTTAAGACTAAATCTTGGATTGCTAATGAGTTGGGAGTTAATCCTTCAGTTAAGGTTAAAGGCGTTTCTCCAAGTATTGAAGCTGTTACTGATGCTAATGTTGCTTCAATGTAGTTTATTGTTATGGTTGGGACTTCTGAGTTAACTCTGAATGTTTCTACGCCTTCGTCTAACTGTTCTCTGTTTAATAATTGAGTGCCTACTCCAATGGAAGTTATTTCTGGAGGGCTTAGGTCTACTAAAAGTAGCGGTAAAGTAAAGATAGGTCCTTGGATTCCACTAGCTGTTGCTGTTGGAGTAACAGAAGTAGAATAACTTCCTTCATTTAGGTTTTCTAGTCTAAAAGAATAGGAAGTTCCTGAATCAGTTATGTCTTGAGGTATTGTTGCAGGATCAGTAGTAATTATTAATGACGCTGGGTCTACTTGGTGATTGAATAGTAGTTTAACATCAACATTATCTTGTTCTGTTACATACCTCGCATGGGGTGCTTCTCCTAATGGTTGAGATGGAGTGTAAGTAGATCCAGTAATTGTAGGAGTTCTTGAGTCTACTATGAATGTGAATCTTGAATCAATTATATTTCCTGCTTTGTCAGGTATTTGGAATGTGACTGTTACAGTTGTTATTTCGTCTGGAGGGATTGTGGTACTAAATGCAGGTATAGCTGAATCTTGAGAGCTAGTTGTATGAATTGTGAACTCCCAAGCATTATTACCTAAATCAACTATGCCTGGAGTAACTTGTATTGGATCTTCGCCCTGTTTTCGTATAAATGTAGGGCCTAATTGACCCCCAAAGCCATAATCATCTGTTAAAGTGAATTTGATAGCTGTTGGTAAATGATCGACTTTGAGATCATCTAAATCAGTTATTGTTCCTGTTCCGATGTTAACTGATGTTAATTCTGGTGGAGTGTTGTCATAGATGAATTGTTTGTGTAAGGTAATTTTTTTGCCTTCCCACGGAGGTAGGTGAGTTATTGTTGCGTAATAATTATATGTACCGCTATCCCCTAAGCAAGAATCTCTTATGTCTAATGAGAATCCTGGTGAGTCTGCAGCTACGATAATAGTTAGAGCTAAAGGTGTTCCCTCTTCATCTGGTGTTAGGGTAATATCGCGGTTTTCAGTTACAGTTATAGGGGATGTTTGTGAGTTAGGAAGTATTGTGGAGGAGCCATCCATATCAATACTTACGCCTTGTTGATTGTCAATAATAAACTCCTGGCCTTGCGAGAGACTTAATGAAGATTGGCTAAGTCCTGCAGGAGTTATTGTTACGGTTTCAGGTCCTCCAGCCGCTGTTGTTTGCGGGCAAGTAATTGTGTTTATCTTTAAGTTTATGGTTCCTTGTGGAGATGATGTTCCTTGGACAATTCCAATAACTCCATCATCTGATGGACCTAGAACAGGGATTTCTTCAGTTGCAAGTGCTATTGGAGGTTCTGCCAGCCTTATGAAGAAATCCGAGGTGTCTATAACAAAGTAAAGGTTGAAAGGATGTCCTGTAAGTGAAGTATCTTCTGGCTTTTTTGCGAAAACTGTAAGTGTATATTGTTGACCGTTGTGTAGGTCAACTAATGAAATGTTAAGGCTGGTTGTTTCAGTAACTGGATTAGTTGGTGTTAGTGCGGGAGAGATACCATCGGATAGAGTGTAGCCCATTATTTCTATCCCTACCGGGAATATTGATTCAACTACAAAGTCAGTTAATAAAACTAAGTAAACATCACCTGCATCTTTTGGTGGAGGAGAAGCTAATGCAGTATCTGCATCAACTTTGAATGTCCATGAAGGGTCTCGAGGTATTAAAGGGTTGATAATAAACGGCCAATCAATCTCAGAGGTTAATCCCGCCCAGTTCTCTAGTGTTAATGTTGCACCATAATCTTCTGCTGGGTCAGTTTCAGATAATCCTGAAGGGAATGAATGAGTTATTCGGTTGGTAGCATCAATTGTTGGGATTATTCCATCAGTACAAGTTGTGCTTGTATCTGTAGGTAGTTTACAAATTTTTAAGTTTGTTGAGGATTGTTTAATCCCTGATTGATCGTCTTTTGCTGTTACCTGTAAAGTGAATAGTCCAGCACCGTCTGGTGATTTTTGACCATTTGGTGGGGGGGAGTAAGTTGTTGCGCTGATCCCCGGAGCGGAAGTATCTTGGTGTATCTTTAAAGTATCTGATCGTTTTTCATAGCCAATTTCATCATAAATCACTGCCCAGAGGTTGTCTTCTAACACTCTAAGTGATCCAGTAAATGTGTAGATGTTGTTTTCGTCTGGACCGTCAAAGTCTTCTGTGATATCGATGGGGTCTTTATCGGGGGATTTGCCAAGATATTGCCTAAAGAACTTAACTGAAGAAGCACCTAATGTTTCTAAATCTGTTGCTGCAGGACCGCCTTCTTTGTTTAACTGTAAAGTTAATGCGCTATCTTTGAAGTAGTACACCTCTTTTTGAGGATTGTAGTTATCAATTGAATCAGGTATTGTTAAGCTGAAATCAGATGGAGAGGTTACGTCAATGTTGAAGAAGAATGTTCCAACTGAATCAAATGTTGTTCCAATGGGGGTAATATAAGTTACCTTATCCCCATAGTTACCTTGTGATGATACATCAGAGATTGGATCTGCACCATCATGACCAACCGCTCTGTCGTATCCGCTTATACTTAATGAAATGTCGATATTATCATCTGGATCATTGGAATCATCGGTTAAGATCATACCAGATAATTCCTTCCTAAATGTAGTTCCATCATGAATATATATGTCTGCTTCGTTTTCACTAGTAACTTCAAATTTAAATTGCCAAGTTGGGCCAGTACCTACCAGATCTATGGGCGGTTCTTTGTTTTCAAAAACAACTTTAGGCGGCGATCTTAAGGCCTCCCCTCCTGCGGTTGCAATTGTGAAAGTGTAGGTCCCAGGATCCATTACCATTGACGGTATGTTATTGAGGGTTGAAAGTCTTGGCCAAGGACGTTCTACTACATCTTGAACGAAATCTTTTATGTGGAATAAGGGGGGGTTGTTGTCTAAATTGATGGTTTTTTCTATTGGCGTAGGGACTGTTGAAGTTGGAGGGGTTGCGCTAGGGTTTGTATCTATTGCCCTAATTCTAAATACCTTTGGTTCTTCAGCGCCCTCAGGAATTGTGAACGTCTTTACGACTTGTTTTTCGTCTGGGGATGAAGGAACGTCTTGAAGTTCTGCTGCTGGGATGTCAGCTAAAGTACATCCCACATCTTCACAGTATTGTATGTTACAACCATATCCTTGCGCAATGTCGTTTTCTCTTGGAGAGTCTTCACATCTGATTAAGACGCTTTTTGGCGAAAGATAACTATCGCCACTAGCTAATTCTATGAATGGCGTTACAGTGTGTTGAGAGTAAGCTTTAATTTCTGGAGGTGTTGTGTCTATTGTGAATTCGATTATTTCTTTTGAACCACCCGGGCATTCTATGAATAATGTGTGTCTTCCCTCTGTTAGAGATAATGTAGAAGTGTCAAGTGTATGTTGCCAATTTCCCCCAGATGCTGTTGGGGAGGCTAAGTCAGTTTTCGCACTATAGGCCAGATCTTCATCCAAAGAGTACCTACAAACAATATTTCCAGGAGTGGTAAATGAAACTTCGGGTGGTTGAGATACTGTATCTCCTGACCCCAAGGTTTCCCCACCTGCTTGGAGCACAACAGCAGTTATTGAGGGATCGTTATCTATGTTTATTGTGTAGGCATAAGTTTTGCTGTTTCCCCTTCTATCTTCACATGTGGCAGTTAAAGAGTAAGTTCCATCTATAAGATCAGAGTACTCTTTTGAATATTCAATAGCGTAACAGCCGAGAGGTGCTTCAGTATCGTCTCTGCCCCCTCCCCTAAATCTAAACTCACAAACTGAAGGTTCAGTAGTTTTGAAGTCAATTGTTATACTAGTTCTCGGAGGTGCTGCTTGTATCTGTTGATTGTATTGGGTAGTTGTTAATGGGCCGCTGATTAATTCAGCAGAAGCAGAATAACTTACTCCCTGGTAGATTTTTGGGCCTGTATTATCAATTCTAAATGAAACGTTTTTTATTTCCTCTTTGTTTTTATGGATATCAACTGAATAGAACCTTATGTAGTTGATGTTAGTGGAGCTTAAAGTACCTGGGGTTTTGGCGAATTTACCATTTAATTGGTCTCCAATAATTCCTATTGTTCTTCCTGCTTCGATTCCGACTCCTGCTGGATTAGGGTTACAAGCAGTGCCTTGATCAACACAGAAATAAGTTGTTGGGGTTCCACAACCAGGTAATTCCCCACAATATGGGTCAGTTGCTACAACCCTTATTGCTTCTTGTTCGTCTCCCTTTAATAATTCTCCATGTATTTCTATCTGAGTTATTGGGAGAGTCATATCTATTCTGCAGTTTTCAGTTGTACAGTCTGGAGTGTCGTCTCCGTCTGCGTTCTTTGTACATACTCCTGAGATAGGAGCACATACATTTAAACCGCAAAGGTCATTAACGGCGTTATTTGTAGGATCACCACAAAGGGCTTCCATAAGTATTGGGGCTCCAGCTGCGTCAGTGTAAGTCATATGATTATAATCATAACAAGTTACATCTTCACAACTTTTTGCTTTTTTTGTTTCTTGGTTGTATAAGCATAAATCTTTTAATGCTGCATCGAGGTTAAGAGCTAAGTTTGTTGCCTTATATTGTGTACAAGTGTCAAAGATTTCATTATAAGCTTCAATTGGATTGGGTTTTGATTCTGGCTCAAATAAATTTTCTTCTGATGCTTTTTCATCGCAATATTGGCAATTGTTTTCTCCTGAGTCGATGCAGACTCCGTTGTTTATGTCCCCATACAGTGATCTCCATTGACAAGCTCCTAATGCAACTTCGCAAGTTGAACTGTCTGATGTACAAGCAGATTCGCTTTTATAATCATAACAATTTTTTATATTAGCACAACTATAGCATTTGTCAACTGTTGTTTTAGTTATGTCATAGAAGGTTAGGGCTGTTGTTGGGGAGGGAGGGTAGTAAAGGTCAAATGGACTTCCTTCTAGGTCATTGCAATTTTCAACTTTTTGAATGCAAGAAGCGGTTCTGTCATTTTCTTTACAAATAGTTCCAGCTGGGCAGCGATTTGTGTCTGGCTCATAGATATAAGTGAAGGCAGTTTGTTCTGCCTGTTCAGATAGTCTACAAGTTACCATTCTGTCTCCTTGTTTGTCTCTAGTACACCATTTTGTTGGGTATTTGTCTTTATCGTCAAGGCCGTCTTCATGAATACATTCTTCACTTCCCATTGTTAAGGTTATTGTGTTAGAAGGAATCCCAATTCCTAATTCGTCATAGTATAGGTCAACTTGGTAAGTATATGTTGTGTCCCAATCTAAGCCTACATTTGTGTGGAACCCATCTACAGGGTAATTCTCAATTTGGCCTGAATCATATAATTCTGAACCTCCTGATTGGTAATTTGCTTGTGTAACTAAATATCTGATATTATCATCACAAGAAGAACCATCACATTTGTAAACTTTTATTTTTGAAGGGCTTGGGCTAGTTAGTGCTGGAGAATTAACTTCAATTTTTAATCTTCTTTGTCCAGGTAATTGTGAAATTCTTACTAAGTTTGGAGGTTGTGTTTCTATGCCAGTGTCTGCGATGCAGTCTACTGGTGTTGTAGTGAAGGCTGTTCCTGATTCTGGGTCATGATGACATGTTCCACCGTAGCAGTAAGGTGTTAATTCAGTACATGTGTTTCCGCTGCAAGTGCAAGGTAATACATTAGACATATGAGCTCCGTCTCCGGTGCAGGGGTCTAATGGTGCTGCTGTGACTGTGATTGTTTGATCTAGAGTTGTATCACTTAATGTACCATCACTTACTGTCAATTTAACATTATATGCTCCTTCATCAGTAGGAGTGTATCGGATTAAGCTGGTTGAACCTGGCAGGGAGGTACAACTTGAATCAGGAAGGCAAATAATCCATTGATGACTAGTAATTGCTGCATCTCCTGGAGTGTTTGTGCTTGTAAATGTAATTTCTTCACTAACTGTTGGATTTGTATTGGAGATTGTGAATGATGCTGTTGGGCCTTGGGGCATTCCATCACAAGGATTAGATCCGTCTCCGGGATCTGCTGTGTAAACTTCTCCACAGCAAAAACCATTATTATACCTGCTTGAACTTGCTATTATTTCAATTGTTCCTTCTCCACATACACAAGATTCTCCTCCATCAGATATTTTTCCTTCATTACATGAAGGATAACAGAATATGCTTCCTTGTGCTTCTGTATGAGTACCTAAACAACCTGAATGACATTCACCAACATCTGGGTTGTTATCATAATCGGTATGGCTCCATCTACATGGGCCTCCACCTATTGCATTTAATTCACAATCAGTGATTAGTGTTAAGGCTGTACAGAGACCTTCATCAGCTGGAGGAGTTGGAGCACCACATGCAACTCCACAATTAGAAGTTCCACCAGTTTCTTGAAAAGCAGTATCATCAATTGCTGCGCATTGTGCAGAATATATATTGGCTGCAACTAACTTTGATTGTCCTTCTCCACTAGGATTACAACAACAACCTAACCCCTCAGGATTGCATACTTCAATAAGTGAAGTAGGATCTGTTTTAGTTAAGGTATAGAACGCTGACAAAGTCCCATAATTAGGATCTATATCGTCTGTAGTGTAATGAGTGTATGCAAAACAACTTTTATCTGCAATGAAATAAGGAGAAGATTCACAAGTTGTTTGGTCTGTAGGTCCGCCATCACCATATAACCCATTTGCACAACAATTTACTAAGAGGTCTAGATCAGGAATACTTGGGTGTTCAGCAGTCCATGCTTCATCTCTCCAGCAATAATTTGAGGATAATGGATTTAAACAACAACCTGATTGTGCTTGAGAGATTATTGTAGGCACTATAAGGAGTAAAGATACAATTAGAGTCAATAACATCAATTTTTTAATTTTCATTGTTTTCATTTTAGTTTAGCTGCACGTTCCTGCTGTCCAAGTACAGCCATCTATACAATCGGCTTCTACAAGGGTACCACATTCAATATCGCAGAGTTTTGGATTTGGAGTGTCTCCTTTGAATCCTGTATCGCATGATGTTGGATCACAGTTATTTGTTGTAGGGGTCCAGTAACACCCATTAGATTTACAGTTACCTGATCTGGCATTATTGTCCCAATGAGATGAACCACAATCGAAGGCACAAGTTTTTCCGCTTGATGGATTTTTATAGCCTGTATAACAAGTTGAATGGCAGCCTGGACTTGGGCCTCCTGGAGTCCATTTACAGGGGCTAGTTGATGATATACATCTTGAGTGTGTCCAATGAGGCAGGGTACAATCAAGTGTACATCTGCCACGATTTGTGCTGTCAGCGTATCCTCCTTTACAATCAAAATTACATCCTACTAACCAAGACCATTTACATCCAAATTGTTTACATTCAGTTTCACCAGGAAATGCACTACCACAATCAGGGAAACAAACATTATCTGCCTTGATGATATGGTCAGTAGTTCCATCATTTCTATGGAAGTCTTGACTGATGGGAGTATCTGACCAATCAGATTTACAGGTTAAATCGCAACTATCTCCTGACCATTTACAAGGGTCAGTAGTTATACCATCTCTGCTCTCTCTACACCTGCCCCTCGCCCCATAATCAACACATTGTAATGGACGGCCAATTCCAAACCAAAATTCAAAAGGCTTGCCTCGAACATTTGAATCAGCATCACTGATTCTTACAAATGCATCACCTGTAGGGGTGCTTAAGTCCCCTTTTTGGGTATCTTCTTCCTTAGAAAGTTGAATTCCGCTTGGAAGTGTTGGTGAAATTGCTCCTGTTTGAATAGAAGTAAGATATTCTCTAACAAAAGTACGGATTTTTTCTAGCTGAATGTTTATTGAGGTTTTATATTCAACGATGTCTTCTTTTTTTCCTGTTGCAAGTTCCTGGATTTTTAATGGAAATGTGAGGGCTATTTTTATATCCTTAGAAGTGATTGTAACGTCTACTTCTTTTTTGGTTGCATCGGGAATTATTTCAAATCCTTTTAATATGGATTTATAATCATTTGTGTCACGGAATAAACACCCTTGTCCTGGAAAGTCAATTTGAGCTGCTACATATGATTCAATGGTGTGTTCAAAAGTATTTTCAAAATCTGCTCTATCTGCAATTCTTAGGCCAAAGAAATCATTATCTCTGTAAAATCCTCCATCATATATAAGGATATAAGGAACTACATATTGATCTGCTCCACCACAACTAACAATTGCATTATTAGTATCAACACATTTCCATACAAAAAGGGTGCCTTCATTAAGTGGGTTTACTCTATCTAATGGGATTCCTCCTCCTTGATCAGTATAAATTTTCCCACCCTGCTTGCCTAATAGCTCTAATGCATTCTCCGCAGTTAACTTTAAGCAATTAGACACATAGTTCTCCACCGGTGCTG
>CAZMIO010000016.1:0-22413 GCA_964566535.1 uncultured Methanosarcinales archaeon | reverse complement strand
TTGTCCATGCATATTACACTATGCTCCTCTTTTAAGAGAAAGTCGCATAAATGAGAACCTAGGAACCCTGCTCCCCCTGTAACGAGAAATTTCATCTTTTACTCCAGATATTGTGTGCTTCTTCTAATTCTTCGTGAGATCCTATGTCAAACCATTTTTCTTTGAAGATTAATCCGAAAACGTCTTTCTTTTCTGAGAGATACTTTATAAAATCTCCAAGATTGTCTGGTTGATGGTTTTCTTTAATGCATTTTGCTAGTTCATCAATGTCTTCTTTTGAGAAGATGTAGCATGCTGTTGAGATTATTGAAGTTTTAGGATTCTTGGGTTTTTCTTCTAGTCCAACTATTTTATTGTTGTTATCTAATTCTATAATCCCATATTTTTTTGCTGCTTTGCTTTTGTCTACTATGTCAAATAAAGCTATTGTTGATGCTTTTTTTTCTTTGAAGAAATCTTCTAATTGGTTTAGGTTGAATTCAAAAAGATTATCGCCTGCTATTACTAATATATCATCTTTGATGTTTTCTCCATTTATTACGAAGTCAATGTCTCCAATTGCACCCAGTCTGTCTTCATTAGTTTTAGTATGATCATTGATAATTTTTATTTCTTTGTTTGAGCTGTAGTTGTTTAACCATTCGTTGAAGTGGTTGTAGAATTTGTCATTGGTAACTATGAATACTTTGTCGATATCTTTGGTTTCTTCAACCCTGTTTAGGATATGCTCAATCATTGGTTTGCCTGCGACTTCAACTAAAGGTTTTGGTTTGTTTAAGGTTAAAGGATATAGGCGGGTTGCGTATCCTGCAGCTAGGATTATGCATTTCATCTTCCTACACCTTTATAATTAAATCCTAATGCTTTCATCTCATCTGGTTCATAGATATTCCTACCATCTATGATGTTTGGTTCTTTTAATAATTGTTTTAATTTTTCTTTGTCTAGATTTCTGAATTCGTTCCATTCAGTTGCAATAACTAATGCGTGAGCATCTTTTATTGTTTCGTAAGGGCAGTTGTAGTAAGTTATGTCTTTGAGGTGATTCTTTGCAGTGTGTTGTGCTTCTGGGTCAAAGGCATGGATTTCTGCTCCGTGGGATTGTAGTTCTTTGATTATGGATATTGAAGGTGCTTCTCTCATATCATCTGTTTTTGGTTTGAATGCTAGGCCCCAGATAGCAATCTTTTTTCCTTTAAGGTCTGGGATAAATTGTTTAATTTTGGGCGTTAGGTGTTTTTTTTGTTTTTCGTTGATGTCTTCTACTGCTCTTAGCAACTTACCTTCAACACCATTCTTTTCCATGGTTTTCATAAAGGCTTGTACATCTTTTGGGAAACAAGAACCACCGTATCCAACTCCTGCTTGGAGGAATCTTGGACCAATTCTTGAGTCTAGGCCCATTCCTTTTGCAACCATCTTTACATCTGCTCCAACTTTCTCACATAATTGAGCTACTTCGTTCATGAATGATATTCTTGTTGCTAGCATTGCGTTGCTTGCATATTTAATCATTTCTGCACTTTTTACGTCGGTGAATAAGATTGGCTTGTCTGTTCTCATAATCCCTTTGTAGATGGATTCCATTAAAGCCTTGGCCTTTTCGTTTTCTACCCCTATTACAACCCTATCAGGGTTTAGGAAGTCATTTACAGCTTCTCCCTCTCTTAGAAATTCTGGATTTGAAACAACGTCAAATTCTATTTCTGAAGTTTGGTTTTCTTTTATAATCTTCCCTACTTCATCTGCTGTTCCAACTGGAACTGTGCTTTTATCAACTATGACTTTATAGTCTTCCATTAAGGTTCCTATGTCTTTTGCTACTGCTCTTACTGCTGTAAGGTCAGCTTCATGATTTTCTCCTGGAGGGGTGCCTACTGCTATGAATATGATAGTTGATTTTTTTATTGTTTCTTCTTTATTTGTTGTAAATGATAGTCTGCTTTCTTTTATGTTTCTGTCCATCATGTCTTTAAGACCTGGTTCGTAGATAGGTAGAATTCCACTTTTTAGTTTGTTGATCTTTTCTTCATCAATATCTAAGCATAGAACATCGTTTCCTAACTCTGCTAAACATACACCTAATGTTAATCCCACGTATCCTGTTCCTATAATTGATATATTCATCGAACCACCTTAGGTGGTAGGATTTATTATTGTTATAAATATCTTACTGTTATTCTACCTGGTTAGGATAGGTTATTTAAGTTTAACAGCAGTACCATATGCTAGCATTTCAGCAGCGCTTTGCATTACAGCAGAGGTCATAAACCTTACATTTAGGATTGCGTCTGCTTTTAGGCTGGTTGCTTCGTTTACCATTCTGTTGTATGCTTCTGTTCTTGCTTGTGTTAGCATGTCAGTATAGCCTTTGATTTCTCCGCCAACTATTGTTTTGAAGCCTGCCATTATATCCCTTCCTATGTGTTTAGATCTTACGGTGTTGCCCTTTACTACACCTAATATTTGATATACTTTTTTTCCTGGTACTTCATCTGTTGATGTTACAATCATTTTTTCTTGTCCCCCTTAATGTTTTCTATTTCAGATTCTTTATTTTGAAAAATTATTAGTGCAATTCCAATTAGTACTAGCATTGGAGTGTATACTAGGCCTACAACTGGGATGAATAGTAAGAATGGGCTTAGAATGATTAATATTGCCCCTAGAATGACTTGGCTTTTTGGCATGGTTAGAAGTAGGTTGAATTAGATATATAATTGTTTTGATTAGAAAAAAAAGGCGGACAGCTTTTCTGATTTCCCGTTCAGAAGAACAGTACACTCAGAAACGGAGGCTTGCTTGACTGCTGTGTTCGAAATGAGAACAGGTAGAACCAAGCCCCTATGACCGTCCAATAGAAAAGGTAGTTATACTAGGTTTAAAAAGGTTACTATTTCCTTGTATTGAAGAAACCGTGGTCTTTTTTAACAACTTTAATTTGGTAATCGCTCTCTTTTTTCTCTTCGTTGTTTTTGATTGTATAATCGGATTCTTGGTTTTCTGGATATAATGTGGATGAAGAAGAGTCTGCTACGTTTGTGTAAACTTCTTCTTTTTCAGCTTTATTTTTTTTATTGAAGAATTTGGAGTTTTGTTTTGTTACTTTTTCCAATTCTTCTGCAGCTTTTTTAGTCCTTTGCCTCTCTTTTTCTTCTTTTAGCTGCCTTATCTTTTCTTCTTCTTCCTTTTCTTTTTTTACTTGATCTGCTGATTTGATGTAGAGGAATCCTAATCTGAAGCCTTTCTTTCTTTTTTCTTCTGTTTTCCTTTGTTTTTCTAGAATCTTTTGTTGTTTTAGTTCTTCTATCTTTTTTCTTTTTTCTTCTTCTTGTTTTTTTATCGCTTCTAGATTTTTTTGTCGTTTGAGTTCGTCTTGTTTTCTTAGTTCCTCGTCCCTTTTTATCCTCTCTTCTTGTTGTAGCTTTAATCCTTCTAGTCTCTTTTGTCTTTCTAATTCTTTTTGTTGTTTCTTTTCTTCTTCCTGCTGTTTCCTTTGTGCTACATAAGTAGCCCTTTCTTGTTGATTCAATAATTGAGGCACTACGAATTTTTTGATCCCCAATCCTTTTTCTTCTTGTTTTCTGAACTTTTGAACTTCATTTAATCTTATTTCTTCTTCTCTTTTTTTAGCTTGGAGGTTCTCTATCTCTTGCCGGATTCTTTCTTTTTCATGTATGCTTACTTCTTTTTCTTTTTCTATTGTTGAGATTTTTTCTTGGTTTAATTTTAATTGTTGAGCTAATCTAAGCTTTCTTTCTACTTCTTGAGTTTCTTTTTCCGTTCTTAGTTTCTCTATCATCTCTTTTTCTCTTTGCTGTTTTTCTCTTGAATCTTGAACGTAATTTTCTAGTGCTTCTTTTTCTGCTTTAAGCTGAGATAGTTCACCAGATGTTTGTTCTAATTCAGTTTCTTTCTTGCTTGCTTCTTTAGAAATTAGCTCATTTATATCTGAAGTGTTAGGGGTGGGTTTTGGAGAAATTGTTTTTGAAGGTGAAGGTATTTTTTGTCTCATTTCACTTATTTTTCTTGCTAATTGGGACATATCTGGTGCTTTAATTGACCTTATTCTCCCCATTACGTTTCCTTTAGGTAATTTTTCCTTCAGATTAGATATTTTTTTTGATAAGTTTGAAGAAAGGTTTTTTAGTTTTTGTACTTTTTCCATGTCAATATGGTTTCTTTTAAAATTAGAAATTTTTGATTTGAGATTCTCAATTGGACTGGGTGTGCCTTGTTTTCCAAATTGTTTGTTCATGTCTTTGTTAAAATCGCCTTGTGCCATTTTTATTTGATCTCAACTAGTATCTTTTTTTCCTTAAGATTTAATTCTTTAATTAATTTGTGGCCTTTTAGCCTGTCTTTTATCTCTTTCCAAGGGAACTTTTTTGATGCTGTGTTGATTTCCTTGATAACGTTACCTAATGTTTTGTAATGATTATATATTTCTTCTGCTTTTTCTTTGTTTTCTTCCCTTTCTATGGCTAATTCGTCAATGTGGTCTTTTTGCTTTTGAGTTATTGCTTTTAATTTTTTGATTTCGATTTCAAATTTTGTTTCTTTTTTGGGTTCTTTGTATTCATTTAGAAAGTAATAGTCTAAAGATTCGTTGAATGTTTTGAATTCTTTTGATTTTAGTTTGCTTAATAGGTTTAATTTGAATGGCGTAATCTCTTTTACTTCGTCGTTTTCGTAGTAGATTAATGGAGAAATTGTTTTTGTTGTTATTTCTTTTACTGCTTTTAATATGAGTTTTATTTGATCTTGGTCTATTTCTGAGGGTTCTGTGGCTTTGTTTATTTTTGATAAAGTGCAAAGTTCTTCTGCGTATAGTCCCCCAATGCCCAGTTCTACTGCTAACGCTGTCACTAATTTATCTTTTTTTGAATTGTTTATTAGGGTCGTTAGGTCAGTTTCTTTTATGTTGAATAGATTATAGTCTTTTTTTGGGTAATTGTATTTTACTTTTGGTCTTACTTCACGGTCTTTCCATTTATTGTATTCTATTGCTGAGAGGATAAGGTCGTCTTTGTTGCAGAGGAGGATATTTCCTGTTGAGAAGAATTCGATTATGAGTTTTAGTTTCTTTTCTTTTGTTTCGAAGAGAAGTTCTATGATTCTTTCTGATTCCTTTTGGGATACTGATTTTAATCTTGAATTATTTAGATATTTTCTCAGAAACATGCAGAATTGAGATGGTTCTTCGAATGAGCCTTTGGTTTCTGAGAGGTAGAAGAATTTTCCGGCTAATACTTTTAAGATCTTTTTTCCTTTGCTGGATACATAGAATTGGATTAATAGTTCTTTTTTTGTTGGACTGTATATATTGTCAACTCTAGCATTGATTAGTAGTTTGAGTTCTTTTATCAGATAATGTATGTCTAAGGAAGATAACTGGGTTTTCATATATAATAAAAAGAATAAAAAGTATATAAATTGTTCTCTTTCTAGTTAACTAAAGTCGGCTGGTTGGATTATGTCCTTACCTTGCTTTTCTTTAGCTTCCTTTAGTCTAGTCCTTTGTTGTTCTAAATGTTGGTAGAACGTTTCTGGAATATCATCTTCTTGCTTGAAGATTTCTTCAATTCTGTCTAATTTTTCCAATAAGTTGGTTGTTTTTATTGAGAATTGCTGATTATATTCTTCTTCAGTATAGTCTCTGTCGAATACTTCTTTGAACAATTGCTTTAAGTCTTCGTGTTTTGGGAGGAATCCAACTGGCGTTTCAATTGCTTCGTATTCGTTGTGAACACGGCCTTCCATCCATAACATCCAAACTTTCTTGTCCACTATTTCATTTAGGAATTGGTCGTTTTCCTTTAGGAAGTAGTTTGTTGCGAAGATTAATGGTGGTTTGTCTAATTCGTCACCAAACCTTAAGTGATTTTGGATGTAGGTGCTTAACGGAACTGTCAAGAACTCTACATTTGACATCGGATTGTGTTTTCTTACTCCAACTTGACCTATTGCTGCCGCTGTTGTTTCTGATTCAATTGCAGCTCCAATGAATACTCCATGAGCCCAGCTTAATGATTGTGAAACTGGTACTGATGTGTCTGAATCACGGCCTCCGTAGATAAACCCATTTACTGGAACACCTTGCGGATTATCGCAGTTTTTGTCTGCATTGTCTAGTTCATTAATTCTTATTGTATATCTTGCATTTTTATGTGCAGGAGTTATATCTTTTCCATCACTGTCTTTGTTTCCTGCTTTCCACTCTCCTGAATGATTAAATCCTTCTTCTGGAAGGTCCATTCCCATACCAAGCCAGTAAGGGTTGTTGTCTTTTATCAAAATGTTTGAGACTATTAGTTCTCTTGGTGTTGTTAATGCTTTGTAGATTAATGGGTCATTCTTTTGATTTATGTTTTCAATTATTCCGAATATTCCCTGTTCGACATTAACTGCTCTTGGAACTCCGTCTTCTCCTGGACGGATGTATGCGATGTCATCCCCAATTATTGTCTGACCGGGAATCATTGCAGTAGATGTTTTTCCGCAAGCACTTGGGAAGGCCCCAGTAAAGTAAGTAACTCTGTCTTTTCCTTCTGGGTGGATTCCCATGATGAACATGTGTTCACATAGCCAGTCTTCTTTTTGAGCTTTGCTTATAGCTAACCTTAATGCTAATTTTTTTAGACCCACTGCGTTTCCTGCGTATGAGTTGTTTATTGTGAATACCCTTTCTTCCTCTAAGTCCATGTAAACTCTTCTCTTGTCTATGTTTTTTGGAGCGTTGTTTTCTAACTCCCCTGTTGAATGGATGAAATGGAAGAATTTCTCTGAACCATTCAGTCTTTTGAATTCTTCGTAGCCTTGCCTGTAAAGGATGTCTTCACTATGGACTACATATGCTGAATCTGTTATCTGCAGTGCAGAAATTGAGAATTTTGAGTTTTCTGGTCCAAGGCAGTAGAATTTGATGATCATCTCCTTACCAGCCATTATTCCGTCTAAAAGTTGGAATATTTCTTTTATGCCTTCTTCTCTTTCCTTTGTTTTGATTGCTTTTGCAAGTTTTAGTCCTTCTGGTAGTAGAACTCTAGTGTTTTCTAGGTCTCTTCCTTGGTCGTTATAGCCATCAAAATGGATTGTGTGACCTTCTGTTGCTAAAGGTTTTTCTTCTCCGTTTTTTAGTGCTAGATCTCTAGTGTATTGTAAATCTTCTTTTGAATCTGTTAGAACTGTAACTTTTGCAGGTTTGCATAAGTTAATGTATTCTTCTACTATCTTATTTACGTGAGGATTGTTTAAAGCCCCTAATTTCCTTAAGTTCTCTTCGTTTAAAATTGATTTGTCGATATTCATTTTGTTTGCCTCCTATGTCAAGAACCACTAATCAAATATTGGTGGAATGTAGATGTGGGTTGTTACATTCCGTGGTTCTTGAGCATGCTCAGAAAATTTCCACATCCTTGATGAAGATTGGCTTTAGGCCACCCATCATTGACTGGATGGAAAATTTCTGACATTTTAATAGTGAAAGTTATACTTATTTTAAAAAGATAGTGTTTTTATTGTAACAAATTGCTTTAAGCCTTTTCTATTGTGATTTCTGGGTTGTCTTTTATTGTTTTTAGGATTTCGGTATCGCTTGTAACTTTTCCGAAAATGTTTACTTTTGATGCTGGTCTAATTTCGTTTCCTTTAGATGCAGGAGTTGGGCCGTAGAAAATGCAGAAACAGTCTCCTTGTGGCCAGAATCCTAGGTCTCCTTTGTCTACTACTTCTTTTGCTGTTTGATCTAGTTCTACGTGTACTGGTATTTCGAAGTAGATCTCATCTCCCCAAGTGCTGATCTTTGCTGTTATGGGTAGTGCGTTGTATATTTCTTCTGCTGTTTCTGAATTAGTTAATTCTGCTTCTAGTTTAATATCGTTGATTTTTATGATTATTTTTTTCATGAGGTTTTGTTGGTTTTCAATGTTTTTTAATTGTTTTCATAATTTTATATTTTTATTAATCTTTCCATTACGATTTAATTTTTTCCAATGGTTAAATTTTTTTAGTTTTTAAATAAAATAAATCTTTGTTGGCAATTTTTCTTGAATTAATTTGTAAAGGAAAAATTGCGTTATAGATGGGGTGTTTATTTGCCTTTTAATAAGTCGTTTCTTACTTGATTGAAGAAATCCTGATTTTGTTTTAGCCTGTAGTCTTTGAAAGTCCAAGGGAAATCGAATGCACCTTTCTTTTTTAGGATTAGGTTTAGGTCTGCATAGATCCCTTTTCCTAGGTAAACTTTATGAGGTCTGTCTTTGACGGTTGCTAATACTAAATTGTTTAGAGTTATGTAGCCAGAGTCTATGTTTATTGTTCTGTTGTTGCTGTTTAGGAATTTTTTTTCTATTTTAGCTGTTGTTAGTCTTATGTCTGGGAGAGATTCTCTGTTTATTGTTTTTTTGAAGGAGATGAAGAACTTTTTTAGGTTTTTTCCCATTTCTTGTTCGTAATAGTCGGTGAAGTTGAATTTATATTCTTCTGATTGGCGGTCTATTTGTCCGAATTCGTTTATTAGTTCTTGTTTTGCTTTTTCTAATGTAGATTTATCTTTGTACATTAGAGCTAGGAAGAGTTTCGCTTTTGGTGCTAATGTTGGTGGTTTCATTTGTGTATATGTAGGGGCGAGGGCTTAATATAAATAATATTCTTTTGTTAACCCATACCATTTACAACTTTTAGAATTTCTTCTCCGTACTTTTGGATTTTGGCTGGTCCGAAGCCGTATACATTTCCTAAGTCTTCTTTTGACATTGGCATCTTTACTGCAATGTCGACAATTGTTCTGTCATGCATTATCATATATGAAGGGATGTTGTGGGCTTTGCTTAATCCTGTTCTCCAGTCTTTGAGTCTAGTCATAACATCGTTTGATTGAGATATGTTGAATTTGGTATTGACTTGTTTTTTTTCTTCGCTGATAAGCTCCAACATCTTTTTTGTTATGAAATAGGTTGGAGATTTTCCTGAATATGTTAAGTATAGGCTTTTTTTTGCTCTGCTCATTGCAACATACAGCAATCTTCTTTCTTCTTCTTCCTTATCGTATTCATCTACTATTATCATATCAATTACTGGGTGTTCAGATGCTTTGCAAGGGAATCTGTTTGAGGTACAGCCAATTACAAATACCATTTCTGCTTCTAATCCTTTTATTGCATGGATTGTTGCTAACGTTATTTCTCCTTCTTTTGCAATTACTGTTTTTCTTAGTTCATCGCTTCTCACAACATGGCTTATCCCTCTTAGTTTCATCTTTTGAGATAATTCATTTAGCTGTCTATTAGTTCTTGCAAGAACAAATATTTCATCTCTTTTTGTTTTTGTTTGTAGAATTCCCTGGATAACGAACTCCGATTCTGCATCTTCTGAATCAAAGTTGATTAACCTTATGTCTTTTTCTCCTTCGATTGAAGATTCTAAGTCTGGAAGGTTTAGGTTTTTTAATGATGTGTTTATGAGTTGTACGATTGATTTTGTTGATCTGTAGTTTTTTGTTAGGGATAAGATATCGCTTTCTTTGTATTTCTCTTTGAAGTCTAAGATATATTTGATATCGGAACCCCTCCAGCCATAAATGGATTGTCTTGGGTCCCCTACACAGAATATGTTTTCTGGATTTAGGATGTCGATTAGTTTTATTTGAGTTGAGTTTACATCTTGGTACTCATCTATTAAGATGTGGTCAAATTTAGGGATTAGTTCTTTGTTTTTTTCGAAAAGTTCTAAAGCGTCGATAAGCTGGTCAGCAAAATCTCTTAAACCGTTTTTTCTCATAAAGGCGTCTATGTAGTTGCACATGCTAAACATCATCTTGGAGGATTCTTTATGTTCTGATTCATAGCTTTCGAATGAGTTGTTGTCTATCTTTTTGTTTTTGAACTTGAAATAATCTCTAATAAAGAAACAGTCATTTAGGAATATGTTTGCTAACTGTTCATTGGTTTTGCTTCTTCTTTGAGCATATGTGAAGTAGATGTTTATTGCTCTGTCCATGGTCAGATTTAAGTTTGATAATGACCTATTTATGATGTTGATTTTGTCTCTGTATGTTGTTACTCTTACTTGTCTATCATATAGTAAATTGTTGTGCTGTCTTAGGATCTTTTCGCAGAATGAGTTGAATGTTTCTATCATGACTGAATCTGATAATCCTAGATTTGATAATCTGTTAATCATCTCCTGCCTTGCTTTTCTTGTGAATGTGATTGCAAGAATCTTGCTTGGGTCTGTTGACTTGTACTTAACTAGATATTCTATTCTTTTTGTCAGAACTGTTGTTTTTCCTGAGCCTGCTCCTGCTATGCATAAGATTGAACTGTTGCTGTGAGTGATTACTTTCTTTTGTTCATCGTTGAATTTTGATAAGAAATCTCCAAATGCTTCGAACTTTCTTTTGTCCTCGTCAGTGATTATAGTTTTTGTTTCTTCGTAGTTTGAGAATGTTTTTTTGTTAAATATGGATGGATTTTCTATTTCTTTTCTTCCTCTTTCTGTGATTTCTAGAAGTTTCCAGAATTTTTGGGATCCTACGGTGTTATTTAACTTTGCTATAGCTACTAATCTTTTTTGGATCAGGGATTCTATCAATTGGTTTAGTTCTTCTTTGTCGTAGGCTAGGGTTCCGAAGTTTTCAAAATTGAATAGTTTGTTTTTTTGAACTGATTTATTGTCTTCGTCTCCTTGGAGGAAATCGATTAATAACTTTCTTCCTACATTGAATGGTATTTCTTTTAGTGCTTTTAGAATGTATAAGTAATCCAGCTCTTTTTCTGATTCCATCATCGATTTAGCGAAAGGTAAGGGTTTAAAATGTTTTTTAATTTAGAACTAATTAAAATAATAAGAAATTAAGCTTCTTTGCAAGCTTCGTAGATGTTTTTGAACAGTTCTTCTAATTGTGCTGTTGGGCAGGATGAGAATGCTACCCTTAGTAGGTTTCCTACTGCTATCAGTCCTGTGCTGTATTTTTCTAGTAGGATTTGTCTAATTTTTTCTCCGTCTAGGCCTTCTTTTAGTCTTACGCACATGAAATAGCCTGAGTTGAATGGTAAGGGTGTGAAGCATTCTTCGTATTCTTTGTTGTTTTCTAGAATCTCTGCTACTGTTTCTGCCCTTTTCTTTAAGAGGGCGTATTTTTCTTGTTTTTCTTCTTTGTATGTCGGTGAAGTGAATGCTTTTAGCACCAATGATTGTGATAAGTGTGGAGCGTTTGAAATGTTTCCCCTAATTGCTCCCGCAGTTTTTGCTTCTAAGGCTTCGTATAGGTCTTTGCTTCCGCTTTTTATTCCGTATGTTATGAATCCTACCCTAAAACCCCATGCGTAATCTTCTTTTGTTGCTCCATCGAGTTTGATTGCTAGAATGTTTTTATGTAGGTTTGCTAGTTCTGCGAATAGTGAAGTTTTTATGATTCCTTCTTTGTATACTAATCCGAAGTAAGCATCATCTATGATTGCTACGATGTTATTTCCAGCTCTAGCTGACTCTTTTATTGCATTTACTATTTCCCTTGCTTCTTCTTCTGTTGGAGTGTAACCTGTGGGGTTGTTTGGGAAATTTAGCAATAGGACTTTTGTTCCCTTTCCTTTTGAAAGTTCTTCTTTTAACCCTTCTATGTTGAAAGCGTTGTCTTTGAATAGTTCAAATGTGTTGAATTCTGCTCCGTATGCATTTTTTAATATTAGGTTGTAGTTGCCCCAGTATAAGTCAGGTATGATTAGTTTATCTCCAGGGTTTACGAATAAGTAAGCTACCATGCTTAAGCCGTGAGTTAATGCGTTTGAAACTACTGGTAAGGATATTTCTGACTTTAGGTCAGGGTTCTTTTCTATAATCATCTCTTTCCATTGTTCTCTTAATTCTAGTTTTCCGAAAGATGGTGCATATGGAAATGCGTCTTTTGGTTCTAATGAAATGTTTTTTGAGATTGAGTTTAGGCATAAAGGTGAAGAATCTTCTTCTAAAGCTATGCCTATTGTTGCGTTTATTTTCTTTCCTTTTGCTTCTGCTGTTTGAGCTAGAATCCCTTTTTTTGGGAAGAATATGGCCTTGCCTTTGTCTGACAGCATCTCTAAGATTGCTGGGTTGTTGTTCAAAATTGTTTCGTTTAGTTCTTCTGCTTGTGGATTTGTCATTTTATCTTTTTGGATATATTGTTCATATTTAAAGCATTCGTTGTTGTGATAACAATTGTGTTATGCTGCTTTTCTTTTGCTTCGATATGGCAAGTGTCGAATATTTCTGCGTCGAGGTTTTCCCTTATTTTTAGTTTTGAGTATCTTCTTTTTTTGAGTCTTGTGTTTAATGTCTTTAAGTTACATTTTGTTATTATGCAGAGAGTTACTTGTTTTTTTGGTAGGTAATGTGATAGATGGGAGTCTATTATTATTCCTTTTGGATTGTGCTCTTTTTTTACTTTGTTTATTTCTTTGATTAGTTCTTTATTTAGTTTTGATGTGTCTATTATGTTGGTTTTTCTTTTCTTGTCGTAGGATTCCGATAGTTTTTTGCTTTTTATGAATTTTTTTACGTCTAGAATAGGGTATGATAGTTTTTTTGATAGTTTTTTAGCTAATGTAGTTTTTCCTGTACCTGGTGTTCCTGAGATTGCTATTACTTTCATGGTTAGAAAGGAGGTTATGGGTTTATTTAAAGGTATTGGAGGAAAAGAAAAAAAGTGGAAGGGGTTATCTTCCTACTTGTCTAGCAGTTCTTTCGTATCTGAATCCGTCAGGTAATTTACCATCTCTTGCTAAACCACATGCAGCTGTTCTTTCATTTAGAATTGCTTGTGCTTCTGCAACATATGCAGGGTCTCCCCTCCAATGCTCTAATGCCTCTCCTATTTCAGCTCTTCCAAAAGATGCCGATAATATCCAAGGAGCACCCACCTCATTTCCAAGTTTGTTAACAGCATCAAGGTTTCTAACTGCATCAATATCAGATAATCCTCCAGACAAGAACACTCCTGCTCCAAGGTCTGTTGGTACAATACCGCCATATGTCCAACAGTCAATTGTTGCTTTGGCTACTTCTTCAGGTTCAGCGTAACCTTCTGTATATGTACCATGGTCCACTAACCTTCTATGTGTACTACCAGGCGTAACAAAGCTTGCCTTTAGTATTGCTCCTGGTAAATAAGCACCAGCTTCATCAAGTGCTTCAAATACTGCGCTTAAAACTCTTTGATTTACTCTGAAAGCCCTATATATATCGTGGTCTCCTTTTATTAGAACTTCAGGTTCAAAAATTGGAACTACATCATGTTCTTGACATGCTATAACAAACTGTTTGAGCCCTATCGTATTAGCATCAATTGCTTGTCTAGTTGGAGTATATGGGCCTATTACAAATTCTGATCTCCACTTTGCAAATCTTATTGCACCTCCATGTTCTTCTAATTTTTCGTGAAGAGTGTCTAAACCAATTGTATTGTTTTCATCGTAAGGTTTAATTACTGGGACTTTTCCTTGATCTAACTTCACCCCTGGGACTATTCCTCTTTCTGCTAATATTTCGTGAACTGGTGTGCCATCAACTTTTTGGTCTACGGTTCCTTCGTATAAGATAGCTGCTCCAACACCAGTTAAATCTGGAGCTGTGACAATTAGTTCCCTCCAAGCTTCTGCACTTTCTACTGTTGGATCCATTCCAACTTTTTGGAGCCTACCATTCATAGTACCTGTGCTTTCATCCATAGCCATGATTACTTTGCCTGGACCTACCATTTCTCTGACTGTATTTTCTAGAAGTTTTTTATTCACCATTTTTTCATTCCTCCGTGCTCGTTATATTAAGAAAATCTAGAATCTTATAAAAATACTTGTAATCAGAAAAAATGGTAACAAAATATTACGGAAATTGTGAAATAATTTCGGTGGTTTTACTTAGAATTCTTTACACAAGTGTTGAAGTCTTCTGTTTTTTGCCACTGGCATTTGCCTTGGATACAGCCGCAGTCTATGGTTTTGTAGCAATCGTATGAAGGAGAATATTCGCATGTTGAGAAGACTGGTTCTGTATCTTTTGATTGGCAGACAATGCCTGAGCAGCCTCCTGTTGTGCAGTCGTCGTTTGTTTGGCACTCTGCATCATTTATTGGTGTTTCTTTGTTTCCTGGGAGAGTTGTTGGTTTTTCTTGGATAGTGCATGCAGTGATGAGGACGAGGATTAGTATTGAGAGTAATATTTTTTTCATTTTTCTTTTTTGTTCTTTATGTATTCCGATAACATGAATAGTGCTAATGCGAATAATCCTCCGATGATGAACCATAATGCTATGTTGGATATTAACGGATGTGCAATGGTTCCAGGTAATTGTTGGGAAATTGTTTCTGCCGCTGTTTGAGTCATTTCTGCAGCTGATGGTGCTACGGATAATGTATCTGCGGCTGCTTCTTGTACTGCTGCCTCCATTACTGGTTGTGCTGATTTTGCTAATGATTCTGATGCGAATGATGCGGTTGTTCCGATGTTTCCTGTGAAGAACTGTAGTAGGCCTGCTGTTATTACTGTTAATCCTACAACTGGGAGGATGGACTTTAGCTTTTCTTTTATTCCAAACGTGCTTTTTGGAGCTATTATGACGTATTTGTTTGCTAGTTTGTAATGGTTTACTTCTTTTCCTTTTTTGCTGTAGTGAAATTCTTCTACTATTACTAAATCTGAATCTATTAATTGCTTTAGGTTGTAGTGGACTGTTGAGAGTGGCAAATCTAATATATTAGCTAATTCTGTTTCTGTTGCTTCTTTTTCGGCTAGATGATCTAATATTTTTCTACAGCTAGGATTAGATATAACTTGAGCTACTTTTTTTGCTTTTTCTTCTTTTAAGCTTAAGAGTAGGAATTTTTCTTTTGCCATAGGATTAATTGAGGTTTGCCTTTTTAAATAGTTATCGTTAGGTTTTAATTGGTTGGAAGTTATGTTTTGGAAAAAATATTTATATGTTGTTTGATTTTAATATTGTATGCAAGAGGAGATTGTTTTTTCTACATCTAAGAGAGAGGAATTAGTTGATATTAATAGTAAAGTTGAGGAAATTGTTGCTAAAGCTAAGATTAAGGAAGGTTTTTGTAATGTGTTTTGTTTGCATGCAACTGGTGCTATTATTATAAATGAGAATTATGATCATAAGGTCCAGGAAGATATTGTTGATGCAATGAAGAAGTTAATTCCAGCCGGGGTTTGGAAGCATGATCAAGTAGATGGTAATGGTGATTCGCATGTTAAGGCTGCTATTGTTGGTCCGTCGGAGACTGTTCCAATTAAGGATGGAAAGATGCAAATGGGGACTTGGCAATCGTTGGGGTTTTGTGAGTTTGATGGTCCAAGAGGCGTTAGGAAAGTCATTGTGACGGTAATGGAGGGAGGAAGATGAACTGTGAAATGTGTGGTACGCAAGGAAGATTGTTTAAGACCTCTATTGAGGGGACTGAGCTTAATGTTTGTAGTAATTGTGGAAAACATGGGAATGTGATATCTGAAGTGAGAGTAGCAGTTAGGGAGAAGAAGAAAAAAGTACAGGAAGTTAGGGAAGAGTCTGGTGTTATGAAAGAAGTAATTCAGATGATTGTTTCTGACTATGGGAAGAAGATAAGGGATGCTAGGGAAGCGAGAGGGCTAAAGCAGGAAGATTTTGCTAGGATGATTAATGAGAAGGAATCTGTGGTCCATAATGTGGAAGGGGGGAAGTTTGAACCGAGCATTAATCTTGCACGGAAGTTAGAAGGTTTTCTTAAAGTTAAACTGATTGAACAGTATGAAGATGATGGTGAGAAAGTGCCTACTGTGAAGAGTGATTCATTTACTATTGGGGATTTTATTAAGATTAAGAAGAAGAGCTAAATATAAACTTTTCACAATTATTTTCTTTTTTATTGTAGACTAAATTGAACTTCTCTTTTATTGAATCTAACAGTTGAGTGGTTTTTTCAGTACATTGAAGGTCGTCTGGTGGGCAAGGTAGGATATCGCATGTGTCGATTAGGATGTGGTCTGCACTTGATAACTTAGGTATTAGTTGGTCTATTTTTTCTGAGTTGTAGAGTGGATAATATATTAGTTCATCTGCTTTTTTGTTTGTGTTGACTAATTGTAAAGGGCTGGTAATCCAGATGTTTCCTTTGATATTCTCATCTTTTAGGTAATTGTTGAGGTTGAGGGGTTCTGCATAGTTTAGGGCAGCGGTTTGAGATATTGATTGGGCTGACCATAAGAGAATTAAGGAGATTAATAAGAATAATGACGCCCTTTTTGATTTTAAATTTTTTAAACTAATTACAAGTCCAAATGAAGTTATTAGGTATAAATATGGCAAGAAGACAAGAGTAAATCTCATTTCTTTATGTGCTGTTGAGGTGAAAAATAAGAAGAAAGTTATGAAAATGCTAGTAATGATCCATTGTTTGTTGTTTTTTTCTTTGAATATGTAGAATAATCCGACTAGGCTGAATAAGACTAAGAAGTTTTCTTTGAATAAGTTTATGAAGTAAAACTGAAAGGGTTGATGGTATATCCAGCCAGTATATTTAGTGAGGAGTGTTTGCAATAAGAATGGATGTAACGGGTTTTGGTAAAGAATGTAGTTAATTATTAGGCAAGGGATTACAACTATTGCAGAACCGTAGCTTAGTTTTATTAATTTTTTTAGATTTAATTTTTTAAAGTACAGTAGAATAAGAACTATTGGGATTAGAATGAATAATTGCAGAAATCTTGTCATGAAACTTATTCCAATGAAAAGTCCAGATAGGGAGTATTTATTCTTGATTAAAAAATAGACCGATAATAAAGCGAAGAAGGTGGAGGGGATAGCTGTTAATATTGTTGAACTGTATGATAGGAAAGTTTGGCTGAATGCTAGGAAGAAAGCTGAGAGTAATGCAATTTTTTCGTTAAAAACTTCTTTCCCAACTATGAATGTGAGATGGATAAGGCCTAAACTAAATGTTAGCTCTAATATTCTTCCTGAGATTATGGGATTTAACCCTAACTTCCATATTGTGCCTAAAAATGTTGGCCAGATTAGTGGTCTTGATGATTCCCATAGGCCAAGTTTTCCTGCTGAGAAGATGTATTTCCCCATTTCTATATATACGGCAGAATCCCAGGAAATTCCTTGTTGGTAAATTAGATGAAATATTTTTATTGATAGAAATGATATAAAAATTAAGTATAAAAAGAGTCTAGTTTTCCGTTGATGTTTCATTTTGTTGGACGTAAGGTGCGCATTTTTCATCAGTTAAGTGGTATCTACAGATTTCTTTTAATGATTCTGTTTTGTCCATCAAACTTGTGAATTTTTCTCCTTCAATGACTAAAGTGGGGTATTTGGTAACATTGTAAGTATGCTTGAGAATATTGATCATGGGTTCTCCTTCTTGTTGTGAATCAAAAGAGAATACTAGCAGCTTATCCTTAAATAATTTTTTTAGGTAAGTTAAGACGAAAGCTTGTTTGCCACAATCCGGACACCCTACATTATCGGAATAAAAATATAATACTGTTGTTATATCTCTTTTACAAACATCTTTAGTTCTTTTTGCTAATAGCCAGTACCTTATTTGGGCGAGAACATAATCTCTTCTTAATATGTTGAAGTCCTCTTTGTTTAGAGTGGATTTCTCATCAAATTCTTCTAATCTTTCCCTGGTGGATTCTAGATTTTTGATATTGTCTTCGAATGTTTTTGAGACAGCATCGCAATTTTCTTCCTTACTTAGCTGATCCATGAAAGCGTACTGGAGCTGGAGACTGTTATAGTTCATATTTTGTTCCCTGCCCATAGATTCGATATAGACTGCTCTTTTGCCTTCGATATAAAGGCCCAACAAAAGTCCAAAAAGGAATATGCCAATAGTTATAACTGCAGCAATTACATATTTTTCAGTGCTTACTCTTCTTGTGTTCACCATCTTTGTTTTTTACCAATCATTAGCTCCACTAAAATTCCAATCCATATTATGCCGAGTAAAACAAAATAAGACAATAGGTATATCACCGAAGATAGTATCCCATGTTTATTAACTTTTTCTTTTAGGACCACATGTGATTTTGTGAAAATAAATACGGATATTATTAACATGATTATCGCTAAGGATATGCTCGTAAAATCTAGGTCCAATATATGGAAATCAAATGTGAATGTCTTTATTAAGGTTAAGAAATCAAAATCAATATATCTCATCTTGATAAACTCCCCAAATGGCCTCCAAATGTTATAATAAAACAGGGCCGTAATGATTATGACTGCTATCACTCCCGATATTATGATTACTGGCATTTGGATTATTCCAAAATCACCATACTTTTTATTGAACATCATCTTCCCATACTTGAATGCATTTAAGATTGAACCCTTATACCACCTGTTCCTTTGATCGTATAGGCTTTTAATTGTTTTTGGAGAGATTGTGGAAACTTCTCCTTCTAAGGCTTGGATAATTTTGTAGTTTTTACTTTGGAGTCTTAAAGCAATTTCAAGATCTTCAGTTAAATTATGATCCTCATCAAAACATCCCACTTTTTTAAGAATGCTTGTTCTGTATATACTAAAGGGGCCAGGAGTAACATGGATGCAATCTAACCTTCCCATCAATTCTTTATAGAACATATTTACTATATATTCGAACCACTGCATTTTTTGTAAGAAATTTCCTGGTGATCTCACTTTCATGACTGGTAAAACGCAGGCTATATCCTTTTTATCAAAGTAAGGTAGAAGTTTTTTTAGTGAATCTTCCTTGACATAAGAATCTGCATCTAAACATATGAAAAATTCTCCTTTTGCTTCTTTTAATCCTTTGTTTAGTGCTGCTCCTTTTCCATGATTTTTTTGGTTTATTAACCTTATTTTGAACTCTTTATTTTCATGGATAACATCCTTAATCAATTGTAAGGTATTATCGGTAGAACCGTCATTTACTACTATGAAATCTAGCTTATTTTTAGGGTAATCTAATTTGAGGATTGACTTTAGGGTAGAAGTAATCTTTTTTTCTTCATTATAAGCTGGAATTAGAATAGTTACGAATGGAAATTGTTTTAGGGGCTTTTGGTTTTGTTCTGGTTTTTTCTCGAATAACACTAAAAGCCAGAATACTACAAAATATAGTGCGATTAGATAAGCGAACATGATTAAGGCTCTTATGAAGGATTCCATATCCTAATCTGTTCTCTTTTTTAATATAAATCTTTGGTTTTTAATTTTTTTATTTGTCTCGAAAAATTTATAACTTGGAGGATTCTACTTTTTGTTTATGTCAATTAAAGTATTCTCAGGTAGTAAAGTTCTTGACAGAATGTTGGAAGGCGGTTATGACAATGACACTATAACCTGTGTATATGGCCCCGCTGGTTCTGGGAAGACTGTTTTATGTCTGTTGTGTGCAATAAACTTGGCTAGGAAAGGTAAGAAAGTGATATACGTTGATACCGAAGGCTCTTTTTCAATCGACAGGCTTAAACAAATTGCTCCTGATTATAAGAAAGTATTGGATAATATTGTTTTTTTAAAACCGACTACTTTTGAAGAACAGAAGAAAAGTTTTGATAAGTTAAGGAAGATAATTAATGATAAGGTAGGATTGATAATTGTAGATACTATAGCTATGCTTTATAGAATTGAGCTGGGGAAGAATGATGACGTTTATGAAACTAACAGGGAGCTTGGGAAACAGATAGCTTATCTTAATGAGATTGCTAGGAAGATGAAGATTCCTGTGTTGGTAGCGAATCAGGTTTATGCTAATTTTACTGATAAGGATAAAGTTAATATTGTTGGAGGGGATTTGTTAAAATATGGCAGTAAATGTTTGATTGAGCTGCAAGTTACGCCTTATGGTAATCGTAGGGCTATATTGAAGAAACATAGGTCTATTCCTCAGGAGAAAGGAATCACATTTAAGATTGTTGAAGGAGGGATAATTGGTACTAAAGAAGGGAAGGGTTTTAGGCTATTTTGAACTAAAATAGACTACCGAAACCTTTTTATTAGGGTAATATATCCTTTGTTATACATAGGTAGTGAAAAATGTCATACGATAAAAGCGTTAAGGAACTTAAGAAAAAGAAAGACGATTTAGTAGATAAAGATGCAGTGAAAATCCAGCATAAAAAGGGCAAATTGACTGCTTCTGAAAGGATTGAGCTACTATTAGATTCTGATTCCTTTATGGAAATAGGAACATTTGTTGAGCTAGATAGTGATGAGGAGCTTAATAAAAAGGCAAAGGGAAGAGATGGAGTTATTACAGGTTATGGTACAATAAATAAAAGGAAGGTTTTTGTTTATGCTCAGGATTTTACATTTATGGGCGGTTCAATGGGTGAACAACACACTAAGAAGATTGCTGATATTATTGATCTTGCACTTAAGAATGGAGCTCCAGTTATTGGATTACTCGATTCTGGCGGAGCAAGAATTCAAGAGGGTATTGGGGGGCTAGATGGTGGCGGGGAGATATTCCTTAAGAATACTCAAGCATCAGGAGTTGTGCCTCAAATTTCTACTATACTCGGTCCGTGTGCTGGGATTGCGGTTTACTCTCCTGCACTTACTGACTTTATTATAATGGCTGATAAAACAAGTAATATGTTCATCACAGGTCCTGAAGTTATAAAAACAGTCACTGGAGAAGATATTGGGTTTGAGGAGTTAGGTGGGGCGTCAATGCACAATTCCAAAAGTGGAGTTGCGCAGTTTAACGCAAATAGTGAAAAAGAAGCAATTAGGATTATTAAGATGCTCCTTAACTATATACCTCAGAATAATCTAGAAAACCCTCCCTTCTTGGATACGGGAGATAATCCTAACAGGTTGAATAATAACCTTAAAGATATTGTGCCTATCGATTCTAAAAAGGCTTATGATGTAAAGGATGTTATTAAAGAAGTTGTGGATAAGAATAGTTTTTTTGAGATTCAAGAACATTATGCTCAGAATGCTGTTGTTGGTTTTGGGAGGCTGAATAATAACGTTATTGGACTTGTTGCTAATCAGCCTAAGGTATTAGCTGGATGTCTTGATATTAATTCTGCCGATAAGATTTCAAGGTTTGTAAGGTTTTGTGATGGTTTTAATATCCCCTTAGTTAATTTTGTTGATGTTACAGGGTTTTTGCCTGGAACGGACCAAGAGCACAGTGGGATCATAAGACATGGTGCAAAGATACTTTATGCTTACTCTGAGGCTACTGTTCCTAAGATTAGTTTAGTTATGAGAAAGGCTTATGGTGGTGCTTATATTGCAATGGTTTCTAAGGATATGGGTTATGATAAGGTAATTGCATGGCCCTTTGCAGAGATTGCAGTTATGGGGGCGGAGCAAGCTGTTAATATCGTTAATAGAAAAGAGTTGAAAAATGCTAAGGATAAGGAGAAAGTTAGGAAGGAAAAGATCCAGGAGTTTTCTGATAAATTGTTAAACCCATATGTTGCTGCTAAGAAAGGAAAAGTTGATATGGTGATTGATCCTAAGGAGACTAGAAAGACGTTGATTAAGTGTTTGGATATGATCATAGATAAGAGGGAGAAGCGGCCTTCAAAGAAACACGGTAATATCCCATTATAATTAGATTGTTCTCAAGATGGAAGACGTAATTGTTAAAATAGATGGCAAGGAGCATAAGGTCAAGATAGAAGATGCTGATAATGGGAAGATTAAAGTCCATTTTGATGGTGATGTTTACGAAGTAGAGACTAAGGCAGGTGTTCAGAACATTGAAGAAGAGATTGGAAAGAATGAAGAGAAGAAAGGGGGAGATAATTCTGTTGTTGCTCCGCTTCCAGGGACAATTACTGCTGTAAATGTTAAGTGCGGCCAGAAAGTTAAGTCTGGTGAAGTTCTTCTTAAGATGGTTGCTATGAAGATGGAGAATGAAATTTTGAGTTCTAAAGAGGGTGTTGTTAAGGAAATTAAAGTTAAGAAAGGGGATAATGTAAATAAGGATGATATATTAGTTGTTATTGACTAATTGTGTGAAGTGTCTGAGCCCTTACCGAATAGAATTCCTGAAAGGATATTTAATGCCCAAGCTTGGAAAACATTGATATGTAACATTGATCCAAAAACAAAGTTCCAAAGCCACATTACTGGGAATGCCAATATTAATCCTACGATAACGCTTAGAAGGATAACTATGAACATAGTGTAAGCAATTTCTATTATTCTTTTTAAGATTCTTATTCTGCTTAGGATTCCCATGTTAGTTTTGATTGTGGTAATTTGTATATAAAGGTTTTGATTGTATTCTTTACTTGTGGGAGATTACGAAAAAGATGGTTATGAAAATGGAGATTTGGGGTTTATGGCCATTGTAAGTTGGGAATATTGGTGTTTGCGTATATATGGAGTTATACGCAATTCAAAAAATATTTTTCTAAGATGAATAATGAGGATAGGCTTTC
>CAZMIO010000015.1:25094-26833 GCA_964566535.1 uncultured Methanosarcinales archaeon | reverse complement strand
TGCGCAACAACCTATTACACAACTGACGGAACAACCCCTACTACAAGCTCAACAGCAGGAAACACAATAACATTAACAACCGACGGAGTTTACAAAATAAAATATTATTCAGTTGACGCAGCTGGAAACGAAGAAGCAGTACAAGTAGCAGCAGACCATGTTAAAATTGACACAACACCTCCAACAAAAGGCAACTTATGGGCATCTCTAAATTGGAGAATAACTGGAGCAACCAAACAGTTCATAACATTAAGATCAGTTGAATCTGGCTCAGGAATTAAGTCAATCAGCGCCCTCATAAACCACCAGGGAGATAATACTGCAAACAAAAGAGGTTATTTCACTTGGAGAAGTGATTCTATTTTTGCCTGGCCAGACGACCAACACACTTGTGAAGGAGGAGGAGCCGTATCTAAACACTCTTCACACGGTGGAGGATACATAGATTTACTTGATTGTACAGGTTATGCTTCATCCTCAAAAACATGTGGTGAACTTGGTTGGACTAATGCGGCAAGTTACGGCTCAACAGCAGTTTGCGGAGATGCAGATGATGCTGCTTTAGGTGGATGCTCAGGAGTAAAAACATACGAACAAGCCCACGACTTCTGCACAGCAGCAGGAGCAAGACTTTGCACTTATGGTGAAGTAAATACTGATGAAGTAAGGGGAACAGGTTGTGGTTATGATTCTAAAAGAATATGGACATCAACTCCTTGCGGAGTAGACCAATACTGGACTCAAGCTGGAACAACTGGAAAAATAGCCGACTTCCCAAAAGAATGCACAAGCAAAACAGAATCAAATGTTTACGTAAGATGCTGTGCAGACACAACAATCAAAAACGAAAAAACAGTCCATCTATACGTCCAACCTCATACTGACTTCGGAGATTTTGGACAGAGCAACGACTTATTCCACGATATCTCAAAAAACACCGATGATTGGGCTGGAAACACATTAGGTTGGAAAAATTTTGACAAAAATATTGTTTCTGATGGCACTGCACCAGTACTAGACTCTTACGCTATTGATGGATGTAGTTTTGAAGACACCACTAATAAAATCTGTTGGACAAAAAACGGAGTTAACACTTACTTTACAATAACTCATACAGATAGCCACGCAACACCCACTAGGCAATACCTAACTTTCCTAAAAGATGGTTGTGGTCCAAATGGTGGTTGTAATCCTGATTGGAAAGCTAGTCCACCAGTTCATACAGGAGATGAAATCAAATCCTATGTTAATGTAAATGATCTACCTACAACAGCCCAAACATCAGCCCCATATTATGAATGGATGGGAAATGATAATGTCATTGATATTAAATCTGCAGAATGTGTTGGAACTTGCCCTGTTGACGCTGAAACAGTTACAGTAAAATGGAAGGTCCAAACTAAATCTGAAGAAGGAGACTACTTAATTAGATCATTTTTATATGATGAAGCATGGAATGGCTTTGGTTACCATGTATTAGAAGACTGGTGGCTAAATATTGATAATGGCCCACCATCAGTTTCAGTAACAGGCGCACCAGATAACCCTTCAAACGAAAACCAAAACCCTGCAATAGATTGCCAAGACGATCGCTCAGGTTGTGACACAACCTCATACGGATTCAAAAAATACAATTCAGATCCAGGAACATGTCCCACAACCACTGCTTCATATACAGCAGATGACGATGGCACCATCGCAATCAGCAGTTATAAGTGGGTCTGTGCAATGGCAAAAGA
>CAZMIO010000015.1:19302-24994 GCA_964566535.1 uncultured Methanosarcinales archaeon | reverse complement strand
GATTACCACATTTCATTCACAGTTGACGTCTCGCTCCCATCAACTTCTTACACTCCACCAGGAGGATGGCAAAAAACAGACATTGAAGTAAATTTAGATTGCACTGATGATAATACTTGCGCAGCAACTTATTACACAACTGACGGAACAACCCCTACAGAGGACTCTTCTTCTGGCAATACATTCACCTTAACAACAGAAGGAACACATACAATAAAATACTATTCAGTTGACGAAGCAGGAAACGAAGAAGCAGTACAATCTGCAACAATTAAAATCGACAAAACAGCACCATCAATAGATACAGGCTCTGTAACAGTTTCTCCAGATGTTTGGAGAACAGAAGGAACATCTACTTACGATATTACCCTAACATCTACAGAAGAATTATCCGGATTTAAACAACTAAGCGCATACATAAATGAAGATGGTGACAACTCTGTAAATAGAAGGGGCCAGATTGGTTGGCATCCAGCCAACCCATTATGGGAAGATTCAGATGAAGTTGATTGCACTGGCGGAGGAGTTGCTTCAAAACATCCAACATCAGATGGAGCGGATCTAATCACCATAACAGCTTGTTCAACCGAACAAACGGGAGATGTAAGAACAGTTACATTCACAATAGACCCAGCAGATAGCTTTGGAGAATTTGATAATAACGACATCTCCATGTGGACAAAAGATGTTGCAACCAACACTAGGGGTTGGAACAACTTCAACATAGACTTCTCTTCAGACTCAACACCGCCATCAATAGGAACTTGCTTACCGCCTTCTGATGCTCCAGAATTCCCAAAAATTGAATGTACAGTTGATGAACCAAACCTTGGATTGTGCGGAATGTATACAACTGACACATCAATTACATCCATGTGGCCTTGCGACAATATTGAAGGAGGCACATCATGTACAGCACAAGGAGACCCAGGAGACGGACCTGAAGATAGGTCACTAATAACCTATTACATCAAATGTAATGACCAAGCAGGATATGAATCAACTACTAAAGCCCACGAATATTACAGGGACCCCACACCATCTGTAGAGCCTCAAGTAGACGACGATTCAATAACCCCAACACCGGGCTCAATCATAGCTGCTGAACCACTTTCAGTCTCATTTGAAATAACTAAACGTGGAAGATGTATTGCCCTATTAGACCCAGATACATCAGACGCAACTTCATATGATTTATCTTATACAGATATGCTAGATGAAGATGAAGTTGATTGTAGAACCACAAATACCTTACCACCTTATGATTTAACCTGTAATTTCCCAACCTTGGGAGCAGAAGGAGAAAAATCAGTCCATATATCCTGCGAAGAACTAGAAGACAGCCCACTAAGCTCAACTTCAGGAAGTAATAAAGACATTACCTATACTTTTGACGCAACAGCACCTTCAATAACTGCAACAGGCCCTTCAGGAACATTCCCTACAGATTCAATAACCTTAACAGCTGAAACTGACGAGCAAGCTCAATGCAGATACTCAACAACATCACAAGGTTACGCAGATATGACATCAGCCGACTCACCCCTATCTCAAATTCATTCATGGACAATAACAGCAGCAGAAGAAACAAATAACTACTTCATTTCCTGCTCAGACACAATTAACCCTATGACATCAGCTTCCCCAGTTACATTCAAGGTTGACACAACCCCTCCAACTATCCAATATACTGGATCAACACCTGCACATGAATCAATGGTTAGCACAGACTCATTCACAGTAGAAGCTCAATCAACTGACGACAATAACCGCTACATTGTAGGCGATCTAGATCAAAAATTACTTGGATGGTATAGGTTCGAAGATGCTGATGTAAACACATTAGTTGATGACTCTACCCACACAACAACTGCTTCAAATAATGATGCACTATCGGTACCTGGAAAATTCGGACAAGCATTGGAATTCCCAGGAACCAGTTCCGTTTCAGTTCCAGACTTAGGCAGCCAACTAGTAGACGGATTTACTTACCAAGCATGGGTTCTTACATACACTGGCAATGATGGAGAGCAAAGAGGAATTATGAGCCAAGCAAGTTCCCCTTTCTTAGTTAAAAGAATGGATGGTAATTTAGGAGTAAGATTAGATTTTACCACTGCAGGATCTAACTGGTATTGTAACAGTGGAACAATCCCAATAAATACCTGGTCTCATTTAGCTTTTACATGGGACAGCTCAACTGAAACACTTAAAACTTATATTAATGGAGTCCAGGATTGTACTGAATCAACTCCAGCAGGAGATACACTAGCTCCAATTGCAGGAAATTTCTATATTGGAAAAACAAAGGATGACGATCAATACTGGAACGGCCAAATAGACGAAGTCCAAGTACATAAAAGAGCACTCTCTGCTGAAGAAATCCAATCATCTATTGACGGCTCAACACCTTACTCAAGAACATACTCAGACTTAGCAGATTTACATTACACATTTAATGTATTCACGGCAGATGAAGCAGGACACATGGCATCTGAAACTGAAAGACAAGTAACAGTAGACACCCAAGGCCCAGTAATCGATTTAACAGGAACACCAGGAGAATTTACAAGTGCAGAAGCAGTCACTTACTCAGGAACAGCTACTGACGCATCTTCAGAAGTAGTTGATGTCCAGTACAAATTAACAACAACAGCAACAATCCAAGACTGGACCTCCCTTTCCCCAACACCTGCTGTCGAAGTTACATTCTCATTCGACTTAGACCCAATAGATACTGGCGTGTACACTGTCTTCATCAAAGCAAAAGATGGAGTCGATCAATGGACTGAAATCACAGCACCATTAACAGTTGACAGAACCCCACCAACAATAGATACAGATTCTGTAGGGCCATCTGGAACAGTAACAACCTCAGAAGTAACTTTAACAGTATCAGCAACAGACGAACCAGTTAACTGCAGATTCTCAACATCACCTTCAGACACAACTTACGATGACATGTCAAATGATTTCGAAACTAGGGGAGTTCTTACAAATACTCACCAAATAACTGGTTTAACAGACTTAACTCCTGAAACAACTTACTACATAGCATGCCAAGATTTATCTGGAAACGACTATCACGACTATCCAGACCCATTATCAACAACATTTGATGTAAACATCCCAGAAGACTGCGATAATGAGGTGGATGATGACGGCAATGGAGACATAGACTGCGCAGATACTGATTGCATTGGAATAGGAATAGGGCCAAATGAAAAAACTTGTTGTGTTGACAATACTCACTGTGACTATGACTCAGATTGTCAGGATTTTGAAGATGGCAGTAGAGAGTGCTTATCAGTTTACGATATTGATGGCAACTCAGAAAAATGCTGTATCAGCTACACAGAATGTACAGCCCTAGTCCAATACAAAAGAGATAATCCATCCACAAAGCTCTGCCTTGACAACATAGGATATGACGGTCAAGATGGCGATGGCGATGACATATTCACTGATGCTGATTGCATCGCAAACAACGTAGTCACTTTCGACACATGCTTTGACCAGCCAGGAAGATGCGATGGTGGATGTTATGGATTATGCGACCATATTGGAAAAACATGAAGACGCAACTTCCTGCCAATAATTAAAGATAATAATTCAAAAATGAAAAAATCATTATCAATAACAATAATTGTATTCCTATTACTTCTCCAACTAGCATTAGCTCAAACACTAAAGATCCAAGTCATCCAATACGACCCAGACACAGGTGTAGCAAGAATACAATTATCCAATAAAGGAGAAGACATACTAAATGATGTTGAAGTGGCCATCGACGACAACCCTTACGAATCTTTAGACGGCAGAATAAGACCAAACATTGGAGTCATCTTAACCAGAACAATTGAGCCAGGAACTCATATGATTAATGTAAAGACATCAGAAAAACAATTTACACAAGAAATAAACTTCGGAAAATCGTCAAGAATAGTTGAGCAGGAAAAAGAACAAGTAATCCAACAAAGAGCAGAGCAACAACTACAACCAAAACCAGAAAGAACAAAACCTCCTTTAAGCAGAACAGCTAAACATTCATTTTTCCTAGCCTCATTGTTCGTCGCAATCGCATTCATAATAATCTACGTAAAAAGAACAAAAACAAAGAAAGTTACTCCCAAACCTCAGCTTCAACGCCCAGTATTTAGAAGAAGGTACATAAGACCAGCACAAAGAACACCGGTAAGACCAATCCAAACTAAAAAAATACTAAGGCCTCAGACACAACCTTTAAGACCTCAAGTAGCAAGGAAACAACAAATACCTGGGCAAAGAGCACCTGCACAAAAACAAGCACCAAAACAAGTTCCACAATCAAAAGAAGCAGCAGTATTAGCTAAATTAAGAAAAATAAAACAAGGCAGCACCATCCCCAAAGAGAAAAAACAAGATGTTTTCAAAAAACTTTCAAAACTAAGAAAACAACCTCAGAAAAAGGACGTTTTCAAGCAATTAAAGAAAATAAAAAAGAGTTGATAGATATCACAACAAATAAATCACTTAAACTGACAATTTTACTAATCTTAACACTAGCTATAACTCTATTCACAATTAATATAGTAACTGCTGTTTGTTGTTCAGGCGGTTGCTTCTCTGAATTCGAATATTGCTGTAATGATCCCGGTAACATTTGTTGCGATGATCCTACTGCAGAAGATTGTGATCTCCCAGAAAATGAATGTAAACAAATAGGAACTGATGGTTGTGTAGATGCAGAAGGTGCCCATTATTGCCAAGATGGAAATAATTACTATTCTGCTGAAGGAATGGGGGATTCATGTTTAGAATGTACATACAATGCTGGAACCAGCACTTACGAATGGATAGCTGATGATTCAGCCTGTATTGAAACTGACGGTGAATCATGCGTATCAACCATCCCACCATCATCTACATCTGTCAAATGCTGTACTTCCGCAGCAGATGGTTGTGGGGAAGATCTAACATCTTGCAATAGCTGCTGTGATACATTAGAAGGATGTGACATTGACCCCAACGATAATGATGGGGATGGCATACCTAACGATGGTGACCCAGACCCAGACAATCCAGATAAAGATGGAGACGGCTTCTCAGACGATTTCGAAATTACTCATGGCTCAGACCCAGACGATGATACATCAACACCAGATGATACAGACACAGACGGTGATGGTTTAAGTGATGTCCTAGAGGACAGAAATGGAAATGGAATAGTGGATCCAGGAGAGACAGATCCAGATGAAGTTGACTCAGACGAAGACGGCTTCTCAGACGGTCTTGAAGTAGCAGCAGGCTCAGACCCTACTGATGAAGACTCAACACCAGATGATACAGACTCAGACGGAGATGGAATTTCTGATATCTTAGAATTAATGTGGGGCACCGACCCATTTGATGCAGACTCAGACGGAGACGGCTTCTCAGACGGAGAAGAATTAGCAGCAGAAACAGATCCAAACGAGGAAGATTCTCACCCAGATGGCACTGACACAGACGGAGACGGCTTCTCAGACGCATACGAAACAACTCATGGCTCAAACCCAGATAATCCAGAATCAACACCTTCACTTACTGACACAGATGGAGATGGAATAAGTGATGATATTGAAGAAGCAAGAGGTTCAGACCCAGAATTAGTAGACACAGACGGAGACGGCTTCTCAGACGGGGAAGAACTAATTGCCGGCTCAGACCCAGA
>CAZMIO010000015.1:0-19202 GCA_964566535.1 uncultured Methanosarcinales archaeon | reverse complement strand
CAGACGGAGACGGCTTCTCAGACGGGGAAGAACTAATTGCCGGCTCAGACCCAGATGATAGCGACTCAACTCCTGGCGATACCACTCCAGTATGTAATCACAATGAAATTTGCGAAACAGGCGAAAATGAAGGATGCGGATGCGAAGATTGCTTCGGTCAACAAGATCCTTGCGGAACTAATGATGCTGGAACTCAATTGAATTGTATTGACCTAACATGCCAAGTTCCCTTAACTTCTTGTACTTCATGTGAAGATTGTGATGGAGTTCTATCTTTCTTAGGTGGTTGTACATATGATAATTGCATGACTGAATGCCAAGGTCAAGGAGCCTGTTACTTTAAAGGAAGCGGAATAGATTATTGCAGAACGTGTGATGATACAATAACTAGCTGCGAAGATTACGCTCAAACTGAAATAGCATGTACAAGAGACGATTGCACCCTACAATCCTGCGTCTGGAACCCATCTACTTCAATTTGCACAACAGTTGATGAACTAGCTATCCTCCCAACAAATCCAAAAAGACAACCAGGCTATACTCAATCATTCCAAGTCCGTTATAAATTACAAGATACTGAAACAGACGTAACTCAAGAAGCTACTCTTTCATTTTCAGCAGACGAAATTATTACAGACAATACCAACGCTGTAATAGACGGACTAGCAGTCACAGTAAAAAACGAAGCAGCAGATGGGGCACAAGTGAATATCTTCGCCAACTACAATAGTAAACAAACATCAACAACATTAACTGTCTCACACACAAAAACATTCTCCCACATATCAGTAGAACCTCTATCCCACACCTTAAATGTGGACAGCACATTAACATATTCAACAAAAGCCCATTTCTCAAACGGAGATATAGAAGAAATCTCCACCCATAGTCATACTTGGTACGATTCTCAAAACGAAGCAGTAGCTTCAATGTCATTAGCCACAGGAGAAAAGAACATAGTTAATGCAAATGCAGAAGGAACTGCCACAATAACTATAACTTATCCCGAAACAGACCAAAAAACAGCAACCTCTACATTAACAGTATCTCCAGAAGATGCAACGGTCCTCTCCCACATCATAATGACTCCAGATACATCAGCAGTAAACCCTGGAATTACCCAGTCCTACTCAGTCATTGCTCACTATTCAGACCTATCAACAGCCGAGGTAACTGATACAGCAACATACCAATCAACAAACACAGATGTAGCTGACATGGGGGGCCAAGCAACAGCCGATAGAAACATAGCAACCCCTGGAACTGACTTCGGTTTCACAACAATAACTGCATCATTCACCGAATCAGGAACAACAGTAACAGATTCCTCAGTATTAGAAGTTACAGACCAAAGAGGGGTTTCCTCTTTCGCAATACATCAAGGAGACGTTGACCTAACTACATTAGAGCTTATCAAAGACGGAACAGCAAGATTCTCAATTACCCTTTACTTTACAGACGGAACATCAACAACAGGAGCAGGAGAGTCAGGAATTGCCTCCTTAACCTATCCGCAAGACTCAGACCTAATAACAATAACTTATGATGAATCAACATCAGAATTCATAATAACGGGAAACAAAGAAGGCTCCCTAAATTTAGTATTCTCTTACAACGAAGACGGCCAAACTGGAGAAAAAGCACTTCAAATAACAGTAGGGGACGCAGATACAAGCCAAGCTTATTGTGAGTATGTAAACCCAGCAGCAACACAAGCAACATGCGAAGACTCAGAGGTTGGCTGTTGGGCAAATTCCGTAGCAGCAACATCAGAATATACCGACCAAACTAAATGCTGCGGTAATAATAATGACGAAATCTGGTTATACACATCAGACACATACAATAGCCTATACACAAATAAAGACACATGTTATGAGGAAAAATGGTATGAATCAACACCTTCACCTGTAACATTTTTCCATATATACACAACAAAATGATAAAAACAAGAAAAGCACAGCTACAATCAAATGTATTAACTTACGTAATCGTAGGTATCTTAATCTTCATCTTCCTAATCTGGGGAATAAAAGCAATCTCCGACTTTAACCAAAGACAAAACGAAATCTTAGTTAAGCAGTTTGGCGTAGATCTAAGAGAATCAGTAGCATCAATAGAATACGGCTCAGTCCAAGAGACAAATCTAAAACTCCCACCAGACATAACAGAAGTTTGCATTGCAGACCTAAGTAAGAGAGAAGACGTATTAGCCTCACCAACAATTGGCCGTTTCCCAGCTATGAAAAGCTCAATTGAAGGAGGATTCAGAAAAAACGTTTTCCTGATAAAAGATGACCATGTAGAAGAATCAATGTATGGCGGGGATATCTGTTTTGCTAACTACCCATACCATGCTTGCATGGATGTAACTCAAAACCTACTAAACTTATTCATAGAAGGGAAAGGAAGATGCGGTTTAATAGTCAGAGACAATCAATGTAAAACATTCGATGCAACTCCAACAGCAGGAGTAACTACCTTAGTAGCACATGACGCAACATTAACAATACCCAAGGACACAACCATCACACCAGCACCACCTCCTGGAACTGAAACAGAAGTATGCTTAGTTGCAACCCCCCCACCAGAAGGCGTAGATAACGAAGGAATCATTTCTGAGGCCTACAACATAACTCCAATAGGAACAGAATTCAATAAAGAAATCACATTAACCATAAAATACTATCCTCAAATGCTTCCAACAGGGGCATCATCTTCAAATATACTGATGAATTATTACATCAGCAACAAATGGGAAAAAGTCCCAGGCGAACCCGCACCAAACCAAAACAAAAGAACAATAACTAAGCAAGGAGATGACTTCGATCCAACAACTTCATACGCCATCTTCGGACCACGTCCACCAACAGCAATAATTAAGATAACTGGAGCTTCAGAACCATATATCTTTGACAAGTCAGCAGAGATTGAATTCGACGCATCTGACAGTGTAGATAATAACAATGCACCACCCCTATCATACGAATGGGATTTTGGTGGAGATGTAACATTTAAGGCATCAACAGATGATGAAGATACAAAACCTAAAGTTTCATACGACGATATGGGCACATACACTGTAAAGCTTACAGTTACAGACAACGACAACAATCAGGGCACAAAAGAAGTCCAAGTTGTAATAATAAATGTGGATAATGCAAAAGATAGTACAAAAGTAGATGATAAAGTCTTCGTTATATCAAAAACAGAAGATAAAAAAGACATTCTAAAGTTAATACCTCTAGCATTATATACTGACGAAAGCGGAAGAAAAGAAAAGCCATTCGTAGTATATGATGGCACGTTAACACCTGCAGAAGAAGGCAAAATCATAAAAAAGTTCGGAGTAGCTGACCTAGAAGACGGGCTACCATCAGATTATTACAAATACTGGACAACATTTGAAGATATAGTAGTTGTAGACCCTGCTGAAGACAAAGACACCATGCTAATGGCAGCATTATACGCAACCTCATTCAACGCTCCATTAATCTTCGATAATGAAGAAGTGGGCATCAGCACCCACACTACCCTAAAAGACCATCTTGATGGTGGAACAATAACTCTACACGTAATAGAAAGCGCAGACACAGATACTCTAAAGGCAGAAATTAACGCAATTACATTTACAGTCTCACCAACAATAACAACAAAAGCATTATCAGCAAACGACATAAGCGGACCACCAAAAAACGCATTCGATGAAGCCTACATAGAAACAATCCCATCTAATGCCTTACCATAAACCCTAACAAAAAATGTTATTAGCAATACCAGTATCATTCACTTATTTCATCCAAAGAGTTGCATCTAGATTCTTCTTCAACTTCATCAAATTCTTTTTCCTAGCTTTATTTCTAACAGTTGTAGTTGCAATAATCTACTACTTCATACCAAAAAAAGAAACAATTCTACCAACAAGAACTCCACCATCACCTTACGCTCCAATTAGGGGGGTTACAAGGGCAAGATACAGAAGAAAACCAATCGGGGCAGTTAGACCATTAAACAAAGCATCTAAAGCAAAAAGATTAGCAGAAAAAAAGAAAAAGCGCCAAGATATACTAAACAAGGCAGTCAAAAGATGAATAAAGCACCAGACCTAACCAAAATACCTGAATATTACCAAGACAAAAAAAGAAAACTATTCCTAATCATAACATTCCTAATCTTCATATTTCTAATACTTGCAGCAGACCTTGTTATGAACCCATACCCTCCAAAAGTCAGCTTCATAGATGGAGACCAATACTTACAAGGGGACGTTTACATAGATGATGAATTCGTAGGAACGATGGACTCAATAGAATTCGGCGGACTTCCAGAAGATTACTGCAAAGGAAAGCATAAGATAGCCCTAGACATTAAATTAGAATCATTTAATTGGCCCACAGACCCAACCCATTGCACCACTAACTTAGTAAAGTTCGACGTAAAGAGATAATTCTAAAAAACCCTCAAATAAACAAATTCACTTAACAACCTTCTCATACACTCCAACAAATATCTCTTTAGGAACCTTAAGCCCAGCTTCAACAAAAGCCTTAGCTAACTTATAGCCAACCTCTTTCTCATTCCCACCAAAAAACCCACTCCCCAACCTCTTAACCAAATACCTACAAAGATAACCTTCATTCATAGCCAAAGCAACATTACCATTACTTCCATGACTAACCCACTTTCCCCTAACATCAAACTTCATATCTCCATTAACCATAAACCTACCTCTAACTTCCTCCTTAAAACCATGATTAAACAACTCTAACTTAATCAAGTCAGAAACAATCTCCTCCCTACTCTTCCCCCTCAAATACTTCTTAACACCATTATCACCATCACTCCCCTCGACATCAATCCCATAATGATCAAAAAACCCTTTCTCATTTACTCTATCAACCCTAAAGACCCTACCAAGATAGCCTTTTACTTTCTGTCTTGCACCTATCTTACCAGACTTAACCCTTTTCCTCCATTTATTCTCTACAAAGTAAGCAAATTCTACTTTTTCTCCATTTTTTCTTTTAAATCTCTTTATTCTGATGTAAACCAAATTAATCAACCCTTAAATTAAACCTAACTGACCTCTCTACCTTACCATGTCCATTAACAAAATTCACTTGTATCCTTTTTGTATCCCTCTCATACTTAATAAATATCAGCTTAAGGTGTAACTTCTTATTTGTGAACATTGATACCATGCGTTCAAGACCTTTCTTTTGCTTTAGTAGTTGAGCTATTGCATTTTGATTACCCCGAATATTATATCTGGATAATTGAGTCTTTACCTCAATAAGGTAGAAATTTTTATCATCTTTTGCTACAATATCGACATCTCCTCCAACTACTCTCAACTCTTTCTCTAAAAACTTCAGTCCTTCTTTTATAATGTGCAGGTTATCAATAAAATAATCCCTTACTTCGTCGTGTACTTTACCATTATGGTTTTTCTGACGTTTTGAATTTAAAACAGCCAGTGCCTTATCTAAGACACCTGTTTTTAATATGTTATTTGAGTTCATTTTAAATCATTAAGCTCCTTTTGGATTAAAATGAATATAAAATACATCTACAAAACTAAATATAGGCACCATAATGTTTATAAGTTTTTCCATCAGATTACAGCCATACAGCCCCTATAACCCTCAAATTCAGAAAAACAAACCACTAGATTAATATACACTTTACTATAACAGTTGCACAACTTCCCCATTAGGACTTTTCTCCGAAAACACCTGTCCTTGGAACTTATACACCCTGCAAGCATTGAAATCCTTCCACGTCCCAGCAGGAAGTCCAGCCTTAACACACGTCTGATCAAGGAACATAGTAGCATCCCAATGATGCTCTACAGCAACCTGTGGCAACAACAATCCTTGATGAAACGTCCCTACTATCATCAACCCATCCTTACCAACATGTACATTATTAACAAGGTCCAGAGGATTCCTGACCTCCATAAGTTTAGGTCTAGTCAATATAGACACCTCAATAGCAAGCTTAGCAAACTCTTCTATACTTAACTTAGGAAATCTGGGATCAGAAAAAGCAGCACTCCGTGCAGCACTAATAATTCCATCATACAACGTCTTCGTCGGCTCCACAATACCAATACACCCTCGTAGCTCCCCTCCAAGATTTAGCGTTACAAATACACCCATCTTATCAGAAAATAATTTTTTAATATTATCACCAACAACAGGATTCTTACTAGAGAAAAAACCTTCAATAGAATCCCGTGCCAGTTTAATTAGTTCCTTACCCTGCTCTAAGGTAAACATATGACCACCTTTTTTTTAGTATAGATATTAATGATATTGATTTTAAAATTCAAAAAAATTATTTAACTTCTTTAGCAAACTCTGAACCAAACTTCTCAGTCTTTTTCTTAACACGAGAAGCAGCTTCAGCAAGAGCTTTCTTAGGATCGGAATCATTAGTTTCAACAATCATTCTAGGCTTGCTAACAAGCGGGTGATCAACAGCATATGTTGCAGTCTTAACTTTACTATCATTCCATAGTTCATCTTTAAGCACATTACAAAAGCCATGGCTAGCATCTAGCTCAAAAACAAGTCTGTTTTTCTTCTCTTCAATTAGTTTTATTTCCATTTTAACTTAGGGTTTTTCATTAATTTATATAGTTATCTATTTTCCAACAAAAACACAATTCCTCGACGACAAAAACATCATTCCCACCATCATTCCCAGCTGGGAATGAGCTGGGACTAAAAACATTTCCAGAATTTTTCTCAATATTTTTTTCATTTTTTTTCATTTGTCGTCGAGATTCGAAAACAACTAACATTGATCCGATGAATTCCTCGTCGGTGAAACGCATATTTAGCCTTCAAAGGAAAGCTAAATCTCCAAACATGGGTCACTTTGCACCCCTTCCCTTCACAATACTTCCTAATAAATTTTTCAGTCTCCGTTTTATGGAAGCTATATATCACTTTACCTATCTTGATAGCCTTTTCAAGGAACTTTTTGTCACTATGTCTCACTTTAGTTCCGAAGGGAGGATTCTGTAAAACAACATCTACCTTCTTATCAAAGTCCTTAATGTCCTTATGTAAGAAAACTGCCTCCCCCTCGACCTTATACTCACTTTCCACTTTAGCCCAATTCTCCTTGGCAATGTCCAACGCCGAACCATCACTTTCCACAAAGTACATTTTACCTCCTCCCACCAACAACCCACCTATACCCAAGATCCCTGTTCCACACCCCATATCAACACTCACTTTTCCCATGTCACCGAGCATCTTAGCCTGCCAAATCACCATAGAACCCACTTCTGAGTCAGTTTCATACTGTTCAGCACTCACTTTAGGGTTAGAAAAGCCTTTTAGCCCTGAAAGTACTATCCCTAACCTTGATTTTCCCATAAATGAACTCTCACTTTTTGCCATTTTTAACCCCTAAAACGCCTATAAAGCCAATATTCAAAGCTTACAAGCCTTCTAAACCCATTATCCATCTACAACCACTATAAAGCCAATATTCAAGCCTTATAGCCTGTTAACCACACCTTAACTCTCACTTCCATATACACTCAATTTAGGCCAAAATAGACCCTGGTTTTACCCAAAAAACCCTTACTCAATTTAGATCAAAAACCCAGGCTTTTCAAGCAATTTTTTATTATGATTTCCGCCAATTTATTTAAACTTTTGCAAAACAATTTTTCATTCCCAACACAGTCCCAAAGTATTGAGAATGGGAATGAGTACAATAAAAACCTACTCATTGGGGATGGTAAGGTTTGACTATTTTTCCCATAGTCCCACTCATTCCCAAAACATTCCCAATATAGTCCCATTATATTCCCATATATTTAAATCTTTCGTCTATAAGCAGTCCCATAATAGTCCCAAAACGTTCCCAACACATTCCCAAAAAACGATATGTTTTTATAGTTGGGACTATAGTGTATGAAATGGGGCAAAAAACAAACAAAAAATGGGATTATTAACAATACTCGGACCATCAAAAAATGAAATTAACACCAGATTTCGCCAGCTCCACAACCTTCTAAAAGCATCATTTGGAAATGTAAAATCAGACACTGCAATGATCTCCCAATGGCTCAATTATTTCCATCAAAAATCACTCCAACAAGACCAACAAACCTTCCAACAACAACAGCAAATCACACGCCAAAATCAGGTAATTTCCAACCTAAAAAGTGAGATTCAAATACTCCCAAAAAAAGAGGATATTAAGCGAATTATCGACGAAACAATCGCTTATGAGGAAATGATCACAAGGCTAGATTCAATCGAAAGAAGGATGATGCAAGCAGCTCAAGGTCAGCCATCAACACAATCACAAATTCAACCTCCAACCACCCTCCAACCTCAATCTCAAATCACTCCAACACAACCTTCAAATGAGATGCTAGAGATGCAAAAAAGACTTGAAAAATTGGAGCAAAGAAAGTCAAATTTAAAAGAAAAATTAATCAAAAGGATTACAAAAAATTCAAAGGATTATGTGAAATCAATTGTACTTTCATTAATCAAAAAATACGAAAAAATACCTGCGTTACAGCTAAAAGAAATGGTTGTAGAAGAGCAAGGTTTGTGCTCAAAATCGTCATTTTATCGTCTATTAGAGGAGATTGAAGCAAGAGAAGACATAGGTGTAATAAGGACCGGAAAAGAAAAACACTACATTGCAAAACTTAGTAAGCAAACATAATTTTTTTTCATATACTTTCCACAACACAAATCTATTTAAACCACCAACCCTACTAAACCTTTGGGGTGGTAAGTTTGAACAACGAATCCAAAAAGAGTGAACAATACGCTACACTTGTAAGTGTAAGCGGAGATGTTAAAGAGACATTTTCTCAACTAAGAGATGAATTTGATGACCATTTAATCTCTATTAATGAAAATACGAACGAAATACAGTCTACTCATCAATATCTAGCTGAAATAGACTCTAAAATCGATAAATTAGGCCAAAGAATAGACCAAATGCAGCTTTTTTTACAGCAAAGCTCAGACTACAAAACTGAAAAACAGCCTGCTTTCAACATAAAACCATTAACAAAACAAGAGCAGGAAATCTTCCTAATGCTCTATACTCTTGAGGAGAAAGGCGCAGTTACCTACACCCATATTGGACGGTTAACAGGCCTTACCGAGGATCTAGTAAGCTCCTACATCACATCTATGGTCGAGAAAGGAGTCCCAGTCTTGAAGAGATACATCAACTCAAAAGCATATCTCCACATCGACAAAAACTTTAAACAACTACAAGCAAAAGAAAACATTCTACAAATAGAACAAACAACTTTCCGCAACTTTTGAGCATTGCTTAAAAGTTTTGCACCCCTCTTTCTCTTAAAACCTTTAATCAAAAACAAAAACTTTTAGCAATAATTTTTTTCAAAATTTTTTAATAGATTTTTCTCAAAAAAATCAGTAAACCAAAACAACCTCAAAAAACCACCTAAGATCCTCTGAAATACCCCTGCCCTCGAAACCCAAATTATACCTTGGACACCATTTCCCTCCAAAACGCAACACTTCTACTACTTTTGTTGCGTTTTTGAGCCTTTTTTCGGCAAAAAAGCAACATTTAAATACAAGTATTGCGTTTTTTCTAAGATTATACATTAAAATCGGTTTTTGGTGATTTTAACAAAAAGAGGATGATCAATGACAAAAAAATTCAATGAGTATTACCTCAATTGGGATGAAATTAACAGCATTATTTCTGCTGCAAAAAATATCAAAGAAAATGTAGTTCTAAAAATCCTTGCAAGAACTGGTATGCGAAGGTTCGAATTAACAAATCTTAGAGTAAAAGACGTTGATTTTGAGCGAAAAAGAATCTTCATTGCAAGGGGAAAAGGAGCAAATAGCAAGGATCCAAAATCAAGATCAGTTCCTATTGACGATGACACCCTCCAGGCCATAAAATTCTATTTAAACAGCCGTAAACAGGGTTATTTGGTACAAAGTAACAAAAAAGGTACAAACCCCCTCTCATTAAGCCAAATCAACAGAATCGTCTCTAATTGCGCTTATAGGGCAAATGTGACAAATCCAAACCCTAAGCTAAAACACATAAATCCTCATATTTTCCGTCATAGTTTCTCAAGATTAAGCCTAGCAGCAGGAATACCTTTCAATATGGTTCAAAAAATAGCTGGCCATGCTGACGCAAGAACAACTTTGCAGATGTATGGAGTCCCTTCAATAACTGATACTCAACAGCTATATGATGAGAAATTAGTTGAAAAATTCAACCAAAAACCCAAAGAAAAAGATAATGTTAAACTAACTGATTTTGACGATAAAAAGAGCACGCAAGATTCCTAATTTCCATTTTTTCGACGACAAACTCATTTTTTCAACTATTCCAAAAATAATTTTTTCATTTATTTTTATTCTAATAAGAATTGATATTATACTCTAATATCTATAATAAAATATAACTATTATAATAGACTAATAATAAAGTATTAATTCTATTACAACTATTATAACCTCTATATTGCACTACAACATCTCACTTTTTATTTATTTTCAATATGGAAAATAATTAATTTTCAAAACCTAAAGTGAGTGTTAAAAAAGGGCGTCCCAAACAAAATCAACAATCTACAAATTATTGATCTAAAACTACATCAGATTATACACCTGAAAAAATGAAAGTGAGGCCTAACAACCCTACTTCCAATACCTCAACAACCTCCACTTCAATTCTCTACAAAATCACCAGTTAGGCACCATAAATGGTCTTCTAAAAATCCACTTATAGCCCCTATAAACACTAAATTCCAAACTATTAGGAATTAACTAACTCAAACCTTGCAAAACCAAAATAACTCTAAAAACCTAAAGTGAGTCTTAGTAATAGATTTTAGATATATTAATAAAAAACTGAATAAACCATTTTTTAATGCCAGTACAAGTTGAAATTGGGAATGTTATGGACGCAGACCTTCTGCCTTCAGCAAAAGACAAAAGGCAAAGCTTAGTTTACGACGCTTTATCCTATTGCAATGATTTTTATGGGAACGTTCCTTCTTTAGCTCAAATAGTTGTCGACGATACAAATGAACATCATTCAACATTTGTGCCTGTTATTAGTGAAGATGTTTTTGTACCAGGAATTCAAGTTGAACGCCCAATACATTTTTCTGACCTAACACGACCATTAGATCAAGGAACATTGGATCAAAGAGTAGAGCAACCTGAAACATGGCGTCAGACAATAGGGCAGATTGAAACCAGATATCAAAGAGTATTAACACATGAGCTAGCTCACCTTTACCATCTTCTTGGTTTTAATTTCTGCTTACCAAAATGGTTTGATGAAGGCGTTGCAGAATATGTCAGTCACGAAATGCCCCATAGGCATTCTTCTGATAAAGCATTTGAAAAAGAAAGAAAAGCCATCTTTAAAGGAGCACAAGCATTACTAGCAGACCCTAATTTTAAAGGCCTTGAATCTTTACATAGTTACATTGATTGGGTGAACTTCCAGGACCCAGATGAACAACATCAAGGAAGACATTATTCTTTAGCCTACCAATTTGTCTATGGTATGATGACTCATGAAGATGGAAGTACTTTTGACCAAAAAAAACAACAATTATTAGAATTGATGAGATCATTTTCCTCTGAAACAAGAGTATTACCGTTTGTAGAAGGTGCAATGAGGCAAAATACAAAGCCAGAAACAGCATTTATCAGTTATCAGGAACATCATCTTAAAAATCTAACCCCGGAAAGATTTGCTAAAACAATGCAGACATATGGATTCAATGATTTCTATAAAACACATCAGCATTGGTTAAGAAAACCATAAACTTATTATACTTCTAAACAATAAATAAAGATAATGAAAAAAAAGAGGAATAGTATAGGCATAGCATTATCAGGTGGAATGTCAAAAGGCTTTGCTCACATAGGAGTTCTAAAGGTTCTCGAGGACAATAACATCCCAATTAGCCATGTATCAGGAACTTCAATGGGGGCAATTATTGGATCATTATATTGTTCTGGGATGGACATAGAAAAGATTGAAGATTTTGCAATCAACACTGAATGGAAGGACCTATTTAATTTTACAATTCCTAAAAACTATCTCGTAAGAAAGTACGCAATGAGAAACCTTATTAAAAAAGTTACAAAAAACAGATCATTTGCTCAACTAAAAACTCCACTATATGTCAGCGGGACAAGACTCACTGACGGAAAAAAAGTTGTTTTCAACAGTGGAAATGTAACCAAAGCAATAATGGCATCCATGTCCCTTCCAGGCATCCTAAAGCCCGAATTAGTTAATGGGGCAGAAATAATAGATGGAGGTATGGTCGATCCCTTACCGATAGCATCCTTACAAGACCAATGCAAAAAGATAATTGCAGTTGATGTCTCAACCACCTACCAAGAACAATTACAAAGAAACAGCCATGTAAAATACCAATCAACATTAGCAAACGACCTTAAAGAAGATTTTATTAGAAAGGAATTAGATATTCTAAAAGACACATTAAGACACAAGAAAATTGAAAAGATTCCAAGACTCTTTAAATTTTTAATCATAAAAGTTCTCGACTGGGTATTAACTCCTGCAGCAATAATTGATTTTATGGCAGGCCGTACTCCTCCAGAAATAGCAGAAACAATAATTCAGTCATACACAATTGTTATAAGTAGAATTTCAGAATTAACATTAAAAGCATACCCTCATGATGTTCATATAAACCCAAAACAAGACTACATGGGATGGTTTGAATTCGACAAAGCAAGAGAAATCATAAATGGCGGAGAAAAAGCAGCAAACGCAAAACTTAAAGAATTAAAAAGATTAGTTTAACCAATAACATTCAAAAATTAAGTTAGAACTCAACCAACATAACTCATCTTCTTCTTATCACTCATTTCCTGCATCTTATGCCCTTGTGATAACATCCCTTTCAGTTTATCCTCAAACTTAGCAGCTTGCTCCAATAGTGGCTGAGTATCCACATTCAAACCTAAATATTTGTCTAAAGTCTCAATCACTTTCGCAGCTGCCTTACTATCAGGTAAACTAGAATGTGTTTCTGCAAATATGCAAGACAAAGGAACACCTTCTGCTCTTAACAACAAAGCTCCAGTAACACCCATTATAATCCCTTCCTTCAAAGGCTCAATTCCCATATTCTTAAAAACCTTCTTCCTACTCTCTTCACTTGTATAATAAAACGTTTTTGTCTCTTCAACCTTATCTCCAGAACCAACACCTTCTAAACTAATAACTTCCTTAGCCTCAAGTTCCTTAGCTAACTTAACTAAAGTATTCCCAAGCTCCCATTCAATCCCATTAGAAGCAGTTACAGCATGAAGTATGACTACATTATGCTTCTTATCATGAAATATTCCTAACGGCTCAACTACCTTATTATCATGTATGGCAACTAATGGCGGAAGATCATCAAATATTATCTTTCCAATCTGCTCACACTCTAAATGATCAACTAAAAACTCAGAAGCAATCGTACCTACTAATCCAAAACCCGGAAAACCTTCAATTATAACTGGATTTTTAGGCTTTTTATTTAATTTAATTTGCATATTCTTTTAGACCCCTTTTTTCTTTATAAATATTTGTCTTCATTACAAAATTAATAAAATTAAAAGTTGGCAACATCCCTGTTAGGCCCGCCAACAACATCAACCTTTTTACCTTTCTTCTTCGCAGGCCCGCCAACAACATCAAATCTCTTCTCCTTTCTTCCTTTTGGTTGAGCGTCCTTCATCCTCTTCATTGCATCATCTCTCTCCTTTCTTGAATATCCTTTTTGTCTTTTCCCTTCTTTAACTTGGAATCTTTTGCTATCTGCTGCTTGTTGCCTTTGTGCCTCTCTTAATTTCTTGCTTCTTAATCTTTTCAGATTCTTTGAAATATTTTTTGCAGATTCCCTAAGGTGAATAGACTGCCGCCTTAAGAAATCACATTTCTTCATAGCCTCACGTTCAGATCTCCTAGACTTCTCAAAAAGTTCTTTCGCCTTTTCAGCATTCGCAATAGCCATTTCCATATATTGTGGATTAGCCTTGGCCATTGCCTCAAGGCTTTGCAAATATCCTGCATATTGACTTAGTAAAGTATATCTTAAAGTATCATAAGAAGCATCAACAATATCATTAGACTCCAAAACAGCATGAAACCTTTCAGCCTTTTGATTTTTTTCTTTATTAAAAGTTGTAATTGCCTTGTAAAAAGCTCTAAAAGCATTATACATCCTTTCACTTGCTTCAAGAGGAGTAAGTACAGATCTTATAGCCCTAGCCATCTAAATCACCTCTACCTCAATATTTTTTTTAAAGTTATATAAATCTTTCTTATCTTTCCAAAAACTTTATATACCTAGAACCAAATAAACAGCATTAAAAGAGGTGCATACAATGAAAGTAATGATTACAATTCTTGGTTTACTAATAGTCTTTGCAGGTGCTATCCCTTTCTTAGGCGCAGACTCTCTTAACGTTCTGCCAGAATCAATCCCTTCCTCAGGAATGGGTTACTCAATACTAATAATGGTCATTGGAGCAGTTGGTCTAGTCTACGGCATAATCAACAAGATGATAATGGGCGCAGAAAGAGTAATAACCATAATCATAGGCCTACTAACTGCATTGGGTGGAGTCCTACCCCTAATCTCAGAATTCGTCCCAGCCTTCATCCCAACAACAGGCCCAATCTATTCAGGAATCATAATAATCGTAGGATTAATTGGCTTTGTTTATGGCGTTATGGGTATGGGTTAAGAAAAAGTTTTTTTATTTGTTATAAACCCTTCCTCTTTTGTCAATTTTAGTAACAATGAGTTTATTTGGACTATAATTAACAATATAAAGAATTCTTTGATCACCAACCCTCGCCCTAAAAACCTTCTTGCCCTTGTAATCCTCTACTCTTTCAACCTCTTTTGGGAAAGGATCCACTTCAAGTCTATTAATCTTAGTTTTGATTCTTATCTTCATAACCTTGTCTAACTTACTTATGTATTTATTAGCTCTTGTAGAGAATTCTGCTGGAAATATGACTATCTTAGCTAAAGACTTGGTCTTTACTGAGAAGTTTACCTTCTTTTTCTTCTTTCAGAGCATCATCTATTGCTTTCTTATCCTCTTCGCTTAATGTCGCATCATCCACAACTTTCTCTTTAATCAAATCTATTTCCTGCTTCATCGTACCAATGCCTTTCTCAAGATGTGAAAGTCTATCCAGCACCTTTTTTTCAAAAGCTGTTTCGCTCATTGTGACATTAATTAACTAGTCTAAGTATAAAAATATATCGATACTTACGGACAATAATATTTGAATGTTTGTGTCCTCTACTATATTATTTTTTACAATAATCGTAGGACTGATTGGCTTCGTCTATGGCGTTATGGGTATGGGTTGAGAAAAAGTTTAATCATTTTAAGTTCTATTTTTAATAATCTTAATAAAATCCGCTAATTCCCCTTCATCTAGCCTTTCCATTGCCTGAAGACCTTCCTGCATTTTAGCAAAATGGGCTTTTTGCCCATCTTTAATTCTAATCGCTCCATCAATAGCAGCATTTGCTGCTACAATCTCTCCTTTCCTAAGTTCCCCAACCAATTCATTTATTTTTGTTCTAAAATTATTCTCATCATTAACCGCATCTCTTCTGGCCCCTATCAAATACCTCTTAAAAAAGCCCACTTCTCTTTCAATAATACCTTTTATCCCTGTTTTTAGTTTATCATCGGTACTACTAATATGACTTCTACTTGTAAGTCCCAATCGTGTTTTTATATCTGCTTTCTCACCACTTTTAAAAACAAAAGATTCCTTATTAAGCAACTCTCCAACTACAGCTAACCTATCAGTAATCCCTTTAAGATAAGCCTTAAAATTGTCTTCTCCATGATGAACATCCCCTAATTTTTTGATAATTAGTTGTCTCCTCTCTTTAGGATTACCTTTACCTTCAAGCGCATCCTTAATCATTTTTAAATTCCTAACTTGTTCATCAACCTGATGCACTTGCGCATCCTTCACTAATCCCTTTAAATTTTCTTCAACATCCTTCTCAGCTCTGGATAAATCAGCACCTTTCTTCGCTTTCTTCTTACCTTTCTTCTTACTTCCCCTATCATCAGAACCCTTCTTCTTTCCACCACCACCTTTACCTCCTCCACCCTTCCCACCACCAAGACCGCCCATAAGCCCACCTTCACCAAATTTACTATCTCCCCCTCCACCACCAAACAACTTAGTTAATATCATGGGTATTGCAATAACAAATAAAATCGTAAAGATACTCCAAACAGACCTTCCCCATCCTGATTCTTGTAACCAACCAATCCATTGAGGGAAAATTGTAGTCATTGCAATGTACAGTACAATTGTAGCAATCCATACTCCATCTTTAGCATTTTCATCTCCTTTGAAAATCCTAACAATAAACATAGCTAACGTAAGTATCAAAATACTAGCAGCCAATGGAGCCAATTTACCTAAATTCCATCCCGTATTCTTCTCCCATACAGACATTGCTATGGCAAGCGCAATACCTATCACAATTATTACTGACTTACCGCCTCTCCCCTCCATCTTCTTAGCTAATCCAAATTGCGCAATACCAATAAAGAAGACAAAGTAAAGAATAGAGTCAACAACTTCTGGGTAAGTAGAATAAATCTCAGCAATATTAAAGTTAGAAAGCGTCTTAAAGATACTTTCAAAATCAGCACCAACATTCTGCCCAAACACATTAACTGAGAAAATTATCAAAAGTACTAAACTAATTAGGTAAACTCCCTTTTTCTTCATTACCATTTCACCAATTTTTCTATCTTGATATCTATAATATTATACATCCCATTTACTCATATTTAAACTTTTCTAAAACTTTATGAGTTCCCCAAAGGGGAATCATGAATGGTTTGAAACTAGAAAGTCTCAAAAACCTTATCATTTTATCAAGTGCAATTTCAATCCCATATTTTCCACCATTGAAATTGCTAAATTACATCGTATTCATCGAAAAAACTAAAAAATTGACCATTGGAAAATAAATTATAAAATCAAAACAAAAACTAACTATTACAAAACAACAAATTTTATATACAATATACATTTCTTCAATCCTATGAGCAAAGTAATTGTTATTGTAGGCGGACAATGGGGGGATTGTGGGAAAGGAAAGATTGTCGATTTCTTAACAGAAAAAGCGGATATAATTGCAAGATATGCAGGCGGAAATAACGCAGGACATACAGTTGTTGTCGAGGACCAAACATTCAAGTTTCATTTAATACCTTCTGGAATAATCCACCAAGACAAACTAAACATTATAGGCAACGGTACAGTTATCGATCCAGATGTTCTAGCAAAAGAGATTGAACAACTAGAATCAAGAAACATCCAGATCTCAGACAAAAACCTAAACATCAGCACTAACGCACATATTATCCAACCAAAACATGTTGAAGAAGATACAGCAACAGGAGAAAAGATAGGAACAACAAAAAGGGGAATAGGACCTTGCTACAAAGACAAGATAGTAAGAACTGGCATGAGAATGTCAGAATTCATAAAAAAAGACACAAGTGCAGCAAAAAAACTAAAACCCTTAGTAAAAGATACTTACCTAATCCTAAATAATGCATTAGAACAAGATAAAAACCTCTTGATAGAAGGAGCACAAGGAACACTACTAGATATTGACCACGGAACTTATCCTTTTGTAACATCTTCAAATCCAACAGCAGGTGGAGCATGCACCGGTTTAGGTATTGGACCAACTAAAATCAATTCTGTTCACGCAATAATGAAAGCCTACATTACAAGAGTGGGAGCAGGTCCATTCCCAACAGAGTTAGGTACAGAAGAAGACACAAACAAAGAAGACTCATATCAAGATCTAAGAAAAGAATTAGGTGAAGAGGGAATAAAACACCTAAGAAGAAGAGTGGTAACAAAAGCAAACGAAGACGATTCATACAATCAAGGAAGATGGCTGAGGATGAATGGCATGGAGTACGGAACAACAACAGGCAGAGCAAGAAGAACAGGTTGGTTTGACTTAGTTGGCGCACATTACGCAATAAAGATAAATGGATTAGACTCAATCGTTATAACAAAACTAGATGTTTTCACAGGATTAAAGAAGATAAAAATCTGTACTGCTTATGAATTCAACGGAAAAAAGCTAACTTCATACCCTACCAATACAAACATCCTAAAGAACTGTTCTCCAGTATATGAAGAACACGAAGGATGGACACAAGACTTAACAGAAATAACAGACTTCAACGAACTACCACAAGCCGCACAAAACTACATAAAAAGATTAGAACAGCTCCTTAAAGTCCCAATCTCAATTGTCTCAATCGGACCTAAAAGATCTCAAACAATCATCAGAGAAGATATGTTTTTCTAATTTTTTTCAATAGATTTAAAAGGAATTAATATTTTATACATCTTATGGACAAAGACATATTAAGAAAAGCCTTCTTAGATAAAAGAAATAAATTAAACAAAGAAGAAATAAAATCAAAATCAAATATCATAAAAGAAAAACTCTTCTCTTCAAAAGAATACAAAAAAGCAAAATCAGTCTGCGTCTACGTTTCATTCAATTCAGAAGTCTTCACCCACGACATGATAAAAGAAGCACTAAAAACTAAAGAAGTTTCTGTTCCAGTTGTAAAAAAAGATATTTTAATCCTCTCAAAGATAGATTCATTCAAAGATTTAGATAAGAAAAACAAATATGGCAACTTAGAACCTTCTAAAATAAAAGAAATAAAGAAAGTCGACCTAATCATCGTCCCAGCAATCATATTCGACAAAAAAAGGTACAGAATCGGATACGGAAAAGGTTACTACGATAGATTACTAAAAAAAATAAAAGCAAAAACAATCGGATTAACATTCTCTTCGCAGATAATAGAAAAAATCCCAATAGATGACTTTGATGTCAAAGTAGGTAAAGTTATCTCAGATAAATGAAAAAGAAAAACATCCTCAAATGGACACTTATCCTATTCATATCTTCATTAATCCTTTTAACTAACTTCAAATTAGTTCTCTTTAATGAAGACTTTTATCAACAAGAGTTTACTAAGTTGAATATCTACAACAAATTCGAAAACGCAGATGAGATTAACAAAGACTTGCTTAACTATTTCAAAAATAAAGAAAAC
>CAZMIO010000014.1:0-28728 GCA_964566535.1 uncultured Methanosarcinales archaeon | reverse complement strand
GCTCCGTGCCCCGCTGCGCTCTCCTCCTTTCAGTCGTCGGGGCGTATAACAAGGGTTATGTTCAATAAAATTTAAGTTCTAAAAAAAGGTAAGTTGCAATCTCTAAGAATTAAGATATTATGGGAATATATTTCTTATGTTAGACTTAGAGTATTAAACTATTTTGGATCCATGTTAAATGGTGACTTGGGATCTCGTCTTTGTTGTTCCGCTCTCTCAATTTCACCAATAACTTCTGCAAGTGGGTCAGTTCAAGTGTATGAGCTAACCTAAAAATAGCAAGACAATACGCAGGGTTGGTTGTGATCTCATGAGCATCCACTGCTTTGAGGTATCCAATAGCTTCATCATATGTCCAGTTACCATCCATTTGATTTAGTTGCCTAGTTCTTTCGGCCTGTCTAATCATACCCACCTGTTCCTGAACTCCGACCAGTAAATCGTAATTATCCCCAATTTCTGACCTCAATGTGACCCCTTCTGAGGCATCCATAACGGCAGCTACTTTTTCACTAATTCCCATTCTTGCAGGAGGGGACTGTCTCCGGTATTGCTGTCTTGCACCCTTGCCACGGTTTGGATCAAATTGGATTATGTCTGCCATTGTTTGTTTCCCTCAATAACTATAAACCTATAGTGGAGAAAACATACTTTATTTTTAAATCTTTGTTAATGATATCCCTTACTTCTCAAATTATACCGTAAAAATATCTCCTTCTACAATCTTCTTTAGTTTGTTGTTCTTTAGTCTTATTGTTAGGCTGCAGTCTTTGTTTACTTTGATTGCTTTGCCTACTAATCTTTGTTTTAATGTTTTGACTTTGATTGCTTTGCCTATTGTGTCACATGAGCTTTTCCATTTGTTTAATATTGGTATGAATCCTTTTTCTTGGTATGTTTTGTGGAGTGTGTTAAATTGATTTATTAGGTTTGTTAGTAGTCCTTTTAGGTTTGTTTCTTTTTTTAGTATTTCTTTTATTGATGTTGCTTTTGATTTTAACGATATTGGAAGTTTGTTGTTGACGTTGATTCCAATGCCTACGATCATTTTTTTTGAGTTTCCCTTGAAAATTGCTTCTGTTAGGATTCCACATAACTTTTTGTCTTTATGGAGGAGGTCGTTTGGCCATTTTATTTTTGTTTCTAGTTTTGTAGTTCTTTTTATTGCTTTTTGTACTGCAACTGCTGCTAGAAATGTTAGTTCTGCTGGGTTTTTTGTTTTTGGTTCGAGAACAATGGAAAGCCATAGTCCCCCTTTATTAGAATCCCATTGTCTTTTATGTCTGCCTCTACCTTTTGTCTGGGTATCTGCTACGATTAAGTTATTTTTTGAGAAGTCTCTTGCTTTTGTGTTTGTGGAGTCTAATGTTTTAAAATGATGAACTTTCATTTTGACTAATTGCTTCTTGTCTTCCAGTCATGACCCATGGACTGGTTCTATTGCTGGTTGTTGTTCCCCTGTTTCCAACATATTTTGAAACTGCGGTTGTAACTATTAATAACTTTTCTTTTTTTGACAATTCCTTTTTCTTTGATTTTTTCACTTTTTTTAATTCGCTAAGGATGTCGTACTTTTCTATAAATGATGTTGAGATGTTCCCCCTTTGGAATTGTTTATTTTCTAAAACAACTTTATGGAATGGGATTGTTGTTTTTACTCCGTCTATAATGTACTCGTCTAGGGCCCTTTTCATCCTTGCTATTGCTTCGTTTCTATTTTTTCCACCGCAAATTAATTTTGATATTAATGAATCGTAATGAGGGGAGATTATATGGCCTGTGTGGCAGCTTGAGCATACCCTAATTCCTGGCCCACCTGGAGGGAGGTAGTTAGTGATTGCGCCAACATCCGGACAGAATCCTTCCTCTGGACATTCTGCATTAATCCTACATTCAATTGCCCAACCATTCATTTTGATGTCGTCTTGATTGTAAGCAAGTTTTGCTCCTGCTGCAAGCTTTATTTGTTCCTTTACTAAGTCAACACCTGTTATCATTTCAGTAACTCCGTGCTCTACTTGGATTCTTGTATTCATTTCAATGAAAAAGAAGTTATTATTTGGGTCAAGTAAGAATTCTACTGTTCCTGCGCCTTGATAACCAACTGCTGATACTGCTTTTACTGCGGCACTGCCCATAGTTTCCCTAAGTTTTTTGTTTAATGCTACTGAAGGAGCTTCTTCAATTAGTTTTTGGTGTTTTCTTTGGATACTACATTCTCTTTCCCCTAAATGGATAATCTTTCCATGCTGGTCTGCGAGAATTTGGAATTCGATGTGTCTAGGATCTTCTAAATATTTTTCCATGTAAAGTTCTGAGTTTCCAAATGACATTGCCGCTTCTACTTCTGCAGACTTATAACCTTCTGCTAGTTCTTTTTTTGATTTAATAATTCTCATACCCTTCCCACCGCCTCCTCCAACTGCTTTTATCATTATGGGGTATCCTATTTTTTCGGCAATATCCGATGCGTGTGTTTCATTCTCTAATGTTTTCCTTGTTCCGCTAAGAACTGGAACGTTTGAATTTATCATAACTTCTCTGGCTTGGATTTTGTTTCCCAGTAAGTTAATTGTTTTTGAAGTAGGGCCAATAAACTTGATTTTGTTTTTTTCACACATCTCTGCAAACTCTGCATTCTCTGCTAAGAAACCATAACCTGGATGGATTGCTTGGGAGTTGGTTTTTTTTGCTATTTCAACTATCTTTTTTGGTTCTAGATAACCGTTTGCGTTTCCAATGCAGTGAGCCTGATCTGCGAATCTTACTGCTAAAGAATCTTTATCGTGTTTAGTGTAAACAACTACTGTTTGGATTCCTAGTTCTTTGCATGCTCTGATAACCCTTAATGCTATTTCTCCCCTGTTTGCAATTAGTATTTTTTTTAAGCGTTTTTCTTCTTTTAGAACTGTAAAGTCTTTTTCTTTTTCGATTGTTTGTCCAAGTCCCCTTGTAAGCATATCTAGAAATGATTTTGATGATTTTTCTGCAACAACTTTCTTAATATCTGTTTCATCAATGTTAGGAAGTTTCTTCATTACATTATTTGCTATAACACTAGTAAATGATTCTATGTCTGGTGAGTGAAGGAGAGTCTTATCTTTCTCTAAACCGACTAATTGAGACTTAATTAGGGCTTCAACTTCATGATAAACGAAAGGTATTGAATCATGTGTTTTTTTGGCTATTTTTTGGACTAATTTGTAGCTAATTTCCACTGGTGAAAGTAGCTTATTTAGTATTCTTTCTATCTTGTTTGGCTTGGTATTCATGAGGTATTTTGGAGCTTTTAGGCCTATTTAAACGTTATGATTAGAAAGCGAAGCCTTTTTAAATGGACTTTTCTTTCCTTGACTAGAATGTGGGTGTTGGATGGAGGAATATTAAATGAAATCAATAGATGAATTTAAGGACGAAAAAGGACAGATAGATTCCAATGGAATCAAGCAGATTATACCCTATGAAGCCCCTTTTTTGATGATTGACAGAGTCACTAGTATAGAGAAAAATAAGATAGTTGCTATAAAAAATACTAGTGCTAATGAGGATTTTTTTAAAGGTCACTTTGCAGGATTTCCAATAATGCCTGGTGCACTTATTATTGAAGGATTAGGTCAAGCTGGAACTTTACTTGTGAGATATAATCTTGAAAATCACCATGAAAAGGAAGTTCTTGCTTATAAAATTAAAGAAGCTAAGTTTAATGCTCCTACTTTCCCAGGGGACCAGTTAGTTTATGAAATAACACTAATGGGACAGGATGAGAAAGGAGCAATGCTTCAAGCAATTGCAAAAGTTGATGGAAATACGGTTGCACAATGTATGCTAATGCTGGCTGTGGTTGACAGAAAACAATTTAGATCAAAATACAGCCCGGTATATAGGTGAATTCTATGTATGTCCAAGGAGTTGGTATGAGCAAGTTTTCGGTAGATGATGAGAGTAGTTTTAAACTTGCTGATGATGCGATTCTTGAGGCATTAAAAGATTCAAATGTATCGATGGAAGATATTGATGCTGTTGTTGTTGCCACTGTTGATACTTTAATGACTGATGAAAGGCAAAGGCATTATCAGTCGCTTTTGAGTTCTTTGTTGAAGAAAAAAATTCCGATTATTCGGGTTCCTGCTGTTTGTGGTGGTGGTGGGGCTGCTTTATGGACTGCTAACAGACTGGGTTTTGATAACGTTTTGGTTGTTGCTACAGATAAGATTGCATGTAATAAAACTGAGGCAATTACTAATGAGATATTGAGTGCAGCTGACAGAGTATGGAGTCAGGAAGAGGGATTGATATTTCCTGCTGAGAATGCACTTTTAGCGCAACAGTATATGATGAAGTTTGATGCTACCTCTGATGATCTAGCAATGATTGCCCACAAGAATCATGAGAATGCTTTTTTGAATCCGAAAGCTGCTTTTTATGGTAAGAAAGTTGGCTTGGATAAGATTAAGAATTCCCCTGTTGTTGCTTCTCCGCTAAGGTTGTTTGATTGTAGTATAAGTGTTAATGGAGCTGCTGCTACTATTTTGACTAAGGATAAGACAGATATTGAGATTGCAGGTAGTGGTTTTGCAACTGATTATTTGATGACAATGGAGAGAGATAGTTTAGTTGAATTTAAGGCTAGTAAGTTGGCTAGTGAGCAGGCTTATAATCAAGCAGAGATTGGTGCAAGTTCTGTTGATGTTTTAGAGGTACATGATGCTTTTACGATTCTTGAGCTTATGTCTTATGAAGATTTAGGATTTTGTAAAAAAGGTGAAGGTTCAAAGATGATAAGGGATGGAGTAACTAAGCTAGATGGTAAGCTACCAGTAAACACTGGCGGTGGACTTAAAGCAAGGGGGCATCCAATTAGCCCTACTGGACTTGCGCAAGTTTATGAAATTGTCAAACAGTTAAGAGGAGAATGCGGAGATAGACAAATAAGTAAACACAAATATGGAATGACTCAGAATATAGGTGGTGTTGGAGCTTCTATTAGTGTAAATATTTTTAAGAATGTAGGTGGTTGAATTGATAATAAGATGGATATGTAAAGAATGTAACAAGAAATGGATTTACCCTATTGAGAAATGTGTTTATTGTAAGGATGGTGGAAAGATTGAAAAGATTGTTGGTAAGAAGACAAAAGTGGTTGGTGTTACTAAAATTTCTATTCCTTCACCAATACATCCAATTGTGCCTTACTATACCTTGATTTTAGAGGATGAGAATGGAAACCGGATGCCTAAGAAAGTAATGAAGGAATATAAGATAGGGGACGAGTTTTCATGGAAGAAAAGTGATGATGAAAATGCCGTAGCTATTGTTAAGATTAAATATGATTATGATGAAGCTGTTAAGCAGGCTTTGGAATTGATTGGTGGGGTTGATGTTGATGATAGTACGAGGGTACTGATAAAGCCAGATGTGATGGTTGAAGCTTATCCATATCTAGCTATGACTACTAACCCTAAGGTTGTTAAGGCTTTGATTGATTATTTGGTTGAGAAGGGTGTTAAGGTGGAGAATATTACTCTTGCTGAGCAAACTCAGTATGGTGATTTTGGAAAGGCAGTTAGTAAAAGTGGCTTTGGGAAAATTGTTAAGGAGTTAGGAATTAAGTTTGTTGATGTTTCTAAGAGTGAGTTTGTTGAGAAAGAAAGTGAGGGGATTAATTTTAGCATTGCTAAGGAAGTCTTTGATAGTGATTTAGTGATTAATGTTCCCATACTTAAAACTCATTTATTATTGGGGATTGTTGGTGCATTAGAGAACATGACTAGGCTTATTTCTGCTGAGAATTATAAGGAATTAAGCAAGGATCCTAAAAAAGCTGTTGAAGGCATTGTACAGCTGCACAAGGTTTTGCCTAAGTATGTAACATTGGGTGATGCTTCAATTGGTATGCAAGGTAATGGTCCAATGAAGTATGGTGAACCGGCTTTTATGAATATGGTTTTGGCTTCTTGCGATCCAGTTGCGCTTGATAAAGTTTTTCAGGAGATTGGGTTGCTTAAAGATGCTGAGCATATTGAGTTGGCTGGGAAACTTGATGTAGGATGTTCAGATTTAAGGGAGATTGTTGTTGTTGGTGATGAACTTGATGCTTGCAGAAGGGAGCTTAAGCCTGCTATTGGTTCGAAGTTAATTAAGATGAGTTGATTAGAAAAATAAAACGTTGGATACTAAATAGAAATTTTGCTTGAAGATTATAGTGAAGGCAAAATTCGTTCACACAATTGAGTTGGAATCACTGTGATGAAGAACAGTGGTACCTGACATACAAAGGAATGATAAAATGACTGAGAAAGCATTGATGAAGGGGAATGAGTCTTGCGTAGAGGCGGCTCTTAGAGCTGGTTGTAAGTTTTATGCAGGTTATCCTATAACTCCTCAGAATGAGATTCCTGAGTATATGTCTAAGAGAGGTCCTGATTTTGATGCAGTTTTTATTCAGGCTGAAGCTGAGTTGTCTGCTATTAATATGATATTTGGGGCTTCGGCTTCCGGTGTAAGGTGTATGACTTCTTCATCTTCTCCAGGGATTTCATTAAAACAGGAAGGGATTAGTTATCTGGCTTCTGCTGAATTACCATGTGTAATTGTTAATATGGTTAGAGGAGGTCCTGGTTTGGGAAATATTAGGGCTTCACAAGGAGATTATTTTCAGTCAACAAAAGGAGGGGGTCATGGGGACTATAAGTTGATAGTTCTTGCTCCATCCAACATACAAGAATTGTATGACCTTACGATGAATGCTTTTGATTATGCTGATTACTATAGGAATCCTGTTTTGATATTAGGAGATGGAATTTTAGCACAAATGGCTGAGCCTGTTGAGTTAAGGAATTATAAGCCGATATTAGATTTGCCTTCTAAAGATAGTTGGGTGTTGAATGGTTGTGAGGGAAGGGAGCCTCATGTGATTAAGACTTTATTGTTATCCCCTCCTGATTCTCTTGTAAAGCATAACATTCATTTACAAGAGAAGTATGGAAAGATAAAAGATGAGTTGAGTTTATGTAATGAGTATATGACTGATGATGCAGATATTATTATTGCTGCCTATGGTAGTCCTGCCAGAATTAGTAGAGAATCTGTTGATGATCTAAGGAAGGAGGGAGTGAAGATAGGGTTGGTCCAGCCAATTAGTTTGTGGCCTTTTCCGGAGAAAGTGTTTAGTAAGTATAAAGGGAAGAAAGTTCTTGTTGTTGAGATGAGTGAAGGACAGTTGATTGAGGATGTAAAGTTAAGTATGGATTGCGAAGGAGAGTTTTACTTTTTGGGTCACGGTGGTGGATGGTATCCCGACACCAAGCAAATAATTGAGAAGGTACATGAAATAAAATGAGTCCAGGAACTACAATCAAAGAAGGGAAGATGCACTATTGTCCTGGCTGCGGCCATACATTAGTTCACAAACTAATGGGTGAAGTTATTGATGAACTTGGGATTAGGGAGAAAACAATTGGTTCTGCTCCTGTTGGTTGTGCTGTTTTGTTTTATAATTATATTAATGTTGATATGATTGAATGTTCTCATGGAAGGGTTCCATCAGTAATGAGTGCTATTAAAAGATGTTTGCCAGACAAGCTTGTTTTTGCTTATCAAGGAGATGGGGACTTGGCTGCAATAGGAACTAATGAGACGATACATACTGCAAATAGGGGAGAGAATATTACAGTTATATTTGTTAATAATGCAATTTATGGAATGACTGGAGGACAGATGGCTCCTACCACTTTACCTAATCAAGTAACTTCAACTACTCCTTCTGGACGAGGGAATAATTCTGAAGGGATGCCATTGAAGATGTGCGAGATGTTAAGTACACTAGATGGGCCTTCATATATTGAGCGGGTTTCTGTGCACGATGCTGATGGTTTTAAAAAAACAAAGGAAGCTTTGATGAAAGCATTTAAGTGCCAGATTGAAGGTAAGGGTTATTCTTTTGTTGAGATTTTATCTATGTGTCCGACTGGCTGGAAAACTGATATTAAGGGAGGGTTAGATTTTGTTGATGAAATGAAAAAATATTTTCCACTTAAGGTTTTTAAAGATGTGAGGAATGAGAGATGAAGGAAGATATCTTAATTGCAGGGTATGGTGGGCAAGGTGTTGTACTTGCTGGTAGTTTGATTGCTAATGCTGCAATGGAACAAGGTTTAGAAGTTTGTGGTACTGTTTCGTATGGTGTTGAGATGAGGGGAGGCACTGCTAATTCAAGTGTTACAATATCTGATAAGAAGATTGGGAGTCCAGTTATTCTTAATCCTACCACTATCCTAATAATGAATGATGAATCTTTGAGGAAATTTGAAGACAAGGTTGCCAAAGGCGGGATTCTGATCTTAAATATTTCTGAATGTAAGAGTAAGGTTAGTAGAGAGGACGTTACAGTTTTTGAGATTGATGCTACAAAGATTGCTGAAGAACTCGGGAATAAAAGAGTTGCTAATGTTATTATGGTTGGTGCTTATTTGAAAAGTAAAGATATTTTGGATAAAGAATCTATTTTTAAGGTTATGAAGAAGGTCTTTCCTAGAGCTAAGGAAGAGATTATTGAGCTGAATAAGAAAGCATTGTTGCGGGGGATGGGTGAGTAGGATGTTTATCAAAGGAGTTGGATGTATTCCGTACAGGATTCATGATAGGAGAAGTCAGTTCTTAGCTTATGATGCTATCGTTAATGCTCTTAAAGATGCTGATACAAATATGAGTAAAATAGATGCAGTTGTTTGTTCTACTTTGGATTGGTTTTATAATGGTGAGTTTCAAAGGCATTTTGCTTCAATGTTGTCTGGTATTTTGAAGACAAATATTCCAATAATTAAGTCTCCTGCTGCCTGTGCTAGTGGAGGTTCTGCTTTGTGGACTGCTAATAGGCTGGGTTTTGATAATGTTTTAGTTGTTGGTGTTGAGAAATTGCACGGACATACTAATAATTCAGATCAGGTTACTAGTGAGTTTATGATGGCTGCTGAATCTAAGTGGGAGCAGATGGAAGGAATTATCTTCCCAGCTGAGAATGCTTTAGTTGCTCAATCTTATTTGAATAAATTTCCAGAAACTAATATGGATGATTTGGCAATGATTGCTCACAAGAATCATGAGAATGGATATTTAAACCCTAATGCTTACTTTTATGGGAAAAAAGTTAGTTTGGATAAGATAAAGAATTCTCCTGTTGTTACGTCTCCTTTGAGGCTGTTTGACTGTAGTATAACTGTTGATGGAGCTAGTGCTGTTGTTTTGACTAAGGATAAGACTGATGTTGAAATTAAGGGTTCTTCGTTGAGTGCCGATTATATGTCCCCTTTTGAGAGAGAAGATTTAACTAAATGGGACGGGACTGTAACTACAGGTAATGAAGTGTTTAAACAGGCAGGGCTTGATAGGGGAGATATTGATTTTGCTGAGTTGCACGATGCTTTTACAATTGTTGAGCTTCTTGCTTATGAGGACTTAGGGTTTTGTAAGAAAGGTGAGGCATACAAGGCCATTAGAGATGGTAGGTTTAAAATGGATGGTAAGATGCCGGTGAATGTTTCTGGTGGGCTTAAGGCTAAAGGTCATCCTGTTTCTGCTACTGGACTCGGGATGATTTATGAAATAGTTAAGCAAATGAGAGGAGAGGCTGGGGATAGGCAGCTTTCTAATGTCAATAATGCTTTGGCTCATAATATTGGTGGTGCTGGAGGTACTACTGTTTGTCATATTTTGAAGAAGGTTTAATGAAAAAATATTAAAAAGAATATTAGTTACTCGAACTATCGAGGGGGGAATGAAAATGGATTTAGGATTAAAAGGAAAGGTTGCATTGATAACAGGTTCATCTAGAGGTATTGGTAAAGCTATTGCTTTAGAGTTAGCTAAGAATGGCTGCAATATTGTTGTTAATGATATTGATCCGTCTAAGAATGAGGCTGAAAAGACAGTTGAAGAGATTACGGCTTTGGGTGTTGAGGCTATTGCTATAACTGCAGATGTTTCTAATTTTGATGACGTTAAGAAGATGATGGATGAGATTAAGGGAAAGTTTGAGAAGATAGACATCTTGGTTAATAATGCCGGAATTACAAAAGATAGGACACTTAAGAAAATGACGCCGGAAGAATGGAATGCTGTTATTAACGTTAACTTGACTTCAATGTATAATGTTACACATAATGCGCTTGGGCTTATTCCAGAAGGTGGGAGGATAATTAGTTTATCTTCAGTTTCTGGAATTTCTGGTAACTTTGGTCAGACAAATTATGCGTCTACAAAGGCAGGAGTTATTGGGTTTACTAAGTCACTTGCAAAGGAAGTCGGTAAGATGAAGATTACTGTGAATGCTATTGCACCTGGATTTATTAAAAGTGCAATGACTGATAAGATTCCAGTTATGATGCTTGAGCAGATAATGGGATTGATTCCATTGAATGAGCTTGGTCAAGTAGAGGATGTTGCTAATGCTATTGTGTTCTTAGCATCTGATAAGGCGAAGTATATTTCTGGGCAAGTTATCAGGGTTGATGGAGGAATTACTTTCTAAGATGAATTTTTCATTGACTAAAGAGCAAGAACTTGTACAGAAGATGATTAGGGATGTTGCCCTCAAAGAGATAAAGCCATATGCTGCTGAATCTGATGCTGAAAGCAAGTTTCCTGAAGAACAGATAAAGGTTCTTGGTAAATTAGGTATGATGGGTATGTCAATACCTAGAAAGTATGGTGGGGCGGAGTTAGACAATGTTTCTCAAACAATCATCATGGAAGAAGTGTCTAAGGCTTGTAATGCTACTGCAGTTACCATGGGAGCCCATACTTCTCTTACGTGCTTTCCTTTGATAAATCACGGAACCGAGGACCAGAAGGAAAGGATTCTGACAAAGATGGCTACTGGCGAATATTTAGGTGCTTTTGCTTTGACTGAACCTGCTGCTGGTTCTGATGCTGTTAATGTTCAGACTACTGCGGTAAAGGACGGTGATGAGTATATCATCAATGGAAGTAAGTGTTTTATTACATCTGGCGGTAAGGCAGATGTTGTTTTGATTGTTACTACAACTGATAAATCTCAGAGACACAAAGGACTTTCAATATTTGCTTTAGAGACAAAAGGATTGAAAGGTTTTAGTTTAGGTAAGAAAGAGGATAAATTAGGTTTAAGAGGTTCTAATACTCAAGAGTTAATATTTCAGGATATGAGAGTTCCTAAGGAGAACTTAATTGGTGGTGCTGAAGGAGAGGGTTTTAAGATTTCAATGGGGGTTTTTAATTCTGGTAGAATTGGAATTGGAGTTCAAGGTGTTGGAATTGCACAGGCTGCTTTTGATGAATCATTGAAGTATGTTCAGGAAAGGGAACAGTTTGGCAGGAAATTGCATAAGTTTCAAGCTTTACAATTTATGTTAGCTGATATGGCTACTCAGATTGATGCTGCTAGGTTACTTTGTTTGAGGGCAGCGCATGTTAAGGATTTAGGTAAGAGGTATGTAAGGGAAGCTGCTATGGCTAAGTTGTATGGCGCTGAGGTTGCTATGGAAGTTACTAGGAAGGCCATACAGATACATGGTGGTTATGGTTATATGAAGGATTATCCACTTGAACGGTTTTATAGGGATGCTAAGATTACTGAGATTTATGAAGGTACTTCTGAGATTCAGAGGATGGTTATTGCTGCTGAGTTATTAGGGAGGGGTTTTTGAGATGAGAATAATTGTATGCATTAAACAGGTGCCGGATACTACTGATGTAAAAATAGATCCTAAGACTGGTACAATGAAAAGGGAAGGGGTTCCCGCTATTATTAATCCTGATGATAAGCAAGCTATTCATACTGCTGTTAAGCTTAAGGGAGAGAATAAGATTACTGTTATTACTATGGGTCCTCCACAAGCTGAAGATGCGCTACGTGAGGCACTTGCATTAGGTGCTGATGATGCTATACTTTTTACTGATAGGGCATTTGCTGGTTCTGATACTTGGGCTACTGCAAATGTTTTGTCTGCTTGTTTGAAGAAAGTTGGTGAATATGATTTGATATTATGTGGGAGGCAGGCTATTGATGGAGATACTGCACAAGTTGGTCCACAGTTGGCTGAGAATTTGGGAATTCCCCAAGTTACATATGTTCAGAAAGTTGAAGTTAATGATGGTAAGGTTAGGGCTGAGAGGGAGACAGAAGATGGCATTGAAGTTGTAGAAGTTGAGATGCCTGCTTTGATTACTGTTATGGATATATCTGATGAGAATACTTATCCAAGTTTACAAGGTATTTCTGATGCTTACAATAAAAAGGAAGTTAAGGTAATGACAAATGAAGACATTAAGGTTGAGAAAGAGAAGATGGGCTTATTGAGTAGTCCGACAATTGTTAAGAAGGTATTTGCTCCAGAGGCCAAGGGCCAGGGTAAAATGTTAGAGGGTTCTGTTCAGAAGATTGCTGGAGAAGTTATAGGGATGTTGAAGGAAAAGGAGATAATAAAGGATTAAAATGGTAAAGGTAAAGTTAGTTGAAAGTTACTCAGGGGTTCAGATAGATTTAGGAATGGGGAATGTCCTTCGTAAGGGAGATGTTTTGGATGTTTCTTCATCTTATGAGTTAAGTCAAGCTATGTCTCTTGGTCATGTTGAAGAAGTTAAGGAAGAAAGTGGTGGAGAGAAGAGTGAGGAAGTTAAGGAAGGGAAAGAGATTTGGGTTTTTGCTGAGCAGAGGAATAATAAGATTTCAAGAGTTGTTTATGAGTTACTAGGGGCTGCTAGAGATCTTGCTGGGAAGCTTAGTGTTAAGGTAGCTGCTGTTCTTTTATGTTCTTCTGATTCTGGGAAGAGTAAAGGGTTAATTGCTCATGGTGCTGATAAAGTTTATGTTGTTGAGGATGAAAAGTTAGGAAGTTATTTGACTGAAAGTTATACTAAAGTAATATCTGATTTGATTAATGAATATGGGCCACAGATAGTTCTTTACGGAGCTACACATATTGGAAGGGATTTAGGTCCAAGGATTGCTCAACGGACTAGTACTGGACTAACGGCTGACTGTACTGGACTTGATATTGATACTGATGACACATTGATACAAACAAGACCTGCTTTTGGTGGAAATATTATGGCACAGATTAGATGTAAAACAATGCCTCAAATGTCTACTGTAAGGCCCGGTGTAATGAAGATGCTGGATAAGGACAGTGGTAGGGATGGGGAGACTGTTAAAGTAAAAGCTGATGTTGTCGATTCCAGAGTTAAGGTTATTGAGATTTTAAAGTCTGCTAAGAAGAATGTTAATCTTGAGGAAGCTGGAATAATTATTGCTGGTGGGAGAGGATTATGTCAGAAAGAGAGTGTTGATATGCTTAAGGAGTTGGCTGATCTGATTGGGGCCGAAGTTGGAGCTTCAAGAGGGGTTGTAGATAATGGTTGGATCAAGAAGGATCATCAGGTTGGGCAGACTGGGAAGACTGTAAGGCCTAAGCTGTATATTGCATGTGGAATATCTGGAGCGATACAACATAGAGTTGGAATGGAGAATTCAGATATGATTATTGCGATAAATAAAGATGCTGGTGCTGAGATATTTAAGATAGCAGATTATGGCATTGTGGGTGATGTAAAAGAAGTAATTCCTGCTTTGATTAAAGAGATAAAAACAGAGAAACCTTTAAATTCTTCTGGGTGATAGTGGATAACATGGCGCACCCAATTATGAGTCGAACGTTGTTTTCTTTAGCTAAGTTGTGGGTTAAGGAAGTAAAGGGATTAGATAATCTAAAAAAGACAAATCCGTTCATTGTTGCGTGTAATCATAACAGTTTTGCTGATGATCTAATAATGCCTGCTGTTGTAATTACTTATTTGAACAGATATTTGTATACTTACTGTAATGATGGGTTTTATAAGAATTTCTTTTTGAGAAAGTTTTTGGAAAATGGGAGATGTATACCTGTTAGGGTTGGTCAGAGAAATGATGAATCTAAAAAAGTGAATGATAATGTATTTGATATGTCTCTGAAGCTTCTACGAGACAAAGAACTTATTGCAATATTTCCTGAAGGGCATAGAAGTTCGGATGGTGAGTTGCAAAAAGCAAAGGTCGGGACTGCTAGGTTAGCTTTAACAGCAAAGACTCCAGTTGTACCTATAGGGATAGTGGGGAGTTATGAGATTATGCCTAAGGGATCGAAGTTCATAAAGTTTAAGAGGTGCTCTGTAAATATTGGGGAGCCAGTGTTTTTTGATAAATATTATGGTCAGGAGAATAATAAAAAGGTTTTAATAGAGGTTACGACTAAAATAATGAAAGAGATTGGCAGATTAAGTGGTAAGGAGTATCGATATTAAAATGGTATACCCAATATTAAAAAGAACCATAATTCCTTTAATAAGGTTCTATATGGGGGAAGTAGAGGGTTTTGAGAATTTGCCTAAGGAAGGGGGGTTTATTGTTGCATCAAACCATGGAAGCTATATGGACCATTTGATTTTGTCTACTGTAATAGTTCCCCATTATGATCAAAAATTACATTTTTTAGCAAAAAAAGAACATTTTGATAGTTTGTATCAACGAGTATGGCACAAATATGTTGGTGCTATTCCTCTTGATAGAGAAAGTGGTGGTGAGGCGTCATTAGATATTGGTGTTGAGTATCTTAAGAAGGGAAAGATTATGGGGATATATCCTGAAGGGACTAGGACATTGGATGGGAAATTACAAAGAGGGAAGACAGGAGTTGCAAGGCTGGCACTTAGGGCTAAGGTTCCAGTATTGCCTGTTGGTTTAATTGGAACTTTTGATATGTTGCCCAAGGGAAAGACCATTCCTAAGTTAAGTAAGGCTAAGGTTAAGATTGGAAAGTTAATGTCATTTGACAAGTATTATGGTAAAGAGAATGATAGAGATGTGCTTAGGAGAATTACTAACGAGATTATGAAAGAGGTAGGTGGATTGGTAGGGCAAGATTATGGGTTTGATTAAGATGAAAAAAATAAGTGTTGTTGGGGCAGGATCATGGGGAACTACACTAGCTGTATTGCTAGGTGGGAAAGGATATGATGTTAATTTATGGGTTAGGGAGAAAGAATTAGTTTCTGAGATTGAGAAAGAAAGAGAGAATAAACGGTTTTTGAAAGGAGTGAAAATTCCTTCAAATGTTAAAGCTGTTAATGACCTAAGGGACGCTGTTTTCGGAGCTGAGCTTGTTATCATGTCAGTTCCTTCTCAGTTTTTACGAGATGTTGCTAAGCAAGTTTCCCCATATTTGTCTGAGGGAGTAATTGTTGTTGATGTTGCCAAAGGTATTGAGGCTGGAACGTATAAAACTATGTCTCAGATTTTAGAAGATGAGTTGCCTGATTTTGTTAAGATAGTTGCATTGTCTGGTCCTAATCATGCTGAAGAAGTTAGCAGGAAAATTCCAACTGCAACTGTTGTTGCATCTAAGGATAAGGCTTGTTTAAAGAAGGTTAAGGAAATTCTATCTACTGATTACTTTAAGGTTTATCCTCATGATGATGTAGTGGGGGTTGAGGTGTGTGGAGCTTTGAAGAATATTACTGCAATTGTAACAGGTATTTGTGATGGTCTTGGATTAGGTGATAATGCTAAGGGCAGTATAATCACACTTGGACTTACTGAGATGAATAAGTTTGGAAGGGAGTTTGGAGCTAAGAGGGCAACTTGTTATGGTTTGGCTGGTGTTGGGGATTTGGTTGCTACGTGTACATCTAAACACAGCCGTAATAGATTTGTTGGTGAGAAATTAGCTGAAGGAAAATCGTTTGATGAGATTAAGGAAGAGATGCATGGAATGGTAGCAGAAGGAGTAAAGGCTACAAAAGCAGTTTATGAGTTTGGTAAAGAGAAAGGAATAGATTTGCCGTTGACTACACAAGTGTACAAAGTTCTTTATGAAAATAAAAATTTAAAAGAAGCAATAAAAGATTTGCTTGAATTGATTTAGTTTATTCTGCGAAAATGAATTGTCCATTTTCTGGAGTAAAAATCTGTCAAAAACCATTGGTGGTTTTTGAGCATGCTCAGAAATACCCTATATTTCTGACATTTTAATATTTCTACTCTTCTGTAAAGTCATCTACAGAATCTTTGAATTCACTATTATCACTGATTAGTCCCCTGTTTCTCATGTATTCTCTTGTTAAGATCCAGAAGAATAGCCCTAGTGACTTTTTTCCCTTATTGTTGCAAGGTATGACTAAGTCGATGTTATTTGACTGGTTGTTTGTATCGCACAGTGATATTACCGGGATTCCAACTTTAACTGCGTCAATTATTGCGTTTCTGTCTGGCCATGAGTCTGTAACTAATACTATTTTTGCTTCTCTGTAAATATCCAATTGAGGATTAGTTAACATTCCTGGAGGGTATCTTCCAGCGAATACTTTTGCGCCAGTTAATTTTCCAAACATCTTTACTGCTTTCCAGCCGTTTTCTCTTCTGCTAACTATTAGCAAATCTTCTGGTGCATATTGTGATAAGAAAGTTCCTGCTACTCTGATTCTTTCGTTTATTTTTTGTAGGTTTAGTACAGACAGACCATCTGGTCTTGTTTTGTATATGAATTGCTCCATGTATTTTGTTCTGAATTTTGTACCTATGTGTATACCTGACTTTAAGTACGTGTCCTGCGGAACTAAAAATTGTTCTTCTTCTGTCATTTTATTATCTCCGCTGCAATTTTTATAGCCTCATGCAGCTTTTTTTATGGGGTATAGCCACCCTATAATTTAGGCAATAAGGAAAGGGAGTGTTTAGTGGTTTATAAATGTGGTGGTTTTATTTAGGATCATTTGACTTTGATTAAATAGGGGGAATAGACGCTTTTTGCTCTTGATCACTTCTTCTAGATGTTCCCCACACCCTTGCACTTTTGTAATAGAAGGAGGTTGTTAATAGTAGAGCAAAAACTATATCAAATTAGCTAGAAAAATAAATAAAATAAGAAAAAACCTATTTATTCTTTATTTTCTTCTTCGCCGAAATCTTCTGAATCTTGGGAATTATCTTCCGCTGGTTCTTCAGAGGCCTCTTCCTGAGGTTCTTGGGCTTGTTCTGCTTGCGCAGGTGCAGCTTCTTCTTGCTTTACTTGCCCAGAAGCTTCTCCTACTACTTCAGCAAAGCCAACTCTTCTCAAAACTTTAGTTACTTTTACCTTAACTTCGTCACCTTCTTTGGTGTTAGGTATAAATAACACAAAGCCTTTTTCCTTTGCTATACCATCGCCTTTTTCGCCGACAGCTTCTATTTTTACGTCTATTTCGTCTCCAACCTTAACTGGGGCTGTGAAACTCCTTTGTGGTCCGAAACCACCATCATTCATTCCATCCATGTTCTATTTCACCTTATTAACTAATTTCTATTCAGGAAATATATAGTCTAAAATGTATATATTCCTATACGTAGGAGGGTAAAGTTCTAGTATTTAAATATAGTGATTTAAAATAAAAAGAAAAAAATAAGATTAAACGTCTTTTAGACCCCCTGTTTCGACGTAGAAATTACATTCTCCATCTGGCATATTTGGTGCGTCAATTAGTTTTGCAACTCTTGAGCCCTTTTTGCCCTTCCTTAAGTAGATTCTAAAAGTTGATGCGTGGGCAACAACATGGCCTCCAATAGCTTGTGTTGGGTCACCAAAGAACATATCTGGTTTTGCCATTACTTGGTTTGTTACGTAAACACATATGTTATGCAAGTCTGCAAGTTTAAGCAATACATGCATGTGTCTGTTTAGTTTTTGTTGTCTTTCAGCTAATGTTCCACGTCCAATGAATTCTGCCCTAAAATGAGCTGTTAATGAATCTACTACAACTACCTTTACAGGAAGGTTTTGTTTTGTCACTAGTTCTTCTACTTTTTCTGCCATTAACATTTGGTGGTCAGAATTGTATGCTCTTGCTACTTTGATGTTTTTTAGTACTTTTGTTGGGTCTAATCCTGCTCCTTCTGCTAGCTGCTGAATTCTTTCTGGCCTGAATGTATTTTCAGTGTCAATGTATACAACTACTGCGTTCTCATCTAACTTTTGTGCGTTGATTGCCAGAATATGTCCTATTTGAGTTTTTCCTGAACCGAATTCTCCAAAACATTCTGTTATTGCTCCTGTTTCGAATCCCCCACCAACTAGTTCGTTGAATGAGTCACTTCCTGTTGATATTTTTTCTACTGTTTCTCTGATTTTTAGTACTTCGTCTCCTGATTTGAAGTCCATGTCTAATGATGCCCTTGCAGCTGCTATCATTCTTTTTGCAACTGCTGCAGACATTCCAGAAGCATCCACTAATTCAGCAGGTGTTGCAACTGCAACTGACATTAAATCACGGTAACCAACTGACTCTAACTTTTCAGCTGTTGCTGCTCCAACTCCTGGTAAGTCTATTATTCCTACTTTTTCTTTTTCTGGATTTTTTATTTCTACATCTTCTTCGTTAATAGTTGTTTCTTCTTCTGGAGTTGTTTCTTCTTGGGTTTCTTTTTCCTGAGTTATTTCTTCTTGAGTTTGTTCTTCTTGAAGTTCTAATTCTTGTTCGATTATTTCATCATTTTTTTCATTTTTCATTTTTTTATACCTCGTTTTGAATATTAAATTAAAAAATTAAAAAAAGTAGTTACATAACTACTGCTTCTATTTGGCTTTCTAGCTCTTGTTTTAGAACAATGTGCTCATAAGCTTTGTTTAAAACTAAAGCTGCTTTTGGTAAATCTCCTACCCTTAAAGAATTAGTTGACTGCCAGTTATCTTCTTTGTCTTTGTAGCGTCGCTCTATCTTAATCGTCCTAAACTCTGACGGCTCTCCTGTTTTTGTTGTTCCGTTGTTTTTCCATATTGTAGCACAAATTGCTCCTGTGCTAAACTTCTTTTCAGGCAATGTTTTGCCTTCTGTATCTTCTTTTTTTTCCATTCCAAACACCTCTTTGCTTTCGCGTTTTATTTCAAACTTCCCTTAGTTATGAGCTGTTGTGCTCCAGGAAGCGAGGAGTTGTCTTTTGACAACTAATTAATTAGATGGTGAAGGTTATTTAAATATGTTTTGAGGGTCCGTGTCCAGTGGGTTGTGGGTAGCGATTTTGGGGTTTTAGGGGTTGTGTGTGTGGAATAATGGAGAATTAGATAATTAAAAATGGACCTTGGTTTCGTGTGGAAGTTTTGGTTTTTGAGGTAAACTTGATTGATTTTAAAACCTAAAGAACCAAAGAACGTTGAATACCATTATGATTAGAAGTATCACTGTTTCTAGGACTGTGTTGGTTTCTACAAAGCCGTGGAGTCTTAATGTGATGAAGGGATTTAGGTAGTTTATTCCTTTGATTGTTATGCCATCTATTAGTAAATGTGAGATGTAGCCTACGATGATTCCTAATAAGAGGATGTGTTTGAACCAGTAATTGTAGATTAGGAATAGGATTAAGGGTATCCAGATAGAGTGGAAGAGTCCACGATGTCCGAACATCCATTGGATTAGATGAGCAATTGGCTTTATTTTCCTTCCTGCTTTGCTTTGTGGATGGTCAATGTCCGTTAGTAATGATCCTAGCAGGACGAATGTCATGAAGAGAAATGGGTTACTGACGCTGAAGAATTTCATATATAATAGGCCAAAAAAAAATCCAAATGCTAAATGGGTTCTGGCCATCATTTTACTGTTTTACTGTTTGGAGTCTTTCTATCTCTTCTTTAGGATCTGGGTGAGGGAATACTAATTGAGCGATAAATTCTAATCTGTCGAACATATCGTTTTTGTTTATTCTTCCCCTGAGTTTTATTTGTTCCCCTAAGAGTTTTGTTTTTACTTCTTCGAATTTGTCTGGTTCGTCTTTGAACTTAACGAACTCTTCGCTAGTTATTTCTAAAAGTTTTTCTGCTTGGTTTCTGAATAGAACAGTTCTTATGTTGTCAGACCCATCGTCTAAGAAAACATTCATTACATATGAGAATTTTGGAGTTACAGGGCCGTGCTGTTCGCAATTGAATGTGTCGTCTTTTGGTCTTGCCCTTTTATTGCAGGTTGGGCAGATCTCGAAGAATCTTGGATCGAAGACTTGTACAATGGTTCCTAAGATTTCTACGTTTTCATCATTTTCAGTTAGGTCTTTTATGTTTCTTCTTGTAGGAGTTGTTTGTTTTACGTCTTCTATTTTTTCTCCTTCTGGATTTATTATTACTTTGCTTCTGTCATTTAGGTGGATTTCTTTGAAATTGTTATTTTTTCTTACGTATCCGGATTGGACTTTTACTATATCTTGAGGTTTTAGATTTTTTATGTTATCAGATTGGTCTCCCCACATTACAATTCTTATTGTTCCTGTTTCGTCTCCTACAATTACTGAGCCTACTTTTCCTGATTTTCCTTCTTTTGTTTGGAATTCCCTTACGTCGTAGATTTGTTGGACTTTGCCTACTGTTTCTACGTCCCTCATGCCTTCGAGAATATTTTTTATTTGAAGTCTTCCTGAGACGTTATCGAAAACTTTAACACCTAATTCATTTGCTATGATATGGGCTGCTCCTTCCTTGCTGATAAGGCCAGAGAGTTGTTTTAGTTTGTCTTCTATCTTCTTGTTAATTTCTTCTTCAGAGACGTTTGCGTCTTTTTTTATTTTTTCTATAATGTCAGATAAAGGAATTTTAATCATTTAAGCACCCCAGTGATATATTGAATATCAATGGTTTATATATTTTTAGTTTATTGAGAATATACTACTCTTCTTTTTTGTTAATTCTAAAGATGAAGAAGATTCCTATGGCGAACATTACAATATTTAGTAATTGCCCCATTGTTAGGTTGAAGATGATGTAGCCTAATTGTGGGTCAGGGGCTCTTACGAATCCTACTGCAAAACGAAGGATTGAGTACATTATTATGAATGTGGAGAATAATATTCCTTTTTTTAGGTGTTTGCCTTTAATGTTCCATAAGGTTATGAAGATTACTAGGTTTTTTAGGGATTCGTATAGTTGAGATGGGTGGCGGAAGCCTTCGTAGCCAGGGAATTTAACTGCCCATGGTACTGAAGTTATTGTTCCTACAAGCTCTGCGTTTATGAAATTGCCAATTCTACCTAACATTAATGCTAATGATAAGGGAATTACAATAATGTCTAATAGCCCTAGAATATTGAATTGTTTCTTTTTACAGAAATAGTAGATTGCTGTTATTGAGCCCACTAATCCTCCATGAAATGATAATCCGCCTTGCCAAACTGCGAAGATTGATAATGGATTTGAGAGGTAGAATGGAAGGTTGTAGAAAAGGATGTAGAATAGTCTTGCACCAATAATTGTTCCGATTATTAGGTAGAATATTAAGTCTGCTGTGTCGTTTTTTGTTAATTCTAGATTTCTTTTTTTTGCTAGATAAGGAATCATGTAATAAGCTATTATGAATCCAATTACAAAGATTAGGCCATAGTATCTAATTTGAAGTGGGCCTAGGTGGATTAGTGTCGGGTTTATGTTATGATAGAACATTTTATTCGGTGTTTATGATTTTGAAGATGTAAATTCTGTTGAATGCTATCATTAAGTAGAATAGGATTAATGAGATTATTTGGACATAGATTTGTTGTAGTGAGAGAGATATGCTTATGAAGAAAATTAATACTGATGACAGGTATACTGATATTGAGACTAGGATTACTGGGATGAACTGTTTGAATTTTTTAAATGTTATATTGTATGATTTTATTAATGTAGATTTTATTTCTGGTTTTGTTATGAATATTGTGTGTGCGATGTTTAGGAAAAGGTATGAGATTATTGTGAACGGGATAACTGTCAGTATGTAGACTAGTCTCATGTATTCTGGCTTTATGGTTGAAGAGTAAATGGTTGTTATGATGATGAATATTACAAGATATGCTAGAAAGATTAGAAAGTTGAGTAAGTAGAATCTTGATAGATGATTCATGCCTGCTTCCTTTTTCTTGAATAGAGGTACTATTTTGTTTAATATGAAATACTTGAAAGTTGAGTAGATTATTAACGACAGTAAGAGGTATAATGGGAAGAACACAAATACTGAGATTAGTTGAGATTGAGGGAGGGCTTGTATGGCTGCTGGGTCTTGAGGTATAACCATATATGATAGGTTATTGATTACAGTTATTAGGAGGATGAATAGTGAGTCAAATAGTAAAGTGTAGAGAAATTTTGAAGGGTTTTCTTTAATTAATTGGAATGTTTTGTTTAGTAGTGACTCTTTTAATTTTTTCATTGTGATATTACTATTGGTAGAAGTTTATAAATTTGTTGTATTTCAATACAACAAAATATTTATTAAATGATTATATTCTATAGGTTATGGAGCAATTTAAGCGGTCTTTGGAGAAGTTTAAAGGGGCAGTTGACAATATTCTGAAGAATAATATTGATTTAAGTAAAGAGATTGATGCTAATAAATCCATATATGACTTTAAGGATAGGAAGCTAGATTATTATGTTAAGCTGTATCATGGGGCTTTTAAGGATCTTAAGGCTAAGTCATTTAGCTTGAGTAAATTGGGTGAGGAGAATCAAGGAGAGGTTGCTAAGATAAATGTGTTGTTGAAGGAATTGGAAGAGAAGTATAATTCTGAGAAGTTAGAGGGGATGGGTGAAGTTTTAGAGAAGATTTCTGGTTTGAGTTCTTCATTTAAGATTGTTGAGAGCGGAGAGAAGTTTAAGTTGGAAGGAGTGGTTCCTGATGAAGTTAGGGATGAGATTAATGCTGATTTAGCTGAATTAGGGAGGTGTTTTAATTCTGAATGTTATAGGAGTTGTGCGATATTATGTGGTAGGTTGTTGGAGGTTGGGCTGCATAGGAAGTACTTCGATGTTACAGGGCATGATATTTTAGAGAAGAGTCCAGGTATTGGACTTGGGAAGGTTGTTGCTAAGCTGAGTGAGAAGGAAGTTAAATTAGATCCTGGGTTGACTCAGCAGATTCATCTGATAAATAATGTTAGGATTTTTTCTGTTCACAAGAAACAAGAGGCTTTCTATCCTACGAAACAGCAGACACAGGCGATGGTTTTATATACATTAGATATCTTAGAGAAGATATTCCAAAATGACTCCGGTGCAAATAAATGAAATTCTGAAATGGGTGTTTATTGTTTTTGTAGCTGGTTTTATAGGTTATTTTGGGAGGTATTTGAGTAAATGGGTTATAGGATTGTTTAGGGGGAAGAAAGCTGATTCTGGGACTGTAGTTAATCATCGAGATGGAGATTATAAGATTGAGAAGAAGAAATTGAAGTTGGAGAAGAAAAGGTTGAAGAAAGTTGGGAAGTAGTTTATTCTTGAGACTCGCCTTTCAGGCCAAAGTAATGTAAGTCATCTTCAAGCATCAGATCTACTTTCTCTTGTAGTTTTGCTGCAACTTCTGCATGTTTAATAGTTCCTTCTAGTCCCAGGTATTCTTCATGTATGATGGTTGCAATTTCATTGCATAGTGCCATGCATTTTCTAAGTTCGGCAACTGCTGCACTTTTGGCTGCTTTGTCTCCTTTTAATTTGCCTCTAGCTTTTCCCAATGCGATGCGTAATCTATTCCTCACTAAATTAAGGATTACTCCAACAATCTTAGTCTGGAGCTGTTTTGAGAATTTGGATATATCTTCTTCAACCTGTGACTGCTGTGCCTTAAGAAACTGTAAATCTAGCCTTATTCGTTTTCGTGCTTCACCTTCATAATGGGAGACGTTGCTTGATTCTCTGATGACATCGTCGATATCTGTAGTTATTGGATTGGCGACATTAGGTGGCAACATGTTAGAAACAGTTGAGAATATCCGTTTCATCTCTTCGGCTTTAGCTCTCGTATCAAGTGTTAGTCGATTTAAACTTTTCATAATCTAAATTTAGAATAGTTAGTATATAAATATTTTGAAATTATTCTAGAATTGCTTTGATTCTTCTGACACCTGCTGCAGATGATTGTTCTTTTTTAATCTTGAAATGTCCTAATTCTTTTGTTGAGGTTACGTGAGGTCCGCCGCAGATTTCAATTGATTTATCTCCGATTGTATAGACGAATACTTTTTCTCCGTATTTATGCTCAAAGACTCCTTGTGCTCCTTTTTCCTTTGCTTCCTCGATTGTCATTTCTTCTTTTTTTATTGGTAGTTCTTCTTTTATTCTTTCGTTTACCCAGTCTTCTGCTTTCTTTAACTCGTCTTTTTCTAGTTTTCTGTCGAAGTTAAAATCGAACCTTAATCTTTCTGCAGTAATGTTTGAGCCCTTTTGGTAGATGTCTTTTTTGTCTAGGACTTCTCTTAGGGCTTGATTAAGTAAATGGGTGGCGGTGTGTAGTTTTGTTGTTTCTACTGAGGAATCTCCTAACCCTCCTTTGAATTTTTTTTCTGCTCCAACTCTGCTTAGTTCTTGGTGTTTTTTGAATTCTTTATCGAAGCCTTCTATGTCTATTGTTATTCCTTTTTCTTTTGCCAATTCTTTTGTCATCTCAATTGGGAATCCAAATGATTGGAATAGTAAGAATGCTTCTTTTCCAGAGATCCTTTTATTGGTTGCTAAATTGTCAAATTGTTTTAGTCCTTTTTCTAAAGAGGTTCTGAATTTTTCTTCTTCTTTTTTTAGTTCAGCTAAGATGAATTCTTGGTTTTTTTCTAATTCGTTGAACTCGTCTTTTTGTAGTTCGATTACAATCTTTGCTAAGTCTGAGAGGAACTCGTTTTCTATGCCTAAGAGTTTACCGTGTCTTATTGACCTTCTTATGAATCTTCTTAGGATGTATCCTTGGTCTAGGTTGGAGGGTGCTATTGCTAAGTTATCTCCTAGGATGAATGTTGCTGCTCTGACATGGTCTGTTATGATCCTGATTGATGTTTCTTGTTTTTTGGTTATTTCTGTTATGTTTGCGATTTCCTTTATCTTATCTATAATTGGGATGAATGTTTCTATTTCGTAGACATTTTTCTTACCTTGAAGCATTGCTGCTGTTCTTTCTACACCCATTCCGGTGTCAACGTTCTTTTGCTTTAGTTTTTCGAATTGGTTTTCTGCAACTTTGTTGTATTCCATGAAAACGTCATTCCAAACTTCAAAGTATTTTCCGCATGCGCAGCCTGGTTGGCATTTTTCTCCGCATTTTTCTAATCCTGTGTCTATGAACATTTCGGTGCAAGGACCGCAAGGGCCGGTTTCTCCTGCTGGGCCCCACCAGTTGTCTTCTTTTGGTAGGAAGTAAATACGTTCTTCTGGGATTCCTAATGATTTCCATACATCTGCTGATTCGTCATCTTTTGGAGCGTCTTTGTCCCCTGCAAAAACAGTTATTGAGATAATGTCTGGGTTGAATTTTAGAACTTTTGTTAAGAATTCATGGGACCATTCAATTGCTTCTTTTTTGAAGTAGTCTCCTAACGACCAGTTTCCAAGCATTTCGAAGAATGTTAAGTGTGATGCGTCTCCTACTGCATCAATATCTCCTGTTCTGATGCACTTTTGGACGTTTGCTAATCTTTTGCCTAAGGGATGTGGTTGGCCCATGAGGAATGGGACTAAAGGATGCATTCCTGCTGTTGTGAATAATACTGTTGGATCATGTTCTGGCATTAATGATGCGGAAGCTATTATTTCGTGTTGCTTTTTCTTGAAAAATTCTAGATATTTCTTTTTTAGGTCTTTTGGTTTCATTAGGAAAAGGGTTTAATTAGAAGATTTTAAAGGTTTTTGGTTTTAGGATACTTTAATATCAACACATGCCCTGTAAGTTCTTGGGGAGAATTGTCCTGCTTTTACTATATTTTGGATTTTTGATTTTAATTTGTATTTTTTTAGTATTTTGTTTATGTCTTTTTTGTTCATGTTGTCTTTGTGGAGGAAGATGTAGAGATGGATGATTCCGTTCTTTTTTATGTGCTTTTTTGCTAAGTCTAGGTAGGTTTCTGCTTCTTTTGGTAGAGGCATTATGATTCTGTCGAATTTTTTCTTTAGTTTTGGGAGAACTGTTTTTACGTCTCCTTTGAATAGTTTTATGTTTGTTAGTTTGTTTAGTTCTATATTTTCTTTTGCGTATTTGTGGGCTGTTGGATTTATTTCAATGCCATAGATTTCTTTTGGTTTTGCACTTTTGGCTATAACGCAAGGGTATGGGGCGCAACCTGAGAATAAAACTAGGACTGATTCATTTGGTTTTACTAGCTCTGCAATTCTTTTTCTTTCTGAAGAAGATCTTGAGGAGAAGTATACTTTTTCTACGTCAAGTTTTAATATGATGTTATTTTCTTTGTATACTGTTTCTTTTCTTTTTTCTCCTGCTATGACTTTTAGTTTAGGTAGTCTGTATTTTCCCGAGTATTGCTTTGTTTTCTTTGTGACAACTTTAACGTGTTTATGTAATGAGATTAATGTGTTTGCAATCAGCTTTTCTTTAGATTTTAGTTCTTCTGGGAATTCTGCGAAGATTAGGATGTCTCCAACTACATCATAAGAGGAAGGAACTAATTCTAGTTGAGCTTTTGTTAATTTGTCTTTTAGAGCTTCTTTTAGGGTTACCATTAAAAAAAATCTCCTAATCCTTTTTGCTTCTTACTGCCTAATTCTTTTTCAAGCTTTTTAAGAGTTGCGGAAACTCGCTCTTGTGAAAAGTCATGTTCTTCAACAAGTAGTTTTAAGATTTGGTCTTCATCGATGTTGTTCCACTCTAATTTGTAGTCATCAGTAACATCCATATTTTTGAAAAGATAGTACACTTCTGACCATGGGGTGTCGAAGAAATCGTCCCATTTGACTTCTTCGAATAATGAGTCAAGATCTGAAGGGTATTTTTTTACTAGCTTTATTGCATTCTTAGGGCCAATACCTTTTATTCCGCCAGGGTTGAAGTCAGTTCCAACTAGCATTGTTAAAGCAATTAGTTGTTCTTGGTCTATGCCTAAGCTATTTAGATTTTCGGCTAAGTCAATCATTTCTGGTTTTACTGTTTCGTAAGCTAGTTTGTTTGCTTTTTTTCTTTTTCCTGCTATTGAAAGGTTTCTTACTAGTAGCGGACATCCGAAAGTCATTGAGTCAAAGTCTTGGCTTACTGCAGCAAATGCGTGTTCATTCTTGACCATATGTGCTGCTTGTGCTTCTCCTTCTGAGGGTGCTTGGATGATGGGTAGTCCTAATGCTTGGATAAGTTTTTTTGCTTCATCGACCATTTCTGGAGTAAGTCTAGTTGTTCTTGAAGCGTACTTTTTCATCTCGTCAATATCTTCTTTTTCTACTGCTTCTTTGTACTTTTTTTCTGCTTCTAACTTTAGCTTTTTTCTTCTTTCTCTTTCTTTAAGTTTTAATTCTGGTGGTTTGCCGTCAAATACAAATGCTAATTTTAATCCTTGCTGCATAAACTTAGTTGTTCTTGAGAAAAGTCCAATTAAGTGAGAAGTTACGTTATTTTTTGAGTCCATCAGTAAAGAGCCGTCTCTTGATCTAATGGTGGTTAAGAATTGATATAGGAGGTTGAATGAATCAATAACTAGAACTTTGTTTTTTAGGTCTGCTATTTCAACCTCTTTTTTTATAATTAAATCTGATATTTGTACTCCCATTATAACTTAGTTATGTTCATCCCTTTAAATTCTTTTTCTAACATGTCTTTTGCTCTCTTGGTTAGTTCCCCTGTTGTAACGAATAATGAGGGCAGGTTTCTGGACCTTGATTGGATGAATGTAGTGGATAAGTCTCCATCGCTGATCTTTTTTTTGTTTTTAGCTTTGCAGAAATAAGTTAGTGCGCCAACTGGTGATGGGACTTTAACGACAAAATCGATTTCTGAATTCTTTCTTATAACTTGGTTTTCGATTATTTCTATGTTGTTCTTTTCGAAATATTCTTTTGTTTGGTTAAAGAATAAGTCCGGTTTTGGTTTTATGATTCTTTTTATTTTGTCCTTGAATGATTCTTTCTTTAAGGGTCCTGATTCTTGGTTTGTTTCTTGTTGAGGCTTTTTTTCTTGTGAGAGTTCTTGTTTTGTTTCTGATAGGGGTGTAGCTGGAGGTGGCTCTTGTCTTACTTCTTGTTGGGATTCTACTTTTGGAGTTTCCTGTTTTACTTCTTCTTGTTTTGGTTCTGGTTGTGTTTCTTGTTTTGTTTCTTTCTGAGAAACTAACTCCTGAGGTTTTTGTAATTGGATTTCTCTTTTTAGTTGTTCTTGGATTGTTTCTTTTGTGAGTTCTTTGACTTTTTGTGGTTCTGGCCTTTGAGAAGATGTGGGGGAGGCTAACTCTTTCTCGTTTTCGCTTGAAGGTTTTTCTTCTTCTATTTTTTCAACTGGTCTTTGAGAATCTTTGGGCTTGCCTAACCCTTTCTCGTTTTCACTCGAAAGTTTTGTTTCTTCTTTTTTGATTTCTTTTTTAGGTAATGTTTTTTGTTTCTCTGATTCTTTTGATCCTTTAGTTGGATTAATTTTTGATTTAATTGTTGTTTCTGCTTCTTCAGAGGATAATGAGTGGAATTTCCAGAAGATTTCTGCTTGGCCTTTGAAGTTGACTTGTAGTGGGACTGCGAAGTCTTTTATTTGGCGTAATGCTGCTCTGATTACTGGTTCTTGTACTGAGTCTTGTAGAATTTTATTTTCTTTTAATAGTTCGAATGCTTTTTGTTCTTTTTCGTGAAGGTTTGATGAGAAGTCTTCAAGCTTTGATTCATGGCCTGGTAGGTAATACAAAGGTGAGCTTCCTATTTTTAGACTAGAAATCTTTACTTTTTTCCTTGCAGAGAGTTCAGAAAGATGGGCTGATGCCATTAAGGTATT
>CAZMIO010000013.1:0-30792 GCA_964566535.1 uncultured Methanosarcinales archaeon | reverse complement strand
AGGACCAAGTTCTTCACCCTCTTCCGTCATCATTGGATCATCTTCAACATCAGAAACTACATTACCGCTAACCTCCTCCATCATAACACTAGGAGCACAAGATGCAGGCAAATCACGTGGCCTATTATCAGACACTTGCGCCAACTCCAACTTCCGAGTAGCTGGATTTATAATCTTAGTTTTAGTAGTTGATGCTTTCTTAAGATTCGGTAGAAAGAAAAAGTAATCAAAGAAGATCAATTAGACTAATTCTTTATTTTTGAATATCTTACTCAGAATAAACAGCCTCAAAATGTTCACGTATTCTCCTAAAAGCTTGTTTCTCTATCTGTTCAATTCTTTGCCATGAAACATCATACCCTTTAGCAATCTCTCCAAAAGGAACAAGTTTTCCATCATCTCTAAAATACCTCGTCATTAGAATTTGCCTCCATCTTCCAGGTAATTCAGCTAAAGCGTCAGGTAGTTCAGCTTTTTCTTCCTCACGAACAAGTCTATCTAATTGATCCACCCAATCCATATCTTCTAAAGTATCAATTCCACATTCATCGTATTCATAACCTTCTTTACTTGTAGTCGTATGTAGTGAGGTATTGGGTACTTTTGTAAATTCAATACGCTCAATATCTTCAACAGTCATATCTAAAATATCGGCTAATTCTTCACGAGTTGGAAGATATCCTTTTTCCTTAAAGAACTCCATCTCAGCAACATTAAATCTGTGATGCCAATCTTTAAGGTAAGTTTCCCTTTTATATGCATGAGCATGAACAAAAGCATATCTTTCAATAGCCTGTCTAACCCATAGTTTTGAATAATTCACCAAATTACTTTTAGCCGAATCCCATTTAGGAACAACTTTATCCCAAAATACTGTAGCAGCTTCTTGGAATAGATCAGCAATAGAAGGAGTATCATGAACCCCATATACTTGACTATAATGATCGGCCCTTTCCCTCAAATACTTAAAAAATGATCCCATTAATTCTATCCGTGCTCCTTCCCGCTCATGAATTGGAAGACTTGTATCTCTATACCTTGCTATCAACTCAACATGTTGCTCCGGAGTTAAGATATCATGAGCAAATAATCTATCTGAATAAGGTGTCCGATACATTGCTTCCTTATCGGTCAGAGGATCTGCCTGATTATAAGACCTTACATACTTCCCTCCAACCAAAAAAGCCAAATCTCCCCCACCCTTAGTTTCTATTACCATGAAGTAGTAGGAAATTCAAAACCATTTAAAAACCTTTAGAAACCTTTAGAAACCTTTAGAAATCTTCTAACTTAACAATTCTCTAATATATCTTTCTGATACTTCAACTGGTTGAAATTCTGCTTTATAGATACCAGCATAAACATCCCTCTCACCAATAAAATGTCTATTTGCCGGATTACTACCATGTACACTCCAATTTTCAAATGGGCCAAGATAAATCCCATCATCACCCCTCATAACAGGCACTATAAATCCAGAATTAAGCCTATCAGAACCATTCCGAGTATGAATTCCTCCAGCCACCCCTCCATCTTCAAGTAAATCAACAACCCCATAAGCCATAAACGATCCTACCAAACCATGTTCACCATCAGCAGCATGAGGCCTATATACCCCATTATGTCCCAATGAAACCTGGAGAACCAAGTCCCCTTCTTCAATATCCGCACCGCAAAGGACAACTCCCTCTACTGCTTCAAGAAATCTATTTGCCACAGCATATCTCGCATACTTTTGTGATAATAATTCATCAACCATAAGAAAAGGGAATACTTCTTCATTTAAAAATTTTATTACCTCAAACCATTACTTCCGAATAAAATCAAGAATTTCTTTCTTCTTCTCTTCCATAATCTCCTTAGATTTAGCTTCCAAATTCAACCTCAAAAGTGACTCAGTATTCGAAGGCCTAACATTAAACCACCAATCAGAATAATCTACTCTAATACCATCCAACATACTAATCTTACCATCCTTATACTTCGCTTTCAAAGCCTTAATCTTACCCTCTTTATCAGAAACATCAGAATTAAGCTCCCCAGTTGAAAAATATTTCTGCAACGGCTTAATCAACTCAGACATCTCCTTCCCCTCACCAGAAAGCAAACATAAAACCTGCAACATTCCAATTATTCCAGAGTCAGCATAAAAATTATCCTTAAAATAAAAGTGACCAGAAAGTTCACCAGCAAAAATCCCATTATCCTTCCTCATCTGTTCTTTGATAAAAGAATGTCCAACCTTACTCATCTTAGTCTTACCACCCTCCGCCTCCAAAAATTCCTTAACAATCCATGAACTTCTAAGATCATAAAGTATCATTCCACCTTTATTGTCTTTCAACATATTCTGCCCAATCAAACAAGTAATATAATCAGATGTTACAACATCCCCTTTATCAGAAACAAAAAATACCCTATCTGCATCCCCATCAAACGCAACCCCTAAATCTGCCTTCTCCTTCAAAACACGTTGACGTAAAATATCAATAATCTCAGGCTTAAGGGGATTAGGATCATGCCCTGGAAAGTTACCATCAATCTTAAAGTTCATCTTAACTATATCTAAACTTTTCAACTTCTCAGCAACCATTGGCAAAAACTTCCCAGCCATACCATTCGAAGTATCAACAACAATCTTCATCTTAATATCTTTTAACCTGCAAAATTTCATAATATGCTTAATGTAATCCTTATCAATATTCTTTGAAACTATCATCCCTCTTTTCGAAGACTTCTCAATCTCAGAAGAAGCCATCTTCTCAATATCCTTAATCCCAGAATCAGCACTAACGGGCTTTGCACCTGCCCCCATAATCTTAAACCCATTATATTCCTTAGGATTATGTGAGGCAGTAACCATAATAACCGGTTTCTTCAAAAAACCAGAAGCAAATGATGCCATTGGCGAACTACATAACCCAATATCAATCATATCAACACCCATATCAGTAATCCCCTCAGACAAACTAGTAAACAAACTATCTCCACTCAACCTCATATCCCTACCAACAGCAATCTCTTTAGCCTTAAAGAACTTAGCAGCAGCCTTACCTATATTGTAAGCAATATCCTCATTCAACTCATAAGGATACTTCCCCCTTATATCATAAGCCTTAAATATTGACATAACTAAATCTTAATTAGACTCATATTAAAAGTTTTTGATTTATTTTTATCAGAAACATTTATAAACCATATTAAAATCCTTAACCCCATGGCAAATCAGTCAATTAAAGTATTAGTACAAGGCGGCAAAGCAACAGCCGCACCACCATTAGGTCCAGCTCTAGGTCCATTAGGAGTGAATATTGGACAAGTAGTGGCAGACATAAACAAAAAGACTGATGCTTTCAAAGGAATGCAAGTTCCTGTTGATGTTATAGTTGATTCCGATACTAAAGAATTCACAATAGAAATAGGTACTCCACCAGCTTCTGCATTAATTAAAAAAGAAGCAGGCGTTGAAAAAGGTTCAGGAAATCCAAAAGAAGACAAAGTAGCAGACGTTCTAATTGAGCAGATGATCAAGATTGCAAAGATGAAAGAAGGTAATTTATTAGGTAAAACATTAAAAGAAAGAATCAAAGAAATTGTAGGAACATGCAATTCAATGGGAATTCTAGTTGAAGGTAAACCTGCAGTTGAAACAATAGTTGACATTAATGCTGGAAAATTCGATAAAGAAATCAAAGAAGAAAAAACAGAACTTACTGATGAAGAAAAGGCAAAACTAGAAGCAGAGAAAAAGAAACTAGCAGCTGGAATTGAAAAGAGAAGAGCAGAGTTCGAAAGAGTCGCTAAAGATATCATTGCTAAAATGGCTGGCAAAGAAAGAGGAGAAATTAAAGCTAAGCTAAAAGAAGCAAACATCCCAGACCCAATGATCAAAGAGTTACTACCGATTGAAGGAGCAGCAGAAGGAGCAGCAGCACCTGGAGAAGCAGGAGCAGCACCAGCAGAAGGAGCAGCAGCAGCACCTGGAGCAGAAGAGAAGAAAGAAGAAGCTCCTAAAGAGAAGAAATAGTTTTAGATCTTATCAGTTCTCTTAAATTCTAAACCTAACTCATTAAGCATATCTACAATTCGTTGCTTCTCCTTACCCAACCCCTTCCAATCCAACAGAACGAAATCAACCTTCTCATGGGTCCTATTAATCCCCTCAAGAATCATCTCTTTATCTAAATTCTCAAATTGATACTTAGGACAGATATGACCAATAGCAATATCCTTCTCTAAAACTCTCCGACCAAATGTTTTTCCGTAATGTAAACCACCAACACCAAAAGCAATCTCATACTTCTTTGAATTACCCATAATATCATCTATTCTCTCAAGCAAATCAACAACAACTTTTGCAATTACCTTACCGCTTTCGTTATTCTTCCAATTGTCCTCATCAGAACCAATCTCAATAAACATGCAAGGCTTCTCCAAATAAGGCCCATGATGTGTAACCTCCAAAGTTATCTCATGACCCAACCTCTCACCAAACTCATTCAACTTCAAAAAAGCCTCCTTCAGCAATACAGCAGGAGCAACACACAACTTCTTATCTTTTCCACCAGCCTCCGCCTTCCCAAAATTCCCTGGAGCATGACAACTCAAAGAATGAACTCCTTTAGCCGACTGATGTTTAGTAGCAAAGATAAAAAGATCAGCATCTACCTCCTCATCAATCCCTTCATTAAAAATAGACTCCTTCTTCCTAATAAACAACTCAGCATTCAATTTATCCAAATCATACTCGGAAAGACATTCCGCTATATTCATCCCAGCAGGATCTTCCTTCGAAACAATAATTGCTGTTTTCATAGAAGAAAATAATTCCCATCTATATTTAAAATTAGCTAATTAAACTTAATCTTCTCGATTAGGTCTGAATCTTCCTAATGATCTTTTAGCTCTCTCAACTCGCCCAATTTTTTGGTGTTTTGGATCAAAAACGGCCTTCCAAGTATTATCCTTAAGATCAATCTCATAAACAGGAAACCATTTAATAACCTTTTTTGGTGCCCCTTGATTATACCAATGTTCACCATTAAAGTGTTTCCTTCCAGACAATCTCTGACTAATAGCCAATAATTTAGCAATTGCCCAATCCTTGACTCCTTTTGTATAAAAAATCCCAGAAACAGTCCATTTTTGAACTAGCACTTCATTATAGCTACTTTTAGAAAGGTTAACGACCAGTGCAGTACTAGTTGATCGATCACGATTACCTCTCCTAATAGTACTTCCAGTTACTTCGTCCGTTTCATCAGTTGTAGCAGCATCACTACGGAATGACTGATAAATATACCCGTAATCATATACTACCCCTATTGAACCGCCAGTTTGATCTCTACTTGTTACAACCAATGAAGTATATCCATGAGGCCTTATTACAGAACAACTAGGATTATAACTGTCAGGATTCATTATATCATACACAATATTATCAAAGATATCTTTCTTCTTTTCATTATTCCCAGCAGCCCCTCCAAAAAAGGCATTTGTAACATGACAACATAAAAACCCGAGTTCAGTTAAACCCTGGAATGTGACATACCTAGGATCTTCCATCATTTTCTTAAACCTTTCAATAGCACCGCCTATCCCATTTTTAGGATCGGCCTTATGAAGTAAAATGTCGATATTGCCTTTTTTCAGAACATCCTTATTCTCTAAATAATCATTGACCAACCTGACAAAATCATCAAAATGTTCAACGCCCTCTCCAAACTGATTTAAGATAGGATAAAAGAATAATGACTTATCAACAGGCTCAAAATCATCCCTAATAATTGGAGAAACCTTTCCCACATACTCAGTAACCAATTCAACATAATCATCAAAATGTTTCAAATTCTTTCTAAATACTCCTACAATATATTCAAAGAACCATCTCCTATCCTCATTATCAAACTCCCCATTGATAATATTAGCTATTCTTTCTCTATACGTGGTAATTATATACGCCAAATCACCTAAACTTCTTATCTTTTCGTTAAATTCGGGAAGAGCATAACGAAAAAAGGAATTCCTATTTTCGGTTCGGACAACAAGTATCTCAGATTCAAAAACACTCATCAATAGTTCCATAACATCATTGAAATTCTCTCCAGTCAAAATTTGTTTGATACTATTCAATCCCATAAAGACAGTAGATACTGCATTAACATTCTGATGATTATATCTATTTAACCTCTCGCATACTTCCTTAATTTTATCAAGTATTTGAATAATATTCCCTTCATCAACAATATCTTCAATAGCAGGGAATCCATTTTGAAAAAGAGCTAGATCATTAAGTCTTAATGAAGTTCTAACTTCTTCGCATTTTTGTAGAACAAGTGGAAAATTAGCACTAGTAATTGCATTTCTAAGGTAAGGTAGTCCCCATAATAGTGAAACATTCCTTTGACCATAATCTCCTGTTTTAGTATTATATTCATATAATAATTCAGTAACACTTTTCCAGTTCTCAGCCGTAATGACATGCTTAAGTGAAGGAACAACCTTCCCAAAAATATTATGGTGTCCAATCTTTCCTAACAAAAGTACTCCTTCAACAATCTCATCCAAATTATCTTCACGAATTATATGTTTAATACTTGGAAGAGTAAATACAAACAAAAACGTACATGAGATATCACTAGTTCCCCTTGCCATCTTTATCAAATCAGGCCATGTTTGTTCATTAATGATATCATCAATCCTCGATAAACCATGAGCAAATAATGACGCTGCAGAGGATCTTGCTATTTTAGCAATCTCGATCATACCTGGCTAAGTCCAAGGGTTTTCAGCTATTATATGTTTAACAGAAGGTAAACCATATGTAAAAAACTCAGAACCATCAATATCTACACTACCTTTCAATTCCAAAATGTCATCTACTATTTGATGGAGTCCTCTTGTAGGCAATAACGGCCTAAGAACAGGAAAACTATACACAAATCCCGGAGATGTTTTATAACATAATCTCTCAAAATCAGGCCATGTTTGTTCATTAATCAGATCTCTTACAGCAGGCAATCCCCTTCTAAATAATAAAGAATTATCGCGACCATAAGGAATAAGCCTTCCCACATCATCCCAATGTCTTACCAAAAAAAGCGCTAGATCAAAATACCGCTTAACTGGAAATCCTACCTCTTCCAATATATTAAATTCCCTCCTATGCCTCAACATTAATGCTTTCCTTCCGATACCTTTAGATTGATCAGTAAAATCTCTTTTCTCTTCTTCAACATCTTCAATTATTTGTTCGATATCCTGAGCAATAAACTTAACCCATTTATCTTTTTGTTTAATTTTTTTATTTATATGTTGAAGAAATTCCCTTATGTGTCCAATATGTTCTTTATAATCTCCATCTTCCCCCCTATAATGACTGTGAAGTTTTCTTATAATATATGCTATCTTTTCTGTTTCATCTTTCAATTCATGAAAACCTTTTTTTATTTCCTCACTCCATATAGCATACATATCATCCTCAAGTAGATTAAAAACCTTATACCAACGCCTCCTAAGTATTTGCTCCTCAACATCTAATATCTCAATTGCCTCTCTTTGCTCCATAAACTAGATATTTACATTATATAAATAAAAACCTTCCTATATTCATCACATAAAATAAAGAATTTAGAACAAACTATTTAAAACTCAACCCCATTATTAAATCTTATGGAAGAACATAGCCTACAACATGATCACGAACTGGAAGAACACCCACCATGGTGGAAAGGGCCAGTTAAACTAATCATCACAATATTCCTCTTGCTAATAATTACAATGTGGGTTTTCTCTTACTACGCAGTAAAACTAGACCCAGAACCAAAAAACATCCCAACAATAGATGATGTCGTTCCAAAAAACCTAGAACCAGACCCAGACTCAATAACGAACAACATAAACAATATACAACTCACCCCCAACGACCCAGAAATAAAACTAATCGCAGACAAAATAGCATCCTCAAGCTGTGATGGATCAAAAGTCTGCCAGGCAAAAGCAATATTCTACTTCGTAAGAGACAACTTTGATTATGTCTCAGATCCAAATGCATTTGAATATATCAAATCAGCAAAACAAAGTTTAGTCTCAGGAGGTGGAGATTGCGATGACGCGAGTGTATTATTAGCAAACCTCTTAGAATCAATAGGAATAAAAACAAGATTCATCCTAATCCCAAAACATGTCTACGTCCAAGCTAGTATCCCAGAAGCAACAAAGAGACACAAAGCAGAAGACGATTGGGTCAACCTAGACGCAACCTGTAAAAACTGCAAATTCGGAGAAATCCCATACCAGTCAGCAAACAAACCAACAAGATTCATATAACAGCAACATTTATAAACCCCAAACCAATCCCATTCTATTAAGTATTCCCGCAGTACTACTATATCAAGAGTAGAAGGGTAGAAAAAATGAACAAAAACGAAGTAATAGAAACATTAAAGCTCGTAAGAGCAAATTCTAAGAAAAGAAACTTTAAGCAAAGCGTAGACTTAATCATAAATCTAAAGGATTTAGATTTAAAGAACCCAGACCACCAAGTTACACAATTTATTCAGCTACATTTCTCAAGAGGCAAAAAAGCCAAAGTTTGTGCATTAGTTGGACCAGAACTTCTAGAACAAGCAAAAGAAGTATGCGACCTAGCAGTCTCATTAGAAGACTTCCCAAAATATCAAGATAAAAAAGTAGCTAAGAAACTAGCTAATGGATACGATTTCTTTATTGCTCAAGCTACAATAATGCCAAAGATAGCTACAACCTTTGGTAGAGTATTTGGTCCAAAAGGAAAGATGCCTAACCCAAAAGCAGGTTGTGTAGTCCCACCTAATGCTAGTCTAAAACCATTATATGAAAGACTTCAACAAACAATCAAATTAGCAACAATAAACGACGCAATTCTACAATGTTCTGTTGGAAAAGAAGATATGAAAGATGAAGAATTAGTTGACAATATAATGACAATCTACAATTCAGTTCTACATTCATTACCTAACGAAAGTCACAATATAAAAGAAATAATCATAAAGTTCACAATGGATAAATCCTACAAGGTAGGAGCAAAACCCCTGGAAGAACAAAAAGGAAAAGAAAAACCAAAGGCAATAAAGGAAGAAAAAGAAGATAAACCTCAAGATCCAAAATCAGAAGAACAAACTGGGGAAAAACCAGAAGTAAAAAAGTAAGATGGCAAAAGTAGCTGAGTACAAAAAAAAAGTTGTAAAGAACATCTTAGATTTGATTAGTCAATATCCTATTGTAGCAGCTATTAATATGGAAAATCTTCCAGCTCAACAATTACAAAAGATGAGAGCTGAACTTAGAGAAATGGTCGTAATGACCATGACTAAGAGAAGAATTATTAAAATTGCATTCAAAGAAGCCGAAAAAACAAAAAAAGGCATTGAAGAGTTATCAAAACACCTAGAAGGCATGCCAGCATTAATGTTCAGCAAAGAAAATCCATTCAAACTATTCAAAACACTTCAAAAAAACAAAAGTCCGGCTCCTGCTAAGGCTAACCAAACTGCTCCTAAAGATCTAATAATTCCAGCAGGCCCTACTCCCTTCGCACCAGGTCCAGTTATAGGGGAATTAGCTATGATCGGAATTAAATCTGGTGTTGAAGACGGTAAAGTAGCTATTAAAGAAGACGCAGTAGTTGCAAAGAAAGGAGAAAAGATAAGTCAAAAAGCAGCTGAGATCCTAACAAGATTAGAGATAAAGCCAATGGAAGTTGGTCTTGATTTAGTTGCAGCCTATGAAGGCGGAACCATCTACACAAGAGACATCTTATCAATTGACGAAGATGCATTCATGAATAACTTACAATCAGCAGGAACAGGAGCATTTAACTTAGCTATGTTCATGTCATATCCAACTAGCTCAACAGTTGAACACTTAATCTCAAAAGCAGCTAACGATGCAAAAGCATTAGGTATCAGCCAAAACATAATTGACAAAGACATGGTTGATATGCTGATAGGCAAAGCTGAAGGTTCTATGAACTCATTAAAGACAACTGCTAACATTGAAGTTGTAGCTAAACCAAAAGCTGAAGAGAAAAAGGAAGAACCTAAGGTAGAAGAGAAAGCTCCAGAGCCAGTAAAAGAAGAGCCAAAAGTTGAAGAAAAAGCACCAGGACCAGTTAAGGAAGAACCTAAATCTCCTGAGCCAAAGGTTGAGGAGAAAACTCCAGAGCCTGTGAAGGGGGAACCTAAACCGGAACCAGTGAAGACTCCAGAACCTAAAGTTAAGGAAGAACCAAAGGTAGAAGAACCTAAACCAGAACCAGTAAAAGCTCCTGAACCAAAAGCTGAAGAAAAACCAGTCCAAGAACCTACTCCAATAGAAAAGAAAGAAATCAAAGTCCTAGAAGAAGAAAAAGAAATAATCAAGGAAGAAAAAGAATTAGAAACTCAAAAACAACCAGATACTCAAGTTGAAAAAGAAGTCCAAGAAGCAGTAAAAGTAGAAGAAGAAAAACAATTAGAAAAAGAAAGAATAGACAAAGAAAAAGAATTAGAAAAGATAGAAAAACAAAGACAACCAGAAATGGACGAAACAGCAAAGAAAGTTGCTGCAATGGTTGCTAAAGTAAAAAAACAAGGTACAATGCCTTCAGCTGAACAATTAGTTGAAGAAGCAAAGTCAGCTCCTACTTACAAACCAGAACCAAAACTTTCGAGTGAAAACGAGAAAGGGTTAGAGAAGCCTAGAGCTTCTCAAAGAGAAGAAAAAATCCCTACCGCTCAAGAATTAGTAGACAAAAAAGAAGAAAAATCTGAAGAAGAATCAGCTGAAGATTTATTAAACAAATTAAAAAAGCAGGGGACATTAAGAGAATAATATTCATACTCTATATGAGTTGAGGAGGTCAAAAATGGAATATATATACGCTGCAATGCTTTTGCATAAAGCAGGACAGAAAATTGACGAAGCTTCAATAAAGAAAGTACTAGAATCTGCTAGCGTCACAGTAGACGATGCTAGGGTTAAGGCTTTAATCGCTTCGCTTGATGGTGTAGACATAGAAAAAGCAATAGAGACACAAGCAGTAGCAGCACCAGCAGCCGCAGCAGCACCTGCAGCAGCAGAAGGTGGAGCTAAAGAAGAAAAGAAGGACGACAAGAAGAAAGACGCCCAAGAAGAGAAGAAAAGCGAAGAAGAAGCCGCAGCAGGACTAGGGGCCTTATTTGGCTAAATGTTTAAAAACCACTAATTTAATCCAGATGGTTTTTAAACTGCTCAGAATTTTCTCGAAAATTCTGACATTTTTGCTTTTTTTACCCAAGCTTCGATAAAAAATGAATAAAATAGTAAACGTGAACGAGTATGACACCAGAAGAGAAAAAAGAGCTATTTAGCAAACTATCTGAATGCAAAACAGAGATTGCTGGATTAAGAAGAAGATTAAACGAAGTAGATCAACAAAAAGAAGATCACTTTGAAAAAAAAGAGAAGCACGGCAACGAGATTAAGTCTCTAATCAATAATATCAAAGGCAATAAAGAGCTTAGAGACAAACTAACAAATCAAGTTAAAGAAGATAAAGAATCAAGAAAAAAGTTCAACCTCGAGATTCGAAACAAGATTTCTAAAATAAAGGAGACTAAGAAAAAGAAAGAAGACCTTGCTAAGAAAAGCAAAGTAGAAGGCAATCCTTTAAGATTAATCGAAGATATAAAAAGATTAGAATCCAAGATAGAAACTGAAATTATGTCTTTTGACAAAGAAAAAGAGATAATGAAGACTATCAAATCATTTAAGAAAAAGCTAAAGCTCTCAGGAAAAGTAATTGAAATTAACGAAGAGATTCACAAAATCTCAAAAGACATCGACAAATCAAGAGCAAATGCTGAGGAAACTCATAAAAATGTTCAGAATAAAGCAAAAGAAAGCCAACAAAAACACGAAGGCATCATATCAACCTCAAAAGAGATTGACGAATTAAGAATCAAAGAAAAAACTGAATTTGAGAAGTTCTTAAAATCCAAGAAAGAATTTAATGAAGTTAACGATAAACTAAAAGAGAGACTTATAGGACTATCTAGAATAAATGAGAAAGTTAGTAAATACCAACTTGATGATAAGAATAAAAAAGAAGAATTGACAAAACAGCTCCTAAAGAGCAAAGAAGACTTCGTCAATGAAAAGATCAAGAAAGGCGAAAAACTAACTAATGAAGATTTACTTATATTCCAAACTTTAAAGAAATAATATATCGGAAATCACAATATTCGATTTCTACGATTCTTTTTTCTCAGTAGATTTAACTTCAGCCTTTTTCTCAGTAGATTTAACTTCAGAATAACCACACTGACCACATGTCATCCTGTTGTTATGAGCAGATAAAAAAATACCATCGCCACACTTAGGACACGACTGATTCTTCCTCTCTAATTTATTCCCAGAAACATTATACAAATTCCATACTCCCTTTGGAGTTTTTTTCTTTTCATCGGCCATTTTTATTCCTTAGCCCCTTCTTTCTTCTCTTCCTTTTTAGGGGTTTCTTCCTTTGGCTTTTCTTCAGCTTTTGGAGCTTCTTTCTTAGCCTCTTCTGCAGGGGCCTCTCCGCCTTCTTTCTTCTCTTCAGCCTTCTTTTCCCTAGGCTCTATACTCTTCAGTTTCTCTTCGTCCTTATATTGATAAACAGTAGCTTTAGAACCAGTAGAACCAAAGAAAGTCTCAACTTTCTTAACGACAACTAGTTTTTCATCTGCACCTAAAATTGACGCACACTTCTTCTTTAACTCTTGATTAGAAGGAGTTGCTTTATCGCTTGTAACATCAAACGACACTTCTGTTCTGTGCAGCAATGGAACTTCTTTCTTTTCAACTAACTTTACATCCATAGTATTCACCTTACCTTAACGACATATTCTCCTTTCACTGTGTGTCCCACTTTTTTTGCAATTAATGATTTATTAGAATCTAAAACATTGAATCTACCCTGCCAATTTGAACTGAATTGATTACCTTTGCAAACCGGGCAAACGTTCCCTTCTACAAACAATTTGCATTTTTTACAAACTTTTTTCTTCATTTTAATGACCTACTTCTTATCTCCTTTCTTCTCTTCCTTCTTATCTTCTTTACTCTCTTCCTTACCATCATCTACTTGGTTCTCTTCTTCAATCCAGTCAAGCTTGCCTAATCCTTGCTGTCTCATGGTCAAACCTAACTTAGGATTTGTTGGATCTTTAAAAGAAACTGCAATTATTCTTGCCCTACATACATCGCCAACTTTCAGTGACTTCTTTGACTCCTTTCCAGTCAAAGTCTTATCCTTAGAAAAGCTTACAAAATCATCCATTGTCTGTGAAATATGAATCATTCCTTCAATTGGTCCAATATTGATAAAAGCTCCAAAATCAGCAATATCTTTGATCTTTCCAACAACAACTTCGTGCAATTCAGGCTTAAAAGTTAACAATTCAAAACTAACATCATAGTATGATGCCCCATCTCCTGGGATTATAACTCCTTCTCCAATAGTATCTACTGAGGATACATCTATAACTATACCCAAGTCCTGAGAAATGTGTCCATCATACTTCTTCTTGATTCGTTTAATAACAGCATCGTCTAGCTGTAGGTCAAATAAATCAGGAGGCACTCTGATGTGGTCTTTAACTTCTAGTTTATAAAACATATTAACTTTGGTGTTAAACAGTGGTATTTAAAACTTTCTAAAATAGAACTAGGTATCTCTTCTGCCTCAAACCAATGAACTTTACTCCCTTCTCCTTCAATCTTCTCTTCAAGCCAACATCCTGAGTAGCAACAACATCTCCCCCCTTAACCTCCTCAACAATAAGATCATCAGTATACTTCTCCCCTTTTGTCTTAATAACATTAACCTTCCCTTTCTCAACAAACAATAGCCCAATTTTAGCAGCTTCCTTACTCTTCCCTTTCTGCTTCTCAACAATAGCCCGAAGTTCATCAACAGTCTTATCAACAATATACAACTTATACTTAAAATCAACTATCCTCTCAATCTCAGAAAATATATCTACATTAAACTGTATAGGAATTAAAAGAAAATTTGTATCAATTATTATCCGAGTCATTTTATTTTATTAATTTTGATTTATTTTATTTATTATTTTTAATAGTTAGTTTTTATTGGTATTTTTTATTGATAGTTTCTCAGTTTTATTTATTTTAAGTTTTAATGGTATTTTTTAATGGCTTTTTAGTCTTTTATTTATTATTTTTATTGATTACTTTTTATTTCATTTCATCAATTATTTTCAAACTCTTAACACAATCACCAAATGTATCCGGACTCTCATTAATAATAGTAACATCTAATCCATACTTCTTAATATACTTAACTAATTCCAAAATATCCTTAGCATCAGTTATAAGATGCTTCCTCTCTCCCTTTGCAGTCCATTCAATACCAGAAAAATGAGCATGAATATGACCCAAACCTTTCAACTTCAAAAAAACCTCATCATAATCTATCTTTCCATTATTCCTAGCCTTCAAATGAGCAAAATCAACACATATACTGCATCCCGTCTCTTTAACTAACCTCAACAACTCATCTAAATCTCCAAACTGAGAACCTTTCCCTGTAGTCTCTGGAGCAAGGAAAACATCCCACTTATTCCGTTTAACCTCTTTTAATAAATCAACAATCCCTTCCTTAATAATCTTATAAACTTCTTCTTCATCCCTACCCTGATAAAAGCCAGGATGAAAAACAATATACTTTGCACCCAAGGAATGTCCCCTCTCACAACTCTGCAAAATCCGTTCCTTAGAAGCAGCTAATTTCACCTTATCCTTAGAAGCCAAATTAACATAATAAGGAGCATGAACTGATAGCTTAACACCCAACCTCCGAGCCTCATCGCCAATCTTCTTAGCATCAGAATCACTCATCCTAACGCCGTAAGTAAACTCAACCTCCATACCTATACCTAACTCATTACATTTCTTCAAACCATCAGGATAACCCAACCCAGAAGTACCAGCAGAACCCAATTCAATCTTCATTTTTCTTCTTCTTATTCGTCTCTTTAATAACTTCTTTGCTCTTAACAAAATGATGAGATAATTTCAATACAAATGTAGATATAATAATCGAGTAAAGCATAAACATAAGCGTCAAGTTCAAAATCAAAGTAATCCCCTCAATCTTCAATATAGATAGCGTAAAAACAACAACTGCCACCGCAATCCCTTTCTGAACATTCAAAGTCATAAAAATTTTCTCTTTAAACCCAATTGAATAGTTCTTAAAAGAAATATACACTGCCAAATACCTAATCCCTAAGTAAACTAAAAATAAGGAAAAAGACTTAAAGATAAATGATGCAGTCAAAGGAACATTGATTATCAGACCAACCAACACAAAAACTAATATCTCCAAAGCATTCGAAAATATTGATGAAAACTCCTGTAATTCTCCTTTCTGTTTAACATAAACATTCCCAAAGAATAACCCTAGTGTTGTAACTGCAAGTACTCCATTACCACCTAAGTTCTCTGCAATAATATAAGTTAACAGAGCAGAAGTAATAAGTGACAATGGTGATAAAATAACAGAATATTGCTTCTTCATAACCTTAAATAAGATTATCCCAATCAATATACCTGCGCCAATACCAGCAACCAGTCTTAAAAGAAAGTCCCTAAAAAAAGGCAGCGCCTCATTAAAGAAATTAAGCAAAACAGGTCCTCCATTAGAAGTCATCTTATTAATCAAATCAAGGATAATAAAAGGAAGTAATACAATCAAAGGAGTATTGATCAATGACTCAATCTCAATTAGCTCAAGTAGCTTATTCTTTGTTTGCCCAAGCATAGACAATATCGCAGCAGGATCCGTTCCAGACATCAAAGTAGCAAACAACAAAGCAAGCATAAGATGTAGTATCCCAAATCCTAATCCAAATATAAATATCAAAGAGAACGTAAGTATCAACATATTAAGCAAAAGAAAGTATCCAGTTAGTTTCAAAGCATACATAGAAAGTTCATCAAACTCCTTTAGCTTAAATCGAGTACTTGAATCAAAAACAATCATCACTAAAGCAAGTATACTAATACTTGTTAAGAAATCTGCTGGAAACTGTACTAATGTAACTCCTTGGAATTTCACTCTGCCCAATAACATCCCAGCTACAATCAAGAAAAGTATATTAGAGATTTTCAACTTCTTAGAAATAAGCGTACAAATAATACCGATTAACAAAATGCCTGCTAAAGATGTTAAAAACTCTAATGCTGCCATTAATCTACCTCTTTCTTAGACTAAACCTTAAAAAACATGTTTAAATAGTTTTTGGAATTAAAGATTCCAAATAAGATTAAAGTCTTAATTTTATTAGTTTATGTTCATCATACAACAGAAATAATCTTATTCTCCTTATCAACATCAAAGACTTTCCCCAAAAACTTCTCAACAACATAAATATTTGACAATGTATGATTAGTAACTTTAGACACCTTCATCTTCCCACCAAACAATCCCAACCAAGGAATCAGATTATCAGCTAAATACTGATCAACAGGCGCCTTAAATCCAATCTCTTCAATCAATCTCAAAGCAGCCTCCGTCCCAACAACCTCAGACTTCTTTCCCTTCTCACCAAGACTATCAGCTCCAATCCTAATTGGATTAAAAACATCAATCTCATCCCTATCCTTAGAAAATATAGCCCACAAAACAACACCAGAACCTACTGACATCGTATCGTGATACTCAGTCCTAACATCAACATGACATCCCAATTTGTTCAAGACCAACTTAGCAGCTCTTGCCTGCCTATCGGCAACATTTGCTTTCTCCAAATCAGAAGACGCATGAGAAATCCCTTTAACTTGGATCAATTCATACTGTTCAGTCAAATTAATCTCATTACCTCCTATACCACTCAAAAACTCATCAAAATTATCAAACTCACCCAATTTATACTTTGGCTTTATGTCAATAGACACATTCCCCTGTCCCTTAGGAAAATACCCTCTCTTATCCACCTTAACATCAATCTTCTCACAAAACCTAACAAGTTGGGGCACCAGTATCTCCTTAAAGTAATCAACAGGCATTGACCATTTAGTGTCCGTTCCACCAATTATCTCAAGCTTAATTTTCTTATCAGCAAAAAAACAAGGAACTAACAATGACTGTAGCAATAACGTAATAGAACCAGCAGTCTCAACATCAATCTTAAGGTTCTTAGCTTTAATCTTACCAGGAACAAACTTAATATATTCAGAACCAAGTTCAGAACCTTCAACATCAGCATTACATAACTCCTTCAAAGCCCGAACACAAAACAAATGCTGATTCTTAAGACCTGAATCTCGCCTTCCCTTCCTAATATCACTAACCTCAAAAGCCTTCCCAGTCAAAACAGATAAAGCAAGAGCTGTACGAACAATCTGCCCACCACCTTCTAAGTGACTCCCATCAATTTGAATCATAAAAGAAAAAGAAAAGAAAATGTTATATAAATTTTACCAATCTATCCCATCCAACTCAGCATCAATCCCTTCTAGCTCACCTAACTCTAAATCCTCATCTAAAGTCCCAGCCGCTGTAACAGCTCCATCAATCCCACTAGCTTGTTCTGTAGTTGTAGGTGCTGGTTCTATTACTGATGGTGGTGTTACTGGTTCATCTACAGGTGGCAAGGTTGACGCAGGCTCCGTAGGAGCTTCACACCCAGTCAGATAAAAAACCAAAGCAACTAATATCAGCCCAACAAATATTCTCCGTTTCATTCTTCCACCTCAGCAGCATCTTCTTCCTCTACCTCTTCTTCAACCTCATCAATCTCAGTATCCTCCAACTCCTCCTCCCCACCCTTGTCCTTAATCTCTTTCAAGATATCTCTAAGAACCTTTTGTGCTTCCTGTAATTTCTCATGAGCTGCCTTCATACTCTCTTGCCCAGATTTAATCATCTCAGCATCAGGCTCATCAGAAGACTTAGCTTCTTCAAACTTCTCAACAGCTTCTTCATACTTGACCTTAGCTTCCTCCAATAAAGAGTTAAAGTCATCAACTAAACCCTCAACAGAACTAACATCAATATCATTCTCAGTCATCCTCTCAAGTATCTTCTCTAACTTAACCTCTAACTGCTTTGACTTAACAATTATCCCACCTATACGTGAGTTAACAACCCTCTTAGCATGCACCTTAATCTTATTTTTAATCTTAGTCCATGCTCTCTTCAAAACCTTAGCGGCCTCTTGAATCTCTTCTTTGCTCTCAGCAGCTTCTACAGCAGCCCTAGCTTCCTGAATCTTGCCAACTTTCTCTTCAAGGTCAGCTAAGATCTCAGCAGATTCTTCTTCACTTAAATCCTCATTACCAGAAACCCTTTCCTTAACTTTCTCCAAGTGTTCAAGAATCATATCAGCAACATGAATCAGATGTTCTTTAGCATCAGCTTTAATACCTTCTCTAGCTTCTTCACACTCCTCGCCCTCATCATCACCACAGTCAGAAACTTTCTCTTTTCTCTCTTTAAACTTCTCCTTAGCCCCCTTATATTTCTCCTTAGCAGCCTCAAACCTTTCCTTAGCCTTCAAGAAATTCTCACGAGCCTTATCAACCTTAATCTTTGTAACAACTCTCGCCTTAAACTTATGATCCTTCTTAAACTTAACAAACGCTGGCTTTTTCCTATCTTCCTCAAACTTTTCATCCTTCTCTAACCTTCTCTCTTCAATCTTCTGAAGTCTTTCTCTTGCATGATCGTTTAACTTATCCACCCTATCTAATCTCTTATTAAATTTCTCAACACATTTCTCCTTTGATTCTTCATCGTCCTTCTCTGCACACTTATCAACACCAGCAGAAATCTTATTCTTATACATCTCCTTAAACTCATCTTTATTGGCATCTCTAACGTCCCGAACAGTCCGCGCAATAACTCTTCCACCTGCAGGACTCAAGTGTGGTGTATCTCTGCCAACAGCTCTCCTTGGATTCTTCGTTTTCTCCCTATCATCAGAGTCATCCACATCATCAGAATCTCCCAGTGTAACTACACCCATACTAAACATAAACATAAACAAAACCAGAATTGTCAAACTTTTTTTCATAAATTTCATTTTAAATCCTCCTTTTTTAATGTATTACCAACAATAAACAAATCCCTATATAAAGATTACTATACTTTCTCCTTAACCCTCCCACCAATAAACAAAAATATCCCTCCCAACAAAACATAAAAGCTAGACAAGATCATAAATCGAGGCAATCTCAAAAGATAAATGTCCAACAAAGGCTTCAACTGATCAAAATTTACAACAACCTTCTCAAGAAAACTAAATACTGCCATTTTTCCAAACAAAAATAATAGCAATGACACCGTACCAGGTATAAGTGTCCACAAACCAATCGAAAAGAATGTTTGCCTCCATGACTTCTTAGTGTGGTACATCCCAACTATCCCAGCTATTATGAAAAACAGCGCAACAACCAAAATAACACTCGGCTTCATATACTTAACCTCAACCACACCACCTGTAGTAAACAAGAAAGGGATAATAAACGTTAACCCTAACAAGTACACAAAATTAAAAAACCTAGAATAAACGTACTTTTTCAAAAATTCAAACATGTCAAGAACCACCGGTCACAAACCGGTGGCATATTTCACCTCGCAAATCATCCTAGATGGTTCTTAACACTCAAGATTCCACCAATCTTCTTCGACGGTTCTTAAGCACACAAATTCCACCTTAACCACCAATCAATTAATTGGTGGAATATTGTTGTTTTATCTCTTATTATAAACCGTTCTTGTTGGGAATGGAATTCCAATCTTAGCCTTATTCAAAGCGTCATATATTTTAGTCATAGCCTCTTGATGGGCAGGCCATTTCAAAGACAAATCATCCACCCAAAACATAAGCTTAAACTTAAGCGCAAAGTCTCCCATCTCAGTAAACCAAATCTTAGGCTCAGGGTCCTGCATAACAGGCTTAATCTTCTTAACCAAATCCACAACCAATTTCTTGACTTCCTCAGGATTAGAACCATACTCAACTCCAAACTCAATATTTATCCTAATCGATGGGTCTGGCTGAGAAAGATTCTGTATCTTAGAATCAGCCATCTTACCATTAGGAATGGTTATAAGTTCATTATCCCAAGTCTTTATCCTGGTACTCCTTATCCCAATATCATAAATTGCCCCAGATTCCCCAGATTCCAACTTAACAATATCTCCTTTCTTCAAAGTTCCATCAATAATCATAGAAACTCCACCAAAGATATTACCAAGAGTACTCTGAAGCGCAAAAGCAATAGCAAGACCAGCAATACCTAAGCTGGCAAACAACGGGCCCACTTGAACACCCCATAATTGTAGGATAAACAAAACAACTAAAATCAAAACAACAATTCTGGAAAACCTATGAAACAAACTCAACAACTGCTCATCAATCCTTGATTTTGTTTTTGCCGCCCAGCCTTTAGCCCAATAATTAATCAACACATCAAAGATTACAATAAATATATACGCAATAACAAAGAATATCAAAGAATTTATTGATAACATCACCCATTTCATTATATTCTCAGCTATCCCTAAAGGCAGTAACCCCAATTTAACACCAAAGAATATCAAAAGTAGAGATATTGGCCTGTTTGTCTTCTTAATTATCATATCATCTACTTGAGTTTTAGTTTTCTCAGCTAACTTAAGAAGATACTTCTCAGAAACAAACACCACTATCTTAGCAATAAAAAAGAACCCTACAAATATCAACAATGCCTGAGCATACGGATTCGCCCATATCTCACTTGAAGTCATACTCGTAAAATCTATAACCTTGCCTAATATTTCCATACACCTATCACGAATTAAAGCATTTATATAATTTGCTATTTATTATGATATAGAACAAACTAATTAGTCTCAATAACATCTAAAAAGAAAGAACAAGGCAATTTACTAGCAGCTCTCTTCAAAGCCTTTTTACCAACTTCAAGTCCAGCTTTATCAACATCTAAACTCATAACTGTTTTTCCCTTAGTAACTCTACAAGCTTGACCAATCGGTTTACCGAATGACTTCTTCATACCAGTACTAAACCTATCTGCTCCAGCTCCAGTTGCTACTGGATTCTCTCTTAGAATATGAAATGGATAAAGATTCATCTTTAAATGAAAACCTGTCGCACTAAATTCCTTCTCTAACATCCGATTAGCAGTCTCTCTAGCACTGTTTAACGCATTATCCCTAATCTGAAGATCTGCCTTAGAGTTCATATTAATCTTATACTTAAACTTCCTCTTAAGATTCCCCATATCAAAGTTAACTATCTTAGGATTCAAGGTAGTCCTAATGAATGACTTCCTCTTAAACTTAGAAACTCTAGTATAAGGTCTCTCTAAATTCCTATATGATACTCCTTTTCTAATCCTTGCCATACACCTAAGGAAATTTAACCTGTTTTTAAATCCTTCGTTTTTTTAAGATCCCCTTAAATTAAGACCTCAGATAATTATCAACTGCTGCTTTCCATACATCTTGGCCCAAATGGAATATTCTTCCATCAAAACCTTCTGGTCTTTCTGATAGGATTTCAGACCTCTTCCAATTACGCAAATTTTCAAATGTTGCTGTAGCAAAAAGATACGTAGCTCTTTCTTCCTGATCAAATTCAACAACTGTTTTACCATTTCCAAATTTAAATGCTTTATATGAGCCTCCACCACCCAATAATTCGCCCTGAACAACCTCGACAGGTTCATATTCAGCCAAATACTCTTGTCCCCAGTGCCTATACCTGATTTCAGCAGGTGTCATGTCTTCCGATGGTTTGTCAACTTCAATGTAACCTTCTGGAACTTCATTCCTTGGAAGAATTCTAATTCCTCTACGTACTTTATCAAAAATTTCTTCTGCAATCCTTGATTGTTCTTCAAATAAAGGGTAAGCCATTCTATCAGTATAGTCACCTGAACTAAATCTTAAAAGTGAAGTAGCAAGACCAAGCCGTCCTGAATTAAAAACCTTATTAGTCTCTACACATCTGATTTCAAGAGGAGTATCCCTTCGTGAAGAGAATAGATAATGCAGCTTGCCGTCCTGATATAAGAACAAGGTGGAATTTCCTCTCCATAAACTGTAAAAAGGCCTATCTTCGATATATGAAAGAACTCCCTTTCTAATTTGAGACTCTTCACTATTAGCTTCTAAACTACCATTCATGTAAGCACTATGAATTTTATATCTATCACGTTCTGCTCTATACTCCTTTAACAGCTTAGCCATATCTTCTTTAATCCCTCCTATACTACTTTCTAAATCTCTAATAGTTGAACTATTATCTCCACGTATCTTGCCAAGGTTTCTGTTAAACTCCACTTCATGAGCTAATGCTGCTTCTCTGCTAAGTATGCTAACATTAGTAAAATTTCGATCAGATATAATTACATGTGGCTCTTTATTATTTGCAATATAATCAATAACCTCAGAGTGTCTTTGTCTGAACTCTTCATAAGGAAATCTGACATCATTTGAAGATGAGTTAAAGCTTCTTCTAAGAATAATCCTTTTACCCCCTCTTTTCTCTCCCTGACCAACAATAACTTTATAATAGAATCTGTCATCATCTGCTCTGCTTACACTCTCTCTCAACTCTCTTTCTTGTCTTATTTGTTCTCTTGAAGGTTTTACGTTACCAATCTCTCTTAATTGCCCAACTAATCTATCCAATTCTGCCTTATATTGATCATTTTGACCTTTCACACTTTCAACATAACTTCTATGTTGCTGCTTTAAATCCCCTAATCTTCCTTCTAAGTCTTCTTTTCCAATAACCATGAATAAATAGAATTAATCGCCTTATTTAAACTTTTCTATATATAACTATTAATGAGTAGTTACGTTTTAAGATTCATTTTTATTAATTATTAGTCCTTATTTGGTTAACCGATATTTTGATTATTATTAATTTAATTTAGTAATCTTTTATTTATTGATTAGTTTTTTATTCCATTTTTTATTGATTTTTTATTGATAATTTTTAGTTTTAGTTCATTTTTTATTGATTTTTTTATTTAAATTTTTATTTAGTTTTTAATGGTATTTTTTCAATGGTAGTCGTTTTTTTCTTTTATTTTTCATTTTATAACAACATTTATATACTATTAAATCAAATATTAACTAAAATAATAAATAAACTATCATAAATAATAGTATTTTACGCATAAAATGGTAAAAATCCAAAAACTCCCATCAGGACAATTAGTAATCACAATTCCAAAAAGAATTGCTGAGTATGAAAACCTAAACAAAGGAGATACCTTAGAATTCAAAAAACACAAAGAGGGGTTTATTTTAAAGATCAAAAATGGATAATATATTTTTCAGCATAAGCATAATAATAATCCTTGCAACAACATTCGCCTACTTAGGACGACTCTTTAAACAGCCATTAATCCCAGCATACATCCTAACAGGTGTTGTTTTAGGCCCGTTGATGGGCATAATAACTAACACCTCAGTTATAGCAACAATGTCAGAAATAGGAATAGCATTCCTTTTATTCATTGTAGGCTTGCAAATTGACATAAAAAAACTATCAAATGTTGGTTTAATCTCTATCTTAGGAGGTACAATCCAGATCGTAACAACCTTTGGGTTTACTTTCCTGGTTGCAATGTCCATGGGCTTCATCGTGAAAGAAGCGATCTACCTTTCCTTAATAGTTGTATTCTCTTCAACAATGGTCATTGTAAAGCTTCTCTCAGACAGAAGAGAGATTGACACATTACATGGCCGTATCCTTATTGGATTCCTGTTAATGCAGGATATAGCAGCAATTCTTGCATTAGCTACATTAAATAATGCAAATGGATCACCTTGGCCATTAATATTCTCATTCCTTAAAGGAATTGGAATGATAGCAATAGCTTATCTTGGAAGCAAATACATATTCCCAACAATCTTCAAATTTGCAGCAAAATCAAGAGAGCTTCTTTTCCTATTAGCTATAAGCTTCTGTCTCTTATTCGCATTATTCGCAAGCTACATTGGATTATCAATAATCATCGGAGCATTTGTAGCAGGAGTCGCATTAGCTAACCTGCCATACAGTCCGGAAATAATTGGCCGTGTAAAGCCATTAAGAGATTTCTTCGCAACAATCTTCTTTGTTTCATTGGGACTCAATCTGGTGTTAGGTTCAGCAAACCTTATTATCAAACCATTAATAGTCTTTACAGTAATTGTAATCTTTTTCAAACCAGTTATAATAATGTTCATCTGCTCATTCTTTGGCTATAAAAGACGTATTGGCTTCCAATCTTCTATTGCCATGTCCCAGATCTCAGAGTTCTCCTTAATCATAGTCTCACAAGGGCTTATTTTAGGCCACATCAGCCAGGAAATATTCTCATTAACAATCCTAATAGCAATTGTAACAATCACCTATACTTCATACCTCTTCAAATACGAAGAAAGACTATATAGAAAGTTGAGTAACATTTTAAGGCCATTCGATATGTTCACAACAGGAGAAGAAGAAGAGCTGGAATACCTCCCAAGAAAAAAGAGAAAGCATGTCATTCTTTGCGGCTATAACAGAATAGGATTCAGTATTGTCAGAACTATAAAAAAGATGAAAAAAGACCTATTAGTTGTTGACTTCAACCCAGAAGTCATTGTAAAGCTGATTAAAGAAAAAACCCATTGTATTTATGGAGATATTGGAGATACAGAAATAATTGATAGGCTTGACATAAAAAATGCTTCGATGATTGTTTCCACAGTCCCAACTAAAAGGGATAATATACTGTTAATCAGGTCAGTCAAAGAAGTAAACAAAGATGCCCAGATTTTCTTAACAGCCAATAATATAGATGAAGCAATTGAACTGTATGATGAAGGAGCTGACTATGTAATCCTGCCTCATTTCTTAGGTGGAGAGCATTTCTCTTACTTGATGGAAGACTTTACAGCTGACATCAATAAATTGATAAAGACTAAGCTAGCTCACATCAAAGAACTTAAGGAAAGGCAGGGATTAGGACATGGACACCCAACCCATCACTAAGAAAGATTTGAAAGAAAAAGCAAAAACCTTAGAGCCAGTCATAAGAATAGGCAAATCAGGTTTAAGTGATGGAACAATAGCAGAAATAAAGAAACAACTGGAGAAGAAAAAGCTCATCAAAATAAAACTCCTAAAAGCAGCCATCAAAGACAAAGACAAAAAACAATTAGCAAATGAATTAGCAGAGAAAACTGATTCTTTACTTATAGACAGAGTTGGATTTGTTGTTGTGCTGAGGAAGAAATAAATTACCTCTCAAAAACCACAGCATCTGAACTAAATCCTTCAACTTCACTTTCTTTTTTTCCAGGAAAAAACTCAACCTTTAACTTTTTATCAGAAATCAACTGAAATAATGCAACTCCTCCAATCTCGTTTTTAATTTTTGCTTTCATTCCAGTTGCAAATTTGCTTATATCCCATTTTTCATCTCCTAAATAATAATCAAAATTATTTAATTGATATTTAACCATACCATAATCAATATCAACATCCTTGGGGTCAGGTGAATTGTCTCCATCCCATGTCATTCCTTGTGGTTGTTCTCCAGGAGAATCAAATTCTTTTATTATATCTCCAGCAATATCTAATTTATAGATTTTATCATTATCATAATCAGCATTCCATAAAAACTCTCCATCCCATGCAAGATCCATTGAGCCAGGACCAGGTGCAGGAATCTTAGACACAACTGTAAATGTATTAGGGTCATACTTGTAAATATCTGAATCTAATATACTGGATATCCACAGATAAGTTCCGTCAAAAACCAATCCTTCAGGATATTCAAAAGGTGCATCATAAGTCTCAACAATTACAATTGGAGGAGAAGATGTATCTGGCTGTGCAGGCTCTATCTCATCAGCAGGACCAGCAATAACAGAACTAACCATAAGAACAAACATAACTAAAAACACTACCTCTTTTTTCATCATAACCAACTATTGTAAACTTACCTATATATAAATTACGTTTTTCAACAGACATTCTTAAATACCTTCACTTCTTCCTATTTCCTATGTGCGGAATAATAGGAATATTCAACAGAGACAACTCGCAAAAGTTAGTTAGCAAAGGATTAAACATATTAAAAAACAGAGGAAAAGACGCAGAAGGAATAGTAAAGATAGAAAACAACACAATAGGTCATTGCCTACATTCAATTGTTGGAAAAAACATTAAACAACCGCTAAAAGGAAAAGGAATTCTATCCTCCAACTGTGAAATCTACAACTGGCAAGAATTAAATGATAAATTCAAATTAAACGCTAGAAACGATTCAGAATTATTATTTAATTTAATTGAAAAAAATAATGGAAATACAAAAAAAATATTGAATGAATTAGACGGAGTCTATGCATTCGCATACTTACAAGACAGCACATTACATCTAGCAAGAGACATATTAGGAGTAAAACCATTATGGTACTCTCACTCAGAAGGATTTGCATTCGCATCAGAAAAAAAAGCACTAGAAAAACTTGGATACCTAAACATAAACGAACTAAACCCAAGAAAGATCTTAAACTACAACACAAAAACAAACAAAATAGAATTCATACAAAGACAATTCTTCAAAATAACCCCAGAACACAAAGAAACAAAAGAAAAAATAAAAAACAATGTTGGAACCCTACTAACAAAAGCAATAAAAAAAAGAATTCCAAAAAGAAAGTTCGCACTTCTCTTCTCAGGAGGAATTGACTCAACAGTTATAGCAAAAATACTAAAGAACCAAAAACAAAAGTTCAACTGCTACCTCTGCGTATTAGATGACCCAAACCTAAAGCCACCTCAAGACCTAGCCTACGCAAAAAAAGCAGCAAAACAGCTTAACCTAAACTTAAAAATTATCAAAGTAAAACTAAAAGACGTAGAAACACACCTAAAAACAATCATTCCGTTAATAGAAGATTACAACGTAGTCAAAGTGGGAGTTGCACTAACTTTCTTTGCAGCAGCGAAGCAGGCAAAAAAAGACGGCTGCAAAGTAATCTTCTCAGGCTTAGGCAGTGAAGAAATATTCGCAGGCTACCAAAGACATAAAGACTCACATTACCTAAACAAAGAATGCCTCTCAGGTTTAATTAAAATCTACGAGCGTGACCTTTACAGAGATGACGTAATAACAATGTTCAACAACCTAGAACTAAGACTTCCATTCCTAGATAAAGAACTAGTTGACTATGCATTAAAAATCCCACCAGAATTAAAACTAAAAGATAACCAAGAAAAATACATCCTAAGATTATTCGCTAAATCAATAAAGATACCTAAAGAATTCTACGAAAGAAAAAAGAAAGCAGCACAATACGGCTCAAACTTCCACAAAGCAATCAATAAACTTACAAAACAAAACAAATTCAAGTACAAATCAGACTACCTAAGGCAATTCTACCCTTCACACAATCTAAAACTAGCTTCATTAATCTCAACAGGCAAAGATTCCATCTACGCAACTTATGTAATGCAAAAACAAAACTACAAAGTAAACTGCCTTATAACAATTCAATCAAAAAACCCAGACTCCTACATGTTCCACACTCCAACAATCGAATTAGCAAAACTACAAGCACAAGCAATGGACCTACCATTAATCCTAAAACAAACTAAAGGGAAAAAGGAACACGAACTAAAAGACTTAAAGGCAGCAATCAAAGAAGCAAAAGAAAAATATCAGATAGACGGAATAATAACAGGAGCATTATACTCATCCTACCAAAGAGAAAGAATAGAAAAAATCGCAGACCAACTACAATTAAAAATCTTCTCGCCTTTATGGCACTTAAACCAAGAAACATACATGAAAGAATTACTAAACAACAACTTCAAAATAATTATGACATCAATAGCAGCAGATGGATTAGACAAATCATGGTTAAACAAAGAAATCACAAACAAAACCATAAACGACCTAGTAAAACTAAACAAAATAAATCAAATAAACGTAGCTGGAGAAGGAGGAGAATACGAAACCTTAGTCCTAGACGCACCACTCTTCAACAAAAAAATAATCATCACCAATTCAACAATAAAAGAAGATAATAAGAACACAGCAAGACTAATCATAAAAAAAGCAGAAATAAAAAACAAAATAAAAACTAAGTAGACTGAAAATACTTATCATGCTCCCACTTAGTAACTTGCAATCTATATTCATCCCATTCTGCTTTCTTAGCTTTAATATACATATTATATGTATGCTCGCCCAAAGCTTCCTGAACAACGGTGTTCTTCTTAAGCTGCTCTATTGCCTCACCTAATGAAGCAGGTAGAGTCCCAATATTCCTCTCTTCAAGTTTCTTCTCATCAAACTCATAAACATCTTCTTCAACGGCTTCAGGAGGAGTTAGATTCCTTTTGATCCCATCAAGACCAGACTTTAACATAACTGCAAAAGCCAAGTAAGGATTACATGTTGGATCAGGGCACCTTAACTCACATCTTGTTGCAGACTCCCTTCCAGGAGAATATCTTGGAATCCTAACTAATGCAGACCTATTCCTCTGAGCCCAACAGATATAAACCGGAGCCTCATAACCAGGAACTAATCTCTTATATGAATTTACAGTAGGTGCTGTTATCGCACAAAAAGCCTTAACATGCTCCAACTGCCCAGCAACATAACTCTTTGCTAGATCACTTAATTTGTATTTATCATTCTCATCAAAAAATGCATTCTTCCCTGTTTCAATACTAAACAAACTCTGGTGTACATGCATCCCAGAACCATTCTGACCAAAAATTGGCTTCGGCATAAAAGTTGCATAAAGCCCGTGCTTATTTGCAATCGATTTAACAGCATGCTTGAATGTTATTGCATTATCCGCAGTCTTAAGCGCTTTCCCATACTTAAAATCAATCTCGTGCTGCCCAGGAGCAACTTCATGATGACTCATCTCAACCTCAAGACCCATTGACTCCAAAGCAAGAATTATTTCTTTCCTAACATCCCCTGCTTCGTCTCTTGGCTCATAATCAAAATAACCAGCAACATCATGAGGCGAAGGTCTCAATTCACCATCTTCCTTCGGCTTAAACAAAAAGAACTCAAGTTCTGGACCAACATTAAAATCATAACCAAGCTCTTCAGCTTCCTTAACTACTTTCTTCAATATTTGTCTTGGATCTCCCTCAAACGGCGTCCCATCAGGCATATAAACATCACAAATAAATCTTGCAGTTGCAGCCTTATCAGAATTATTCTCCCACGGCAGAACTGCATAAGTTGAAGCATCAGGCTTCAAATACATATCACTCTCACAAATCCTTGTAAACCCTTCAATAGAACTCCCATCAAACCATGTTCCTTTCTCTAAACTTTCACCCAACTTCTCAATCGGAATAGTAACCGCCTTAACCATCCCGTGTATGTCTGTAAACTGTAACTGAACAAACTTCACGTTATCTTTTTTTGCTTTTTCCACAACTTCTTCTTTAGTTACCATCTAATCTCCACCTCACCTTTGATTTAGTTCAACTAATAATTATTATAAATGATTTTTCCTAATCCTATAAGGCGTAAACAATCCAGCCATCCGTCTCTGAGAACTAGAGTTACTATCAGCCCAAACCCCAAAACTCCCACTACTAATACCAACTGACACAAACCCCACCTTCCCATCAATATTACCATTACTCCCCCTAACATGCCCTGCAACTGGAAAATATATCTCTTCTTGTCCAAGATGGTCTCTTGCTGTCCTAACCACTTGTTCAGCCCCCTCAACACCACCAGCCATTGCAATCAAACCAAGATGCTCAGAATCATCACACTCTGGTGGGATAGCCTTACAACTCTCAACAACCCAGGCATCGTGCCCTTCTGCTTTCCACACCGCTCCATGACCTGTTTCAAGATAAGTCCCCTCTTCAACTCCCGCATCCAATATCTCCCCAACATCATCGGACATATCCCATCCAATACTTCCACTCAGTCCCGCCCTTCCATAAAATACAGTGGTATATCCACTAGATCCATTCTCAGGATTAACTACTAAATTATCAGCCATCAACCTATTACCAAATACCTGACGCATGGTCCTCCCGTTCCCATTAACCCCACCATCATAACCGGACATTAACTGCACATAATCTCCAAAGCTAGGTAACTTAACGCCAGCCTTTCCCTTAAGAGTCTCTGCATAAAACGCCCTTAACCCCTCTCCCCCCCTTGCTTGAAAAAAAGAAACATCATAAGTAGGCACACAAATAGACCTAGACCTCTCATCCCTCAAAGGATATAATCGATCAGACTCAGCAGCGCCCACGGCTCTGCCTATGCTTTCCTTCGCCCTTTCATAAGCCCTCATTAACGTACCTGCTATCATTTTATCACAACCAGAATTTTTTCGTAACTCTATCCCAACCTAAAAACTAGTAAAGATAGTCAATATATAAAGTTTTTCAGCTATTTACTTAACAATGTTAACTATTATCTGAAAATACTACATATTTGTTAAATTATTAACCTAAATTCCATTAAAAATTTAACAAAATTAAATAGTTATCTATATTACAATAACCTTACTTTTACCATCTGACTTCTTCAACTCAGGAGCCTCCCCACCAATAGCGTGAACTCCAGTCTCACCTGTCCTTATCCTCACACAGTCATCAAGTGGTAAAACAAAGATCTTTCCATCCCCCACACCTCCACCATTTGTTCGAGCCCCTTTAACAATAGCCTTCAACGCCTTATCAACATAACTATCATTTATAGCAATAAAAAGCATAA
>CAZMIO010000012.1:0-33455 GCA_964566535.1 uncultured Methanosarcinales archaeon | reverse complement strand
GGGATTTTGGGCATATCTGATTCTAATTGCAGTGGATTGCTCCCAAGGATAATCAAAGGAAGATGGTATGGATGGCACGAAGAAAATGTATGGCATTTCTCTACAAAAACATTAATATCATCACTAAGATCATTGGATGAAAGGTTTAAGATAGTTAAGGTTAAGAATTCAAGTATGGCTCACCATTCTGATAACCCTATATTAAATTTTATAAAGAAATGGGTATTTCATACTATTGAACTAATTGGTCAAGGAGATAAAACGATAGTTTTACTCCAAAAGTAATATTCCCAACAATTTTGGCTAATTTACCTTAATGGAGTTATTGAAAGAAAATGAAAATTATAGTAACAGGAGCAACTGGTTTTATTGGAAAAAACCTTTTATTGAGCCTAAATAAAGAATGGGATGTTACAGCTATTGGGAGGAATGTTGATGAGTTGAATAGGATTGTAAGTGATAATCAACTAAGTAATGTTAAGGTTCATAGCTGTGATTTATCTAGTGAGGGGGCAGTGGAGGAGTTGTTCGGGTTGATTGGTGGTAAGTTTGATGTATGTGTATACCTAGCTGGAAATACTGATCCTAACTTTTCTGTTCAAAATCCAAAGGAAGATATGCTAGCTAATTCTGGTGCCGTTGTTAATTTTTTGAGTAGGATTGAGGTTGGGAAGTTTATTTATTTTTCTTCTGGTGCTGTTTATCATGGATTAGAAGGGGAGGTTAATCCAGAGGTTACGCTTGATCCTAAGCTGCCTTATGCCATATCTAAGTTAGCTTCTGAGCAGTATGTGCAGTTTTTCCAGAAGAAAGGGAATGTTGGGAACTATCTCATTGTCAGATTCTTTGGTGCATATGGGCCTTATGAACCGCCAAGAAAAATTACTACTAAGCTGATAAAAGAGTTATTGTTTGAAGGAGAAGATTACTATGAGATATATGGAGATGGCGAAAATATCATAGATATAATGTTTGTTGATGATACTGTTGATTGCATTATAAATATGATAAATGATGAAAAGATAAAGAATGTTACTTTTGACTTATGTACTGGAAGACAAATCTCCATAAATAATTTCGTGATGGAAGTAGCTAAAATACTTGGGAAGGAAGATATAAGGATTATTAGCAAAGGTGTGAGTAATGAGAATATTATGTTTAGAGCCTCAAAAGATAACTGTGAAAAATATTTTAATTTTAAAGAAAGGGTATCATTGGATAAGGGACTTGGGAAGTTAATTCAGCATCTTAAGAAAACATAGTAGGGCAGCGGTTATGTACTTTTCTTTTTTATAATAATATCGCCAATATACCAATTTACATAGAAATTATACATCCCTTGAAGTAATGCTGCTTTTATTCCAAGGATCCCATTTAGAAAAAAAAGACGGAAGAATAGATTGTAGGAAAATATGAAAAGAAACAGGAAAATAGCTTTTATTTTATAGAAAAGGAAATTGTGTTTTGCTTGGCCTTCCTCAATATATCTTTTAGCTTGTAAATATGCCCACTTTAAATCTTTTTTTATGAATATTCTATAACTAAACATATCAATTTCTGGCTTATGTTCAACTATTAAGTTAATGTCTTTTACTTTTCCATTGATTTTGTACCAGTCATGGATTATCCCGCTTATGGTCGCACTTTTTCTACGAAAGAGCATAAGTTTATAAGATTTTGAAATTGGGCCCCTTACAACCCTTTTTCCTTTGTAGTAGACTGTGCTTAAGAAATTAAAACCGTCCAATTCATTATTTTTGATTAGAGTAGGTATTTTATCTCTAAGTTCAGATGACAAATATTCATCCGCATCTATGGAAAGTACCCATTCTCCTTTTGCTTGATTAAGACAGAAAGGACGGTGAGGTTCTGCTTCCCCTATTCTTTCCCTGATGAAAATTCTATTAGTATATTTCTTACTAATTTTTAGAGTTTCATCATTACAAGGGCCATCATGGACTATTATGATTTCATCTACTATGCCCTTAATACTTTCAAGGCACCTTTTTATTAGTTTTTCCTCGTTGTAGACTACTAAACAAGCTGAAATTTTCATGTAGGGAATGAAAACCATCGAATATATAAAGTTTAGGTTTATTATTTTTCTTTCATGTCTTCAGCAAAAACTATCTTTAAAAATGCATCATTCCTTTTAATAGCTGATGTTATAGGGAGAGTATTATCCTTCTTCTTAATTGTAGCAATAGCCAGGTATCTGGGTGATGTAGGGTTGGGTAAATATTCATTCATCTTTGCATTTATTGGATTATTTGCAATATTTACCGATTTTGGATTGAAGACTTTGATGGTACGGGATGTTGCAAGAGATAAGGAAAAAACGAAGCAGTATCTAGGTAATATCCTGGCATTAAAAATTATCTTTAGTGTAGTTGTGCTAATTGTTGCTGCTATTATTGTAAATTTTGTGAATAAAAGTCCTGATGTCACAATTTCTATTTATATCATTGCAATAGCAACTTTTTTCTTAGGGATAGGTGAGGTATTCTGTTCTTTGCTTCAAGCTTATGAGAAGATGGAATATATGTCACTCATAAATATTGTTGAGAGGATTGCTACTGCTGGACTTGGTATTGCTATTTTGACTGCTGGAGCAAAGTTAATTGGACTTATCCTTGTCTTCTTATTCTCTTATTTACTTGTGTTTATTATTTCAGCTATAATTGTCAACAAAAAAATTATTAAGATAAGGTTATCGATGGATATAAATTTCTGGAAGGTCTTACTTAAAGAGTCCCTTCCATTTTGGTTCACCATATTATTTGTTACAATTTATTTCAGAATTGATAGTGTGATGTTGTCCATGATGAAAGGTTATGAAGCAGTTGGGTGGTACAGTGCATCATACAAAATGCTTGATGCACTATATTTCATTCCAGGGGCAGTCATTATGGCTGTTTTTCCTGTAATGTCAAAATTCCATCTAAAGGATATTGCTTCGCTATCAAAGGTATATCGTAACTCTTTTTATTATTTATTTTCATTGGGAATAGCAATTGCAGTTGGGACTACCTTGCTTGCAGATAGAATAATTCTTTTTGTATACACTGAACAATTTAAGAACTCTATAATTGCCTTGCAAATCTTGATTTGGGCTGAGATGATAATTTTTGTAAGTTCGCTATCTGGCTATTTGCTTAATTCCATCGATAAACAAAAACTGTTTACGTATACTGCTGCTTTTTGTGCAGTTGTTAATATAGTATTGAATTATATATTGATTAGTAAGTACAGTTATGTTGGGGCGGCAATTTCAACTTTAGTGACTGAGGGGTTGGCCTTTTCTATTCTCTTTTACTTTGTCTCTAAGAGTGGTCATGGTTTCAATATATTGAAATTTGTTCCAAAAGTAGGTATTGCTAGTATTGGTATGGCTTTGTTTATTACTTACTTTAATTTTCTACATTTATTGGTTTTAATCCCTATTTCTGGTTTAGTCTATTATCTTGTTTTATACCTGGTTAAGGGTGTAGGAAAAGAAGAGATTAATCTGGTTAAGTCCATCTTTAAAAGAGAATGAGTTTGAGACAGGGTATTACTCTGATTAGTGATTTATTCTATGTGTTTTTTATTAGTCCCTTCTTTTCTAGCTGATTGTAGATTTCTTCTACGACTAAGTAGTTCCCCCTATCATTATAGTGGCCATCAATATTGTAATAAAATGACTCATTTAAATCCCCCTTTATTCTTGGATAGAGGTCTATATAGTCTATTTTGTTCTTATTTGCCCATGAGATTATGACGTCCTGCATTTCCCTACCTACAACCCTTCCATTTACAGTAAATCCCATTTTTGCATATTCTTTGAAATAGACATCATTAATCTGGAATTTTGATGGATTTATCAACAGTATAAATGGGACAGTTTTGTACGTCTCTTTTATGGCCATCATATTATTTTTTGTAGTTGGGTCACTATCAAATATTGTGACTAATGACTTAAATGACTCTTCTCTATTTAATACTAACCCGGGAGTTATCCAAGGATTTATTCTGCCCGAACACATGAGATCTTCATAGAACTTATCTATATTGTAGTCCTTCACCCAGGGATAAGAACAGTTATGCAAGTCAAAACTTGAGATATATTTAACAATTTGTAATGAATTGAGCCAAGTGGTAACTTTAGATAAAAAACTAGTCTCTGTTTCTATATCGTTCCCAACATATAAGGATAATATCACTAAATCTGGATCGTAGTCTTTGAATTGTTTAGCTATTTTGAGATAGTCGGAAGGACTTATCCCTGCTATGCCCAAATTAAATACATCACAATTAACATTTCTGCATTTTTTCTCTAGGAGGTTATCAAATGTGTTTTCTTGTTTGACCCCTGCGCCAAATACGAAGGAGTCGCCTATTAGGAAAATTCTAAATGTATCACTTCTTTTCTCTTTACTAAATTCACCATCCCTAAAATGATCACTATTCAAATAAACTGTATAGTTGAACTCATGGTTCTCCACATAATAGGAACTTATGTTCTCCTCTTGGGATGACCTCATTAAGGAAAAAAGAGATAAACTCAATTCAGAGATAAACAAAAGTATGATTATTGTTGAGAATAAAACTATGTAGTTCTTATAATTTGAAACTAGATGGTTTATAAATTTTTTAGGATTTATTATAAATAATAGCAATATAGTGAATAAAGTTAGTATACCTACACACATCAATATTTTAATGTTGTAGTTTAGTTCTTGTTCGCCTGTTCCAGTCCATCTTATTATAACTAGCGACAATATGGCTAATAAAATCATAATACCAATATATCTCAGAGATTTAATGTGGTGATTCATTTCTTGTTTGTCTGTTTTAGTTGAATGCCCAATTTGAGCGATTAATCATTAATCTTTTCTTTTTAGTACTCGATGTAAAAATACAAACTTCAACAATTTTATGAAGAATTTAGGAGATTCCATATAAAGGTTGAGTTTAGATTCCCCAAACATCCTTTCTTTAAAAACAACTGGGATCTCCCCTACCTTAAATCCATTATATTTTGTTTTTAGTATCATCTCAAGTAGTATTGTGTTTGTTTTCTCTTTCAAAACTAATTTATGAAAGACATCTTTTTTTATTGCCCTGAAATTTGCAGAGAAGTCAGTAAGATTAACGCCAGTTATGAATCTTACAAGGCTATTCCCTAACTTACTTATGAAATGTTTTAGTTGGGTGCTTGATTGTTTTGCCTCATAATTACCGTCAATCTTGTGTCTAGTTCCCACGACAAGGTCATATCCTTCGTTTATTCTTTTTATTAACTTCAACATATCTTCAACTTCAAAGCTAAGGTCTGAATCTGATGAAAGAATTATTTTGTTTTTTGCGGCAAAATATCCATCCCTTAGGGCAGCACCTATACCTTCTTTTTTTTTCCTGATAATCAGATTAATATTTTTGTTTTTTAGCGAATGGATGAATTCCTCTGTTCCGTCTGGACTACTATCATCCACTATAATAATTTCATGGTTGATGTCTTTAAAGGTAGTTTCTATCTTAGGGATTAAGATCTTGAGGTTTTCTTTCTCGTTATAGGTCGGTAATACTATTGATACGTCCATGTTTTACTTCTCTTTTAGTGTTTTTTTGAATATTGAGATAACGTAGTCAAGGTCATCCTGATTTAGATATTGATGGCAGCCAACATAGAACGCATTTAGCCCCAGATATTCGGCATTTGACAGTTTGTCTTTATACTTCTCCTTCAGAAAAGAATAAGCTGGCTGTTGGGTAGGGATGCAGCCAAATAAGGGCCTTGTTTCAATCCCATTTTCCCCCAATTCCTCCATTAACTTTTCTCTGTTCAGATTACTTTGTTTTTTTAGTACAATTGGATAAGCGAGGTAGCTTATCTTATTGGAATGTATTGGAAGCTGAAGGACATCTGAAAATTCACTTAATCCCTCATTTAGATATTTCACATTTTCCTGTCTCTTTGTTAGTATCTCGTTGATTCTCCTTAGTTGAACTAGTCCCAGTGCTGCCTGGAATTCCATTGTCTTAAAATTAAAGCCGATAATGTCATGACTGAATCTTGGATCAGCATTATTTCTTCCATTACTCAGTGGAGGACAAAATCCTTTTGCTCTTGTACACACCCTACAACTACACACCCTCCCATTAGATTTCATTTTTTGGATATATTCTAAAAGTTCTGGGTCGTTAGTATTAATTGCACCCATTTCTCCGGCTTGGATGTTGTGAGCAACATAAAATGAAAAACAGGAGAATAAAGATAATGAGCCTGCCTTTTGATCATCTAATCTGCTACCGTGAGCTTGAGCTGAATCTTCAATTGTGATAAGATTATTTTCTTTTGCAATTTTATTTAATTGGTACATGTCTACGGGATAACCCATTAGATGGACTGGTAAGATTGCTTTTAGTTGGTTATCTGGATTTTCTTCAAGAAATAATTTAACATTTTCAGGAGTAATTCCAAATGTGTTAATATCCACATCAACATACACTGGCTCAAGATTTGAGAGAGTTATAGCATTGCTTGTCGCAATGTAGGTTAGGGGTGTTGTGAGGATTTGTTTATTTGGTGAATCGTGTTTTGTGTGTTTTAATGAGCACATTCCTGCGATAAGAGCAGATGTCCCAGAATTTGTTAAAATAGAATATTTTGTACCGATATATTTTGCCCATTCATCTTCAAACTGCCTTACTTTTTCTCCTTCAGAAATTCTACCGCTATCCATAACTTCATTTATGATGTCTTTTTCTTCCTTACCTAATTTGAAATCTCCTACTAAAACTTTTTTCATAATAATCAGACTGTGTTAAGTTATTTGATGTGATAAAAAATTCCAATCGCAGTTAGCTGCAGAGTATTTGCTAAACAATTGGTAAATTCAAGTATTTTAAGACTACTATCTTTGAGAATGGCAGTGGTCAGACATATAAAAAGGTTTTGAATGGATTAACTTGAATAGATTTTAAAATCGGTGAATTGATTAAAAATGAGAAAATTTTAAAATGAATTTAATGTCCCCTTTGTAGTTAAGAATGGATTTATTATTAGGATGGTGGAATTTGTATGTTTAAGAAAACTGATCTTATGGTGGCTTTTTTGCTCATTTTATTATTTGTGATGGCCACTACAAGTATGCTACAGAAGTCAATAACAAATGACGAACATGCATTTTTACCTAGTGGCTATACTTATTTAAAAACTGGGCAGTTATCGATTATGGGGCACACCCCTTTGATCCACATTATGGCTTCAGCTCCATTAATGTTTCTAGACCTAAAGATTCCTCCCAATATGGAGGAATACTATGTTCAGAATAACTATAAGGAATATAGTAATGAGTTTCTTTTCAACTATAATAAGGATAAATTAGACCAAATAATCTTTTGGGGAAGGATTCCAATGGTTTTAATTTCAATGTTGCTAGGTTTTTATGTTTTTAGATGGGCAAAGGAGGTTTATGGGGTTAAAGCAGGATTATTTGCGCTTTTTTTGTATTCTCTTAGTCCAAACATACTTGCCTATTCAAGATTGGCCGTAACCGACCTGGGTTTCGGTTGTTTTATGTTTATCTCTATTTATTATTTCTGGAGGTTTATTAACAATAAGAAACCTTATGATTTGGTTTTAACTGGAGTTATGTTTGGTTTGACACAAGTTTCTAAATTTTCAGGGATTTATTTAGTACCATTATTTTTAATCTTTATTTCCCTTTCAGTATTTAATCGAGAGAAGAAATTCAAGGAGATTGGTATTATGCTTTATTCCTTGTTTACAATATTGGTTATTGGATTAATTGTGATTAATGTTAGTTATGGATTCCAAGGCTCATTTAAATCATTAGGAGAAAATCTTCGAGAAGATAAATCAGAATATTTTGACCATGAGGTGTTTAATGGGGAGACTATTGTTAGTAAAATTCCTACCGATAATAAATTTGTTAGAATTGCAAGTACTTTTATTGTTGAAGAAATTCCAATCATTATCCCCTATCCTTATTTAAAATCATTTGTTTCTATAGTTAGACAGACGCAAGAAGCTAAATCTATCACGTATTATCCTTTTTTTATTGGCAAGAACACTCAAGAGAGTTGGTATTCATACTTAGTAGTTTTTTTAATTAAAACTCCAATCCCTACTACGATTTTGCTGTTGTTGAGTTTAATCTTCTTTTTTAGGATAAAAAGCAAAAGGGGCTTGGATGAATTATTTCTAATTGTACCAATCTTATTTATTTTAGTTTATTTTTCTTTTTTTCATCCAATAAATGCTAGGTTGAGGTATGTTTTAGCAATATACCCCCTTCTTTTCGTCTTTATTAGTAAGATAGTCAATTTAAAGTTCTTGAAGTTAGAATGGAGAAGGGTGTTCAATTTTTTGATTATAATTCTGAGCGTAGGGTATTTACTTAGCTCATTGATGATATATCCTCATTATCTTGCCTACTTTAATGAGTTTGTTGGTGGTCCAAGTGAAGGATATAATTATTTGGTTGAATCAGGACTTGATTGGGGGCAGGATTTGAGATTACTTGGAGAATATATCGAAGAGGAAGGTATTGAGGATATTAATTTGATCTACTTTGGTTGGACTAATCCTGAAGTTTATAATATTGGTTATAGTTATCTAAAATATTTTGGAGATAATTCATTAGACGAAGAAGATTGTACCCCTAAAAATGGAGTTTATGCAATTAGTGCTACATATCTACAAGGAATTTATCTTGAGAATAATCAGTGTTATAGCTGGTTGAAAGAGTATGAACCTATTGATATTGTAGGATATTCTATTTTAATTTATGATGCGAAATAACTAATTATACTAATTTAAAGAAGATCACACTTTGTGTTTGGTGGACTGGTTGGAATAAATTTGATGATGCAAGTTCATTAACTTTAGTATTTAGTGTGTCTACACCATACTCCATTGCTTCTTGGCCTCCTAAGACTAAGTATTCATATTCTTGTCCTTTTAGCCATGAGTGTAAGTCATTTGCGCTTTGGTTTATTGCTGTTTTTTTGAATTCCACATTTTCATCACACCATACACATGAGAATGTACCATAGCCAATAATAACTCCCTCATTGGTATATGAGAATACTTTTGTGTTGGGAGGTAATGTGGTTAACCATGTGTATCCTTGGACTTCATCCACTGATGTCCAGAAAGCGCCAGGAGGCCATCCAGGTGATGTGTTTAGTTCGAATTTTTGAAGGCCTGAAGTGTACCACATCCCCATTATGATTAGGATTATTAATGTTATTTTTGCGAGATTGTTTTTTAGTAATGAAGTTAAAAATAAGAATCCTTGGCTCACCAAGATGCATAATGGGATTGCAAATAACATCCATGTTCTAAATGGGGAGAGCTTTACTGGGAATCTGGCTGCATTAACTGCATATAAAGTAAATGCGAACCAGACTAATGAGATAATGACCCATTGGTTTTTTTCGTTTTTTAACGTGTCTAGTCTTAGGAATATTACTAACAATGATAAAACTAATAGTACTGATAGGAAAAGTCCTATCCCCACTGGGTTGTTCACCATATTTTGAGATTGTGCAAAGATAAAGTCACCTAATCCGTATATTCTGTCTCCCGTTCCTCCAAAACTCCATAGATCTGAATGTGCTAGATCCATTGCTACTATGAAGCCTTTGAATCCGTAAGTTTTGATCATCGGCCCCCACCATAATAAGAATGAGATTAGTAAACCTGAGAATCCGGTAATGAAGAGTTTTGTTTGGAAGCTTTTTTTTAAGATGGATGTAGTCATAAAGTATAGTATGAAGAAGAAACCAAAATATGTTGAATGGGTTGGAGTCATAATTAGCATTGATGCTACCATTAATGCTGAGATGTAAATCCATTTTTTATTGTCTTTTATTTTTTCTATGGAGTAAAACGCTACAAAATATAATGGAACAGATAGTGCTATTGCCCAGATAAAATGGCTAAGGAAAGAAGGAATCATTGCCAGAGCGAATGTTGAGAACAGCGCTCTTTTTTGACTTCCGGTGAATTTTTTTACGAAGAAATAAAAGAATATTATGCTTAGTGATATAATTAAGGCGTTGAAATATTTCATCGTCCACATTAAATTCGGCGAGGTTTGGTGCAATATTCCAAATATTAGGTCGTAACTTGCAGGGTAAGGGTGGAGGTATTGGAGGCGTCTGCCCATCTCAACTGGCATGAAGACTGTTTTTTCAATTGATACGAATTTTATTCCGACTGCATGTGACCATGGGTCGTCGTCTTCTAAATAAGGATATGCAAATGCTCCTTTGTGATACATATAGAATGTGCCTAAGAATAGCAAGATTACTATAAAAACATAGATATCTGATTTTTTTATTTTTGGTTTGAAGTTTAATTTTTCTTTATTTTTTATTAGGAAGAAAGCTGCTGGGGTTATTGAAATGAAGAGGATGATTTTCCAGTCCAATGGGATGCGGATTAAACTTAAGAAAATGCCTATTAATGGTAATAGTACTAAGCCGATTCCAATTCTCATCAAGTTTCGTTCGTAGAAATTTTTTATATTGGCGTTGATTATATTGGTTGCAGTATAGCCAAAGCACCAAGTATAAATAAAAAATAAAAGTATTGTTGGAAAACTCATGATAGAAGTAAATAATTAGGGTGGTTATTTAAATTTTTGTGTTATTAGTTCTTTTTTAGTCCTTTCCTTTCCTTTAGTATCTGTATTAAAATCTTCATGCCGTCCCTAAAACTATGGAGGTTGCTTTTTCCATGTGCTCTTTTGAATTCATGGTCTGCGATTTCTTTAATTTTATATCCATTCTTTAATGTTTTCCCAATTAGCTCTATCTCAACGTTAAATCCCTTTGTCTTTAATCCAGTTTCACCTAAAATGTCTTTTTTGAATACTTTAAATCCATTCAAGATATCGGTTAATTTTGTAGAGAGGAAAATATTTCCGAAAAATGTTAGTAATGCATTTCCGACATCTCTCAAAGGAGTGTGGTCTTCACTTGATCCAAGCCGTCTTGAAGCGATTACCATGCCTACTCCTGGTTCATTAAAGAAATTAATCATTTTATTGATTATTTTAGGACTATGGGAAAGGTCTGCGTCCAGCATTACAATCAATTCCCCTTTGGTGTTTTTGAATGCATGATTTAAAGCCGCCCCTTTTCCTTCTTTTGGACCGTTTAGTACAACGTCTGCATACCTTCTAGAGATTTCTTCAGTATTATCTGTACTTCCATCTGCTGCTACGACAAGCTCGTACTCTGGAAATGTTTCTTTTATTTCCTTCAACAAGGGTTCAATGTTTTTTCCTTCGTTATAAGCAGGTATTACTATGCTAACATCCATCATACAAAATAACTTGGTGGGTTATATAAATTTTTCTAAGGATATTTATTATAATATGGTTCAGTTTTTCAAAATAAAAAATGTTGAAATCACTCAAAAGCACAAAGTTTTTATATTTTTCATAAATTTAGATTACCTAATGTTGAGAACACTATTAGTATGGCTACCATACCCTGAAAATGATCAATGGGATTTTGGGATTCTTGGTAAAAGTGCAAAAAAATTATGGACAGTAGGTAGACCTTTAGGGGTATGTTATGTTGCTGGAGCAATAAGGGAAGCTGGCCATCATGTTGAAATAATTGATGCTATTGCGCAAAATGTTACTGCAACTTCTTTTGAAGAATTTCTAAAAAATGAAAATTTTGATTTTATTGGTCTTTCAGGGACAACAAGTGCTTTTGAAGATATTATCGAGACTTCTAAGATAATAAAAAAAATTCATCCAAAAACTCCTGTTGCAATAGGGGGAGCACATGTTGTTTCTATGACTAGGATAAACCAAGAAAAACATCTTTTTTCCCCGCACGGCACAATTGATTATGCTATTGATGGAGAAGGAGAAATTACAATTGTTGAACTGCTCAAATCAATAGAGAGACAAAAATCTGGAGAGAAAGTTGACTTTAGTAAAATTAATGGGATGGTGTTCAAAGAGAACGGCGAGATAATAAAAAATTTGCCCAGGGAAGTTATATCTGATCTTGACACTATTCCGTTTCCTGCACTAGACTTGCTGAAAAAAGGAGAGTATAGGAGGTCTCCTTCAAGTTATAAAAAACAGCCAGATTATCCTATAATGACTTCAAGGGGCTGCCCATATAATTGTGTGTTTTGTTCTAAGATATTTGGTAGAAAAGTAAGGTGGAGATCTATAGATAATGTGGTTAAAGAACTTAAACACTTAAAAAATATTGGAGCAAAAGAGATTAGATTCTGGGATGAGACTTTTACTGTTGATAAAGACTATGTCATAAATTTATGTAAAAAGATGATTGATGAAAAGTTTGATCTTCCCTGGACTTGTTATGGTCATGTAAACACCATAAATGAAGAAATTCTTTATTGGATGAAGAAAGCAGGATGTTGGGAAATTGATTTTGGTATAGAATCAGGAAATGATCGAGTCTTAAAAGAGATTAGCAAGGGGTTTACAACGGAACAGGCACTTAGAGACATAAAGTTAGTTAGAAAAATGGGGATTGAAGCAAGAACTTTCTTTATGCTTAATCTGCCAGGAGATAATAAAGAAAGTGTCATGGATACTATAAATTTTGCACTTAAGGCCAAACCCGATTATGCTACATTCTACATTACTCAGGTGTACCCTGGGACTAGATTGTTTGATCTAGTATGCAGCCGAGATAATCTTGATCCAATTGAAGTTATAAATAAGATGATTAAAGAAAAGGTGGTTTATTATGAACTTCCGGACTTGTCTTTTGATGAACTTGTTGAATTGACGAAACTTGCCCATAGGAAGTTCTATAGAAGACCTTCATACATATTAGGCAGATTGTTAAAAATTAGGTCTATAGACGATATTAAAAGATACTTATCTGCAGGAATGGCAGTATTTAGAATCTAATAAAATATACCTATTTCTGAAACATAATGTCAAAAACCATCATGCTAAAGCAAGGTGGTTTTTGAACATGTTCAGAAATATACTACCTTCTAAACTGGATGGTGGACTTTGTCCATTGGTTTGAAAACCATTTGTATATTTCCGACATGTCAAAAACCACACACCACAGATGGGTGGCATGCTTGTAGCATAGCTAACATCATCTAGGTGGTTTTTGAGCATGCTCAGAAATATGTCACCATTCATAATTGGATTGTGGACTTTGTCCACTGGTTTGAAAACCATTTGTATATTTCCGACATATTAATAAATGGACTCGGATTAGTCATTCTGAAATGATTTTGATTACTATCCCTGCTTATAACGAAGGTGGCACAATAGGGAATATTATAGGCCAGATTAAAGAAGTTATGGATGAGTGTAAATGGAAATATAAAGTTCTTGTTGTTGATGATGGGAGCTTAGATAAAACGGCTATTGAGGCTAAGGATGCTGGAGCAGTAGTTTATTCCCACCCAAGGAACTATGGTCTTGCAGAGACATTTAAGACGGAGATTGAGAAGAGTATAGAACTTAAGGCTGAGATTATAGTCCACATAGATGCAGATGGACAATATAAAGCTGAAGAGATTCCCAAACTGATTGATGAAGTGAAAAATGGCTATGATCTTGTCTTAGGAAGCAGATTTAAAGGGAGGATTGAAAGTATGCCTTTCATAAATTGGATTGGTAATAAAGCTTTTTCAAGAGTTATCTCTCAAGTTACAGGGATTAGGATTTCGGATGCACAAACTGGGTTTAGGGCATTTACAAAAGAAGTTGCTCAGAAGATCTTAATAACATCTAATCACACTTACACTCAGGAACAGATTATTAAGGCAGTAAAACAGAAATTCAAAATAAGGGAAGTCCCAATATTCTTTGCAAAAAGGATTCATGGAAAGAGTAGACTGATAAAAAACCCATTGAGGTATGCCACTAGAGCATGGATAGACATTTTTAGGATTTATAGAGATTTTGAACCATTAAAATTCTTTGGATTATTTGGAGGTTCGTTTTTTACTGTTGGATTTTTAATTGGGTTGTTCATATTATACACATTTATGGTGAGGGGTTATGTTGGTGGTCTGCCAAGAGTCTTGTTAAGTGTTCTTTTTATGAGTATGGGCGTTCAGATATTCTTGTTTGGTTTTCTTGCCGATATGGGAAGAAAATGAACAAATTCTCTAATAAATTGAATATTGCAATTGTTAATGTTTTAAATAAGAGAAAGAAATATGCAATGAATAAGGACCTTAATGGGGGTTTTGGAACTGCTGATGATTATGGAGGGTCTATATTTTCTTCGATGATTAGATTGGTTAAGAAGAAATCTGTTAAGCTTCCCATTGTGGGGCTTGCTACGTTACAGGCTATTTTTAAGGAACAAGGGCACAAGGTTAGGTATTTTGAAGGTAGGCTGCCTAAGAATGAGTTTGATCTAATTCTTATCTATGGGACAATTGTAGATTATAGAAATGAGAATAGGATATGTGAGATGTTGAAAGGGGAATTTCCTGAAGCGAAGGTCGGATTTATTGGGCCTTTTCCTTCTGTTATGCCAGAATTGTTTAGTAGTGGTGATTTTGTAGTGGTTGGAGAAGCAGAATCTTTTTTTATTGATGAGTTTGAAGATATTTATCAGATGAAGGGTAGAGTTGAAGTAAATTCTTCTACTGATATTGACAAATTTCCGAGTCCTAATTTTGATGGGTTTCCAATTGAAGAGTATAGTTATTCTCCTGCAATTTCCAAGAAGCCTTTTTTGGCACTGCAAGCAAGTAAAGGGTGCCCTTACTCATGCAGCCATTATTGTGTTTATGGTGAAGGACAAGGATCCAAGGTTAGATGTAGGTCTCCTGAGAAGGTTGTTGATGATATTATCTATATCCAGAAGAGGTATGGGGTTTTGGGAGTGCAATTTAGAGACCCTACATTTGGAGTGGTTAAGGGATTCATTGATGGGTTTTGCAGAGAGTTAAATGATAAAAGAGTAGAGGTTGAATGGGGGATAGAAACTAGGCTTGATTTGATTAGTGAGGAGAACATTTTACAGATGTATAAAGTGGGATTAAGAAATATTAATATTGGGATAGAAACTAATGATGTTGAAATTGCCAAAAGTAATAGACGAAAGTTGGTTGAGATTGAGCATCAGGAAAGAATAATTGAGTTTTGTAAGAAGCTTGGGGTGAAGCTATCTGCATTTTATATTCTTGCATACGAAGGAGATACGAGAAAGTCAATACATAAGATGGTTGATTATGCAATAAAACTTAACACTTTTTTAGCAAGGTTTGCTGTTGCTACTCCTTATCCTGGCACTGGATTCTATGAGCAGTTGTCAGGAGAAGATAGGGTTGTCGAGAGAGATCTTGAGAAGTATACTCAATTTAATCTAGTTCATAAGCACAAGAATCTAAGTCAGATGGGAGTTAAGAACCTTCTTAATTTGGCTTTGAGAAGGTACTATTTTAGGCCTTCTTATTTTTTGATGGTCATAAAATGGAAAATAAGAGAATTTTGGTCATAGGTGGATTTGGGTATATCGGTAGGGAAATAGTTACGAGACTAATAGCGGAGAAATATGAAGTAACTGTCCTTTCCAGAAATTCTCGAAAGAATGCGCAAGTTAATCCTATCAGGTTTATCAAAGGAAGTGTTTTAGACAAAAAATTTCTTGCAAGTAAAGTGAAAGGGTTTGATATTGTTATATACCTTGCAGCCATTGTACAGAGCGTTAATAAATCAAGATATAGGGAGAATGCTAGAGGTGTGGAGAACATCGTAGATGCTATGCACCTAAATAAAACAAAGAAGATTATTTACTTCTCGACACAAAATGTACATATCTCAAAAACAGGTCCATATGGCAACTCCAAGAAGCAATGTGAGAGAATAATCCTGAATAGTGATTTAGATTATATGGTCATAAGACCCAATTATGTGTATGGAATTGATAAACAAAACAATTTCTACAAATTGAGGAACATTATAAGAAAAATAAGAATTTGTCCTATAATCGGAAAAGGTAATAACAAAATTCAGCCGATCAACAAAAAAGATATTGGGGATATGACTGTCGATTTTGTTAAGGAGTTTAGTTCCGGGTCTATAATAGATATATCTGGCAAGACTGCTATATCTGTAAGTGATGTTGCTGATTATATTGAGGAACATGAGGGGAGGGGATTCATAAGAGTACATGTACCGATAAGACTATTGAAATTATTCAAAAATATTATCCCATTTGATGTTGATGGTTTTGCAATAGATAGGATAAGTCCGTTAGAAGATAATTCTTATAAAATCTCTTCAAATATTTGGGATGATCTGGATGATATTTTTAGGCTAAAATAAATTTCCCAACTTCCCAATGATGAAATATTTATGAACAGATAGGTTGTCTATCTCACAAACTTGTATTTAATTAATGTTTTAACTGCTTTGATACCATCTACCCAGTTTATTTTTTTACCTTCTTTGAATGATCTGGGTGAATAGTCAATTGGAATCTCAACTATGTTGATCTTATTTCTTAGAAGTTTTGCGGTTATCTCTGGTTCGATGTCAAAGCCACTTGATTCCAGACTTATATTTGAGAGAACTTCGCTCTTGAATACTTTGTAACATGTTTCCATATCGGTGATTCTTTTTTGGAATAAGACTGTTGTTATTGTTGACAAGAGAGTGTTTCCAATGAAGTGCAAGGGGATTGCCCACTTTTGTTTTGAGGTAATGTTCCTTTTTAGAAATCTTGAGCCATATACTACTTTAGTTTTGTTTTCTTCTATTGGTTTTATTAGTTTGGTGTATTCTTCTGGGTTGTACTCTAAGTCTGCGTCTTGGATTATTATGATATCTCCAGTTGCATGGCTAATTCCTGTTCTGACAGCTGCTCCTTTGCCTTGGTTTTGTGAGTGGTGGAATATTTTGATGTTTCTGTTTATTTCTAAGTCGTTAAGAATGTTTTTTGTGTTGTCTGTAGAGAAGTCATCTACAATAATTATCTCTTTGTCTATTGGAACTTGGCCTACTTTGTCAATTATTTGCTTTAATGTTTTTTCTTCATTGAATACAGGGATTATTACTGATAATTTCATTTTATTTTGGCAGATAGAAGATTTATATAAAGGTTTTGTAATCTATTTGGTATTAATAAGATATTTATAAGGGATTATATTTGCTTTTTTAGTATGGGGAATGATTTAAGAGATGGTTTGAAAGATGAATTTTTTAGAGTTGTGATACTCTTTGTGCTGTCGTTGGTCTTTTTTCTTATTTTTAGAACTCCCCATTATATTGGGGCTGCGGATGAGTTTAGTTATACGTATCTTGCGATGAAGATAGCTAATTTTGAATCTCCGTTTATGATTAATGATTTAGGGATTCCTACAAAATTTCTTGCGCCGAGGTTATTTGCTGTTAATCCATTAGATCAGATTATTCCAGTCTATTCCTGGGGGTGGCCAATAATTTTTGCATTGTTTTATGGATTTTTTGGGGACGTTGGTATGTTTATTGCGAATCCCATTATTGGTAGTTTAGGTGCTGTTTTTATGTATCTGTTAGGGGCTCGGTTTTTTAATAGAAAGATTGCGCTTTTTTCTTGTTTGTTTCTTGTTATTAATCCTATTTATTGGAATTTTGTTGAGTCGTCTTATTCTGAAGTTAGTTCTGCTGTTTTTGTCCTTATTGGTTTGTACTTTTTTCTGAGAAGTCAGGATAGGGGGGAAGTTGTTAATGGAGTCATTTCAGCATTGTTTTTGAGTTATTCTGTTTTGATAAGGTATACGAATGTGCTGGTGTTTTTTTCTATTTTTTTGGTGATATTATCTGAGAAGTTTATTAAGGTTAAGTTGAAAGGTAGATGGAAATTGTTTGTTATTTATTCTGCGTTTTTGTTTTTGACAGTTACAGTCATATTATTTGGGAATAAGTTACTGTTTGGAGATTATTTTACTACTGGGTATGCTTTAAATGTAGGTAGAGATTTTCAGAATTCATTTGGTCTATTTAATTTGGTAAAGAATTTGCCATTTTATTTATTGGGGTTGTTGATTGAGATTCCGGTTTTATCGTTACTTGTGGTGCCCTCACTTAGAGTTGGGCCAAAACAAAGAAGGTTATTATGGGTTTTGACAATTTTGATTAGTTCTGTTTATCTTTTGGTATATTCTGCCTATCCATGGTTAGTGTATGAGGTGTGGAATTTTATAAGATTTGTACTGCCTATTTTTCCTCTTTTGATTTTGTTTAGTACTGCTTATATTTTTGAGAAGATTAATTGGAATAAAGGTAAGTGGGTGTTAGTTGCTGTGGTCGTGGTTAGCTTTCTTGTAGGGTTTGTTCAGTTGGGTGCATTTAAGTATACGTCTGAAAGAACTGCTCTTATTGGGGAGAAAGTAAATGAGCTGACCGAACCTGGATCGATTGTTATAACTTATACTTATGATAAGAGTATTGGCTCTGAGTTGTATGGTAACAGGACTACGATTAGGCCATTTAATTATAATTTAGAGGAGTTTGGTCCAGTGATAGAGGAGTTATTGGATCAGGGTCTAGATTTGTATTTGTTCATCGATAAAGGGGCAGGAGGGATGACTGAGATTAGAACGGCGCCCAAAGAGAATTTTGAAGATGGATGGTCTATTAGGTATACAACAAGTTATATATTAAATGATATTAATTCTACTTATGAATTGGATAAGGATGAGTTTTCAATTGAGATAAGGCCGTTTTATCCATTTATACCTTTTTTGGTAAATGAGAAATATGAGTTGTATAAAATTGAAGAGAGTTAAATAAAATGAAAAAAAAATTGTCGACAATTTTCAGATTGTTGTTGGGGGTACTGATACTAGCTATCTTAATCTATAAGGTAGGGGTTAAGGAAATTTATGAGACATTGATATCTATCAATCTGTCTTTTCTTTTTGTTGTTATTGTGGTTAACTTTATCCCTTTTTTTATTGCTACGCTTAATTTGAAGTTACTTATTGATGGGATTAAGAAGATTTCTTTTTTTAAGTTGTTGAAATATTATATCCTGAGCTGGTCAGTTGGGCTTTTTGTTCCTGGTAGGTTGGGGGAGTTTTCCCTTATCTATTTTTTGAGGAAAGAAGATATTGATATTGGGAAAGGAACTGTAGTTGCTGTTATAGACAAGCTAATAACAGCAGTAACTTTATCGTTTTTGACAATAGCTGCATTTTTTGTTTTCTTTACTGCTGCTGAAGTTGTTAAGTTAGTTGGGTTTCTGTTTGTAGGGTTTTTGTTGTTCTTGTTTTTTATAGTGACTGAAATGGGGAGGGGGCTCATTAAGAAATTCATTTTGAGAAAGTTTGCAGATAAATTTAAGGGTTTTTCAGAAACATTTTTCTTTTATTTTAAGAAAAAAAAGAAGGTCTTATTGATTAATTTTTTTCTGACATTTATTAAATGGGTGTTGAATGCAGTTATTATATCTCTACTTTTCTTGGCATTTGGTGTTAGTATTGATTTCTATTATGTTCTTTTGGTTACATCTACTACTATAATCATTAGTTTGATTCCAATCTCAATTTCAGGGTTGGGTGTTAAGGAGTCTGCTGCTGTTTTGCTGTTTGGCCAGATTGGTGTTTCTGCCTCAGTAGTTGTTAGTGTGTTTCTGATATTTACTGTGATAAGCTATATCTTTGCTGCTTTCATTTTTTCTTTTGTTAAATTGGATAAGAAGAAGATTGAGGAGTTAAATCTTGCAGCATCTGATGCAGCCAGGGAATAATTTTGATTTCTTTAATGTTCTTCTGAAATATCTTGCCCTTTTGTTGTTCCACACTTTTGAGAAGCTGCTTTTTCTTAGGTTGCCGTAGATGTAGTCAATGCATGGGAATACGTCTCCATAAGAGTTAATTCTTGCTGCCCCCCAAGGGAACTTGCAGGCATCTGTATGAAGGTAATTAATATTTAAGTGGTATTCCCTTATTTCGTTGTTATCTGTTATGTCTGGAGTGAATAGTAGTTTTACTCCTTTTTCTTCTGCTAATTTTTTTGCTTTGTTTAGTTGGGTGATGATTGTTTCTGTTTCTTCTTTGTTTAATGTTCCACGGTCAACCTTTGTTGGATAGTATGCCCCTAGTTTAGATATACTTACCTTACTGTGTGCATGAAAATGTTTATCGTCGACAAATTCAAGGAATTGGTAGCTTAGGTCTGCTTTTAGTTCACTTGCGATACCTATCAGTTCTTGGATGTGGTGCATGTTGGCCCTTGAGATTGTGCAGTTAAGTTTTATCGGCAGATCTTTTCCTTTTTTATGTGATCTGACAAATTTTAGGTTGTCTATTACTCTTTTGAATATATTTACCCCCCTGATCTTATTATGGATATCTTCTGGGCCGTCAATTGATACCCTTAAGTCCTGGATTCCTGAATCTATTAAATCTGAGATTTGTTTTTTAGTTGGGATTGAGAAATTTGTCGTTATGCTGAACTTGAAATTTTTCTTTTTTAAGTAGTTGAAGACTTCTATGATGTCCCTTTTCATAAATGGCTCTCCACCAGTTATGCCTATGAATGGCTTGTAAGGCAAGAATTTGTAGGACTCTTCTAAGCTGTTTATTATGTTCTTTATTTCGTCTAATGATAGTTCGTTGCCTTTTACTAAGTCAATCTTATTGTCTCCGAAAAGGGCGCACATTGAGCATTTTAAGTTGCATTTATTTGATATTTCCCAAACTATTAATGGAGGTGGGGGGGCGAGGCCTTCTGGTGCCCTGTAAACTAGTTCAGAGTATGTTGCGTGTGCCAGATTGAGTAATTTTCTTTTATTCATTTTTAGATTTTATTTGTATAGTCTAATAATTTTTCTCCAATTTTTCTAATTACTGTTATTTTTGAAAAGTGCCATGCAATATACCCTGGAAATTTCCCGAATATTTTTTGTAATGCCCATTTGTCTGCTTCATCAAGACATTTTAGGTATGATTTAATTCTTTCTTCTTTTGAGAAGTCATCTGTTTCATAGATGATGTCTATAACGTCAAGGTTTTTTAGTGAGCCTGTTGTCTGTGAGAGTTGGTTGTGGATGTCATCCATGTTTTTTACTAAGATTCTTGAATTATTTTTAGCCCAGTCAGATAGTTCTGTTTTTGGATATACTAAAGTGTTGCTGAACTTTGGGATGTCGATGTCTGTTTCTTTGAAGAATTTGATGTATTCCATCTCTTTTTCATAGGTTGCTCCAGGTAGTCCACAGATGAAGAATCCTTTTGTTATTAGACCTGCTTTTTTTGCTGCTTTGAATGCATATTTCATATGCTCTAAGTTAGATGGCTTTTTTATATTCTTTAATATTTCTGGGTCGATTGATTCTACTCCAATGGCTACTAAGTAGCAGCCTGCTTCTTTCATTTTTTTGAATAATTGGTAGTCAGCGTGTGATGCAACGAATCCTTCGCAGATGCTCCACTTTAGTTTTAGGTTTCTGTTTATTAGTTCGTCGCAGATGTTTATTACACGCTGTTTGTCTAGTGCGAAGTTATCGTCTGAGACTTGGAAAGAAGTTATCTTGTATTTGTCTTTTAGCCACTCTATTTCGTCAACTACGTTTTTTGCTGATCTCATCCTGTATTTGCCCTGTGTTTTTGGGGCAACGCAGTAGATGCATTTATATGGACACCCTCTTGAAGTGAGGATGGGATATTTGATCTTTGATATGTTTTTGTTGTATTTTTTTAGTGGAAAGTGGTCCCATGATGGGCGAGGTAGTTTGTTTAAGTCTTCTACGTCTTTTCTAGGATTTATTTTTTGTTTGTTATTTTCTTTGTAGCCTAGGCCGTTTGTTTTTTTCCAATCTGAGTTGTTTTTGTATCTTTTTAGGAATTCTGGGAGAGAATATTCTGCTTCTCCGTGGATTATGAAGTCTATGAATTCGTTTTCTAGTATCTTATTAGGAAGTAGGTTGACTTCGGAGCCTCCTGCTAATGTTATTGCTGACGTCTTGTTTTTTACTATTTTTGCCAGCTCGAATATGTATGTTTTTGTTAGAGGTGCTACTGTAAATCCTACTACGTCTGGTTGGAAACTTTTTAGTAGACTTTTGAAATGGGAAGTTGTTGAGTAATCTTTTAGGCGCATGTCTAGTACCTTTACTTTGATGTTCTCTTTTTCTAAGATTGCAGCTAATATTGCTAGTCCCATAATAGGGCGTTTTGGCGAATAAGTCATTGCCAAGTCTCTTGGCTGTACAAATAATACTTTCATTTTGCAAATTTCCTCTTTAATGACCATAGTTTTTTCCCGTACTCGAAGATGAATTTTCTAGTTAGCTTTGGTTTCCATACAATCCATCCAATTGTTCCTATGAATGGTCCGAATTCTGATTTCATGAGGTATTTCATGACGTAGCTTTCTGCAATATTGTATGCTTTTTTTCTTTGAGCTATTGGGAAGTTATCCGTTTCAAAGATTGGCTGATTGTCTAATGAGCCAATTTCATTAAGGTAAACTTCTGGTTCGATTATGAATTTGCCGTTAGTTTTTACCCACTCCATGAGTTCTGTTCCTGGGAAAGGTATTGGGTTATAAAACCTTAGTTCGTCCAATGGTAATGAGAGGGCAAATCTTAATGAATTTTTAAATTTATTGAAGTCTTCACCTGGAAGGCCTATTATGAAGAATGCCCCTTTCTTTATTCCTACTTTGTTTGCTAATAATATTGCTTCTTTTGCTTTTTCTGGTGTGATTGATTTTTTCATCTTGTCGATAACATCTTGATTAGCGGATTCGACTCCAAATGCTATGTAGAAGCAGCCTGCTTTTTTCATCTTAGTTAGGAGTTCTTCGTCTACTCTGTCAACACGGATCCCATTTCTGATTTCCCATTTTATCTTTAGGTTTCTTTCTATGATTAGGTCGCAGATTCTTTTTGCTCTGTCTAGGTCCAGGCTGAAACAATCATCATTAATTCCGAAGTAGGTGTAGTTGTATTGCTTGTTCCAATGTTCTAATTCGTTGACAACATTTTCTGCTGATCTTGGTCTGAAGCCTCTGCCCATTGTTAGTTTTATTGAGCAGTAAGTGCAGCCGTATGGACATCCTCTTGATGATACTATTGGGAGCTTTTTATCGATGTATTGGTCTAGTTCAAATAATTGGAATGCTGGGAATGGAAGTTTGTTTAGGTCGTGGATTAGTGGTCTGTCTTCGTTTTCAATGATTTGGGTGTTGTCTCTCCATATTACTCCTTTGAGGTCTTTTAGGCTTTTATTTTCGCATATTTCAACTAATGTTTCTTCTGCTTCGCCTTTAACTGCGAAGTCTGCTTTGCACTGTTCTAGGATTTTCGTTTTTGTTGTTGAGACGTGAGGCCCTCCGACGCATACTTTGAAATTATTTTCTTTTATTTTGTTTATTAAGTAGTAGGTGTGCTTGTAATGCATGCTTACGCAAGTTACGCAAACTAGGTCTGGGTTGAATTCTTTTAGTTCTTTTAGAAGATTATGTTCATCGTAGCCTAATCTCATGTCCAGGATTTTTACTTTGTGGTTATTTTTTAGTAGAACTGCAGCTAGATAAGCTGTTCCAACATGAGGAGATGTGGGACGTGCTAACACTCCTTTTATATCAGGTATTACGAAAAAGACGTTCATTTTTTAGGTGCTCGGTTGTTGGCGATAAGCAGGTTTGATTTAAAAAGTTTGTTTTATAGATAATTTTTTAAATTAAATTAGATTGGTTTTTCTATTGAGGATTATTGATGAATAGGAAGATTAGGGTTGGGATAATTGGGGCTGGGAGGATGGCCTCTAAGCATATTAAGGCTTATAAGAGATTGGAGAATGTTGAGATAATTGGTATTGCGGGGAGGAGTGAGGGGAAAGTTAGTTCTTTGTGCGAGAAGAGTGGAGTTAGGAAGGGTTATGTGGACTATAAAAAGTTGCTTTCTGAGAATGAATTAGATGTTGTTAGCATTACAACTCCTGCTCATACTCATTGTACTATTGCAATTGATTGTTTTCTTGAAGGCTGTCATGTTTTATGTGAGAAGCCAATGGCAATGAATGTTAATGATGCTAAAGAGATGAATGAATCTTCTAAGAAAGCTGATAAACTGCTTATGATTGGGTTTAATCTTAGGTTTACTGATAGTTTTAGGGAAGTTAAGTCGATTATTGGTAAAGGGGTGTTGGGAGAAGTTAGATTGGCTTGGTTTAGAGGTTCTGGTAATATTCAGGAGAAGGAATGGTATTTGAACAAAGAAACTAGTGGGGGAGTGACACTGGAGTCTTCAATACATAAGATTGATTGGTTAAGGTGGATTGTTGGGTCTGAGGTCGTGGAAGTATATTGCCAGACAATTGAAGATGTTTTAGGTCATGGTTTGAATAACAATGAATTTATGACCATGAGATTTAAGAATGGTGCCTTGGGAGTTATTGGCAGCTCTTATTCTTTTAATGTATTGCCTGATGACATAGGAGTTATTGGTAGCAGGAGGTGTATTGGTGTGAGGAATGGGAAGGTGGTTTTGAGGGACTTTCGTAAGGGAAATTCGATAATGGATAGGTTGAAAAGTTATATCCCTGATTTTAATCTTATCTCCGATATTAAGCTTTTGTTGAATGATTCTATCAATAAAGAGGTGAAACATTTTATTGGTTGTGTTGTTGCTAATAAAAAGCCAATTATTGATGGTGATTGCGGTGTTAAGAGTATGGAGATTGCAGAAGCTGCCATGAAATCTGCTAGAACTAATAAGCCAGTTAGGCTGTAGAATTATAAGATATTATTAATGTTGAAGTTTGGTTTTTTTATATCTCCTTCTACGACCATCTTGTGCCAGATCTCAAAGTTGAGTAATATCCAGAGCTGTCTGCTGTAGTAGACTTTTGAACTGTTGTAGTTTTTGAAAAGTTTTTCTATATGACGAGGATTAAACAGCCCTCTTTCGATTACTGCTTCTTTTGATAGTAGCTTTTGAGATAAGTCTTTTAGGTAGGGTTTTGTGAGCCATTCGTGGATTGGAACATTGAAGCCGTGCTTTTTTCTTTTGTAGATTGTTTTTGGGACTTTGTTTTTCATTGCCTGCCTTAGGATGTACTTTTCTTTGTTAAACCTTAATTTTTTATTATGGGGGATTTGTTCAGCTAAATGGATCATATTTGGGTCAAGGAAGGGGACTCTTGCTTCTAGTGCGTGAGCCATTGTTGTTTTGTCGACTTTCATGAGGATATCTTCTGGAAGCCATGTTTTGAAATCTAATGTCATCAATGAGTTGATGATTGAGGAATTGTTGAAGAATGGTTTGATTGTTGATAGGTCTGGTTGCTCTTTGAAATTGTTTGCTATGGGGGGATTGATTAGCCTTTCTTTTTCGTCTTTTGTGAAGAATGAGATTAATTGCAGATAATATTCTGAAATTGAAGAGGCTGAATGGAATTTTTTTAGTCTTTCTCTGATTAATGGTTTGTTTGAGAGGCTGAAAAGTGGTGAGAGTGATTTTCTAAGGATTAGGGGGATGGATTTATAGTATGGGTGGAATGTTTTTAGGTATTTGTATTTTCTATAGCCACTGAATATTTCATCTGCTCCTTCTCCTGTCAGAACCACTGTGACTTTCTTCTTTGCGAATTCCGATAATATGTATGTTGGGATTGAGGCGAAGTCTGCTATTGGCTCATCCATGTGCCACATGATCTTTGGGAGAAGTTCAATTGAATTGTCACCTACAAATATTTCTCTATGGTCGGTGTTGTATGTTTCTGCAGCTAACCTTGAGAATTTACTTTCGTCGTAGCCTTTGCCTGATTCGAACCCAATTGAGAACGTTTTTATCGGTTGGTCGCATAGTTCGTTCATCAATCCAACTAAGTAAGTGGAGTCAAGTCCGCCACTTAGGAAAGCGCCTAATGGTACATCTGAGATTAACCGTTTGTTAATTGCTTCTTTTAATGTATTGTTTAGTTCCTTTGAATATGTTTCTGTTGTTTTTTTCTTTGGTGAGAACTTTAAGTCCCAGAACTTTCTTATTTCAATCTGGTTTTCTTTTTTGTCTAGTTGGTATGTTAATGTATGGCCCGGAAGGAGTTTTTTTACATCTTTAAAGATGGTTTGTGCTCCTGGGATGTATCTGAAGGTTAGATATTGGTTGAGGGAGTTGTTGTCAATCTCTTTTGTTATGTTGTTGTGGAGCAGTATTGCTTTTATTTCTGAGGCGAAGATAAGCTGATTGTTTTTTATTGAATAGTATAGTGGTTTGATGCCTGCACGGTCTCTTGCTAGAAAGAAAAGTTTCTTTTCTGAATCCCACAATGCAAATGAGAACATTCCATTGAAGTGAGTAATGCAATCTTCCCCATATTCTTCGTATGCGTGTACAATTATTTCGGTGTCAGTGTTTGAGTAGAACTTATGGCCTTTTTTTTCTAATTCTGCTCTGATTTCTTGGAAGTTGTAGATTTCTCCGTTGTAAGTTACAAATATTGAATTATCTTCGTTATGGATTGGTTGGCGTCCTTTTTCTGATAAGTCGATGATGTTTAGCCTCCTATGGCCTAAGGAGGCAGATTTGTCAGTGTAATGGCCCGAGTCATCTGGACCCCTATGTACTAGGATGTCCATCATGTCTTTTAAGAGCTTCTTATCTTCCCAACTGAATCCGCATATTCCACACATTTTTATTGTAGCTGTTTGTAATGTTTTATTAGTTCTTCTCCTACTTTATCTGAGTTGAAATTGGTGACTATTCTCTTCCTTGCAGAAGAGGACATTTTTTTCATGAGTGATGGGTTTTTTAGTAAGTGTATGATTTTTTCTGCAATTTGTTCTGGGTTTTTTTGTTCGACTAAGAATCCAACTTCTGGAGTTACTATGTCTGGGATTCCTCCTACATTGGATGCAATGACTGGGCAACCGCACGCCATTGCTTCTATTAGGACTACTCCAAATGTTTCTGTTTCTCCTTTTGAATCTATTATTGAAGGGAGAATGAATAAATCTGCAAGGTTGTAGTAAAGAGGAGTTTCTTTTGAGTTTATTTCTCCAACAAGTTTTATGTTGTCTTGTAAGTTTAAATTAGTTATTAGTTTGACTAGTTTTTGTTTTTCTGAACCTTGTCCCCCTATGATTAGGACGAAGTTATCTCTGACTTTTTTGTCTAGCAGAGAGATTGCTTTTATCAGATGATTGAATCCTTTTTTTTCAACTAATAATCCTAATGAGAAGATTATTTTTTTGTTTTTGTCTATGCCTAGTTTGTTTCTTATGTCTGATTTTAAGTTTGGATTGAATTTGTTTGTGTCTAAGGTTGGATGTAGTACTGAATGTTTTTTTGGCCTTGCGAACTCAAGTACTTTCTTTTGAGTAAATGTGCTGTTGAAGAAAACATAGTCGACATTTTCGATTATGAATTTGTTTATTTCTTTCATTAATCCGCTTTTATGGACTATCCTTCTTACTGTCAGGAAAACTGGTTTATTGTAGAAAAATTTGGTGATAATTCCTACTAGGCCAGAAAGTATCCATTGAGCATGTATGATATCAGAATGTTTGCATCTGCCTATCGATTTTAGAATGAATGATGATGTGAAGAAAGGTAATTGGAGTCTTGCTAAGATGCTTTTTTTAAGGTTTGAAGGTATGCCTGCCCCATATGCAAGCTTTTGCATTGATTTTGGATAGAAATAATTGAATCTTGATGTTTTTATTTGGTCTATTGTTTCTTCTGATTTTGTTTTTGGGTCTGCTGGTGCTATTACTTCTACCTCGACACCTTGTTTTATTAGGTTTTTTGCGATTTCATATACTGACAACCCCCTGGTGTCTTTTTCATGTCTTAAAAATCCAGTTGACAAAATAGTTAGTTTGACCATATTGGTATGGTGAAAAGAATCTAACTTAATTTATAAAGTTTTAGCAGCATTCTTTGAGAGAATAGGGCATATTCCCAAAAAATTTATATATAATGTTAAAATCTCTCAAACTCATGAAAAAAGCGCTGATAACTGGTATTACTGGACAGGATGGCTCATATTTGGCTGATTTTCTTCTTGAGAAAGGATATAAAGTATTTGGACTAATAAGACGTTCGAGTGTTGAGAAACTGGAGAGAATTGAACATATTAAGGATAAGATAGAATTAGTTCAAGGAGATTTAAATGATCAAAATTCTTTGATTACTGCTTTGCGTGAATCAGAACCCGAGGAAGTTTATAATTTAGGTGCGCAATCATTCGTTCCTACTTCATGGAATCAGCCAATTCTAACTGGGGAGATTACTGGGTTAGGAGTTACTAGGATGTTAGAAGCTATTAGGGTAGTGAACTCTAAAATAAAGTATTATCAGGCTAGTTCAAGTGAGATGTTTGGGAAGGTTAGAGAAGTTCCTCAGAGTGAGAAAACACCTTTTCATCCAAGAAGCCCTTATGGGGTAGCTAAAGTATATGGCCATTATATAACTGTAAATTACAGGGAGAGTTATGATATTTTTGCATGTTCAGGAATTCTGTTTAATCATGAATCCCCTAGAAGGGGAATGGAATTTGTGACTAGGAAAGTATCAGATGGAGTTGCAAGAATTAAGTTAGGTATGATGGATAAACTTGGACTAGGGAATCTTGAGGCGAAAAGAGATTGGGGATATGCAAAAGATTATGTAAGGGCTATGTGGATGATGTTGCAACAGGATAAACCTCATGATTTAGTTATTGGTACTGGTGAAACGCATTCAGTAAGGGAGCTTGTTGAAGTAGCGTTTAATCGTGTTGGATTAGATTATAAAGACTATGTCTTTGAAGATCCTAAGTTCAAAAGGCCTGCTGAAGTTGATTTGTTGATTGCTGACCCTTCTCGGGCTAAGACTGTCCTTGGATGGGGCCCCCAAGTTAAATTTAAAGAATTAGTTGAAATGATGGTTGATGCTGATATGGAGAGATTGAAGAAGTTGAAAGACAACTAGATTGAGTAAATTATCCTTGTTCTAAATAGGGGAAATTGATTACGAGATTGAATTTGGAAGGATGTCTTCTTTTCTTTGATAGATTTTAAAATGTCCAATTTCTATTCTAAACTCATATAGATCGTGATAACCTTCGAATTTATTTTGTGGTGCAATTACAAGATAGGGGAGGTCATTTTCTTTTATTGTCTTAGTAAAGTTAATCCACCCTGCATCGAAATAGAATGAATGGTAATATTTCCTACCTGCATAATCTGCTATGACTTGTGGTGCGAGAATTACGTCTTCATTGGTTGTACGTGCCCTAATGTAATCTGCAGTTTCTAGAAACCCCTCCTGACCATAATTATAAATTGTCGAGTAATCTGCTTTTGATTGAACATAGTCAATATAAAAACCTGAAACAATCAGGACTATGATTAAGGATAATACTAATGAGGTATAAAACTTGTATCTTAAACCCAATAAAATGATGAATGTGATTAAAATAGGTAAGAGATATAAGCTTCCATGTAGTGAGCTAAGAAGGTAAGTGGTTAGATTGTTACCTAAACTTATTGATGTTGTATAGAATAGATTATGTGGTATAAATGGGTCACCAATAACTAAAAAATGAAATAAGAAAAGCAGTAAAATTAATGCTATTGAGATAAATGGGAATTTTGAATTTGATTTAAATCTGAAATTGGCTATAAAATGCCCTAATAAGATGGAAAATAGAGGCATCATTTGAGTTAGATATTTTGGGAACCCATAAGAAATTGTATTTATCATCATAAAGAAGAACAAAATAACTAAACCATAAATCAACAAAAGATCTATGTAAAGGGCCTTCTTAGTATTTAGGAATGTTTTAACTCTTTGGTATGTTGCTATTGAAACTAATAAAAGAAATGGAGGGGTTGTCCAAAAAATCATATTCTTTATAGCCCATATATTAAGAAGAAGGTTATCAAATAAAGCTGGTTTTGAAAATTGTATATAACCAAATGAATGTTCAAAGGGCATATTGAAATGGAGAGGAGTTATTGTTGAATAGAGGAACCAAGTTACCAGAAATGTTCCGACTGATAGCCCCCCTATTATGGATAGATTGATTATCCCTTCCTTGATTCGTTTGTTTAACAGATAAAATAAGAATAAAGGTACTAGGAATAGTATTGCTTGTATTTTAGCCCATAAGGCAACTACCATTATTAATGACAGGAGAAGATAATTCCTACCGGCAGTCTTGATAAATGTGTAGATTAACATCATCATCAAAAAAGTTAAAAGTCCTCCGTCAATATCAATCAATAAAGAGCCTTGTATAACTAATGGATTTATAACATAAACAAGACAACTGATTAGAGCTATAGTATGTTTATTTTCCTTCTTTTTGAATATCTCCATTGAGATAAGGTAGATCAAAATAATTGTACCTACTGCAAACAAAACTGGGACTAATCTTGCAATTATTTCGCTTGAACCAAATAGTTTGAAAGAGATAGCTAGTATGTGCATGAAGAACGGTGGATGTAGCCCCCCCAGTAATTCCGTTTTTTGTTCACCATCATAGACTATCGGATAACCTACTTCATTAATGGATTTTGCAGAATTAATAAAATAGAATTCATCATTTAAGAAGGGTTTTTTAAGTTGAGGAATTACAAATAAAAAAAAGATTAATATTATTAAGACTAAGAAAAATGATGATTTTCTATTTAACATTTTTTATGCCAATCTTATATGAGAATAACAAACCAATCATAATTAGACCTAGCTTAAATGCGTTCCAAAATGAACCGGTGATTTTAGACTGGCCTATCCTTTTACCATAACTAACTGGGATTTCTATGGTCTTAATCTTGTTTGTTAAACATAAAATCATGAATTCTGGGGAAAAATGAGAACTGCCAACTGTGAATTTTGAATCTATCTTTTTTAGGGATTCTCTTTTGATTAATTTCATTGTACATCCCACATCTGTCAAACAAGGTCCATTGTATAAGTACTCCATCAATTTGGCGACAAAAACATTTCCAAGTCTTAAGAACCAGTTCATATTTGCACCTGACCAAATAAATTCTTTTGAAGTTCTTGTGCCAAACACTGCTTCAAAATCATCAGAGTATATCAGTAACTTTAGAATGTCTTTGCCTGTAAATGTCCCATCTGGCTCGGCTGTGATGATATAATCACCAGTTGCTTCACTTAGTCCCTTTTGTAAAGCGTGACCATACCCTTGTTTGGTCTCTAAAAAATATTTGGCTTTTGTTGATTTTATCATCTCAGCGGTTTTATCTTTAGAGTTATTATCTATCACTATAATTTCGTCTACAATGCCAGTGGAAAAGAAATCTTCAATAGCGTTTTTAATATTTTCTTCCTCATTATATGCTGGAAAAATTACTGAAACTTTTTTACTATCATACATTTTAATTATGGAATAACCCCTTATCTTTTAATTCATTAGTTGCGTGTTCTACCTTGTCTATTGCTGTAACGTCCTTTGACCAATTTATAAGTTCTCTTGCCCCTTCTTCAAACGTTACTTTTGGATTAAATCCAAGTTTATCTTTGATTCTAGAAATATCTGCAAAACAATGCCTTACATCACCTTTCCTGAACTTCCCAGTTATTGAAGGATTTGCTTCTTCCCCATAGAGTTTTGATAAAGTTTCACTGACCTCTTTTATGGTTATTTGGCGTCCACTTCCTACATTGAATGCCCCATAATTTGCGGCTTGTTTTTCCATAGCGAGGATATTTGCAGAAGTTATGTCATGAACTGATACAAAATCCCTACTTTGATTTCCATCTTCAAATATTAATGGAGGATTGTTATTTTTTATCCTGCTCATAAAAATTGCAGCAACTCCAGTATAGGGATTAGATAGTGATTGTCTTGGGCCATAAACATTGAAATATCTCAAAGCAACCGAAGGTATGCCATACGATTTTCCAATATTTAATACCATCAACTCTTGGTCCATCTTTGATAGGGCATAAACTGAATTAATGTCCTGTTTTTTTTCCTCTTTTGTAGGAAGTGGTTTTAATACGCTCTTGCACTTAGGGCAATAAACATTAAAGTCATTCTTTTCCATCTGTTCGTTTTCTCTTAGTCCTGGTTCGACCATGCCGCACTTTTCGCAAGTGTAACTTCCTTCCCCATATGCACTCATACTAGACGCTACAACAATCTTTTTTATATTGTTATTTGAATTGACAATAGAATCAAGAAGTGTGGCAGTACCTAAAGTATTGACATCCATATACCTATTAATCTGGTACATAGATTGTCCTACCCCCACCATTGCTGCCAAATGAAATACAACATCAATATCCATTATGGCTTTTGTGATTGTATCTTTGTCTCTGACGTCTCCTTTAATGAATTCGGCGCTTTTATTCAAATAAGGAGGGATATTGCCCTGATGATGGACTTGAGGTTCAAGATTATCTAGGATTCTTACAGCATGTCCTTTTTTTATTAATTCGTCTACTAGAAATGAACCGATAAAACCTGCTCCGCCAGTAACTAATATTTTCATTTTGTCGATTAATAATTAAATGCTTCTTGTGAATTTAAAAAAACTGATTCGAGTTTATTAATACAGAAATAGGAAAATTGAGGTGTATAAAAATGTTTTGGCTGTGTTAGAACTCCTCCAAATAAGATTATTGATTAAACCAACTGATTGTCTTATTTAGGCCTTCATCCAAACTAACCTTGGGCTCCCAATCCAGTAGTTTTTTTGCCTTAGTTATATCTGGTCTTCTGGTCTTCGGATCATCTATTGGGAGGTTTTTGAAAATTATTTCGCTATTTGAAGTAGTTAGTTTTAATAACTTGTTTGCAAACTCTAAGATAGTTAGTTCATCTGGATTGCCTATGTTTATTGGGTCATTAATGTCCGAAAGAGCTAGTTTGTATATCCCCTCTATTAGATCAGAGACATAACAAAAGCTCCTAGTTTGAGAACCATCTCCGAAAACAGTTAATTGTTCATTAGTTATGGCTTGGTTAATAAAGGCAGGTACAACCCTTCCATCATTTGCCCTCATCCTTGGACCGTAGGTGTTGAATATCCTTACAATCTTTGTGTCAATGTCATGTATTCTGTGATATGCCATTGTTAGTGCTTCTGCGAACCTTTTTGCTTCGTCATAACACCCCCTTGGGCCTATAGGGTTTACATTTCCCCAGTAAGATTCCGGTTGAGGGTTGATTAGCGGGTCCCCATAAACTTCTGAAGTTGATGCCAATAGGAATTTTGCTTTTTTTGCGTTTGCTAGGCCTAGAAGGTTGTGTGTTCCCAAGGATCCTGCCTTTAAAGTTTGAATTGGGATTTTTTGGTAGTCTATTGGTGATGCTGGACTTGCGAAATGCATAATAAAGTCTATCTCTTCTTCAATTTTTATGAATTGGGTAATGTCGTGTTCTAAGAATTTAAAATTCTGATTGTTTTGAAGGTGAGCAATATTCTTTTTATTTCCAGTTATTAAGTTGTCCATGCATATTACACTATGCTCCTCTTTTAAGAGAAAGTCGCATAAATGAG
>CAZMIO010000011.1:0-37935 GCA_964566535.1 uncultured Methanosarcinales archaeon | reverse complement strand
GGCTCAAAAGCATCATCACCATTCACACTACCTTCATCCACAGGAACAACAATTGAAATCAAGCTAGATATTTGTAAGGATTAGCAGTTATAGAAACATTTAAATATAACATAAAGGAGAGTACTATTATAATATACCAAGAGGTGTCTATAATGAAGAAAAAAGCTCAAGGAATTTCTATAAATACGATTATAATAGCTGCTATTGCACTAATAGTTTTAGTTGTTCTAGTGGCAATCTTTACCGGAAGACTAGGCGGGTTTGTTGGTGGGATTGAAGATTGTGCATCAAAGGGGGGAGATTGTGTAGCAGACGCTAAAGCTGATTGTACTTCCAAGGGTATGGCAGTGGTCCCTGGAACTGACTGTCCAGTCACAGATGCGGAGAAAACGGCAAAAGCAAAACATTGTTGCATCAGTGTCACAAATTAAAATTTTTATTTTCTTTTTATGTTTTCAAAAAAAGCTCAAGGAATTTCTATAAATACAATTATAGTCTCAGCAGTTGCATTAATAGTTCTTGTAATGATGGTGGCAATCTTCATAGGAAGGCTAGGCGGATTCGTTGGTGGAATTGAAGATTGTGTATCCAAAGGTGGAACTTGTGTAGCAAACGCTAAAACAGACTGCACTGATAATAAAGATATGACCATAATCCCTGGAACTGACTGTCCAACAACACAAGAGGAGAAGGATGCTAACGCAGACTACTGTTGTATCAGAGCCATAAGATAAAAACCTTTATCCTTTTTCAACCAAAATAACTTAACATTTATATATCACTTCTTCTATAATTCATATAAATGAATTCATTAGCGAAACGAGGAGTTATAAGTCTAGGGAAGTGGTTAGAAGTCCCAATAGTCATGGCAATTATCATCGCAGTTGTAGCAGCAATTATATGGATTATAATGAACACTTTAGGCCCCATCTTAACAATATGAAAGGAAAAAAAGGGTTAACAGCAGCAATATTAGTAATAATAACAGTCATGCTGCTATCTTTTGTAGTGTTAGCAAAACTAGACCTTCACATCATATCATTCGCAAAAGCAGTAGCAGAAGGGGGCGTTTGTGCTTGGTCAGCTGTTTTTGCATCAATGGGGAAAGTAAGTGGAGCAGAAACGATAAAGATAGTCTGCCCGCAAAGATTTGTAACTATAACACAATCAGAAGCAGGTAAAGATAGAAAAAGTAACTTTCCGGATGAAGAATTTCTTTACATAAACAAGAAAATTCCTTCTTCACTAAGAAAAAAACTAGCTAATTGGTACCCCGCTTATGAAGAAAAGGAAGATAAGGACTACATGGAATACCGCATGAACGAAATCATGGCAAAAGAGATAAAACACTGCTGGAATAAGTTAGGTAGGGGAGACTTAGATTTATTCTCAGATTGGTTTAGCATTGTAGAATATGAAGAAGGAACATTAAAGTCAGATGATGGTAAATTAGAAAGATTCTTTAAAAAAGTATACCCATTTAATAAAGATGTAAGTTTAACAAAAAAGGCATGCATCATCTGTTCAAGAGTAAGATTTGATGATTCTGTAAAGGCTGAATTCGGAGCAGACGTTGACCCTGAACTTGAAATAACTACATTGCCTGATTGGATGAAAAGCCATCCTTTAAGCTCTTATGACCCTACAAGTTATTATGAATTCACACTGGACGAATCGATTATTAGCGATTTTTTTGCTGAAGAAGAAGACAAAGACAGGCTATATTATAAACCTGGAGATGACAGCGCAGTAGTATTCATGAGGATCAATATTCATAGGCTTGTTGAAATAGCAAGTGATATAGCAGACTTCATAGAAGAAGAAGACCATCTACAGGCAATAGATTCTGTTTTCATATGGCCCTATGCTGAGGTTGTAGATAAATGCGACGCAATTATGAACTAAAAATGAAAAAAAAAGCATTAGCAGCAAGAACACTTGTATTATTACTCCTAGGTCTAATAATCCTGACAGTACTAGTATTTATGGTAATGCAGGCAGATAAAGGAAGCAACGACATATTAAGAAATATAAAAGATATGTTCTTCTAAATAAAATGAAAAAAAGAGGTGCCCTTAGCTGGGAGATGGTAGCAAAGTGGGCTCTATTCTCCTTTGTATTAGTCGTTGTAGTATTTGGCATAATCATGCCGTTCTTCCCGCAGACAAATGATTTCTTCAAGAACTTGTTTGATTACTTTGAAGAAAAGGAATTTACCCCTTATGTTGCCGAGGATCATCTAACTACACAAGAACAAACAGTGGAAGACAGCATGAATGCACTAGTCTGTGCAATTCAGAGTACTGCACTAGGTTGTAAGGGGTGGGAAGAAGATTGTAAACCTGAATTTTCTGGAACTCATTGTGATCCCCAATACCAAGTTATAACTGAAGAACAAGTAGCCCAAAGCATACCAGCTAATTCGGTTTGTTGTGTATTTTCTAGTGGCCATACTGGGGCAAATCCTCCATCATGGACTTTAGAAGACGAATGTGTTGGTGACCTTGGATGGGGCGCCTCTATCGTTGATAATTCTGAATGTATAGGGCCAGACCTATCATGCGATGGCATAGTATATGGTACTTCCTGTGTAACTTGTGAAGATACACCTCAATTTAATTGTAAGGTAAAAGGGTTCCTCCTAGACCAAAAAAAGGACGAATTAGGATTTGCAGGGTTGAGGGATTGGATTACGGGCGGTATGGGAGACCCAAAATATGTTTTACATTACCAGCAGTTTCCACCAGGGGAAGAAGCAGCTTGGGCAACAGACACATACAGGATACTTACAAAATGGAATTTAGTATGGGGTTTAGTTAACGTAGTACCTGCAGTCCCAGGAGCAGTCAGAGCAGCTAGGGGATTTGTAGTCACAAGAAAAATTTTGAAAAAAACAATTGGAGAGGTCGTGGATCAAACACAAGAACAAATAATACGTGTAAACCGTGGTACTGGAGTAAGGGCAGCAAGAAAAGAAGCAAAAAAAGTAGGCAAGCAGCTTAAAAAAGAACTAAAACAAGAACTACCTCCTGGACCAGTTAGATCATTTCTAAGAAGTCTTGGTAAATCCAAAAGAGCTAATCTTGATGAAGAATCCTTAATAAGAAAGGCATTGGTAGACTCCCAGATAGAGGGAACATTAGGTGTAAAAGGATTAGATGAAGTTCATAGGCTCGGTTTGATTGATGAGGTCTTAGAAGGGGTAGGCTCAACTACAACCCGAGAAGATATCTATACTCAAGTCTGGGAAAGATTTCATAGTAGTAGGGTGGTTGGTGGCAATAGAGTATCTGTTTCTGATGACTTAAGAAGGGTAATTCTACCGGACGATCCAGACGATATGGAACCTTTTATAAGGAATCAAGTTGATGAGGAAATGGAATTTTTAAGAAACAAATACCGTAATGTAGATCCTAATGATCCGGCTGCAATGAGGGCTATAGATTTCGAAATGGCAGAAAGAAGAGTATTGATGGACAACCACTATCACTCATATGGTCTTTCTGATGGCCCAGAACAAATTGCAGATGCAAGTGTAAGAAACATTGACGATCTTGACACTATTTACCAAGACTTCCCAGATTCTATAACTGCAACTAGAAATGAAATAAGAGCTCAAGCTGATGAGCTTGCAAGTAGAAGGGGAGCTGCTACAGACTTAGACGCAGAATTAGATAACATAGCAAATGACATTGCCAGAGAAAATGTATTTACATCACAATTTAGAAAAACAATTGATAGTGCTACTGATGAAACATTTGCAGCAACAAGATTAACTAAGAAAAATATGAGATCAGTATTAGCATACCGGGATTTATTAAGCACCTTATTCAGATTCGAAGGAGGTAAATACATAGTTGATGCAGACGCACTAAGTGAAATTATGGGGGAAGCTGCAAAAAAAGCATATCCTAAAAGCCAAGTTGCTCAAGAGGCAGCAATGAAACAATTTACTCAATTAACCCCTGCTTTATTTGATTCAAATGGTAATTTCCTAACTAAACTAACACTGGGAAATTTAGACAGAGCAACAATAGCTGAATTAGAGCAGGAATTCTTCGATAAAATACTAGAAGCAGTTAGACGAGATGGGGAACTTAAGACAATGGCAAATGGTTTCCTTAGGAATATGTTTGGAACAACGTGGCAGGATGGAGTTAATGTTTTTGATTCGGCACAAAGAACAGCAAGAGCAGCAGGAATAAAGTTTATTCCTTTCTCTACATCAACAGCGAGAAGAATAGGGCTTTCAGGATCATTTAAATCAGCAACAGTTGGAGGGATAGTGGGGTTCTTTGTCGGCGGGCCCCAAGGAGCTGCAATTGGTGCAGTAGGAGCAATAACTGGAACAGCATTAGCTGGTGGAGCAACAGTAGGAACAATAAAGTTTACCAATAACCATAAACTATTTGCTTTATTTGTAGTTGATAGGATTTCAAAATATAGAGAGGGTTTGAATGAAAAATATGTTCCTAAGGGGTTAAATACATTAACTGTAAGCACACCAACTTTAGTGGAGGAAGGAGAGGGAGTAGGATATAACTTGGAGCCTTACATGACTGATTATTTTATTGGCCTGAATAAGGAAAATAACATTCTTTCTGCTATAAGGGGGGGACACGATGATATCAAAAGGCTATTCTTAGTTAGTCCATGCAAAGCAAATTTAGTAGTGGAAAAAACAAATTGCCGTTGTGAAATTGAAACAAAAAGCGATGTTTATACTAAAGAAGGAGGAACTACACTTCAACATCCTTTAGAAAAGAGTACTGCAACGTTTACAACAGTTCCAGAAATAGTTTATTGGTGGGATCAACCAGAATTCGGAGAATCTAATAGGGAATATATGGCTAGATTATGCAGTGCAAAAATTGATCTTTCAAACCCACTTAATGGTTATGAACAAGACACACATGATAATTGCGCATCAAACTTATTTGAAAATTCAGAACTTCTTACGAAATTCTTAGGAGAATATCATCAAATTGTATTAAGAGCAGCAGAATTCATGAGGGATAATTCATTAACAGATATGGAAACAAGGCAAATTACAACAGCTATGAAAAATGATCCAAGAGTACTTGATTTCAGAGCAGTCAGTGGAGGATTAATTTCAAATCCAGGTACTAATAGTATTCAAGATATTGTAGATGGTTCTAATATTGCTGACCCAGATGATGGGTTTGATAATCTTATGATCTTTATTAATACAAGGATATTTACTGATGCTACAACAGTGATATTGCCAGAGAATAGCCCAATATTAACAAATCCAGTTACATTTGAACGAAATCAAAATAAGTTAGGCCTCACTGCAAAACTATTGGGCGAGATGCTGACAAATATGTATGAAGTAAACCAAAATTATAATGCATACTATACTGGACAGCCATTAACAAGACCTCCATTCGACCACATTCTTGGAAGGGACGTTGACCCTCAGAACCCTTCACAATTCGGAGATACAATTATATGGGATGCATCAAAAGACTATGTATTTAATTACAGGAAATTAACAACTTTTAATAGCGATTTATCACGAGGGGTAAAACATTGTAAACTCTATCAGTCGCCCGTAACTACACCAGGAGGAATATTCGCTGAATTATCGACTTCACAACTTACAGCTGAAGTAGGGCCAACTTCCGGGCCATGCATATTGGTCGGATTAGAAGAACTAGACCAAGGTTATATGCTTGAAAGGGGGGCAAATTATTGTTATAGCGGTGGAATAAATGCTCCAAGGGCAGCTTTAAAGTTTTTAATATTCTCAGGATCACTAGTTGCTGATGCTTTTTTCACAGGAGTTAGCTCAACAGGGGCAGGAGCAATTATTGGTCTCCCTGGAATTGTAGCAACAAGTGTAGTAACTGACGTTTTATTGAACGTAGCCGGCGCAAAATGGCCAGTAAGAAATTAACTTATTCAAACTTAATTAAAGTAATATCTTCATCTTCATTCTTAATCTTTTCTTTAGAAACGTCTCCTATGATTACTCCACCTAAATGTAATGTAAATTCTGCCATAAATCTGCCAGGGTCATCCTCTATTGAGTCAGAGTAAATTCCTTCAGAGATTTCATTAAAATTGAATTCTTTGTAATTTTTATATCCTACTCCATACCATATAAATGTGTCACCAACCTCCCTTTTCCAGTCCTCATCTAAAAATATCTGCACAATTGGTTTATTATCTACTATATTGGCAACAGCAAAGCCTTCAATAACTCCATTGAAGGGTTCCATCTCATTAGTAATCCTCATCATTAACTTATCCTGCTCATCCCTATACTCATACTCAAAAAATTCACCGTGATAAAACCCACTATATCCAAAAACAGTGGATATTTTTCCATTGTCAAACTGTTGCCCAAACATATCTAAATGGCCACTACCACTAGTTATCTGCTCAACATTAACCTCTTTAACATTTCCTCTATCTATGATTATCTCATCACTATCTCCAACCTCTTCACCACCACCAAAAAATTCCAAAAAGAAATAAGTAGATACTATCATAACTCCAAGAACTATGATGATAAATCCTGCCAGCACCTTTTTTTCCATGTTCCTTACCTAAACAAATATTTATATAAATGTTTTGGAAAATGACGTGTTGACATTTGTCTTAACTTAATCGACAAATTTATATAATCGTCAGCTAATAATCAATATTATGAAAAAAAGAGCAGCAATCTCTATGGAAACAGTTGTAGTAGCTGCAATTGTTCTGTTCGTACTGGTAGTTGTAATAGCTATCTTCGGATCTCAAATAAAAGACTTTGCAGCAGGTTTTACAAGTATTAGTAATACTACTAAAGGCATAAGGGAAGGCACAGTTTGCAAAGGGTTTATGTCAAACAAAAACTGCCAAGACACCTGCGGTGAAACTGACAATTTCTACTATGAAGAGATTCCTGCACCAAGCGGGGGATGGGGGGACTGTCCAGATGAGACACTCTGCTGCGAACGTATAAAAAAAGATGAATAAAAAAGCAGTAGAAATGACAATGCGAGAACTTATGACTCTCGCAATCTTCTTTATATTCCTTCTAGCTTTATGGTCTTCTAAAATCCCAATAGTTGCATGGAATTTTATAACTCAAAAACCAGATTTAGCAACTCAAGACAAACTGATGAGGCTAGCAATTGAGATAAACAATTTAGAAAACAACAAATCAGCAACAATTCCATTTCCGGTGAACAAAGAGGTGGGGGGCAAATATATATTAAAGTCATTAAAGGTCTGCGAAGGACCGCCAGATGATGAATGCAGTCAAAATACTGCTCAGCTTTGTATAATAGATACGGAAAGACCTAAACCAAGACCTGCCTGCCAGAAAATAAAAAATGGTAATTTTAAAATAGCTGAATTCACAGTAGAAGCAATAACGAATGTATTTATAAAAAAAGACGCTGATGGAATTATAACCATTTCTAATCCAACCACTTAAGGTAAACTATTTAAATACTTCTTCCTAAAATTAACATATGTATAGTTTGTTCCGGGGAAAAAGAGGTAGTGAAACTATTGAGATGGCTATGATTCCAGCCTTTGCATTAGTCATAGTTTTTGGAGTAATTTTCTTCGGCCTTCTAAGCTTTTTTGAAGAAATTAGAAACCACACTTTGTTCGAAAAAATCTTTCTAAAAAAAGATTTAGCTATCTTAATAGACACAATCTACTCAGCACCAGGAAATGTTGAGCTAAACTATCCTAAGGACACCCACGCTTTCACCTTCACCTTCACAAATTCCAAAATTGAAGTTTATGACCCAAACACAATACTCCACAAGCAAACCCATCCCATCATAAACGATAGAAACATCTCTTTTCAAGAAACAACTTTAGAACCGACTTTCGAAGAAGATGAATTAAAAGAAAAAGTTCAGATAAAGATTACAAAACTTGGCAACAAGATGAGTATAACTGACTTTAACACTCAAATAACCCCATTCACCTTCGTCTGCCCAGAAATAGAAAACGCAGAAACCGTCCAAGGAAAATCTCTCTACATCCCGCCATTAGTTACAAAAGAACACCTAGATTCCCCAGATATAATCACTTCATCAAAAGACGCATTCATCTCATTAATCAAATTCACTTCTAATTTTGATGAAAACAATAATAACTTAGTAGCATACATTTCATCGTCTTCGGCAAAATCACTAGAATCAGAACGTGTAGCCTGCTTAATCCTAAACGAAATAATAACTAACACTGACCTAAACACACTAATACAAGAAAACAACCTAAAAGGAATAACTGGGATAACTATCATCCCAACATCTGAATATGGAGCACTTAACCAAGATAACATAGCAGTTATCCTACAGATTGGCAACCAAAGGATAGGAGAATCTCAAAACCTCTTAGAAAACGAAGAAGCAATGCTTGCAATTTCATCCTCAATAAACAAAGGTATAGAACAATATGATGATTAAAAACAAAAAAGCAAGAGTTACTGTATACACATGGATGTGGGTAATTACAATCCTCTTCATCCTAATCCCCTTCTACGTAGGAATAAGGTTTATTGTTGGAGCAGCTTTAGAATCATCACTATCAACAGGAGATCTTGAATCTCATATTCTCTTCAACCGCGTCTTCTACTCAAAAAACTCCGTATTCTACACAAATGAATTAACAAAAAGACATTACACTAACATCGTAGACATAGATAAATTCAACGAACAAGTCCTAAAAGACTTATTCAACGAAACAAAACTCCAAATAAGTTTCAAACTTACCTTAGAGCCAGAATCACAACCTCCAACGGAAATCTTCTACAACCAAAAACTTTACGAATCAATCGAACCAAGACTGATAAATAAAAATTACGATTCGATAACTCAATCAATATTAGTTACAATAAAAGACGAAGACACATATACAAAAGGAAAACTCATAGTGACTGCACATTTCCAAAAATGAAATCAAAAAAAGCCCAAACAAGCGCAGATTACCTCTCTTTTGTAATCTTTGGAATAATCGGCACGTTCATAATAATGGGATCACTAATGTTCATCTATGTCCCGATGGCAGAACAACGTATACAATTTAAGATAAACAATATGATGGTTGATTCAAAGTCTAATTTGTTCATAACTTATTATCTTAATTATGGTGCAAATGGTAATAATATGGCAGATATAATAACTGGGGCATACCATAATGGTGACTACACCCAATTAACAACAACAACTTCAACAGCACTAGAAACAACATTCAACAAAAAAACTGGGTGGAAAATATCAATAGATGACAACGAAGTAACAAAGTTCTGCGATGACTCCGTTTGCAGTGGTAAATCAAACACATATCTCATATTACTTCCATCAAAAATCCCAAATCAACCAATCAAATTCCAAATAGAAATTTACCAAAATGAAGAATAAAAAAGCAGACATGTTTTTTGACATATCATTCCTAGCTGTGATGATATTTGTATTAGTAGTTTTAGTGGTAACTGTTCATACTAAAACAGCTAAACTAACAAGGGACGTAGGCCAGCTCCCTAAAGATATAATAGATACTTACCATGAAGCCGAAAAAAACTTATTCATAATAGACCAATCCGCAAAATACTCGGCACAACAAGCAATATTCGACCTAGGCCAACAAGGTGGACATGCAGAACCTCCCAATTGCGGTAATTATTTTGGTTATACTATCTGGAACGACGACTTTGAACATACTGGAGAAAAATGTTACCCAGATATTGCCAAAGAACTATCAGATTCAATAATAACTAACCTAGACCTATACTTAATTAACTATCCAGACATTCCACAAACAAACTACAATTTCCTAATAACAGAAGAAAACCAAAAAACAACAGTTAATGGATTTGCCCTCCAACCATTAACCTTGGATATCAAAGAAAGAAAAAAAGAGATCCCTAATGTAGACATATCGTCACAAACCAGGGCCCCTTCACAAGGAGTTGTAACAACTCCTACAACAACAGTCTCATCCAACTACGTTGGAAGGCTAGATTCAAGATCAAGGCCAAGAAGCGCAGTAGTTGATAGAATTATTCTTCATCATACAGGGGACTCATCAGCAGCCCAAACTTTCAGAGCATTGAGAAACAGAGGATTATCAGTCCATTACATAGTTGACCGTGACGGAACAATCCATAATCCAGTAACTGAAGATAAAATGGCCTACCATGCAAAAGGATGGAATGCTCGTTCAATTGGAATAGAGATTGTTAACACTGGAAAAGCAGACATGCAATATACAAATGCTCAATACAACTCCATAAAAGACCTGATAAATGACATTGCAGTTAGGTGGCCATCAATAAAGGCAGACAATCAACATGTCTTAGGCCACTACCAAGTCACAACTGCTGCAATAGGCAAATGGGACCCATCTCCCAATTTCGACTGGTCAAGGATTAGTCTAACTGGCCATATACTATTAGCGGACCTAGGAAAAATTCCTCCACGAGAAGAAGGCTATACTTAAAATGAATAAAAAAATAATCTACCTAATACTCTTCACGACTTTAATAGTTTTTATTAGAGGGGCTACCGAAATAAAAGTGGGAACTTACTCAATAAATCCTTCATTCACAACAACAGTTGACTACAACATAATAGGCGACTACCAAACATTAACTGATGAAGTAAAAAACAATCTCCTCCCTTGCCTATCATCAGACAACATAGCAGATTGTATAAATCTCAGAACAACGCAATTCGAACTAACTCACCCAGAACTATCCTTATCACAAGGATCCTGTAAAAACGGAATAAACGACCTTTTCTACGATTTCATCGAACAATATGAACTCTGCGCAGCAACAGCAGATAATGACTGTGTCTGCGATTTCACCTTGGATTTTACCCACTACCAGAACCTTGACCAAGAATACAAGATTAAACTCTCAAAAGACCAATCAGTGACCTTAAATCAATTAACATACAACTTAGAAAACATCCCATCCTATACAGGAGATAATCCATCTGAACTGACAGAAAGAGAATATATTGACTACTTCATAAAATATAATGGCGACAATACATTCGACAGTGCAAAATTGGGATTAGAAATCAACAATTGGTTTGACGCGGAATGGGATTACAACACCATGACCATATACAAAAACAATGATGAGTTAATTTTCGTAAAAGACACAAATTCAAAACCAAAATGTGCAGTGACAAAAAATATTTTTAAGTTTTGCGCAACCCCCACTACTCAACTATATGTAGCCAATCAATACTCATCCCTCCCTCAACTTTTCTCACCCCAAATAAAATTTGCACTATTCATGGATGACCTGCCTCCAAGACCAATTAAAGACCTAAATGCTTACGACAGACAAAAATCCGACAAGCATTTAATTTTGGAGTGGGGCAAACTAAATGATCAAGACCTAAAATACTATTCAATCTATTATTCAAAAATATCATTGATAAACTCAAAAATTGAAAATCATAAATTAAGTACGCTAATCCCCTTGGACATAACTTCAAATATAAAAGACGAAAATAAATTTAAGACAATGGATTTAACTCCAGTAGAATGTGATTACAATCAAGCAGAAAGCAAATGCACATTCCTTTACTCAGTAATTCAACTAGATGATACTCCTGACAGGATTGAGCTAAAAGACAACGAACTCTACGAAATTAATGGCAAACTCATCCTCTCCATACATTTACCAACAAATGAACAATATAATGTGGCAATCACAGCAGTAGATGCAGCAGATAACGAAATAAACAACGAAGATGACAACCAGAAGCTAACTCAATCTCAGAACTACAACCAAGGAACTCCAACTGACACTCTTGCACCAAACCTAGTAAACTTAGATCCACCAACAATAAAAACGAAGAACGGAAACCAAGTAATTGAATTAATGTGGTCACAACCAACAACAAACATTGATGGAACTCTTTTAACAGATTCAATCACTTCTTACAAAGTCTACTACGAAAAAGATTCATTTGAATTCTCAAATCAGATTTCAACGATGGATACGACAATTGACATTAATGTAAACACTCTAGAAAGTGGTGCAGAATACCATTTCGCTGTAACTGCAGTTGACCAAGACAATAATGAATTCAAAGAAAAGAATATAATTATGACAAAATCTATAACAACCCCTTAAAAACTAAACCAAAATAATTATAAATCAACATAGAATTCTAGACTTTCATGGGGACTAAAGAAACTACTCAAGATAAAATTGGCAATAAACTTAATGCTAACAATGATAAAAAATTAGAGAAAAAAACAAATCTTCTATTAGGTTTATTCGTAGCAGCAATCATAGCAGCTAATCTATTAGGTTCAAAAATAACTCACTTAGGTTTCATAGAATTTAGCGTTGGAATCTTTGCATTCCCTTTAACATTTGTCATAACAGATATCATAGAAGAAGTTCATGGAAAGGCAAAAACTAAGGAATTTGTGAGGGTTGCTTTTATTTGTGTAGTATTCGTATTACTAATGGCAGTACTAGCAGTTTCCTTACCATTTGCAGATCGTTCTTATGTCCAAGCGGAACAATACAATAGAGTTTTTGGAATGAGTATTAGATTCTTCATAGCAAGCGTTACAGCATTCATCCTGAGCCAAACACATGACATTTGGGCATTTAACTTCTGGAAAGAAAAAACAAAAGGAAAATACTTGTGGTTAAGAAACAACTTATCCACAATCATCTCTCAACTTATAGACACAGTAGTCTTCATGTTCATCGCATTATTCTACTTACCCTTCGATTTCATACCTCAAATCCTAAATACATCACCAAAGTTCACAGTAGCTTACCTATTCGCATTAATTATACCTTACTGGTTATTGAAAGTAGTCATCGCTATCGTCGACACTCCGGCGGTTTATGCAGGCGTTTATTGGATGCGTGGATATGTTTACCCCCAAAAGAAAACAGAAAAATCTCAACCATAATCATATTTAATTGATTTAAAGCCAGAATCTATTCGATGCCTTATAGTGGTCGGAGGCATACCAATTAGTTTTGATATCTGGTAAGGACCCATCCCTTTAAGTGTAAATTTTTTAATTCTAAGATTTTGATTATTAATCTTCCTAAACTTTTTTTCATAATAAGCTATACCAGTTAAAATTTTTCTTCTTTTTTCAGGGTGTGTGAATCCAATGAGTTTGCTATATTCAATAATGGATTTGTTAAGAGTTATCTCTATTACAAATTTATATACTTTACTTCCAATTCCAAAATCATCTAATAATGACTTAATAAATAATATTTCTTTTTGATTGTGCTGTTTCCCATTAATAAAAAATTTACCTTTAGATGGATTAAAAATAACACAACCTTCATCATCGAAAAAAGCCCGCAGGTATACTTTTTTATATTCGGGATCCTCTTTCACTATCGACTTATTAAAGTTTAGTATGTCTAAATACATTAATTTTGAAGAATAAATTAAATTTGTAACTCCCGATTTTAATAAGTATTCGCCCTTTTTTATACCATAAACATATTCTACATCATTACCGAATTCTCTTAGTAACTCAGGACATTTATTTGTATAACCTACAATATATGAATTACCCTTACTATGACTGACGTGCCCATCAAAAATAGAGTGTGCATAAATTCTAACTTTCTCCTTTGTTACTTTATCAAACTCTTCTTTTAAGGGCCTAGGGTAAATGGGAAATTGAACTTTTCCCTTAATGCATCTTTTTATGAAGTTTATTGAATGCCCAGTTAATTTTCTAACTTTTCTCAAGGACATTATTTTATTGTATAATTTACAAAGATTTTCAACTGCCTCTTCTTTCTTAAAATCGGCAATTTCTTGATTTGATCTTATATCAATGCCTCCTTTAACTAATCTTTTTTTAATCCTTTCTCTAGAAATAGAAAATCTTTTTGCTAAATCAGTAAGAGTTGAACTCTTATCATCAATATATATTTGTTTTATCTCATTAATTGTTTTTATGGGTATTTTATTCATCTTAATTCACCTCAGCTGAATTTCTTTTTTATTTTAATCAAAAAGAAATTATTGGGGTGTTGAAAAAGAGACCATAAAGTGAAACTTACAAAAAACTTTTAGGGGCTATGCTCCATAAGTTTTTGTTAGAAGTTTTGCGCGGTCTCTTTTTCTTTCAGAACTACTTATTTAAATACTTTCCGAGGGTGTTTGTCCAGTGGTTTATAAAGAAATAATTAAATAACTTCTTCAAGACCTCTTTTACTTAGAACTTCTTTAGCCTTAGCCATAAACTCTTTTTCTTTATCGGCAGGAACAACTGCTCCTGCAGCAAACTTGTGCCCTCCAGCCGCCCCACCAACAATATCAGTTATTTCTTTAACTACTTCCCTTAAATCAACATCATTCTTCCTACTCCCACTCACCCTACAACTCACTTTGATATCTCCGTCAATTAAATGAGCCATAGACATAATATAAGTTCTCTCTCCCAAACCATTTGATTTAGCAATAATCGAAGCAATAGTCCCAATCATGGTAGGCATTATACTTTCTTTAGCATTTATTAGAACATAACCCTTTCCTTCAATAACATCCTCAGATTTATTCTTCTTAGCATCCTCAAACCACTTCATAGCACTAACAATCTCTTTCCTATATCTGCTAAGATTCTGCAAAGCCTTTGCTTTTGTCCTTTTATCGCCTAAACAAGCCCCAATCCCCAGCGAAGCCTTACCTAACCGCCCACAAGCATTTAACAAGGTAGCAAACTCTTTTGCATCTCTAAGTGAACTTTCTTTTTGTTCATCATTTAATATGTAAACATCACCTAAAACATCATCAGGCTCATCTTCACCAAATCTTTTCGTAATGATACCAGCAATTAACTTCTTAAGTTCATCCTCAGTCAAATTTACAATCTTCTTCCAATCTCCATTGTGCTGAGGCTCAATACCTATTTGCTTTAGAAACTGAAGTGCCCCAGACTCACTCCCACTTACTCCGAGGATATAAGGATCAGTACTATATTCAAGCACCTTATGCAATGGCTTAGTCTGAGCTCCAAAAATCCTAAGTCCTTTAATTATCTTTATCTTCTTCTTATCAACAGCTAAATCAAGAATCTCTTTGTTCAGCTTCAAGAACCCATCTTTATCCCCTTGAATGTCACCTAAAGCACCAATAACAGCAACATGAGCCATATCCTCGACAGAAGAGCTAAGTTCCTTAGCAAAAAGAAACGAAACGCCTGCTCCAGAAATCTCCCTTCCTCCATCTATACCAAAGAGGTGAGGGTTCACATGGATAATGCCTCCATTTAGTTTAACATTCTCTGGCTTGTGATGATCAAAAACAAAAACAGTCTTCCCAGCTAAATGTTCTTTTATCCCTTTCAACTGCCCAGCACCTAAGTCTGTGAATATAAAATATTTGTAAGGCTCTCTAGACAACTCCTTAAGTACTTCAGGATTAAGGTGTTGTACAATAGAAACAGAATACTTCCTATTATTGCTGTTTAGCAGTTTTATCATTATAGCACATGCAGTTATACCGTCAGCATCTAAATGGCTAACCAGCCTGATTGTCTCCTTCTTATCAAGCTCTTTAAACCTTTCAACTGCAATTCCTATTCCTTCTTTAAAGTTAGCATATTTATCCATTGAAACACCTTAAGAATTTAATAAATTTAATTTTCTCCTAATATATAATCTTTTCTTTTCTGTAACATCTATAACTAAACACCAAACCTTCTTTCCCTAGCATTAAAATCATTAATCGCCTCAACTAAGTCTTCTTTCTCAAACTCAGGCCATAATTTATCAGTAAACCACAATTCCATATAGCTTGACTGCCATACTAAAAAATTACTTATCCTAAATTCCCCGCCTGGTCGGATTAACAGTTCTGGTTCACTATCTAAATACATATTCTTCGAAAGTAATTCCTCATCGATATCTGAAGCCTTAACGCCCTTTGAAACAATCTTCTTAACTGCATCAACTATCTCAGCCCTGCCACCGTATCCCATTGCAAAATTTACTCTAAATCCATCATAATCTTTAGTATTCTCTTCAACTTCATTCATTGTCTTTTGGATTTCTAAAGGAAACAACCCTCTCCTGCCAATAAACTTAATTTTGATCTTGTTCTCATGAATCCTTTTATCTTTCATCACTTTATTAAACATTTTAATAAAAAGTTTCATCAAGAAGCCTTTCTCCTCCTCGGTACGCTCAAAATTTTCAATAGAAAAAGAATATAATGTAACTTCTTTAATACCTAACTCCTTGCACCAGTCAAACAGCTGTTCAACCTTCTCAGCACCTTTTTCATGCCCTTGCCACCATTTAAGACCTAGCTTCTTACTAAATCTCCTATTCCCATCCAATATAATAGCAATATGTTTTAATTTCTTCATTAAGAATAGAACTCAAAATCAATTTAAATATGTTTCCAAAACTTACTTCTTGTGACTAGGTTTAGCTTTTAACACTTTCTTGCTAAGATTGGTATATTGGAATATTAAAAAGACCCCATAAATGATTATGAAAATAAACACAAATAAAACTAGTGACTGAATATCTTCTCCTGGAGAAAGTAAAGCGCCCTTAGCAGGCTGAGTTGACCTAAAAACGAGGTTAGCATAAAAAGCAAAACTTACAAATAATGGTAATGCTAAAACAAGACCTTCAATCCATACATTTCTTTTCATATGGGCATTATCTACTTTAGTTTTATTAAGAATATCCTCAATTGGAATGTGCTTACTCTCCCTTTTTTTGCGTATTTTGGCCATATTCCTTAACTTTACATAAAAATATATAAAGATTTTGTTTTTTACCAAAATAATGGACATAAACGAACTAAAAAGTCATAAAGTGCCAGATTTTGTAATAAAGAAATTCCAGGAACAAAATATCTCAAAACTTAATCCTGGACAAATAAAAGCAATACAACATGGGCTTTTAGACAACAAAAACCTCTTAGTTTGTACTCCAACTGGTTCTGGTAAGACTGCCATTGCAACACTAGCAATAACAAAAAGATTAGAAGAAACAAAAGGAAAAGCGGTTTATTTGGTTCCAATGAAAGCATTAGCAAACGAAAAATACAATGATTATAAGAACCTACTAAAAGATACAAATTACCAAGTGGCAATCTCTACAGGAGATATTGACTCAGGATCTGAATGGCTTTCAAACTATGACCTTCTAATTTTAACAGTGGAAAAAATGGATTCTTTACTAAGACATAAGACTTCTTGGATATCGTCCATTACAACAGTAATCATAGATGAAGTCCACCTACTAAATGATCCTAAAAGGGGACCCACTCTTGAGATACTATTAACTCTCCTAAAACAACTTCTAAAAAACGTACAATTAATTGCGCTATCGGCAACAATAGGAAATCCAGAAGAACTAGCTAAATGGTTGGATGCTAATCTGGTGATTGATAGTTGGCGTCCTGTTAAGCTACATAAAGGAATATATCTAAATGGAGAGATTGAGTTTAGTTAAACTTCTCCTTCTAAACCCAAACCCTCAACAATAACACTAGAATCAAACTTCTTAAGGTCCTTATACTCTTGACCAGTCCCCAAATATAATATTGGCTTCTTAGTAACGTACGAAACAGAAATCATTGCACCGCCTTTTTCATCAATATCTGATTTAGTTAATATAACGCCATCAACGCCAACAGCTTCATCAAACTTCTTAGCCTGTTCAACACAATCATTACCAGTTATGCTTTCACCGACAAAGATTTTTAGATCTGGTTTAGCAACCCTCACGACTTTTTTAAGTTCATCAATTAGATTGATGTTTGAATGCATCCTTCCAGCTGTATCAATTAGTACAACATCCATATCCTTAGATTTAGCATGATCTATGGCATCAAAAGCAACAGCAGCAGGATCAGCACCATAATCTTGTTTAATTAGTTTAACATCTAACTTCTCAGCATGTGCCTGTAGTTGCTCAATAGATGCAGCCCTAAATGTATCTGCGGCGGCAAGTACAACTTTTAATCCTTCGTTCTTTAACAAATCAGTAAATTTAGCAATTGATGTAGTCTTCCCAGAACCATTTATGCCCAGGAAACAAATTACAAAAGGTTTCTTCCCCTTAATCTTTTCAACAATATCGAAGGTTCCAATTTCTAATATCTCTTTAATTGACTTCCTAAGTGTCTGCTCAATTGTTTCTTCAATCTTGCCTCTTTTAATTGCAGTATCGACAATCTCTACCTTTAAATCATCTTTAATTTTATCAATAACTTCTACTGCAATGTTATTTTCAAGCAGTGCAGTTTCTAAATTCCAGAATATCTCTTCAAACTGACTTTCATTTATCTTCTTAGTAACTATTTTTTCTTTTATTCTTCCAAAAAATCCTTTTTTCTTTGGTTCTTCTTCAGCATCATCTTCAACTGTTTTGGTTTCTTCTACTTCTTCCTTGTCTTCAACAATTTCTTCACTCTTTTTTTCTTGAATTATTTCTTCTTTTTCAGTATCAACTTTTTCTTCTTCACTAACGACACCTTCTTTAACTTCTCCTTCAACTTTAGGAGGCTCTTCAACAGGAACTTTTACTTCTTCTTTTTCCTCAACTTTATCTTCCTTCTTCTCAACAACTTTCTCTTCTTGTTCCTTCCTCTCATTTAGTTCTTGAATAGAAGGAGTTTCTTTCTTCTCAACCTTCTCCTTTATTTCTCCATCTTTCTTAGAAAGTTTTTCTTCTTCTTTCTCAACTTCCTTTTCTTTAATAGCACCCTCTATCTCGCTCTTTAAATGAACCTCTTCAAAACCCTCTTCATCAATCTCTTCTTTCTGAACGAACTTTTCTTTTAATTTAGCAAAAAATCCTTTCTTCTTTGGCTCTTCTTCAACGTTTTCTTCATTAGAATCTTTTTCTTTAGTTTCACTAGAACTTTCTTCTTTAACTTCTTCACTCTCAGAAACATCAACTTTTTTCTCCTCTTCCTTAACTTCAGAGGACTCTTCAACGGGAACCTCTTCTTCAATAATATCTTCCTTACCTTCATCATCAATCTTCTTAGAAATACTTGAAACACTATTCTTTAATTTCTCTTTTAAGAATTTAAACATAATCTTACCCTTTGTTTCCCATAAAATTTGCAAGTTCTTTTTCAATCAAAATTGCTTTAGTAGTTATACCCTGAATCTCTTCAGTCTTATTCTTATGCAACTTACCGATTTCTTTAATCTGTTCTTCAATAAGTTGTTTTGTAGATTCAATATCTTTTTTAACGGCTAAGTTTGCACCAACATTTACAATAAGATCTTCACCACTCTTTATAGTTGCTTTAGCAAATATTCCATTGCTTATCTGTACTAAAGCATCACTATCTTCTTTTACATTGCCCAAGTCATCCAAACTTTGACTTATCCCTTCTAACTCCCCTAATTGTTGTCCTAAAGCCCCAATCTGACCCTGACTTTGCTTAATCTGTTGCTGTAATGCCTGCATTTCCATGTATTTTTGTTGTATCTCTTGTTGTTTGTCTTCCATTTTATTTACCTTTTTTTTGCCAGCCTATCATATATCCCTTCAAACAGTACACCTAATGGCAATCCTTCATATACTCTTTTAATTGACTCTGATAACAAAGATGCAACTGATATTATTTTAATCTTTCCTATTTTCTTCTCATCAGCTATCTTAATTGTATTTGTGACTATGACTTCCTTGATAGCATCAGAACCTAACTTCTCAATGGCCTTTCCAGAAAATACAGCATGTGAAGCACAAATGTAGACTTCCCTAGCTCCTTTCTCTAACATAACTTCTGCAGCCTTTGAAATAGTTCCAGCAGTGTCGATTATATCATCAATTAGAATTACTGTTTTGCCCTTAACCTCTCCAACAACATTCATAATTTTTGATTCTCCATGGGCAGGTCTACGTTTATCTATTATAGCTAATGGGGCATCAATAAGTTTTGCTAATCTTATTGCCCTCTTAGTTCCTCCAACATCAGGACTTACCACAATCGGATCAACAATCTTTTTATCTAATAAATATTCAGCAATTTGAGGTATTGCTTCTAAATTATCTACTGGAATATCAAAAAATCCCTGTATCTGCTCAACGTGAAGATCAAAAGTAATTACTCTATCAACACCTGCCTTAGTCAACAGATTAGCGACTAATTTTGCAGTTATGGGTTCACGAGGCTCAGCCTTCCTATCTTGCCGACCATACCCATAATAAGGGATTATTGCAGTAATTTCCTTAGCAGATGCTCTTTTCAAAGCATCAACTAATATCAAAAGTTCCATAAGATTCTCATTAACGGGATTAGATGTTGATTGTATAACAAAAACTTTGCATCCTCTAACACTATTCTTAACCTTACAGTATATCTCCCCATCATTAAACCTCTTAACTTCAATAGGTGTTAGAGGTACACCTAATTTAGATGATATCTCCTCTGCAAGCTCACTGTTTGCACTCCCTCCTATTAACCTAATATGTTCTTTTTCATCCATGTATAAAAAAGGAAGAAACTTCGTTTTAAATAGTTTTCGAGCCCTCTCCTACCTCACTCTCGACCGCTTTATTTTCCTTCAACCTAACCTCAATTTCACCAAAATGCTTCTTCTGAGATAAACTTATTTTTTGTTGGTTAGAAAGGTGTAACAAAGGGGTAAAAGCACCTACTCTTTCCTCTTTATCATTTGAAGGGGCCAACTTAGAAAAGGTCAGTTCACTTTCTTTTTTCTGAAAGAAAAAACTCATTATCTTGCCATACAACTCCTTAATCACTTCAGTAATATCTCTTTTCTTCTGAGGTGGGATTATTATTGGAGGGATATCTCTTTCAACTCTTCTTTTCTTAACTTCAAGTGCCTTTTCTAATGCATTCATAAGGTCATAGATGGAAACCTTCCTTTTACGAGGTTGAGGTGTTCTAGGAATCAATGAATTAACATCAATATCTCTATTAGGATTAAGATTAACCGGACCTTCCCCTAACAAACCTTCTTCCTCAGAATCAGGTTCCAGCATCTTATCAAACTGATCCATATCTTCTCCTACTAATCTGTCTGATTTAATCTTCAAAAGAAGGGCAGCAGCAAGAAGTACCTTACCACTTACCCTAAAATCTAATTCTTTCAACTGTTTTATAGTATCGATATACTTCTGAGTCAGCAGAGAAACATCAACATCCCAAACATTCATCCCTTCAGTCTTAACAAGATCCATAATAAGGGTCTTCCAAGTAATATCATCCTTCTCAAAGAGAATTTCAAATATCTTGTCTTGCATATACTCTTACCTACTAACTTATTATTTAAACTTTGTGTACAATTACATCACTAAAATACTATTTATTAACATGCACAACCTTTGCAGGAGGAAAACCATTAAAGTTAGTTGAAGAGGCGGTACTATAAGCACCGATATTCTCAGTATAAAGAATATCCTCAATCTCTAACTCCGGAAGTTCCTCGGCTAAAGAAATAGAATCGAAAGCATCACACGTCTGTCCAACAACAGCACAAATCTTTCGTTGCCCATCCTTAAAAGAATTAAAGTGATATTGGCAATGATCGAAAACAACTCCTGAAAAAGAATGGTACACTCCATCATTAATATAGTAATATAATTTTCCATCCCTAATTGACTTCCCAATAATCTTTGTAAATAATGTTGCGGAAGTTGCAACGATGAATCTTCCTGGTTCTGCAAAGATTTCTATATCTTTAGGAAATAGCCTTTCAATTTCAGAACTTATCTTATTAGAAAGCTCCTTGAATGGTTTAACCGAATCATCATACGGAGCAGGAAATCCACCACCAATATCTAAAATCTTCAACTCATGCCCTTGAGATTTAGCTTCCTTAAAAATAGATGCAGCAAGATTCAATGCCTGTACAAAATTCTCAAAATTAGTACATTGACTTCCAACATGGAAGCTTAACCCCTCAACTACTAATCCTAAATTAAATGCTTCAACGACCAAGTCAACGGCATCACCTGGATCAATTCCAAACTTTGAAGAAAGCTCCACCATAGAACCAGTATTTGGTACTTTTATCCTTATCACAAGTCCTGCCTTTGGGCAGTGTTTTTTTATTTTCTTTAGTTCATCAATATTATCATAAGTGACTAGTGGCCTGTAAGGGTTAAGTTTCTTTAGCGTCTCAATAGGTTTTATTGTATTCGCATAGATTATTTTATCATAGATGAACTGATGCCTCTCATCATCAGGAAGGTCTTTGATAAATTCATGTACCATTGAAAATTCTTCAAAAGAAGCAACGTCAAAACTGGCCCCCAGTTCAAATAAAGTTTTTAATATCTCTTTATCAGGATTAGCCTTAACAGCATAGTACACCTGGACGTTAGGAAGATTAGTCTTAAACTCCATATAATTAGCTTTTATTATTTCATGGTCTACCACAAGAACCGGGGTGCCATGTTTCTCTATTATTGATTTAAATTGTTCGGCCATCTTACGGAGTAAAGAGGAATGACTTAAATTGCCATGGATCCTTTGTATATATCTTATTTGTTGGAAACAACATTTTTCTCTTCTTCAAGGGGGTCCAATCATAAGCCTTAGATATAAAATTTCCAAGGTACGGTTTAGCCACCCTCAAAACATAGTCATGAGGTAGATCATCAGGTACACATATTCCTTTATTAGGGTTTTCAATCATCCACATAACAGCAGCAAGAACCCCTGCAGCAACTTGAATTGTAGTTGCATTTTGACCTGGTACTAATTCACGTGACTCTTCAATTGATAAATCACTTCCAGTCCACCAAGAATTGTAATCATGCCCCATCAATAATGCTCCGAGTATATCTGCACCTGAACTAATCTCATCATCAGTATATATCCTTTGTTTAGATTGTAGTTCATAATTTGCCCCTCGAAGTTCTTGCAATGAACTAACTGCAGCATCACATGGCATATATGCGTAGTGTACAGTTGGTCTATAAATTGCCTTACCATCCTTAACAACCGTTAACTTCTCAGAAATTGTAAATGCCTCACCATGTCTAATCACCATACCCATTATTTCATGGTTTGGTGGAACAAACGAGTACACCCAAGTATTTATCCCAGATTGTTGAAGAAAAATTTGATTTTTCGGTCCGATCTCAGGTACAACAGCTCCTGGGGGCAACACTTCTTCATGAGTCCCCCATCCCATCTCTGCAGGTCCAATCCCTTCTTCGTGAAACCCGGCAACACTCCATGTGTTTACAAACTCATTAACTTGTTTAGGTTTATCACTTATCTGAGTATCTCTTTCACTACAGTGTATTACTTTAACATTTAATTTCATTCCTAACTCTGCAAACTTCCTTTCATCAATTAATCTTTTAATTTCATTACCTTCTTCTTCAGAAACCTTTTTGTCAGAAATTAACTTATTACCAATATCAATAAGTCCTTGCATTACAAAATGGGAAATGAGCCCTGGATTTGCTCCATGGTCCAAAACCGCAGTAACTCCTTTTTCTTCCCACTTAGAAATCATCTCTCTTATCAACATATGTCTATGATACAGAGATTTCTCATAGGCTCCTTTTTTTTCTTGGTCTTTGTAAGGATCCCATTTCTCAACAGAAGCGTTTACATAAAGCACTTTATTATCATGACACCACTGTAAAAAATCACTCGTTTCAATATTCCACGCTAAATCTATTATCAAATCCCCTTCAGAAACATATTTTGATAATGTGCTGTTAAAGTTCTCTGGTTTGAGTCTGTCGTGCAAATAATTGACCCCTTTATCAGTCCATTCTTTTAAGGTTTCAGTCTTATCCTCAAAATCCATTATAGTTATATTTCCAAGAGGAACATTAACATGCTTCACCAACATAGGTAGAGTACACATAGAAACAGAACCAAAACCTATGATTAGAATCTTTCCTTTAAACTCAATCATTTTACCACCATTATAATCATTATTATGAGTCACTTCTTTTTCATCATAGAAATCTAACTCATATAAAATTATTATGTTTTTTTCTTAGAAAAAAATAAACGCCCCCAACGGGATTCGAACCCGTGTCCTTGCCTCGAAAAGGCAAAATGATTGACCGGACTACACCATGGGGGCAGTGTAAATAATTAATGATAAATCTTTTTTAAATCTATCGGGTATTTAAAAAAGTGGGTCTGGCGTGATTTGAACACGCGACCACTGGCTATCCTAGATTGAACCAAGCGTAGTCATATAAGACCAGCGCTCGAAACCAGACTGAGCTACAGACCCAATACTTGATTAGTGTTTAATTTTTGTTTATAAACTTTACTGAGAAAATAAAAGAAATGCGCCAGCCGAGATTTGAACTCGGGTAAGAGCCTTGGCAAGGCCCTATCATTCACGGCAGCTAGTTAAAGACTAACCAGCTGTAGCCACTAGATCACTGGCGCGTGATATTAAATTGGTGAATCCAATTTATGGCTAGCCACAAAAAAATGAATGGGCCCACCCAGATTCGAACTGGGGATCCACACCTTGTAAGGGTGTTGTCATAGCCACTAGACCATGGGCCCATAATTAACTAAGAGTAGTCATTTTATTTAAAAACTTTATTATTATGGCAATATTAAACAACAAAAACAAAAACCTTTATAAACCTACCAAAATTCCTCAATTACTATACCCGAGTCAATACGGCGCATCTAGGGTCCTAGTTTTGGAATTCTATGCGCTATATGCTCTGAATATAAAATGGCAGAACAAGAAATCAAACATTTGGTGCGAATATCAAACACTGACTTAGCTGGGAAACTCCCTGCTAGTAAGGCATTAACAAAGATTAAGGGAGTTAGCTTCATGTTTGCTAATATGATATGTTCTTTAACAAAAACTGATAAACTTAAGATGATCGGAATAATGGGCGATGAAGAAATAAAAAAATTAGAATCTGCTATTGAGTCACCTTCAAAATTCAATGCACCAGAGTGGATGCTTAACAGAAGAAAAGATGTTGAAGATGGAATTTCTAAACACCTTATTACTGGAAACCTTGATTTTGTAAAAGATAATGATATTAAGATTATGAGAAAGATTAAGAGTTACAAAGGTTCAAGGCACGCTGCAGGACTTCCTGCAAGGGGCCAAAGAACAAAATCAAATTTCAGAAAAAACAAGGGAAAAGTATCATTAGGAGTTAAAAAAAGATCAGGCGCTAAAGCCGGAAGACCTTAAAAATGGGACAAAAAAAATTAAAAATTTTTAGGCCCTATTTTGTTATGGAGTAAAAAAATGGGAGACCCAAGAAAAGTTAGGAAAAAATATAGCACGCCCACACATCCATGGCAGAAAGAAAGGATTGAAGAAGAGATAGAGCTATTAAATTCATACGGTTTAAAGAATAAAAGGGAAATTTGGAAAACAAGAACATTTCTAAAAAAATTCACTCAGCAAGCTAAAAAACTTGTTGCAGCTTCAGGAACACAAGCCGAATTAGAGAAAGGTCAATTATTGACTAGATTATCTTCATTAGGTATAATTGAAGGTTCAGCACATTTAGAGGATGTTTTAACCATTTTACCAAAAGATGTAATGGAAAGACGACTTCAAACATTAGTATTTAAGAAAAACTTGAGTAGATCGTTAAAACAAGCTAGACAGTTCATAACCCATAGACACATACTAATCAATGATCAATTAATAACTGCACCTTCTTACTTAGTGACTAAAACAGAAGAGGCGAAAATAAGTTTTATTACCTCATCAGCACTAAATAGTATAGACCACGCTGAAAGAGCCCCTATTGAAAGTAAGGGCACAAAAAAATCAAAATCAACAGAGACGGAAGAGAAAAAGGAAGATAAGAAAGAACCAAAAACAGAAGAAAAAAAATCTTCAGGTAAAAACGAGAAAAGTTTAGAGAAACCTAAGGCACCATCAAAAGAAAAGAAAGTTGTTGAGAAGAAGGAAGAAGTGAAAGAAGATAAGAAAGAAAATAAAAAACAAGATAAAAAATCTAAATAAAAATGGCAAGAGACGTTATAAGGTGGGGAATAGCACATATATATGCTTCATATAATAATACTATTATTCACATTACTGATATGACCGGAACAGAAACCATAGCAAGAGCTTCTGGTGGAATGGTGGTTAAATCAGATAGGATGGAATCATCTCCCACAGCTGCAATGATGGCTGCAAAGAAAGCAGCTGAAACTGCAATGGAGAAAGGGGTTAATTGTATTAATGTTAAGATTAAAGCCCCTGGCGGTCACAATGGCCCTAACAATCCAGGGCCTGGAGCACAAGCTGCTGTCAGAGCATTATCAAGAATGGGCTTAAAGATAGGAATAATTGAAGATGTCACCCCAATACCTCATGATGGGTGTAGGAAAAAAGGAGGAAAAAGAGGGAGGAGAGTATGATGGAAATCAGATCTTTAGAAAATGATAAGGAGAAGGGAAAACTTTCTTTTATTTTGAAAGAAACAAATCCAGCATATGCCAACGCTTTGAGAAGAGTTATGGTAGAAGACGTACCTACTATGGCAATTGAAAATGTAGAGATCAGAAAAAACAGTTCAATACTATACGATGAAGTAATTGCTCATAGACTTGGGTTATTAACATTAACCACTGACTTAAAATCATATAACCTTCCAGAAAAATGTAAGTGCGAAGGCAAGGGCTGTGCAAGATGCCAGCTTAATTTAACTTTAAGCGTAAAAGGTCCTTTTACTGTATACGCATCAGACATTAAAACAAAGGATTCAGCAGTAAAGCCAGTATTCTCAAAAACACCTATTGTTAAGCTGTTAAAAGGCCAGACACTTGAGCTTGAAGCAACTGCATCATTAGGACAAGGCAAAGTACATACAAAATGGTGCCCGGGAAGTATTCACTATAAACAAAAAGCAACTATTGAAACTGATTCAAAGTGCGACGGATGTGGAAAATGTATAAGTGTATGTCCAGTAAATGTCCTAGAGTTAAAGGACAACAAAGCTGCAATAATCAAAGACAATCACTTTAACTGCCATTTATGCGAAGCATGTCAGGACATCTGTCCAGTTGATGCAATTAAAGTAACACCTTCAAATGATTTTATATTTTATATTGAATCATGGGGTCAATTAGAACCAAAAAAGATTGTTATGGAAGCATCAAAAGTACTACAAGAACAATTAGATGAATTTACTCAAAAGCTCAAAGCTGCAGCCCTTCCGCAATAAATAATAATATTCATGCGAGGGTGCCGGAGTGGCCAAACGGGCAAAATCATGCCTATGGTTGAGGGCCTTGTGGCTTAGTGCCTGCGCGAGTTCGAACCTCGTCCCTCGCATTCACAATCACACAATCAATAAACAAAAATGGTAAAACGAACAGGACCAACAAATCAATTATTAGTTGGTTTAATCCAGGAATTGAAAAAGAAAGCAATAGAGCAAGATGCAAGTATTTGGAAAAGGATTGCTCTTGACCTAGAGAAACCTACGCGAAACAGGCGTGCAGTTAATCTTTCTAAAATAAACAGATTTACTAAAGAAGATGAAACTATAGTTGTTCCAGGAAAAGTTCTAGGTTCAGGAACACTCAACCATAAAATAACTATCTCTGCTTTTCAATTCTCAGAAGGAGCTAAAACAAAACTATCTGAAAATGGCTCTAAAATGGTATCACTACAAGAACTTTCAAATAAAGATCCAAAAGGCCAAAAAATTAGGATATTAGGATAAAATGATAATCGATGCAAAAAATTTAATTTCAGGAAGAATGGCAACATTTGTTGCAAAGCAGGCATTACTAGGGGAAACAATAGACATAGTTAATGCTGAACACGCAGTCATATCAGGTACACCTGCTCAGGTATTAGCTAGATACAGACAGAGAAGGGAAAGGGGTATACCCTCAAAAGGACCATTCCTACCTAGAAGTCCAGATATGTTTTTGAAAAGATTAATAAGAAATATGCTTCCTTTCAAACAAGAGAAGGGAGAAAAAGCATTTAAAAGAATAAAATGTCACATAAGCATACCTGAAGAGTTTAAAGACAAAAAGATGATTACACTTGACAACGCACAAGTATCAAAACTTCCAAATACTAAATATGTAACTATATCAAGAATATGTAATGAATTGGGTGCTGACATATGAAAATAACAATGGTTTCAGGAAAAAGAAAAAGAGCAGTAGCAAGAGCTTCTTTTAGACAAGGAACTGGTAAAGTTAGGATAAATAATAAACATATAGATATCTACCAGCCAAAGATGTATAGATTAAAACTTAAAGAACCATTAATCATCGCTGGAGATGCGTCAAACAAGATCGATATTGATGTAAATGTATACGGTGGAGGAATCTCATCACAAGCAGATGCTTGTAGATTAGTTATTGCAAAATCATTAGTTCAACATTCAAAAAGTGAAAAATTACGAGAGACGTTCTTAAAATATGATAGGGCTATGCTTGTTGCAGATGTTAGAAGAAAAGAATCATCTAAACCAAATAGACACGGTAAGGCTCGGTCAAAAAGACAGAAGTCTTACAGGTAGACAAATTATTATTTCTTAATTTTTTATAATATTTAAGTCAGTGCTCTATGCATAGAATCCGGTGAAAATCTGAATTTTAGGGCACTCAAAAGTTTTGTTTTTGAATATGCTGGTGGTATGGACTATTAAATTCCAACAATAATAAAAACCTTTATTAATTCACTAAATAGGCTAAATACTATGACGCGAATAGCAGTAATTGAGAAAGAGAAATGCAACCCAATCGGGTGTGGGAATTACCTTTGTATTAGGGTGTGCCCTATCAATAAAACAGGGGAAGAGTGTATTGTTAAGGGCGAAGATATGAAGCCTAACATAGATGAATCACTATGTACTGGTTGCGGCATATGTCCTAAGAGATGTCCGTATGATGCTATTTCAATCATTAATCTGCCAGAGGAGTTGACTGATAAGCCAATCCACAGGTATGGTGAAAATGGATTTAGTCTGTATAATTTGCCTGTTCCTATTTTTGGTAAGGTAGTGGGAGTACTTGGAAAAAATGGGATAGGGAAATCAACTGCGATTAAAGTTTTGGCTGGAATTTTGGATCCTAACTTAGGTGAAACGGGGGGGGGAGAAGTTGATTTTGACAAGTTGTTGGAATTCTTTAAGGGGACTGAGGCGCAAATATTTTTTGAAAAGGTGAGGGATAAGAAGATTAAGATAAGCTATAAGCCTCAGCAAGTTGACCTAATCCCAAAGACCACTAAAGGTAAGGTTAAGACTTTGTTGAGGAAAGTTGATGAGAAGAAGCAGTTTGATAAGATTGTTAAGGAACTACAGTTAGGGGAAATATTGGATAATGATATAACTAAGATTTCTGGTGGTGAGCTACAAAGAGTTGCAATTGCTGCTACTGTTTTGAAGAAAGCTAATTTGTATATCTTTGACGAGCCAACATCATATTTAGATATCAAGCAGAGATTAAGGGTCAGTAAATTTATCAAGGGCTTGGCTAATGAAAATACTGCAGTTTTGGTTGTGGAGCACGATTTGATAATTCTAGATTATATGACTGAGTTAATTCACATGATGTATGGTAAGGAAAATGTTTATGGTATTGTTTCTATGCCCAAATCAACCAAGGCAGGGATTAACGTTTATTTGTCTGGTTTTTTGAAAGAAGAGAATGTAAGGTTTAGGGACAGTAAGATTAAGTTTGAGGTAAGGCCGCCTGTTAAGCAGAGAGAAGGGACTACATTAACCTCATGGGAAGGAGTTAAGAAGAAGTTGGGGAAATTTAGTTTAGAGGCCGGGAATGGAGAGGTACTTAAGAGGGAAGTTATTGGAATTTTAGGAGAGAACGGAATTGGAAAAACTTCTTTTGTTAAGATCTTGGCTGGTGTTGATGAACAAGATGAAGGAAAGATTACTGAGAAGATTAAGGTTTCTTACAAATCACAATATCTTGAATCAGATTCAAGTGAGGTGGTTGTTAATTTTCTTAGGAAAGCGATACAAAAGTACACCAATCAATTGATTAATCCGTTGCACATTAAACCTTTGTTTATGAAGAAATTAAATGAGTTATCTGGTGGAGAATTACAGAGAGTTTCGATTGCACTTTGTTTAAGTCAGGATGCTGACTTATACCTTCTTGATGAACCCTCCGCTTACCTTGATGTTGAACAGAGATTGATAGTTTCTAAGATTATTGGGGATTTTATGGATCAGAAGGGATCTACCGCTTTGATAGTTGATCACGACTTACTTTTTATTGATTACATAAGCCAGAATCTTATTGTTTTTGATGGAAAACCTGCAATTGAGGGAAGGGTTGATGGTCCGTTTACAATGGAAGAAGGAATGAATCTTTTCTTGAAAGGAGTAGGGGTTACATTTAGACGTGATAATGAGAGTCATAGACCTAGGGCAAATAAGGTTGGTTCTTTTAAAGATAGGGAGCAGAAAGATAAAGGGAAATTGTATTATGGTTGAATAAGTTATACTCAATTTAGTAATAATTATAAATAAAGGACATACTTCTGGGTTTTATGTGTGGCATAGTAGGATTAGTATCTAAAAGAGAGGTTAGTAAGATCTTATTAGAGTGTATTAGGAAGTTGGAATATCGAGGTTATGATTCTGTTGGGATGGTTTGTTGTGATGGGAAGGATATTTGCACCAAGAAAGATATTGGAAAGATAGATGAGGTTGATAAGAAGGTTAATTTTATTGAGCTTAATGGTAATATGGGATTAGCTCATTCTAGGTGGAGTACGCATGGTAGGACTACTAAAGAGAATGCACATCCCCATACTGATTGTACAGGGGATGTTTCTATTGTACATAATGGGATAATTGAGAATCATTTGGAGTTGAAGGAAGAGTTGATTAAGAAAGGACATAAGTTTTCTACTGAAACGGATACTGAAGTCATTGCTCATCTTATTGAGGAGAATTATAAGGGAGATTTGAAGGATGCTGTACTTGCTGCTGTTGGGAAGATTGAAGGATCCTATGGTCTAGGGGTTGTTCATAAGAATCATGACGAGATTGTTGCGGCTAGGAATGAGAGTCCATTGATAGTTGGGATAGGTGATGGGGAGAATTTCATTTGTTCAGATGTTCCTGCTATTTTGAAGTATACTAGGAATGTGGTTTATTTGGGTAATGAAGAAGTTGCTGTTGTGACTACGGATAAAGTTGAATTTTTTGATGTTAATGGTGAGTGGGTTGATAAGAAGGTTGAGAAGATAGATTGGGATGCAGAACAAGCACAAAAGCAAGGTTACAAACACTTTATGTTGAAAGAAATATTTGAGCAGCCAAGGGCTATATCTGAGACTATAAATGGGAGATTGGATGATTCTGACATTTTAATTAAGGATGAAATTGGTTTAAGTGTGGATGAGATAAAGAAAGTTAAGAAGATAGTTATTGTTGCATGTGGTACAAGTTGGCATGCTGGATTAGTTGGAGAGTTTATGATTGAGGAGCTTACTAGAATTCCAGTTGAGGTGGAGTATGCTTCTGAGTTTAGGTATAGGAACCCAATTGTTGATAAAACTACTATAGTTATTGCAATTTCTCAGAGTGGGGAAACAGCAGATACTTTGGCTGCGATGAAAGAGGCCAAAAAGAAAAGGGCTAAGGTGATTTCTATAGTTAATGTTAAGGGTAGTTCTATTGAAAGGGAATCTGATAGTACGGTTTATACTCATTCTGGTCCCGAAATAGGGGTTGCATCTACTAAGGCATTTACTTCACAATTAGTTGTTTTGTATCTGATGACTGTTTATTTTGGTAAGGTCAAAGGTGTGCTGCCTCAAGAGCAAGTTAGAAACAGGATAAGGGATTTGAGGAGGGTGCCTTTGCAAATTCAAAGTATTTTGGAAGATTCTGATTACATAAAAGAATGTGCTGAATTATACTATAAAAGAGCTAATGCGCTTTATCTTGGTAGGGGGATAAATTATCCCATTGCTCTTGAGGGCGCTCTTAAGTTGAAAGAGGTTTCTTATGTTCATGCTGAAGGTTATCCTGCTGCTGAGATGAAACATGGACCTATTGCTTTGATTGATAAAGATATGCCTGTTGTGTTTGTTGCAACTAAGGATGATAGGACTTACTCAAAGATTTTAGGGAATATTGAAGAGACTAAGTCCCGTGGAGGGATTGTTATTGCGATTATCACTAAAGGAGATAAGGGCCTTAAGGAGAAAGTAGATACTAATGTTCATATTCCAAAAAATTCTTATATTCTGACTCCACTTTTATCTGTAGTGCCTTTACAATTATTGGCTTATTACATTGCTGATAAAAGAGGGTGTGATATTGACAAGCCAAGGAATTTGGCAAAATCGGTGACTGTCGAATGAAATTTAGAAAAGCTACTGCAAATGATGCGATTGGTATTGCAACTGTTCTGAAGGAATGTTATAATATTGATTCTATCAAAGAAGGTGTTGAAGTTTTTAAGAATGAGGTTGTTAAGGGTTATCATTATATTGTTGCCGATGAAGAAGGGAGAGTTGCTGGCCTGGTTACATGGCAAATGCATGGATTACCTAAACATCAATTATGTGAATTGGATAGGATTGCTGTACTTTCTGATTTTAGGGGCAAAGGAGTTGCACAGAAATTGTTTAAGGAGTTAGTTAAGGATTCTGATTCTGAGTATGAGAAAGAAGGGTTTAAGCTTAGGAAACTGTATATTCTGACTCATGGTGACAATAAAAGGGCACAGGCTTTTTATGAGAAGATGGGTTGCAAGCACGAGACAACTTTGAAGAATCATTTCTATAAAGGTAAGGATGAGTTTGTGTTTAGTCGGTTTTTCTAATTGAACAAGAAATAAATATTTGGATAGAAAATGACAAAAAGTCCAAATAGAATAAATATAATTCCTATGATGTTGACCCCTTTTTTTGATGGAGAGTATTTTGGATCAAAGCCTTTGTATACAATTGGGGGCTTTGTTTTTAATAATTTTTTGAAGAAGAGATTATTCCAAGAATTTTTAATCTCTGCTTGGAAATTTCCATATCCTCCTGCACCAGATCTCAACAGATTTTGAAAAATTATCAAGATTAGTCCAAATGATGAGGTAATTGAACCGATTACGAGGTTTAGTGATGCCATTTTTAATTGTTTATTCTTTAACTGACTTTTCTAACAAATGTTAAGAATCCTGAATGACCAATCGGTTGAGATTTAGGTCTTACTTTTCTTTCTTCAACGTCCCATTCCCTTTGGATTATCTCTAATGTTTTTAAGTGGATTAAGTTAGGTGTTTTTTCTATCATGCTAACGAAGTCCATGACTTGTGGAATTGTTGGGGAGTATGAGACTATAAAACCTCCAACCTTTAATGCACCTTCTGCTGGTTTTATTGCGTTCCAAGGTGATGGTAGGTCAAGGGTTATTAAGTCGACATTTTTTTCTTCGATTCCCTGATAGATGTTTTTGTTTTTTATCTTTAAGTTGGTTAGGTTTAGGAATTTTTTGTTTTTTTGGATAATTTTGTAGAAATCTTCTCTAATTTCGTATGTTGTTACTTGTTTTGCTATATTTGCTAAGAAACTTGCTAGTGCTCCTGAGCCTCCACCTGCATCTACTATTATGCTTTTTTTACTTACTCCTGTTTCTGCTACTATTGCTGCTACGTCTTTTCTTGGGATAATTTGGGGTGCTCTCTTTATTCGTTTGTAGTCGTCTATGAAGTTTGAAGTGAAGAGGGTTAATTCAATATCCATGTTTGTTTTTACTTTAGAGCCGTCTTTTTTCTTGAAGTCTTTTGCTTTTACGAATCCAAATTGGGTATGGTAATCTTTAGTTTCGTCTTTAACGAAGAATGTCTTTCCTTCTTTAGCTAATAGTATTTTTGGCATTGTGTGGTTTAATTTGAACTATTTGTCCTACTTCACTTCGTTCAATAGGACCAATTGACCTGTTTGAATATAAAAATGGGCCTGACGAGATTCGAACTCGCGACCTACAGCTTAGAAGGCTTTAGCGGAATTAAATTCAGTCGCTCTAATCCAAGCTGAGCTACAGGCCCATAGTATTTAAGAAATAAAATTTATTTATAAATGTAGTGGTTAGAAGAGGGTATGTTTATTATTTTATGTTTAGTGGGCAGTCTACAAACCTACATGCATTTTTTGTGATTTTGCAGTTGTAGTCTACTCTTCCTTTTTTGGTCTTTTCTATCTTGTTTCTGCAGCTATCCCAGATGTGAAGTTTCCACTGCATTAGGTTGTTATATGCTTTTTTTGTCTTTTTATCTAGTTTCTTGATTATTGTCCACTCTTCTTTTGTCAGAATTAAATTTTCTTTTTTTTCTATTTTTTTCTCTTCGGCTTCAAGTTTTTCTTCTTCTGCCTCTACTTTCTTTAGAATTGATTCAATCTTAACTAATTTTTTGTAGACATCGTTTATAGTAGGACTCATATTCTAGAAATTAGTTTGATGATATTTAAACTTTTCTTATGGTAGCCAAGTTTTTGGCTTTTTTAGTTTTTCTGGAAGGTAATTGTCAATTACGAAGTTAAGTCCCCATTTTGCTAATGCTTGCTGTTCTGCTCTTACTTTCATCTGGACCATTTTTTTGATTGCTTTTTGCCATTCCACATGATGTTGTACAAATGGATCGTTTTTTACAGCATCTTTTGCTCGCTTGATGTCTATATCTTTTAGCGGATGGGTTGGAAGTTTGTAGTCAATGATGTCTCCTGGTGTTATCCCTATGAATGTTGCCTTAGGAACACAGAAATATTGATTTATATGAGCTGCATTTCCTGAGCCTACTTTTAGTGTTCTGTAGATATTGAAATATCCGTAAGGGTCTCCATCAGTGAATACATAGACTGGAATTTTTTTGGCATCACTTAAACGCCTGATGAATCTTCTGCAAGCTCTTGTTGGGACTCCCCCCATCGAAACTAAGATACAGTTTGCTTTTTTCCAATATTTGTGTTTGACAAGTCTTTGAAACATACCAGATGTTTCTATAGCTAATATAAATTTAGCATCTGTTTCAAATTTTAAGTGTTCAACAGATGTAGGGATTGAGTAAGCACCAGAGCCGAATTTTGTACAGTCAATTTTTAATGTTTTCTTTGTCTCTGAGTCTTTGTCAACAACAACAAGTTTTCCAGCTATCTCTCCACCTTTTTCTTCTGGGATGAATCCTAATTGTTCTCTGTTGACTCGGAGCATAGCTTCAATATCATCCATGACTGTGTCTGATTCAGGTTGTTCTTTGAATCCTGCTTCTCCCCAGTTTTTTGAAACGTAATAAGCCTCTCTTTTTGTTGCTATGTCATCTTTTTCAATTATCTCTTTTGAAAATCCCATCATTTTTAGGGTTTGGGCGAATGTTTTGATTGTTGAGGCTGTTAATGTTCTTTCTTTTGTCTTTCCTAGAAGTTCAAAATAACCTCCCTTTTCGTCATATTTGACATTACTTAGTGATCTTAGTGGGGAATTTAGTTTAGGTTGTTTTTTCTTTGAGATTTTATTGTAGATGCCTGTTGCAAGTGATTTTATTTCATCTATTGCTTTGCTCATTTTTTGCCACCTTTCTTGATGTTTGCTAATGTTGTTTGTTGTTCTTTTTTAGGATCTTTAGATTTATTGTCTTTTGTTTTGACTTCTTCTTTTGGTTCTTTAGTTTCTTCTTTAGTCTCTTCATTGGCTTCTTTTTCTTCGCTATTCTCTTTTGTTTCTTCCTTGCCTTCTTCTGTTTGTTGTTCTCCTGGTTCTTCGTCTTTTCCCTTTCCTATTGCTGCAAATTCTGCGTCAAACTCTGGATTGTCTATACGTAATTCTTCTAGTTCTCCTCTTTCTTTCTCTAGAATTTTCCCTAATTGTTCTTTTAATTTTTCTTCGTCTTTATCTTTTAGATTTAAGAGTTCTTTTAGTGCATTGCTTACATGAGGAATGTATGTTTGTATGTAGTCTCTCTTTTTTGATTCTGTTTGGATTCTTCTTTTTTTGTAAATGTATGATGAAAGTTTTCTTCCTACTTCTTGTAGGGCTAGTTTTACTTCTTTGATTATTTCTGGATAATGGGCAATTGCTTCTTTACTTTCTGAAGTGAATGGAACCCAAACTGATGCTATATGTACTGCTATTGTTAGTGGTCCAACAGGTACTGATCCCTGACTTTGACTTAAGCCGTATGATCTCCAGTTAGTTCCTGTTATTGATTTTGTTACTGCACATGCACCTTGTTGGTAAAGAAGTGGGACTCTGTTTGCAAATCGGTAAACTGTTACTGCGCCTTCATGGCTTTGTTCTCCACCATATGCTAATCCTGCTTCAATAACGAATGGATTTCCGCGGTAGACGTTTGGAGGACGCGTTGCTGCGCAGTAGAATTCAGCATTAATCTCTTTTCTTAATCCTTGTTCTAGTAACTCGGATCCGATTGGGCTAATACAGTCAGTTGGCGGTGCTATTATTTTTGTTTTGTTGATTCCCCCAATAAGTTTTTCAACCATATCTCTGTTAACATTTTTTGGTTTAGTTAAAGGAAGTAATGCTGCGTTTTCGCAGACTTGTTTAGCTGTGCCTGGACCCATTCTTGAGAATTCGTTTGTTAGGAACGATTGGAGTGTTCTTGCTTCAGTAGCCTTTAACATATCAGCCATTCGTCCTAATTCAACACCATATGGGTGAGGTTTTATCTCTTTAGTTGGAGCTGGTAATTCTTCAGTTGCTTTTGGGAAGATAATTTGTTCAGCTTTAGGATTAGTGTAGATGATTGTGACGTGAGGGTTTACGATTGCTGTTTGTTTTAGGTATTGGTCAATTGATTGTGACCCTCCAAGGTATGATCCTTCTAAGTCTAATTCTGCTTTTGTTCCGTGGTCTTTTTTCCACTCAATTTTTTCTTCTTTTATTATTGAAGGAGTATTATTTTGAGTGTCTATTTTTAGTTCATAATAGTGAGCTGGATCTTTTGGTGAGATTTTTGAAATTATTCTTGCAGGCTTTCCAGTTGTTAATTGTGCGTAGAGGACAGAAGCACTTATACCTATACCTTGTTGACCTCTTGATTGGGATAGTTTGAAGAATTTTGAGCCGTATAATAATCTTGCAAAAACGTGAGGGATTTGTTTTTTAACAATTCCTGGACCGTTGTCTTCAACAATAACTCTGAAGCGGTCATTTTGCATGTCAATAACTTCCACACTTATTTCTGGGGGAATACTTGCTTCTTCACATGCGTCAAGAGAGTTGTCTACTGCTTCTTTGATTGTAGTCATTAATGCTTTTCTTTTGTTATCAAATCCTAGAAGATGTCTGTTACGGCTGAAGAATTCTGCTACTCCTATTTCCCTTTGTTTTTTTGCTAATTCGTGTGCTACTGGTGTTTTAGCCATATTTTGCCTCTTGGTTACTTAATTAAATACCATCTAATATTTGATTTCTTTTTAGTTCCCTTCTTCTTTTTTCCAGCCATTTATAAACGTTTGCATGTGTTGAACCAGTTAGTAATGATTCTATTGCATGTCTAGCAATGGATGCTGAGCTATTTGTTCCGATGATTGCAACTGTTTTACCAAAAACAGATATATAACATTCACTTAACTCCTCGATAATCCTTCTACATTTACCTTCTGTTCCGATGATTCTACCTTTTAGTCTCATTAATGAGCCTTTTGATTTTCTAGCGTAATCTGAGATATCAACCATTTCAAATACATAGTCTGGTTTTAGTAATAATAATGCTGTTTCTGGATTGAATCCTCTGCCAACAGCTATGATTACTTCTTTTGCGTTATACATACCTAGCCCGTCTTCTCCAGAAATGAATACATCTCCTTCTTTGGAGTCTACTTTTATCTTTGTTTTTGTAGATGACTCTATATCTTCCTTTACACTGCCTTCTTTACCTATTAGGACTGCTACCCTTTCCTTAGGTATTTTTAGTTCATATACAAAATCCATGATGTAAAAGTTTTAATACAATGTTTTTAAATGTTTTTGTTTAGGGTAGGCCT
>CAZMIO010000010.1:0-41642 GCA_964566535.1 uncultured Methanosarcinales archaeon | reverse complement strand
TAACAACTATTAGACGCAGTCTAATTGTTCTCAAATAAAATCCGGATCTTTGTGTCCAGTGGATTATAGGGGCTAAAAGTGATAAATTCAAGGTTTATAGACTATTCTAATGGACCACAACCCACTGGACAAACACCCTCAAAAAACATATAAACTAGAAAGCTTCCTAACAGTTTAGAAAAGAGGTGGTTTTAATGTTCGGTAATCTAGTTAATGAATTAAAATTAAGGGGCTATAGCGAAAAATCAATTAAGAATTATTTGTATTTTAATGAAAAGTTCATTGAATTCATTCAGAAAAGCCCAAGAGATATCAATTCAGATGACATAAAGAAATATTTAACTTATCTCGTAAATAAGAAAGCCAGACCAAGAACCACTAATTTAGCACACAGTGCATTAAAATTCTATTATTCTGATTTTATGAACAAGCAACTATTTAAGAGGGTTAAAAGAACAAAGATTGAAAAAGATTTACCAAGAATTCTAAGCAAAGACGAAATTTACTCAATGATTCACAACACAACTAACCCTAAACATAAGCTCCTCATTACATTTCTTTACTCTTCTGGAACCAGAATAGAAGAAACAGTAAAGATTAAACTAAATGATATTGATGTTAAACAAAAGATTATCTTCATCAAGAGCGGAAAAGGAAAAAAAGACAGATATATAATAACCTCTGAGCGGTTCTTAAGAGAAATGAATTTTTATTTAAGAAAAAGAGATAATGATTCAACATATCTCTTTGACAGCATTAGAGGCAGCCACATCTCTGTAAGAACAGCAGAAGAAATAATCAAAAATGCAGCAAAAAAAGCAGGAATAAATAAGAGAGTATACCCTCATCTTCTAAGAGCCAGCTTTACAACACATTTACTAGAAAATGAAGTTCCAGTACATAAAATTCAAAAAATATTAGGTCACTCAAGAACTTCAACAACTCTAGGATATAACAGACAAAAAACCAATGACATTAAAGAAGTTATCAGTCCGATGGATTGTTAATAAAAACTTAAAATATTGTGGTTATAGAAAGAAATTCTATGTTTATTAAGACATCCTACTCTCAACTTCACCATACACAGCATCCACCAATTTACGCACATGCCCATCAGTAACTTCATTTGTTCCCTCAACTTCCATAATATTATCCCTAACATGAGGTGCTAATAATGCCTTATTAGCCCTAAATAACTCATGCAATCCTTCTAAATTTCCTACATAAATATCAGGTAAAGCTGCTCTTAATGCCTCATTATCTGGATTTTCATCTCCCCCCACTAAGAACTGACGATAAGTACCATCCACAATGATTGATTCTGTATCAGTTGGAACAATAGCAAAATAATGTACTCTTGAAATCTGATAAAGGCCTTCATACCTAATATATTTAGAAGCTGCAAGAATCTTTTCAGCAGAATAATCTCTTAACTTAAAAGCCCAGTCTCCCGATACAATAGAACAATTTGGCCTATCTGTAGCAAGATAAGGATACTTCGCAACCCCATCACTAACAACATCTTGGACCATATTCAATAAAGATCCATAATCAGTTGGAAAATCGATCCCATCGTCTAAATCTGAAGGTAATTCTTCAGGCGGTGTCGAGTTATCAGGTTCATTTGAAGTTGAGTTATCAGAATCACTATAAGGAGTAGTGGATTCAACAGCTGTCGGTGGATCACTATACCCAATAGTGTCAAGAAAACTTACTTCACCAGATCTCTCAGGAAGCTTAAATTCCTTTTCTGTTCTAGATATCAAACCTTCAGGTTCCTTACATCCACTAACAACACTAGCTAAACTTGCTATCAAAAGCGTTCCGCCAACAACTCTATTAATTCCCATAGCACAATAGAAGAGATTACCCTTTATAAACCTTTCCATTATTAACCACTAATAAGTAGTTAACTAAACCTTACCCAACAACTTCAGAATAATAGCTTTCTGAGCATGCATTCTGTTCTCAGCCTGATCAAACACGATACTCTGCTTAGAATCAATAACATCATCACTAACCTCATAACCTCTATGAGCAGGCAAACAATGCATAAAAAGCGCCTTGCCTAACAATTTCTTATCAACAATAAATCCCTTAAAAGCCTTTACTCTCTTAGCCTTCTCCTTTTCCTGACCCATTGAAACCCAAGTATCAGTATAAACTACATGGGCACCTTTAACAGCCACCTTAGGGTCACTAACAACCTTAACACCCTTCTCCTTCGGCCCATAACCTTTTGGCGTAGCAACTCTCAACTCAACCCCTAATTTACCACAAGCCAATATAAGTGAATTACAAACATTATTACCATCTCCAACATAAGCTAGTTTAACACCCTTGAACTTCTTAAACTTCTCTTTAATAGTCATCAAATCAGCAATTGCCTGGCATGGATGGTAATCATCACTCAAACCATTAATAATGGGAACAGAAGATGCCTCTGCAATCGTCTCAATATCTTTGTGAGCAAAAACCCTTGCCATTATAATATCAGAATACCGTGCAATACACTTAATCTCATCCTTCAAACTACCTAATGTCAAGTTCGTAGTCTTCCAATCCAAAAATATCGCATGTCCGCCTAACTGAGTCATTCCAGCCTCAAAACTCATCCTTGTTCTAGTAGAAGTTTTCTGAAACAACATAGCAAGCGTCTTATTCTTCAAAATTTCATAATACTTCTCAGGCTCTTCCTTAATATCAATAGCCCTATCAATTATATCATTCAGCTCATCCTTCGAAAAATCATCCAAGTTCCGTAAGTGTTTCATTTTAACCCCTCGTTTTCCAAGAAACCCAACATTAAGTTCATATTCTGAACAGCCTGCCCAGAAGCCCCTTTAATCAAATTGTCAATAACACTAACAACGACCAATTGGTTATTCTCATCAATCTCAAACCCACCAATAGAACATTCATTAGTCTCTTGAACCTTGTGCAAATCCGGAACCTCGTTCATTACCTTAACAAAACCTTCTCCCTTATAGTATTCTTTATACAACTTCAAAATTTCTTCCCGACTAAGCCCATCTCTTAAAACAGCATGCATCGTACACATAAGACCTCTATAAGTATTAATAACATGTGGTGTAAAGCTCATCTTAGTCTTAACAAACTGCTCAATCTCATATTTGTGTCTATGCTTCACCAATTTATATGCTTGTATATTGTCCTTAATCACATCCTCATCCTTTGCATAAACTGATTCCTTCCCAGCCCCACTCCAACCAGATTTACAGTCAAAAACAATATATTTAGCAAATTTCTGTATAGGCAAACCAGCAAGAACACTAGCAGTAACATAACAACCAGGATTTGCAACCAATTTAGCCTTCTTTATCTTCTCGCGGAACAGCTCAGGAAGCCCAAAAACTGCCTTTCTACCCTTATCTGAATGTGAAATACCATAAACTTCCTCAAACTTTTCAAACTTCTTAAATCTATAATCAGCACCCAAATCAACAATTTTCATCCGTTTCTTAAGCTTAGGCACTATTTTCATAGATTCTCCATGTGGCAAAGCCAAAAACAACAAATCAAGATTCAAACTATTAATTTCATCAATACTATAGCCAGTAAACTTAATATCCTCATCAAAGTAAGGATAAAGCTCCTTAACCTTCTTCCCAGCATAAGATCTACTGTTCAGCACCATCAAATCTACCTTAGAATGCTCAGTTAGCAGTTTAACTAACTCATAGCCCGTATATCCAGATGCTCCAATAATTCCAACTTTCTTCATAAGAAATAATTAAACTAGATAATATTTAAATGTTTGGAGTTTTTATTGAGAATCCCTAACTCCTAATTCATCATCTATTATTCTTTTAAGATTTCTAGTCCTTATATCAAGAGTCTCTTCATGAGGTAATTGAATAAGGGGGATATCACTAAATGCCCCATAACATGCTTCCTTTATTCTAGGATCTACATCTTCCCACTTTGGATCACTTGGAAACCTAAACATACGCTCAAGAACCAAATCTAACTCCACTTCAACAGGGATACGATGGTGTGTTAGATAAAAAAAAGACTTTACAGGAATGCCCTCTCTTCTTTCAATAACTGGAGAAAAATCTATTAGGCCAAGTGGAGTTTCATGAACAAGTAATTGATTCCCATCATAACAAAATAAAGTATCATCCATAGATAATCTCCTACTATATCTGTTATACCAGCTAACAAACTTACCATTTGTCCTAGATTTTCCTACCTCATGATCTCCTACCAGAACATACCCCCCATCCTTATATTGAAAAGAATCAGCAAATCCCACAAATACGCCAGCCTGAGCAAGTTCCAGAAATTGATCTGCATGATCTCCCAATTTAAGAAACCTAGACCTATATTTATATTGTTGATACTTACTTACGACTTCGACCGGATCCATATTATCAGCTGAGAAACCCAAATATCATTAAAAACATTACTAAAAAAGAAAATATTCACTTAACACACTTACCTTCTAATCTATACCTTTCTCCAGTATAATCTCTCACATTTCCAGTATCATCATCACTATATTCAATATCCACATCAAAACTATATTTCTCCCCCTTACTTTCGCAGGAAAGCCGTCCGGTACATGATGTTTTCTGCCCAGCAGACAATGTAGTTTCCTCACAATCAAACGGAGCATCACCAATTGTAACAGCCAAAGAAGAAATACTATGCCCTATATTATTCCCAATATTCGCCTTAAACTCATCAGTTCCAGCAGAAAGAGAATAGCTAGTTACTGATATATCAGCTAACCCCCAGAATGAAGAAGAAGCCCACTCTCCAGATTGGCCCTTCATCGAAAAAGGAATAATGCCTGCAATCAAGATAATAACTCCTAATATGATCAAATACTCAGAACTACCTTGCCCTCTTTTTTTCATACAAGTCACTTTTTGATTAAATCCTTATAAATATTTCTATTGTAATAAGAATGTCCAACGTAACCTATTTAACCGAAACCTTTATAAAGCTGTACGTACATAGACAGCTTAAAATGTTTACGTACGTACAATATGAAAAAAGGCAACGATAAGTTAACACTTTCTGTAAATAAGAATATTAAAGATTTGTATAAAGAGATTTGTGAAGAAGAAGGCCTAGTTCTAAGCAAGCAAATCGAAAAATTCATGGAGAATGAGCTAAAGAAGAGAGGAAAGACTAGATGAGATTATCAAAAGATAAAGTGGGAAGGGCAATGGTCAAGGCAACCCAATATCTAAATGATGCAAAGCAAGCATTTGAAGACCGAGATTTCAACAAAGCAAAAGAGCTAAGTGATAAGATCATAAGGATGAAAGCTGCTGCTTTCGAAGCCAACAAACTCATAAATGAAATAAAAGAAGGAATCAGAAAATCAAAAGAAAGAGGAATTAACGTAGACGAAGCAGAAAGATTCCTAAACTTAGCCGTTGCCGCTTTCGAAAGAGAAGACTTCGAAACCGCGCTAAAAAGAGCCCAAGATGCACAACTAACTTACTTACTAATTTCAAAAGGCAAATTCAACATATTATGGTTCTTAAAAACGTACTGGTGGGCAGTTCTGATAGTCCTACTATTGCTCTCAGCAGGAGGATCAATAGTATACAAAAAATTAGCACTAACTCTTATAGAAAGGAAAATAGAAGATCTAGACAAAGAAGATTCGACAATTAACAAGCTAATCATAGAACTACAAGAAAAAACGTACAAGAAAAAAGAGCTCTCTGTTCCAGAGTATCATAAGCAAATGGCCAGTTATGAGAAGCGGTTAAGTAACATAGGTCAATCAAGAACAAGGTTAAGAAGTAGGAGAGCAGGAATAATCAAAACCGCTAATGAAATTGAGATTCTTAAGAAAGAAGATGGAAACGTTGTAGAAAAGACAAAGGCGTTACAAGATTCATATTACAATAAACAAAACCTAACTAAAAGACAGTATGAAAGAAGAAATAATGAATACAAGATAAGAAGAACTGAGATAGAAAAATCAATTGTTGTACTTGAAACTAAATTAGCTAAAAAAGAAAAATTAGAGGAGTTAAAAGAAACCAGTTCTAAGAAAGAAGGGCTTAAACCAAAGAACAAAATAGGCAAAATTATCGAAGCCATCAAGACCACTTCAAGAAAAATACAAGCCAGAATACTACAACCTAAAACACTACAAACCAAACCTGCACCTGGAGCAGATAAAGTAGAGTTCATCAACAAAAGAATAGAAGATGCAAAAGAAGCACTCTCAAAATATGATCTAGAAAAAGCCAAAGATATCTACGACGATGTCCTTGAGGTTTATACCAGCCTTCCACCAGAAGATAAAAGAAAGACTCATGCAGCAGTAAAAGAGATCTATGATAAAAGAAAAGAACTAGAAAGCAAAGAAAAAGGAGACAGAGACATAGTAAAGAAGAGAAGGGAAGAACTAGAAGGGAAGAAAAAAGAAGAGGACAAAAGGAGAAAAGAAGAGGAAAGGAAGAGAAAAGAAGAAGAGGGCAAAGAACAAAAAGAAGGAGAAAAATCAGAGAAACAAAAAGATAGGGAAGACTACCAACAAGACATACAAACAGGAAGACTATCAAAGACTCAGTTGGACCAGATTGAAGAAAAAATCAGAGAATCTGCTGATAAATCACCTTTATCAGAAGATGTTATAGCAAGGCTAAACAAAGAAATAAAACCAATCCCTGGACAAGAAAAGTTAGTCCAAAAAGCAAGGCATGACGTAAATAATGTAGAATTCATAAAGCAAAGAATAATTGACGCAAAAGAAGCCCTCTCAGATTCTAACTTCCAAAGAGCACGAACAGTCTATAAAGATGTCCTCAACACCTACAACAAACTCTCCCCGGAAAACAAAACCAGAACTCACGACCTAATAAAAGAACTTTATGAAAAAAGAAAAGAACTTGAGAAATTAGAGAGATACCAAGTAGACCAAATTGACAAAAGAGTTCAAGAATCAGAAAGAAGGACGCCTACAACTGTCAACGATTTAGTCAAACAAACAAAAACATTCGCCCAATCTCAAAAGAAAGACACAGTACTTACTAGCTTACAAAGGGAATTTAATGTAGACTCAGTAAGACAGGAAAGAAAATTAGAAGAGAAAAAGAAAGAATTTAAATTAAGACCAAAAAGAATCCTAGAGGAAAAGAGCAGAGAAGAAAGAATAAGAGACATAGAAGAGATAAGGGAAACAAGAAGAAAGAGAACTTTAGGAGAACAATTAAGGGCAGTAACTGAAAGCACAACACAACAAAAACCAACTATAAGAAAACCAGTAAAAACAATTAGCCCTAGCAGAGAGAATCTAAGAGTAATTGCCAAATCACAACCTAAAGATTCTGTGCTCAGCAGCTTACAAAATGACATCATCAAAAAAGACCTAAATAAAGAAAGCACAACACAACAATTAAACAGATACAAACAAAGAGCAGAAAGACTGAGAGAAGAAAGGTTCAAGGAATTTGCTCCAGCCAAAGACAAAGCAACAGTACTAGACAGCTTACAAAATGACATCATTAGAAAAGAGTTAGGGCCAAAAGAAATTAAGATTAAACCAAGACCAATAAACCCACCTAAATCCTCAATAAAAACATTAAAAGAAAGGATAATTGAGCACAGGGAAACTAAAAGATTAAAAGAACAAAGGGAGAAAACAATAGTCCCCAAACCAGTCACCATATCGTCAAATAAAGGAACAATTCTAAACAGTTTACGAAGAGAGATGAAAATAGATGATGTAGAAAAGAAAACTGAACCAAGTATCTTATCCAAACCTATCCACAACGATGACGACTTAAACCCGCTAAAAACCGGACTACCAATAAGAAACAGATTTTTAACAAATGAACCAAGAATCCTAAAAAAAGAAACAAGTGAAATAATAGAACCAACCAACATGCAACCGTTACCAAATCTTAAGCCAGAAATAAAAGTTAACAAAATAATTCCTAAATCTAAAGCTCAACAAAAAGGAGATATACTAAATGGTCTCAAAGGGGCATTTGACAAAAATAGCTCCGAAAAAAATAAATTGTCAAAAACCACCCATCAATAAATGGGCGGCATGCGTGTAGCGTAGCTAACCTGATTCAGGTGGTTTTTGAGCATGCTCAGAATTCCACCCTGACCACCAATCATAGATTGGTGGAATTCCGACATTTAAACAAAAATAAACGTGAGGTGTATAAAAAATGGGAAAAGGAAAAATCATTGGTATTATATCATTAAAAGGGGGAGTTGGCAAGACAACAACTGTAGCTAATTTAGGCGCAAGTCTGACAAAAGACTTCAACAAAAAAGTATTAGTAATAGATGCAAACTTCACAGCACCAAATCTTGCATTGCATCTTGGACTGATTGATCCAGAGATAACTATACATGAAGTGTTAAGGGAAAGAGCAGAAGTAAACGACGCTATCTACAACCATGAAGCAGGATTCCATGTAATACCTTCTGCATATGTGTCAAAGAAGATAAATCCCTTCAAACTAAAGAAAAAGATTACTCATCTAAAGGACCACCATGATATAATATTAATCGATTCGAGTCCTAACTTAAATAAAGAAATTTTAGCAACAATGACAGCAGCAGACGAATTACTAATAATCTCTTCGCCAGACTACCCTACATTAAGCACAACACTAAGAGCAGTAAGATTAGCAAAACAGAAGAAAACACCAATTACAGGGATGGTCCTAACCAGAGTTAGAAACAAGAAATATGAGTTAAGTGTTGATGATGTAGAAAAAGCGTCAGGACTTCCAGTACTTTCAGTCATACCACATGACTTCAAAGTTCCAGAATCTATTTTTAAGACAACACCAGTTGCATTATACAAACCTAAAGCAAATGCTGCAGTAGAATACAGAAAATTAGCAGGCAGTCTAATTGGAAAAGAATTCAAAGATCCCAGATTTTGGCATAGATTAAAAGGAATCTTTAAAAAGGACATTCCCCGTGATAATATGAATAGGCTGTTGATAAAGAACGAATAAGGTATCGAAAAAAATGAGTAAAAAAAACAAAAGAGATAACAAAACAGATATAGAAAAAGAAAAAGAGATGTATGCCATTTGTTTCAGCATAATAATCGTCGGCCTAGTCTCAATACTACTTTTATCAGACACATCTCAAACACAAGTATTCGAAGCATCCATTACAGGAGCTGTTGTTCTAGAACCAACCATAGTCGGAGATGAACCAGTGGTAATCATTGATTATGATTCTATCTCTTATATAAACGTTTCAAAAGAATTAGCCCAGAATGCAATCTTACAAGCGCAAAGAGATATGCAGGAGATGTTTGAAGCAGGATTTGGAGTAACATGGGTACAAGACGCATTAATAGAAGCTAGGAAACATTTCGAAGGAGAAGACTATACAGCTTTATTAGACGATATAGATAAAATAAGAGACAGGCAGAGTAGAGAAAAAGCAAGAGAACTATTACTAGAGGCCCAAAGAAAGATTGGAATCCCTGTTGACTATGAGATCGTTTTAGAAAAAACAAAAGCAATAAACAATAGAAAAATTGAAGCTTTCGAAATAATAGATTTGATTAGCATAGCCGGAACAACAGTCAAAAAGTTCGAAGAATCAGATATTAACGCCACTCTCGTTACTGAGAAGCTTGCTAACGCAAAGACAGAATTCGATGAAGAAAGATATGATACTGCACTTATTATGCTAAATGAGATAGAACCACTTATAGAGGATATCGAATCAGAAAATACTCTAGTAAAAACAATTTACAGAGCTGGAAAAGAAACAACTATCAATTTCATAAAAGAACACTACATTGGCATAATAATAGGTTTAGTAATCTTCACAATTATCCTCTTGCTATCTTACAACAGAATAATGGTAAATGTCTTGCAAAGAAAATTAGACGACCTAAAAGTCGAACAAGAAGTCCTAACTGATTTAATGAAAAAAGCACAATCAGATAGATACTCAACAGGAACTATAGCCAAGCAAACTTATGAAGCCAAGATGGCCAATTATAAAGAAAAGAAACTTCAGATTAAACGTCAACTACCAGTAGTTCAAGCCAGATTAGATAAAATAGAAAAGATGAAGAGAATCATCTAGAAACAATCTGATAGCCTTAAGATGAAACCAATTGAGAACTTCAAGCCATTTAGAAGAATTGATTACATAGCAATAATAATTTTAGCTATCCTATGGGTCATAATCACATCAGTATCGACAAACTCAGATAGTGAGTTAGGGTTCCTCTTCTCATTATTCATTACAACAGTATTTATTGTCTTCACTGCATTCCTAATTAAAAAAGCAGGAGCAGTTACCCTATTCTGCTTAGTGGGCTCAACAATTGCAGTCCAATCAAATTTCCTTCTTAGTACAGGTTGGAACAAAGTAATTATTTTTACTATAGCAGGGATAATATTCGAACTATTCTACATATTCCTAAATAAAGAGATAAAAAACATCCCATTGGACATAGTGGTTGGAGCAGCATTCGCAATGTCCTCAATCCCATTCACAATATTCTTCATAAGCCAAGCATCAGACAATATAATAACCTCTATCTTCAACTTCTCACTACTTTCGTTTATCATAGGCATAGTAGGTGCTGTAGCAACATTCCTAATCTGGTATAATATAAAAGGAAATAAACTCTTAATTAGATTTGAATATACTGTTTAAACAACCAAATAAACCTTAAGAACTAACTTAGTCTCCAAGACCGCCAAAAACTTCCTGTTCTGGATAAACGACAACACCTTCATCAGTAATCTGCATTGCAACTATCTTTTTCTGATGTTTCTCCCCCCTCATCTTCAACACTTCAATGGCATTCTCTCTAACATCTCCCCTCTTAATATTATAAAGAACAATTACTCCATCAGCTAAAAATTCCTCAACACCAGTTGTAGAGAATATCTCAGGAATCTGCTTTGTCTCTGTTATTAAAAAAGCAGTCGCACCCAATTTCTCAAAAAATCTGAATAACTGCTCAATATAGATTCTATAGCTCTCTGTTCTTCCAGTAAAAGCAGATGCAATAGCAGTCAATGAATCAACAACGATAAAATCAGGTTTAAACCCTTCTGGCAGAATAACTGGCTGTATATCTATTAGCAACTCCCCCTTCTCCTTCTCAAGCATACCTTCAACATTCCTAGTCATCTCAAAAGGACTCATCCTTTTTACAGCTAAGTTACCATCTTTAATCATCGAATCTGCATCCCACCCAAACTCTTCCATATGCTCTTTTAATCTCTTCTCAGACTCTTCAAAGCTCATATAAAAGCATTTTTCTCCACGAGATGCATGATAATTAAGCGTTTGTAAACATAAAATAGTTTTCCCAGAACCAGCACCACCTGCTACAAGAACAGCATACCCCTTCGGAACGCCTTTATCAAACAGATCATCAAATCCAGGAACGCCAGTTAGAATATGAGCTTTTTCTTTTTTGCCCTTAATACCTTTCTTAACAGTTTTTGCCCCATCTTTCAAGAAAGAATGCTCTACAGGGGCCCTCTGCTCTTTAATCTGGCCTTCATGCTTTTCAATCTTACCAGTCTTTATCTCTTTAGCTATTTCGGCCTTGATCTTACTCATGTCAAAACCAGTATCACTCTTTTTTGGCGGCATTTTTATACTATATCACTACTGAGACAGTTTATATATAAATTATTCTATTTTACAGATTCATTTAGATTATAACAACATTTTAATATGATTACACTTAAAATTAGCTTATGATCAACCCAAGAGAACTGAAGATAATCAAAGACAAGGTAAAGAAAGAACGTGGTCTTGATCTATACCAATACAAAGACAACTTTGTTGATAGAAGGATAAACCTCAGACTTCATGAAACTAACTCGAAGTCCTATTCAGATTACACAAAAAAACTAGATACAGATCCAGAAGAATACGACTATCTCTTCAATGCATTATCACTAAAACACTTCATATACCCTCGGTCAACCTTAGTAACATGATTTGTCCACCACTCCTTAAGATAATCCAACATTTCTTTTGATACATCTCCTTTCGTCCCCTTAAAATTATCATAAAGCCTAATTGCCTTCTTTGTAAACGCTTCATGTTCTTTAATATGCGCCTTAGCCCCAGGAAAAATAAATTTCTCAAAATATCCTTCCTCAGTACTAAAATGAACACGAGCATACTCAAGCATGGCATTAATAGCATCCATTGACCCCTTCCTACCCTTACATTCAGCTTCAGCATCATGAAAGCAATTAATCAACTTAAACAATTTCTTATGTTGATCATCAATCTTCTTTACCTTAACGCTATACTTTTCCTTCCATTCCATGAATACCATTTTTTCACCTTAAATATTTTTAACAATTTTAACAAATTTCTTTACATCACCATCCAATTCTTTTGTAATCGCCTCAAAAACAATCTCATCGTCAACTTTCCCATATTGATGGGAAATAATATTCCTCATTCCCTTAGCATTCTTCAACTTACTGGCTAATTCTTCCTTGATAACCTTATTCTTCAGTAAGATATCAAATGCACCAATATCATCTTCCGGAATCTCAAACTTTTTAGTTGTAATCACACTAAAAGCCAGATCAGTCACCGACTCAACAATCTTTTCAAAATACCGTTCACATGCCGCCTTTTTCTCTAAATTATTTTTATACTTATTAAATGTATCCGGAGCAATATCACCCAACTCACCCAAATACCTAACAATCTCATCTATTTTATCATTTGTCCTACTCACGCAGCTTCACCAAAAATTCTCTTCATCCTCAAAAAATAATCTTCATCCTTAAGATATTGTATCGTAAAATCAGTATTATCAAAATCATTACCCTTAAACAAAACCTTATGATTCCTTGCAATATCCCTTTTAATCTTTTGAGGCAAAGTATTAAAAGTTTGAATATCAAATTTATCAGGAAGGTCACTTAAAATTCTTAATCTAAACCTTCCAGATTCGCTTCTTTCAATATTATCAAACACAACACAAACATCCACATCAGATCTTGGAGTAACAATACCTCTTGAATGCGACCCAAACAAAAGCACTGCTCTAACTTTATCCTTCAATTCATCCTCCAATATCAATTCAACAGCTTTATCAATCATCTTTTTATTATCTTGATCTTTTTTCAGTTTAAACTCATCCCTAAACTCATTTATCTCCCTAATAAATTCCAATTTAGGCCTTACATCCCTACTCAATCTATTCTTTTCTGACTGAGTCAATGTAATCCCTTCCAATTGCTTGAACACTATCTTTAGTTCTTTCTCTCCAAATATCTTTCTCGCATCCTTATTGTTTTTTAAAAATTTCTTCAAAGTCAAAATAACCACCATTTAGGTTATAATAACATATATAAAGGTTATATATAAATATTTCTATTTCTTACCCTTCCCCTTACCAAAAACCTCTTCTATCTCTTTCTGAGTAGGCATATCATTATACCTCGTAAGCAATCTCTCAACAGCTTTCTCAAAATCCTTCTTCTTAACCAACTTATCAATCTCCTTCCCAACTTTCTTATCCTTATCAGTTCCAGTTAACTCCTGAAAGAACTCAAGTATAGCTTTCCTTCCATCAGGCAGCACGAACCCAGTATGAGTTATCCTGAATGTCCTCCCACCAGCAACTCCAGATGTTATCAGTGACATTGTTTCACCAACCTTGACTTTTTTCCTCATTGGACAATCCTTACACTGTTTCTTATTATCTCTGTATACTTCAAAACATTTTTTCCCTAATAACTTATCACCAAACAATTTTGAAAAAATCTTATTTACATAAAGTAGGTTAAATCCCTCATCAACAATATCCATTCCAAACGGAATTGTATCCATAACACTCTGTGAAAACTCTTTCTCTTGCTTAAGTGTTTCTTCTACTATCTTATCCTTAGACACATCCCTAAATATTCCTTGTATGTACTCCTTATCCCCAATCTCAACTTTACCAATATTTCCCGAGACAGGGATTATCTTATTATTTTTAGTTAAAAAATCAAGATGTACAACCCCCTTTACTTTACCATCAGCAAATGCATTAAACATCGGAATAACTTTTTTAGTAAAGTCCTTTGGGTGTATCTGTTCTATTTTCATTGACAACAATTCTTTCTTAGAATAACCCAAAACGTGTTCTGCAGCCTTATTAACATTCACAATGTTCCTTGTATCCCTATCCGCCAGTACGATAGGGTCCCTAATACCTTGAAATAAAATATTATACTTCCTCTCAAACTCTTCTTTAGCCTTGATTGCATCTCCTAAACCAATATCAGAGCCTGAAGCACCTGTCCTCAAGATAGATAATTTCATACTTGCTAAAATCCTATTGAGTGAATTTGTCAAGTTCTGAACCTCAGTAACATTGCTTTTTTCCAACTGGATATCCAGATTACCTTTTGTTATCTCATGAACTTCTTTTGTTATCTTTCCAATTGGCTTGCCAATCCTTCTTGCAGTAAAGTATGACAAACCTATTAAAACAATAACAAGAATAATAAGACCAATAATCATTGAATTGTTTGCTGTTTTTTGGGCTTCTATTGCTTTGTTATACGCATCATTGCTTATAAGAGAAGAGTCAGTAATTATTGCCTGAGATTTTATTAATACTTGAGCTACAAGTCTTCTTTCTAGTTCTGATCCTGCCCTACCATCAGTTATCTGCAAAAACAAAGGTTTTAAATCTGCATAACTTGATTTTATTGTTTCTAATTCTTTTTCCCTTCTTGGTTCAATGATCTCTGCTGAGGTAGTATATCGTGCGTTCCATTGCTGTATGCTTCTGTCTGTCCTTCCTGCCAAATAATCATTCATAAGTATTGTTAGCTCCGAAACACTTGTATGAACCCCGTTTGCTATTAATTCTCTTTCATTTTCTTCTGCTATTCTGTTAAAGCTTATATAAACCACAATAGAAAATATAAGAACTAATATAATTGAAATTACAGATCCAATTAAAAGTATGTTTCTTATTCTCATCTTTTGGTTTATTTTACTTATCTTAGTGGATGATTGTTACAACTTCTGGTTTTACCTCTTCTAGAGCATCAAAATAGATATAATCTAGATAGTTTGGAACCTTTGTTGCATCAGTTAAATTGTTTTTAATTGCCCATCTTGCTTGGTCTTCTAAGATTAGTATAAGCGACTGCTTAAGAGATAAATAAAATACATATTGTTCATCCAAATCACCCAAAAATTCTTTTTCTGTACCCATATATTTTGAAAAAATAGAGGCTGCCTCATCCAAATCATTATCAATAAAATTATCTGATTTTTTAATAGCATTTAAGAATTTTTTAATCAGATCTGGATTATTGTTTACAAAGTCCTTTCTTGCTCCTAAAACAAAATGGGGAGTATATCTATCTTCAGAAAATATCGTCACCTCACTACCTAAAGCATCTTTAGCATTCTGCCAATGGGGATACCAAGATATAATTGCATCTACATCATCATTTGTCAAACTTTCTACCATCTGACCAGGCCTTAAATTGACAAGCTCTACATCTTCTTTCTCCATTTCATTTAATTGTAATAATAAATCCAAAAGGAATTCTGCATTAGAACCAAAAGTTACTCCAATTTTCTTCTCTTTAAGGTCATCAAATGTCTTAATTTTTTCTTTTCTAGCAACAAGCACTATATTTTTTTGTGGTTTAACTGTTGTTGCAATGATGTAAATATTTTCATTATTTAAACCAGAGTGCATAAATGGTGTTTCTGATCCAGTTGCAAAATCTGCCCTTCCATCTAATACTCCATTTATCATATCTCTCCCGTGAGTGTAGGTTTGATCAAGAGTTACATCTAATCCTTCTTCTTCAAAATATCCATTCTCGAGTGCAACATACACATGAGCTGCAACTAATGATTTTGCATCTGCAATAGTAACCTTATCTACAAGCCTCACAGTTTCCCCTGGTTGTTCCTCAACACATCCTGTGATCGATACTAACAATATTAAAAATCCAATAATTAATGTTTTTTTAATCTTCATTTTTTCACCTTTTTATCTTTAATCAAATAACAATCATTTACCTTCTTTCTTCTTCCCAAAAACCTCTTCCAACTCCTTCCGCGAAGGCATATCTTTGTACTTTGAAGATAATTTCTTAAGTGCTTTTTCATATGCTTTCAGTGGTCCTTTTAATTCTTCTTCGACTTTCTTTTTTTCTGTAATACCCCTTACAGTTGCTTGAAGAAACTTTTTACCTTTTAATTCAATCCTACTCAATAAAACAGTTGCAGGAAAATCTTTTCCATTTAATTTTTTATGTGTCCATTCAAAAAGATTGCTCCCCCTCTTCATCTCCGCCTTCAGCAACTTGTTCAATCTCTTCAGCAACTTCCTTGGCAACCTCTACTTCCTCAACCGATGAACTAATAACTTTCTCCTCATGAATCTTCAAAATCTGGCCATACTCAGTTTCATAGACCAAATCCAAAATCATAACATGATCCTTCTCCTCCTCAGCCTCAGGAATTATAAAATCCTCTATCACTTCAACTTCCCCTAAAGGATCCAACCTCCCTAACTTATGTTCATTTTCATTAAATCCGGGCAATGTACTACTTACCTTAAGCTCAATATCTTTATACTGATACTTCCCACTTGGATTTTTAACCTTCACCTTCAATGTCGACTCCATCCCTTCATCCAAAGCATCAACGACATCAGAAAGTATCGTAAGCACATCTCCTTTAACTTTAAGGTCAGCTGTCTTCTCAAAATCTTTTCTTACACCATCAATGATATATCCTATTTTAAGATTAAAATGATAATCCCCAATATCCTCTCCATTCAATTTTATAGAAAATAACCTACTATCATCTTTCTCAACAGAACCAGACCAAAAGAGCTTTCTCCATTGCATTCCCAAATATTTTGGAGGTGTCACAATTTTAAGCCCAACTGGAATTAAAGTCTCAAACAAATCTATCTTGATATAGCTATCCTCGTTAACATTAGACAGATTAATCCTAAGCTCAGTTTCATCTCCAAACTCAATCTCATCTTCAGCTAATTCAAAAGTTACATTAAGCTGATAATCTTCAACATCAATATCTAACTCTTCAGACTCAACCTCAAAAACGCTAGCTCCATTAAAGTATTTTAACTGCCCAACAGACTCAAACTCAGTTTTCCAAAGTGCCATTATTACATATGAACATCCTCTCTCCGCCCCCTTTACCAAATCACCACTCCATTTAATAGTATTAAAAGAACTATTAGTTTCCTCAACAACACAACCATCAACCTCAACTATAGAAAACGAAGTAGAAACTGGATCAGAATAAACAATATCCAAAGCTTCCCTATCATTACCATTCTTCAAAGTCATTTCAATCTCTGTTTTCTCCCCAATCAACAGCTCAACATCCCCTTCAGCCCTTACCAAATCAACATCTGCTACAATATTACTGATGCTAACTTGGGCCTTATAGTATTCTTTATCAGTTGTATAGTTATGATACTAATATTCTGAACCACTAAAACAAACTATATAGTTCCCCCTAGACTCGCAAGTACCATTTACAACAATCAGACCTAATCCATCTGGCAGTGTAGAACTTATCCTCGAATTATCACTACTAATACTAAAACTATAGAAATCACCACTAACATTGATAGGAACTCCTGACTCAACTGTCCCAGAGAAAATCTCCTCTTCATCTGCATTACTAAATATAGAAAATAATAATATAATTACAAATACAATTATTACAAACTCCCCTCTTCTTTTCACCATCTGTCAAAAACCACCTCTTAAAAATCTCTGATTTTTGAGATGCTCAGAAATCTTCGATTTCCGACACATCACAGATGGGTGGCATATTTGTAGCATAGCTAACCTCATTTAGGTGGTTCATCCAAAATCAAAGATTTTGGAGTGTGCTCAGAAATGTCTATTTCTGACATTTGATCATGTGTCAGAAATGGAACATTTCTGAGCATGTTAGAAATGCCTTGCATTTCAAACACTCAGAATTCCACCCTAAACCACCAATCGATTGGTGGAATTCCGACATTAAAATTGATTCGACCCTACCTAACAATCTATTTCAAATCGATGATACTTCCAATCACATTCATATAAGCCTTACCCACTCGACTATTGGGCTTATAATGTGAAATAGGAACAGAAAGCTTTTGTGACTCATGGATATGGTCTGAATAAGGAATTGTATGAACGGTAGTACCTAAAATCTCTTCTGCAGCTTTCTTAACTTCCCGATACCTTTTCTTCCCAAAGTTCAACAAAGACTTATCACACTTCGAAACCAAAGCCATTGCAATATTTAACCTCAATCCTAACTTCCCACAATATGAATTAAAAACTTTCTTGAATGAGTCTATCCCTTTCAATGAAAAAGTACCTTCATCAAGAACCATCACAACAGAATCAGAAGCAGTAACTCCGTTCACAATAAAATGCCCATTCGACGTAGGCGTATCTACCAAAATATAATCATAGATACTTTTAATCCTCTTTATTGCATTCCGCAGAATCATCGCATCATCCTTCCTTTCATACTTCCTCAAAGTTGCATGAACCAAATAAGGAGTTGCAGGCGCAATATCTAAATTCTCAATCTTTGTCGGCACAATTACTGCTCTTGCTCTCTTTCTCCTCGACATAATATGGAATGTAGAATTTTTAAGATTAGACTGATCAACTCCTAAACCACTCGTCAAATTAGATTGAGGATCAAGGTCAACCGCCAAAACCTTCGCACCGTTCTTCGCAAGATACCCTGCAATACTCAGGCAAGAAGTAGTTTTACCCGTCCCTCCTTTGAAGTGCGCAAATGCAATTGTATGCGTCATTTTGGCCTCTTTTTTAATATGTCGGAATACCACCATCTTAAGAATGGTGGTTTACTCTGTAAACCACAAATAATAAGTGGTATTCTGAGCATGCTCAAAAACCACTTAACATGTTAGTGGCATAATTCACATGCCACCATGATTTAGCAGAGTGGTTTTTGACACTAATCATAACAATATAATTACATCTTTAACTCTTGAGAACTTTTTATTTAAATGTTTCTATGATTTCTCAATTACCGACCACAAAACAACTCAAAAACAGATTACAACCAACATCAACCAAATTAACTACCTCAAACATTCTTGCTATTACCTAAACCAATCCAAACAAGACCCTCTAAACCCACCAAAATCAACCAAAATCCATTCCTTCTCAACCAAGTTTAGGGCCAAAAAAACACCGCCAACAACCAAAAAAACATAACCCTCATCCCCAATTCCTCGACGTGATTCCATTAAATATCGCAAATTAAAACATTTTTTACCTAAAAACCACTACACTACAAAATATATATTACAGAGTGGTGTATAATAGAAACCTTTATATACTACTAATATACTAATAACTATACTAATATGTCAAAAACAATATTGTTTTTGAGCATAGTCAGAAACCACTTTTGTTTCTGATATGTCAAAAACGTTTTAGTGTTTTTGAGCCTACCCAAGGTCAAAAATCTTGGATATGACAAAAGAATCTAAATGTTTTTGAGCATACTCAGGAGTGTTGAACACTTCTGATTATATGACATTAAAGAGACAGTCAAAAGGCATAGGTGAGGACAACCTACAAACCATAGTTAACCTCTGTAATATGCCATCGATTTTGACTGTCTCTCCCTTTCACACATAAATCACATTTGAAAGGGACAGTCATGGCATAGGTGAGGACAACCTACAAACCATAGTTAACCTCTGTAATATGCCAATTAATGACTGTCCCCTCAATTTTCACAAAAAAAATGGAAAAAGATATGTTTGATTTCAAAGAAAATGTTGATGCTTGGATAAAGCAGATTAGGTCAGAATTCTCCCAAATTACCGATGTTTCTACAATAGTCGAAGAAAATGCCAATAATGTTCAGCACAATTACGAACTTATCCACGAACTTAAAGACCACATAGATGATCTAAAAAAAGAAGTTAACGCTCTAAAACTATTACAAATCATGTCAATTAAGCACGGAATGGAAACCAAAACTTAATATCTTACAAATTTCCAATAATATGTCAGAAATTACCTAAAGGCGAATATTGGTCCAAACCACCAGTTACCAGCCATGGAAGATTCTGACAATTTTTATTCTATTCCATTTTCTAAAGAGCAACCTTTAAATAAAGTTATACAGCACATTACAATACATGATAGCAATAATTGATTATGGGGCAGGAAACCTAAAATCAGTAAAAAACGCACTAGATTTTCTAAAAGTAGACAGTAAAATAACAAACAAACCAGAAGACATAGAATCAGCTGAAAAAATAATCTTCCCAGGAGTCGGTTCCTTTGGAGATATGATGACTTCTTTAGAAAAAAACAGCCTAAACAAAGCAATAAAAGAGTCATTAACCCAAAAACCATACCTAGGCATCTGCCTAGGACTTCAAGCCCTATTCGAAAAAAGTGAAGAGAACAAAGGAATTTCAGGATTAAACATATTCAAAGGGGAAGTAAAGAAGTTCACCAAACTAAAAATTCCCCAAATAGGCTGGAATTCAATCAAAATCCAAAAAGACAGCTCAAAACTATTAAAAGGAATAAAAGACAACTCCTATTTCTACTTCGTACACTCCTATTACGTCCAACCAGAGGACAATTCAATCATCCTAACAAAAACAGATTACGGAATTGACTTCACAAGCGGGATTGAGCATGACAACATCTTCGCAGTCCAATTCCACCCAGAAAGAAGCGGAGAACTCGGATTAAAAGTATTAAAGAACTTCGTTAACATAAAATAAAAAGAATAGACAACAAGAGACAAAAATGAACAACATCAAAGCAGTATTATTCGACATGGACGGAGTATTAATAGACTCATTCGAAGCATGGTTCCATGTATTCAATGGAGCACTAGCAAATTTCAATTTCAAAACAGTAACAAAGAAAGAATTCATAAAAAACTGCTGGGCAATTGATTCATCAATTATCATCCCAAAATACTTCCCAGAGATAGACATAAACGAAGTAGCAGATTACTATCAAGAAAATTTCCTTGAGTTTGATAAACACATCAAAATACTTCCAAATGTAGAACAAACACTAAAAAAACTAAAAGAAAAAAAGATCAAAACAGCAGTCGTAACAAACACTTACCATGAACAAGCAGAAGAAACACTTAAAAAAATAAAACTTCACAAATACTTTAATACGTTTGCCTGTGCAGACGACGTAGAAGTAGGAAAACCGGAACCAGACATCATCTTCAAAGCACTAAAAGACCTAAACATAGAAAAAGAGAACGCAATCTTCATAGGAGATACTAAAACCGACATTTCAGCCGGAAAAAACGCAGAAATATTCACAATTGGATTAAATGTCAACGGTGGAAACAAAAAGATTAAAGACTTAAAGGAATTAATGCAATTTCTGTAAAGAAATTGCAAACATTACACCGTCTTTATTTAAAATAAAAAGAGAATAACTAATGGAAAACAATTAATAACGTATTGATAAAAAATATTTACAAAAAATTTAACCATTGGAAAACCAAATTAATCGTATTGGAGAAAACAAAAACCAAAATAAAATGTTATCAAAAAGAATTATACCATGCATGGACGTCGACAAAGGACGAGTTGTAAAAGGAGAAAAGTTCGTCAACATAAAAGACGCAGGAGACCCAGTAGAGTTAGCCAAAGAATACAACAAACAAGGAGCTGACGAATTAGTTTTCTTAGACATAACCGCATCATCCGACAAAAGAAAGTCAATGATTGACATAATAAAAAATGTAGCTAAACAAATATTCATCCCATTCACAGTCGGAGGAGGGATAAGAAACTTAAAGGACATCAGAGACACATTAAACGCAGGAGCAGACAAGGTAAGCATAAACACAGCAGCTGTAGAAAACCCAGACCTTCTCAAAGAAGCCTCAAAAAAGTTCGGCTCTCAATGCATAGTTCTAGCAATCGATGCAAAAAAGAAAGGTAATTCATGGGAAGTCTATACTTACGGCGGAAGAAAAGCAACAGGAATTGATGCAGTCGAGTGGGCAAAAAAAGCAGTAAGGCTAGGCGCAGGAGAAATCCTATTAACTTCAATGGACAGAGACGGAACAAAAATTGGTTTCGAACTAAACCTAACAAAAACAATCTCAGAAGCAGTCAACGTACCAGTAATAGCATCAGGAGGAGTTGGAAACTTAAAACATTTCGAAGACGGCTTCAAAAAAGGAAAAGCAGATGCCGCACTAGCAGCCTCAATCTTCCATTACAACAAACACACAGTCAAAGACGTAAAGGATTTCCTAAAAAAACAAAAAGTTTGTGTTAGGGAATAACCCACTGGACAAACACCACCAACAAATATTTAAACCAATTCATCAAAAAAGAATTGATGATCAGAAACTCATACATCTTCTTAGAAAAAGTCAACAAAAAAACAGAACAACACATCTGGAATCAGGGAATTACCGACTGGGATTCATTCCTACAAACAGACAACATAAAAAGAATCTCAAAACAAAGAAAGCCCTACTACGACAGACAAATTCTAAAAGCAAGGGCAGCATTATATCAACAAAACTCAGCTCACTTCAAAAACATTCTCCCATCAACAGAAACATGGAGACTATACAACTACTTCAAAGAAGACGCAGTCTTCCTAGACATAGAAACAACAGGCCTCTCCTCATACGATGACATAACAGTAGTCGGACTTTACGACGGCATCACAACAAAAACAATGATACAAGGAATTAACCTTAACCCGGAAGCGCTAAAACAAGAACTTCAAAAATACAAACTAATGGTTACATTCAACGGAGCCTCATTCGACCTACCATTCATCAGAAAAAGACACCCAGACATTCTCCCAGACATCCCCCACCTAGACCTAAGGCATGCATGCAAAAAATTAAACCTAACCGGCGGATTAAAAAATATAGAAAAACAATTCGACATAAAAAGAAGAGACCTAGTAGACAGCTTCCACGGAGGAGACGCAGTTACCCTCTGGAAAATGTACAAATCAACTGGGGACGACCACTACATAAACCTCTTAGTAGAATACAATGAAGAAGACATAATAAATCTAAAAACAATAGCAAACTCTGTATGTAACCAGTTATCAAAAACTACCTACTCCGTTCAACCCCCACCCCCTTACAAAACTTAAAAATAGGGCACTTAGAGCAAAACGGACTAACAGGAACACAAACATTCTGACCAAACTTCAATTGTTACTTCCAAAAACAAAATTTTCCTTCTTAACGCTTCATTCCAACTTAATTCTTTTGTTTAGGAAACTAAAAGAAATAAGAGAACTCCACTACAAGTAAAACACATGAAAATTTTAAATATTTTGGAGGTAATTTAAATGAAATTAGAGAAAAATAACAAAAAATTAACCACGACCCACTGGACAAACACCCTCGAAAGGTATTTAAATAAGGATACTATCTCAAGAAATATGAAAAAAGAGGTTTATTTTCAAAACATGATAGTCCATGCTTGGGACATAAATATATATGTTAAATTAGATAAAGAGATTAGAGGGGAAATCACCAAACTGATCATAAGAAAGTATAAATCTTTTAACAACTTTCAAAGTAAAGTCTCACTAGGAAGAAAATCTATATCTGCACTTTGTAAAGGTGGATTCAGTAATATTTTAAAAATAATAGAATTAACAAATCATCTTAATTTAGAAAAAAATTATATCGAAGAACATATTGAACTATTCAGAGACTCCAAAACAGGAGCATACAATCGAACTTATCAAAATATTTTCCCTCTAACCATCGACCCTAAGATAATAAGAATTGTTTCACATGTAATAGGGGATGGAAGTATTTGTGATAGTGGATACAGATATGGTCAAAAAGCAGGTGTTCAATGTATGAATTCCCTTATTCTATCTCTGATAAAACCAAACGGAGACCTAACAATTAAAGACTACCACAGGTTTAGAAGAGGAAAATATGAATTTTTTCAAGATATAAGGGTGCCAATGATTTTTGTAAAAGTTGTGGCTTTTTGTCTTAATATAAATATACAAGAGATAAATTCAGAACTTTTTTTAGAAAAATTATTGGTTCTTCCAAAAGAGTATAGAATCCAAGCTTTAGTTGCTTTATATGTAGATGAAGGAGCCATATCAACTAAAAGTATTAGGATGGTTGATAGAAAAATTATAGAAGCTATAGCTAAGATAATAGACAGTTTAGGCTACAAAAGAGGTAAAGTTAACCATAAAAGATGGAAAGGTTATTGCTTCGGTAAGTATCGTGAAACAGATGTATATGAGGTTTTACTATGGTCGGAAGGGGCCCTAAGTTTTAATAAAGATGTTAAAAATTGCATAGCCAGATATAACGACAAATTACTAGGTTTTTGGCATAAAGATAAAGAATTTGATGATAAGATAAGATCTATAGATACCTTAGTAATAAAACAAAAAAAAGAAGCAGAATATTTTAGAAATAAGATAATTGAGATTTTAAGTAAAAGAAAAACAATCATATTAGGGGATCTAGCAAGAGAACTAAATATTAACGAAGATAGAATGTACTACCTTTTAAAATCACTCAGAATAAATAATAAAATAGAAAACCTTAAATTTGGAGAATATAGCCTTATAACTTAATTTGCTATACAACCTATCTCCTATTCGTAACATTAACTTTTGGACATAATTCATTTATTGGACAAATTGAACATTTAGGGGAGATAGTTACGCATACATTTTGACCAAATTGTACAAATAAATCATTTAGGTCATACCAATATCTCTTAGGAACAACTTTCATAAGATCATCCATGGTTTCATCAGGAGTTTTGGTTTTAACCCAATTTAATCTATTCGCAATCACATGCACATGAACATCAACTGGTATAAAATCAGCTTTTTGGTGCCCATAAACCATAGTTATTGCAGCCGTCTTCTTCCCCACGCCCTTGAGTTTCATTAGTTCGTCAAAATCTTTTGGAACCTTACTCTTATATTTATCAATCAAAACCTTGGAAATCTCCTTTATCCTCCTAGCCTTAGTCCGATAAAAACCAACAGGATAAATCAACTTCTCAATCTTCTTAACCGACAGTTTCAAAACTTTCTCAGGGGTCCTATTACCCTTAAGCAACCGAAGTGAAGCCTTAGCAGTAACATCATCCTTTGTCCTCAAACTCAACAAACAAGAAATAAGCGTAGTATACGGACTCTTAACAATCTCGGCCCAATCAGAAACAAAAGGTTTTTTAAATTTCTTAGACTCTTTCTTCAATATTCCAATAACCTTAGCAACATCTTTTACCATTAAAAAAATTAAACAACAACAGTTTAATAACTTTACTAAAAGGAACATTTATATAATCTAAACACAAGAAACACCTTAAGATGAAAAAAAGATTCCTTCTGCTTTTATCGTTAGCTGCATTAATTGTAATTGTCTCTGGATGCGAAAAATCATGTGATGATCTCTGCAAGGAAGATGGATTTCCAAAAGGACGTTGCAGAACAGAACCATTATCAACAATAGACCATGAATTAGGAAGAGAATCTTGCGAAGATCCTTCAACCTCTTGTGTTTGTGCACCAACATGCATGGATTTCTGTCAAAGTACATCAAGCACCACAGGGGAATGTGGCGCAGAACTAGGTGACCCAGCAGGACGCAGATACTGCGAAGATAATTCCATGTGTGTATGTAGTCCTCAGCCATGTAAGGAAGATAATGATTGTTTACAATACAACATACATTTCATCTGTGCAAGTGAAGGGTGTATGTTTCCTGGATGTTCTCAACAATGTAAAAAATCAGGATACCAAACAGGAATATGCGGCGGAGAATCAGGAGACGATATAGGCAGCGCTTATTGTGGCCAAACATTCAAACAATGCATGTGTACATAACTATAGCCAAATTCTAACAATTATTTAAATCCAAACACTTAAATATTACTAACATTGTCATCCTTTGATGCTCAAAGACTTCAAATGCAACAGATGTGGTCTGTGCTGCCACAGTCCAAGGCTCTACAAAGAAGACATAAAAAATATAATAAAAGCGGGACACAAAGAACAAGATTTCCTAATAACTGATTTCAGAGGCGTTACATACATAAAAGAAAAAAACGGATGGTGTACATTCCTAAAAAAAGGAAAATCCCAGTCATCCTGCAAGATCTACAAAGCAAGACCAAAAATATGCATTCAATACCCAACAAAACTCATAGGCAACAGTTGCATCCCACAATCATTAGTATCAGGCATAATATTCGAAAAAAACAATAACAATAAATTTCAATAAATTAAAAACGACGGCCATTGAAAAAATACCATTAAACAACTTTTAAAATAAATCAAAAAGACGAGATGTAATCTGCAATTTTCCATTCACAAATTAGAGCAAGGAAAATTGCCACCATTACACCGTCTTTATTTAAAGTTAAAAAAATTTAACCATTGGATAACCAAATTAATCGTATTGGGAAAAATTACGGAGGAGTCAAAAAAACATGAGTGACATCGGAGGACAAGCAGTAATCGAAGGAGTAATGATGAAAAACAAGGATAAACTAGCAATAGCAGTAAGAAAACCAAATGGAAAGATAGCAATAAAAAAACAAAGACTAAAACCAAAACCTAGTTTCCAAAAACTTCCGTTCATAAGAGGCATTGTAAACTTAATTGAAATGTTAATCATAGGGATGAAAGCATTAACATGGTCAGCTAATCAAACAACAGACAAAGAAGAAGAAAAACTTTCAAAAACAGAATTGACTTGGACAATTATCATCTCCTTAATAATTGTAATAGTCTTCTTCGTAGCCCTACCTTACTTCTTAACATTCTTAGTGGGAGCAAGAGAAGAATCCAATCCAATAGTCTTTAACTTCATTGACGGCTTAATAAAAATATCATTTTTCCTAATATATATCTTATTCATTTCAAGAATGAAAGAAGTAAAAACATTATTCCAATATCACGGAGCAGAACACAAAGCAATTTACTGCCATGAAAACAAAAAGCCATTAACGGTAGAAAACGCAAAAAAATACACGACATTACATCCAAGATGCGGTTCAAGCTTCTTAGTGATAGTACTAATAATTAGCATTATAGTATTCTCAATACTACCAATTTTCCTAAATTCACTGTTCCCATCATTCCAGGACCTATCATTCATAACAAAGAAAGTTTTCCTATTTATCTCAAGAATAATAGTAATTCCAATTATAGCTGGGGCCTCTTATGAACTTCTAAAACTCAGTGCAAAGTTCAAAAACAACCCAATTGTAAGGTCAGTTACCTTACCAGGACTCTGGCTCCAAAAGATAACAACTAAAGAACCAACAAGAAAACAGATAGAAGTAGCCATAAAATCCCTAGAATCCGTCCTAAAGTAACGAAAAATATATAAATGAGAACTCTAATTTATCAACTAAGCAATTTTTAATACAAAGATAGAGGTGAAAACATGAAAGTAAGATATCTTTTAGCATTGTTGGTAATAGCGATGATTAGTGCATGTGCTCCAGCTGAGGTAGAAACTCCAGAAGTGACACCACCAGTTGACACACCACCAGCAGCGCCAGAACCTACAGAAGTTGTTGAACCACAACCTCCTGAACCAGAAACAGTTGAAGTTGAGGTTATGTATGCTGGATATGATCCAAGTGAACTAACAGTTTTAGTGGGATCAACAATTGTATTCAAGTCAATACAAGGAAAGCACAAACTAACTGTAGACGGCAAAGGGCAACCAACACTTGAAGAAGACACAAGCCAAGAAGTTGTAGCTGACGAAGTGGGAAGTCTAAGGATTTTTGACATCTTCACAAAGAAAACAATGAATATTGAAGTTGTTGAAGAAATGCCAGAAGCAATGACTGAACCAACTGAATAAAATTTTTTATTTTTTTTTCTTTAATTTATTTTAAACAAAAATGAAAAATAAATCCATTATATTCCCAATCATCATTCTCATCATAATTTTTAGTTTAGCCTATTTTATGATCTCATTAGATAATATTGAACCTTCTCAAGAACAACCAAAAGTAACTGAACCAATAGATGATGTAACTCCTCCAATCGTAAAAACAACAACAATTATCGAGGAACCTCCAATTAGAGAAGTAGTCATTGAGATAGGTGGTGGCTATTTCGACCCAGAAGAGATAACAGTTCCAGTTGGAACAACAGTAATCTGGGAAAACAACGATAGAAGGGCCCATAGGGTAGCCGCCAATCCTCCAAACAGAGAGTTTTATGGTGACAGGATAGTACCAGGAGAAACTTACTCATACACGTTCACAAATGAAGGAGTCTTCAATTACGCTGATATAAACTTCTTCACAATGACTGGATCAATTATCGTAGAGTCAAGATCAAGCTCCATAACAGGTAACGCAATTGAATGGAGTGGTGAAGCAAACTTCGCAGGAGCAGCATTCCTAATCCTAATCGGAGTAATAATGGCCTTTATTGTAAGTATGGAAAGGAAATAAACTTATATTCATTATTTACACCTAACTATTTGCTATTTTCTCCTTTATAGTAGTCAACCACAACAAAATTTAAATAAAGGTATCTTATCTTAATTATAAAATGAGGTTGTTTCCACTATTTTTAGTATTAATTCTAATAATCGGCTGTATTGGCACCCCTACAGGAAGAAGTATCATAACCATACAAGATGTCGATGCATCAGGAAATGTTATTCAACTCGAAGAGACTATTCAGGCAGAACCTGAAGAACCCACTGAACCAGAGGAGCCTGAAGAGATAGTAATCGAAGAACCAGAAGAAGAACCTGAGGAGCCAGAAGAACTAATTAATGAATCTGCAACCAATGTCATAGAAATCATCGACAAAACATTTGTCCCAGAAACAATAACAGTTCCAGTTGGAACAACAGTAATCTGGAAACATATCGACGAAAAGGCCCAAGAAGAAAAAAGACAGCATCTAATCAGAATCTATCCTTTAGGCAACAAAAGCCAATACATGGACTATGGAGATGAATTTGAATTCACATTCACAGAAGCAAAAAGGTACTGGTATATAGATATCCTTTACAGCAAGGTCATGAAAAGAGGATTTGTTGTTGTAGAAGAATAGACTTTTTCTTCTTTTTTTCCGTAATATTTAAATACCACTGTATCAATTAAGAACAACATGAAAAGAGCATTCAAAGCAATAATATTCTTAATCGTCTTCATTAATTTTGTAGCTTTCTTAGTACTCGTCCAACCATCCATAACTGGATTCACAGTTTACTCAACAGCAAACGAAAAAGTTGCATTCAGCTGGGCCTCAATCATACTAATAACGCTTCTAGTCGTATCAATGATCAACATATACGGCTCAACAGACATAGAATACGAACTAAGTCAGCCACAACCAACACAACAACAACTCCAGCCACAACAAGAGACCCAACAACAAGCAGCCCCTCAAATCTCAAACACCCACTACCAAAAACTAGAGGAATATATCTCAACCTGCTTATCTCAAGGACTCAATGAAGAAGAAATAAAAGACATACTAACAAATGCAGGTTGGAGCAAAGAAGTAGTAGATGAGATGATGTCAATATCAATGTAGCTAACAATCAAAACACTTTCTTAAAAACAAATTCCTTAATCTCTTTCGGCCAGTCCTTCTCAATCTCTTTCTTATACTTATGAACAGCATCAATAAAATCCTGACGAATCTCTGATTTACCATCAAGCATCTCAACAATCTGCCTTTTTGCAAACATTGGAACTCTTTTCAAATTCCAAGCCATCGCCTTCATCTTCTCAAGCTTATCCTCTTTCTTCTCCAAAAGCTCCTCCTCAGTCTTCTTCCACTGTTTGTAGTAATTAAACTCCTGCAGCTCTTCCTTATTAACATCTTTCTTAGTTCCAATTTTAACAAGAACATTCTTATGCATCCTACGAATGAAATCAATCCTATCCTCTATCCTCATAATATCAGTTATTCCCATCGCAAACAGATTAAACGCAAAAGGACTAGGTATAGTAGTTCTAATCTCCTCAACCTTAATTTTCTTCTTCTCAATCCCCTCAATAACCTTCTCTGTATTCTCAATATCCATCAAATCCTCTAAAACCTCACGCCTAGCCTCCTTCAAAATGCAAAAATCATTACTTATCCGCTTCACAGCATTCATCAATATCATAGAAGATACAGCTTGTCTACCAACCCTTTTAGTCCTGCCCTTATAATTACGAAGAATCATAAGTGACCTTCCTGCACAATGCCTAAACCTTCTTTTCAAAACCTCAGACTTATCAATAGCCATCTCCATCACTTTACGAAGCTCCTTAGCCTTTACCATCTTAAAAGCAGCCATAACATTTACTTTCTTAATTGACCTGATGTAAAACCCATTATCATTTATTCCAATCTCAACATCTCTGTGCTGCGTCTTCCCAATTGCATACCCTACTGCCCTACTAAGACAATCGTTCACTCGTCTGCCAAAAAGGGTATGGAATAAAACATAATTTCCAGTATCATCCTTATAATGCTCAATAATAATTCTAGTAGACGACGGAATCTGTGCATAATTAAACTGTTCAAAGAAATATCTGTAAAGGGACTCTGCCCCATTATCATCAACATAGAGATAATCATTGATAAATTTAATTATCTCTTTCTTTTTCTTACCCAAACAAAACTGCTCCCCTAAAGATCTCCTAAACTTTCCAATATCAACAGCCAAATCAAAACTCAAAGGTAACATCTCAGAAAACCATGACGGCACAGTCGGTGGCCGATTAGCAGAAGAACTAACCTGAGCAACCATTCCCCTAGAAAACTTAAACTGATAAACCTGTCCTCCAAGTACAAAAACATCTCCTGGTTTCAACCTCTCAAGGAAAGCCTCTTCAATAGTTCCAACTGTCTGCTCTCCAACCTTCACCCTAACAGAAGTTTGGTCAGGAATCGTCCCAATATTAGTCATGTAAATAACCCGCCCCATCTTCCCCCTCCTCCCAATCATCCCAGTTTCTTCATCATGCCATATCTTCGCATAAATATATCTGTCTTCAAGCGAAATAAACTTCCCAGCAAGATAATCAATTACCTCGTTAAAATCCTTCCTAACTAAATCCTTATAGCAATAAGACTGCTTAACCAATTTAAACAATTCATTAACATGAATCTTACTATCAATTGCAATACCATCTATCTGCTGAGCCAAAACATCCAAACAATTAGTAGGAATGTGAATACTATCTATCTTCTTCTCAACAGCAGACTTCAGTAACACCGCACATTCAACCAAATCATCCCTATCCAAAACAATTATCCGACCTTTAGCCTTCTCATGCAATTTATGCCCCGATCTACCAACTCTCTGTAAACACCTTGCAACACTCTTAGGAGAACTAAGCAATATAACTAAATCAATAAACCCAATATCAATACCTAACTCCAAACTGGTAGAACACACTACCACCTTTAACTTACCCTCCCGTAACCGAGTCTCAATATCCAACCTATGTGTCTTAGACAAAGAGCCATGATGAGCTCCTATACCTTGGCCTTTGGCCGAGGTGCCAGAAATCTCAGATTTCTCAGCATTCTCAGTATAACTTTTAGGAAACTTATCCTTAAGATGATGAACAACTCTTTCAGTAGCAGCCCGAGTATTCGTAAATATCAAAGTAGTCTTATGATCCTGTATCAGCTTATCCATCAAAGAATACATTGCATTGTGCATAGCTCCATGCTCCATGTCAATTAAGTCAGGTACAGGACTAAGAACTTTCATATCCAACTCTTTCATATACTGAACATCAACTAACTTACATGGCCTCTCCTCACCATTGTCATAACCAACCAAAAACTTAGCAATCTCCTCAAGTGGACTAATCGTTGCACTCAAACCAACTCTAGCCATATGAGAACTCAAATTCCCCAACCTCTCCAAAGAAAGTGACAGATGAACCCCTCTCTTATTCTCAGCCAAAGCATGTACTTCATCTACTACACACCATTCAACATTCTTTAAGTGCTCAACAAACTTAATAGATGACAACATAATTGCCAATGATTCAGGAGTTGTTATCAAAATGTGTGGAGGCTTCTTAAGCATTGCAGCCTTTTCTTTAGGAGTTGTATCTCCAGTCCTAACTCCTACCCTAACACCTAGCTCCTTCCCAGCCATTTCCTCCATCTCTTTCAAAGGCTCAACTAAATTCTTCTGAATATCATTATTAAGTGCCTTAAGTGGCGAGATATAAACACAATAAATCCTATTCTCCAAAATCTCCTTCTCAGATGAATCAATAAGCTCATTCAAAATAGAAAGAAAAGCAGTCAAAGTCTTTCCAGAACCAGTGGGAGCCGAAACTAGTATGTTCTCCCTAGAATGAATATCCATCACTGAATATTTCTGAGGCAGAGCAAATGTCTCAAACTTACTCTTGAACCACTTCTTAACGATAGGGTTAAGAATGTTGTATAGTTCATCATCTGTATTCGGTTTATCCTTGAATTTTACCACCCAACCAAGAAACAAAGAAAGATTTATAAATGCTACCTTATACCCAATACACAAGCTAATTCAATTTAGCAAATCTAGTGCCGCAAGGCACGAACTAATATACAGTAAATCACGATAAAAATGGCAAACATATACGACGTAGATCCAAGCGAACTAATAGAACTAGCAGCTGAAGAGCTAAAGAAAATTGAGCACCTAAAGCCCCCAGAATGGGCTAGTTATGTTAAAACTGGTATGCACAAAGAAAGGCCTCCAGTAGATGAGGACTGGTGGTACTTTAGAGCAGCCTCAATTCTAAGAAAAGCTTACAGAGTAGGTCCAATTGGAGTTTCTAAATTAAGAAAACATTATGGCGGAAAAGCTAACAGAGGTCATAAAAAACACCACTTCTACAAAGCATCTGGTAATATCATAAGAAAAGTCCTTCAACAACTTGAAAAGGCAGAATTACTAAAAAAAGATGTTAAATCACTTAGAAGAGGACGATTAATATCACCAAAAGGAAAATCATTATTAGACAAAATAGCTACAAAAATAGTTAAAGGCAGACCAGTAAAGAAAGAAGAGCCTAAGGTGGAAGAGAAAAAGCCAGAAGTAAAAAAGGCGGCTCCAAAAAAACCTTCAAGTGAAAACGAAAAGGGATCAGAAAAGCCAAAGGTTCCTCAAAAACTTTCGAGTGAAAACGAGAAAGGGTTAGAGAAGACCAAATCTTCTCAAAGACCAGAAGTAAAAAAGGAATCACAACCTCAAGCTAAACCAGTTGAGAAAGAAGCAAAAAAGGCAGAAGAAAAACAGTAAAATGGATGAGTTAGAGGAAATAAAAAAAAGAAAGCTGGAAGAACTAAAACAACAACAAGGATCAGGCCAGCAAGACGAAGAAGTTCAACAACAAATTCACCAACTCGAAGGAATTGTCAAACAAGCATTCACAAAAGAAGCATTGGAAAGATACGGCAACTTAAAAACTGCCCATCCAGACAAAGCAGTTCAAGTGTTGGCAATTTTAGGCCAGGCAATAAGTTCAGGTCAAATAACAAAGATTGACGATACACAATTCAAAGAATTATTGACAAGATTAACACCAGAAAAGAAAGAATTCAAGATAACAAGAAAATAAAATGGCACGATACATACACCCAAGTCGAAAACAAAGACTAGTGAAGAGAGGAAGACAAACTAGGTGGGCCCCTTTTTGGACAGTTCCAAAGATATACGGCAAAACTAGAAGAGTCCATCCGGGTAGACATACTTCAGTAAAGAGAAGCTGGAGAAGAAGTAATACTAAAGCATAATTAAAAAACCACAGAAATCGAAGATTTCTGGGTGCAAAAAATCAAGGAGATTTTTAAGCATGGCTGACAAAAAGAAAGAAGAGAAAAAAATTGTATTGGAAAGAACCTATAATGTCCCACTTAGAAGGGAGTTCCTTAAAGCTCCTAAATGGAACAGGACAAAAAAAGCAGTTTCAGCTGTAAAAAAATTCATTTCCAAACACATGAAATCAGATGATGTCAGATTAGGAAAGTACCTAAACTTAGAATTATGGAAACACGGAATAAAAAATCCCCCTCATCACGTTAAAGTTGAGTGTAAAAAAGACGACAAAGATGTAACAAGAGTTGAAATCGTAGGAGCACCAGTAGAAAAGCCAAAGGAAGATAAGAAAGGAAAGAAGAAAGAAACAACACCGGAGGCAAAAATCGAAGAAAAAACAGAAAAACCAAAAGACGAAAAACAAGAAAAAGCAAAAGAAGTTCAAAAAGAAGAATTAAAAGAGATTCAAAAAGAAAAACCAAAAGTTCACGCTCCAAAACAAGCATCAGCTCCAAAAGCTGTTGAAGCGCGTCCTACTGCTCCAATGCAGAAAGGTTAATTTAATTTTTTCTTAATATTCTCAATCTCCTCAACCATATCAGAAGCAATATAACTAAACCCTTTTTTCTTCTTAAGCAAAATATCCCCAATCACTCCACTAATATAAGCAGCATTAACAGCCGACTGAAATAAATCCCCTGTCTGCCCCAAATATCCCAAACAAAGTCCAGCCAAAACATCTCCAGTCCCAGCCTTAGTCATCCCGGCATTACCAGTCATATTCAACTTAATCCTATCCCCAGAAATAACAGCATCAACAGGTCCCTTCAACAACACCACAATTTTTTTATTTAATTTTTTCAAAATATTTCTAATAATTATTGATTTTTTATTTATTGGTAATTTTTTATTGGTTATTTTTTTAATTATTTTTTCATCAATTTTAGAATTTTCTAAGAACATCTCCAATTCCTTCAAATGAGGAGTAATTATCACATTATCAACATCATTAAGTCCAACAGGTTTAATCCCATCAGCATCAATAACCATCAATTTTTTATTCTTTTTAACAAACTTCTTAACAAAAGATTTAGATTTAATCCCAATCCCATTACCAATCAAAACTGCATCAAAACCAGAAGAAAACTTCAAAACATCTTTTGCCTGAGAAACATTAAACTCTTCACCTTTATACTTCTTAACTACCAAATCAGCAGAAAGTGCACTAACAGCCCAACCAACCTTAGAAGGTGCAGCAACAGTAACCCAATCAACACCGCAACGCAAAGCAGCAAGCCCAGCAAGAACTAAAGCTCCAACATAATCCCGAGATCCACCAATAACAAGAACACGACCATTATCACCTTTATGTCCTTTAGGATCCCTTTTAACCAACTTCAAATCTTTCTTACTAATAAAGCTCATAAAAGAACTAAAGTAAAACTAATATTTAAGCTTTTATCTATTCAGAAGGATTTAAAAACCTTACCACTATAATTTCTAAGAAGTAATAACAAAATAACTATAATTCAAAATAAACATAGTTCACTTACTCCTCACCATCATCTCCACCTTCTCCTCCTTCCGAATCTTCCTCTTCACCAGCACCATCCTCGCCAGCGTCCGCACTATCTGCAGTAGTTTCCGCTCCATCATTGTCCTTACCTCCATCACTGTTAGTTTTATAACTTGATTTCATTTTACTCTTTCCTCTCTTACCTTTATATTCTCCAACCTTCTTAGCAATATAATTATCAGCATCCTTACCTTCTAAACCCAATTCTTCAGCAGCTGCCCTATACTCTTCAACCACACTCTCCAAACTCATCCGTTCACTAGGTGAATAAAGTTCATCCACCCTACTAAGCCTATCTTCAGAAACTTTCCTTTTCCTTTCATACTTTGGATTATCTCTATCTCCGTGCTTCTCATAAAACTCAATAAGCAATGCCTCTAACTTCTTTTCGCTCTTAACACCATACAGATGAACAACTAACTCATGCTCAACTGTAGCCTCAATCATCTCCTCAAATGTAATGTAAACTCCTTGCTTATGATACTTCTCCATCTCAGCAGCAATCTTAGCAGCAAAATCTTTATTAAACACAAACAAACCAGTTTCACTGTTAACACCAGCAACTGCTTCATCTTCCATAAACCCGTATCCGAAAAAGTTGATCTCAGTCACCGGTTCATAACCTTTACCCCTCATAAAAGCATCAGCATTCTCAAAGTCACTAGAAGTTAAATAATTACCAACAGCTTGTCTCACTTCCTCAACATGAGACCTCATCTTCCCAACATCATTAAAATGCCCATCTACAACCTCATCCTTAACATATTTATCCGCTGAACCCTCTCTAACATAATGATCAACAGCTTCCTCTAAATAACCAATTGTATGGTTCGGAGGAACCATAGAAATTGCCGGCTGAATCGCATTATCATCAGAAGTCTCCCATGGCAGCTCCTTATCCGCCATACACAAGTCATAAGTATTATGCCATGCCTCTTCAGTCATAAGCGTATCTCTGGCAATTATAGCTGCATCTACCTTATCCTGTGCCACTGGCCTGTATAAATTATCGCTTGCCATTTTACCTAATTATTACTACTATATAGTGGCTAATACACTATATAAAGCTTTCGATTTGGAGGAACGAGAAATAGAAAGTTACGAACGTAGTGAGTAATGTTTCGGTTTATAAGGAAAAACAAAACTAAATCGTATTAAGAAAATCTAGAATTCTAATCAACAGTAAACAACTTATTATCCCCACCAACATCAAACAAACCTAACCTAGCACCAGCATCCAACCAACCATGAGCATAATTAAGAGAAGCAAAAGCAGTTACAATATCGCCTTTCTCTTTGTAATACTCAGCATCTTTATAGTATCTAGTCGCCATATCTAAGAAATCTTCAGCAGAAGCAACCCAATCAATCTTCCCAGATCTAGTAATCTTAACCTTCTTCAAAGCTCTACCTGTAACAGAGAAATATTTATCAAGCTTCTCATCAGTGATCTTATTCATCGTTAAAATTACTTTTCTTTACTCTTTCCAGGCATTGGCCTTTTAACAGTTATAGGAACGATTCCTTCCTTAAACTCAAGTTTAGCAATCTCAACTGGATTATACTTAATATTCTTCAAATCCTTATCATCAAGCTTAATCATAAAAGGAGCGCCCATTGAAATCTGCAATGACCTTGCACCAATTATCCGCGCTTTCTCAAACTTAGAGTATACTTCTTCGCTCATTTTATGGCCCCCCTTAGCTCTTTTGACTTTTCAACAGCCAAATCAACCATCTCAACAATCTCTTCAGGCATCAAAGGAGTCTCTTCTCCTTTCTGTAGCGCGCATAGTGTGCCATCCTTCTTGGAGTTTACTGTAATCCTTGCATCAATAACCTTCCCTTCTTCAATTGTAGGATCGATTAAAATATGTTCCCCAATCTTAACAACAGTTACTGATATAGGATCATCTGCAGACAAAGGCAACTTCTTGCTAGTCTTTTCCTTATAATCAAGCTTCTCTCCATCAAACTTAGGTAATCTAACATCCTTCAAAGCAGCAAAAGCAGCTAAGTAACATGCATCCATAAGATTACCAGCATCATTCATACTACAAACATCAATTAAGGCTGTCCATACTTTTTCTCCTTCCTCAATGCACATCTTCTTAAAATCTAAAAAGCCACTCTCCCTAACTCCTCTATCAACAACCCTAGCTAATTCAATAGCCTTAATTCCAGGCGGTCCAGTTTCAAATTCTGGACTTGACAAGGGCAATAGTTCAGCTCCAACAATTATAGTACCTTTGTCTGGTGTGTCAGGATATGGTTTACTAACTTCCAACTTAACTCCAGCCATAACTTCAGTTTCTCCAATTCTAACCAAAGCTGAACCTTCCGCTGTTTTTGTAACACCAGTCTCAACACTAATCTTCCTATAATCAGTAAGGCCTCTGCCATCAAATCTCTTTCCTGATTTAAGAACCTTTAAAATGTGTCCGTATAAGTTTTTGTTCATCATTTTTATCGACCCTGTTTTTGCTCATATCTTTCTTTAAGAGCTTTTTTTTGAACTTCATAGATTTCCATACAAGCTTTCTTTCCTAAGTCAAGTAGCTTCTTAAGGTCATCCTTCTCAACTTCTCCATCCATCTGAAGTAAAGTTATCTCACCTGTACCTGGCATTATTGCCAATGGAACATCAGCAACTGGCCCGTCAGGATATGACTCCTCATAATAATCTAAATCAACAACTAATTTGTCATCAACCCTTCCAACAGATACTGAAGAAATTAAATCCTTCATAAGTAATCCTGCATCTGCCAGAGCCATTGAAGCTGCAGTTATACCTGCACATCTTGAACCAGCCTCTGTTTGTGGCAGTTCAATAAAAACATCAACAACTGAATTTGGATACTCACTCAAGTCCAAAACCGGCAACAACGAATTCTTAGTAACCATCGAGATCTCCTTAGACCTTCTTGATCCACCTGGTCTTACTCTGTCTCCACCAGATGAAAAAGGCATCATGTTATAATGACATCTCAAAATTCCTTTCTCAGGATTCTGTAAGAACTTAGGGTACAAATTCCTTGGTCCATATACAGCAGCATAAGCCCACGTATTTCCTATCTTAAAATACGCAGAACCATCAGCACGTTTTATCACGCCAACTTTAGCTTCAACCTTTCTGTACTCATCAACTTTCCTATCGTCTATTCTTTTATCATAACCCATTTTATTTCACCTTGACCTTTGATAAATACTCTTTTATCCTGTCAGTAAGTCCACTCTGATGTGCTTCTTCTTCTATTTTCTTAATCACATCAACAGCAACTATCTCACCATCAATATCTCCATCAATCCAAACTAATCCGTTCTGACCAACAGTGATATTACATTTTGTAGCTTCCTTAATCATTTGAATCATTGAGCCTTGTTTCCCAATTATCCTAGGCACTTTGTTTGTGTTAACTTCAATTATTCTACCACCAGCAAGCTTCCTAAGGCCAGGGCCCTTCATTGAAACATCCACTAAGTTCTGAGAAGTCACATTTGTTACCTGACACACAACATTGTCTCCAATATCATAAAATTGTGTAAGATCTGCTCCTCTCTGAATAAAGCTAGATGTAGCATCTTTAAGCGATAACATAGCAGGATAAGCAGAATTTGTCTCAACTCTCCAACCACTAAAATTAACCTCAAAAACCTTACAGATTATTGTATCTCCTGTTTTAGGCAAATATCTTCCAGCTAATTGTTTAAGCTTTATAGTTCTTCCATCTACTTGAACTAATCCTAACCTTGCTGCAAGAATCTTTTCTCCATCTCTATACGTACCTTGTCCAGGAAGATTGCCCATACCTTCGGCTAATAATTCCCCAGGAACAACAATGTCCTTGTCTTTTACTAATACTTCGTTTGTCATTTCATAACCTCCTATGACGAATGTAAATCTTTAGTTTCACTTCGTTTTCAATACTTTTGTTTCACAATCTCCATGGCATAATGCATTCATCTGGGTGTGAAAGTCTTCTTCAAGACCACCAGGCATTTCCAGTACTGCAACATAGCTGCCGTCTTTCTGCCACTCTTCTCTCAATTTTTTTCCGAACTTTGCTAAAACTGAATATGATTTAGCCGCAAAATCCCCAGGGATTTTAACAGCAATTTCCTTCACTTCAAACTTAATTGCCAATATTGGCCTCAAGCTTTTTATTGCCTCTTCAACTTGTTTAGGCAACGGAGTAAACTCATCAACCCTAAACTTCGCCTCCTCTAATGCAGCTTCAATTCTTGTAGCTGGATGAGGAATGTGCGTTTTAGGATCAACCGCATTTCTCCTTATCATATCTATGATCTGTCTCTTTTTTGTCTCTCTTAATTTTTCTTTGTACTCTGTTGTTAACGGAACATCTCCCTTTTGGATGATTATCTTTGCAACCTCTAACGGATCAGATGTTTTAAACACCTGATTCATCGAAGCCTCAGGTGCTTCCAACCCTTTTTTTGCATCTGAGTAAATTGTCTGAACAGCAAGTACGTCTGCTATATCGATAGCCTGCCCCCCCTTCAACGCAATAGCCGCATCTGAGTCAACAAGTATCTCAAAATTTTGACCATGTGTCTTTAATTTTGCGATGCTTGCTTCATCGACATTTGTCATTTTGTTTTTTTACTTCTTTTTTTTATCTTTTTTACCAGCAGGAACTTTTACACCAGAACCTACTTTAGATATTTCGTCAGGAGTAAATTTCTTAAATTTCCTTTCTCCTTTTCTGATATAAGCTGAATCTATTCGCTCAATGCTAAAGTTATCTCCCAAAAACTTCTTAAGAGCCTTTAGCGCTAACTTCAAACATTCGTCAATTGTCATGTTCTCGTTATACTCTTTATGTAACATCTCCTCAACCTCAACTTCTCCTTCACCTATTACTGTAGCCTTATACTGAAAGAAAATTCCAGTAGGATCAGTTTCAAACAATTTTGGAGTGCCGTTATCAACACCAGCAACTAAAATTGAAACTCCAAAAGGTCTTAACCCACCAGATTGAGTGCATACTTGTTTCAAATCGCATATATCCTTAACAACTGTTAATGTATCAATAGGACTGTCATAAGTAACTCTGTGTTGTTGTGCCTTAACTTGAGCTCTTTCAATAAGAACTCTAGCATCAGACAAAATTCCTGAAGCAGATGCTCCAATATGATCATCTATCTGAAAAATCTTCTCAACAGAAGCAGGAACCACTAAACTATCAACTATCCTTTTGTCAGTAACTAATAGTACACCATCACTGCATGCAAATCCGATTGCAGTAGAACCTTGTCTAACTGTTTTCTTTGCATACTCAACTTGTAACAGTCTTCCATCAGGACTGAACATAGTAATTGCTCTATCATATCCCATTAATTGATGTGGCATTGGTTGTTGCATTTTAATTTTCCTCCTCTCTTCTTTTTAACTAGCTATATGTCAAAAATCGAAGATTTTTGATCATGTTCAGATAAGCTAAGAAGCTTCTCTGACATACTTATTAGTGGCCTTCTTCAATATCCCACTTACTCCTAATGATCTTACTATAACTTCTTCTTTATTAATATTGTCAATCAAAGCTAAAGAAGCCTTAAGATGATCAACATATTTGTGATTAACTCTAATTATCCCTTTCTGTTTATTAGAATCCCATTTTTCTTCAATAAACTTCATATTAGATTTAGCAGATTCCATATTACCCATTAATTCAATCAAAGAAACATGGATAGCATCATATACATGAGACCCATTTATAGAGCTCTTCGACATAACTTCAAATGCCAGATAACGTTTCTTTTCTCTTAAACTTGGCATTATTGACTTTAATTTCCGTTTAACCATTCTTATTTCAATGAGAAGACAGTAACTCCCATTTCTTCTCTCTCCATACAAAAAGGATGAAGTTATGATATATAAAGTTTGCGAATTTTGTTAACGTAATCATAATATTCAATAGAATTAATATTAAAACAAATTAAAAGAAAAAAATAAATTTACCTAAAACTCAACTTTAACGCCGAATTCAGCAGCAATTCTAGCAATAAGGTCACTGTCGTATCTAGTTTGTCTCTTTCCACTATAAGATGTATACGATCCATCAGTACGTTCACCACCAAACATACCAGCTGCAACTAAGTCTACTGTAATTCCAGGAGCAAGCTCATATGAAACTCCTCCATGTAAACCAATAGCCATAGTAGGACCAAGTTCTTCACCCTCTTCCGTCATCATTGGATCATCTTCAACATCAGAA
>CAZMIO010000009.1:0-43338 GCA_964566535.1 uncultured Methanosarcinales archaeon | reverse complement strand
CCAAACAAAACCTTTATAAGTTTATCATAACAACTAATTCTACATGAAAGATAAACTAAAACAGATCAACGACTACGAATGGATACTTCCAAAAGAGTCTAGAAAGGAAATGAAAGTAGATGGAAAACTAATTGCAAACAAAGCAATACATAGCACAATGGAAGATGGCACAATTGAACAGTTAAGCAACGTCTGCTGCCTACCAGGTGTTGTTGAACCAGTCTGTGCAATGAGTGATGCACATTTCGGATATGGATTACCAATGGGAGCCGTCATGGCATTTGATGCAGAAGAAGGTATGATAAGTAGCGGCTGCACAGGCTTTGATATTAACTGCGGTGTAAATTCTATAAGAACTAATCTAACATTCGACGAAGTAAAAGACAAAGTAAAAGAATTAATTCCTGCTTTATTCGATGCAGTACCATGTGGAGTAGGCTCTAAAGGAAAACTAAGACTAGAACTACCTCAATTAGACGATGTCCTAAAAAACGGATGCAATTGGGCAGTTGAAAACGGATATGGGGTAAAAGAAGACATCAAAAACACAGAAGAAAATGGATGTATGCAAGGTGCTGACCCATCTAAAGTTTCAGACCTAGCAAAAAAAAGAGGAAAACCTCAGTGTGGGACTCTAGGAGCAGGAAACCATTTCCTAGAAATACAAAAAGTAGAAACCATTTACGACAAAGAATACGCAAAAAAACTAGGCTTAACCAACCCAGACCAAGTCGTAATCATGTTACATTGCGGAAGTAGAGGTTTAGGCCACCAAGTAGCATCAGACTACCTAAAAATTCATGAGCAAGCTGTAAAAAAATACAACATCTGGCTACCGGACAAACAATTAGTTGGAGCACCAGCCAATTCAAAAGAAGGTCAAGATTATTACAAAGCAATGCAAGCAGCAGTTAACTATGCCTTCACAAACAGACTAATAATGACTCAATGGATCAGAGACACATTTGAAAAAATATTCAAAAAAGATTGGGAATCTATGGACATGCATACAATCTATGCTATCGCCCATAACATAACAAAAAAAGAAGAACATAAGATAGACGGAAAAAAGAAAGAAGTATACATAACCCGTAAAGGAGCTACAAGAGCCTTTCCAGACACTCCAGCATTAATTGCAGGAACTATGGGCACTGCCTCATACATATGTAAAGGAACAGAGGAAGCAATGGAAAAAACATTCGGATCAACAGTACATGGAGCAGGCAGAGCAATGTCAAGAACTCAAGCTCTAAGACAATTCAGAGGAGAAAAGATAAGCAACGAACTTCTCCATCATAAAGGAATCGTAACAAAAGCAACCTCTTTCAAATCCTTAGCAGAAGAAGCACCATTAGCTTACAAAGATGTAGATGAAGTAATTGAAAGTGTACATGGAGCAGGCGTTTCATTAAAAGTGGCTAAGTTAAGTCCTATAGGAGTTCTAAAAGGTTAACTACCTCTTCTCAACCGTATAAAGGCAGTCAGAACACTTCCACTTCTCAAAAGTATCTTCTTTAAATGAAAAAGGAAGCATATGCCCCTTACCACATTTTGGGCATACCGGAAATATTGTTGTCATACCTAAAGTAATCCCCTAACTTACATAAAAAACTTTCGTTTTGTTACCTAATGAACTAATAACAATTATAAATTACAACAATAAAATTTAAATAAGAAACATCAGCCCTAAAACAATAAAATTACGGGGGTACCGAAAAAAATGAACGTTACAAAAACATTTTTAATTTTTGTTGTCATAGCAGCTCTAGTAAGCGCAATAGTTCTGGCAATACCAGATAGCAACACAAATAAAGAATTCTTAAAAAACCATAAACAAGCATTTAGTCAAAACAAACAAAAGTTCGGAGACTTACAAGGACACTTCAGTGTAAGAAAGTTAATAAACATCGACCTAAGCATGGACGGATTAAATCCAGAAGACATCCACGTAAAGAAGGGAGAAACTGTGGCACTAATCCTAAACGGTGTAAATAAATGTAAGTTCAGGATATCTGGTTACAAGATAACAACAACTGTTGACAAAAACACAAGAAAAGAATTAACATTCAAGGCAAACTTGCCAGGAATCTACAAGTACTCTTGCGTTTTAGCAAATAAAGGAGCAGTTGGACCATCCGGACTTCTGTACGTAAACTAAATTTCTATTATTTTTCCTTTTTTTCCAACGTTAATAACTTTAGTCTTACCAATCTTCTCTTCTATACCTTCTGCTTCATGAACATGAGAACATAGCAATAGATCAGGCTTCAACTTATCAACGGCTCTCTTCACACCATCAGAGCCAGGAACAAGCTTAGTAAATTTCTCCATCTTAGTACCAGAGGGATGAACATGAGTAACCATTATCTTCTTCTTCAAATACTTCACCTTATCATTACCTTTCTTAAGTAAGTCGTAAAGCTCCTTCTCATCCAACTGAAACAATCCAATGTTTGCACCACCAGCCCCAAATATACCTACATCTTTGTAATTAACAGAGTAACCATGCAAATTCTTCATCCCATACTGCTGTGCAAGAAAGTCAGCAGTAGCAATTGTTTCATGGTTCCCAGGAATAAGCAAAACCTTCTCATTCCTTTTCTTAAAAGGACCTATTATATTCTCAGTAGAACTCTCTCTAAGCGTCAAGTCACCACACAACACCACTAGATCAACTTTCTCCTTCTTAGCCCTCTCAGCCAGCTTCTCAGCCAGATCAATATCTCCATGAATATCGCCTGCAGCTAATATCTTAAGTTTAGTATGCTTCGATTTAGTTTCCTTTTTAGTTCCTTTCATACCAATATACTAGAAATAGTTACATATAAAAACATTCCTATGCAGCAAGTTTTTCTTCAATTCCTTTAAGTTCCGCTATGCAAGCTTGGGCTCTTTCTACTAAGGTTGGTGAAACGTACTTTTCATTACTTGGACCGGTCAATCTATCTAAATAGATGCCAACCCAATCTGGGCTTACTTCCATTGGAACCTCTCTATAAAGTGCTACAGCAGATTCATAATCTTCAATTGCAGTTAAAAGAATACAATCATAAGTGCTTCTTGCAACTCTTCGATAAAAAGCCATCTCCCTCACAAGAGGGACTACTACACTCAAAGCTAATGCTCCTGCGATTAGACCTCCAGCCACTAAATAAGGATTATATTCAACCATACCAATATACTAGAAATAACTATATATAAAAACCTACCGCTCAATAACCTTAACATCACCAGTCAAATCAACAATCTTAGATGGCCTTCCTTTCTTCTTATCTTCATAAACAATAAAGTCCATCCCTTCCTTAATCTGAGAATTCAAGTCTTCCATAGAAGTCATAAAATTCTCACTAACCTTATTTGCAGATGTAGTAATGATTGGAAAACCAAGTTCCTTAACAACATCACTAAACCAATGATCAGGAATTCTAATACCTAAAGTGTCTAATCCGGGAGCAACAGACTCAGCAATCTTACCATCCTTCCTCTTCAGAATCAGAGTATACGGTCCAGGCAATTTCTCAACCCATTTCTTAGCCTCAGGACTAACTTCAAAATTCTTATATATCCAATTCTTGGATGGTGCAATAACCGAAAAAGGATTCTTAACTCTTCCCTTAAGTTCCCTAACTTTCTTAACAGCATTACTATCTACAGCATTACACCCAATACCATAAATAGTATCAGTAGGATGTATAAAAACAGCACCTTCCTTTATCTGATCAACAAGGTCATTCTTCTCAAGCTTAACCTCATCTTTTGTAAGTATTTTCATACGAGGGGGGGTTAATTACCCATTTTTATACTTTGTGTTATTCATTACGCAGGAAACTATTCCTACAATCCTGTTGAAACCTAAATTCATCAAAGAAATTAAGGCGCTTTTGGTAAGCGTCCCAATCTATGAATTTCTTTTTCTTAAAAAAGCTCATACCAACCACCTATCGCTAAACTGAAAATCAAAAGTATCAGTTTTCCTCACAGTTAAATCCCTTATTTGTTTGTAAAACAAACCTTTAATTGTTTTATGAGTTGTATCGTTTGGATTCATTTTAGTACCACCCCACTATTCCAACCTGCTGCATAAAATCATCATCAAGAGCTTCAAAAGCAAAACTCTGCCCTGATTCTTCACATTCCAAACAAATTGCCTTATACCTATTTACCGACTTTCCACACATTCTACATATCGCCATCTCTAATCACCTCAATTAATCTATTAATTCGCCAACTTATATAGCTCACGCCCGTCCATGTCCAGTGGGTTGTGCCCCCCCAAAAACCTCCATAAACCAAAAATTCAAAAGAATTAGCCCCTCTCTGCACTGGACACAATTTGTAATTTTAACTAGATTTAGGATAGAAGATTCCAAAAACTATTAAAATTCTTAATTTTAATCGGTTTTGGAATCTTTGATTCCAAAAAGTATTTAAATTAATTTCAAAAACTCTATCTAATAATGAAAGAAACAAAATTAATCTGGATGGACGGAAAACTTGTACCCTGGAAAGACGCTAATGTCCATGTACTTACACATACCCTACATTACGGTGCAGGAGTGTTCGAAGGCATCAGATGCTACGAAACAGATAAAGGCGCAGCAATATTCAAACTAAATGAGCACATCGACAGATTATTCTACTCAGCAGAATCAGTAGATATGAAAATTCCATTCTCAAATAAAGAAATAGTAAAAGCAACAATTCAAACAGTAAAAGAAAACGACCTAAAAGCAGGCTACATAAGACCTATCTGCTTCTTCGGTTATGGAAAGATGGGATTAAACCCAAAAAGCGCTCCAGTCAATACCTCAATAGCTGTATGGCCATGGGGTTCATACCTAGGTGACCAAGCAGTAAAGGTAAAAACTTCAAAATACATAAGAATCCATCCTAAGTCCGCAGTCTCAGACGCAAAAATAGTTGGATTTTACGCAAACTCAATCTTAGCCTCAATTGAAGTAAAAAACGCAGGGTATGATGAAGCATTATTATTAGATTACGAAGGAAACGTAGCTGAAGGTCCTGGCGAAAACATTTTCATAGTAAAAGATAACAAAATACTCACTCCACAGGCAGGCTCAATATTACCAGGAATAACAAGAGCATCTGTAAAGCAATTAGCAAAAGATCTAAACATAGAAGTAGAAGAAAAGGAATTAAAGCTAGAAGACATCTACGATGCGGACGAAGCATTCTTTACAGGTACAGCAGCAGAAGTAACATCAATAGAATCCCTAGACAATAAAAAAATAGGAAACGCTGCACCAGGACCAATAACAACCAAAATAAAAGAATTATTCATGGACATTGTTCACGGGAAAAACGAAAAGTATAATAACTGGTTAACCTACGTTAACGAGTGATGAAACCAGCATTATTAGTGGCAAACATCTTCTCATTTATTTTCTTACTATATTTAACATTCTCAAATCCTACAATAACTGGATTCGTAGTTAACGACAAGATAACCATAGCAAACCCTGCAGACTTTGCAGCAGTATTCATTATCTTAACATTCGCCTTAGACGTCTATTTCTATAGAATAGGTAAAAAAGAAAAGTAGGAAGGCACACCAAAAGATGGATACCAGCCTTAACTATTAGCGACCTTCGTCATTCCTCAGCTCCGCTACCCAATGAGCATCAATGTTAAAGCTAAAAGCTGCTCCATTCCTGGCCTGACTTGATTCACTAAAACATCAATCCCAAAGGACAGAGCCTCATAGTAGTGACCAAGACTAACAGCCAAAACTAATATCGCTCTTCCAGCTTCAGCCCCGCCTAAAGTCCGCTTGCGGTAACAGATAGGGACTATCTACCCAGCCTAGCCTTCCCATAGTTAAGAATATCTTCTGATTTTTAAATATGTCGGAAATGCGAAGCATTTCTGAGCATGCTCAAGAATTTTTAATTCTTGACATGTCGGAAATGCGAAGCATTTCTGAGCATGCTCAAGAATTTTTAATTCTTGACATGTCGGAAATGCTTTGTATTTCAAAGCATGCTCAAAAATATTCTATTTTTGACACTTTCTATTTTTACTGCATAAAATCAAAAAATTTATTAATCAACCTCATTAACTAATATTCTGGGGATAAAAATATCGGCTGCAATAGTATTTCTGGGCACTGGCGGGGATTCTTTCGTTATAGGAAGGCAGATTAGATCAGCAGGAGGCATAGTACTCCAACTCGGAGAAAACCAATTCCATATCGATCCTGGTCCAGGTGCATTATCAAGAGCAGTTCAATTTGGAGTAAACATAAGAGCAACAAACGCAATTCTAGTCTCCCATAACCATCTAAATCATGCCGCTGAAGTCAATTCATTAATCAGCGCAATGACTTACTCTGGATTTGACAAAAAAGGAGTTCTAATTGCAAATAAAACACTAATCAACGGAGAAGAAGATTACGAACCATTCTTATTAAAGTACTACAGAAACTTCTTAGAAAGATACATAGTCCTAGAAGAGGGGAAAAAAGCAGGGATTAATGAAATTGAAATACAAGCACTAAAAACAAACCATTCTGACCCAAATGCAATTGGCTTCAAATTCTTCACACCACAATTCACACTAGCCTACACCTCGGACACAAAATACTCCTCAGATTTAATAGAACAATACAAAAACTCAAACATATTAATCCTAAACATCTTATCAAACAAAAAACAGTCAGACAACTTGTCAACAGAAGACGCAAAAAAAATAATCAAAGAAGTAAATCCAAGATTAGCAATCATTCAACACTTCGGCATCGACATGGTAAAATCAGACCCATTATATGAAGCAAGAGAAATTCAAAAAGAAACTAAAGTCCAGACAATAGCAGCAAAAGACGGAATGGTCCTAAACCCAGTTTCATATTCAGTTCATCAAGGCCAAAGAACACTACATGCCTTCCCATCAAAAGAAACCCCTTCTCCAAAAATAACTGAAATTAAAGAAGAAACAGAAATTACTCAATAAAACTAAATCAAATTAATCAACAAAATAATCCCATAACCAACCAAACATCCTGCTGATAAGAAAGGCATTGCAGGATAAAACTTATCTTTCTCACTTTTTATAAACAACAACCATAGTGCAATTGCAACAAACAAAGTGATTATCAAACTTTGTAAAAATGCAACCTGCTTAGTAAACCCATCAAAAATCAAACTTTCCATAACAGCAGCTGAAAACATAAGTGGAAACGCAACATCCCCTCCACCAAGTATAGCACTCTTCTGCTTAACAACTACTTTTGTTTTCTTACTAACCTCTTTCTTAGCTTCTTTCTTAACAACCTTCTCCTCTTTCTTCTGGGCACCATAGTTTAACATAAGCCCAGCAAAAACCTTGCTTTGTGTCTGAAACTTAGCAAGCTTTATCATGTGCTTACTCTTCCATACTGCATACATATCATAGATAGATATCAAAACCAACAGCGAAATAGCAGAAACAACATTCAAGTAAGGTAGTATAATAATTGTAATTCCCGTATAAACAAATATCTCAGTAAAATTATGAACATAAACATTAGGCCTTATAGTTTTCATCAAAGCTAAAACCAAAGCCAAGACTACTGCATAAACCCTAGCAATATACACATCAAAAGATATTGATAATGTCAAAAATACAGCAACAAAAAACCATATCTTCCAAAAATGCCCTAACTTTAAGTGCATCAACAAAAGAACTATACCTGTTCCAACTAAAACAGCAATTATGATAAATATAGCAGAATAATCCTTCTCTTCAATTTCTGGCTGAGGCCCAACAACAGTATCTTCATGTGTTATTACTGTCTCACCAGTATCACTAACACCAACTTGAATATATTTACTAACAGTAGCCAATCCAACAATTTGAGTCAACAAAAACAAACCAATAAGAATAATCGTCACTTTAACAGTATGTTTCATATACTAACTTTTTGACCGATAGTATAAAAAGGTTGCGAAAAAGAAAAAATTTAAATAAAATAGTGCAAAAACAGTAAGCATAAATGAAATTAACTCACCTAATAAGAGTAAGAGTCTATTCTAAAGAAGAAGATAATGAAGAAGAAGTTCTCAAGTCATTCCTATCACTTTTCCCTTTCGATTTAGAAGAAGAAAAACTACAGACAGAAAACACTGTTGCAGAAGGATTCGAAAACAGAAAAATCAGAGTTTTCGAACTAATCCTAAAAAGAACGAAACATACAAAAGAATTCCTAGACCAGCTTCTAGAAAAACTAACAAAAGAACAAAAACAAACAATTCTAGACCAAGCAGAGTCAAGATTAGATGATAAACTAAACCTCTTCATAAGATTAGACAAAAGCAAGTTAATCAAAGACAACGAATTAAAACTTACGGACTCAGGAGACTGCTTCCACATTAAAATCAGCATAGCAGCCTTCCCAGCCAAAAGAGAAATCGCAATGGAGATTGTTAAGAAGATATTCAAAACTTAACCTCCAAACCCACCTCAAAGATATTGTTGCCTTAAATCACTTCTAGATACCTCTATTGACTTATTTCTTAATACTTGGCTCAAAATCTAAGAATCTCCATATTTCATACATTTGTCATCTTTACCATATATTTGTCATTTTTATTAAAAATTTGTGATTTTGGTCAAAGAGTATATATAAATTATAATTACTTACTATTACATTAATTGGACGGTAATAAAAAAATGGCAGGAGAAACCCCAGCGTATACTGTTTTAGGTGTAGGACACCTAAGGGCTTTAAGAGCAGGAGATCTATCTTCACTTGGTGCTTGGGAAACAGATGCAAGCCTTGAGGGAATGAGAAGAGGTGTTGAAAGGGGTGGAGAAGGTTACGATGTCTTATGTATGGTTCCTGATGCAGGAATATTAGGAGGAGGTTACAATGGCACTTCACAATCCAGAGGACCAATAAGTCCTGAAAATGTTCTTGTTCTTGACTACGACCCACATACTATAGATCTACCGGGAAGAAGCCATACTACAATGGGTGGTCAAGATATGAACCAAACTCCCATTAGCTTACAATCACTTTTAGATGATTTGTTTAGCGGGCATTTATTGTATGCTGTTCTAAGTTCTGATAAACTAAAGAGTCTTAGAGATGGGTATATGCCAGCACAATCTGAATGGACTGGTAACTCGAATGGAAACGGATTAATAATCGGTAATATGGAATCAAGAGTATTGTATGGAAACCCTAGTTTAAGTGATGATGTCTTAGTTTCTGTAAGGGGAGATAGATTATCCTTTACGCATAATGGTAATGGAACTTCACGAAATCACTATTCACTTCCATTAGATCAAATAAGAGTCTTGGCATGGAATCCCAGAGTTGCATTTAGAGATGACACTTCAGGAAGTCCACATCCCACTCAAAGTCTAGAAGAGTTTGCTAGTTTAGTTAGATAATATTATTCATCAAATGGCTAACAATTTTTCTTTATTCTTAATATTTTGTCAATTAATAAAAAAATTTAAATAAAATGTCCAATTTATAACTATTATGACAAGTGTTACATTAAAAATCAGAGATTATCTGAACAAAAACCCATTTATTGTGAAATCATTAAATGAAAAAATAATAAATGTCAGAGCACTTTCTCTTTACATAATAAAAAACACAGGAATACCTGCTTCATTAGATGCAGTAATGACAGCAGTAAGAAGGTACCACAAAGAAAGTTCAAAGGAAAAAAAGAAAAAAGAATACCTCAGTAAAATCTACAAAGAATCCAGGATATCAACAAAATCAAGATTAACAATAATTGAGGTAAAAAGACATTTGAAAGATCTAGAAAATATGATACCTTCAATCCTAAGCAAGATGCACGAATCAAAAGGTGATGTTTTTAGAATTTTGGGTGGCCGCGAATCAATAATGTTCCTTATAGATCATTCAAAAAAAGAAGAGATTCTCAAGTTAATCCCAAAGGATGAATTAATAAAGACAATAGAAAACATTGGAGAATTAATCATACATTTCTCAGAAAAATATGGAGACATGCCTGGTATTGTAGGTCCAATAATAAATGAGCTTGGAATAAATAACATTAACATCATACAAACAATGGGGGGTATGCCTTCATTTGATATTGTTATTAACCAAAAAGATATCTCAAAATGCCATGATATTTTGTTAAGGCTCTTTTATGGTGAAAGATAAAGTACAAAAATCACTAAACAAAACAATTAAATAAACCCCTTCAAACCACATAACCTAGAATAAAAATGAAAAGTGATTGTCTTTGGCGTGGATAAAGCAAAATCAGAGTCTTATATAGCCAAAGAACCAGAATTAAGCTTTCTTAGAAAAAACAAAGCATTAAAACCCTTATTCAACCTATTTCCAAGCCTAAAAAGCCTTATCTATTTTCACTCCTCCCTTCTCAATAAAAAACTTTATATAATCCGGGGCCTATTAACATGAGCAAGGGGATGGTTTTAAGCATGGAAAACGCATTAGAACATATTAAGCAAGCCAAAATTGGCTCTATCGTACCAGTATTCAAAGTAATTAATACTCCATTAGACTCAGTAGAATATTTCGCCAAATTATCTAATTATGGTCAAAAAAAGCACTCAATTCTCTTAGAATCAGCTGATATCGTTGAAAAATACGGTGAATTAAGCTTAGGCTCATCAGATCCATGCCTATCCGTAAAAGGAAAAGGAGAAGAATTCGAAATAAAAGCATTCAACAACCTAGGAAAACAATTCCTAAAATTCATCAAAAAAGACCTAAGTTTCTGTGAAAAGCTAAAAATAAAGCCAGATTCAATCTCAGGAATCCTAAAGCCAACCAGAAAAACAGTAAATGAAGAAGAAAGGTTAAGACTTAAGACTCATATGGACATTATAAGAACAATAGCATTCAAATTCAAGCCAACATCTAAACCAGTAATACCCTACGCAGGACTTTTCGGCAACATCTCATACGATTTCATAGACCAATTTGAAGATCTACCAAACAACCCAGAAGATCCATTAAATGATCCAGATTACGAACTTTACTTCTTAGACAACCTATTCATGACCGATCATAAGCAAAATAAAACATATCTAATAGCAAATGCATTGATTATGGACAACAAAAGAGAAGAAATCTACAAAGAATGCATAAAAACAATTGAATCTTACGAAAAAAAGCTAAAAGAAACATTACCAAAAATAAAAAAGCTTAAACCAAAAAAACAACTAATAGAAACAGACACTGAAAAAAAGGAATTCGAAGCAATCGTAACAAAATTAAAGCAAAACATAGTTGAAGGAGATGTCTTCCAGGTAGTCCCTTCAAGAACAATAACGTCTAACATAAACGCAGAACCATTAGATATCTACCAAAAACTTAGAGAACTTAACCCTAGCCCATATATGTTCTTCATTAACAACAATAACGGCATATTACTAGGCGCATCACCTGAAATGTTCCTAAGAGTAGAAGGAGACCAAGAAAAAACAGTTGAAATAAGACCAATTGCAGGAACAAAACCAAGAGGAGTAATAAACGAGAAAATTGACCCAGACTTAGACTCAAAATATGAAGCCGAATTAAAAATAGACCAAAAAGAACTTGCTGAACATACAATGCTTATTGACTTAGCAAGAAACGATGTTGCAAGAATCTCAAAACCAGGAACAAGATTTGTAGATGAACCATTCATTGTAGAAAAATATTCTCACGTTCAACATCTAGTATCAAATGTAAAAGGAAAGCTAAAAGACGACCTAGACTCCCTCCACGCCTACTTAGCTTCAATGAACATGGGAACATTAACTGGAGCACCAAAAGTAAAAGCAATGGAACTGATAAGACAAGTTGAAAAAACAAAAAGAGGTTTTTACGGCGGTTCAGTTGGTTACCTAACTCCATCAAACGATTTCGACAGCACAATAGTAATCCGAACAATGAGAATAAAAAAAGACAAAGCATACATAAGAGTAGGAGCAGGCATAGTACACGATTCAATTCCAGAAAAAGAATTCATAGAAACCGAAAAAAAAGCTATGTCTTGCCTAAAGGCAATTAGCGAAGCAGGTGGATTTAAGTGAAAATCCTATTTATCGACAACTTCGACTCATTCACCTACAATTTAGTAGATGAATTCCAAAAACGAGACTGCGAAGTAGTTGTATACAGAAACAACGTGGACCTAAGGGTAATAGACTCCACAATAACCAAATTCAAACCAGACCTAATTGTAATTTCACCAGGACCTTCAACTCCAAAACAAGCTGGAAACTCAGTTGAAATAGTGAAACAATACTTTGACAAAATCCCAATCTTCGGAATCTGCTTAGGCCATCAATGCATCATAGAAGCATTTGGAGGGATGGTTGGAAAAGCACCTGAAATTGTCCATGGCAAGCCTTCAAAGATAAAGCATGACAATACTGGAATCTACAAAAATATTGAAAACCCATTCCAGGCTGGCCGTTACCATTCATTAACTGGACTTGACGTCCCTTACTCAATAGAAATCTCCGCAAGATCAGATACAGGAGTAATCATGGGCATCAGGCATAAAGAACATCCCATTATTGGAGTCCAATATCATCCTGAAAGCATTCTAACTCCCTTAGGTGGAGAACTTATTGACAACATTATCAAGTTTGCCAGAGATAGTTAAAATGATACAAGCAACTATCCAGAAACTTCTTAACACACAAGACCTCACCTCAAATGAAGCAGAAGAAGCAATGAACCTGATTATGTCAGGCAAAGCAACTGACGCTCAGATAGCTGGTTTTCTTATAGCATTAAGGCAAAAAGGAGAAACGATTGATGAAATAACTGCCTGCGCAAAAGTAATGAGACAAAAAGCAGAAAGAATAAAGCCAAAAAACCACAAACACTTAATTGACGTTGTAGGAACAGGTGGAGATTCATCAGGCACATTCAATATCTCAACGGCAGCTGCATTCGTAGTAGCTGGAGCAGGAATCCCAGTTGCAAAACACGGCAACAAATCCGTCTCATCTAAGTCAGGCTCAGCAGATGTTCTAACAGAACTTGGAGTAAACATAAACCTAGAACCAAAACAAGTTGAAAAGTGCATCGAAGAGATTGGAATTGGCTATATGTTCGCCCCAAAATTCCACAAAGCAATGAAATACGCAATCGCACCAAGAAAAGAACTAGGAGTACGAACAATCTTCAACATCCTAGGACCATTAACAAATCCAGCTGAAGCACCTTTTGAGTTAATGGGAGTTTTCAGCGAAGAATTAGTAACACCATTAGCAAAAGTCCTAGGCAAACTTGGAACAAAACATGCATTAGTTGTCCACGGAAACGGATTGGACGAAATAACATTAGAAACAAAAACAAAAGTAGCAGAATACAAAGATAACCACGTAACAACATATGAAATTAATCCAGCAGACTTCAACATAAAACTATCCTCCTCAAAAGAGATACAAGGCAACTCACCAAAAGACAACGCAAAAATAATCCTAAATATCCTACACGGAAAAGAAAAAGGCCCCAAAAGAGACATAACAATTCTTAATGCAGCAGCCGCTATCTACACAGCAGGTAAAGCAGACAGCATTAAAGCAGCCATAAAAGTAGCAGAAAATTCTATTGATTCTGGCAAAGCATTAGAAAAGCTTAATAAGTTAAAAGTTTGGACTAATAAATAGGGTCCTCTCAATTAATATTCTGAGGATTAAAACAATGATACTAGATAAGATTGTAATCGCAAAAAAACAAGAAGTTCAATTAAGGAAGAAAACACTTCCTTTAGCTAGTTTCAAGCAGAAACTAAAGAATTCAAACAGAAACTTCAAAAAAGCAATCTCAAAACCATTAAGCATAATCGCGGAAATAAAAAAAGGTTCCCCCTCAGAAGGAATCATCAACAAAAACTTCAACCTAGAAAACATAGCAAAAACATATCAAAAAAACAACCATGTAAAGGCAATATCGGTTCTAACTGACTGGGAATTCTTCTTCATGGCCCCAACATGCATAGCAGAAACTAAAAAACTAACTAAAAAACCATTATTAAGAAAAGACTTCATTATTGACGAATACCAAGTTTACGAGTCAAGACTCTACGGAGCAGACGCAATACTACTAATAGCAGCCATCCTAACAAAAGAAAAAATCAATAAATTTATTAAAATAGCCAAAACTTACAACATGGATTGCTTAGTTGAAGTCCACACAAAAGAAGAACTAGAAAAAGTTCTAAAAACATCTACAAATATCATAGGCATTAACAACAGAAATCTAAAAACATTCAAGATAGACATCAACACAACATTAAAACTAAAAAAACTAATCCCCAAAACCAAGCTCATAGTATCCGAATCAGGATTCAAAACAAAAGCCGACATAAAAAAACTAAAAAACATAAACGCAGTCCTAATAGGCACAACATTTATGAAAGCAAAGAACATAAACAAAAAAATAGGAGAGTTACTAAAATGAAACCACTACAAATAGCACCATCTATTCTATCAGCAGAGATAAACAGTCTGCAAAAAGAAGTTGAACAAATAGAAGAACATGTAGAAATGATCCATGTTGATGTTATGGACGGAAAATTCGTTCCCCCAACAACCTTCAAACCAGAGCAAATTAAAGAAATCACCTCAAAAATATTCAAAGACGTTCATCTGATGGTTGAACATCCGCTAAAAGATAGATTCATAGATGACTACATAGATGCCGGAGCAAACTCAATTACCATACATGTAGAAGCAAGTGATGATGTTGGAGCGTGTATCAACCACATCAAAAGAAAAGGAGTAAAAGTAGGGCTTTCATTAAACCCACCCACAAAAATAGGTAAATTAGCACCCTACCTAAAAAATGTAGACATGGTATTAGTAATGTCAGTAAATCCAGGTTATGCAGGGCAAGACTTCATCCCAGAAGTCCTAAAGAAAGTCAGAGACCTAAGAGCAGCAGAACCAAACCTAGATATTCAAATTGACGGTGGAATAAAAAAAGAAACAATCCACGAAGCAGTAAAAGCAGGAGCAAACATTGTTGTAGCAGGCTCAGCAGTCTTCGGACAAGAAGACCGCGTTAAGGCGATTAAGGAACTAAGAGACGCCGCAAAGCAATAAAAAATTACCAATAGAAAACTAATCATTAACCCTTTGCTCCATTAAAGAACAAAAGCGCAAGGGTGTGGGGAACATCTCCTCAAAGAGATCAAGAGCATAAAGCAAATATTCCCCCTATTGAAAATCAAAACCATTGGATAAAAAATTAAAACCGTATTGGAAAACAAAAAATTTAAGCAAATGGTTAGTCTAAGAAAAGCAAAAGGAGAAGACATGCATTTCATTAAAGAAAAAATAGAAGAGTTCAAATTAGACCCAGAAGATTTACAAGAAAACCAGTTCATCATCGCAGAAGAATCAAACAAAACCGTAGGTTTTGGCAGACTAAAGCCATACAACGACGCAGTTGAAATTGGATCATTAGGAGTAATACCTAAATATAGAAGAAAGGGAATTGCAAGAACAATCATTAACGAATTAATCAAAAAAGGACCAAAAAAACTTTACGCAACAACAGACATTCCAAAACTCATGGAACATTTTGGTTTTATACCTTCAACTAACCCTCCAAAATCAATCAAACAAAAACTAGAAATATGTAAGATAAGAAAAGGGATAGTTGCAATGGAATTGACTAAAAATGACTAAAGTAAAAATCTGCGGAATAACAAACATCAGCGACGCATTAGCAGCAGTTAACTACGGAGCAGATTATCTCGGTTTCCTAGTCGAAATCGACTTTTCAGAAGATTCAATAACAAGGGAAGAAGCAAAAATACTAATAAAAAAACTACCATTAGAAGTTCAACCAGTCCTAGTAACTTACCTAACAAACCCGACCCATATAATAGAATTAGCAGAAGAAATAAACCCGGACATCATCCAACTTCACAATCCAGAAATCGACCTAAAGACAATCGGAAAAATAAGAAAAGCATTACCAAAAATAAAGTTAACAAAAGTAATCCACGTACAAGACGAATCAGCAATAGAACAAGCAAAAGAATATGAAAAACATGTTGACTTCATACTCCTAGACTCAAAAACAAAGGATAAATTAGGCGGAACAGGAATTACTCACAATTGGGAAATAAGCAAAAAAATAGTTAAATCAGTAAAGACCAAAGTATTCCTTGCAGGTGGCCTAAACCCAAAAAATATTCAAAAAGCAATTAAAGAAGTAAAACCATTTGCAGTAGACACAAACAGTGGTGTCAAAGCAAAACCAAGATTAAAAGATAGAACCAAACTAAAAAAAATCATAGAATACGCAAAAAAATGAAATCAAAAGGAAGATTCGGAAAATACGGGGGCATTTTCGTTCCAGAAACATTAATGCCAGCCTGCGAAGAGCTAGAGGCAGCCTTCAACAAATACAAATCAGATAAAAAATTCACAAACGAATTCCACAATCTACTAACCGAATACGCAGGACGCCCAACTCAATTGACATTCTGCAAAAACCTAAGTAAAAAATTAGAATTAAAACTTTATCTAAAAAGAGAAGACTTAGCACACACCGGAGCCCATAAGATAAACAACGCATTAGGACAAGCCCTATTAGCAAAATACATGGGAAAGAAAAGAATCATAGCAGAAACCGGGGCAGGACAGCACGGAGTAGCAACGGCAACTGCAGCAGCAAAACTAGGATTAGAATGCGAAATCTACATGGGAACAACTGATATCGAAAGACAAAAACTAAATGTCTTCAGAATGAAACTTCTAGGCGCAAAAGTAAATCCAGTAGACACCGGCTCAAAAACGTTAAAAGACGCAATCAACGAAGCCCTAAGAGACTGGACAACAAACGTCCAAACAACCCACTACTTATTAGGGTCTGCACTAGGACCACATCCATATCCTACAATGGTAGCTTACTTCCACCAAACAATAGGAAAAGAAGCAAGAAAACAAATCCTAAAAGCAGAAAACAAGTTACCTGACGCAGTAATAGCATGCGTCGGAGGCGGATCAAACTCAATAGGAATCTTCAAAGCATTCCTAAACGACAAAAGCACAAGATTAATAGGAGTAGAAGCAGGCGGTCTAGGAATTGAATCAAAAAAACATGCAGCAAGATTCGCAGACAAAGAAATAGGCAGAAAAGGAATTATCCACGGAGCATACACTTACGTCCTACAAGACAAATTCGGACAAATCTTCAATACCCACTCAGTCTCAGCTGGATTAGATTACTGCGCAATAGGACCTGAACACTCCCATCTTAGAGAAATCAACAGAGCAGAATACGATTACGCAACCGACAAAGAATGTTTAGATGCATTCCAACTATTAAGTAAAGAAGAAGGAATAATCCCTGCCCTAGAATCTGCCCATGCAGTAGGCTACCTAGTAAAAAACAAAACACAATTCAAAAACCAATTAATAATAATAAACCTCTCAGGCAGAGGAGACAAAGACGTCACTCACGCAGCAAAAGAGATGGGTTTAGAAATATGATAAAGATAAGAGACGCTACCGTAAAAGATACAGAACAGATTGCAACACTTTGGAAAGGATTGATGGACCACCATCAAGATGTAATCACAAACCCTTCAAGACTCAAAAAGAATTCAAAATCAATCTTTAAAAAATTCATAATAAAAAACATCAAAAGCAAAAACTCAATATTAATAGTGGCAGAAGAAGACAAACAACTTATTGGTTACCTAATGGGTTTCATCAGAGACGAACCACCAATCTACAACGAAGACAAGATAGGTTACATCAGCGACGGATTCGTAATAAAAGAAAAAAGAAGAAAAGGCATAATGAAAAAACTAGTAGGCAAAGCAAAAACATTCTTCAAAAAGAAAAAGATGAACAGAGTTTACCTAAGAGCAGACACCTCAAACACCCAAGGGGTAAAATCATGGGATAAAATCGGATTCAAAGAAAAAGTAAAACAGATGTACATCAAACTCTAAAATGCCAAAAGATATGATAAAAGTAAGAGATGTAACTCAAAAAGACATACCAGGAATGGCAAAGCTTTGGTTAGAGATGATGGATTACCACATCAAAATTGATCCATTTTTTTATAGCCAAGATAAAAATACTGTTCAAAGTTATAAGAAATTTTTAAATAAAGAAATTAAAGATAAGAATTCAAAATATATTATAGCAGAGATTAATAAAACCATAATAGGTCACATCGGAGGCCGGATTGAAGATAGACCTCCAGATTTAGCGATAAAAAAGAATGGATTTATACTCGAAGCAACAGTTACAAAAAAATATAGAAAAAAAGGCATTGGGAAAAAATTAACAAATGAATTACTAAAATGGTTTAAATCAAAAAAAATGAAATTTGTAATGTTAAGGACTCATTCAAAAAATACATCTTCAATAAAAGCCTGGGAAAAAATTGGTTTTAAAGAGAATCTGAAATTGATGATAAAAAAGATCTAAAATGAGCAGATACAAAAAAACATTCAACAAACTAAACAAGAACAAAGAAAAAGCACTAGTTCCATTCGTCGTAATTGGAGATCCAGACTACAAAACATCCTTAGAGATAGTAAAAAAGATAATTGACAGTGGTGCAGACATCCTAGAATTAGGCTTCGCATTTAGTGACTCAATCGCAGACGGACCAACAATCCAATCCGCAGATATAAGGGCACTAAAATCAAAAATAGACACAGACAAAAACTTCGAATTCATAAAAGAAATAAGAGACTACAACAGCAAAATCCCAATTGGACTCTTACTCTACTCCAACCTAATAATCCAAAGAGGTATCAATCACTTCTACAAAGACGCAAAAGAAGCAGGAGTAGACTCTGTACTTGTAGCAGACCTACCAATAGAAGAAGCAGACCCATTCATTAAAGAAGCAAAAGCAAACAAGATAGACCCAGTATTCATAGTCTCACCCTTGACAAACGAAGCAAGACTAAAAAACATAGCAAAAAACACAAAGGGATTCATTTACGTCGTTTCAAGATTAGGAGTAACAGGAGCAAGAGCAGACATCCAACAAAACACTTTAGAACTAATAAAATCAATAAAACCAAACACAACCCTACCAATCTGCGTAGGATTCGGTATCTCTAACCCAAACCAAGTAAAAGAAATCACCAGTGCAGGAGCAGACGGAGCAATAGTTGGCTCATCATTAGTAAAGATAATTGAGGAAAGTTTAAATAATAAGGAATTAATGTTAACTAAAATACAGGAATTCATAAAAGCATTAAAGGCAAAAACAAAATGACAAAAATAGACCCTTGGAGCTCAGCTGAAATCACTGACTATAGCCATATCTTCGAAAAGTTCGGACTAAAGGAATTCCCATCCAATCTAAGAAAGAAATTAAACCATATCTTCTTCGAAAGAAACATAATAGTAGCTCACAGAGACTTTGAAAAAGTAATGGCCAGAATATCTGCAAAAAAACCATTCATTAACATGACTGGAATAGCAACATCAGGACCATTACACTTAGGCCACAAAGTTGATTTAGACTTATTCGTCCTCTTCAAAAAACTAGGAGCAAAGAACTTCTTCGCAGTCTGCGACATTGACGCATACAATTCAAGAGAAAAAATAAAAACAATGACTGAAGCAAAAGAATTTGCAATAGACAATCTAGCCCACGCACTAGCACTAGGCTTAGAAGAAAAAGATTGTTACGTACAAAGCCAGGGTTCTCCAAAATATTATGAATTCACATTCGAAATAGCAAAAAAAATAACAAAAAACATGTACGAGGGGATCTATGGCCATACTGACTTAGGAAAGATGCAAGCAGTCCTTCTCCAAATAGCAGACATCCTACATCCCCAATTAGAAGAATACGAAGGTATTATGCCTTCAGTAACAGGAATGGGATTAGAACAAGACCCTCACGCTAAAATAACAAGGGATATTGCAAGACGCCTACCTTACAATTTAGAAGTCCCATCATTCATCTACTTCAAACATCAATCTGGCCTACAAAAAGGGAAAAAGATGTCATCATCAGAACCAGACACTGCAATTTTCCTAAACGACAAACCAGAAGACATCAAAAGAAAACTTTCAAGAGCATTTACCGGCGGGAAAGATACAATAGAAGAACAAAAAAAGGATGGCGGAGAACCAGAAATCTGTAAAATCTATGAGATCTACAAATTCCACCATCCAGATTCTAAATTCATCCAAAAAACATACAAACAATGCAAAGCAGGAAAACTAATGTGTGGACAAGACAAACAAATTTGTATCAAATTCTTACAAGAAACATTAACAAAACACCAGGCCAAAGTAAAAACCAAACTGCCATTAGCAAAAAAGATAGTTCTAGGAAAATAACTTTACTCCATCATCTTAAAAACCCTATCATGTACCCTCACCGCTTGATCAATCTTCAAACCAATACTCTGTCCTTTCTTAGCCTTCTCGACCTTTTCGCGCTCAATCTGCATCGATAGAATCTTCTGCTCAAAATCAGTTGTATGACCTTTAATGTGTATTGTATCTCCAACATCAAGAGTCTGCTTCTCTATTTTTATCACTGCAACATTTATATTAGAAAAAAAATGAGATATTACTCCAATCTCTTCTTCATGCATTAATTTTCCCTCATACACTTCCATTGAGGGGAGAGTATAAATAATTATCGATAATTTTTAATATAGAATACATAATAAGATGTGTATGAAAAGGGCCCACATAATAGTCTCAGGACGTGTTCAAGGTGTTTACTTCAGAGATCACACTAAAAAACAAGCAAAAAAACTAAATCTCAAAGGTTTTGTCAGAAATCTCCCAACTGGAGATGTAGAAATAATAGTAGAAGGCAAAGAAGACCAAATCAAAGAACTCCTCAAATATTGTAAAATAGGCCCAGATGCAGCCGATGTAACCAACGCAATAGTAGAATACGAACCAGTAACCAACGAATTCTCCACATTTGAGATAAAGTACTAAGCAATTAACAAATATAACTAAGCAAAACAGCTCAATCCATCACAAAAGTGCAAGAGGTTGCAAAAAGCAAGGCTTTTTCGCAACTAAGAAAATCTTAGATTTTCTGTGGGTGGAGAACTTAAAAAAGACGAGATAAAGAGCAACAAGAAAGTATTCCCCCATTTGAAAGATTTAATGGAACTTTTAAAATCCCCTAACAAAAAGGTTTAAATATCAGAACCCTCATTTTAATCAATAAAAAGGGTGATATGAATCAAAAAAAGAGTTGAAATAGGCATAGTTTTATCTTTCTTGTTCTTTCCTAAATTAAAACCCAAAAAATACGATATTCCTCCTCCAATTAAACCATTAAAGATTAAAAAATCACACAACATAGACGATTCCCTAGGCATACTACCTCCTCCCCCACCGTCAAAACATTCCGAAGACATTGAATGGGACAAGCCCCAAAAACCAAAAAGAGGGAGAAAACACAAGAAAAGACTAAAAGAACTCAGAAAAATAGAGTCTCAAGAAAAGAAAAGAAAAGAGACTAATGAAAGGGAAAAACAAAAGATAGAATCTGAAATTGAAGCTCAAGAAGAACTAAGAAAATTAATAAAAAAAGCAGAAGAAACATCACTCATTGAAGAAGAAACAGAAAAAGAGTTAGAATCCCAAAGACGACAGCATGAGAAAGAAGAATCAAAACACGAAGATTATTTCAAAAGAATACAAACGGTAGAAGAGAAAAAAGAGAATAAAAACACATTAAGAGAAACAAAAAACATTCTTTCTAGACTTGATGCAGGCATAAAAGCAATTGATAAACACGAACACATTCTAAGTAACGACATCGAAAAAAGCCTGAGATTAACCAAAACCAAACTGGAAAAAATTGAAATAGATCTTAAGACGGAAGAAGATTACCTTAATGAATCTAAGAAAATAAGGGAAAGGATTAACGATTTGGAGGACATGGTCCTTGACGGAAAAAAAGGCCTTAGAAAACCACTCAAAGAATTAAAACAAAGGTACGAAAAATATATCCATAAGTCAGAGGGTATAAGACGGGCCATCCTGGCAAAATTAAATCTAATAAAAAAAGTTCATTCAAAGGTCTCATCAAAAGAAAAAAAGAAAAAAATCATTGAAGAAGAAAAAGAAATAATATTTGATGCTGAAGAAAATGTAGAAAAAAAACGAGCAATACAAGAATTCAAAAACATTTTCAGAAAGATAGGGATATACAAAACAAAAAAAGACAAGCAAAAAGAAGAAAAAGAAAGGCTAAAACAACAAAAAAGAATACAAGAAATAGAAAAACAAAAAGAACGCAAAAGAGAAAGATTAGGTGAGAAAGAAAGAGACGAAGAACTTCAAAATTTAGAACTTGAGAAGCTAAAGACAAAACAAAAAAGAGATGAAGAAAAACAGATAAGGGAAACAAAGAGACTGGAAAAACTCAGAGAGATAAAAGAAGAAGAACTCAAATTAAAGCTAAGGGCAAAAGAGGAAAAACAAATAGAAGGAAAAAAGAGAAAGAACGAGCTTAGAAGGGTAAATGAAGAAGAGAAAAGAAGAAAATTTGAAGAAGAAAAAGAAATAAGAAGACAAGAAAAGGTAAAGCTACAAGAACAAATCAAGGAAAAAGAATCTGAAGAAAGATTAAGACAAAAACAATTACAAAGGAATAAATGGTTCAACTGGATAAAAAAATCAGAATTAGAGAAAAAAAGAGAAGCTAAAAAAATAAGACACCAAAAAGAGATTGAAAAGTCAAGAGAAGAAAAAGAAAAAAGACAACTGGAACTAAGAAAGTTAGAGCTAGAAGAAGAAAAAAGGGAACACGAAGAAGAAAGGAGAAGAAAAAGAGAAGAGGAGAAGAGGTTAACTGAACTAACTAAGTTAAAAATAGAAGAAGAGAACAGAAATAGAAAAGAAAGAGAAAAAACAGCCGAAGAACAAAAAAAGAAAAAAGAAGAAAAGGAAAGACAAAGGCAGGAGAGACTTAGAGAAGAAAGAGAAGAAAGGAGAAAGATTAGAAATGAAGAACTAAAGAAACAAAGTGAATTAGAACTCATCAGGAAAGAAGAAGAACTTGAAAAGTTAAAGATTAAAAGAGAAAAAGAACAAGAAAAGAGAATAAAATTAGAGCATAAGAAAAGATCTAAAGAAATTCAAGATAAAAAAGTATCCGCAACATTAGAAGAACTTGAGAAAGAAAAAGACAGAGTCCTAGAGATGGAAAGACTATTACAAGGAAGAAAAAAGACAGTTACAATCAAAAAAATATTCAATGACTTAAATTATGTTGTCGAAGAAATAAGGAAGAATAGTGCAAAAAAAAGAAAGGCTAAGAAACCAATAATAAATACACTTCCTCCAAAGCCAAAAAAAGAAAAGATAGAAGAAAAAGACATACTTCAAGAAAAACTGCAGAAACACGAGGAAACAAGAAACAAAGAAAAACATGAGATAACCAAAGGAAAACAATTTATCCATCTTTTCAAAACAAAAAAACAAGATCCTAAACAAGAAATCAAAAAAGCCATAGATGCCCTTAAAGTTCCAATTAAGAAGAAACATCCTTTCAAACCAACCATAATCAAAGAAACACCAAAACCCCACCCTCAAATAAATGAAGAAGTAGACCGTTCCACTCCAATAGAATTCACAAAAAAAGAAGAATCAGTATCTTTCTTCGAACCAATGGAAAAACAACAAATTCCACTAAAGAAAGTAATCTCTGACAACAACGACATTGAATTTATCAACTTCAGAATAGCAGATGCAAGAGAATCACTATTAAACTTAGACACTAGAAGAGCTAAAAAAATCTATATACAAATCCTCAAAACCTACAACCAACTCTCCCATGGCAACAAAAGAGTAGTCTACAATGAAATAAGATCACTCTATGAAGAAAGAAAAAGTGCAGAAAGAATGACTAGACGTTAACCTTCTCTAAAATCTCATCGACCTTCTTCTTCAACTCATCTAATGTCCCAATATTCTCAATAACATAATCAGCAATCTTAATACAGTTATTAATCTCCTGCCCTTTTGTAACTCCCCTGTTCTCAATATTATCCAACCTCTTAAACTCCCTAAACCCAGTAGGATCTCCTTCTCGTCCCCTCATCTTCATCCGCTTAAACCTAACTCTCTGTGAAGCAGTAACAGCAATAACATAAGCATCTTTCCTCTTCTTAAATTCCCTAATCTCATCAGGATTCCGAACTCCATCTGCAACAACCTTATCAGTCTTAGCCTTCTCAATAATCTTCTTAGATAATATACCCAGATTCTTTTCCTCTTGCTTAATATCGTTGCCTAACTTCTGAAGATTCTTCCGAGTCAGTTCAATCCCCCTCTCATTAGCAACCTCTTTCAAAATATCAGAATACATCAAATGCTCAAACCCCTTAGAAATCAAATACTTAGCAACCTCTCCCTTCCCAGATGCCATTGTTCCTGTTAGCCCTATTATCATATTCAGTCGTAACAATTCATTCATTTAAATATATTTTCGTTTTCAATCAAAAAAATTATAAACAACCACCATTTCTCAAAATCCATGGACAAAAAAAGAAGGATCTATACTCTTACAGGACTTCCACCAGAAGTCGTTGCAGTTGCATTCGCAAAGTGCTCAAGGTCTCCAGAACCATTCGATAAGATAGCAGCAGAGCTAAACGCAGACAAATCAAGAAAATTCCATGAAAAATGGGTTGTCGGCTACGGTCATTCTTCTGTTGCAGAGCACGCAGTATTAAGCATAGCACTAGAAAACGTCTCAATGCTAGCAACAAAAGTATTAGAAGACAACAGACTAGCTTCTTACACTGAAAAATCCACAAGATACCAAGTCTTCGACAAAACAACTTACTTAAAACCAAAAAAGATAATGGAATCAAAGTTCAAAGACATCTACGAACAAACAACAAACTTCATAATGGACCAGTACACAAAACTCGTCCCAAAGATGGTCGACTTCTTCAAAAATAAATTCAAAGACAAATCAGAAATCGAAATAAAAAACTTAGCACTAGACGCTTGTAGATACCTATTACCAGTCTCAACCCTAACAAACTTAGGGATGACATTAAATGCAAGGAACCTAGAACATGGAATAATAAAACTCTTAACTCACCCTTTCAACGAAATGCAAGAAATCGGAAATGAACTAAAAGAAAGTGCATTAAAAGTAACACCAACATTAATCAAACACATAAAATATAATGAATACATTGGTGAAACAGACAAAGCACTAAGAGGGTCATTGAAATTCAAAGAACCGGTAAATAACAAAACGAACCAAAACGAAGTCACATTAGTTGAGTTCGACAATGACGCCGAAACAAAACTCTTAGCATCATTAATCTACAAATATTCGCAACTAAACTACAACCAAGCAAAAGAGAAAGTATTAGCACTCTCAAACGAAGAAAAAGAGAATATCATAGACGAATCATTAAGAAGACTAGGCAAATTTGACGCACCATTAAGAAAGTTAGAACACATCTTCTACACATTCGACGTATTAATCGACTACGGAGCATTTAGAGACGTGCAAAGACATAGGATGTGCACTCAAACAAACCAAGACTTCACAGTTGACCAAGGATACATAATCCCAGATGAGATAATAAAAGCAGGATTCAAAAACACTTACGTTGAATGCATGGAAAAAGCAGAACAAGCATACAAACAAATGAAAGAATTAGACGAAGCATCCTACATCATCCCAATGGCATACAGAAAAAGAGTTCTCATGAAAATGAACTTAAGGTCATTATTCCATTTCATAAAATTAAGAAGCGGAAAAACAGGACATTTGTCTTACAGGCAAGTAGCATGGCAAATGTATGACTTAATCAAAGAAAAACATCCATTACTAGCTAAATATATTATGGTGGACAAAGAAGTCTAAGTTTCTAAATAAAGGGGAAAGATAGTATGATAGAATCAGATTCATCAAAGAAATTAAGAATTCTAGAAGAGAGTTTCAGAGAAGGAGTAATCACAGAAGAAGAATTCAATAAGCAAAAGAATCAGGTAAAACAAGAATCAGAACAAATAGAGGAAGAAGTAAAAGAAAACAAGGATATACTAAAGACCAAACAAACAAACGAAGAACCAGAACAGAGCAATACAACCCTCAAAGAAGAAAAAGATAAAAAACCAACTCTTCCTACCCTAGTTTCAAATAACAAAAAACTCCTCATCCCTTTACTACTAATCCTATTTGTAATGTCTTTAAGTGTCTATTTAAGGGTACAACCTGCATTTTTTCCAATGGCTGATGAGATAGCAAAAGAACAAGTTCACCTTAATATAAGATTAAATATTCAGGAAGACATCAACGAGAGATATTTCAGCCTTCCTGAAGATGAAAAAAATGCTCTAGTGGAAACCAATTTCAGAAGAACTCTCCAACAAAGAAATTCTGATATAAAAAAACTAATTAAATCTGAATCAGACATTTTAAAATCAGAATTCCAAGATGAGAATGGTCAAACATATCTACTAGCAGTAGACCCCTACTTCTGGTTAAGACATACCAGTAACATTCTTAAAAATGGACATCCAGGAGACTCAATAAAAGACGGTGAACCATATGACGATTTAATGTATGCTCCAGTAGGAAGACCAACCCCTCCAGATATGTTCTTCCCTTACTTTGCAGCATACTTATTCAAATTAACTAGCTTTTTTAATAATAAGTTACCATTGGCCAATTTCTTTTTCTACGTCCCTGTACTAATTATGACTTTATCGGCTATTCCAGCATTTTTTATTGCGAAAAGATTCGGAGGTAATTTTGCTGGATTTATTGCATCTGCTCTATTAATGATTCACCCCATGGCATTAACTAGAACAATAGGTGGTTTTTCAGATACAGACAGTTACAATGTACTCTTCCCCTTATTAATCGTATGGGTATCGATAGAATTATTCCAATCAAAAAATAAGATAAACATATTACTCCTAAGCTTGTTACAAGGTCTCTTAATCGGAGTGTATTCATTCACCTGGGGGAGTGGGTGGTGGTACATTTTTGATTTTATCCTTGCAACTTATATAATCTCAATAGGGTACCATTTCCTCAACCATATAAGGGAGATAAAAAAAGGAATAATCAATTTTTTAAAGATTCCAATAATTAAAAAAACACTGCTCCTTTTCGTTTTATTTATATTTTTCTCAGGAATATTTGTATCGTTGTTCAGTAGTTTTAATGTATTCATTGAAACTCCTTTTCAACCATTCCAATTTACAAAGATTAAAAGTATTGAAAGTATATGGCCAAATGTATTCTTGAGCATTGCTGAACAAGTACAAATACCGTTCAACAAAGTTAAGCCCATGATCGGAGAATTATTATTTATGGTATCTTTAATAGGTGCTTTGTTCTTAATAACTAAAGATACCAAAAAAAAGAATGGGTTATTTATAATATTAGCCTCAGTAGGAGTTATTTTTATAACATTAATAGAAAATATCACTCAACTCATCATCCTCTTTAGTCTACCAATTATATTCAGATTTGTATGGTCTTTAATAAACAAAGAAATCAAGTTAAGGGTAAGTTCTAGTATCCTGATTATCTTGTGGTTTGTAGCAACTTTATTTGCAGTTGAGAAAGGAGTAAGGTGGTTATTATTGTTCGCCGCCCCATTTTCAATCTTAGTGGGAATTGCACTTGGTAACTTATTTAAAAGATTAAGTGCCATTCTTACAAAAAGTTTCGATATAAGTAAAAATGTCTTAAGAGTGTCACTTATTTTACTATTAAGTCTTATTTTAATTTCCCCTTTTAATGAATCAAATAATAGCGCAAGTGGCACTACACCCGTAATGAATGACGTATGGTATAGCTCATTGGACAAAATAAACAAAGAAGCTTCACAAGATGCAATAATAACCTCCTGGTGGGACTATGGCCACTGGTTCAAATCAATCGGCAAAAGAGCAGTTACCTTTGATGGAGCTAGTCAAAATACTCCAGATATACATTGGGTAGGAAAGATACTCACAACTACAGATGAAAAGGAAGCCATTGGCACATTAAGGATGGTGCATTGTAGGAAAATTATGAGTTTTAATAAGTCAGACACTATTTGCCCAGGAGATGGATTAATCTGTAAAGTAAATGCATTTATTAGACTAAACGGGCTGTTAGATGAGACTACAAAATCAATTAAAATATTAGATGAAATAATGCCCCTTAATAAGGAAGAAGCAAGAAATAAGTTAACCAACTATCTCAAAGACGATGAACAAATAAATGATATGTTAGAGTTTACTCACTGTAATCCACTAGAGAACTATTTCATAACTTCAAGTGACATGATCAAAAAATCAGGAGTTTGGGCGCATTTTGGATTATGGGATTTTAATAAAGCTCAAATCTACAGTACATTAAATACTCCTGAATATAAAGATAATAAGCAATCATCGCTTAATTATTTATCCAAAAAGTTCAATTTTACTAAGGAAGAATCAGAAACCGTCTACACTCAGTTCATTTCCTTGTCCACTAATGAAGATGTGGACGAATGGATTTCTCCAATTCCAACATATTATTCAGATTTCGAGGATTGTTCAAAATTAACCAATGAAACGTTTGCTTGCAAGATAGGAGGAGGAACAGGACTATTAAACACTACAACAATGGACTTTTCTATTGGAACCACTGAAGGTATCAAACATCCAGATACATTACTATATCCCAAAGATGGCAAAATCATAAAGAAGAAATATAATAACACAATCAGATATAGTATCATACTTGTCCCAACTGAACAAGGATACAAAAATATAGCAATGTCCCCAGAATTAACCGAAAGTATGTTCACAAGACTCTACTTCCTAGACGGGATTGGCCTAAATCACTTTAAGAAATTCAGCGATAAAGAAAACTTATTTGGCAATAGAATAACAATCTGGAAAATAGATTGGGAAGGTAGCAGAACAAATTAAAAAAGAATAAAATTATTTACTACCTTTCTCTAAAACGTCATTAATCTCATCCATCATCTTCTTTATCTTATCGTCATCCATTCCATGAGCCTTAGCTCCCTGTTCAATATTCTCAAACTGAGAAGCCATGCATCCAATACAATGCATCCCATTCTTCATCAGAACAGGAATAGCATCTGGATATTTCTCTGCAAGCTCAGAAATTCCCATCTCTTTAGTTACTTTTGCCATTATATCTCTGTTATTTTAATACAGCTAACTGGACAGACTCCTTCAGCATCTTTGTTGCAGCCTACATCTTCAACTTCTGCCATCTTTGCTTTCGCCTTATTGTTCTCATCCATCTCAAAATTATCACACTGAGCAGTACAAGCTCCGCATCCAATACATGTTTCTTCATTCACTTCAATTTTAAATTTTGCCATAGTAATAACCTCCTAAGTTAATCATCTAAAGAACTAATTAATACTTTTTAAAGCTTTTGTTATAAATTATTGAATAAAAGACCTAACCAGGCTAATCTAGAACATTAATCTTCCCTTCAGGTTTACTAACTTTAACAAACTCAATCCCTACCTCTTTCATAAGCTCCTTAGCAGCCTCATCATTATATTCTCCAGAAGTTACAAATCTCTTTATCTTAGCATTCGCAAGCATCTTAGCACAAAGTATACAAGGAGGATGAGTACAGTAAATTGTAGATCCCTCAGCATTAATCCCATGCAAAGCACCTTGAATAATGGCATTTTGTTCAGCATGGATAGCACGACAAACTTCATGCCTCTCCCCAGAAGGAATATTATTCTCATCACGCAAACACCCTAGTTCTAAACAATCCTTAACACCAGAAGCCGCCCCATTATATCCTGTCGTTAATATTCTTTTATCCCTTACAATAACAGCACCAACATGATGCCTTCTACAAGTAGATCTTTCAGCAACTAAAGTAGCTATCTTCATAAAATACTCATCCCAACTTGGCCTATCCATTCTTTTTCAGCACCTTAACTTTTTCTTTTTTGCAGACAACTCTTCCGCCCTTTACTTCACATACTTCAGCACTAACTTCTCGCCCAGTTACTTTCTCTTTTTTCATAAGGAGTTCACCTAAACAAACTATCCCAACTAAATTTATAAAATTTTCCCTTAAGCCTCACCAAAAACCAATTAACCATAACATTTATATATCTCCTCCTCCAAAATCAGTATATAACTAAAAAAGGTGATACTATGTTAAAATCAAAAAAAGCATTTATTATGCATCCAGGAACTTGGATCGCAGGAGCATTTATCCTTGGAGCAGCATTTATGTACTTTGTTGCAAAAGGCACAATCCCAGTACCAATACCGGTTTGCTAACTTTTTTCTTTTTTTTCAATAATTTTATATACTAGTATTTCTAAAGTCAGTTTATCAACCAAAGGAGGATGATTAATATGAGTATAATAGCTAATCCAATAAGGGGCGCATTTGCACAAGCTTCTGTAAAAGTAGCACAAAAAGGCCATCTAGCAAGGTTCCCTGCAAGGGACATGAGAAGAAGAGGTACTGAAATATTCAGAGAAATGCAGATTGAACTTAAGAAAATAAAGGGTTTCAATGAGGACATCAAAAAGGGGATTATTCAAAAAATTGACAGAGATGAAATGGACATATTAAAAATTGTAGATGAAGTAACTGAAGAGATAAAACAATCAGTAAGGGATGTAATGATGATTGCCCATTGGCAAATTGGCATAATCACAGAAGTAATAAAAGACAACGAGGAAATAAGTGCCAAAGGATTCCCTGAAGGAAAGGCAGAAGAACTAAAAAGACAAGCTCTTGCAAGACTTAGTAAATTAAATGGACTAATGAGAAATTCAGGAAGCGCACTCATGTCAGGAACATAAATAAGAAATTAAATTTTTTTACTTTATTTCTACTTTTCCGCCTATACTCTGACCAGGCATACCAGTCTCAAACAGAACTCGAACAAAACCATTCCTACCGTGCTCCTTTCTTATCTCGCCTTTAATCTCTTTCCCAGCAGGACTAGTCCACACAACCTCTTTACCAACTAACTTAACAGCACTATCTTTATCAGAAACTCCCTCTGGCTTAACTATCATCTGGTTTCCCTTCTGGTGATGTCTTGCCATCCTAAAGTTTGAAATTACTCCTTTCATATACAGATAGGAATTATTCCCCCTTTAAAAAGATTGCTATGTAAACATACTTAAAAAACAAAATAATAAATCACTGGCAATAACAAACAACCCATTGCAAGGCTCCTCTTAACATTAACTAACCCAGGAATCAGCCCAACAACAGTAGAAACTAACAAAATTAGAAAACCAATAAAAGAACTAAAATAAAGCACCAAAACCGAAATAAAACCAATAACACTTAAACATAAAATCCTATAATTCACCTTACCAATAAACTTAGCAAACACCTTAGTTATCTTCATAGCTAAAAAACTAGCAATTCCACCAACAATCAAAGCAACAGCCAAAAAAACAACCAACTCATAAACATTTATTGACTCCAAAATCTCCATAACAGCAACTATAGCCCCATTCCGAGCCTTAGACAGAGTAAAAAATGTAGCCAAACTAAAAACAAAATTAACTGTATTTATCCCACCAATAAGCACCATAAAAGCATGCGCCCCAATATCTCCAACAATCTGCACTGCAATTATTGCAATTATAGCAGCCTGAGCAGAACCCAAACCCGGAAACAATCCAGTAAGTGAACCAGAAAAAGTAGCAGCTCCAACCGCCTTAACCAGATTCTTCTTCTCCACCTTAATCTCTTCAGTAATCTTCTGCTCAGGAATCTCAGTATTGCTTGTCAAAGACATCAATAGAGTACTCACACCAAACAACCCAGAAAGCATAGGAAAAAGCGGCTGCTTCAAATTAGGAATACTAAAAACAATTATTCCCAAAATTCCAGACAACATAAAGACAAACGTTCCCCACAACTTCTTAAGCAACCCAATCTCCTTCAAAATCATATACACTACAACCGCTACCAATATCCAACCAATATAAGGTTGAATAAACTCATAAACAAAGGGAACAACAGGAATCAAAACAGGAATCAACAAAACTACCATAATAAGTGACAACAACGAACCAATAACCGTCAACTTAACAGCCTCATAACCACGGCCCTCAAGCAGCAGCCTATGCCCAGGCAAAACAGCTAAAGCCATATCAGGATCAGGGGCACCTAAAAAAACAGAAGGAATCGAATCCAAAAACGAATGAGTAACTGACATCGCAATAATAAACACACCTAAAACCAAAGGACTAGTAAAGCCTAAAAAATAACCACTAACACTAACAAGTAATATCGAAACCAGATTAATATGAACTCCTGGAATAAGGCCAGTAAATATTCCTGCCACCACACCAACAACCAAAGCCACAACTAACTCAAGAAACATTAACTTATCACCCTCACCTTATTTCCAATAACTTCCCTCTTGCCCTCATACTCCTCAATCTCTCCAATCACCTCAACCATATCACCTTCACTCACCTCAACACCAGACTCAAACAAAACAACAGTAACACTATTCGGCTGCATCACTTCAAAAATAACCACATTCTCAGCATTAATAACATTCTCAACAACTCCTTTAACCTTTACATTCCTACCATAATCAATCCCATCCAATCTATCAAGAGTAATCTCCTCAATCATAACAACCTCAGAAACAATATACAAAGCAAACAACCCAATTAAAGAACCGATTAAAGCAATCTTCAAAAGAGTTTTCTCATCCATTTACACCTAAAAATATCAGCAATTATAAAAAATTACTCAATAATCATCTCAACCTTCTCACCAACAACACCCTCATCAAATTCCCCAGAATTAACCTCAAGAACATAAAGACCAGAAGAAACATATCGCCCACATGGATCTTCAAAACAAGGCGTAGCATGAAAAACATCAACAACCCTAAAATCAGCATCAATAAACACCATATCAAGTGGAATCAAAGTATTCTTCATCCAAAAACTATGAACTCCCCCGTCCTCAAACACAAACAACATCCCGCAATCAGAACACAACTCTGCCCTAAACATCAGTCCCTTAGCCATCTCAGCAGCAGAATCAGCAATCTCTACATCAAACCTCTTCCCATCAATCTCAACATAAGAACCACTAGAACAACCAACTAACAAAATCAAAACAACCAACAAAAACAGTTTTCTTACCATATAATTACTATTTACAATAACATTTATAAATCCTTTTACAACTATCCATATTATAACAATGAAACGAACACATACATGCGGAGAGCTAAAGCTAAGAAACGAGAATAAGAAAGTCACCCTAAATGGTTGGGTAGATACTAGACGTGACCATGGCGGAGTTATCTTCATAGACTTAAGAGACAGATATGGAATTACTCAAGTAGCATTCTCCCCAGAGTTCAACGAAGAAGTTCACAAAGAAGCTGAACACCTAAGAAGAGAAGATGTTCTAGAAGTCCATGGAATCGTAAAAAAAAGAAAAGAAGGCATGGAAAACAAAAAACTTCCAACAGGAGAAATAGAAGTTTTCACAAACAAACTAATCATACTTAACAAAGCAGAAACTCCTCCAATAGAAATCGACGGCAGAGTAGAAATAAACGAAGATATGAGATTAAAGTACCGTTACTTGGACTTAAGAAACCCAAGCATGCAAAACAACTTAATCATAAGGCACAAAACAGCAAAAGTCGTAAGAGATTATTTCGACAAGCACAATTTCATAGAAATCGAAACACCTATGCTTGCAAAATCAACACCAGAAGGAGCAAGAGACTACTTAGTACCTTCAAGAGTAAACCCAGGAACATTCTTCGCACTTCCACAATCACCTCAGTTATTCAAACAATTACTTATGGTCTCAGGATTTGACAGATACATCCAAATTGTAAAATGTTTCAGAGATGAAGACCTAAGAGCAGACAGACAACCAGAATTCACCCAAATAGACGCTGAAATGAGTTTCATAGACGAAGAAGATATCTACACAGTAATGGAAGGATTGATGGTAGACATATGGGAAAAAATAATGAACACCCATATCAAAACACCATTCCCAAGATTAACTCACAAAGAGGCAATAGAAAGATATGGAACTGACAAACCAGATACAAGATTCGAACTAGAATTAATTGATGTCAGCGACATAGTAAAAAACTCAGAATTCAAAGTTTTCGCAGATGCAGTAAAGTCGGGCGGTAAAGTAAGATGTATAAATGCAAAAGGCTGTGCATACTTCTCAAGAAAAGATATTGATGAACTAACAAGTTTTGTAGCTATCTACGAAGCAAAAGGATTAGCATGGATGAAATACACAGATAAATTAGAATCATCAGTTGTAAAGTTCTTCGATAAAGACCTACAAGAAAAAATAATCAAAAAAACAAAAGCAGAGAAAGATGACTTGCTTCTTTTCGTAGGAGACCACAAACATTTCGTTGTAGATACTGCATTAGGCCAGTTAAGACTAGAATTAGCAAGAAGACTAAAACTTGTTGACAAAACAAAATTCAATTTCCTATGGGTAACCGACTTCCCATTAGTAGAATATGATGAAGATGCACAAAGACACATAGCTATTCACCACCCATTTACATCTCCAAAAGATGAACACTTAGAACTTCTGGATTCAAACCCATTAGATGTAAGAGCAAAAGCATATGATATGACGCTAAATGGTGTAGAGCTAGGCGGAGGCTCAATCAGAATCCATAAAGCAGAACTCCAGGAAAAAATGTTTAAGATCTTAGGAATCGGTAAACAAGAAGCAAAACAAAAATTCGGCTTCTTACTAGATGCTTTCAAATACGGAGCTCCACCTCACGGCGGAATTGCATTCGGACTTGACAGACTAATTGCAATCCTAACTGGAAACGAATCAATAAGAGAAGTAATCGCATTCCCAAAGACAAAAGCAGCAGAATCACTGATGGAAGGTTCCCCTTCAGAAGTTGATGAAAAACAATTAAAAGAACTTCATGTAAAATTAGATTTTGTAAAAGCCCAAAAAAAAGAAGTCATATTCGAAAAGATAACAGACTTACTAAACAAATCAAATATTGAATACGAAATTATTGAGCACAAACCAGTCTACACTTCAGAAGAAGCAGCAAAAGTACGCGGAACTTCCCTAGACCAAGGCTGCAAGGCACTAATCTGCAAAACAGAAAAAGGATTTGTACAAGCATGTGTTTCCGGAGCAAAAGAAATTGATCTACACAAACTAAAAGATGTCCTGAACACAAAAAAGATAGAATTGGCAACAGCAGAAGAAGTAAAAGAACTCTCAGGCTTAAGCATAGGAGCAGTCCCGCCATTTGGCAACCTATTCCAAATTGAAGTTTACCTAGACAATTCAGTTCTAAAAAATGAACACATAGCTTTCAATGCTGCATTACATACAAAATCAATCAGGATGAAAGCAAAAGATTTAGTAAAAGCCACTCAAGCAAAATCAGCAGACTTCTCAAAGTAGGACTTGTATTTTGACTATAGAATAGATAAAATTTTAAACTACTAATTCCTCCCCTTTCTCATGAAAATAACCTTCGTAACTAAAAACCTAAACAAAGTAAAAGAATTCAAACAAATTCTAGAGCCAGAGATAAAAGTCGAACAATTAGACTACAACTACCTAGAACTAAGATCAGACAGTCCAGAAGAAATAGCAAAACTAGCAGCAAAACAAATGGCAGAAAAATTCCAAAAGCCAGTAGTAGTTGAAGACTCAGGACTCTTCATAACTGCATTAAAAGACTTTCCAGGAACCTCTTCAGCATACATCCACAAAAGAATCGGATTAAAAGGGATCCTAAAACTTATGGAAGGCATTGAAGACCGAACTGCACTGTACAAATCAGCAGTTGCTTTTTGCGAGCCAAGTAAACGCCCAATCTCATTCCTAGGAACAGAAAATGGTACAATCTCAACAGAAATAAAAGGGGATTATGGATTCGGTCATGACCCCATCTTCATACCAAAAGATTCTGAACAAACCTACGGACAGATGAGCAACGTTGAAGAACTTAAAAACTTCAGAAGAAGAGCAGCAGAGCAATTGAGAAGACATTTACTAAGATAAAAAATGAGACTAGAACTAGACGAACAAGAAGATTCCACTTACTTAAGGGTAAATGATAGATCTATAAGAAGGTATCAAGGACTCTTAGATGATTTTCAAAATTTAAACCAAGAACAACCTATGAGGGATGACCCACCAATAACTGTTATAGATAAAGATGTTCAAAAACAATTAAGAAAACTATTAACTACAGCCTTAAGACCATTATTTAGGAGTCATGGTTTAAACGTAAAGCACATTTCCCCATCATACTCAGAAAAAAACGGAGCAAGGGCAAGAGTAACGCTTCATGACTACCCATTAAATCACAGCGAGGGAGAGAGCATAATAAGAGCATCTTCTGAAATCTACCTTCAACCAGATTCGATGCAAACCAATGGAGTTACCCTAGAATCACAAGCAGAACCATTTGGCATTATGGTAAGTCTTTTAACTAAATCTCCAGACTTTGAAATCCAACAAGAATACCTTAAAGCAATAGCAAGAATAAGTCAAGCTGCTGATGCACTAAATCTATTTTCAAAAGTAACATCTCCAGAATATGAATCTGACCTAGGATACTTAGTCAGCACCCAAAGATTAATCCAGGGAGGAGAAACCGACCCAGTAAGAAGAGAAGAATTAACTGAAACCTATGCAAGAAAACTAGACGAACTAACACAATCACTAAGATAAAATGCTACAAAACATAAAAGACCTTCTGCAAATAAAAGACCACATACATCAGATAAATGAAATTACAGCCAACCACACCAAAACCCTTTCCCCACTAAAAGAAGAAATAAACAACCTAAAGAACCAAATCAGTACCTTAAAAGAATCTCAAACTGAACTATTAAATTACCTAAAAGAAAGTTTAGGTTCTATTGACAACATAAAAGAAGACCTAAAAAAAGAAGTTTACGAGTTCAACTTATTAAAATCACAACTACAAACAAAATTAGTTGAAAAATTCGAAACAGAATTAAAAAACGAACTAAACATTAACCTAGAAAAACTAAAAGAAGACCATCAAAAATACGACGATGCAAGACAAAAACTAGCATCGTTAGTTGACCAAACATCAGAATTAAACAATAACATAACTAACCTAAATGAAATCGGAAAAAACATAAAAAAGGAAGATTTTGAATTAACTAATCACGCTAATAAGCTCCTAGAAACAGATAGAGAAAAACTAGAACTGATGAAAAAGATAGACACTTTAGAAAGATTAATATCTAAGATGAGGCAAACTAATAGAAGATGAACATCTCAATTGAAGAAGACGATATAACTGAAGCAGAAGTAGATGCAATTGTAAATCCAGCAAATTCATATGGTTATATGGGTGGTGGAGTAGCAGGAGCAATAAAAAAAGAAGGCGGAATGGAGATAGAAAAAGAAGCAACAAGCAAAGCTCCAATAATGATGGGATTCGCAGTAATAACAACAGCAGGAAAACTAAAAGCAAAACATATCATCCACGCACCAACCATGGAACAACCGGCCTCACTAACAACAATAGATAACATAAAAGAAGCAGTAAAAGCAGCACTAGAATGCGCAGAAGAAAATAATCTAAAAAAAATAGCAATGCCAGGAATGGGAACTGGTGTAGGGGAAGTGCCAAAAGATGAAGCGGCAAAAGCAATAATAGAAGTCTTAGTCAACCACAATCCTAAATCACTAAAGGAAGTTATTCTAATTGACAAAGACGAAGATATGGTAACTGAATTTGAGAAAGTTTTAGGACAGTAAACTATATAAAAGACAAATATCCCTATAAAACAAGATGAAAATAGACAAAGAACTTATCGAGCATGTAGCTAATGTTGCAAAGCTAGATCTTACTGAAAAAGAAATAAAAGAATTTCTACCTCAACTTAAAGAAGTACTAGAATCATTCTCAAAACTAGACAGGATAGACACTAAAGACGTAAAATCATCTTTCCAACCAGTGGAAATAAAGAACGTAACAAGAGAAGATAAAGCAGGCGAATGCCTAACCCAAGAACAAGCACTATCATTAACAGAACATAAAAAAGATGGTTACTTCAAAGGACCAAAAGCAGTTTAAAAACAGAGGTGGTTAGAAAATGAAAGCATTAATACCAATACTACTTATATTAACATTATTAGTAGGTTGTACAAATGGAGGAGATAACATGGAAACTAAAAATACAATCGTAATTCTAGAAACATCAGAAGGAAATATTGAAATTGAACTATTCGAAGAACAAGCTCCAATCTCAACAAAAAACTTCATTGATTATGTAAATGAAGGTTATTACGACAACTTAATATTCCATAGAGTTATCAGTAACTTCATGGTGCAAGGCGGAGGCTTTGACAAAGACATGAACCAGAAAGAAACAAAAGACCCAATAAAGAATGAGGCAACAAACGGATTAAAGAATGAAAGAGGAACACTAGCAATGGCAAGAACAGGAGTTGTAGACTCAGCAACATCCCAATTCTTCATAAACGTAGTAGATAACACATTCCTTGACCACACAGCCCCCACTCCTCAAGGGTATGGTTATGCTGTATTCGCAAAAGTAATAAGTGGAATAGAGGTAGTAGACAAAATAAAAGCAGTTCAAACAGGCGAAGTAAAAGGAATGCAAGACGTACCATTAGAACCGATACTAATAAAAACAGCCAAGATCAAAAAATGAGTAATTTAGAATTCATAAAAAAAGTACAAAACAAAGAAATAGATGTGGTTGAACATACTCATAAAGTTATTGAAGAAACAAAGAAGATAAACAAAGAGTACAACTACCTAAACACAATTTCTGAGGACCAAGCATTAGAACAAGCAGAACAACTAAAGAAGTCTCCAAAAGGAAAACTAGCAGGACTTCCAATCTCCATAAAAGACTGTATCTGCGTAAAAGATGTAGAATCAAGAGCAGGCTCAAAAATACTAGAGGGCTACAAACCATTATTTAACGCAACAGCAGTTGAAAAACTAAAGGCAGAGGGGGCAATAATAATAGGAAAAACTTCCCAAGATGAATTTGGCTTTGGGGGATTCTCAACAAATGTAGGAATTGATTTCAAAGTTCCATTAAACCCATTCGACAAAGAACGTTCTTGTGGAGGATCTTCAGGAGGCTCAGCAGGGATAACACAAAAAGCAACCTTCCCACATATAAGCCTAGGAGAATCAACTGGTGGTTCAATAGTAAATCCTGCCTCATTCTGCGGAGTTGTAGGCATGTGCCCAACTTACGGCCGTGTTTCAAGATATGGATTATTAGATTATGCAAACTCACTAGACAAAATAGGTCCAATGACAAGGACCATTGAAGATGCAGCACTAGCCCTACAAATTATCTCAGGTCATGATCCAAAAGAATCAACTTCACTAAATACCAAAGTAGAAAGCTTTATAAGCTATTTAAACAAAGAAAATAAAAACATTAAAATAGGAGTAATTAAAGAGTCATTAGCAGAGGGAGTGAACAGTTCAGTTAAAAACAAGGTGTGGGACAGTATTAAACAACTTGAGAATCAAAATATTAGCTATGAAGAAGTTTCATTGCCAATAACGATGAAACATTCATTAGCAGCATACTACCTCATTGCAACTGCAGAAGCATCAACCAACTTAGCAAAATACTGCGGAATGAGATACGGAAAACACGAACAACTTGAAGGAAACTTCAACGAATATTTCACAAAAGTAAGAAGCAAAAATCTAGGACAGGAAGCAAAAAGAAGAATCATCTTAGGAACATTCGCAAGGATGGCTGGCTTCAGAGACGCCTACTACATAAAAGCAACAAAAATAAGAACATTAATAATCGAAGAATACAAAAAACTTTTCAAAAAGTATGATGCATTAATCAGCCCAACAGTTCCAATATTACCTCCAAAATTCAAAGATATAGAACAACTATCATTACTTGAAAATTATATGATTGACGTATTAACGGTTGGCCCAAATTTAGCAGGTCTCCCCCACATCAACATACCAGTTGGACACGAAAACAATTTACCAATTGGAATGATGCTCACAGCAGATCACTTAAACGAAGGAAAGTTATTACAAATCGGATCTGCACTGTAGTTAATATAAGTAAAGTTTAAAAAAAGAGGTGAATAGTATGAGAACATGTAAAGGCTGCGGCGAATCTATAGAAGGTTTTAGATACAATTTGATTGTAAAACCAAAAGGAATAACAGAGTCAACATCAAAACCAGGTATGTGCTCAGTATGTGCAGGGACGTCAAAGAAGAAAGCTCCAAAAAAAGCAGCTAAATCCAAAAAGAAAAAAAAGTAAATAAACTATGAAATTCACAAGTGATATTGTTATAGGCTTAGAAGTTCATATCGAACTCGACACGAACAGCAAACTATTCTGTAGCTGTCCAACATCAGGCAGTGAGAAGCCAAATACAAGAACTTGTGAAGTCTGTTTGGGAATGCCTGGCTCAAAGCCAGTCCTAAATAAAAAAGCAATTGAATATGCACTAAAACTGGCTTTAGCAACTAATTCTAATATCAGTGATGAGTTAATCTTCTCAAGAAAATCTTATTTCTATCCCGACATGAGTAAAAACTATCAGATTACTCAATATGAGATTCCAATAGCAACAAAAGGAAAACTAAAACTAAAATCAGGAAAAGAAGTAAACTTAGTAAGAATCCACATGGAAGAAGACCCTGCATCATTAGTGCATCCAGACTCAATGCAAAAAAGCCCATATGTCCTTGTAGACTACAATAGATCAGGAAACCCATTGCTAGAAATAGTTACAGAACCAGAACTAACATCACCAGAAGAAGCAAGAGATTTCATGAAACAACTAATTACAGTATTACAATATCTAAAAATATTTGACATCGACAATGGAATAATAAAAGCAGATGCAAATATCTCAATCAAAGAATCTAACTACACAAGAGCAGAAGTAAAAAACGTAACTGGATTCAAAGAAATTGAACGAGCACTAAATTACGAATTAGAGAGACAAAGACAAGAAGTAAAAACAAAAAGATTAGTACAAGAAACAAGAGCGTGGGACTCAGACCGCGGAGTTACTTTCTCATTAAGAACAAAAGAAACAGATGAAGATTATGGCTACATAATAGATCCAGATTTAGTAAAGATTGAGATGACAAAAGAGTTCATCGAAGAAACAAAAAAAGATGTACCTGAACTAGCAGAAAAAAAGATTGATAAATTCGTAGACACCCATAAGATAAAAAAAGAAGATGCAGAAATAATTGGACAAGAGAGAGAAATGGCAGAACTTTTCGAACGAGTCGCAGTTGAAATCGACCCAGTCCTGGCTGCCAAATGGCTAAGAAGAGAACTAGCACGAGTACTAAACTACAATAAAAAAACACTAAACGACATTAAACTAGATGAAAAAAATCTAATAGTCCTCCTAAAACTTATAGAAAAAAAAGAAATTACTGAAAAAACAGGTCAAAGATTAATTGAAAAGCTTATAGAAAAACCTTTTGACGTTAAAGAATACATAGCAAAAGAAGGCCTAGGAATGGTCTCAGACGAAGGAGAGATAGAAAAGTTCAGCAAGGAAGCAATTAAAGAATGTCCCAAAGCAGTAGAAGACTACAAAAACGGAGAAGAAAAAGCACTCAACTTTATCGTCGGAAAAGTCATGCAAAAATCAAGAGGCAAAGCAAAACCCGACATAGTAAAAGAAATAATTAAAAAAGAACTCAAAGATTAACTAGTTTAGAAATTTCAGACTTAACTCTCTTCTCAAAATCAACTACTCTCTCTCCTTCTTTCTTCTCAGTACTCAAACTATGCATCAAATCTTTAATTAATCCTTCCTCTCTAGCATTATCCATCCCCTCAACCTTAACCTGTCCTAAATGTTCCTTAATCAAATTCTCCTCAACCTCTTTTACAGAACCAGCATCAACCTTAATCTCCTCAAACTCTTTAGTGGTCAATGCATTAGTATTCTTCATAACAAAATAGGCAGACTTATCATAAATCTGATTAAAAATTTCCTTAAAGTTAATATCAGAAATCTTTCCAGACTCAAGTACTCCAGAAACTCTTATAGTTACAATTGTATTATTAAACTCTTTATTGTTTATCTGAGCCAAAATTTCATCCCTAATCTGCTCAGGAACTTTATGCTCAACCCTAATATTAATTGGAAATGTATTGTAGATCTGTATTGGATGCCATTCAATCTTTTCATCCTCGACAATATAAAATCCACCATTCCCTAATTCCTCAAGCTCCTTAAAATTATTAGGAAACAACGGCCCAGGATAAGTAATCCTTCCGTAACCTTCCTGAACTTCATTATGAACAAAATGAGGATGCCCACCAGCATAGTAATTAAACTTCTTAGGCAATAAAGAAATAGGATGTGAATCAACTTTCTCCAAACTCTTAGGCTTCAACTCAGTAATAAGTGAGTGAAACATAAATATCTTGTAACCTTCCTCCTGCTCAATATCCTCAGTCATCAAATTCTCATAATAACCTTTCTCCAACCCACCTTTCTTCCCAAGCATCCCAGTAATTTTAACTCCTGTCTTTGCATCAACAGAAAAATTAAGTTTAATCTTGTCCTCCACAACCTCTCCTTTAGCAACATTAACAATAAGTCCAGCATTCTCTAAAACATCAAGCATCGTTTTCCCAGACGGAGAAAAGTCATGAGACCCAGCAACTATATATACTCCAATCTCCTTATCCTTAACTTCCTTAAGCTTAGAAACAACAATCTTCAACCCATCAATAGAAGGCAAAGAAGTATTAAACAAATCACCTGCAACTAAAATAAAATCAACATTCTCCTCAACACATTTGTCAATAGCCTTCCCAAATGCAAGAGTACTAGCATCCCTAAGCTTAGGATCACGCCACGAACCAATATGACAATCAGCAAGATGAGCAAACTTCATTGTATCCCCGAAAAATCCTTCTTAACACTCTCTTCCCCCTTCTTACTCTCCCGAACAACATCCTCAAAAAAAGGAATACTAATAGGCATAGCAAACCTAGAAAAATTAGAAGTAATAAGCGCCTCCCCCACATCAAGCGAAGCAATATTTCTATCATCATCAGACAAATCCTGAGAAGCAGAATCAATTATTGCCTGTCTCTCAGGCTTCATCTCAATCCCTAAAATTATCTTAGTATTCATATTAGCCAGAATCTGCCTAGGAATAAGAGAAGGCAATTGAGTTATAGCAGTTAAACCAACTTTAAACTTCCTACCCTCACGAGCAATTGTTGAAAAGATATTAGGCCCATTCTCAAGCACATCCTTACCTAATACCCTAGGTGCTTCCTCAAGAACTATAGAAACAACTGGCTTACTAGCCAACTCCCCCTT
>CAZMIO010000008.1:0-48761 GCA_964566535.1 uncultured Methanosarcinales archaeon | reverse complement strand
CCAAATGCTTTAATGTCCTTCGGACTTAAAGCACTTCGGATAATCGCGATGTTAAATACAATAAAATTTCCATTCTATAAATAAATCGGGGGCTAAAAATATAAGGGGGTCTTTGTCTAAACAGAAAATTAAGTGAAATGATTATCTATTTGATCTTTCTTGTCGGGTTCTATCCCGCCTTTCTTGCATTTTAGCATTATAATCTGCAGTAGAAACATTATCAAGTTCCACAACTACTTCTCCGACCGCAAAAGCTCGAGTAATCCCAGTTTTATCAAACTCGATCACACTTGTAGGACCTCTATTTGGGTTATCATTCCAATATTTTATTGCATCATCAAGTGATGTAAATATTTCTCGCATACCATATAGATAAAACTCAGTACCATTCATCGAACAAACATATAATCTATCAGCTCTCTCAAACTTCATATTCATATAATCTGCTTCCATTGGTTCAACTGTTCCATCTTGATTGCCTACACTATCCGCAATATATTCTAACGGGCCTTCAATTATTTCATCCGATGTTCTTCTAATAAAGTTACCCGCGCTATCCCAATTGGGATATCTTTCAGAAGTAGGTGTTACTATTTTGGATCCAGGTTCAACTTCTCTATCTTGAGCTAAAGCATTTCCAGCTAAAGCTACACTTCCAATATAAGGAATACTTTGGAAAAAACGTCTTCGTTTCATATTTTAATAGAATATAATACCCTTTATAAATCTTTCTATTTTGTAACTACTATATAGAGAATAAAATTAACTTTAATAAACTCTAGAGCCCCCCGATTCTTATTCTTGATTGTCGCTATTCGCTCCATTGATAGAAGGCCCCCGATTTTTAAAATACTGTCTGCTACTCAAGATTTATTGGAAAATGGAAATTTTACTTTGCGGACGCAACTTTTCCGAACTCCGCTCCTTTCAGTCGCTCGTAACGGAAAAGGTATTTAACAGCGATTAACCGGTTCGGAACGACCGCTCCGCTATTTTGCCAAGCAAAATTCGTTCCTCTCCCCAATTCCTCAGCCAACTCTGAAAATTCCTCCATCCATATGGGTCGGAATTTTCGAGGGCTTCGGAACTGCGGTTAATCGCATATGTTAGTTACAATTGAGAAAAAGACCTTTAACTTGTAGGGGCGGGGCTTTTAGTAATTTAATCTGTTTTATCTGTTGAAGGAGCAGGCAAAGATTTTGGAGTATCTAATCCTAATATTAATTCTAAGGGATCTTGAGGAGATGATAAACTTCCTTTAGTACCTTCTGAACCAATCGCTAATGTATCATTTAATCTATATAATATATAATTTAATGAATCTAATTCCCACCTAACAGTATTCCCTAAATCTTCAACTGCTGACGTTACCTTAGATAATGGATTTATTTGAATCAAATATCTTCTAACAGCACTTTTTGATAAAGCTTCATAATGTCTTCCCTTTCTTAATTGTGCTTCGGAAATTTGCATATCAATATAATGGTAATTACCATTTGGTGTTCTAATAAAGTGTGCACCTTCTTCATTTTTTATAATCTCAACTCTCCTACCCTGATAAAACCTTAAAATTACTGAGTCAATAACTGTTCCAATATCATCAGGATATGGGTTTTCATCAATTTGAGCTCTTCTAAGTGCATACATATATGCATTATGTTTGTATTCTTCTGCCCTCTCTTCATATCCTGGAACTTGATATTTCAATAAAACAATAGATTTAGCTCCATTTAATATTACTGCTAATTTAGGATGCATAATTACAATAGAAATCAAATTTGATTTAAAAATATATTGATAACGCCCCGCCTAAACTTCTTTCCCTTTAAGGCACTCCGTGCTTTAAGGGGACGGTCTTTTTCTCAACTTTTCGGACGAAATTTTTCCGGACTCCATTCCGCCTTCGGCTTTTTTTCTTGCAGAAAAAACGTATAACAAGCGCAATATACTAACCCAATTTATTACTAGCTATGTGCATCCATTCATCTTCAATGAGGTTAATTTCAGTGATGTCTTTGGCTTTTGTTAATAGTTCCTTGCATTCATGACTTACATTTAAGACGTGGAGTTCTTTTCCAGCCTTTGCGTACTTTTCAGTAAGATTATCAATTGCTTCGAGCGCGCTATGGTCATGAACTCTTGAATATTTAAAATCAACATATACGTTTTCTGGATCTTTTTTAATATCAAATAAATCTGTAAAAGTTCTAATTGAACCAAAAAATAACGGTCCGCTTAACTTATATGTTTTCTTGCCTTTACCCAAAACAACCTTAGCTTGTATAACTGCACTTTTCTTCCATGCAAAAACAAGTGCACTAATTATAACACCTATAACTACTGCAGTTGCAAGGTCAGTAAGAACTGTTACTATACTAACTAACATTAATACAAAAGCATCAGATCTTGGAATTTTATTAATAACTCTAAGACTGGACCATTCAAAAGTGCCTATAACTACCATAAACATAACCCCAACTAATGCAGCTACAGGTATCATCTCTATTAGTGGTGCTGCAAACAGGATTGAAATTAATAGGAATATTGAAGCACTAAAACTTGATAGTCTGGTTCTACCACCAGCTTCAACATTGATCATACTTTGACCAATCATAGCACAACCACCCATTCCTCCAAAAAAACCAGTAACGACGTTACCAATTCCTTGGCCAACACATTCTTTATTACTTTGACCACGAGTTTGAGTGATTTCATCAACCAAATTAAGTGTTAATATTGAATTCTAACTAAACAACCACAATATTTTTATATCAAGTAACATCATTCATATTTTTAATGAAAAATTGTTCATTAAATGATGAGGTCTTTATTTCTCTAAGTATATCTATTCGTGGTGATTTTGTATGAAAGCAGTTTTAGTTCTTAGTGATGGGACTGTGCTTTGCGGTCATGGTTTTGGGGCTGAGAAAGAGACGGTTGGAGAGGTTGTGTTTAACACTTCAATGGTTGGTTATGAGGAAAGTTTGACTGATCCTTCGTATAAGGGTCAGATTTTAACTGCTACTTATCCTTTAGTTGGGAATTATGGGGTTAGGGAGGGAAAGTTTGAGTCTGACAAGGTACAGGTTGAGGGTTTTGTTGTGAGGGATTATAGTGATTTTTACCAGCACAGAGGTGCCGTTAAGTCGCTTGGTGAATTTCTTTCTGAATATGAGATTCCTGGGATTTATGGTATTGATACTCGTATGTTGGTTAAGAAGATAAGGGTTCATGGAGTTATGAATGGGGCGTTAGTTGTTTCTAAGGGAGAGATTGATGTTAAGGAAATAGTTGATAAGGTTAAGAAGATGGAGGATTATTCTTCGTTTAATTTTTTAGAGAAAGTTTCTGTTAAGGAAGCAGTTAGGCATGATTGTTCCGGTAAGAAAACAATTGCTATGATTGATACTGGTGTGAAGCATTCTATTATTAGGAATTTTTTGAAGAGGAAGGTTAATGTTGTGCAATTACCTTACAATGTTAGTGCTCAGGAGATTATTGATTTGAAGGCTAATGGGTTGTTTGTTGCTAACGGTCCAGGGGATCCTGAGAAGGCTGTTGATGCTATTAATTGTGTTAGGGAATTGCAGTCTGAACTTCCTATTACTGGAATTTGTTTTGGGAATCAGATTGTTAGTTTGGCTTTGGGTGGTAAGACTTACAAGTTAAAGTTTGGACATAGGGGTACTAATCAGCCTGTTAAGGATATTGCTGAGAATAAGGTGTATATTACTTCTCAAAATCATGGTTTTGCAGTTGATGCTGAGAGTTTGGATGGAACTGGGCTTTTCGTTTCGCATGTGAATTTGAATGATGAGTCTGTTGAGGGGGTAAAGCATGATAAATTGCCTATTCAAACTATACAGATGCATCCAGAGGCTAACCCTGGGCCGTGGGATATTGAGAATATATTTGATAGGTTTGTTAAGGATTTAAAATGAAAGAAGAAATACTATCTGTTGTTGATGAAAATGACAATATTATAGGTGAAAAGCCTAGGAAGGAAGTTGAAGAAAATAATTTAATTCATAGGTCTGCTAATATTATTGTTGAGAATGATAAAGGTGAACTTTTTGTTCATCAGAGAACTATTACTAGGTTCTTGTATCCTGGAATGTGGGATACGAAGGTTGGTGGGGCTGTTAGTGCTGGGGAAAGCTATGAAGAGACTGCTAAAAGGGAATTAGGGGAAGAGATTGGGATAAAAGATGTTGAGTTAGAATTTTTATTTAATCAGAGATTTCGATCAGAGGGTCATAATGCAAATAAAAAGATCTTTTTGTGTAAATCTAATGGTCCGATGAAATTACAAGAGGAAGAAGTTGAGCAAGGGAGGTTTATGACTTTTGATGAGATAAGGGGGTTTGAGAAAGAGGGTAAATTGAGTCCGACTGCTAAGAAAGTTTTTGATGATTATTTAGAATATAAAAATAAAATAAAAATGGAAAACCAATAAAAACTAATCAATAATTAAAAAATTAAAATAAATTAAAAACGGAAAAAACCACTAATAAAATGCCGAAGCGAAAAGATTTGAAGAAAATTATGGTAATTGGGTCGGGCCCGATTGTAATAGGCCAAGCCGCAGAATTCGACTATTCAGGTACGCAAGCCTGTAAAGCACTTCGAGAGGAAGGGTATAAGGTTATACTCGTGAATTCTAATCCGGCTACGATTATGACTGATACTGATGTTGCGGATAAGATCTATATTGAGCCTCTGAATGTTGAGATTCTTTCTAAGATTATTAGGAAAGAGAAGCCTGATGGGTTACTTCCTACTATGGGTGGGCAGACTGGGTTGAACTTGGCTCAACAGTTGGCAAAATCTGGGATTTTGGATGAGTGTAAGGTTGAGGTACTTGGGACTTCTATAAAAGCTATTGAGGATGGTGAAGATCGGGAGAAGTTTAAGAATTTGATGAAGGAGATTGAGGAACCAATTCCTGAGAGTGCGATTATAAATTCATATGATTCTGCTAAGGAGTTTGTTTCTGAGTATGGCTATCCCGTTATTATTCGTCCTGCTTATACGCTTGGTGGGGCTGGTGGTGGAATTGCTTACAATGATTCTGAGTTGAAGCAGTTTGTTAATTCTGGGTTAACTCAGAGTATGATTGATCAGGTTTTGCTAGAACAGGCTATTATGGGGACTCAGGATTGGGGAGAGTTTGAGATGGAAGTAATGAGGGACAAGAATGATAACTGCATAATTATTTGTCCGATGGAGAACTTTGATCCGATGGGGATACATACTGGGGAGTCAATTGTTGTTGCTCCAACTCAGACATTGAATGATCATGATTTTCAGGTTTTACGTACTTCTGCTATTAAGATCATAAGAGCGCTAAAGGTTGAGGGCGGATGTAATATTCAGTTTGCAATGAATTATAAGACTGGAGATTATATGATTGTTGAAGTTAATCCTCGAGTTAGTCGAAGTTCTGCTTTAGCTTCAAAGGCCACTGGTTACCCTATTGCTAGGATTGCTGCTAAGATTGCAATTGGGATGACACTTGATGAGATTCCAAATGATGTTACTAAGGAGACTAAGGCTTGTTTTGAGCCGACAATTGATTATGTTGTTGTGAAGATCCCGAGATGGCCTTTTGATAAGTTTGATACGGCTGATAAGCGGATTGGAACTCAGATGAAATCAACTGGGGAGACTATGGCTATTGGACGGACTTTTGAGGAAGCTCTTCAGAAAGCAATTAGGTCTCTTGAGGTTGGAAGATTTGGGCTTGGTCATGATCCTAAGGATAAGATATGCAAAGATAAGAAAGAGATAGTTCAGAACTTAAAAGTTGCAACGCACAAAAGGATGATGTATATTAGAGATGCAATGCATATTGGGATCAGTATAGATGAGATACATCATTTGACTGGGATAAATAAATGGTTCCTGACTAAAGTTAAAAATGTTTATGATATGGGGAAGAAGATTAAGTTTGATAAGGATTCTATTTTAGATGCTAAGAGGAACGGATTTTCTGATGTTCAGATTGCAACTATTGTTGGTAAGAGTGAGGATGAAGTTCGGAAGTTTAGGATTGGTGAGGGAATTATTCCTACGTATAAGATGGTTGATACTTGTGCTGCTGAGTTTAAGGCATATACTCCTTATATGTATTCTACATATGAGGAAGAGGATGAGTCTAATATTTCTGATAAAAAGAAGGTTATTTTGATTGGTGGTGGGCCTATTCGGATTGGGCAGGGAATTGAGTTCGATTATTGTTGTGTGCACTCTGTTTTCTCATTGCGTGAGATGGGAATTGAGGCTCAGATAATTAATAATAATCCAGAAACAGTTTCAACTGATTTTGACACTTCCGATAAATTGTATTTTGAGCCTTTGACTTTTGAGGATGTTATGAATGTTATTGAACGAGAAAAGCCATATGGAGTTATTGTTCAGTTTGGTGGACAGACTCCGATAAATATGGCTATGAGATTACATGAAGCTGGTGTGAATATTTTGGGAACATCTCCTGAGAGTATTGATATGGCTGAAGATAGGAAACGGTTTGGTGGGATTTTGGATAAGTTGAAGATTCCTTCTGCTGAATGGGGAACTGCTCTGTCTATTTCTGAGGCGCTTGAGATCTCTGCTAGGATTGGTTATCCAGTTTTAGTTAGGCCTAGTTTTGTTTTAGGTGGTAGGGCCATGAAGGTTGTTGATTCTGATGAAGAGCTTAAGAAGTATATGAAGGAAGCTGCCTCCGTTAGTCCTGATAAGCCAGTTTTGGTTGATAAGTTTTTAGGAAATGCGATTGAACTTGATGTTGATGCGCTTTGTGATGGTAAGGAGGTTTATGTTGCTGCAATAATGGAACATATTGAAGAGGCAGGAGTTCACTCTGGAGACTCTGCTTGTGTTATACCTCCACAGACAATTTCTGCTGAAGTTAAACGAACAGTTATTGAGTATACTACTAAGCTTGCTAAGGAGCTTAAGGTTATTGGGCTTATGAACATACAGTATGCAATTAAGGATGGTGTAGTGTATATACTTGAGGCTAATCCTCGTGCTTCGCGGACTGTTCCTTATGTTTCTAAGACAATTGGGATTCCGCTTGCTAAGATTGCTACTAAATTAATGATGGGAAAGAAATTATCTGAATTTGGGCTTAAGGATTATAAAGAGCCTAATTTTGTTTCGGTTAAAGAAGCAGTATTTCCTTTCATTAAATTGTCCGGTGTTGATCCAGTGCTTGGTCCTGAGATGAAATCGACTGGGGAAGTTATGGGAATTGATTCTGATTTTGGCAAGGCTTACTACAAGGCACAGGCTGCTTCTTATATGAACTTACCAAAGAAAGGGAATGTTCTTTTGAGTATAGGGCGCGATAGGAATAAGGATTTCTTTGTTCCGATTGCTAAGGATTTGGTTAAGTTAGGTTTTGATGTTTATTGTACTGAAGGAACTCAGGAGTTTCTTTCTTCTAAGGGGATAAATGCTAAGGCTGTTCCGAAGGTGCATGAAGACCCTAAGATTATTGATATGATGAAGGGTAAGAAGTTGGATATGATAATAATTATTCCTAGTGGTTCCGGAGTTGGTTCTGATGGGTATAAGATCAGAAGAGGATGTGTTGAGATGGGAATTCCTTATGTTACGACTAAACCTGGAACTTTGGCTTATGTTAGTGCGATTAAAAGTTTTATTAAAGGAGATATTTCTGTTGATAATTTAGAGGATTATTATAAAAGATTTAATTAGCAGTCTGAAAATCTTTGTTTGACTAATTTGTTTTTTGATGCTATGATTATTTGTTCTGCGATTTCTTCTAGGTTTGGGGATTTTCCTTCATTTGGTGCTATGGTGACTGTTAAAACACCCATCTTTTTTTCTTGAGGTGAGCTGTATAGGAGAAAAACTGTTGTATCTTCGTCTTGGTATGATTTGCTGTTTACAGATTCCAATCTTGTAGGTTCACCGTATTGTTTTCCTAGAAATTCTTCAACTCGTGCTCTTGTTTCCTCTAGGGGTTCAATATCATCAACACCTTCTACGCAGCAATATGTCGATAAGAATATTTCGTTTAGTGACATTAAAGATAGTGAGTTGTATGTTGTTATAAATATTCTGCTTGTAAATGTCTTATATTGGACAGAAAAGTTTAATTCTATCTGATATCAAGCAATAACTTTAAAAGATAAGGGATTAATCAATAATTAAGGTGAATGAAAAACTTATTAATAAAATAACTAATGAAATTAAAATAAATAGAAACCAATAAAGAACTAATCATTAAAAAATTCCAATAAATAAAATATAAAAATAATTAATAAAACTAATTGTAATGGAAAAAATAATAAACAATGGGTGAATGAAAAATGGCTAATGAAAAGGTTGTACTTGCGTATTCTGGCGGACTTGATACTTCTGTTATTTTGAAATGGTTGATAGATAAGAATTATGATGTTGTTGCTTGTATAATTGATGTTGGGCAGGATGATGATTTTGATGCTGCTAAGAAGAAGGCAGAGAAGATTGGTGCTTCTAAGGTTTATATTATTGATGCTAAGAAAGAGTTTATTATTGATTATGTTTTTCCGGCTATTAGGGCTAATGCAAAGTATGAGGGAAGGTATCTACTTGGGACTTCTCTTGCAAGACCTCTTATTGCTAAGAAGCAGATTGAGGTAGCTAAGAAAGAAGGAGCAACGGTTGTTTCGCACGGAGCAACTGGGAAAGGGAATGATCAAGTAAGGTTTGAGTTAGCTTATCTTACTCTTATGCCTGGTGTTAAGATCTATGCGCCATGGAAAGAGCAAGAGTTCTTAGATAAGTTTGAGGGAAGAAATGATATGTTGGAGTATTGTAGTGAGAATAGTATTCCTGTTGAGGCTACAAAGAAGAAGCCTTACTCATCTGATGATAATTTAATGCATATTAGTTATGAGGCTGGGATACTTGAAGATCCGGCATATGAGCCGACTGAGGATATGTTTAAGAAAACTGTTAGTCCTATGAATGCTCCTGATAAGGAGACTGTTATTGAGGTTGAGTTTAAGTCTGGGAATCCGGTTAAGGTTAAGAATTTGAGTGATGGTAAGGAAGTAACTGGTGCACTTGAGCTTTATGGTTACCTTAATGAGGTTGCTGGAAAGAATGGGGTTGGAAGAACTGACTTAGTTGAAAATAGATTTGTTGGGATGAAATCGCGAGGGGTGTATGAAACTCCTGCTGGAACAATTCTTTATGATGCTCACAGAGATATTGAATGTTTGACAATGGATAGAGAGGTAATGTTAATTAGAGATGGATTAATTCCTAAGTTTGCTCAGCTAGTTTATAATGGATTTTGGTTTAGTCCTGAGATGGAGTTTTTGATGTCAGCTTTTGATTATACGCAGAAGTATGTTAACGGTAAGGTTAAAATTGGTTTGTATAAGGGGAATATTACTGTTAAGGGTAGAACTTCTAAAGACTCTCTTTATGATGAGAAGATTGCTTCAATGGATGTGCATGGTGGATATGACCAGACAGATGCTGTTGGCTTTATCAAGCTGAATGCGCTTAGGTTGAAGGCTAGTGCTGATAGGTTGAAGAAGTAGGTGTAGACATTTATTCCTTATAATTTATTTCCACTTCTTTTCTGAGTTAGGCTTTAGAATATAGTGAATGATTTAAAAATAGTGTATAAACTCCTTGTCTGATGGTAGTTAAGAATGAAATTGAAGTTAAACAGTTGTTGTGGGAAGATGATATAGATTATACTACATCTGCCTTTAAAAATTATTATCCTACCGTTGAACATTTGATAGAGCAGGCTATGTTGAATGGTAGTTATATAAGGCAGTGCTACCCTTCCAAAGATACTGGTAGAATGTTAGCTGATAGGTTTGATTTGGAATGGAATGATTCTTTTATGCCTAGATTTAGGGAAGTTGATGAAAGGAAATATATACTCACACTAAAAGGGGAAGATGAAATAGAACATCCTGATGATTCGGGATACTTGAACCTTGATGGGGGCTATAAAGAAGTGCCTGAGCAGGAAGCAGCAATTAGTCGAGAACTGTTCTATTGTTTTTGGAAAAATTCTAACGTTCCAAGATTAGAGAAATGGAGACTTTCTGTGCCCTATAAAGGTATTAAGGTTGATTGGGATGTTTTTACACACCGTGATTTAGTTATGGTTGAATTTGAAGTAAGGCATCATTTTCAATTAGGTTTAGTTGAAGAAATAGGTTTGAATAAATCTAGAGATGAGGCATATAGAAGTCGGAATATAGCTTATGTTTTGTGATTAGTTCTGTGTAATTAAATATTTAAATGCTTATTGATTCTGTTTTCTAATGGCATATCAACAAGAATACTTACGGCCTTTCTTAGATGATGGTATGCCAGTTGCTAAGGCAACGAGTAGGTTAGATTCTATTTGTGAAGTGACTCAAACTGTTCTTGGGGTGTATGGTACTCAAGAGCAGTTAGAGCAAGGTATAAATCGGGATCCAAGAGTTAGTGCAAATCCACCCTATTTAGGAATGGCTATTGAGATTCTTCCAGGCTTAATGATGGCAAGAGATGAAGGTTATGCTTTTTCAATGTCTTCATGGATGCAAGCTGTTGCAGAACCTTTTGGTTGTTTGAAATTCATGGGCCTGCATCATAGAAGGAAAATACATGTTGCTGCTAAAGCAATGAGGTATTATGAATTATGGGGGGATGAATTAGATAAGTCAGAGAGGGCTGATGTGTTGAAGGGGATGAGGGCTAATGATTGCTGCTATGGTGTAAGGGCATTTGCGCTTTATGGTGATAAATTATTGGGTTCTGAAGAGGTGGATGATGATGTTCTAAATTTGGTCTTTGAAGGTATTGCTGAATCAAGGGAACTTCTTGCATTGATATCAACTACGCGTATGGATATGATTCCTTTAGCTTATCAGGAACAAATCTTGCCTTGGTTAGAGGCTTCTGAAGAACCAATTGAATTAGATAGCGTTAGGACTGTAAGAACTGTGGATAGGTTTTTTGGTATAGATGATTGTCTTTTTGAAGAACATGAAAGGACATTTTTAGGGGGGCCTTGTCATGAAAGTAGTGAGGGATTAGCTACATTGTTATATGTTGGAGGGAATTTAGTTGGTTCGATGTCGATGTCAGGTGAACCATCAATTCTTGGATTACAGGATGTTGTTGGGTCGGATGGTTCAAGAAGAACGTTATTGGGTGGAGTGTATGGGACGAATAAGGCAGTTATTAGGGAAGCTAGAATGGCTTTTGGTGAGAAGGGAAGGTTTGCTCGTTTGAATTTAGATTCTTTGGATTTGTATCCTCTTAGAACTATGGCTTATATATTGTTTGATCCAGAACCATCTGATTTTCATGAGACTGTTGAGAAGATTAAGGAGAGAAGGGATGAAGTGTTGGTTAGAAGATGACATTGGAGAAAAACTATTTATATTAAACTTGAACTTCCTGAATAAAAATGGATAATATACAAGGCGTGGAGGGGTTTTTGGCTGAATTCTTAGAATGGTATGGGCCCTTTTTGCAAGATGTGAAGGGTGTTGATCTACGTGATCCGGATGGGGAAACACATAAAGATATTATTATTGAACCAATTGAACGAGGTAAGGCTGGATCACGAACAGGGTTTCCATACTGGCATCAAGTTGATTTTGATGATGTAATTAAAAGAGGCAGTCTTCCAGAACTGATTGAGAGGGAATTGGAGCTTCAAGCTAAGGTTGAGGAGTTAAATGCTACTCATGAAACAGCTGGAATGCCGAGTTTAAGGTATTTGAATCCAGGAGGGTACATGGTTGGTGAGAGAAATGTTAAGTTACCCCAGTATGATCTATTTGTTCCTGAGATTAAGTTTAGAAGTGGGAGGGAACATGGGCAGAAAGTGAGAGTAGGTTTGAATTATGGTGATGGTTTTTCATCATACCATCCATCTTATGAATTATTGGGGGATGTAGGGGTTGGTTTCATACCAACTCCTGAGGTTCCTGGTGAGAGAATTGAGGGCAGAAATGAAAGAAAGGAGAAGTGGCATATTCATCCAGAGGGAGAAGATGTTGCTGCACTTAACTTTACACTTGATACTCCTTATGGTAAGGGTAATTTCTTTTTTGGAGGGGAGAGAGTTCTTAAATTTCATGTTAGGTATGGTCCGGGGGAGAGAGATGGAACTGGTCAGTATAAGGTCTGAAGTTAGTTGTATCTAACCATCCTAGTTCTGCTATTTTAGCCTTTAAGTCTGTTACTGATTGTTTTCTTGCAATTGGATGTCCAACCCTTTCCAAGGCAGATATTATTGCTGGAGTTCTATCTAGTTCATCTATATGGCTGTACCTAGATTGGATATATCTTCTTAGGTTTTCTTCCGCTTGTTCCCTACCTATAACTTCTGGATCAATGTAAAAACTATTCCTGTTCCGACCTCGGATAATTTCGTAGCCATCTGGAAGTTCAGGATCAAGTATACCTCTGTTAACACATTCTCTTGCAATTTCAGACAGACGAGGATCAACTTCTAATAGTTTAGATAAGTGAGTGTTTATTGATCTATCCCTGCTTGACAAACTGTCTAAGGTGCCATATCTTTGACCGATATATTTCCTTAAGTTTGCTTCTGCTATATCAGTTCCAACAATCTTTGGATTACAATAATGTGATAAATCTCTTCTTGATCTATCTTCAAGTTCATAATTGTCTGGTATCTCAGCTGAGATTAACCCAAGTTCAATGCATGCTTTAGATATTGCTTGGGTATTCATAAGTGAATACTCTTCTAGTTCTCTTAAATATGGATACTCCTCTCCTAATGCTTCAGTTAAATTCCTAATCCCTGTGTCTAATGAATTAGTTCTTGGATTTTTAAAGCTTATATCATCTAATGTTTGGAAGTTTTCTTCAAAAAATATTGATATATTTTTTAGTGCTCTTTTCGGACCTACAGCCACTGGATGAACATACGCACTAAGAGTAGTTCCTCTACCTCTGCTGAGGTTGTGACCCATAGGAATAACTGGGTCAATAAAACCAAATTCTACACAAGCTCTAGCAGCTAGATTTACATCTCTTGAACCAAAATGTTGGTATTCTTCTAAGAAAGGATACTCTTCTTTTAGATGACCCCTTAATCCATTAACTACTGCATTAATCTTTCCGACTGCTTTATTTCCTTTTAAATCATCTAGGTTTCCAATTTCATTTTTTACATATACTCCTAGATTCCAAAACGCGTTTTTAGTTCCGACTACCTCTGGAGCTACATACCAACTTGTATGCCCTTGTCCGCTTATGGCATAGTCACTTGGCATTATTGGGTCAACTAATTTTTCACTAACACATTTTGCAATAACATCTGCTTTATTTGTACTTGGATTACCCTTACTTGTTCCTGTAGCGGTTGTTTTTGCTACACCTAGTGTCCTTGCAAGTGCTATGTCTTGTTTAAAATCATCAAGTGTAGGATATAGATTTTGCAGATACTCTCTAAATAAGTCTCTTTTTTCTCTGATTGCATCTAGAAAATCTCCCCCTTCTTCATACTGCCTTTTTTTGTATTTACCAAGAGGGGAACTATGGCCCCGTGCTCTTATGAATCCATCAAAGAATTCTGGACTATCGATATGTGGAAGCAGCGCTTTTGAAGATACTTCAAAGTCTGGATTTCTTTCTATTTCTGCTACTAAGGTTTCTATGCTCATTTTCTTAAGAACTCCTCAATTGCTTCTTCAACTAGGTGAGATTTGTTACGGAATCTTTTTTTTCTATAGGTGGATCTAATCTTATCCACTAATTTCTCATCTATTGATATTGTAAATACTTGTTTCATTTTACTACTAAGTAGTTAATAAGAATTATTAGTAGTATATAAAGCTTTCTATTTTTACTACCTAAAGGTAATGAAGAAGAATGACTGGAATAAACCCTTAACTTTATATATTACCGAGTTCATGAATAGTATATTGGGTGGTTTACAGAATGATTTCACACAAGAAATTCATAGAATTAGCGCTAAAACTGGCTGAAAAGGGAAAGGGGACTACTAGTCCTAATCCAATGGTTGGTTGTATAATTACCAAGAGGAATCAGATAATCGGTAAAGGTTACCATAAGAAGGCTGGAGAGCCACATGCTGAAATTCTTGCTTTAAATGAAGCTGGCAGTAAGGCTAAGGATTCTACGATGTATGTTACTTTAGAGCCTTGTTCTCATTGGGGGAAAACTCCACCATGTACTGAAAGGATAGTTGAGGCTGGTGTAAGGGAAGTTATTATTGGTATGAAGGATCCTAACTCTAAGGTTGAAGGTTGCCAAGAATTGAAATTTAGGGGCCTTAAGACAAAGATGGGTTTCTTAGATAAGGAATGCAGGAAATTAAATGAGGCTTATATTAAGTATATTAAAACGAAGAAACCATTTGTTGTTGTGAAGGCTGCTACTTCCTTGGATGGTAAGATTGCAACAAAAACTGGCGATTCTAAGTATATAACTGGTAGGGAAGCTAGGAAGTACGTTCATCAATTAAGGGCAGAGTTAGATGGAATTATGGTTGGGATTAATACAATACTTAAAGATGATCCTCAGCTGACCGTTAGATTAGTTAAGGGGAAGGATCCAATTAGGATTGTTGTTGATAGTAAATTGAAGATTCCTTTGAAAGCTAAGGTTTTGAAGGATCCAACTAAACTGATAATTGCAACGACTAAGAAAGCAAATAAGCAGAAGATGAAAAAATTGCATCAAATGGGTGCAAATGTTTTAGTTATTGATACGTTAAAAGGAAGAGTTGACTTGCAGAATCTTATGAAGAAATTAGGGAGGTTAGAGATTACTTCTATAATGTTGGAAGGTGGAGCTACTTTGAATTCGTCTGCACTGAGTGCTGGTATAGTTGATAAGATAATGATATTTATTGCTCCATCTGTTATTGGTTCTGGAATAGGTGCTATTGGTGATTTGGGAATTACTGAAGTTGATAAGAGCATTAAATTAAAGAATATTAGTTCTAAGAAGATAGGTAAGGATATTTTGGTTGAAGGAGATCTTTGAGGTTTTATTAGAATATCTTATTCTTCTCCTTTTCAGTTAGCTCTCTGAATGTTCCTAGCTTTAAGCTTCCTAATTCTAAATTGCTTATCTTTGTTCTCTTTAGTGTTTTTATTTGGTAGCCTAGGGATTTCATCATTCTTCTAATAATTCTATTTTTACCTTCATGTATTGTTATTTCTAGGACTCTATCTTTTAGTTGGTTTACTTCTGCTGGGGCTGTCTTTCCGTCTTCTAGGTGCATGCCTTGTTCTATCTTTTTTATTGAGTTTATGGAAACGAATTTGTCAACTTCTACTTTGTATGTTTTTTTTATTTCATAACTGGGATGCATTATTTTGTTTGCGAAGTCTCCATCGTTTGTTAGTAGGAGTAATCCGGAAGTTTTGTAGTCTAGCCTTCCAATTGGAAAAACTCTTTCTTTTATCTTTATGTAGTGCATTACTGTTTGATATTTATCATCTGTTAATGCAGTTACGCAGTTAATTGGTTTGTTGAAGATTAAGTAGAGCTTTTTTTCTTTGTTAATTAGTTTGTTGTCAACGTAGATTTTATCTTTTTCTGTTGCTTTGTCTCCTATTGTTATTGTTTTGTCGTTTACTTTAACTCTTCCTTCTTCAATTAGCTTTTCAGCTTTTCTTCTAGAACAATAGCCGTAGTTGGATAGTAATTTTTGTACACGTTGCATGGTAATCGATTAAGAAGGAAGGTATAAAATACTTTCTGTCTAGAAATCTAACTCATCTGATCTTACTGTTGTTTCTGTTGGTTTGTGTTCGTACTGTGTTTGTTTTTGGGAAGAATTAGTTGTTTCACGTTCTGTGGAGGTTTCATCAGTTGTTGGAGTTTCATTTGAATCATCATCTTCATCAGAACTTTCTTCATCTTTAATTTGAGGGTTTAATTCAAGTCCTTTATTGAAGTTGATATTTCCACAATTAATACACTTAAAGTAAGGGCCCCATTTTCCCTCTAAAAGATCAAGCCATTCACCACAAACACACTTTAAGTCTTTTAATACGTTCTCTTTGTGGTTTTGACAGACTGGCACTCCTTGTTTGTTCTTAGTTGTGCTAACTTTTTCGCAGAAAGGGCAGTTATCTATCCTTGATTGTCCGTATCTTTTTGGTATTCTCATTGGATTTAAAACTATAATTGTTTAATAAAAATAATAAAAAAATAAAGAAATTCTTTTTGAATGTGATTCAAAATTATTCTTCTGTAGTTTCTTCAGAACTCTCTTCTGAACTTGCTTCTGAACCTTCTTGTTTCACATTAACTGCTTTAGGTCCTCTATCGCCTTCTTCTACATCGAATTCAACAGCGTCGTTCTCGTTTAACTTAACGCCTTCTGGTAGAGCTGATTGATGAACGAAATATTCTTTTCCGTCTTCAGCTGCTATAAATCCAAATCCTTTCATTTCATTAAAAAATTTTACTGTTCCTTTCATTTTATTGTTCCTCCCAACTAATCCTTCTTCAAAGTTTTCATTTTCTTTTGGCATTTATCACAATAGTTCTTCTTTGCTTCTTTTTTGTTGACTACAAATCTTACTCCGCACCACCTGCAAAACTTCACTATGTTATAATCTACCATAGCAATAAGGATATTTTGAGCCTATATAAATGCTTCTATTAGGGTTGTGAATGGTAAGGTTTATTAACTCTTTTTTCTTCCGGTTTTTTATATGGATTTGAGGGGAATAAAATGACAGGAATGACTTTAAATGAACCGTATGTAGTAGATAATGGTCAGTTAAGTGCATTTAGAAGTCGAGGAGAAGTAACTCTAGAATGGGAATCTGGTAATGCTGCCAAAAAAGGCGATATGACAATGGAGACACTTACTTGGGATTATGTTGGACTGCCAAGTTTACTAGTACAAGCTGCAGCAGATGATAATCCAAGGCATGGTTATGAAGCTGTTTGTGGAGAGCCTACTAATTTGAAAAGACATGTAGATCTTCTTAGGGAAGTTCATGATGACGTGGGTAGGTTAGTTGAACATCTTGAGAATGGAAATTATAGAAATGTTGCCGAGCAGGATAAACCTTATGCAAATGAATAAATCTTTCGAAAGGTTTATTAACTTTTATTTCTTTATTTGATCTATGTCAGAATTGATAATTAAGATAGTGTATATGGTTCTTTATGTTATTGCTGCTGCTGGTAGAGCTCCGATTGCTCAGAAAGTGAAGAAGATGAAGGCAATTATTTCTGTTAAGCAGAAAAGAGAGTATGTTCTACTGTTCTTTGGTTCAATTATGATGGTGCTTCCTTTGTTTTATGTTTTTTCTGATTTGTTGGACAGCTACAATATGGGATTGCCTATGTTTGTTAGGATTATTGGTGGAATTGCCTTTGCGTTTGCAGTTTATCTGCATAATTGGAGTCATAATGCTTTGGATGTGAATTGGTCGCCTACGCTGCAGATAAAGAAGAATCAGAAGTTGATTACTAAGGGGCCATATAAGTATGTAAGACATCCAATGTATAGTGCTTTTTTCTTGTGGGTACTTAGTCAAGGAGTATTTCTCTCTAATTGGTTAGTGGGGGTTGGAGGGATTGCTAGTTTTGCTTTGCTTTATTTTGTGAGGGTTGGTGATGAAGAGAAGTTGATGATTAAGCAGTTTGGTAAGGGATATAAGGATTATATGAAGAAGACTAATAGGTTGGTTCCTGGTTTAATGTGAAATTTGTTCTAATAGCAAAGTTTATATACTAGTTATGTTATATATATCTAACATAAAGTTAACTAAATATAACAAAATGATGGAAATAAACAACTAAAAGGTGAATTAAAATGAAAGAAAATAAATCAATGTTTTGGATTGGAATAACGATGATAGTAATAACTGGAATTCTATTATTGACAGTAAAAGGAGATTTAGGAGGATGGACCTTTATGGGATTGCTAGGAATAATATTCATGGGTGCTTCAAAATATCGTCCATTAGTGAGTAAAAAATGAAAAAATCATACAAAGTATTGCTCGTGACTATTCTTTTAGTTGCACTAGTTATTGTGGGATTATTGGTTTCCATGAAAAAGGTCCCAAAGATGGAATTTATTTCTATAGCAGCAATCGTTGCAATCTTAGCAGTTATTTTTCTTGCTAAACACTGGAAAGATGCAAAGGATACAAAAAAGGGACTGGCAGTGGAAGATGAACGTTCAAGAAAAGTATTATTACTTACTGGAGCTAAATCATTTAAGATTTCAATGTGGTATCTACTTGTTTTGATGTGGGTATCTAGTGTTTTTGAGATTATTACTTTGAATTCAGAAATGGCTCTTGGATTGGGAATTGTTGGAATGGCAGTTATATTTGGGATAACATGGCTTTGGGCAAATAAACAAGAGGACTTAGATATAGCTGTTAAGTTTTAGTACGATGAAGACTAGGATAAAAGAATTTAGGGCAAGGCATAATTTTACGCAGGAAGAGTTGGCAAAGATAGTTGGAGTTAGAAGAGAGACTATAGTTTTTTTGGAGAAAGGGAAATATAATCCTTCTTTGCAGTTGGCTCATGATATAGCTAAGGAGTTAAAGACGACTATAGAAGAATTGTTTATTTTTGATTAGTTACAGAATTCATTATTCTTCTTCCATCACTTCAGAAACAATATTTTTTATTTCTTGTTTTTTCTTGTCGTCGAGTTGTCTACAGTTGTCTATGTGGATAAAATTAGTTTTGATTCCACTGAATTCTAGAATGTCTTTTTTGATCAGTTTTTTGTATCTGTTTCCCATTATGAAGTGTATGAATTTTGGTCCGCCTGTGGTCATATATACTGTTGCTTTTTTGTTTTTGAGCAGTCCTTTTGGCATCTTTCCTTCAAAACTTAGTGCGAAGCCTTCGGTGAATAGTCGGTCGAAGAAACCTTTTAAGATTGCCGGCATCCCAGCCCACCAAGCGGGGTAAATGAATATTAATTCGTCTGATGCGTTTATCTTATCTTGAATTAGTTTGTTTTGTTCAGTGGCTTTAGTGTGGCCTTCTGTTGTGAATTCTTCTTTTGTCAGAATTGGGTCAAAATTAATCCTGTACAAGTCAAGAAGTTCAAATTCTTTATTTTTTTTGACTAATGTGTCTCTCACTTCATTAAGAACAGTTGCACAATGGCCTTCTTCTTTTGGATGCGCATAGATTATTAATTTTTTCATAGATATCACCATTTAGTTTTATTATATTGTGGGACTTTATGGGGTAATATAAACTTTGTGATAAGATAACTAAAATTAAGAAAAAATTTATTGTCTTTTTTCGTAGAATTTCTTTTTAGGTTTTTCCCTGGATTTTCCGAAACTTCCTCCAGATTTCCTTGGACTGCTACTTCCTTCTCTGTTAGGCCGACTTGAACTTCCACTAAACCTTCTTGGACTGCTACTTCCTTCTCTACTAGAACGACTTGAACTGTCTCCGAATCTCCTTGGACTGCTACTTCCTTCTCTGTTAGGCCGACTTGAACTTCCACTAAACCTTCTTGGACTGCTACTTCCTTCTCTACTAGGACGACTTGAGCTGTCTCCGAATCTTCTTGGACTGCCTCTGCCTTGCCCTCTGCTAGAATGACTTGAACTTCCACTAAACCTTCTTGGACTGCTACTCCCTTCTCTGCTAGTATTACTAGAACCTTCTCCAAACCTTTTTGGACCACTTCTGCTGTCTCCTCTGCTGGATTGTGACCAACTTTTTCCTCTTCGTGAAGATCTTTGTCTTGGACCGCTATCTTGGCCTCCTCGGCTATCTCCTCCCCTAGATGGTCTTCGGTCATTTCCGAAATTACCCCTTTCTCTTCTGCCACCGCCCTGGTAACCCCCTTCTGACCTACCTCTAAATCCGCCGCCTCTGTTAGAGTCCATCCTTTTTATCATAATTCTTTCAACTTGAGGCACTTCTACTTTCTCAATATTTACATCCTGTTCGCTTAATACTCTTGAGAAGTTTTCATGGTCTCTACTTGATATGATGTTAATTGCTATACCTTCTTTTCCAGCTCGTGCTGTTCTTCCTATCCTGTGGACATATTGTTTGCTTTCCTTAGGACTGTCATAATTGTATACATGTGAAACATGTGGTATATCAAGACCACGAGCAGCAACATCAGTACAGACCATAACGTGGGTGTTTTTTGAATGGAACTGTTCCAACGTTCGGTTTCTTTTTGCCTGTGTAAATCCACCATGGATTGCTAGTGCATCTATTTTATTGTATTTTAGGTTCTTTGCAACAAAGTCGGTATTTCTTTGAGTATTGCAAAAGACCATCACTAATCCTGAATCTTCATTCTTTATTAGATGAACTAATAATGAGAATTTCATATTGTCAGGAGTATCGTAGTAGATCTGTTTTAATTTTTTTGGATCAACATTTGATTCTACTGAAATCTTAACTGGATTTTTCATATATCTTTTTGCAAGATAAGTAATATCGTTTGAGATTGTTGCTGAGAACAAAAGTGTTTGACGTTCTTTACCACATTGACTTATGATTCTTTCAACATCTTCAATAAATCCCATGTCAAGCATTCTATCTGCTTCGTCTAGTACTAATGTGTTGACTTTTTTTAGATTAAGTGTTCTTCGCTCTAGGTGGTCTAGGATTCTTCCTGGTGTTCCTACAACAATATCTGCTTTCCTTAAATCGTCCATCTGCGGACTAATTGAAACTCCGCCGTAAATAGGAGTTATGTTTAATGGATTGTATTTTGAGAATTTCTTTAATGCATTTGCAACTTGTTCTGCTAGTTCTCTTGTTGGTGTTAGGATTAGAGCTTTAATTCCATCTCCCTTTTTTGTATTCTGAATAATCCCTGAACCGAAAGCTAATGTCTTTCCAGATCCTGTTGCAGAGCCTGCTATTACGTCCTTACCTTTTAGGATTACTGGAATAGCTTTTTCCTGAATCTCGCTTGGCTTTTCAAATTTTTGTTCTTCTAATGATTTTAGTATAGGTCCTATAATACCTAGTTTTTCAAATTCTTTCATGATTTTCTACCTCGTAGTTAATATACAACTTAAGAAAAAGTCAGATGTACTTTTTGATTATGATACAGTGCTTTTTCTTATGAACAGTTTATATCTTTAAGTTTTGATGATATGGATTAGTTTATAAACCTTTCTATTATTATTGACTAATGGGTGGTTACTGGTTGATTATGGGAATCTAATCTTCCTGTTCTGTTTTGCAGCTTTTACATAATAAAGAATCATCTATTTGGAATACTTTTTGAGCGTATTCTCCGCAAGCCTGACAGACACCCTCAGATGGAATATGTCTGTTGATTGGTTTTCTTGATTCTTCTCTTAGTTCGAATTTTTCTACAATGACTTCAAATAACTGTGGTTCGATCTTTAGAATATCTTTTAGAGTTAGTAATCCTGATAATTTATCCTTATCCATTACTGGAATCTGTCTGATGTTTAGTTTTTTCATCAAGACTAATGCGTCGTAGATGTCTTTTTCTGGTGAGATGGTAGTCATCTCTTTTATCATAATATTAGATACGATTGTTTCTCTTGCGTCTTGGCCTACTGCAACTACCTTTCTTACTATGTCTTGTTCTGTTATGACCCCGGTTAGGATGGAGTTATCCTTAACTAATAGAGAACCAACGTGATTGTTGGACATTATTTTTGAGCATTCTTCTAAGTTAGTTGTAGAGTCAACATAAATTGGGTTTACGGTCATTGCGTCCGCGACTTTTATCCCAGTTTTCATTTTATTTGTTTATTAGAATTTCCACATCTTTACCAAATACTCTTTTAAGATCCTCGAAAATTGGTTCTTTGATAAATGATTTTGCTGGAATGTCAGTCTTTGCTATTGCTTTTTCAAGTTCTTCTAAATTTGCTGTTTGTACGGTGCCTAATGAGCCGTCTGGTTTTATCTTTGCTTTTGATAGTTCTTTTTCTTCATGGTCTATATCATGGATTATGTAGGCTTCATCATCTAATAGGATCACTTCTCCGTATCTATTGCCATGTTTTATTCTGATTTTGGCCCTTTCGAGTTCTCTTCCTCTCTTTCTTTGCATGTATTCTACTAAGAATTTGATTAATATACTTGAGTCTTTCTTTACTTTATCTACCTCTGGTTTGGTAAGTTTCTTTTCATCATAGTCTTTCTTTGCTTTTATTATGTCGTTTAGTATTCTTAGGAATTTTGCTGGAACTTTTCCTTGTGAGATTAGTTCGTCTTCAAAGATTTTGATTATTTCAATATCTGAGACTTTTTCAATGCCTTCCATCTTAAGAACATCTCTTATTATTGTGATAACAGTATCATAGATATTGATCATGTCTTTTTCTCCTCTCATCTTTTCAATTTGGGAGAACAATCTGTTGACTCTTTTTAAGTATTTTTTAGCATCTCTTAATAATTCATCGACATCCTTTCCGGTTATTCCTTTCTTTGTTCCGTGTTCAATTTCTTTCCTTAGGACGATGTTGTCTTCTAGGATCTTCACAAACTTTTCTTCTAAAAGTTTTTCTTTCTTTACGAAAATGTCCCTCATCAATTCAGCTGTTTCACTTGGTGCTGGCGGCGGAATTCCGTGCATCATCAAAGCTGCTTGTGAAGGTGTAAGAAGAGCATAATAGATATCTTCCATACCAATATCTTTTAGTTTTAATTCAACTCTCTTTAACATCTGCTCTCCAGAGTTCATGAACATGTCAATTGCTTCTGGTGATGGTTTGATCTTTCCGATTCTTAGAAGTTGTTTCCAAGGCATGAACATTCCTCTGTCGTAGAATGGAACTCCATCTCTTAGTAGTGTGAATATAATTGGATTTGCTTCTTTTAGGCTGTCCCAGAAATCGGTTAGGATGTATACTTGGATGTTTAGTTTGTTCTTTACTTTTGTCATCTCTCCAGCTTCAATACCCATGCCTATGATTATTGCTCTTAGTTTGTCTTTTAACTCTGCACGAGTCATCTTCTTTACATCAGTGTCATCAATAACGATCCATACATCGATGTCAGAAGTTTTTGTTGCCCTACCTTGGGTTAATGAACCTGCTAGAACGTATGAAACAATGTATCTTTCGAATTTTTTCAGAACCATGTTTTTATGGAGTTCTGCGATTTTGATTGCTTGAAGCATTCCTTTGTCGTAGATTGGTGCTGACAAAGCAACAAGTTGTAGGAGGTCATACTTTGCGTCGTAGCAGTTCTGCCAAAGTTCCGATAAGATGATAACTTTTGGGAAAATGTTTTTGTCAATTTCTTGAGCTAAGCTTTCTATTATTGCTGAGAGTTTCTTCTTTAATTCAAACTTTGCCATCTTTTTGCTGTCTGAATCGTCAACAAGAATTAAGACTTCTATTTTGTCTTTGTCTATTTTTTTTCCTTCAACTGGTTTTGGTGGTGGGAGGAGTGAAATACCTACAATGTATTCATCGAACTTTTCTAGAATTTTTTTTTGTAATTTATCTAACTTTTGTTTGATTGCTTTTAGTTTAGCTTGAACATCTTTAGGAAGTTTTTGAACTGGTTGAGGTAATGTGTTGTCTGTTTGAGGAATCGGATTATTAGTTTTCTTTGTCATAATGTTACCACCCACTTCATATAGCAAGTCTGTAAAGTATATAAAGGTTTTGATTGAAAATTTTTTGATTTGATTTTGGATATGACAACAATTCTATTAGGCGAAAGAAAAGATTTACTCTTTATTGAATTGCTTCGTAATTCCAAAAGATTTATATAAGGTCTTAGGTTTTAATTTATTGGTGAATTTAACATGGAAGTTTCAAGACCATTAGACGCATTAAACAAAGCAAGAGACAAGAGAGTAATTGTAGAGTTGAAGAACGGTAGACAATACTTAGGAAAGCTAAAAGCATTTGATATTCACATTAATGTAGTTCTCGAAGAGGCCGAAGAGAGGGTTGATGGAGAAGTTAAGCGGAAGTTAGGAGTTGTATTTATCAGAGGAGATACAATAACCATTATTTCTCCGGCTTAAGGTTGAAAAAATGTCAAAAGGAACTGCTTCTATGGGTAAAAAGTCTGGCAAGAAGAATATGATATTTTGCAGACGGTGCGGGAAGCGGACATACCATGCTAGGAAAAAGGTTTGTTCGTCTTGTGGTTATGGTAAGAGTTCTAAGTTGAGAAGTTATGCTTGGCAGAAGAAGTAATTCTTTTCCGATAGATTTTTAAAACATTTTAGATTTAATTCTTTATATGCGGAGATGCCGGAGCGGCCAAACGGGATAGGCTTAGGGGCAGTTTTGCTTAGAAACCTATTGGCTTAGTGCCTACGGGGGTTCGAACCCTCCTCTCCGCATTTTTATTCTAATTTACCAGCTCTACGAAGACGGTCGGTCAATCCTCTAACAACACAGTCTACACCCAATAATGCTTCTGTAACTAATTCTAGTTCAACTAATCTGTTAATACGATCACCAAATTCGGTGCCTTCAGAAATAGTCCCCCTTGATGATTCACCAAACAAAGAGACAACTCCATATTCTGATCCTATAACATGCTCGGGCCTGAATCTAACTTCTTGAATTTGAAGATGCTCAACATCAGAACCTTCATAGGGACAGAGACTAATATGGATTAAATCTTCACTATCATGCCCTAATGCACCTCTTTCTATGTAATCTCCTTGACTATCTTCAAGAGAAACTGCTCTACCAATGTTGGCGGTAAGGTATGCTCTATCTCTAAGCTTTGATATTGCTAGTGCTGTTGAAAGGTCGGCTTTGCCTTCACTTACTCCTCCCATGGCGGTCCAATCTCCAACAATAGCATAACCTGATCTACCTTGAGAGCCGTGTTCTGGCATATCACTTGCATCAACTTCTTGGAGAACTCCTGCGTCAACTAAGGAATCACCTGCTCTTCTTATGGTGACAATATGGTCGAATGCGGTACCAGGTTCATATACTCCTGATCTGTGTACCCATTGGTTGGGATTATCTTTCCATTCTCCATCAGTAACTTCGCCATTAGGTAGCCAATGGCCATCTTTAAGTACTGCACTTGCTAGATTAGCAGCTACTCTACTCTCTGCCAAAAAACTCACAGCTTCTAAAGAAGGTCCGTTGTAGTACATTCTATTGAGATAATTATAAAAATATTGTCAATTTTAATCAAAAATTATTAAAATACAATTGATTCTAATGTTAATAAAGATGTACGAATGGATTGTTTTGATAATTCTGGTATTGAGTTTGGGATCGTTATCGCTATTGTTTAATACTGTTTTAGGATTGATAGTTAATGGGATTCTGATTGTATTGGCTGTAGTTTTTATTAAAAAAGACATTAATGATAGGAATCTGTTGATATATTATCTTTATTCAACTGTGATTGTTGTGGTTGTTTTGGTGTTTCCGGTGTTTCATTCTTTATTTTCTATATTGAAAATAATTAATTTGAATGAATTTACTCAATCTGTTTTGTTTATTTACTTATTATCTAATTTGTTCAATTATTTGCACATAAAATACTTAGAAAATAAGGAAAAATCGGGTTAAAATTAAGCTTTCAGAAATCTTTTATTCTACCAGTATACAAATGTCAACATTCTCCAACCAAAGCCTTATATATGACTAAATCAATTAAAATGGTATTCTCAGCGGGGGTGGTTGAGAAGTTGTTGAAGTCAACCACGGGGGTGGTTGAGTTTATTTTTTTTACACATTAAAATGAAGATAAAGGTTATCTCTATAGTTCTGGTTGTTATTTTAGTTGCAAACTTGACTTTGTTTGTGTTGAAACGGGTTGAGCAGACTACTTTTTGGGTTATAACTATAGTTATTGGTCTGATTGCTTACAAAGTGATTCCTTGGTTGAGGGAGAAATCTACTTAACAAACTCAACAGAATTATCTTTCCTAGGTAATGCGTTATCTGGGAACTTTAAGGGGTAACCGAAAACTAATGATGCCATAACCACGTTTTCTTTTGGAATATTTAGACTTTCTTTTATTTTATTGCTTGAATTTAATGCCATATCTGAATATCCTATCCAGCACGAACCTATTTCTAATGACCTTGCAGCTAACATCATGTTCTGGGCTGCACATGAACAGTCTTGAAGAGTAAACTTTCCTTTTTTCGCATGTATTAGGACAACTAGTGGTGCTTCATAGAAGATAAGGTCTTTGTCCGTGAGGATTCTGTTGCTTACGGCATCTATTTGTTTTTTAACTGGAGGAACCGCCCAAGCAATTAGTTTGCCTAGTTTAATTTTGTTTGAGAACCACGCTTTGATGTTGTCTGATAATTCTTTTACTCCCTTTTTATTATTGATTATTGTGAAGTTCCAAGGCTGAGCATTGTGTGAGGATGGAGCTAATTTTGCAGCTTCAACTAACTCTTTTATTGTTTTTTCGCTTATTTTCTTATCTATGTATTTCCTAATGCTCCTTCTATTCTTGATTGTGTTAAGTGTAGGATTCATTTTAATTTTTAAGAAGCAGATTCAAGCTCTTTGATCTTCTCTCTAATGTTTTCGATTGTTTTGGCGTTTTCCTGAAGATTAAGTAATGAGCCACATTCAGGGCATTTGAAGCTAAATTCGGTTGCTTGGTCGAAATCGAGCCTTGCGCATGCTTTTGAACAGATATAGAAGTTGTTCTTGTTTGCTTCTTCTTTTTTTAGCTGTTCTTGCAGCCTATCAATCCTCTCATTTTTTAGTTTTAGTATGACGTCTTTAATCATTTTCCTGTTAAATGTCCAATAACTGATGTACCAGCCCTTTTTTCTATCTTTTTTTCTGATATAAGTTGTGATATTGTTATTATTAAGTCTGTAAAGGATATGTCTTGTAGTCTGCATATCTAATTTTGTCTTTTCGGCAATAATGAATTCAGAGATATTCTTCTTGTTTTTTAGAAAATCAATTATCTTAACTCCGGTATCTCCTGCGATTTCCTTTACCACTTCAGTTATTTTCTTCTGAGTTATTGCCATTTTTGTAGACTGGTATCTCTACCTCTTTTAACCGAATCGGAGAATTACTTCTCCAACACCCCCCGGTTTAGATATACTTACGGACAATAATTTTTGAACATTTGTTGTCCGTTCGTAATAAGCAAAGGCACATTTATGTTCAAATACTTGTTGTGTCCTTTGCTATAACATCTTCTAAGGTATCTTGTTTTAAAATACCCCTAGAAGGAATATATTCTAACGGCTATATAGCTACTTTTGGGTAAACTACTATTTAAAGGTTTCGGTTTTACGTACTCGCAAGTGACAATTAGATTTAGTGACGAAATAGATATATAAAAGTGAGCGTTATGGAATATAATTTAATTAAAAATCATGCCTTTAAGTAACTAATTTCCAAATATTTATATAGAGTTTTTCTTATCTTAGCTGTATGGTACTAGAAAAGCTGTCAGATTCACTGAAAAATACATTGCAGAAGATAGCAAGCTCTGTTTTTGTGGATGAAAAACTGATAAATGAGCTTGTTAAGGATATTCAAAGGGCTTTATTACAAGCAGATGTTAATGTTAGCCTAGTGTTTGATCTTACTAAAGGGATTAAGGATAGGATAAAGAATGAGGAAACGCCTGGCGGATTGACAAAAAAGGAACATTTAATCAATATTGTTTATGATGAATTAGTTAGTTTCTTGGGAAAAGAAGGACATAAGATTGAAGTTACGCAAAAACCATTTAAGATTATGTTAGTTGGGCTGTTTGGTTCTGGTAAAACTACTACCACTGGTAAATTAGCTCGATTTTTTACTAAAAGAGGGAATAAAGTTGCGTTAGTTGGGCTTGATGTTCACAGACCGGCTGCTATGGACCAGTTAGAGCAGGTTGCAAATAATGCTAAGGTTCCTTACTTTATTGACAAAAAGGAAAAAGACCCTATTAAGATTTGGAGAAAATCTAAGGATGAGTATGATAATTTTGATGTTTTACTGATTGATACTGCTGGAAGGGATGCTTTGTCTTCTGAATTGATTGAAGAGATTGAGAATGTTACAGATGAGATTAAGCCTGATGAGAAGTTGCTTGTTATTTCTGCTGATATTGGACAGACAGCTCAGACGCAAGCTGAGCAGTTTCATAAGTCATGTGCGATAACTGGAGTAGTTGCTACAAAAATGGATGGTACTGCAAAAGCTGGTGGTGCACTTTCTGCTTGTGCTGTTACTGGAGCTCCAATTAAGTTTATTGGTGTAGGGGAGCGGATTGATGATTTAGAAACCTTTAATCCGCCTGGTTTTGTTTCACGGTTATTGGGTATGGGGGACTTGGAGGCATTGCTTGAGAAAGCAAAAGGTGCTATATCTGAAGAAGAAGCTGAGGATATGGGAAAGAAGTTTTTGAAGGGGGACTTTAATTTAATTGATCTTTATGAGCAAATGGAAGCTATGAAGAAGATGGGGCCACTTAATAAATTGGTTGAGATGGTTCCTGGTTTTAGTCAGTTTAAGTTGCCTAAAGAGGCTTTGAATGTGCAGCAAGGCAAGCTTGAGAAGTGGAAGTTCATAATGCAGTCAATGACAAAGGATGAGTTAGAGAGACCTGATGAAGTTATTAGTACAGGTAGGATTGATAGGATTGCTTCTGGTTCTGGTATTGGCGCTAAAGAAGTTCGGGAATTGATTAAACAGTATAGACAGAGTAAGAAGATGGTTAAGATGATGAAAGGTTCTGGTGATGTTAATAAGATGATGCAGAAGTTTTCAGGCCAGGTTCCTAAAGGGATGTAGTTAATTGTTCTTCTAATGTTTTTCTGTCTATCTTAGAAAGTGGCGTAATTGTTGCGATGTATTTTATATCTAAATCTTCAGTAGGGATTGCTAGTGCGTATCCTTTTTGATCAGGGTCTGGAACCAATGGAAGTTCTTTGACTTCCTTAGTTAATCCAATGTGGACTCCTTTTCTTTTTGTTGCTTCATCAATAATTTGCCTTACTCTTTCTTCTTTGATATCGTATCCTGCAGATTCTTGAATAAGAGCATCTATGTCATCAGCAACTGTTTCATTCTCGATAGGGGTGTCATAACATGATAGGTTGACTAAATCTGTTTGTTGGGGCATAAATCCTAACTCCTTAACTAAATAATGTACAAATGCTTTTGTTTGAGCATACATTTCTTGAGCGCTGAACATATCATCTTCATCAACTTCTACGAGTTTAGCATAAAATTCTGTTCCTTCAAACTGTTCTCTTAAGGGTGTGAATAATAGAAGGCCCTTAATCGATGAGTCTGGATCATCTGTATGTTTCTCGTCGTAACCGGGCAGTTTACCTGTTTTAGCAGCTTCTAGAATTGATTCTACTGAGGTGCTATGCCATCCAACAATATCAGGGTTATCACTATCAATTAAACTTCTAACTTGAGGTTTATAGTCTTCTGCCATAGTAATTCACCTGTTTTGGTAGTTTATAAATCTTTCTATTTTATACTACTTGTTAAGAGTAACTAATTGGTAACTTTTTTATTTTAGTTAAAACGTATGGGATATAAGGAAACTTTTATATCTATCTCAAATAAATTATAAGTAAGGTAATGTTTTAAAAATGAAATTAAATTCCTAGTTTATTATGACTTTAATTGCTGGTTATCAAGGAAGAGGGTATTGTGTGTTGTCTACTGATCTTCGAGTGTTCCATACTTCTTCGGCTAGTGTGGGTTACGAAGAAAAACTTTGGGAGTTTTACAGTGGAAATTTTTATTTTACATATGCTGGCACTATGGATACAGCAGCAATTGGTAGAATTTTACATAGATCATTTAGGGACAATATTGTAAATCCTCTCCGAACTTATTTAGGATCACTTGGATTAAGAGGTGATGCAGTTGTTACATTTACTGACGGGGAAAGGGCAATTTTTCATCATGGGAGCATCGATATAACGCCAAGAAGACTTTATCCTGGTGATTTTTTTGTTATGGTTTGAGATTTAATGAGGATGGTCTTAATCCCCATCATAATAGATTTAAAGATGGGTTAACTCAAGAAGTTAAAGAACGGGGACCGGAATCTATTGCAGATGTATTGCACGATGCTATGCTTGAGGTTGGAGAACTAGAACCATTAATTGAAGGGGCTGCTACTTTTGTTTTTGGACGCAAAAGTAAAGAGAGAGTTTGTTATGATGGTGTAGAATAAAGAAAAAAGTGAGGGTGATGTTTTTGCTGCGGTTCCTGAATTTTATCATAGAACACAATCTCAATTAGATTCTGAACAAATTCATGATGATCTTCAAAGGAGAACAGTGGATGTTCCAACGTTTGAAGTTAGAAGTGAAAGTTTATTTGAACTTGTAAGATAAGAATTTTTTTAAAGAAAAAACTTAATTTTTAAGAAAACAAACAAAACATAAAGTGCAATCAAAGTCAGACCTTCTTTCTTGTCGGCTTTTCCTATCTTCATGTTTCTGCTGAAAAGGAAGAATGCAATTATTGATGCTATTATCCAGAATGGCATGTCGAAGAATAATAAGTTGTTTTCAAAAACTAAAAACGATCCTGATGCTATTGCTCCTGCACCTAGAGAGAACATTGGGTCTGTAACGTTTGAACCAATTAAAGTTCCGATTGAAACTCCTGAGGCTTTTCTTAGAATTCCAGTAATTGCAGTCGATAGTTCTGGGAGGCCAGTCCCAACACCAATTATCATTACTCCTACAAAAGATTGTGCGACTCCCCAATATTCTGCTAGGTCAAGTGCGCTGCTTACAACCATTTCTGATGTGTAGATTAGGATCAGAACTCCGAAGGCCATGATGGTTAAATTTTTTGAGTATATTCCATTATGTCCGTTTCCATTTTTATGTTCTTTGAATTCTCCTTTTACTTTTAATCCTACTTTTTCATCTTTGGCTAATACATAGAGATAGATAAGATAAATTATGATTAATGCTAGGCCTTCAAACCACATTATTTTGTTTCCAGTTATTCCAACTAAGAACATTGCAATTATAGCGAACAAAAGCATTGGGAAATCTCTTCGAATTAATTTTTTTGTAGCTTTCATTGTTCCGAGTAAGGCAGTTAATCCTAGAATAATTGTTATTTGAGTTAGACAAGAACCAATATTTGTTCCAACTGCAATTCCTGATGCGCCTATCATCCCTGACTTAATGTTTGTTGCGATTTCTGGTAGAGAAGTTCCTATGGAGACTATTGTTAATCCAATTAAAGCGTGAGAAACATTTAATTTCTTGGCTATCTTCTTTGCGGACTCTACGATTAATGTAGCTCCAAACCACAGTCCCGTTAATCCCAATGCTAATGTAAATAAGAATAACATTTTTTCAAGCTCTCTCATCCATTATGCCAGGATATCTTCTTAAGTAGTATTTTAGTGCGAATGGGAACATTAATGTTGTAACTACTGCCATTACTACGATTGCTGAATATATTTCAATGGGGATTATGTTATTTACTCTTGCGATTTCTGCGATGATTAATTCAATTGCCCCTCTTGAGTTCATTCCCCAGCCAATTAATGTTGTTTGTTTTAGATTTAATGTGGTTAGAGGTGTTACGATAATTGTTCCGATCATTTTTCCTGCCACTGCTACTGCTAAAACGTATAGAAGTAATGATGGATGTGAGATGATACTCTCAAAATTAAAATGCATTCCAATATTTATGAAAAAGAAAGGGATTATTAGTGCAAAAGTTAGTACTTTTAGTCTATCGATACCTAAACGTTCCAATTTCCTTCCTTTATTCATCCTTTGGATAAATAATCCTCCAAGGAAAGCTCCAATGACTGGTCCAAAACCAATGATGTGGGAGATGGCAGCAGCTCCGAATCCAATTACTATCACTGTTGATAGGATTGAGATTTTTGATTTTTCGTCTTCCATTGCTTTGAACAACTTGGGCACTAACTTTAACGATAAATAAATCACTATGATTATTCCAATCAATGTAATTGGTACGAGTTGTAGATAGAAATGAGTTCTTTTGAGGTATGCTAACAAAAGTGCTAAGAAAATAACTTCAAAGATGTCATCTAATATTCCTGCGCCTAACATGATAGAACCCACTCTAGTGTTTAGAACTTTTGTTTCTATAAGAACGGCTAATTTACTTCCTTCTGCTGTCAGTGCCAAAGAACTTCCAAGAACTGCTGCAACTAAGTTAGAATATCCTAACCATCTCATTAATCCGAAACCTAAAATGAATGGGATAATTGCGCTTGAAACTGCGATTAGTAATGCATCTTTTGATGATCTTCTGAGTTTAGGTATATTTATTTCCAATCCAACTAGGAGTAATAGGAAGACAATTCCCAGTTCAGAAAGGAAACCTATGTCTGATATATTTTGGGTAGTAAAAAGAAGTTTTACAAAAGGAAAACCCAGTATGATACCGGCTATAATCTGGCCAATTACTCTAGGATACTTTGCTTTACGAAATATTTCTGAGAAAAGTAAGGATACTCCTAAGCAGAATGCAATTAGTACTATTGTGTTCAAAACTTACACCTCTCTTTGGGGGATTTTATTCTCCCATATGTGGATCAAATTTATCGACCCACTCTTTTTTTTCTTCTTGGTTTAGTAAATCTAAAAATCCAAATTTTGCGCCTTCTTGGAAGACATCAATCTTTTTCTTGAATCCATCCTTTAATGCATAGTATGCAATTAGTTTGAATTCAGGTGAGGTTTTTTCAATGACTGTATCTAGATTATAATGTATTTCGACCTTCTTTTGTTTTTTGTTAAATTCTAACAATATTGTGGAAGCACCTATATTTTCATCGTAATATGATATATTGACTTTATCGTCTATTCTTTCTACCTCATTTGAAAACCTTTCAGGGTCTGCAACATCTGCTGTGCCTATATTTTTTGCTCCAACTGATTTTAAACCTATAATTTTTGATGCTGCGTTGATAAAAATGTCTTTGACGTTCTTTTCAGTTTTGAAGAGGATGTCTAGCTTTAATTCTTCCAGAGTTGTTTTGAACTTTAGATTGAGGTTAGGATATTTCTTGTTGAACAAGTTTATTAATTTCTTATAATCTTTCATATAATTATCTAAGTTTTTGTCTAATCTCCCATAATCTTTGTTGATTCCAGTTGTCACTCTTAATACTTGGTCAAGGTCTTTGTAGAATATAGTGATTTCTCTTTTGTTTAAAGTGTCAATAATATCAGGCATAAATTGATTCTAAGGAGCAGATTATTTAAATGTTTTGGGAGAAGACGCTATCTAGTATATTTATTGCTTCGTCTATCTCTTTTTTTGAGATTATCAATGGTGGAAGGAATCTTAATGCAGTTTCTGTTACTGGATTTACAAGTAGGCCCTTTCCTAGACATTTGTTTACAATATCTTTTGAGCTTTTGTTTGTTTCTACTGCAATCATTAATCCTACTCCCCTTATTTCTTTTATGGAATTGTGTTTATCTTTTAAGACAGTTAACTTTTCTATAAAATAGTTTCCTAATTCCTTCCCTTTATCGATTAACTTGTTCTTTTCAACAAAATTAATAACGCAATTTGCAGCTGCACAGCTTAATGAGTTGCCTCCGAAGGTAGTTCCTTGGTCTCCTGGCTCGAACTTGTCTGCTATTTCTTTTTTTGCTAATGTTATTCCTATTGGAACTCCATTTGCTATTCCTTTTGCTAGCGTTAATATGTCTGGTTTTATGTTGTTGTGTTGGTAAGCTAAGAATTTTCCTGTTCTTAGGCTGGTTTGGACTTCGTCAATGATGAGTAGGATATTGTTTTCTTTGCAGACCTTTGCTACATTTGCTAAGTAGTCTTTGTTTGGGATTACTATTCCTGCTTCTCCTTGTATTGGTTCAACTATGAAAGCTGCAGTGTTTTTGGTTATTGCTTTTTTTAGTGCTTCTACATTGTTGTAGGGAATGTGTTTGAAGTGAGGCACTAGTGGCTCGCAGTATTCTTTGTACTTTTTTTTATGCGTTGCTGAAAGGGCCCCCATTGTTCTTCCGTGGAATGCTTTTTCTGTTGAGATTATCTCTGGTTTGTTTTTTACTTTTCTTGCTAACTTTATTGCTACTTCGTTTGCTTCTGAGCCTGAGTTTGAGAAGAATGATTTTTCTAGGTTTGAAAGTTTTGCTAATTTTTCTGCTAAGATAACTTGTTGTTCGGAGTAGAATAAGTTTGTAATGTTAATTAGTTTCTTTGATTGTTCTGATAGAGTTTTTTGAAGTTCTTCGTTTCCATGTCCAATAGGTACTGTTGCTAGGCCCCCTATTAGATCAAGGTATTTATTTCCTTCTTTGTCGAAGATGTAGCTGCCTTTGCCATGGTCGATTACGATTGGGAATCTACCATAAGTTGGCATTATATGCTTCTTTTCTGAGTTTATTATTTCTTTTGAGTTCATATTTGTTTACTTTATTGATGTGTTTTTAAATTTAATGTCTTATTACAGAAAAAGGGAGGTGGGAATGTCTAAAATTGGACTATACTTACTGACAAAAATAATTGACAATAGTTGTCCGTTCGTAATAAGTAAAAGACATATTGTGTACAAAAACTTGTGTCTTTTGCTATATTTAATCTCCAGGGAAGTATTCAGTTGTTTTTTCTTTCTCGCTTTCCTCTGATTTTTTGAGGTGAACTATGATATAACAGTTATCTGAGCCCCTGGCTATTGTTTTTTTAAGGATTACTTTGCTATAACCAAAGCTTTTTGCTGCTAGTGTGCCTAAAATTGTTGATGTTACTGTGCACATACCGGGGCATTTGGTTACTTCTGGGCCAAATGGACACGCTAGAACTCTAAAGATTACTCTATTATTGCTTTTTTCAACTACTTTGAATTCTCCACCTATTTTCTTTTCTACATCAACAACGGCTTCACAGAATTGATCTAAGTTGAGTTTTTCTACATCATAGAAGCGTTTGTATAGCTCTTCAATATTTTTGGCAATCTTTAATGCGCTCTTTCTTATTGCTTCTTTTGAAGTATTCTCGTCTAAACTTGAAATTGTGCCTAGAAGCATAGACCTTAAGAACTCTTTATCGTTGATATTTACTGGAATGTACCACAATTTGGACATACCTAGCTGTTTAAAGTCGATTAAGGTCTTTTCTTTGATAACGGACAGGTATTTAGCTAGAGTTATCCGATTTATATTCAGATATTTAGATATTTCAGTAGATGTAGCTCCAATGGGGCTTTTTTTGACAAATTCAACTATCTTCTTCTCTATATCTCCCTTAAACATACAGTTAACCCCCTATTGATTAACAACGATGTTAAAAGTATTGCTTATATATAAAGCTTACTATCTGGGTTTATCTATAATAGAAAGATTTATATAGATGTATAACTCTATTGATTATCAATAAGAATAGTCAATGGGAAAAAAGAGTCGGATAAAAATAAAAAAATATAAACGAAACGCGCGAGGTGAAAACAAATGGAAAAGAAAGTCGGTCATTACTCCTTTGTGATTGGAGTGATTATAGCTGTATTATTGGGCTTAGCATTACCTTTAGGAGATGTTCTGACTCAGTGGCTTACATCAATTTTAGTAGTTCTAGGATTGGTAGTAGGATTCCTTAACGTTACAGGAAAGGAAACAACTGAGTTCTTAACAGTAGCAACCATATTAGTTATTGTTGCATTCGCTGGAGGTAACGCATACCAAAGTCTAGGAGCTGTCCAATTAGTTGGTACATATATAATGGGCATCTTGAATGGTATATTGACATTCGTAGTACCTGCAACTGTTGTTGTGGCACTTAAGGATGTTATTGCTCTATCGAAAATAGAATAAATAAAATAAATTTTTTTCTTTTTTTTCTTTTTCTTTTAATAATCTTTATATAACTTAGAAGATGGACTATTTCTATGGAAATTATGAAGGGCATTAGGGTTAAGGATCTTGGTTTAGTGGTTGATGGTAATTTAGTTATTGCTGATACTCATGTAGGATATGAGGAAGCACTAAATAAACAAGGCGTATTGATACCTAGATTTCAGTTTAAGGAGCTTATTGATAGGTTAAAGGGGATTTTAGAGGGTAATCGGTTTGATAAGATTGTGGTGAATGGTGATGTGAAGCATGAATTTGGAACTATCTCTGAGACAGAATGGAGACATACTCTAAAATTGCTTGATTTTTTGAAGAAGTATTGTTCAGAGGTTGTGCTGGTTCGGGGCAATCATGATAAGATATTGGGCCCTATTGCGCAGAAAAGGGGCGTTAGGGTTGTTGATAAGATAGTTATTGGTGACGTTTTGGTTGTGCATGGGGATAAGATGCCTAGTAAGGCCGATTTGGATGGTGTTAAGACGGTGGTTATTGGGCATGAACATCCTGCTATATCGCTTCGTGAGGGTTCTAGGGTCGAGACATTTAAGTGCTTTTTGAAGGGTAAGTTTAAGGGTAAGGGGTTAATAGTTATGCCATCTTTTAATTTAGTTCAGGAAGGTACGGATGTTCTTAAGGAGAAGGTGTTGAGTCCTTTGTTGAAGCAGAACCTAGACGAGTTTGAAGTGTATATTGTTGCAGATAAGGTTTATAGGTTTGGTGAGTTAAGAAAGTTGAGGTGATGCTCTTGGTTCTCTCATTATTTCTTTATATCAATGAATTATGGCACGTGGTGTTTTTTATGTTTAATTTAAATATGAGGTATTATTTGATTAGTCATTGATAAGTAGTAATAATATGGAAATGTTTATAAATGGCAAAAATTTCCTATTTTATATGAGATTAGTAAATGGTGTCAATAAAGTTTTGGATTATTTGCACTCTAAATATGAATTATTGAATGGAAATCAGGATGACTTATCACGAAGAGTTCGTGGGGGCATAGCTTTAAGTTTAGTAGCTGCAGGCATATCTATGAACAGCCCGGCACAATCAAACCAAAATACAATTGAGACTATTCTTGAACCAACATATGGTTCATCTCTGCTTGAATTGGAATATGGGGGCGAATTACAAGGAATTGATTTATCAGAGTATGGTATTGAAAATCCACTAAGGGTGAACGGTGAAGTTTTACATAAAAATTTGATAGGAAATAAGGTAGTTGTTATTCAAGGTGAAGATCATAATTCTATTGAGGGTAGGGTGGCAGCGTATTTAGATCTTGAGAGACATTATAAGGAAAATGGTATCCGGCTAATTGGATTGGAAGGATGGATCGATGGAACGGAATTTACAACTAAGTTGCCTTTTTCTGATGAGCATATTAGTTTCCTTCAAGGAGCGTATACTGCTATGACAGATCCTGCAACATCTGAGGCTGAGAGACAAGAACTTGCAGACAAATATGAAGCTCGATTAAGGACAATACTGGAACAAGGACAGAGTGTAGTAGTTTTATATGAAGGATTGCATGGTCCTGATGTAGAGACTAGGGGAATTGATGATAGTGAATTGAAGGCCAAACAGCTAAGACTATATGAGAAAGGCGATGCTTTGATTGAAGAAAGAGAAAGAAATGGCGATGAGGATGGTGCAATTGAAAATAAATTATGGGAAATAGTTCGCGAATCACGTGGTCTTGCTTATGATAGAAGTGTTAAAATGGCAGAGTACATTGAATCATTATTAGCAAATAGTGAACAAAATATAATTGAAATTAGGGTTGGAGCTGCTCACGGAAAACATTTAAGGGGTCTGTTAGAAGAAAAAGGGTTAGGAGTAGTGTTTTATATTCCTTCAAATATGGGTATTAGCGAATCGGATCTAGAAAATTTTTAAGATAAATATTTGTTTTTTCTACAAATTATATCCTATTTTTATTTTCTTATTTGCAAAAATTTTTGAGATTTTGGTCGAGAATATCTATGTGTTAGCACGAACATTTCTATTTTTTTCTAGAACTCAAATTTGATTTAATTTAATCATCCATTTCACTTACTATAAGCTTTAGTTAGAATATCAGCTCTTGTTACAACGCCATTTAATCTACCGCTTTCTGAGACTAGGACTAGTTGACATGAATGTAGTAGGTTTGAGATTACATTGACTGCTGTTTTTTCTGATATGACTGGTGGTGAGTCTCTCATGATATCTTTGATCTTATCTCCTTTTTTATTTAGCATTGAGTCTAGAATGATTGCTTCTGATACTAAACCTATTGATTTGTGTTCTTCAACTACTGGTAATTGGGAGATCTTGAAAGACCTCATCTTTTTGATAGCTTCTGAGATTTTTTCATTTGGTTTTACTGAGACTACCTTTTTATTCATTATGTCCTTTGCTTTTAGCTCTTGTTTTTTGCCGTAGTCATTTAATGCTGTGAATATTTTTTTTACTTTAGTATAAGTAGGGTCAATTCTATCTGCTTCAATCTTAGCTATTAAGCTTTGAGATACTCCTGAGATTTTAGCCAGCTGCGACTGAGTTAAACCTAGCTTGTTTCTCAATCCTTTGATTTCTGCTAATTCAGTGATCATTTTAAGAGGAATAATGACTACTAGTATTTATTCTTTTTGGAATTTTTCGGGCAGGATAATTTATAAGGAGTTTTGTATCATTCAGATTAAAATGACAATAACGATTGATGATGATGAATTAAGGGCTGAAGGCATATCAGTCAGAGACCTGATGTTTTACGTTACTTTGGAGTGCAACCTTAGATGTAAATCTTGTTATGTAGGTAATGATTGGTTAAATGGTTACGGGGGATTCGGCAGGGAGGAGGGATTGGCAATTATTGACCACTTTGGAAGCCAAGGGTTAGACAGGCTTACTTTTTTAGGAGGAGAACCTACACTTCATCCTGATATTTCTGATTTTGTGTTGAAGGGAGCAGAATTTGATATAAAAGAGAGAAGAATGACTACAAATGGTAGAGGGCTTGGTTTTTTTGATATTGATGCAGTGCCTACCTCAGCTTTGCATCACATTTCTGTTAGTCTTGACGGTCATACCCCTGAAACTAATGATTCTGTTAGGGGGACTGGAACTTTTGAGAAGGTCATACCTACTCTTGAATTGTTAAATGCAAGGGGATTCAACGCTTATGTTAACTATACAGTCAATGGTTTGAATATAGATTCAGTAGAAGATGCTGTTAGATATTTTAGAGAGTTGGGTGTTGAAGAAATCAATTTCCATCTTGTTTCAATCACTGGAAATGCTAACCATCACCCAGAACTTTATGTTGCTCCAGAAAGGTGGATTGAAACGAGGGAGCGGTTGCTTTCTTTAGAGGATGTCCAAGGCGTAAGGCTTAGGGTTCCTTTTATGTACTTAACACAGGATGAGCACGAGGCAGCTCAGGGGGAGGGATACGTTCCATTCCAGTCTAGATCGTATCATAGTGATGATGGGCAAAGAATCTTATTATTTCCTAATGGAAAGGTGTTCATGTCAGCAGATCTTGTTGGAACTGATTTTCATATAGCAACTTATGAGGATGGAAAGTTTACTTTTAATAAGGGTCAGAACGAGTGGCATTTTCATAAATCTAATCCTTTGTTAGCTGATCCTTCATCGCAGCTATTGGGAACTGGTTCTGAGGGATTTGTTCCAGTTTCAATATCTTATAAACAGACAATACAATACTGATAAGGGATTTTAAAATTTTTAGAATATTTAGATTGGTACCAATAATACCTTTAATGAAGTTCTGATTTTCTTTGAGTAAACTTTATAACTGATTCTAAAACTCTTAGTTTATGGCGTATAATGGACCTACTGGAGGGGGTGCTACTTCAGATCATCATAGTGGACTGGTTGCTAGGTATAAAGTCCTTGATAATCCAACACAAAAACTACTTCTTCGGGATTATAGGATTTGTGGAGATGTTGGAGCGAGGGATAAACTAGTTCTGCATAATCTAAGATTGGTCGGTAGTATTGTGGGAAGATATTATAGGGGTGAAGATGTAGTTCCTTTTGATGACTTGATGCAGGAAGGTGTCGATGGGTTAATGCAAGGTATTGAGAAATTTGATCTTAATAGAGAAGTTAATGTTTCAACTTATGTTGTGTGGTGGATAAGGCGAGAAGTTCTTAGGGCTCTGGATGAACAATGTCGGACAATTCGTATACCTGGGTATAGGATAGCTGATATGAAAAGGTTAAATAGTGCAGAGGGAGAGCTAATCCAAGAGCTGGATCGTGAGCCAACAGTTGGTGAACTTGCAGAAAAGATGGAAATGTCGGTTGCTGCTGTTAGACAACTATATACGGATTATGGGGTTGCGCAACCTAATTTGAGTTTGGATGCAGAGGTCGGAGATGATGGTGGAGCTACATATCGAGAAACAATCCCTGATGAGGGTGATGGGTATATAGACGGATTTGTAAGGGATGATAATGTTGAAGGGTTACTTAGGTGCCTTCCTGAAAGACATGCTCGTATGTTAAGGTTAAGGTATGGTTTTGATACTGGGGAAGAGCGAACTTTGAAGGAGGTGGGATTGGTAATGAGTGTTACGAAAGAAGGAGCAAGGCAGATTGAACTTGAGGCTATGGCTAGATTGAAAAGGGTAGTTCAGGATAGGGAGAGGAGGAGTTAATTCTCTTTAGAATCATCTTTGCACAAACATCTAGAAATCCTTATTATTCCAATCAGAATATTCTAGTCAATCAATTTTATAAATAAACTGCTTCTTTAGGTACTTAAAAACCAAGGAGGTAGTTTAATATGGGTAAAATAACTTATATAACGAGTGAGAGTGTGACCGAAGGTCATCCGGACAAAGTGTGTGACCAGATATCTGATGGTATTTTAGATGAATTATTTAAACAAGACCCTCAATCAAGAGTGGCTGTTGAGACATTAACAACAACTGGTTCTGTGCATGTTTCTGGTGAAGTGACTACGAAAGGATATGTTGACGTTCAGAAGGTAGTTAGAGGGGTATTGAAGGAAATTGGATATACTGATCCTAAGTTTGGAATTGACTGTGATGATGCAGGTGTATGGGTTGCTATACACGAACAGAGTCCAGATATTAGTCAGGGAGTTTCAGAAGGCGAGGGGGAGGATAAAGAGCAGGGAGCAGGAGACCAGGGAATGATGTATGGCTTTGCTTGTAATGAAACAGAAGAGCTAATGCCTTTACCGATAACTTTAGCACATAAATTGACAAGAAGGTTAGCTTATGTCAGAAAAGAAGGAATTATTCCTCACTTAGGTCCTGATGGAAAGAGTCAAGTAAGCATTGAGTATGATGGCGCAACTCCAAAAAAAGCAACTGCAATTGTTATTGCACAGCAGCACAAGGAAGAGATTTCTGAGCAGGAACTTAAAGAGAAGATTGTTGAGCATGTAATAACTCCAATCTGCAAAGATTACATTGATGAAAAAACTAAAATATTGATTAACGCAACAGGACTATTTGTAGTTGGCGGTCCTGAAGGGGATACTGGACTTACAGGAAGGAAGATTATTGTGGATACTTATGGCGGAGTTGGAAGACATGGTGGCGGAGCATTCTCTGGAAAGGATCCTTCAAAAGTTGATAGATCAGCAGCATATGCTGCTAGGTATGTTGCAAAGAATATTGTTGCAGCAGGACTTGCTGATAAGTGTGAGGTTGCTCTTAGCTATTGTATTGGAGTAAGTGAACCGACATCTGTAAATGTTGATTGTTTTGGAACCAATAAGATAGATGAAGGGAAGATTTCTGAATTGGTTTCAAAGAACTTTGACTTAAAACCTAAGGGAATTATTGATGGTTTGAAGTTGAGGAGACCAATCTACAGAAAGACAGCAGCTTATGGACATTTTGGAAGGACTGATCCTGACTTTACATGGGAGCAGACTGATAAGGCTGAGATTCTTAAGAAAGAAGCTGGGATTTAGTTTATTTTTTCTTTTATTTATCCCACTGACCTTTAACTTTGTACTTCTCATCTGTTAGTATGTTAGAAGCTGAATATTTCTTTTCTTGTTCAGTGTCTGTTTGTTTATTACTTACAGTTGTTGATGTAGCGGTGTAGATATCACTTGGACTCTTCTGTTTTCTATTTATGAATCTAATCAGAAAGTATCCCATGGTGAATCCGAGAGCAATTGTTATCCAGTTTTCCATTTTGATTGTAATAACTTAACTTATATTTAAATGTTTATGGAAATTACATTAATAATTATGGAGGATGGGATTTATTGTAATTAAATTATTGATTAATTGGATTTTCTAAAACTATTTTAATAAACTCAATTGTTTTAACAATTCCGAAGTTTCCGTTTTCTGTAGAGTACTCATTGAATTCTTTTACTGAGTCAGGATTTACATTTGGTTTGTAAATTAAGAAAGGTACGGGATCTCTAGTATGAGTTTTTACTTCAATTGGAGTAGCGTGGTCTGGAGTTACAGCTATCACTGTATTTGTTAGGTCTACTTTTTTTAGTACGTTTCCAATAAGTCTTTTGTCAAAGTCTTCAATTGTTTTTATCTTTAGCTTTAGGTCAGCTGCATGGGATGCTTCGTCGATTGCTTCTACGTGGACGAATACGAAATCATATTTTTCTAATGCTTTTATTGTTGCATCTGCCTTTCCTTCATAGTTTGTATCATAAAGTCCAGTTGCGCCTTTGACATGGATTGGGTCTAAACCTGCGTAATGGCCTATACCAAAGATTAAATCAACTGCACTGATTACTGCTCCGTTGATGTTGTAGAGTTCTTTGAAGGTTTTCATCTTTGGAATAGTTCCTGGTGACCAAGGCCAGACCATGTTTCCCATATTTTTCCCTTCTTGTTTTCTCTTAATGTTTATTGGATGTTGTTCTAGGATATCTTTTGAGTCTAGGATTATTTTGTTTATCATGTTAGCTGTTTCTTTTGCTTTCTCATTTCTTGGTTTTGTTAGTAACTCTGTTACTTTTTCTCCAATGAAATCGTGAGGTGCATTACAGACTAATTCTTCTGAGAATCTGTTCTTATCTATTGTCAGTATATGGCGGTAGGAGATACCTGGAAAGAACTTTATGTCTTCGTTTCCTAGTTTTTTGTTTACGAAAAGCATTAATTCTTTAGATTCTTCTGTAGTGATGTGGCCTGATGAATAGTCTATTACTTTTCCATCTTTTTCTGTTATCAGATTGCATCTAAACACTATGTCGTTTTCTGTTAATTTTACTCCCACGCTTGGGGCTTCTAGTGCTCCTCTACCTGTGAAGTAGATTTTTGGATCATAACCTAGGATTGACATGTTTGCTACTGCTGAGCCTGGCTGGAGACCTTCTGGTATTGTGATTAATTTTCCGCAATTTGCTTTCTTTACTAAGAAGTCCATATTTGGGGTATCGGCTACTTGTAAAGGTGTTTTGTTATCTAGTTCTTTAACTGGGTAGTCGCCCATCCCATCTCCAACGAAGATTATGTATTTCATTTCAATCCTAAAGTCTCTTCAATCGTTTCTAAATTTGCTTTTAGAGACTTTGGCTTGTTTGAGAATTTGTTGTTGCCTTTATGATAATCAATTACAGCTTTTGAGAACTTTCCGCCATGTGCAGTCATGATTGCAACTACACTTTCTTCTTGTTTTATTATGTTGTTATCTATTAGTTTTTTTAGTCCAGCCATTGCTGCTGCTGAATTTGGACAGATTGGGATTCCAGATGCGTCTACAACTGCTTTTGCGTCTTTGACTTCTTGTTCACTTACTTGTTCCATGACTCCTTTGAAATGTTTAAGTTCTCTAACTGCTTTTTTGAATGAGACTGGATTGCCAATTTGGATTGCTGATGCTACTGTTTCTTTTGCTTGGACTGGCTCTAATGGTGCCCAGTTGTTTTTGTAGCTTATGTACAGAGGGTTTGCGGCTTTTACTTCAATTCCTGCGAGTCTTGGGAGTTTGTTGATTATTCCTAATTCATGAAGTTCTCTTAATCCTTTACCTAAGGCTGAAATGTTTCCGGCGTTTCCTACTGGAACGATGAACCAATCAGGAACTTCCCAATTTAATTGGTGTAGTGTTTCGATACCAATTGCTTTTTGACCTTCAATTCTTATTGAGTTCATAGAATTTAATAAGTAGATTGGGTATTTTTTGGTTAATTCTTGAACTAGTTTCATACAACCATCGAAATCGGTGTCCAGTTCTAATGTTATTGCGCCTGATGAGATTGGTTGGGATAATTGTTCTATTGAGACCTTTCCTTCTGGTAATAAGACTACTCTTTTGATTCTAGCATAGGCTGCGTAAGCTGCCATTGAGGCAGATGTATCTCCAGTTGATGCGCAGGCAACTAATTTTACTTTTAGATGTTTTGCCCATGATACTGCTGCAACCATACCTCTGTCTTTGAAGCTGAGTGTGGGGTTCATTCCTTCGTGTTTTAATTTTAAATTGGTTATTTTGAAGTATTCCTGCATCTCTTTTGTTGCAGGGTAGAGGGGAGTGTCTCCTTCATTTAGTAAGATAACTTGATTGTCTGGGAGGTCAGGTAGAAGTATGTCTTTGTATCTTAGGAAAGGGGGTTTTGAGTTGTTATTTTCGAAGTGTTGTTTCCACTGTTTTGGTGATCTGTTGAATTTTTTTAGATCTGAGATTATTTCAAGTAGGTTTCCGCAGTCGCATCTATATCGGATTTCTTCTGCCAGGTATGACTTTTTACATTCTATACAGACTAGTTTCATGGTAGAATTAGTTTTTGGTTGTTGTTATAAATAGTTTATGTTGTGATAATCACATTCTTTCTAACACGTCAATGCCTAACAAATTTAGACCATTCTTAAGAACTTGTCTTACTGAATCGATTAGTACCAATCTTGCTTTTTTTAGTTTATCTTTTTCTTTTAGAACATTGCATTTGTGGTAGAACTCGCTTAGGAGCCTTGACAATGAATATATGTAGGTTGCAATTAAGTGAGGGCGTAATTCTTCTTCTGCACTCTTTACTATGGATGGGAATTCTTCAAGTTTCTTTATTAAATTGGTTTCTTCGGTTTTTTTTAGAAGTGTAAAATCTATGTTTTTGTCTAGTTCTTCTCCGTGTTTACTTAGTATTGAACATATTCTTGCATAAGCATACTGCAGATATGGTCCTGTATCTCCTTCGAAAGCTAATGCATGTTCCCAGTCAAATGTTACGTTTTTTTCTGGAGAAACTTTTAGTATTGAATATTTTATTGCAGAGTAAGCAATTGCCCCTGCTCTGTTTTCTAACTCTTCTCCCCCTATTTCTCTCTTCTTTAGTTCTTTTTTTGCTTTGTCAACTGCTTCTTTCATGAAGTCTTCTAAGAGGACAACAGTTCCTTTTCTTGTTGACATCTTTCCTTCTGTTAATAGAACGAATGAATAATGGATGACTTCTTGGGACTTATGTCCTAGTAAGTCTAATGCTGATGATAGCTGCTGGAAGTATAGTTTTTGGTCTTCTCCCAATACTAAGATGTTTCTTTCGAATCCTTTGTTTATCTTATCGAGGGTATATGCTATATCTCTTAATGGGTATAATGATGTTTTATCTGCTCTTGTGAGGACGAGGACAGGACTTTTCATTGCTAGATTATATCCTTCTTGGTTTAGAACAAGTCTTCCATGTTCATCTGTGAATAGTTTGCCAGTTTCTTTGAGTTTTTCAAGGACGGTTTTAGTCTCTTGTTTCCAAAGGTAATCTGACTCGTAGTCGAAAACATCGTATTCGATGTTTAGTTTAGAGAATATCTCTGACTGACCTTTGATGCAGATATCGACAATTTCCCTGAATCTTTTAACTGTTTCATCATCATGGGCTTCTAGCTTGTGTAGTAAATTGAAAACTTCTTTTTCTAGTTTAGGATTATTTTCCACTTTCTTGTTTATGCCTATATATGTTTTTAGTAGATCTTTGAACTGAATGTCCTTCTTTTTTTCTGCACCGAGAACTAACATTGCTATTTGTTTTCCGATGTCATTTACAAAATAATGAGTTTCTACTTTATAGCCCTGGAATTTTAGTATCCTTGTAACGCTGTCTCCGATTAATGCGTTTCTTGCTCTGCCAACGTGAGGGGATGCATTTGGATTAATGCTTGTATGTTCTATTAGGACTTTGCCTTTAGCGTTTGAAGAGCCATAGTTGTCTGCCTCTTTAGCGATTTTCTTTAGTACATCGCTTATGATGTTTTCTTTGTTTAGGAAGATGTTTAGGTATGGGCCTTTAATCTCTAATTTTTTGATTAGTTTGTTTGACTTTATTTTTTTGGCTAGGTCTTTTGCTATTTCATTTGGGCTTTTTTTGAGAGTCTTTGAGAAAGTGAAACAAGGTAGGGCATAGTCTCCGAATTCTGGGTTTGATGGAACCTCAAGATTGAAGTCTAACTTTAGTTCTTTTTTTAGAATTTTAGTTAACTGTTCCTTAATATCCATAGTCAATAAATGTAGTCAAAGTGTTTATAATATTTTTGTTTTTCTTTTGGATTTTGGAAATATGTTACTCTTCCTCACCGCTAATCTCGGCTATATCTTGCTCACAGTTCCAGCAGTATTTTTCTCCTGGTCTTACTAACTTACCGCATAGAGGACATTTTTTCATCATTATAATCCATTTGTAAGGAAGCTTCTATAAAAACTTTGGCTTATCATAAATAAAGTGAATGAAGTGATGGTCATTATTGTGTATACTATTTTGTTCCATGCTAATATCTTTTTTCCGTCAAAATTCCAAAATGGGAGCATATTAAACAATGCTAATAGTGAGTTTATGAAGAATCCTATGAACAAAATTGGGGCTAATAATTCTGGAGTGGGGATTAGCATTAATGCGAAGAAGAGTACTGCTAGGGAAATATTTACTAATGGTCCTGACATTGAGATTATTCCATTTCTTTTTTTCCCAACTGGTCCTGAGATCATGACTGCACCTGGAGCTGCGAAAATAAAACCGAAGAAGGACATTACAATAGCTAGGAAAAGCATATTGTCAAAAGATCTGAACTCTGCAAAGCAACCATAGTGTTGTGCTGACAATTTGTGCCCCATCTCATGGAATAGGAATCCTATTCCTACTGTTAAGGATGCTACAATGAAAAAGTAATAGAAATTTACGGAGAATGAAATTCCTCCTGTGAATAATATTGTAAATGCTAATGAGATTGCTAGCCATGCCTTTAACAAGTCCCTTAATTCAATCTCAGAAGTACTTATTTTGCCTATCTTAATTTGCTTTGGTCGCTTGAGGGGCATCATATATCAACAAAGAGTCTGTGTTTCTCGTCACCTTTTAATTCTTCCATGATCCTCTTTATTACTGTTTTTTCTGGTGAGGGGATTAGTTTTACTCTTTTCTTTATGTCTTCGAACGATTTGAAATCGTCTTCTTTTCTTGCGTTTATTATCTCCCACATGTGTTTCTTTCCGACACCTGGCAATAACTCTAGCTGATGCATTCTTGTACTTAGTGGCTTTGCATTATTGAAGAACTCTATGAATCTTTTTTCGTCTTTTTTTATGATATCTTCAATTATAAAATTAAGTTCATTCCTAGCAGTATTGGTAAGTTTTTCTATAGTTAGTTTTCCAACAATGTGATGGATTTGGTCTCTTTTGCCCTCTCCGATGTACACTTCTTGGTGCGGTTGTAAATGGACATCCTTTTTTGGAGCTAATTCTAATAGGACAAAACGATTTTTCCCTATGGCTTGGACTATTGGAGTCTTTACGTGTACTGGACGTTTGTCAAATGGGTAGCCATGCGGCAAAAAGTCCAATACAACTGCTTGTTCTTCTTTTGCTGATTCCATTTTGTTCTATAACTTTGAAACTGAGGCGTAATGCCTGCTTATTCTATGATGTTCTGAGTCAATTCCTTTGACATTCTCAGTTGATAATACTCTTGATTCTTTGAGTTTTAAGAGCTCCCATTTCTCCTTTAAGAGATGGTTTATTTTAATATCGACCTTCTTTTTTATTCTTTTATTCTTTTTTAGTTTTTGGAAGATCAGTTCTTCCTTCTTATGTTCACTCTTAAATGAAATGATTAATGCTAATATTCTTGAAACCCATTCACTGAATGTGCTTTTTTCTAGTAGTTTGTTGTTGATCTTTGATGGTGGAGGAAGTTTTGCTTCCAGGTGGCTTAAAAGTTCAGATTCTTTTTTTAAGATTTTGTTCAGATCTTTTGCCTTTAAACTTGACGTCTTTATTATTTTTTCTTCTCTTCTTTGGTATTTTTTTAGTAACCTTTGGTCCAAAAATATTATTTTGCTGAACAGTTTGTATACTGTGAGTTCGAGTTTTTCGACATCTTCTTTGCCGAAATGACTCGCATCCTTTTTTAGGATTTTTTTGATATCTTTAATTTTTAATGTTTCGAACGATATTGGTTTGGTGAGGTCTAAGTCTTCTAATAATGAGTCTTCTAGGTAGTGGTTGATGTCCCTTAACATTGTAACCAGCTTTCTTAAGACACCTATGTTACTTTTTAAGGTTGTGATGATTTTGCTCTTTGAACTTATCTTTGATATGTCTATTGAAAATGTTTTTACTGTTAATTCGGTTAATTTGTTGCTTACTAGCTCTTTTTTTTCAACAGCAGATAAGTCACTTCTATCTAATGCCTGCTCATATCCGTTTAGGTCTACTTTATATGAGTTCTGGGTGAATTTTTTTGCTGAACTGTTAATTTGATCTGTAAGCTTATCAAATATGTCTAAGTGCGATTTTTCTATATTTACCATTAATCCCCCCTCTTTTTACTATATTTATGGAATACGTCTATATAAATATTTCCATTGTAGTTTATAATGTCGCAATTCCACCAGTTTATTGGAAATCGTAGGTTTCTAGGATACTCAGAGATATCCATCCTTGATGTGTGATTGGTGATGTGCGGTGGAATTCTGAGCATGCTCAAATGTCAGAAATAGACATTTCTGAGCACACTCCAAAA
>CAZMIO010000007.1:43490-56808 GCA_964566535.1 uncultured Methanosarcinales archaeon | reverse complement strand
ATCTCCTCAGAATGTTCAGGTGCAAAGCGCAATAAGCGTTGTCTACGAAATAAGCTAGTTATTTCTTTTTTTTCTTTATTTTTTAGTTATTATTTTATTTCTAATGATTGTTTTTTATTGGCTAAATTTTCTCTTTTTATTTTTCTAATTATCGATTTATTATTGACAGAATCCTTATAGTTTTCCTAACTCTTCAATTTCTTTATACTCTTACCAAGACCAAACTTAATATCGTCATATTTCTCATTCAAAACAGAAATAAACTCAGAAATATCCTCATTTTTCTCATTCAAACTAAACTTAATCTTCTTAATCTTAACAAACGCTTCAACTTCTTCATCCGTAACCGATTTCAACAATTTAACATACTTAACCTCTTTACTTTTACGATTAAACAACAACTTCTCCAAGAACTGATTCACCTCATCATCCAAAGTCCATCCCACAACAACCTTATTTATCTTCTCCCTCTTAACAAAATCATCATCTAACTTACGAAAAAATATCTTAACAGGCATACCCTTAATAATTTCCTTAACCAAGTACTCACTCAACTTATCACTGACCAATATCCTATCATTTTTAGAAAAAACTCTATCTATTCTCACAGATTTTCTAATCCTCTTCTCAAAAATCTTACAAAAGCAATTAGCACATAAACTACCCAAATGACTTATCTCCACCCTAACTTTAAACTTTTTACACTTCGAACATAACATTTCATCACCAACATGTAATCATTATTTCAAAATCTTACAATAAACTTTAAATATCAGTTCTGTAACCATCCTAGAGTGTGAGTAATGATACTCTACTTCTGAATAAGAACTGGGTATCATTATCTATCACCTCTTTTTTCCCAGCAGAACACTCTGTGTTCTGCTTGGGTTTTTTATCTTTTTAAATATTATGATACTAGCAATTGTAACTACTATGCCGCTTATAACCCCAAATATATAAAATAAAGACTCCCTATCAACAACAAAGCCAATTTTCTTCCCATTCTTAAAATATAAGTCAAGATTACTTAGCTCTCTAGCATACTCTAAGTACAAAAGAGTAGAGTAATCATCCCCCCCTTTAAGGGAATTCGCATATTCATAGTAAGAATATCCCAAAATTGGAAAAGCTCCCTTCTTAATCTGCTTCAAAATACTCTTCCGAGCAACATCTAATTTCTGAGAAGTAATTTCTTCAATCTTATCCTCTCCAACATAAAGAACACTCAAAAAAACATCCAATTCAGCCTTAGCTTTACTAGCCTTAAACAAACATAGTTCATAATCTCCATTATTCAAATCCTCATAGGCTAAATCAATCTCTTTTTTTGTCTCAATTATCCCGCCAGGAATAAAAGTCTCAACATACAAGAACCTCTCTTCAGCCTCCTGAAGCTTATTTTGACAAGTCTCCCTAAGATTCTCTTTGTTAAGATTAATCCTCTTCCCTCTATTGTCAAAGAAATTAAACCACGAGTGAGCAGAATTAACTCTCTCAGAAGCATAAGCTACCTTCTGAAAGCTCCCTTCAGTATTATTCCCTTCAATCTCAGAGATAGCATCATTCAGTTCATTTGAAGCCTCAGTCAACCTCTCTTTAACAATAACAAAAGCCTCTAAATCAGTTATCGTCCTTACTTCCTTCCTATCTAAAACCTCATTAAACTCATCAATCTGATTCTGGATAACCTCAATCTTCTCAATAAACTCATCATTTGATAATTCCTGACCTGCAACAAACATATAACTAAACTTCACATTAGCACCAAAACAATAGCTGGCAGAAGAATAAAAGTCCTCACTCTCAAAAGCAACCCTCCCCCTCTCAGTTAGGTTAACACCATCCTCAAATGTATTGTTAAACTCTCCACTTTCATCCAAAACATTATTCTTTAACTTATCACTCCTCTTACAAAGATCAGCAGCTAACTTCTCCATAGTCTCAGCATATCCGGAATTAACATCAAAATTAACCTCCTCCTCTTCCTTAATCTTCCCGGTAAAAATATACATTATGTCATCCAGATTCCCTACTTCGATAACTCTAATCCCTAACTCATTACCTAACTCATACAAATCAATCTCATCACTAGTTTCATTAATAGTTGAATTAATACTTATATTAACCTCCCCTTCACTAAAGAACCTCTCTCCCTTAGGTATAAGCACCGTCTTAATTCCATTCTCAGAAGCAGCCCTAATCTTATCCTTCAAACCACCAACAGGCCCAACAATTCCGCCAGAATTTATTGTTCCAGTCATTGCAATCTCTTCATTTATTGCTTTATTTTGAAGCATCAGTATAGTCATAGTAGCAATCGAAGAACCAGCAGACGGTCCACCCACAATGACAGAACCAGAATTTATTGTATAGATGAAATCATACCTCTCACAGTCCGCATTCAAATAATCACAAGCTATTTCCTTAGCAAACCGAGTAGATATTTGAGTGTCAATCTTCAGTAATGGAAACGTCTCAAGAAAAACCCTACCAGAACCAGGAATAATCTCAAGATAAAGGTCAGCAATAGCACCACTATAACCATCACTTCCTTCCTGAACAGCAAGTAAAGTCATATGACCTTCCTTACCAACTACAAAAGGAACAACTGCCAGCAAAATAACAAACAAAATTAATTTTTTCATGAATACTTAAGAAACAGACCTCATTTTTAAATCTTTAGCATTAAGTCAAAAGTTAAATCTTCAATCCCTTCCTCAATCTGTTAAACTCAGTTATACAGTCCCTAACATCAAATGCTCCTCTGTGAAAATGACTAGTCGATACAACTGGCTGCCTTCCCATTATAGTCGAAACTTTGCAATATTCATCAATCAAATTAGTAGGTTTCATTTTACCTATCTCTTCTACAGAATGATCGCTATGTAAATATAATGTAACAGGTATAAGCAAACCAATACTATATGATCCCAAATTTAACGCCTCAAAAAACTTATTTATCTCTCGACAATGCAATTCATATTGATCTCTACTTCTTTTAACCAGGGGCATGAAGTTCCCAACTTCCCTAGTTTGACCATGAGCCCTTCTAATTAATCCAATAATACCTTCAAAATCAGTTAAAAAAATCCTAAATTTATCTTTTAATTCTCTCGCAGTCTCTAAAGCATCCCTAAAGATTTTATCATCATCAATTTCTTTTCCAGTTGCATATAATTCCATGAAAGTAGCCATCCCTTCAGTACAAAGTTGCATTGTAAAATCAATAAACCTTTTCCTAAAAAGGACATACATAGACCTAAAAGACCCAATAACTTCATTAAGGCCTATAATGAAATTTTCCTTTCCATAACTAAATAAAACATTATTAAACGCTCCAACTTCAATATCTATTCCACCAGAAATCTTACTAAATCTTCTCTTATTTCTACTAGCATATTTTAATGCCTTACTTTTTTTCATATGCCATAAGTGTGTAATTTCATGTGCTAAGATTCCATATAATCTATCCGGATAGATAGTTTTAAAATGTCCCTCAATTGCATCAATAAAAGTTCTAATATTTGCATTAGCCATATCATTATTTCTTATTGTATCATTATATATGTCAATATAGTATCTCCTTAAGGTCTCTGTGAATTCAATGTAAACAATATATTCTCCTGAAAGAAATTCTTTTGATTTAACATAAGCTTGCTTATAACTTTTACTTAAATGCCTAATCTCCTCATTAGGCCTATTCCTATGTTGATCTCCTATATCCCTTCTTACACCCATTATATCATTAGGCCGAATCCTTATAGCAATCTTTAAATTGATATCATTATACCCACTATCCTTAATAGCACCCACAATTACACTAACAAATCTATCTCTATCAACCATACTAAAGAAATACTCTGCACTCCCTTGCTCAAAATCTATCAGAATATTACAAACCGGAGTCTCTATCTTGTAATCAAAAACGCCCGTATAATTGCCCATATAACTACTTTCAGAATTTATTTCTTTTTATTACTTTCCCCTTTCTCCTCAACTTCATCTTTCACAGGCTCCTCAACTAACTTCTCAGTATACTTACACTTAGGAAACTTATCACAGCCATAAAACTTACCATAAACACTTGACCTTAACAACAACTTCCCATCTTTACATGTAGGACATGGCTTCTCAACCTTACCAGCCTCAAACTTCTTAGCCTCCTTCAATGCCTCCCCTTCAAGTTGTTTACTTGGGCAGTCAGGATTCAAACAAAATTCCTGCGGCCTTTTAGCTTTCTTAATAGCAAGCACAATAGGCAGCCCACATTGCTCGCAAACCTTCTTAGCAGGCTTAATCAAAGCATTATTGGGTAGGGAATAAGTTGTCTTACATTTAGGGTATTTGTTGCATGCAGCAAATTGACCAAACTTCCCCCTTCTCATCTGCAAATCTCCTTTCTTGCACTTCACACACTTACCTAAAAAGCTAAGCTCATCCCTTGTCTCAATATTTGCAGCCAATAATTCCTTACCAATCTTCAGTTCATTCTTCTTAAAATCATTAATTATCTTACCCAAAGCATCCTTAGCATCCGAAAGCACCTTCTCACTTTTAACCTCTCCTCCTCTTATCTTCTCCATCTCACTTTCAAAATGCCTTGTAAGTTCCTCACTAACAATCTGAGGGCTATGCTTAGCCAGTGTATCAATCGTCCTTATCCCTAACTTTGTAGCCTCAATTGTCTTGCCATCAACATAACCTCTTCTAAATAAAGTCTCAACAATCTCAGACCTCGTAGCCTTAGTTCCAAGACCTCTCTTCTCAAGATCTTTAATTATAGAAGCAGGAGTATATCTTTTTGGAGGCTGAGTTTCCTTGTCATGCAAAGTAATCTTCTTAACCTTAACTTCATCACCTTCGGAAACATCAGGCAATGTCAGCTCTTCCAACTTAACATATGGGGCGTAATATTCATGCCACCCTTTCTCAACAGTTCTAGTTCCCTTAGCAACAAAAAGCTCCTTATTAACATCAATATCAACGGTCATTGTCTCCCTAACAGCAGCATCAGCAAAAGTAGCTAAAAATCTTTTAACGATTAGATCATAAACTCTAGCTTCCCGTTCATCTAAATTAGGAGTATTTCCAGTAGGATAAATGGCAGGATGAGCAGGATCTGATTTCTTCCCATTGTTTGGCGCTAAACTTTTCTTAGCAAGAATCCCTTTGCATAAGTCTGCATACATCTCCTGCTTTGCAATCTTATTCAAAACTTTCTTATAACCGATTTGAGGAGGTAATTGATTAGATGATGTACGGGGATATGATATATATCCAGCAGTATAAAGTTCTTGAGCAATAGACAAAGTTTCTTTTGGTTGTATCCCTAAACATCTGTAAGCCTCAACCTGCATTGCAGTCAGATCAAACGGGGTTGGTGGAGCTTGCTTAAACTCCCTTCTCTCAACCTTAGAAATAACACCTTTCTTAGCACCCTTAACATTCTTCATTACTTGACTAGCTTCCTTCCTATCCCAAAATTTATCTTCTTTGTGCCATGCATCAACAGCTTCCTTCTTCATCTCTCCATTAAGCTCAATCTGCCAAAAAGGAACCGGTTTAAATTTCTGTATCTCTTTCTCTCTATCAACAATTATCTTCAAAGCAGGCCCTTGCACCCTTCCAGTTGACATTAACTTAAACGAACCAGCTTTCTTAATCGAAGAAGTAAGCGCTCTTGAATAATTAATCCCATTAAACCAATCTAGAAAGTGCCTAGTCTCCCCAGCTTTAGCCTGTCCCCAATCTAACTGTTTACTCTTATTCTCATAAGCCTCAATCAACTCATCCTTAGTAAGAGTAGAGAACTTCATTCTATTGGCATCTTTTTGCTTACAAGCATACCTAACAACATTCAGTCCAATAACTTCTCCCTCAATATCATAATCTGTAGCAACCGTAAATTCTGTAGCCTCCTTAGCAAGCTTCTTTATAGTATTCAAATACTTTCTAGTAAAAGCAGAACTCTTATTTGTCTCACATGTAGGTTTCCATTCAATATCAAAAACAGGAAAGCTCCATTTCTTCCCTTCCTTCTGAGCAAGCCCATAAAGATGACCAACAGCACATGCTACAACAATATCTTGCTTCCCACGGCTTATCTTATAGAAGTAAACTCCGTCTTTCCCTTCTCTTATCGGCTTCCCTTCGGCCAATGCTTCAGCAATCCTCTTCGAAGCATTCGGCTTCTCTGTTATAATTAATTCATACATATTCTATTAAATTATCTTAAATTCTATAAAAACTTTTGTGTTAAAAGCTGTTATATTAACAAAACCAAAAAATTTATAGATGATTAAATTATTGGAGAGTTACATGGCGGAAGATGATCTGGCGAGGGAATTTTCAACACATATTGCAATACCTGCACATGCGCAGTTTGGTCGTTCTCACACTAGAAGAGAAAGTCTGGAGGTTGGGTTGGAGCATAGACTCGGTATAGAAACAACCCGGGGAATCTTAATGGGCCATGCTGATGAAGAGTTTGACCATACTCATTTTACAATGCCTTCTGCTTGGCAGTTGATTCGAATGGCAGCTCAGGAAGAGTTCAGAGGTATGGTTGCAACATATCTGGAAGAAAGAGAGGAAATGGATATTACCCTTGCAACCAATACTTTGTTAGATTATCGGAATGATATAACCTATATTACACATCATGTTTTAGTAGAAATGAAAGGACCTGATGAAGAAGGAATAACACGGGGATATGCAGCGCTGAATAGGACTTCTGGGCTGCATGCAAGTGATCCTAGGCTTATTGGTATGACTCTTCCTATCAGCTCAGATAAAATTCCATTTGAAGGTGAACCTGGAGAAGTTACATATGAAAGACGAATACCTCTTTCTCACTTTTGTATTAATTTTCCTCAAGCATATCGAGATTTATTTTTACCTAGTACTGATGCAAAGAGGCCGAAGTCTAGACCATTGGAAGGAAGAAATACACAAGCGTCTGCTTCACAAACAAATACCCCTGATGAAAACTATAGACCATTACACGCTGCTTTGACGTTTGATAGGTGGGGAGATGTCCATGTAGATTTCCTAGATGTTTCCGAGTGGAAATACAGCAGATCAGTTCCAGTTAGGTATAAACAAGGAGAGGGCGTTGAGGTCTATGTTGAAAGACTACCTGACAGAGAGACCACCCATCCCTATTTAGGTAGGGGCGTGTTTGGTCTACCTACAGAATGGGGGCATCCAGTTATGGGAGCAAGGAGAACTTCTAAATAATTTCTATAAAAACTTTTGGATTAATATTAAACTAGAATTATCCTCTTGTCGCAGTAGCTTCAAGTCTTGTTTGTACAGCTCTGTTAATATCAGCCATTAGTAGCGGATGTAAAATATCATAAGCCCTTCCTGTTTCTTCCCGCCTCTTCTTTCCTTGTGAGGCAACATATCCAACAGACATATTAATTCCAACCACTGCTTTAGTATCATCAACACCAATTGCAGCTAACCAATCTTGGTAGAATTCATTAGCCACACCCATTCGCAATTCATGCTCTTCTTGGCTTGGTACGTATCTCATATTACTAAGAAGTTATATGTAATATATAAAATTATTGAAAACTTTCCTTATCCACAACCAAATGATTCGCCCACTCCTTATCATCCCGAACAGCATACTCAGAAATAAAATGAGTCCCTCTACTCTCCTTCCTACGTAAAGCACAAAAAGTAATAACCTTACTAACCAAAATCAAATTCTTAAGCTCAACCAACTCCTTACTAACTCCAGAAAACCCATTAACCTCTTCCTCAATCTCCTTTATCACTTCCAAAGCCTCACTCAAATCCTTCTCACTCCTAATTATCCCAACCTTCTCCCACATAATTGATTGTATTTTTTCTTTTATTTCTTTAATTTTTATTATTATTTCATTATTTATTGATATTTTGTTATTGATATTTTTTTTAGTTAAATCGTCATTTTTAATTATTTTTAATTCAATGGATCTTTCATTAACCTTATCTTTCAAATACTCACTCAAACTCTCCCCAAAAACAAGACCTTCTGTAAGCGAATTAGAAGCAAGCCTATCAGCACCATGCAAACCACTACAACTTACTTCACCAATTGCATAAAGCCCAGGAACAGAACTACAACCATTAAGATCAATCTTAACCCCTCCACAAGAATAATGGGCAGTCGGTGCAACAGGAATCTTATCTTTAGTCAAATCTACACCATACTCCAAACATTTCTTATGGATCTTAGGAAACCTATTAACCAAATACTCAGAATCCATATGAGTTAAGTCCAAAAAAACATGATCAGTCCCAGTCCGTTTCATCTCATCAACAGAAAACTTAGAAACAACATCCCTTGGAGCCAATTCACCATCTCTGTGATATTTAAGCATATAAATTTCACCATCTTTATTCCTAAGATGCCCCCCTTCCCCTCTCAAAGTTTCAGAAATCAAAAATATCGGATCAGAACCATAAAGCCCAGTAGGGTGAAACTGCACAAACTCCATATCAATTAACTCCGCACCAGCATTAAATGCAAGCGCAAAACCATCCCCAGTAGCAATCTCAGGATTACATGTATTCTTAAAAACTCTTCCAAGTCCACCAGTTGCTAAAACAACCCCAGAAGCACTCACCCTAAAAACATCACCCTTAGCAACATCCAAAACATCGCAACCAACACACTTACCGTCCTCAACAACTAATTCAACAGCCTGACAACCCTCAAAAACCTTAATCCTATCACTAGCCTTAACCTTCTCTACCAAAACATCAGACACCCTTTCCCCAGTTATATCACCTGAATGAACAATCCTCTTAGCAGAATGAACAGCTTCATTACTTAGTTCAGAATCAAACTCAACTCCTATCTTCCGCAGCCATTCAATCTGAGAAGGAGCATTCTTAACTAAAAACTCAACAGCTTCTTTATCACAAAGCCCATCACCAGCCCTAAGGGTGTCCTTAACATGCAACTCAAAAGAATCATCTTCACCAGAAACAGCAGCAAGCCCACCCTGAGCATACTTAGTGTTTGACTCTGAAATCTTATCCTTAGTAACCAAAACTACGAAAGCATACTCACTAGCCTTGAGAGCAAAACTAAGCCCTGCTATCCCACTTCCAATAACTAAAATCTCACTATCCATTAGAAAAAGTAATTTAATTCCCTTTAAATATATTTTCTACGAAACAATCTTCTGCTTAATATCCAACACTTTAACAGAATGTGTCAAATACCCCAAAGAAACAACATCAGCTCCACTCTTAGAAAACGAAACAACCTTCTCAGGAGTGATTCCACCGGAAGCCTCAATCAATACCGAATCATAAAGCTTCAACCTCTTCAACTCCTTAATAATTTTCTTTATCCCCAAAGGATTAATATTATCCAACATAATCAAACAAGGCTTCTTCAATTTCAATTCCTTAAACACTTTAGCAGCCCGAACAGCATCCTTCTGATTAACAACTTCTATCTCGATAAAGTTAGCCTTCTTATTCTTAGCAGCATTCCTCAAAGCACTCTCAACAACGTCCTCAACATCCAACATCCGAAGAGCCTTCAAATGATTATCTTTTATCAAAACAGATTCCCATAAAGCTAATCTATGGGTAAGTCCACCACCAACATAAACTGCCTTCTTATCTAAATATCTCCATTGAGTCTTACGCGTAGGAGCAATCCCAATCCTTCCCTTAACCTTCCCCATAAGCGAATCAGCCAAACTAGCAATACCTGACATTCTCTGCATTAAGTCTAAAGCACTCCTCTCAATCCTAAGTAAATCCTTTAGCTTCCCACTAATCCTAAGAACCACATCTCCTTTCTTTACTCTGCTCCCATCCTTCTTCAAAACCTTAACACTAATTCCATTGTTCTTGTAAAAATAACTCACTTCCTCTACTCCAGCAACAATCCCTCTTTCACGAACGTAAACCTTAGCCTTAACAACAGGGTTCTTCGAAAGTACACTATCAGAAGTAACATCTCCAATATCTCCAACATCACCTTTAGTCTCATCAACAATAAACTTCTTTACCCAGTCAAGATAAAACTTATTCTTCAGACTAAGCAAATGTCCTCTCTGAAATGCCTTCTCCAAAGTTTTCTTTCGATTCATCATACAACTTCCAACATCCTATCAAGCGCTTTCTTAGCCTTCAACCTTACCTCTTCACTTAGCTCTATTTTAACCTTTTCATTTTTCAGGCTGTCATAAACCTTCTGAAGGGAAATCTTCTTCATCTGTATGCATACTCCACCTATAGCATAAAACTTCTTATCCGGAATCTCTCTCGCAAGCCTGTTAATCATCCCACATTCAGTTGCAATAATAAACTCCTTAGCATCACTTTCCCCACAATACGAGATCATCTGAGAAGTTGAACAAACTACATCACCTAATGAAACAACATCCGGTCTACACTCAGGATGCACAACAACTGAAGCATTAGGATAATTATTCTTAGCCTCTTTAACGCTAGAAGCCAATATCTTATCATGAACATAACAATGACCCTCAACTGGAATTATCTTCTTCTCAGGCAATTTCGATTGAACATAAGCAGCCAAATTCTTATCAGGTGCAAATATGATCTCCTTCTCAGACAACGAACCCACAACCTTAACAGCATTTGCTGATGTACAGCATATATCTGAAACCGCCTTAACCTCAGTAGTAGTGTTAACATACGAAACAACAGCAGCTGAAGGATATTTCTCCTTCATCTCAAGAATCTGAGAAGCGGAAACCATCTGAGCCATTGGACACTCAGCCAATTTCTCAGGATGCAATACAATTTTATCAGGAGATAGCACTTTAGCCGATTCAGCCATAAAATCAACACCACAAAAAACAATAATCTCAGCATCAGTATTAGCAGCCTTCTGACACAGTTCCAAACTATCCCCTAAAAAATCAGCAACCTCATAAATCTCAGAAACTTGATAGTTATGCACAAGTATAACTGCATTCTTCTCTTTCTTTAATTTGTTTATTCCCCTAATTAATTCCTGATTATTCATAGTAAGCAAAGGAAACAATTAACCTATATAAAAGTTATTAATAACAAAATATAAAAAACCAATAACAATCCAATAAACTATGAACGAAGAAATCATCAATAGCATAAAAAATCACCTAACGCCAAACACAGAATCACTACTTCCAGACAAACCCTACTTCTCAGACAAACGCTACAAAACATTCGAAATAAAAAAAGAAAACTTCAAAAAAATAACCCAAACAGACTCAAACAAAAAAATCGCATTCATAGATGGCGGAAACTCAGAAATCCTAAAGACAGCAAATATCTCCCTACAACTAATAAGAGTCTACTATACAATCTACCAAAACAACAAACGAATTGAATCAAAAAAAATAGAATCCTTCATCCTAGTCAACTCAAAAAAAGGCAACAATCAACTATCTTACCAAACCTCAATCTTCAATAAAGAACTCCTACCATCAAACCCAGAATTCGATATACACGATAACACCTTAAGCGAAGGCAGACATACAGTAAACATCTCAAAAATCGGAGAAACAATAAGAAGATTTGCAGAACTACACCTAGCAGAAACAATAACAGACAAAACAGACATAATCGTCTTAGACGGCTCACTACAATCATCAGTTACAAACGAAATCAATTACTTCAACGCCCTCTACAAAAAAGCAATAGAACAAAACACCATAATCACAGGCCTTTGCAAATCAACTACTCTTCTAACAGAAAAAGGCAACTCACTAACCAACACACTCTCCCTCTTAGAACCAAAAGAAACATGGTATTACCATCCAATTGTAGAATCAGAACATCAAGATCACCAAGCAAATATTTTCTTCACAAAACTACATTCCCTTTCAAAACACATCTTCAGATTCGAAGTTTACAAAGCACAATCACCAAATATTAACGAAATCTTAACTCTCCTAAAGCAAAACTCAAAAGATCCCATCTTCCTAGGCTATCCTTATGCCTTAATAGAGGCAGATAAGTTCGCAAGAGTATCAAACAACGAGAAAGAATATTGGAACACTATCTTAACAACAAAAATAAAAATAAATAAAAAAGATTCTCACGAAATCTTAGATACTATCAGTTGAAGTTTCTTCGTCATCACTATCAGTTTCTGAACTTTCTTCACCATCATCAGTTCCCAAAACTTCTACACTCACTGCTTCATCAGTTGCCCCTTCACTAGTCACTGCAACTACATCACCAGTTACACCAGCCAAATTTCCTGCAGCTAAAAGTTTCTCTTCAATTATCTGTTCAAAAACTTCAAAAGGCTGTGCACCAGAGACAATTTCTCCATTGATGATAAATCCAGGAGTTCCGCTTATACCAGCACTATCACCGTCCCTTAGATCGACTTGAATTTCTCCAGCCATTACCCCGTTGTCAAGACATGCATCAAAAACATCGGTATCTAGTCCAATGTCAGCAGCATATTTCTTATAATCATCTACTCCTCCACTAACACCTTCTATGAACAACTTATCGTGCATCTCATAGAATTTGTCTTGTTCACCAGCACACTCTGCAGCTTCAGCAGCTTTCTGAGCAAACGGATGGTTGGGAAGTGGATAATCTCTGTAAACTAACTTAACCTTTCCAGTTTTAATATATTTTTCATCAATTAAAGGTAAGGTTTCCTTAAAGAACCTTCCACAATAAGGACATTCAAAATCACTAAACTCTACAATTGTAACTGGGGCATTTTCATCCCCTTTAACTGCATCATCATCAGCCAATTCAGTCATATCTACAGGAGACTCAGGTTGTATACCTGGCTCATCGCCTCCAACTACGTCTTGTATAGGTATCTCATCTATATTCAATCCACCAGGGAATAAATAACTTCCATCCTTTGTAATAAACGACTCGTATGGACTACCATCAATGTTCACATTCAAAAGATAAACATTACCTTTCTCATCAACACTTTGAAGCTCAACATCAGTTCCAGGAGGAACTAAATTACCTTTAATAAATGTTAAAGCCTTTGCAGAAGCAGCATCTTTCGACATACCATCCCCGCTTGAACCTCCAAATTTAAATCCACCAGTATAAATAGAAAATATCAATAATAAGATCAATAGTCCGCTAAGAGCTTTCCAACCATTAAATCCCTTTGCTTCATGCTTAACTTCCTTATGCTCATGATGGACCTTAGGTTCATGATGTTCTGGCTTCTTATGATGTTCATGTGAAGCTTCCTTGTGCTCATGAACTTTATGTTCAGAATGTTCTTCTTTCTTATGCTCATGATGTTCTGGCTCTTTATGATGCTCAGAATGTGCATGATGCTCCTTATGTTCAG
>CAZMIO010000007.1:1445-43390 GCA_964566535.1 uncultured Methanosarcinales archaeon | reverse complement strand
TGATGTTCTGGCTCTTTATGATGCTCAGAATGTGCATGATGCTCCTTATGTTCAGAATGTTCTTCTTTCTTATGCTCATGATGTTCTGGCTCTTTATGATGCTCAGAATGTGCATGATGCTCCTTATGTTCAGTATGATGTTCCTTTTTTTCAGAATGTTCTTCCATTGTAAACCCTCCTATATATAATGTTATCAATTAAGAATTCCAATTCGATTTATAAATATTGTTATGTTTACGAGTGTAAACGAGAAAATATGATTATAACGAGGTTTTATTATAGAACATTAACTCTTAAAAAGTAGTAATTGTAAATAAATTTATAAAATGTTTATAATTCTTTATTAGTATGGGAACACTTAGAGAGATAATTGAAGAAGAAAGGGATCCATTATTAGGAATGCATGTTGATAAATCAATACTATCTAAAGATCGCTGGGTAAGTTTTGAGAGTGATAAACTAAGGGGCAGGGTAGGCTCAAAAGTTGTTGATTATAGAACAAAGCAAGTATTAGAAATTGATAAATTATATCAAGCTCTTCGGCATACTATAACTCATTTTGGTTCTGCTGTTTTGTATAGGACATTAAATCAACCTCATACTTCTTTAGATATTATTGTTGCAAAACAAGAAAGTGTTAAAGAACTTGAAGCTGACGATAGGCTTCGAAATGGTATTAGTGATTTATTAACTGAATTTAGATCTGTTGAAACAGCTATATTTGATTTTGTTGATGGATATGAGCCTATTGCTGATTCATCTGATCCAACAGGTTTATTTCCGAGATTTCGGGAAACTAAAAAGGCATTTGAAGCTATTAAAAAAGCAGCACAATCTATACCTAACCCTGAAACACCATATCTAAGGTATCTTGTTGATTCAGTTTTAGGAGCAACTGAATCACAAACCCATGAATTAATTGAGGGACCACTTCACAGAACACTTAGTGGAATAAAAACCCGGCAACAAAAGGAATGGTATGAGCCATCTTTAAGATTTAGACCAGTTCCAATTAATTGGGTTGAGGCTGCGATGGCTGCACCTTTTGCAGGTATGATGGGTGCATTTGGAATGGGGATTATTGAATCAGGGTCAATTGGAATGTTACCTTGGGTTGGTTTAGGTTTAACAGTAGCTTCAGTATTTTATGGGTTTGGGTTTAAGGAAGGATTTGATAAAAATTCTGCAGTATTTCCTCTGAGAGAGTTTGCATTAAGTAATCCAGAGTTTATTTTAGGTATTGAAGGTATTGGAAGGATGGATGAACTAATGTCTTTTGTTGAATACGGGAAAAGCTTTCCTGCTGATACAAGTGTTGTACTTCCAACAATGACTGATTATGATAGACATCACTTTCGGGCAACAGATTTAAAAAATCCAATTGAGGCTCAAAGAAATCCAGGATATGTAGGTAATAATATCCACCTTGATGGTTGTGGAATAACGTTTATCACTGGAAGGAATAGTGGTGGTAAGACAAATACATGTTTAACTGTTGAGCAAAGTCAATTATTGGCTCAGATGGGATGTTATATAGCTGCAACAACAGCTGAAATAAATATTGCTGATCAAATTCATTATCAAGCACAACAATTTGGTAGTCAACAAAACAGGGAGGGAATGTTTGGTGTTCAACTGGAGGACAGTATGAGAATATTTTATAAAGTTACTCCTAGGAGTTTAGTTGTTCTTGAGGGTCTTGCAGAAGGCACAACTGATGAAGAAAGGAAGGCTATTTCTGGCTACATTTTAAATGGATTTCATACAATTGGTAATAATACGATGATGGTCACACATGATCATGAAACAGTTAGTTCATTTAGGGCTTCAGGAATAGGACAATATTTAATGGTAGAGATTGATTCTGATGGTAGTCCTACTTTTGGACTTATTGAAGGTATTTCTACATTTAGTAATGCACAAAGAGTTGCAAAAAAATTAGGGTTTTCTGCAGATGATATAGATGCAAATTTAAGAGAACGAGGATATAGGTAATGATAAGCAAATCACAAATAGAACTGATTATCTCTTTTTCTTCTCATAGTCCTCAATAGCTTTATGAATACCTTCAGCAGCTAGATTACTACAATGAACTTTTATTGGAGGCAATCCTTCAAGAGCATCCTTAACATCATCCCTTGTCATCTTCTTAGCTTCTTCCAAAGTCATCCCTTTAGCAAGCTCAGTAGCCATTGAACTAGTAGCAATTGCAGCTACACAGCCAAAAGTCTTAAACTTAATATCTTCAATGATCTCATCATTACCTTTTTTCTTAACTTTAATATAAATCCACATCAAGTCTCCACACTGAGGGTTTCCAACTTTACCAATTCCGTCAGCATCCTTTAGCTCCCCAACATTATGAGGCACCTTAAAATGATCCATTACTTTTTCTGAATACATCATAATCACCTCTTCCTCAAGGGACTAATAGTCCTTAAATTTTCAACAATCTCCTTAACACTTTCAACAACATAATCAACTTGTTCTTTATTATTGATCTTACCTAAAGATAACCTCAACGATCCATGCGCTTGTACATGTTCAAGTCCAAGAGAAGTCAAAACATAACTAGGTTCAAGAGACTTAGTTGAACAAGCAGAACCAGTTGAAGCGGCAATTCCTTTCATATCCATATGTAATATCAAAGCCTCTCCTTCAATATAATCAAATCTAAAATTATTAGTTCCTGGAATCCTTTTCGTAGGGTGACCATTAAGATAAGAATCTCCAATCTCTCCCATCATCTTATCAACAAGATATTTACTCAGTTTAGTCAACCTTTCACCTTCCTTAACCATTCCTTTCCGAGCAATCTCACAAGCTTTACCAAGTCCAACAATACCTGAAATATTCTCAGTTCCAGCTCGTAGGCCAAATTCATGGCCTCCACCTTGTATCAAGGCCTTAACTTTAGTTCCTCTCTTAATATACAAAAATCCAACACCCTTAGGGCCATATATCTTATGACCCGAAGCACTAAGTAAATCAACATTTAACTTCTCAACATCAACAGGAATTTTTCCAACACTCTGTACTGCATCTGTATGGAACTTAACCCCTTTCTGCTTACACACCTTACCAATCTCTTCAATTGGCTGTATAGTCCCAATCTCATTATTAGCATGCATTATAGAAACAATTGCTGTTTTCTCAGTTATAGCATTAGAAACATCAGAAACACTAACCATTCCGTATTTATCGACTGGAACGAACGTAACTTTAAAACCTTCCTTCTCCAATTCCTTAGAAGTTGTATGTATAGCATGATGCTCAATGGCACTAGTAACAATATGATTCTTCTTTGGATTAGCACCTAACACTCCTTTAAGTGCCAAATTATCAGATTCCGAACCGCCAGAAGTAAACACAATCTCCTTAGCATCAGCACCAATCAATTTAGCGCATTCATCCCTAGCACTCTCCAAAGCTTCCTTAGCTTCCTGCCCCCATTGATGTAAGCTCGAAGAATTGCCAAACTTCTCAGAAAAATAAGGTAACATAACATTTACCACTTCCTTATCGACTGGTGTTGTTGCCGCATGATCCATATAACACTTCATTTTTCCACCTTGCAAAAATCTGTACAATATTTTTCAACATGTTTTTCAACTAATTTCATCAAAGGAACAATCGTTTCCTTATTCAGCGAATAAATCCTTTTCTTACCATCTTGCTTAACATCTAAAAAATGACATTCAGCTAAATTTCTTAGATTGTGAGATATCTTACTCTGTTCCTCATTCAAACCTTCACTAATCTCATTAACACTCATCGGCCCATTCTCTAGCAAACTAAGTATACTCCATCTCAATTTACCAGATACTGTCTCAAAAAACCTAAAGTATGATTCACATTTCATATGAATTATGTATCATATGTAGTTTATAAATCTTTTGGTTTTAAATTATAAACCGTTAAGAAAGTAATATAAACTATCAAAAACCCCTAAAACAACATGAAAGGCCTATTATTAATCAGTTCAGGAATAGACTCACCAGTAGCAGCTTACCTGATGAAGAAGCGTAATGTAGAAATGGTAGCAATACACTTCGACAACCGCCCTTTAACAGATTTCAGACCATTAGAAAAAACAAAGCGCCTTCTTAAAAAATTAGGAATAAAAAAACTATACATAATAGAGCACGGAAAAAACCAATTAGAATCTATCAAAAACACAACAAGAAAGTACAACTGCATACTATGCAGAAGATTCATGTTCAGAATAGCAGAAAAAGTAGCAAAAAAAGAAAAATGCGACTTCCTAATAACAGGAGAAAACCTAGGGCAAGTTGCTTCCCAAACCCTAGACAATCTAATAACAGTAACTGACGCAACATCTCTTCCCATCCTAAGACCATTACTCTGCAACGACAAACAAGAAACAATGGATTTGGCAAAAGAAATCGGAACTTACGAAATCTCAATCGAACCATCCATCTGCTGCAGATCAGTACCCCCAAATCCAGCAACAAAGGCAAGACTAGAAGCAGTACGAGTAGAAGAAAACAAGCTAGACATAAAAAAGTTAGAATCAGAATCAATAAAAACGGCTAAAATAATAAACTTATAACTTAAAATGATCATACCCATGACCAGATAACTTCTTCTCCTTACCATTAGAAAAAACCCTAACACCTTTCTTCTTAGTTATCTGCCCAACCAAATAGCCCTTAACCTTAGAAAGATTCTTCTCAGAAACAGTATAAACCAATTCAAAATCCTCTCCACCAAAAAGTGCATAATCCAAAGCATCATGACCCAAAACATGAGCAGCACCTTTTACCTCATCCGAAATAGGAACATTATCCTTAAAAATCACAGCACCAACCTTACTCTGCTCACAAATCCGAGTAACTTCAGAACCTAAACCATCTGAAACATCAATCATTGCATTTATCTTACTCAAAAATCCCTTAACCTTAGAATAATTAGCCTTAGGCAAAACATGCTTCTTCTTAACAGCAGAATGTCCTCCAATTCCCTTCAAAAACAATTTCAAACCAGCAGTAGACCCACCAAGCGGACCGCTAACTAAAATATAATCTCCAACCTTAGCACTAGACCTCAACTTCAAATCCTTTTTAGCAACTTCACCAATCATGCAGATGTCAATAACCAATTCGCGACCATGAGTTATATTACCACCAATTATCTCAATGCCATGCTTCCTACCAGAAGCCCTCATCCCTTTATACAAATCGTCAATAAACTCAACTTTAGTATCATTCGTCAAAACAAGAGAAACCAAAGCATACTTCGGCTTCCCGCCCATTGAACCAACATCAGAAGCATTTATCTCAACAGCCTTCATCCCAATCTGCTCCGGATTAAACCACTTCAAAGAAAAATGATCATTCTCAACCAAAGTATCTGTAGTAATAACTAACAGCTTCCCACCAACAGAAAGAACAGCACAATCATCCCCAATACCAACTTTAACATTCTTATCTCTAACTTTTTGAGCTATCCTCTTAATCAGTGCAAACTCCCCACCTATATCTTTAATTTTCATTTATCTTCCCTTCTATCTTCTTAATTCTCTCTTCAACTACTTCTTTATTAACATTTTCATTTAACATCAGCATATAACCCAATAAATAAAGGTCAGCAACTTCCTTATAAAAATGAGGATCATCTTTACTTTTCAGCTCCTTAACCTCATCAATGTGCTTCCCAATATGATCAAGAAGAAAGTTAAACAACTCATCCTCACCAATCTTTTTCCTATTAAGCAAAACCAATTCTTTGAGCTTATTTTCCATCTTTCAGTTCTTGATTGATTTTAACTGAACAAAATTTATCACACATAGAACATGTTTCAGAATCAGTAGGAGAACACTTCTCCCTAATCTTCTTAGCAGTGGTAGGATCTAAAGACAACCTATACATCTCGTCCCAATCAAGCCTAGCCCTAGCCTTTGCCATCTCATCATCAACAAACCTTGCACCAGGAATTCCTTTTGCAATATCTGCAGCATGAGCAGCAATCTTAGAAGAAATAACCCCTACCTTAACATCATCAACATCAGGCAATCCTAAATGTTCAGCAGGACTAACATAACATAAGTAATCAGCACCAGCAGACGCAGCAATTGCTCCACCAATAGCTGAAGTTATATGGTCATAACCAGGAGCAATATCTGTAACTAACGGACCTAAAACATAAAACGGAGCATTATTACATTCTTTTTTCTGAAGATCAATATTCATCTTTATCTGGTCAATTGGAACATGTCCTGGACCTTCCACTATAACTTGAACACCCTCATCAAAAGCCTTCTTAGCCAATTCCCCTAATACTTTAAGCTCAGACAACTGCGCTTTATCGGTTGCATCCTTCAAACATCCAGGCCGAAGACCATCTCCTAAGCTCAATGTAACATCATACTTGGAAGCTAAATGAAGAACCTTATCAAAGTGTTCGTAAAGTGGATTTTCCTGTCTGTTATGTTCCATCCACTTCATCAAAAATGAACCTCCTCTGCTCACAACACCCATCAATCTTTTCTTAATTAACTTAGTAAAGTCTCTCTTAACACCAGAATGAATAGTAATGAAATCAACACCATCCTCAACATGCTTCTTTATACCTCTTATCATATCCTCGGCAGTCAGATCAACAACACTATCCTTCTCAATTATAGCTTGATAGATAGGAACAGTTCCAACAGGAATCTTAGAATTCTTAATTATCTCTCTCCGAATGTTATCAATATCTCCGCCAGTACTAAGGTCCATGATAGTATCCGCACCAGCATCTTCAGCAGCCTTCAGTTTCTCAAGTTCATAGCCTACATCAGCCTTAGTAGGAGAAGACCCTATATTAGCATTAATCTTAGTCCGAAGGCCCTCACCAATACCAATTGGTTTCAAACCCCTATGTTGATTATTCAAAGGAATAACAACTCTCCCTTCACCAATAGCTTTAACTAATTGCTTTGCTTTAATACCTTCATCACTAGCAACAGCCTCCATCTCAGGAGTCAATTCCCCGAACTTAGCTTTTCCAAGTATTGTCATTTTGCATCATCTCAATAAATTTCTTACACTCTGCACTAACATCATCCTTAGCTATAATCGCTGACATTGCAACCGCACCATCAGCACCAGCCCCCATAACCTCCTCCAAATTATTATAATTTATTCCACCTATAGCAATAATTGGCAATCTAACTGCCTTTTTAACCCTTTGTATTAACTCAACACCAGACCCCTTACCTGCATCTAACTTAGTTGTCGTATCAAAAATAGGACTAACTCCTAAATAATCAGCACCCATTTTCTCAGCCAAAACAGCTTCAGAAACATTATGAACGGTAACTCCAATAATCTTCCCACTACCCAATACCTTACGAGCCTCAGCATAAGAAGTATCATCCTGACCAATATGTACTCCATCAGCCTCAACCTCCAGCGCAATCTCAACATCATCATTAATTATCAATAAAACACCTTTCTCCTTAGTCACCCTTCTCAACTCCCTAGCCTCACCAACCTGCTCATCAAAACCAAGCTCTTTCTCCCTATACTGGACTATCTTAACCCCCGCAGAAATAGCAGACGTAACATCCTCAACAACACTTTTCCTAGAAAGCCCTCTATCAGTTACAAAATACAGTCCCCTATAAACTAGAATATCTCTACTCATATTCTTTATTTTTTCTCAACCTTTTGCATATCATTCAAGGACAGTTCATCTAGATTAAAAATCTCATCATAGAAGCACTCTTTGTAACTTCCAGGTCCTGATGATCTTCTAGCAGCAAGCTCTCCTGCAATGCCAAAACTAGCAAGCGCAGCAGCAGCAGCTTTTGCATAATCTGGTTCAACAGCAGCAAAAGCACCAATAACGGAAGCCACCATACAACCAGTTCCTACAATGTTTCCCATCATATCATGCCCATTCTTAACTGTATAAACAGATTCTTTGTTAGCCACAATATCTTCTTTGCCAGTTATCACAACAGTTGCATCCTTCTCGTTAGCCAATTTCTTAGCTACTTCAATCAAATTAGCTTCAACACGTCCAGCCTCAACTCCTTTAGTCTCAACATTCTCTCCAGCTAATTTAGCAATCTCAGAAGAGTTCCCTTTAATCACATCAACCTTAACCTTCTCAAGAATCTCTGCAGATTTATCATTCCGAAAATTAGTAGCTCCAACACCAACAGCATCTAACACAACCGGAATTCCTTTCTCATTAGCCTTCTTTCCAGCTAAGATCATATTATCCACAAGCTCTGTTGTCAAAGTTCCAATATTCAGAACAAGTGCAGAAGCAATTCCTGCCATCTCCTCAACCTCTTCCTTAGCATGAGCCATAACAGGCAGTGCTCCAACAGCTCGAACAATATTCGCACAGTCATAAATAGTTACCCAATTTGTAATGTGATGCACTAACGGTTTTGTCTCCTTAATTTTCCCCAATAATTCATATATTCCTTGCATTATTACCAGCCTCCTGAAAGAATTTGTAACCTTAAAACATATTAAAAGCTTTTGTTTTAAATTATTAACCTCATTATCAGTAAACTTTAAATACCTGTATCAATTCATTATCCCTTATGAAACAAACATTCAAATCTTGTTGCTGTTAATTCTTTTTCATAGTTTCACCTTTACGGGAGGATGCCCAAATCTGGTTAAGGGGAGCGCCTGCAGAGCGTTTATTTTTGGGTTCAAATCCCAATCCTCCCTCTTACTTATTAAAAAACAAAAACTATTTTAAACTATAATAGAAATAACATACTAAAATGGCACTTAAATTTTACAACACACTAACGAGAAGAAAAGATTCCTTCAAACCACTAAAGAAGAATCAGGTTTCATTATACTCCTGCGGTCCAACTGTATATGACTACGCCCACATCGGAAACTTCCGCTCTTACATATTCGTAGACATTCTAAAAAAATACCTAGAATTCAAAGGATTCAAAGTAAAACATATCATGAACATAACAGACATTGATGATAAGACAATAAGGGACTCAAAAGAAGCAAACCTCTCCCTAAAAGAATTCACCGAAAAATTTACTGATGCTTTCTTCAAAGACCTAACTACTCTAAACATAAAAGAAGCAACAAAGTTCCCAAAAGCAACTGATCACGTTGATGGGATGATAAAGGTTACAAAAGCATTAGTTGACAAAGGCTATGCTTATGAAAAAAACGGTTCAGTTTACTTTGCAATAAATAAATTCAAAGACTACGGGAAACTATCAAAAGTTGACCTCTCACAGCAAAAAGCAGGGGCAAGAGTAGATTCAGACGAATACGAAAAAGACCATCCCGGAGATTTCGCATTATTAAAAAAATCAACAGAAGACGAAATAAATAGGAATATCTCCTACGACTCGGACTGGGGAAAAGTAAGACCTGGCTGGCATATTGAATGTACAATAATGTCGATGAACAGCCTAGGACCTACATTTGACATCCACACTGGTGGAGTTGACCTAATATTCCCTCACCATGAAAACGAGATTACTCAATCAGAAGCATACACCGAAAAAAAGTTTGTAAACTATTGGCTTCACTGCGAACATCTAATTGTTGACGGAAAAAAGATGTCAAAATCATTAGGAAACTTCTACACATTAAGAGACGTCATAAAAAAAGACTTTGACCCATTATCGGTTAGATACCTACTATTAGCAACAAACTACCGACAGCAATTAAACTTCACATTCGAAGGACTAAAATCAGCACATAACTCAATCGAACGGTTAAACAATTTCATATTCAGCCTAAAAAATGTAAAAGGAACAATAGACAATCCAGCAGTCACAAGATTAATTGACCAAACTAAAACAAAGTTTGAAAGAAAGATGGATGACGACCTCAGTATATCAGAAGCCTTAGCAGTAATCTTCAATTTCACAAAAGACATCAACAAATTAATAGACACAAGAAAAATTAGCAAGAAAAACGCAGATTCTATAATAAAACTCCTAAAAGAACTAGACTCAGTTCTAGGGGTGATGAACTTCAAAAAAGAAGAAAAAACCTCTTCATCTATCCAAGACCTCTTAGATAAAAGGGAATCAGCAAGAAAAAACAAAGACTTCAAAACAGCAGACGAACTAAGAGATAAAATAAAAGAAAAAGGCTATATCATCGAAGATTCAGATGATGGGCCTAGGGTAAAAAAAATAGATTAACTGTAGATATGACTAAAGCTCAACAACGACTTCTTCATTTATCTTAGAATCATCGGCTAACTTCTCATAACTAACGCTCTCAGCTTTAGTTGCACCAACTAAATCATCTTTAATAGACTCAAACTCTTTCTTCGAAATCTTCCCCTTAACAATTAACCCCTTAATCGGGTTCTTCAAAGACATATTATTCTCAGACTTAGCTTGCCTTACTTTGGAAACAGCATAAACAACCAAATCACCTACTTTCTCAACCTTCTTATCAACTTCAACCTCAGAAGGCCATGAAGAAATATGAATACTCTTAGCTTTCTCCTTCACCTTAAAGAATGCATGATACAATTCTTCAGTTATGTGCGGCATTATTGGTGCCATCAACTTCAAAACTCCCAACAAACCATGGTAAAGGCCATACTGAGCACTCAACCGCTCACTCTTACCACGTTGATCAGGGTTATACAACCTATCTTTAACTATCTCTAAATAATTGTCACAAAAAGTATGCCAAAAGAAATTCTCAACATCTGATTTAGTCCTGGAATATTCATACTTCTCAAAAGACAAAGTAGAATTCTTAATAATCTCATTCAACTTTACCAGAATCCATTCATCAATAACCTCTAGCTTCTTAGGCTTACCACCTTTATAATCCTCCAAATGCATAAAAGTAAACTTAGAAGCATTCCACAATTTAGTGATAAACTTCTGCCCTGTAACCAAATCCTTCTCTTGGTAAGGCAGGTCGTCCCCTAACTTAGAGCCAGCTGCCCAAAAACGCAGAGCATCAGAGCTATACTTCTCTAAAACTAACTGAGGCTCAACAACATTCCCCTTACTCTTACTCATCTTCTTTCCACGAGGGTCAAGAGCATGCCCAGATATAACCACATCCTTCCATGGATTCTTTCCATAGTGCAACTGAGACTTAACCAATGTATTAAACAACCAAAAAGTAATAATATCATGCGCCTGTGGTCTAATCGACATCGGAAACAATTTATCATAAATCTTCTTGCCCTTAAACAACTCAGTAGCAAGCTGTGGAGTAAGCGACGAAGTCGCCCACGTATCCAAAATATCCTTCTCTCCAATAAACTCATCACTTCCACACTTACATTTCCTAGTGGGCTTATCCTTCAAAGGATCAACTGGCAATTTATTAACATTAGCAATTATAGTTTCCTTACATTCCTTACAATACCATACTGGAAACGGAACTCCAAAAAACCTCTGACGAGATATACACCAATCCCATTTTAACCCCTTAACCCAATTATCATATCTGTGTTTCATATGTTTAGGATACCAATTCAATTCAGCACCATTCTTCAAAAACTGCTCCTTCAGATCTAAATACTTGATAAACCATTGCTTTGTTGCAACATACTCAATATCAGTTCCACATCTTTCATGAACATTAACGGCGTGACTTAAGTGCTCTTGAAATACTAAAGAACCATCTTTCTCCAAATCCTCTAAAATAGCTTTCCTAGCTTCAAGAGACATCATTCCTTCATACTTCCCAGCTTTTCCATTATATCTTCCAGAAATATCCATGATATGTATCGGCTTAATATCTGTATGTCTAGTAAGATAATCAATACATTCCATACCACCATAAGTACACCAATAAACTATTCCAGAACCGTACTCTGTCTTAGACTCTTCATCATGAAGTACTGTTATCTTAGCACCAGTTATTGGCAATTTAACTTTCTTACCAACAAATAAATTACCCTCTACCTCATCAATAAGCGTAAGCTCCCATTCATCACGAAACTTCTCAAAAGCCTCTTTGCTAATAACCCAAACCTCATTCCCTTTCTTAACCCTAACATAAATTCCATCTTTGTTAAGTGAAACACTCACACAACCAGGGATTAGTTCAGGTCTTGTAGTAGCATAAATAATATATTCACCATCATCCATCTTTGCCTTAATGTAATTAAGAGAACTCTTCTTCTCCTCATCCCTCATCTCAACCTGTGCAATTGCAGTGCTGCACTGAGGACAGATCATAATAGGTGATTTCTTGTGCTCTATTCTCCCAGCCTCATAAAGCTCAATAAAACTTCTCTGAGAAATTCTTTGACAGTGCTTATTGATTGTTGTGTAAAAAACATCCCAATCACAACTCATCCCAATCCGTTTCCAATCTTCAATATATTTAGGTCTCAACTCATTCTCTAAAGTATCTAAACAAAGCTTAACAAACTCTTGCCTGTCCATCTTAGATGCCTTAACTTTCTTTGTCTTCTCAATCAATCTCTCAGTTGGCAGCCCATTATCATCCGTTCCAAACGGATAAAAAACATTCTTTCCCAACATCCTTTGAAATCTAGCGATAAAATCCTGCTGAGAATATGAAAAAGCATGCCCCATATGCATCTTTCCAGAAACAGTCGGCGGAGGAGTATCTATAGAATAAACCTCAGATTTAGAATCAGGATCAAACTTATAGATTCCTTCCTTCTCCCAAAACTTCTGCCATTTCCCCTCAGCATCCTTTGCTTCATATCTCTTAGGCAATTCCATAACAAGAAGTTAATAGAATCCGTATATAAAGGTTTTGGGATAATGAGTGTCCAGGAGACTCCAGCCATGGCGGAGACGAGCCGGGGGATGCCCCATCCGGGGTGGCGAGTAGGTTTTGTGAAACAAAACCGTCTCCTGCCAGGGATGGCTGGAGGATTGGTTCAGAAAGAAAAGAAATAGTTGTCCTACAAAAACTTATCAAAAACTTTATAAACGTATCTCCATTTATTTTTCTTCATTGAGGTGATAGGGAGGCTTTAAGATGAAAAAGAGTGTTGTTATAGTTGAGGATGATGAAAACATAGCAAGGGCGCAAGAGCTAATTCTATCAGCAAACTTCAATGTCCATATTGCCAAAGATGGAGAAGAAGGATTACAAGCAGTAAAAGAAAAAAAGCCAGACCTAGTAGTATTAGACCTAATGCTTCCAAAGATGGGCGGAATGGAAGTATGCAAAAGTATAAGAAGTGACGAAGAAATTAAACATACTAAGATTGTCATGGTTACTGCAAAGAACCAAGAAAAAGACGAATCAGATGGAATGGACTTAGGCGCTGACGATTATATAATGAAACCGTTTGAAGCAGACGAACTACTTCATGTTATCAATCAAGTGCTAAATAAATAATTCTAAGATGATTCTTGATATTGATAACATTAGGAGAATCTTCTTTATCTTAGGAACATTCGAAGGAGAATTGATCAAGACGGGTTTTGAGTTAATACTTTTCCTACTAATAACTTATATGATTGTCTCTGAATACACAAGAGACCAAAGACTAGATCTAAAATACTTAACCATAGCATTCATAGCATTATCATTTGGAAAAATTGTCGAATTTGTTATCTTGTTCGGAGTCTTATTCAGGGAAATTGGGCCAACAACATATAGATATTACTTCCCAATTATCGGCCACGTACTTGAAATAGTAGCCTTAGTTCTTATGATAAATGCATTCCTATTCCCCATCCTAGTCAAAAAAGGAATCTCAATAAAGAAACAGATTATCTTCCAAATAACTCCTTCATTAATCCTCTACTTCCTGTTTCAAATATTTTTAATCGCAGAAGTACTCATCTTCCTAAACAACAATGCAATAATAACAAATTCAATCTCCGGACTCCTATTCACATTTATCAAAATACTTCTGCTCCTTTACGCAATAAATACTTTATCAACAAACACTGAAGTAAAATATCGTTATAGATATTCATTAATCTTAGCTTTCATATTTTACTTTACAACACCATTTTTAAGATTAATCAACATCCTCTTCTACAACGGAAATAACATTAAATTATTTGTTGCAGAACATCCATTCCCACTCTTAGCAGTCCTAATGCTCACTAGAGTCATTTACTTAAAACTTGTAGACAAAGCATTCCTAAGAAAGAAACTAAAAATCTCAGAACAAAAGTACAAACAAGAAAAAGAACTAAGTATGATGAAGGATAAATTCGTATCCACAATATCCCATGAACTAAGAACACCTCTAACTTCAATAAACCTTTACAGTTCCCTATTAAAAGACGATAAACTAGGAAAAGTAAATCAGAAACAAAAAGAATCACTCGGCATAATAAAAGGAGAAACAAAAAGGCTATCCTACCTTATCAATGACATCCTAGATCTTTCAAAATTAGAAGATAAAAAAATAAAACTAAACATAAGCAGATTCAATATCTACGATTTCTGCAACAATAACTCCTCAATCCCATTAGCAGACCAAAAAGGAATAAAAATAAAGAATGAAATACCTAAAGACCTAAAAGTTAATGTAGATTCTGAAAAGTTCAAGCAAGTTCTAATAAACCTCTTATCAAATGCAATAAAATATACAGAAAAAGGGGGAAAAATAACATTCTCAATAAACTCTATCAACGATTCATGGGAACTCGGGGTTGCAGACACAGGAGCAGGCATACCAAAAGACCAATTAAACAAGATATTTGACAAATTCTACCAGGTAGAACACCATGTGACAAGAAAAGAAGGGGGTACTGGCCTAGGATTAACAATAGCTTACGAAATAGTAAAGCTGCACAAAGGAGACATCAAAGTAACCTCTGAAGTTGGGAAAGGAACCACATTTACCATAGTAATCCCTAAGAACCAATAGCTCCTATAACTTAAAGTGCAAACCTTTTTATATGGGCAGTGGTACATACTGTAACATAAGCTTAGGAGGTACCAAAATGGGAGACGGATGTTGCTAAACTAAACAAATTAAACCAATTTTTTATTTTTTTCTAATTATTCTAATGCAAACTTTTAAAAAACAAACCTTACTTCTTAGTTAATGGTGATATAATGGCATTTGACCCAAATTTAAATAAGGAAATTTTCAAAGAAACGGCAATCTTCGAAACAACAAGGATTCATGTTGGAATCTATAGTTATAATGAAGGCGAGAAAAAACTTCAGCTTTCAAGAGAAAACATGAACCAAAATGGCGAATGGAGCTTTGCTAAACTAGGAAGGATGATAAAAGAAGAAGTAGAATCAGTCCTACCATTGATGAAAAAAGCTTTGGAAAGCTTATAAGCTTTTTCTTTTTTTCGTAATTTTCACAATAAAACATTTAAATTCTAAAACATTCTCCCTTTTGAAAAAGAAATATTATATCTTTTTCTATGAGGTATCCAAAATGGAAGATGTGTTTCTAGGCGGGGGAAGTCAACGAAGGGAGATGAGGGACGCAATAAGTAAAGAAGAAAGAAAAGAAAAATTGCGAAACCGTCGAGCAAGAGGATTAGGAGAACCAAGTTACACTCTTCACGTTCTATATTGCGGTTCAGACTCTGGATACACTGACATTAAGGCTCTTTTAGAATCTGTTGGAAAAATAGGGGTTCATTATCAGGAATTAGATACAGTCCCAAATTTAGGAACAGAGCAAACCAGTCTTTCAAGTGTTGATGCAATTATTGTGGATTGTATGGTGGCAGAGGGGGCTCTTTTAGCAGAAGGCATCCTAGACATCATTGCAGAAGAAGGCGCAATGCCAAAAACAATATTCTATCATGGAATTGATGCACAACCTCATATCGGTAAATATCCAGAAGCAAAAGATCAATCATGTCCTTATACCGAACCTACAAGATTAGCATCACACTTCGACAGACTATTACAACAGAAAACCTCAAGACAACAATAAATTAAAAAATAATTAATTTATTGATTCTCCTTAACATACCCTTTTATGCTAATCCCAGCTATAAAAGAAAACGTTGCAATTATCATCAAGGTTAGCGCAATACTAAAAGAACCCCATCCTAATTTCAGGAATGAACCAAATAATATTATCGCAGATACAGCTAAAAACTCATCACCTAGAATCTTCTTGAAAAGAGGTACTTTCTTTTTGATTTCCTTCTTCTCCTTACTGATGACCTTCTTAAGGGTACTCTTTTTTTAGCCATATCTATCACCACTCTTTTTTGATAAATTAAACTCTGCAACTTCTAATATATAAACCTTTCTCTAAATAATCTACTCAAATAGAAACTAAAACTTTAAATAATATTAATGATTCTCACAACTAAACTGGAGTTGATAACATGACAATTAAAGCAGGAGACAAAATAAAAGTTGATTATACAGGAACATTAGAAGATGGAAAAGTATTCGACACATCAGAAGGAAAACAGCCTTTAGAATTCGAAGTTGGTTCAGGCCAATTAATCAAAGGATTTGATAGTGCAGTTATCGGAATGGAAAAAGGCCAGGAAAAAGAAATAAAGCTTGAGCCAAAAGACGCTTACGGTGAACATAACCCAGACCTTCAAAAAAGCATACCAAGAGATAAGCTTCCTATTAACCAGGAACCAAAGCCAGGCATGATGATTGCAATAGGCACACCAGATGGACAACAAATACCTTCAAAAATAATTAAAGTAGAAGAAAAAGAAATAACTTTGGACTTAAACCATCCATTAGCCGGAAAAACATTAACATTTAAGATCAAAGTTGTGGATATTATCACATCTTAATTTCTTATTTTTATTTATTTGTTTATTCTCCTAAAAATTTAAAAACCCTTCATTCTTCCCAAATCCTATGCTCCCTTACACAATAAAATATCAGCCAAAAAATTCTCAGGAAATAATTGGTCAAGATGAAGCAGTAAAAACTCTAAAAGACTTCATAACAAACTACAAAACCCAGAAAAAAAAAGCAATCCTCCTATACGGCCCATCGGGAACAGGAAAAACATCCTCTACATATGCAGTAGCAAAAGAACTAAACCTAGAGCTTATTGAAATAAACGCCAGTGACACAAGAAACAAAGAGCAGATAGAAAATAAAGTGGGCGGAGCCTCAAAACAAATGTCCTTGTTCTCAAAAGGGAAAATAATCCTTATCGATGAAGTAGATGGTCTATCTGGGATGAAAGACCGTGGAGGCATACCAACAATCATAAAACTAATCCAAACATCAACCTTCCCATTCGTCCTAACAACAACAAATCCATGGGACAGAAAACTATCTTCATTAAGAAAAAAAACAGAGATGGTAAAATATGATTCACTAACACCCCAATCACTAGTAACACTACTAAAAGACATAGCAGAAAAAGAAAAGCTAGACATCAAAGAATCTTCATTAAAAATGTTAGCAAGAATGTCAGCAGGAGATGCCAGAGCAGCAATAACAGACTTAGAAACAGCATCTTATGAAACAGACAACCTAGCAGAACTAGGAGAAAGACTAAAAGAAGAATCAATAAAAACAGCCTTAACAAAAATCTTCAAAACAACCGATCCAAATATTGCAATAGCAGCTTTCGACAATGTAAAAGAAGACCTAAACGATCAACTTCTATGGTTAGATGAAAACTTACCAAGTGAATACGACAAACCAGAAGACCTAGCAAGAGCATACGATAAGTTAAGCAAAGCAGACATATTCAATAGAAGAATAAGAAGATGGCAGCACTGGAGATTTCTTATCTACATAAACGCCCTAATCACAGCAGGAATAGCAGTCTCAAAAGACCAAAAATACAAAAAGTTCGTAGACTACAAACCAACAGGAAGAATTCTAAAACTTTGGTGGGCAAAACAAAAGAGCATGAAAAAGAAAGCAATAGCTCAAAAGATTGCAGACCATACTCACACCTCAACAAGAAATATCTTGCCCCAAATTGACCTTTACAGATCAATCTTCAGAAACAACAAAGAAATGTCAAACAACATCACAAAACAATTAGATTTAACCAAAGAAGAAATTCAATGGCTGAAGAAATAACTCCAAATAAACCAATAATTTAATAAACAATAATAAAACTAATAATCAGAATGGAAGAAAAAATCTCAATTGAAGACATGGCAACTTTCTGCAAGAAAAAAGGCTTTGTTTTCCAAAACTCCGAAATATACGGAGGAATGGCAGGTTTCTTTGATTACGGTCCATTAGGCGTAGAGCTAAAAAACAACATAAAAAGCCAATTTTGGAATGTTTTCGTACAACAAAGAGAAGATGTTGTAGGAATTGACGGAACAACAATAACTCACCCAAAAGTTTGGGAAGCATCAGGCCATGTTGATTCATTCCTAGATTACATCTACAAATGCCCTAAATGCAGGATAATGGTTAAAGGAGATGACGATAAGGGAATGACTTGTCCAAAGTGCGAAGCAAAACTAAAAAGCTCTGGAAAGCTAAACCTAATGTTCACAACAAACGTAGGTCCAGTTGAAGGAAATATCTCCTACTTAAGACCAGAAACAGCACAAGTCATATTCACAAACTACAAATTAGTCCAGGAAACATCAAGAAAAAAACTCCCTTTCGGTATAGCACAAACCGGAAAAGCATTCCGAAATGAAATTTCTCCAAGAGACTTCCTATTCCGTTCAAGAGAATTCGAACAATTCGAGATTGAATACTTCATCAACCCAAAAGACGTAAACAACTGTCCATTCATAAAAGAAGTAGAAAGTATGAAATTAAACTTAATAACAGAAAAAGAACAAAAAGCCAACAAACCCCATTCAGAAATAACAATAGACCAGATGGTCACAAAAAGAATAGCATCTCCTTGGCACGCTTACTGGTTAGCTAAATACTACAAATTCTTCCTAGACCTAGGAATAAAAAAAGAAAATCTAAGATTAAGAGAGCATCATAAAGACGAGTTAGCACATTACGCATCAGCATGCTTCGATATTGAATATAATTTCCCATTCGGCTGGAAAGAAATACATGGAAACGCAGACAGACAGCAATTCGACCTCACTCAGCACATGAAATTCTCAAACACCAGTATGGAATACTTCGATGAAGAAGCAAAAGAAAAAGTAATCCCTTATGTTGCCTCAGAACCATCACAAGGTATTGACCGTGCATTTCTAACATTCATCTTCGAAGCATACAATGACGACAAAAAAAGGGGAAATGTAGTGCTAAAACTACATCCAAAATTAGCTCCAATAAAAGTGGGAATCTTCCCGTTAGTAAACAAACTAGAAAAAGAAGCAAAAAAGCTATTCACAGACTTATCAGAAGAATTCAACTCAATGTTTGACAAATCAGGTTCAGTTGGACGAAGATATGCAAGAGCAGACGAGATAGGAATTCCTTTTTGCATCACATTTGATTTCGACTCGTTAAAAGACAAAAAGGTCACAATAAGAGATCGTGATACAACAAAACAAGTCAGAACTCCAATAAAAGACTTAAAGGAAACCTTAAGAGAACTACTCAACAAATAAATTTATAAACTACCTATCCATCCTAATCATAAAATGGAAGTAAAAGACTTACAAGCAAGACAAGGAAATGTGGAATTAGTTCTAGACGTAGTTGAAAAAGGCGACATCAGAGAATTTGAAAAGTTCGGGAAACCAGGCAGGGTGTGCAACGCAGTAGCAAAAGACGGATCAGGCCAAGTTAAAATTTCCCTATGGAACGAACAAATTGACGAAGTAAAAGTAGGGGACAAAGTAAAGATAAGTAACGGTTATGTCAACGAATGGCAAGGGGAGTTACAGTTAACAACCGGAAAGTTTGGAAAGTTCGAAATCGTTGGCAAAGCAGAAGCCTCAAGCTCAACCGAAGGATCAACTGAAGAAGGCAAGGTTTATTCTAACGTACCACCTGAAGCTACTCAGCCAGAACCAAAACAACAAGACGAAAAACCAGTCAACGACGAAGAGTATATTGGGTAATTTATTTTTCTATTATTTATTTTATTAAATTTTAAGCTATTGATTATTTCTTTATTGGTTTTTTCCTAAGGCCTCATAGAATATGCTGGTCCATCACTAATGGGTCTTCCAAAACAACCAGGTTTCGCAATTTTTGCAGATACTCCTCCACCTTCCATTAAATCTAAGTATGCAACAGAAGTAAAATTATCATTCGGACTATTTAGATGACCACTTCTTTCTCCTTCCTTACCAACTCCAAAAAATGTAAGGGATCCTCCAGGATATATTGTTGCACCATTTGGAGCACTTATCACCAATAAATGTCTAATTTCAAGTAAACTTTGCATTTGATCCATTAATCGAGAATATTCAAATTCACCCCTATGAGTACCTTCCCATGGATTAGCACCTTCAATTCCACTTTCTCTAACTCTTCTATCTATCACCTCAATTACTCTTTCATATCCATCGAAAGATACATCAACCTCATCATGAATATCTCTTCTAACACCCACCCTAGTTCTGTAACCCAAAGTTACTAAAACTAACCCTTCACCATCAATTGAAAACCTTGCAATAGAATATATTGGATCATCAACACTTGGAAGCATTTCTTGTTCAATCCCTTCAAGTCTATAAGCTTTAACTGGTAACTCAAGACTTCCATCTATTTGTGCTCTTACTACACCACTACTTACCCTCTTTATTTCAAATGGAGAAACAGATAAACCATCCAATGAAGAATTCCCTGGACCAATATACTCTCCACCTAAAATAGCTGGTAACATGTACTTTTCACCAGGAGCCCACATATGACCCCTATCTCTTAATTTCTCTGGTCCCCCTCTTACTAACATGGAAATATCAGTTGGTTCTTCGACATTCAAGATTGCAGCAACAGTCATGTCAACAAAAGTTTGATTGTCTTCGTCCAATTGAACAGCAGCATATTCAACTAATCTAACTAAAGTAACTTTTTCTGGATTTCCAGTAGATAAAACAACAGGCATTACACATCACCAATTATATCTCTAGAATGTCTAGTATTAATATCTTTCCACTATTTATTTATTTTTATTAACTTTTATTAATTATTGATTATTTTTTAATGATTTTTTATATTAATAACCAAACATTTCCCAAACCAAAACCTATTTAAACAAATTTGATTTCTTTTATACTTTGATGGGGTTATAGCTCAGCCTGGGAGAGCACTACGCTGAAGACGTAGGTGTCCTGGATTCAAATTCCAGTAACCCCATTTTTTCTTTATATCCCAACAACACCTTCTAGAATTGTTCCGGCAATCATATTAAATATCACCATAACTAAGAAAGCAACAACACAAAACAATATAGGACTACTGATTAAATTCTTTCCAAGATTAAATCTCTCATTCAATTTATCAGAGCCGTTTTGTATACCATTAGAAAGAATAGTCAGAATATACACAATCTGCACAACATAGATTCCAACAATTATCTGAAAGAAATAAGTTGGAACTCCAATGCTAAAACTTATTCCACTCAAGGCCCCAAGTCCAGTATCAGCCCCACCACCTGAAGCAATCATCTTACCCAATTTACCAATTATTGATGAAATCATAGAAGTTATTCCAATCACAATACCTGCAATAATCGGAGTCAAAAACTTAATCTGAGAACTCATAGAAGATATAATGTCGGCCATCAAATCCCTAAGCCGCTCATTAACCTTATGGATCTCTTTAATATACCTAGAAACATTCATTAAAGACTGAGCAGCAATCTCAGGCCCTTTCTTAACAGACTCAACCAAAACTTTCATAGAACTCTCAATAATCTTTGATGGGAAATAAAGCATAGCACCATACTTAGGATTAAAGATAGCCTCCTCAACACCCATCCCAAGTCTCCTTATATTTAAACTGACCATTGAAAAGAAATTCCCGGATGTTGTTCCAGCCATAGTCTCAGCAACCTTCCCAACAGCAACCTCAGCAGGAAAACCATCACCTAACTTATTCCCTAGTTGGAATAATGCAGACGCAAATTCATCCTCGAGTTTCTTAGACTTCTCTCTTAATTTAATTACATTCTTAGACTTCAATTTAAAATACAGTCCGAACCCTAAACCCAAAGCCAGCGTGACAGCCAAGCTCAACACCGAAGCTCCAAGACCAAAAGGACCCCTAACATCACCATTCTCCATAGTTTCATATCCCAACAAGCAAAAAACATATCCGCATGAGCTGGATATATCTTCAGTACCTATACCTACATCAGAAACCTCTAAAAAGTTCAAAACTATAGGGGAAAACCCAATCAAAAATAACACCGCACCAATAAATACTGCAATCCATAATGGATTCACTGCAACCTCAGCACCACCAATTTTAAATATTGAATTCCTATATTTCTTCAAAGCAGGATTATCTTCACTAATATCGGTATCTCCATACCCCGTAGGTCTCTTAGACAAGATGTTCTTCCCCATAACATATACAGTGAGGGGGAGTGCAATATTGTAGATAGTAGCAATATGAAACCACCTTATTCCTTCCATAAAGCTGACAACCAAAGGTAGAATAACTAATCCTAAGATTGGCAGAATAATCCCTAACATGTGTAGCATGGTTATTGGAGATTTCAAATTGTGTGCATAATGCAGCATCTTCTCATAAGTTTCATTTAGAATAACATCCAACGATCTGTCTAATGACCTCAACCTTCTGTCTTCCGACTTTTCATATAGTGAAGATATTATCAGATGGAATGATTCAACAAACTCCATATTCCATTTCTTCCACCCAGAAAGATATACTTCCAACGATTCTTTGACTGATTCATACTTCCCAGTCTCAACATCCCACAAAACCTTCTTCAAGTCAACAGACAAAGGAGGACTCAAATGTTCTGCTGCAAAAGCAACGGCATTCTCAATATTTGATGTATGCCTCATATAAGTTACAACATAAAAGATGCACAATACCATCTGATTCGAAGCCTTAAGTCTCCAGCTATTAGCCAAAAACTCTGGAAGTTTATTCAATGGAGCAATCAAAGACACCCCTACAATAAAAAAGAAGAATACAAAAAAGAATTCCTGGAAAGCTACAAATGAGACTAATGAACCGATTAATATTAACAATATCGGAGCAAGCAACGAAAAAGAAACAACGCCCACTGGAGTAACATTAAGGTGACACGTTCCTAAGGCCTCTTTCAGATCAGCTTCCTTCTTTTTATCAGGAGCTACCTTCAAAAGTTGTTCACTAAGATTACAAGCTTGCTCGTATATAGACATATGGGTGGAGATGAACTCTTTCCTAAATTGTTGGTATTCTTTCGTGACTATCTGTCTAGGAGTATTTACACTACCACCTAACTCTTCCTCAACCTTACTCTTATATTTAGCCAAAAGACTCTCATACTCCTCTTTTTTTATGTCAGCCATTTTATTCTAAACTCTTTCTCTTATGCTGTTTTCTCAACCATTCATTCCATTCAAAAAATATCCTCTTTGAATCCAAGCTGCCAACTTCTTCTTTAATCTTATCTGATATTCTATGAAACTCATCATTACTCTTGATTACAAATGGGGCCTCTAAAATTTGGTCATCCTTAACCTTATCTGAAAATTCCACTAATGTTTCCTTTATCTTAGCTCTTAGTAATACGTTATCCCAAAGGGCATCCCAATTACCTGCCCATTCCTTAACATTACCTGCTATCCCTTTCAATATATCAGAATCACCATTTATCAAATCCTTAGAGGGCTCAAGCTCATCCTTAACAGCATTATATTTCATCAAGTCCACAAAACCATTCTCAAGCAGGGGATCTTGATCCCATTGCTTCCTTACTTCAGTTATCTGAGTCACTCTCCTCCATCTATGCAATCCATCAGCCGACTTTATTGGATTAGCAACTACAATAATATCAGTAGCTTTAAACGAAGTCCTAGGAACTTCTAGATCATTAACAACTCTGTCAAAAACACCATATGGGCTATCGCCGTGAATTGTTCCTGCAACAACATTAGCCAGTGCACCTACTCTCATAGCTTCGTAAAGTGCTTTAGCCTCAGTACTCCTAACTTCCCCAACAATCAAGCATGAATCACCTAACCTCAATGTTGTCCTTATACCTTCATCAGCAGAAACCTCAGAAGTTCCTTTAGTCATAGCTGAAGCAACTTTCATTGGCTGGATATTATACCCCATCTTTCTCAATGCAGTAACTGGCAGCTCCATAGTATCCTCAATTGTAATTACCCTATACTTCCTCATAATCTCAGTCAGTACAGAACCAAGTAATGACGTTTTTCCAGAACTCCTAGTTCCTGCAACTAGCATTGTCCTAGAACCATCAATAATAAAACTCATCAAACCAGCAGCCAAAGGATTAATCATCCTATTCTTAACAAATAAAGGCAGAGTCCATGGCTTGTCCCTATGCCTCCTAAAAGCATACGCAAGTCCATGAGGGTTCAAAGGAGGACTTATTACTGCAACCCTTGCATCAGCTCCTGGAATGCTAATCTCTGTATCTAAGATAGGATTAGCCTCATCCAAAGGCCTTCCAGAGATCATCCTTAACTTAGATGCCCATGACTCACTCTCACTCTCAGTAGGAATTATGTTTGTTTTGCAGTCAGTAAATTCTTGATGTACCAAAAAAATCGGAATATTTCCCATAGGTGAATTTATTGTAATGTCTTGCACCTTCTCATCCTGCAGCAGCACCTCAATCAAACCAAAACCCACAGTATACCTTACCAATATCCTAGTGAGCTTCTCAACGTTCCTTGATGACATCCTTATCCCTTTGTGGCTTATCAACTCCTCAATAAGATCCTGTCCAACATTAGAAAACACCTGTCTCATCCTCTGAGGATCAACAAACTCAGATTTCTTTGGCTTATGCTCAGCCATTACTTTCCTTGCAGTATCTAATATCTCATACTCTTCCTCAGACAGCTTAAACTCTGGAGGAACCATGTGATAAAGATACTGTATAGTGTCTGGCAGTGCAAAGATAGTTATTTCTGTGTCCTTACCCACCATATAACTATCAAGCTCCTCTCCTTCACTTGGATAAGTAGCCATTAATTTAGTGAACATAAAATCCGGCTTAATAACTGGCGTGAATATCCTTCTGTAAACTTCTCTATCACCAACTTTATATCCAGATAAGTGAGGTTTAGCAATTACAACCAGTTTAGTTTTCTCCAACATACCAACAATATGATCGATAGCAGTAATTACCTTCTTCTCACACTTAATACACCTCTCATCAACCGTAGCCTCTTCCTTAATCTTCTCTCTCCTAGCCATCCTCTTAAGAGTGACATAAGCACTTAATGGATCGCTCCTCAAAAGATCAGAGATAATATGCTTCATCTCAGAATACCATCCAGGAATACACTTAGTACATGCCGGATCAGAAACAAAAGCACTATACCCGACTAAATCTTTTCTTTTCATCAATTGATTATAAAGCCTAGCAATCTCTTGGATAAGCACAACTTGACTATATTCATATTCATAATTTCTTTTCTGTGAAAAAACAATCTTCGTGACACCCTTAATCTCATTTAGCAGGTCACAAACCTTAGCCATAGTAAATGGATCGTCTTCTATAGACGGAATCCTAAAGTACTTCTCGCAATCTATCTTCAGGACAACTTCCTCCCCTTCCCTCACCAATTCATAAGAGAAAGGCTTCTTACTTTCAAGAAATGCCATTACTTATCTTCCTCCTTTAACTTCTCAAGCGCAATCTCAATCAAATGAGACTTATTCCTATACTTAGTCTTATCCTTGGTCTTCTCACTAATCCACTTGACCAACTCTTCTTCAATTGTAGCTGAAATTGGTTTTTTCATATAACATCAGATTCGAATATGATAGTTTCTTCCGCATCTAATCCACCGCTTGGTGAACCATCGCTAGAAAATGGCTCATGAAACCACATAATCTTTAAAAGTTTACCATCTGCACTATAAGTTACTTCTATAACCCCAGGAAATGTTAATTCATTAACTACTGGTGCCATTATGATACTACCATATGTTCGCTTTGCTGAAATAACTTCAAGTGTATGCGTTCTAGTATTTTGGTATGTAGTCCCATCAGATAAGCTAAACTCCCCCATAAGTGGACTTCTACTAATGGACACTTGTGAAATATACCCTTCATCAAAAGAATATTTTTGATTAAAATTATCAGAAAGAATTATAGTACCATAATGATCCATCGCGTAACCAGTACCATCTACACTTGGTATCTTCCTTCCACTACCATCCAATGGAAATCTAACCATCTCAATTTCACCATGAGGCCAGAAATTAATCGATGTCTCAGCAGTAGGAATATATTCCCTACCAGGGTTAATTATATCTAACTGGTGATGGTTAGTCTGCTGCCAAAAATAAATATTTCCATCTGGATCTTCAACAACCGCAGATTCTCTGGCAACAAAATCACCACCAATAACTTGTTGGGATTTAATTGTCCCTCCACCTGGTTGAATATAGGTAAGCTCACCACCACTAACAGCAGGACTATATTGAGATGGATCTTCAGGAAATGCTGAACTTATAGTAGATTGCTCTGCTATTTGTTGGTTTAACATCCTTACTGAAAGTCCTGGCTCTACAAGGAGAGCGCGCTCCCCAATAATATCATTAAACTCAAAATCATACACATCAGATTCAAACCCTTCAGTATCTTCGACCATTAATTCTATTAAATTAAATCTATCATCGTCTTCCCTTACAATATCAGTTACGTCAATAAACGTGTATCTTGGTGTCCATTGTTTTTCCCTCCAGACATTCTCTCCATTAGGAAACCGGTAATAATACTTTAGTTCAATATGATCATCTTCATCATCAGAAGCATCAATCCTCACATATCTATTATCTCTTGTCGCACTTACTGACCCTTCAGACAACCAAACCCTATCGATACTTGGCCCAAATCTTCTAACTTCTTCTGCATTAAATGTTATTGAATAGGTATCTGATTCTAAATCTTCGCTATCAACAGCTTTAATATCCATCCTATGGTATTTCCGTGGATTACGACTAACTATGTCTAAAATATCAATTGCTGATGACCTTGACGAACCCCAACTAGTTGAATCATCGAGCCTATAGATATAATGTAAGTTTCCTCGACCCCCATCATCTCCAGGAGAAATTTTAAGGTAGGGCTCGTCCTCTGATACTCTCAATCCCACCCCTAGGATAAAAGGGGGCGAGTTTACTTGAGGGATTCCACCTGAAGTTCCATAATCACCACAGTTTATGTCTTGTCCAAATTTTGTTGCAACACATACTAAGCCAGAGATTCCAGTATCGCCTATAGCCAAAGCAGCTTGAACTAAATCAAACATATTAACAGTGTTATCGTTGTTTAAATCAGGACAGTCGCATGAATTATCATCTGGTGAGGGAGTATATTCGCCAGAGGGAGAAGGTGTTGTTATTACGCTACCATCCCCTATACTAACAACTTGTAAAGGATCGCTACCAGCATTATTAGGATCAGTACCTAACTCAAACTCCCTTATATTCGTCAGACCATCCCCATCACCATCACCATCTTGAGAAGGACCATCATTACGTCCTACTTCGAAATAAGTAGCATCCCAATTATCCCCAAACCCATCAAAATCAACATCGGCCCATTCAAGAGGATTCCTAGGAAAAGCGTCATTATCATTTACTACACCATCACCATCCCAATCATGATCACTAGGCCCAGGAGGTGTTGCAGCACTATCCGATGGAGCTATACTACCTTCTAATCCACTAACAAGGTAACTCGTGAAAACTAAAATCAAAATCCCAATAACATATTTTTTTTTCATAAAAAACACCCCTTATCATGTTCGATCAATCTCAAATATAACAATACCTTCTCCACTTTCATCACAATTTCCTTCAAAAATCTTCCAAGCACTATCTATAAACGCTTTAAATTCTAAATTAGTACAATCCTCCCCTTCGGGCAAAGGCATCCTAAGCAAGAAGGGATTAGAACCAAGACTCAATCCACTCGGCTCAATCACAATACTATCACTAATCCGTGCATCATCAGTCTCTGTCTTAACACCAAAAGTAATCTCTCCTGTATAACCGCTAGGAACCTCTAAACTCAAACCATCAACATCTTCTATATTTATAGTCCCACTACCAGCAATATGCTGTTTAACCATCAACTTCCCAATCTGAGCAGAATCCCCCTTACCTTCCATATAAATCTTAACACCACCGCCCTTAACCTTCTTACAAATATAATGCGGCGGAACAATAGAAAGCTTATCAACAAAATCACTTCCAATCATCCCTCCAGAACCAATAAAAAATACATTACTCTTAACACCATCTTCAACACTATTGGCTATAAAAGAATGTTTTGATTCGAGACCATGCGATACAGGCCTATCCAAACCAGACTCATCCTTATCCAACCTATAGTCATAAAAACAAATCTCCTTAACAGAAGAAGGAACATCACTTCTAAACTCATTCACATCACCATAACCGGTACTCAGCCTTACTGACTTTCCAAGCTCCATCCTAAACCTGGCCATATCAGCCTCCTCAGCCTTCTCTCTGAAAGTTTTTATCATGCTGTACCCAAATAAAAGAATCATAGCTGCAACTATCATAAACAAGGCATACATAATTACATTTGACTGAATCTGGCCTTTTTTCCTCATATTAAACATATTATAATATATATACTATATTAATTAATATATTTTATAATATGTTTATAAACATTTCGATTAAAATACTGACTTATTAGTTAACCACTTTAGCATAGTTGCATAACTTTATTATACCAAAACATCTAAAACAGAATCATGGCAGGTCCAGCTCTAGCATTCGGCGCAAAACAACCCCCTCCAGGTGCCCCACCAGGTGTACCTCAGCAAGGCCCAGCAACAGAAGTACGAGATTTAAGCCGAAGACTAAGAACATTAGAAGAACGTTACTCAAATCTACAAACTAAAACTCAAATAACAGAACAAAATATGCTGAGCAGAGATAAAAGAGTCTCAGTTGAAATAAAAACAATAAACCTAGACATAAACGAAATAAAAAAAGAATTACTAGAAGTAAAGGATAAAATCTTAATGTTATTAAAAGAGATTCAATCATTAGCAAAAAAAGAAGAGCTACAAGTTCTCAATAAATACATCAATTTATGGGAACCAATAAACTTTGTTACAAGAAACGAGGTAACTCAAATTATTGAAGAGATTTTAAAAAAGAAATCCTCATCTGATAAATAATCAAAACGTTTATATACATAGGATACAAATTTAAAACAAAGAGGTGATAGTTTAATGGCTTTATTTGGTAAAAAAAAGGAAGGGGGAGCTGCAGCAGGACCACCAATGGACCAAATTATGACTATGAAGCAGCAAGGCATGCCAAATGACCAAATCATCCAGTCCTTACAAGGTCAAGGTTATAATTCTAATCAAATATTTGATGCAATTAATCAAGTAGATGCAGGAGCGCCCCAACCAGGAGCACCGCCAGGAATGCCTCCTCCACCGGGTCAACCAGAAGCCCCCCAACCAGGAGCACCACCAGGAATGCCTCCACCAGGACAAGAAGCATATGGCGCAGAAGAAGCAATGGGTGGAGAATCTAAAGAACAAATTGAAGAGATAGCAGAAGCAATAATAGATGAAAAGTGGAACGATCTACTAAAAAATATAAATAAAATATCCGAGTGGAACCATAAAACAGAAACAAGATTAACAAAAATTGAGACAGAAATTAAAAATCTAAAGGAAAACTTTGACTCATTGCACAAAGGTATTCTCGGTAAGATAACTGAATATGATCAAAACTTAGTCAATGTAGGAACAGAAATAAAAGCAATGGAAAAAGTTTTCCAAAAGATTCTTCCAACATTTACAGATAATGTAAACAAGCTATCAAGAATAACTCAAGGCGTTAAGCCTAAAAAGAAGATTATTTAGAAAATAAGCGTTGCCGTAATTATCGTTTTATTGGAGTTTATCTCTTTTTCAATCTGTATATGGTCCTCTTCTTCGTATTCATCAAGAATACTTAATGTTGTAGTAACATTCTCTCTCCCTAATCCATGTAATAGTAATTTCCCGGTACCATATTTTTTCAATTTTTCAAGTTTAAACCTTACTTCACCACTAAGTTCATCAAATGATTTATAGCGCGTAATGAACACAGTATAAGGCAATGATTTAACGATCTTTACAACTTTTCTTTGATAAAACCTCATATCGAACTCTTCATCTTCCAACATACTAAAGTATAGGTCTTTAAAATGACTATCAAAATAACCTCTACTAACTAAATTACAAATATTATTGCCAAATTGAGGATATCTACGGGCAATATCTTTCTTTAATTCACTTATATCCTCCTTATTCTTAAAAGAATTACGAACCACGAGCGAAGCTTCTAGTGATTTATACATATCAGGTCTTAGTTTGTCTTTATAGAAATTCAATAGTTCCATATCATTTTCTTTTGGAAGATTATTTTTAATCTGTTTAGTTTTCTCAGAAGAATTATCTTTTAAAAATGCATCTTTGTCATCTTGAACTACTCCATCAATAATATTTTCTTTTATTAACCTTCTTTCTTCAGCGGTAGCTCTCTTTAAATCAAGATTTAATTTATTTCCTCCTTCCACTTCTAAAGTATCCTGAGAATTCCTTGTAAAATTAAACAGACTTATATTTATTTCATTATTTGATAGAATATTCTCAAATCTACCTTCAAATATATTTTTTAACTTGTCGAAAAATTTGGGAATTTTCAATCTAATCTTTTTGCAAGTTCAATTAATGAGAATGTGTCAGATTTAACAAAAGCTTCAGAACCTTTAATTATGCCCCCCCACTCATCAACATGTATCTCTTCTCCCTTAGGGGTTAAGACTCTTTGGTCCATATTTTCCTTTTCTACTATAAACCCCTCTTTATCAATAGTTTTTCCATACAACTCTAAAACGTCTTCTCTCGCTTCCTTGCTAAACGTTACATCACTTATTTTCATTTAAACTTGACCTCCATCAAGAGGAAATACCTAATCTTTTATTAATTTTTTTATTCTATCTAACCCTTCCAACCAACAACACTATGGTAAATATAGCTATAACAAATACCATAATCATACCAAGAATTTTAGGATGAAATATTATGTTGCTCGTCTTAGTAAAGTCATAATCCGCACTAGTTTCATTCTCCCCAGGAAGAACTGTTCTCTCCCTTATATAACTCAATGCTCCAACAACTAAAGCAATGATAATTACTACCATAAAAACATTCTTCAAAGGTCCATAAATATCAGCATCTGTTGCTCCAAAAGACTGCAAAGCAACCTTCAAAAGCATAATAAAAACAAAAACTAAAGCTATCCAAGGCGCAATGTATGCAATTGCCCCAGTAACAATTGGCGACAATAAGACAAATATCCCTATAACAAACCCAATCAAGATATTAACAGTTTTATTATCTCCAAAAATCTTAGAAAATGACAAAGTAGCCCACACAGCTAACCAAACAAAAAGAAAAACAAAAATACTAGAAAACTGTTCTAGCCCGGTTAAATCTAAAAATGTAGCCATTTTACCAAGGTAAATTACTTATTAGCTCCTCCTCCCCCTCCACCACCAAAAAAGTCCTGCCATGACTTTCCGAACCTACCAAGTGCATTTGCTTTAGTCTCTCCTTCGTCTTTAGTAATCCACCAGACAATTATGGCAAAGATCAACAGCATTATTACAATCGCTATTGCATCTGGTCCAAAATAATTCTGGAACCAGCTCCATCCAACCCACCATCCAGCAGCTGTACCAAATATGTACAATATTGAGATAAACGCAGCAATTGCAACCCATCCAGATAAGCTTCCGCCCATCCAATTCCTCTCGCCACCTAGTATTCCTACAATTAACAATAACATTACTATAGCAACAATCACTATAGACACTTGCGGTATAGCATCATTTAGTATCTGCACCACATCCATTCCTCTGGGATATATCCCGAGCGCATGCGGAACAACAACCATCAGCGCAATTATCAAAGAGATAACTGCATTAAACCTCTTCTTCTCCTCTCCTAATATTCTTGTTTTTTGCAGTATTGAATATATAATCACAAATATCAACAAGAACGTCAATAGGGTCCTTAACCCTAACTGCTCTAACGATATCAACAAATTATTAAAATTGTATGGATTTACCATTTTCTAAAGCACCTCTCGTTATTTTTTTTCAGATTCTTTTTTTTCGCCTTTACCAGGCTCCTTCATAACAAACATCATAAAAAATACGATGATTAGTATTAAAATTACAGACCCTATAGCATTGCTTGTCTTCCCACCGCTAACTACATCCCAAAACGTCTGCAACCAAGTATCACCTGCAGGCGTCTTTATAGCATTCAAGAAAATTATCACAATACCAATAAACATAATGAACATGAAAAATACTTTCCATCCTCCTTCGAGGAATATAGGATCTCCTTCTCTCATAAAAGACCCAATCAATAACAAGAATAGGACAGACAACATCAGTAAAATAATAACTTGTGAAGAAACAGTTGTTACAATCTCAACTAATCTCGAAGAAGCAATAACCAAAAACGAAATAACGAAAGAAGCCATTGCATTAAGGTTCTTCTTAGTATATTTCTTACCATCTATATCCTCTGTCCCAAAGACCTTAGTCTTCTCAAAGATAGCAAAAACAATCGTAAAAACAAGCAAAAACGGTAAAACTACATCAAATAAACCAATCTCCCCGAAAAAAGAGATTATTCCTCTAAATACCGATTCTGCCATCTTATTCTAATTTTGGACATCTTTATATTTAAACTTTTTGGTTCTTTAAGAACCAAAACGGATTGGAAATCTACGATTTATAAAAATCTACTAAGATTTTTATGACCTAAAAATTTGAAAAATTTTTAGATTTCCAATACTTTGTGTTTTTTAAAACGCAACGGATTGGAAAATTCCCTAAGACTTTTTGGTTTAGAATTATAAATTACAACCTACTAAACAACCTTCCCAGTTACACTTCTAAGCATATGCCCAACAACCTCTAAATCATAAAACTTACCTAACTCCAATCGACCCTTAACACCTGTAATCAAAGGATAAGTTCCCATCTGTCTGCAGAATGTAGTATTACCATCATAAATCTCAGCTCTAACTTTCTTCAAAACTGAACCGGTAGGCAATAATCGCTTCATCATCGCAACATCAATCTTCTGCCTTATCTCATTCCTCCACTTCCAATAATATTTCTTATTCTTTCTCAAAAATTTATTTCCAACACCATCAAACATAGGAGTCCCCTCAAAAATACTAACCTGTCTGATATTAATTCTCCTAAGCAGCAACCCCGAGTCCAAAACTTTCTTCAACCACGAATAATTTGCCTCATGAGTTTTCTTACTCTCTCCCTTCAATCCAAACAATAGATTTATCCCAGGCAAAAACTTAGGCATCCCATCCTCCCCTCTACTCCCTCCAAACTTATTTAATATCTTCACAGCAGAAAAAGCATCCTCCGCTTTACAATTAAGGTCGTTCTCCTTGGCAACAACAGGATCAAAACTCTCAGCACCAAATGCAGCAACATTTCCACTCGTACAATACTTAACAACAGCCTTTGTAATCTCCTCCCCTCGCCTACCCAAAACATTTACAGGATTAACATTATCAATATGCAGCACTTTAATATCTTTACAAACTTTCCTAACCTCTCTAAGCAACTCCTCAGCCTTAGGATAAGAATAAAAACAACTTTGCTTCCCTAGTCTAAAGTATCTACTACCTAACTTATAGAACTCCTTCATCTCATCAATAATATCCCTCTGAGCCCTAAACTCCAACTTAAACTTCAGAGGCTCAGTACAAAAAGAACACTTCCCCCTCTGGCATCCATGCGATGTCTCAATCTCAATCATCTGCAAGCCATTCATCTGCTTAACAATAGAAGCGCCCCGGGTAGCACTATCCTTTATCTCATCATACTTATAATTAAACTCAAAAACTTCGCTAAACGCACTTAAGTCAACTTTCTCAGCAAACTTCCCGCCCTCTAGTTGAGTCCCAAAAACAGCAGGTCCTGTCAGTACTTTCTCACAATTTATCCCATCAATAAGCAAAATAACTTCTTTCAAAGTCCCAGGAACACCAGAAAGATATTTCCCCGGGGTATGAACTCCAAGAACCACAATCAACTTAGTTGTTCCATCTAGAATCTCCCGAATCTTTCCAATATTCTTAGTCAAATTATAAATTTTAATATTCGTCTTCCTTCCAACTTCCTTCTTCCCATCATCCAAATCATAATTCCTAAGAAACCTAAGGTCGTCTATAGTAATGTACTTAACATCTTCACCATCAGCCATAAACTTCCCGGCAAGATATCTAGGATAAACACCTAAATAAGGCGGAACCCCTAATCCGGCAGGCTCATCAGTGTAACAATCCAAAATAGTTATTCCCATACAATTAACAAATAATTCAGAATATAAAAACTTTTATAAACCTACCACTCAATTATACCAATCAAGATGAAAGTAACATGCATTCTCCCAGTATACAACGAAGGAAAAACAGTAGGTAATGTTCTAAAGGTCTTAGTAAACTCAAAAATGTTAGATAATATCTTAATAATAAATGACGGCTCAAAAGACAATTCAGCAAAAGAAGTAAAAAAGTTTAAATCAAAAAAAATAAAATTCGTCAACCTCAAAAAAAACATGGGCAAAGGAAACGCAATTAGAGAGGGAATCAAAGGTCTTAAAACAGATATTGTCTTTATGTGTGATGCAGACTTGATAAGATTCAAAGAACAAAATATTAACGAAATAATCAATCCAGTAATCAAAGGGCAAGTAGAGATGTGCATGGGCATAAAAGACAATCCAGTAAGGGGCTTCACATTCATCTACTACGTATTCCAATTAGCAGGAGAACGAGCTATGAAATACAAAGACTTCAAAAAAATAATGAGCAATCCATTGATAGAAGGGTGGGGCATCGAATCAGTAATTAACCGTTACTACAAAGACCGCAAACTAAAAGTACGACAAGTTGGAATGAAAGGCGTAACCCACATCTTAAGGGCAAAAAAAGAAGGCCTATCATCTCTAATCAGCGAATGTATTCACGTAGCAAAAACCCAGGCAAAGATGATGTTCTCAAAAAATCATAGAACTTAATTTTTCTTCTTCTTATCACTTAAAATTATCTTCATTCCCCTAACACCATATTCAATTGCAGTAGCAACACTAAAGCCAATCGCAATCCAAAGGAAGATCATTTTATAAAAATTAAAGATAAACACTACAACTGTAACTATCTGAAATAGTGTAGTCAACTTACCCAATCTGCTAGCAACCCAAGGTCCTTTCTTCTTAGCAGCAACAATTGCAGAACCTGTCAATGAAACAACATCTCTGAGTACAATCAAAGGTATTGCCCAGATTGGAAAACCAAACTTCAACACTAAAGAAACTAAGGCCAAAGCAATCATAAACTTATCTGCCATCGGATCAATAAACTTTCCAAACCTTGTTTTTTGGTCTAAAGTCCTTGCAGCCCACCCATCAATCATATCAGTAATGGCAACAAATGCAAAAACAACCAACCCAATCCCAGTCTCACCATTCAAAAATAATATTAAAAATACCGGAGAAAAAATAAATCTCAACATAGTCAAAAAATTTGGAATGTTAAAATATTCGCCTTTCATACAAATCATGAATCAATACGTAATATTTAAATATTCCCCATTAGATAACTGCTATAATGGTCCATCCAATCTATAAAAGGACAGTCCTTCCGCTGATAAATCTTTTAGTGAAAAAAGTAGAGGGCATGGAAAATATCCCTGACCCTCCTGCTATTTTAGCTGCCAACCATTCGTCCTATTATGACCCTTTCTTTATCATCAAGCCAGTTTTGAAACAAAAAAACCATAAGGTACATTTTCTTGCAAACCGAGGCCAGATGTTGAAAGTTTTTGGAAAGACAATATCAACAAAATGGGCAGGATGTATCATCCTGGATGACCCAAAAGAGGCTTACAATGCATTACTAGCCCAACTAAAAAAAAGAAAATTCATCGCAATCTTCCCTGAAGGAGGTTTCCCAAAAGACCCATCCAAACAAGACGGAAAAGTAAGGACGAAAGGAAAGTCAGGCGCAATAAGATTATCGCTGGAGACCCAGGCCCCAATAGTACCAATTGCAATAAAAGGAGCTTATGACGTTGCCCCACAAAGAAAGATCATCCCAAAGTTCAAAAAACAAGTCAGAATAAAGTTCGGCAAACCCTACGTAATCAAAACAGACAAAGTAACTAAAGAATTCCTAAAAGAAAAAACAACAGAACTCCTAGACAAGATTAGAAAGTTGCACGACTCTATCTAATATGTCAGAAATACTCTATACTCTGATCATACTCAGAAATGTCTCATTTCTGATATTCATTTTAAAGTAGTAACATTTATATACTCATTCTTACTAAATAATTATATATACATTTAACTAAAGGTGAATAATAGATGCTTAACCCAATATCAGGAGTAAGTCAAACAGGTTTAACAGGAATGGTTACATCTCCAGATTCTACCAGATTTGCAAGAGCTGCACTCGCTTCAGACGCAGCAACCGCAGAGTATACTCCTTACCAAAAAAGAGAAAGGGGAAGAGTAATGACTCAAATCTCTCCACCTCCGAGGCCCGATATGGACCAAAATGCACCAGAAGGGCAACACATAAGGAACATTTACTTAACTTCAGCGGCACAATTAATAGCAGATGGGTATACAAAAGCAGCAGAACCAGTCTTATACATAGTTGGCGGAGAAATAGAAACATTAGGCGGCGTAGTTGACTTAGAACTTTAGATTCTTAATAATTTATATTTAACTTTACTTCTTAACCCAATGAAACAAAGCATTCCTCATAGCCATCAACGGCCCTACAACCTTATAAGAAAGCTTAGCCTCTTTGCCAGCAACAATCACATTTCTATTTTTAACGATATGATCTAAAAATTCTTCAACAGTATTTGCACCTTTACAGCACGTGACTGCATTTCCAACATCCTTTAATCTGTGAGCATCAGAACCAGCAACAAAATGCTTTGACATTTGATTAGCTTTCCTTATAGCCTTCTTATTCTTTCTTCGAAGATTCTTCCCATTAATAACTTCAATTGTCTCGAACAACTTAAACAATTCTTTATTTCTCCTAGTCTTAAACATTATATTAAAAAACTTCTTCAAATAAAATCTGTAAGGATGAGCAATACAAACTAAACATCTATATTTTTTCAAAGTCTCAACAATCTGCACTATATTTAGTCTTGATGAGCCCTGCACATCCCTTTTTCTATTCCCTTGAATATGTTTCCCATAGAAATCCTTCATCTCACTTATCTTATAGAAATAAATCAAGATATCTATCCCTTCCCTTGACCGTAACTCAATCCCTGGAATTATCAACACTCCGTTACTCTTCCTTGCAGCCTCAATACTCCCTTCAATCTTGTTATGGTCAGTTATAGCAAGACCAATCCCTAACTGTCTAGCTTTCTTCAGTAAATCATCAACCTTAACAGCACCATCACAAGAATAATCACTATGAACATGCATATCTACAATACCATAACCTTCGTTATTTAATTTATCAATCTCCGGCTTCTGTTGTAAGGCTTTATTCATTAAGATATTAAAGCCACATTATTTTATAAGTTTTTCTACTTTGGGTAATAATCAGAAACATTTAAAAAAATAACCGTACTCAGATAACCCATGTCAAGCGCAGTAAACTTCATAATTGGCCTTATCTACCTAATGCTTCCAGGGATATTTGCAAATATGGCGCCAATAATAGTTAGAAAACACTTCAAACTATTAGCAACCCCCTTAGACCTAAAAAAAGAATTAAACAAAAAAAGAATTCTGGGAGACAACAAAACATATAGGGGATTAATTTTTGGGATTCTGTTTGCAATAATAATGGCATACATCCAAGCATTTCTCTATAATTATGCTTCATTCCAATCAATAAGCCTAATCAACTACGAGCAGATTAACGCCCCTCTTTTAGGATTCTTAATTGGCTTTGGAGTTTTACTTGGAGATGCAGTTGAAAGCTTCATCAAAAGAAGGTTTAACATCTCACCTGGACAACCATTCATCCCCTGGGACCAAATTGACTCAGCATTAGGAGGAATCATGTTCATCTCATTTATTTATCCCTTAACCTTCACCCAATCAATAACAATAATCCTTTTGGCATTCTTATCATCCATATCCACAACCCATATAGGATTTTATCTAGGGTTTAGAAAAAAGAAATGGTAGCATCGCAACCAAAATAAAATAACTATACTTAAGAACATTCTTAACACTCTCAAATTTTTTCTTGCTGTTAGTCAGTAAAGAACCAGTTGCCATCCCATAAAGAAAGATCAAAGAAGCCTCAGTAATCAAAAACTCTGCATTGATCAAACTCAAATGTAGCACTATCCCAAACAAAGTATAAACAACAAATTGGTTCTCAACCTTATCAATCTTTTTAGCTCTGTACCATATCAAAACCAACAGCACAATTACCATCAAAAAAGAAACCCAAAAATAATTCAACTTAAGATTAAAAAACAGAAAAAACATAACCAAAAACAAAACAACATCCTGCATGATTCTAAAATACTTCTCACCAGGCTTCTTCTCCTCAGGTCCCATAAAAATCAGCAACATACCTGCAAAAAGACCAATATAAGAAATTAAAGCCGTCAAAAAATAATTTAGGAACTGCATTCTAAATCCTTTATCTCTAAAACCCTTCTTTTATGTCTATCTTCGGTACTAGCCTTAGTCTCAAGAAACTTCTTTACAATCCCTTTAGCATCCTTCCCTTCTAAAACTCGAGAACCCAAACATAAAACATTTGCATCGTTATGCTTACGAGCAGCCTCAGCAGTGTACTCATCGTGACATAGTGCTGCTCTAATACCATTAACTTTATTTGCAACAATAGACATCCCAATTCCTGAGCCGCAAACCAATATCCCTACACTTTTATCCTTAGCAACATCAGTTGCAACTTTATGTCCATAACTAGGGTAGTCAACCGACTCTTCAGAATCGGTACCATAATCCTTAACTTTGTGCTTCAAACCCTTCAAGAATTCTTTTATCTCTTCCTTCAATTTAAATCCAGCGTGGTCAGATCCAATTATTATTTTCATTCCATTCAATTGTAAACCTAAAGCACTATTTAAATTCATCGGATTTCTTAATTTTATTTATTAATAGTATTTTTAATTTTGTTATTTATTTATTTTCTATTAATTTTTCACTTTCCCATTTATTTAACCTTATTGGGTTTTTATTGATTAATTAGTTTCAATTTTTAGTAACAATTTATTTTCATTGAATTTCAACTATTCCAACCCCAAACCATCCAACTTCTTTATCAGTCCAGGAACAAAATCATAATCATCAAACTCCCCTAATTTAACCCACTTAAAATCAACATTCTCATGGCATAGCTTAACATCATCCTTATCAGTCTCACAAAGATAAACTGCAATCACCCATCTCTTCTCCCCATCAATAACTTCCATTATCTTACCAGTCTTTACAATTTTTGCATCTAGTCCAGTCTCCTCTTTAATCTCCCTAAGAACATTATCTTCGCCAGTCTCAAACTCTTGAGTAAAACCAGAACAAAAACTCCATTTATTCGGATAATTATAGTCATTTGGAGCTTTTTTCAGTATCAGTATCTTATCCTTAAACTTCAAAACACCAGTAACAACAAAATAAGTTTTCATATAAATCTAGAACTCAATTCACAATAAAAATCTTACTAATCCTCTCTAATATACATTATGAAAACATTTATATACCAGTTTTTCAAATATTGAGCTTGAAGTAGGTATATTAGTACATATTACAGTAAAAAAGAGGTGGAATTAATGAAAAAGTACATTTTAGTCGTTACATTACTCTTAATAATTGGTTGTGCAAAGCAAGAACCAGCAGCTCCGCAGGAACCAACAACTCCCGATACCGATTTCTCAATATTAGATGCAGCCTTAAGAAACTCAGATGAATCTGCTTGTAATCAAATCACTAGACAAGATATCAAAGATGACTGTATCAACGCAATCACATCAAAAACCGCAGCATCTAGCTTAAGCACATCAGCTTGCAACAAAATCCCTGACCAAGAAACAAAATCATCTTGCATTGATAATGTCCACTTAGCAAAAGCTAACAAACAGAACGATGAAAACCTTTGCAACCAAATTTCTAACGAAGCACTAAAAACAAACTGTCGTGACACTATTCTCTCTTCAAAAACAGCCGAATCAGGAGACACATCCAGTTGCGCTTCAATAAAAGACGAATTACAAAACGAAGTTTGCAATAACAACGCAAACATGAAACAAGCACTTGATAGCGAAGATGTTTCACTATGCGCAAAAATTACAAATCAATTCATGAAAAAAGATTGCGAAAACATTTTGGGTTAATAATAATATAAATTGTAAAATTGATAAATAAAGAGGGGCACTAATGAATCACAATGGTGATAGCAGAAAAGGCGACTTAGTAAGACCTACGTTAACCCCTCAAAAAAGGAATTTTACTTCTCATATTGTAATTGTAATCTCAGTAATAGTCATCTTAGTTGTAATCGCACTAGTTTCAATCAAACAACCAACCCCTCAATCAACAGGAACAATAACTCCAATAGAAGAAGAGCCAGCCTTCAATGAAGAAGATTGTTTGAATTTACTTAGAGATCACGTTGAGTTTGGTGAGTTGGAATTTGAGCAAGAACCAGACATCCAAACCGTTGGAGACTCAAGAAATATAATTAAAAGTAATGTTAAAGACCCAAATAGTAAGATCATAATAGGAACTGATGAAAATACAGAATTAGTAAATTATTGTCAGATTCAATCACAAATTTCAACTTCAACAGATTATTCTAAATCTAAAGAATTTACATGCGATAACAATGCCGAATTAAAAATCATCGAAGAAGATGAAACAGAACATAAATATCTAGCAATACGCGCTTCTATTGGGGATGATATTTTTGAGACAATACTGTATTCCAACTTATTGATAGATACTTCAGAATTTAAAATAAATATAAAAAATTTATTAAGTTGTAACGAGGTTACACCATGAAGTACAAGTTACTATTCTTATTAATTGTAATATCATTATTCCTCACAATTAACTCCTATGCCACAACATGTAGTAGTTCAGGAACTTCTGTAAGTTGTAGTGATGGAGTCAGTATAAGCATGTCATCTTGTTCAGTATCTATAGTGGGATTCAGTTGTTGCAGTAACACAGGAAGTAAAATCGACTCCATATCTTGGAATTGGTTGGGTTGTTCATGTAGGTCAAATAACTACAATGAATGTGGTGCTTTTGAAAGGGCTTACTCACATTCTTGTTCAGGCACATCTCGGTCATATACTTACACTAATTGCGGTTCAGATCCCGGTTGCGATAGCTCAACTGGTCAATGTTGTGTACCTGATTGCACTGACAAGGATTGTGGTAGTGATGGATGTGCCAGTGTTTGTGGATCAGATCCTGCAGATTGTACTGCTAACTTTGGAACTTGTTCAGCATCTGGCTCACAAGCATGTTCTGGAACAACATATGGAACTTGTGATGCAGTTGACCCAAGAATAGCAACTTGTGAAGGATTAACTTGCGGTGATGACGGCTGTGGTGGTGAATGCGGTTCTTGTTCAGGCACTTGTAATGCAGGAACTTGTGAAACGTGTACAGATGGAGCCCAAAACAACGGCGAAACTGCGGTTGACTGTGGTGGTGACAATTGCGCTGCTTGTGGTACACCAACTTGTGGAACAGATTCAGCAACTAGCTCATGCCTACCAAATGCTTGTAACACATACAGTTCATGTTCCACATTAGCAGATACTAATTGTGTTTGTTCTGGCTCATTAAATCATTGTACTGGTAGCTGTGCTCCAGCTGCAGACGACACACCAGCAGA
>CAZMIO010000007.1:0-1345 GCA_964566535.1 uncultured Methanosarcinales archaeon | reverse complement strand
CCAGCAAAAACCTGCGACAGCACTTCTCCATGTAATTGCGGCAATAGCTGTAATACTGCAGCTAATCACAAACAAACTTCTCCTTGCGATTGTGCTGATGGAAGTATGTCAGGAGTTATGTATATAGAAGATATAACAATAACAGACCAAACAGATGGAACATTTACAGTTGGAGACATGGTTCAAGTAGACGTTGAAGTGATGTGTGACAGTACTACCAACACTCAAGTTGCAGTTGCCTATAATAACGGAGATGGTTGGGTCAATAAATTTTACTCACTCTGTCCTCCTGGTCCCTATCGAAGCCAAGTCAAGACCCTCACAACTACCTTCGAGCTGACAGGACATCCTGGAACTCATCTGATTAGGGCAATTGAATCTTACACTCAAGAGCATCGTGGTGCTGAAACGATGACTTGCAGTACAAACAGGTATTCCGATAACGACGACCTAGCCTTTACAGTTGAATCAGACGACACAACAGCCCCAACCTTTAACTCTCACACATTCACCAATTGTGATTATCCAAATGGTAATGATTGCTGGGTAAAAGATGGTACAACATCATACCATACAATGTCATCAACAGACGATGGTGCTTTTTTATACGATGCTATTGCTTTTGACAAAGAAAGTTGCGGTAACAGTTGTGCCGCTCCCGAAACTTTAAGGGCAGCATTCTATCCTGGCACAACTGGGTTTGGCCCCTGGGATCAAAGTGCCCAGACTAAAGCCTATCTAGATATTAATGATGGAGCTTGTGTTGATGCTGGTGGAAATACATGTGGAGATGATGAAACAGCAATCCTAGTGACTTATGATATTGAAGCTGGTTCATCAGAAGGAAATTTTATAGCTTATTCAAAGTTAAGGGACGTAGCAGATAACATCTATCACTGGGCTGCAACAGGAAAAAAGATAAAAATAGACAACACCCAACCATCAACATTCACAATTTCATGGGATACATCAGCAACCGACACAACCCCTACGTTCTCTTTCTCAACAACTGATGATAGGAGCGGCATACACCATTATGAATTACAAGTTGACGATGGCACATTTACAGAGAAAACAAGCCCATATACATTATTAACTGCACTATCAGTTGCAGCACATACAGTAACAATTAAAGCATTTGATAATGTAGGCAACTCAAGAGAATCAACTTTATCCTTCACAATCACCCCTACTGACACAACAGCACCCACAACAACTGACAATGCACCTTCTGGTTGGGCAACCAGTGCAACCATCACATTATCTTGTAACGATGGTACTGGCAGTGACTGCGCAACAACCTATTACACAACTGACGGAACAACCCCTACTACAAGCTCAACAG
>CAZMIO010000006.1:6289-61770 GCA_964566535.1 uncultured Methanosarcinales archaeon | reverse complement strand
CAATAAAAAGCATAACCTTACGATGCAGTTGAACCTCTTCTACTATTCCTCTGTACTCCTCAACAAACCCTTTCTGCTGTCCACATCCCCTCACATCTACAATTGTCATCATGTGTACATCGTCTTTCAAAAGGGCCTGTTTTACATCTGGTAACTTCTCAGGCCTTACAACTGCTATTAGTATTTTCATAGTATATCACCTTTCTATTATACAATCACCCTTACTAAACATTCATTAGTTTGTCGAAGCACTAATCGGAAAGTCAGCATACGCCTCTGCCCCATGTTCCGACAAATCCATTCCCTTTAGTTCGTCTTCTCTACTAGCTCTTAATCCCATCACCATATCAATCGTTTTAAACATAATCATAGCTGTCCCAAATACCCATATAAATACCCATACAACCCCAATTATCTGGCTTATTAACTGGCCAAATCCTCCGCCAAAAAACAATCCATCAACTCCGCCAAACGCACTTTGAGCAAACAATCCAACAGCAAGGGTACCCCATGCCCCGCATACACCATGAACAGCAACCGCTCCAACTGGATCGTCAACCTTTAAGATCTTATCAATAAATTCTACAGCATAAATTACTATAATCCCACCAAGTCCTCCAATTATAACAGCACTTGTTGGACTAACATTTGCAGTACCAGCAGTAATTGAAACAAGCCCTGCTAAAGCCCCATTTAAACTCATCCCAATATCGGATTTACCATACTTCATCCACGATAAAAACATCGCAACCATAGCACCAGCTGCAGCAGCTAAATTTGTTGTAACTGCAATTGTTGCAATCGAAAGGTTAGTACCTGAAGTGGTCGAACCTGCATTAAAACCAAACCATCCAAACCATAGTATAAAAACTCCTAATGCAGCAAGTGTCAAAGAATGTCCTTTTATCGCCTGAGCCTTCCCATTGATATATTTGCCAATTCTTGGACCCAAAACTATAGCTCCAGCAAGTGCGGCCCATCCACCAACTGAATGAACAACTGTTGAACCTGCAAAATCTATCATAGGAACCTCTAAAGTTGATAACCAACCTCCTCCCCATATCCAGTGCCCTACAACAGGATAAATAATAGCTGATAAAATAAAAGAATATATTATATAACCTGAAAACTTTGTTCGCTCAGCCATAGCTCCACTAACAATAGTAGCAGCAGTTGCAGCAAATACTACTTGAAACATCCAAAAGGCATATTGCCATAATCCATCTGGAGTAAGTGGATTACCAGCTGAAAGAAAAAATCCAGAAGTTCCAAAATAAGCAGTACCTGCTCCAAACATTATGCCAAATCCAATAGCCCAGTAACCAAGTGAACCTGCCGCAAAATCAATCAAGTTCTTCATAATAATATTACCAGCATTCTTTGCCCTGGTAAAACCACATTCAACCATTGCAAATCCTGCCTGCATAAAGAAAACTAAGAATGCTGCAATCAACGTCCACATAGTATTAATTGCTACCGCATTACTCTCTGCTGTTGCTTCTGCAAAAACAGACGTAGAAAAAATAATTATTAAGATAACACCAATCAAACTTAAGCTTGTTATTTTTTTTATCATATTTTACAACCCCATAATTTTGTCAAAAACCACCATGCTAAAGCAGGGTGGCATGCTCACATGCCACTAACATATAAAGTGGTTTTTGAGCATGCTCAGAATACCACCCAATATATTTGTGGTTTACGTAGTAAACCACCATTCTCAAGAATGGTGGTATCCCGACATATAAAACTATTAATCATCAACAGCTATATAAAATTTTATCACGTTTTTCTTAACAAATTTAAGAAAAAAAGCAAATCTTTATATATTTGTTAAGTATATATACCTTACAAACCTTAAAAATTTAACATTGTCAAAAACAACCACGCCGTAAATATATGAGATTGTTTTTGAAAATGCTCAGAATTCCACTCTAAAACACAATAATTATTGGTGGAATTCAGACATATCTAAAACCATGCAAATAGACAAATACGACGAACAAATAATCAATGAACTAATTGATAACTCAAAAACTCCCTTAAGAAAGATTGCTACAAAGCTAAAAGTAAGTTTTGTAACAGTGATGAACAGAATTAAACGCTTAGAAAAAGAAGATATCATTAACCAATACGAAGCAAAGATTGACTACGAAAAACTAGGATACGGAGTAAACGCCTTAATTGAAATCAGGATTGCAAAAGGAAAACTTTTCGAACTAGAAAGCAAGATTGCAAAAAATCCAGCTGTCTATGCCGTCTATGATACAACCGGAGAATACGATACAACAGTTTTTGCCAGATTCAAATCAACAAGAACTATGGATACTTTCCTAAAAAAGATCCAAACCTTCGATTTTGTTGAAAAAACAAACACAAAATTAGTATTAAACGTAATTAAAGAGAAACAGATAAGATTATAAACAAAACAAAAAAAGAAAACAAAAAAAAGAGAAAATGTTAACCGAAGAAGACTTCAAAAAATATGGATTTGAGGATAGGGAAGAGGTAGAAGAATCTAGAAAAGTATTCTTCAAAACTGACTATCCTAAACCTCTCGGAAGCTACAAGATGATTGTAGAAGGCTTCAACATCTCAATTGAAGAGCCCTACTTTTGGCATCTTGACTACTTCAGATACTTCCATGGCTTTGGAGATATCGAAAAGATAACCGACATATTTGCAGCTTCTGAAAACTCAGCATTCTTCGGAGCATCCCAACAAAGAATAGGTCTCCAACAAGACAAAGTCTCACAATTTCTAGCAACAATTGGAAAGATGGTAAAAGAACTGTTCCAATTAGTTAGAGAATTAAGAGTTCTCGACGAAAGGATAGGCTACTACGCAGACTCATATACAGACAGCAGAAGTTCAGAATCTGCTGAGATAACATTAAAAGGTATATGGGTTGATATGGTTGAACAAGGAGCAAAAAATCCTGCCTCAGTTTACGGAATGTCCCGTGAAGTTCAATTCACTACTTTACCAGACCTTTTCTTCTCAACACATCCAAGAACTCAGCAAGATGTAGATGAAGTTGTTGAGCGAGACAGAGCTCAGTTCAACAGAAAAGTTAGAGAAGTCCTTAAAAGAAAACTAAGAACTTTCCTAGCCTGGAAAGAACATACTTATGAAGAGGTCAAAAACAGAAGAGTCTTCACTCTAAAATACTTAAGACAACATTATGAAATCATAAAGATGTACATGGTTTGGGTAAAACCTTATCTTAAAAACATCCAAAGACTACAAATGGACCAAAGTAAGATGAAAAGCCCAGATTTACTTACTGCTTTCGAAACATCTATGATTGAGATTGAAATAATGGCAAAGAAAGTTGGAAAAGATATAAAATTAAAATCGGGCTCCTCAGAAAAAGTATACCAGATTATCTTGATGCATTTCCTTTTCCGTACTCGTCCAGAGATGTCTTACCAACAAGAAGGTTATCAAAGAGGACCACTGCACATAGGAAGAGTAATCACTACATATAGAGCTTATGTTTGGGGTGAAAAAGAAATCACCAATTACAAGAAGATGAGAGAACTAGAAGACTTAAAACTACTTGGCCTTGTAGACTCATCTGTAAAAGCTGCAATGGAAGCACTAGGTGATGAGTTAATGAGATACCTTTCAGAAGCTGGTGAAGAATTAGAACCAAAAAAAGAACCTACTAAACCAAATCCAGTAAATAAAGCAACATCCATATTCAGAACATTCCTAAACAAAAGACCAAAGAAAGCAGAAGTAAAACCAGATCTAAGAACAAGACAGGATGTATTCCTTTTAGATGAAGCAAGAAGCAAAGCAAAGACAGATGTAAAGAAAAGTATGTGGAGTATTTATCATCACTTCAAAAAACATCATAATATGTTGAACTGGTAAAAAGGTAATAAAAAATGCAATTCTCAAACGACTACACAGGTCATCACGCAATGGCGGATTACCGAAGTACAATGGACCCTGATAGTTACGGAGAGGAAGCTCCAGGAGAAGGCCAACTAGGAATCAAAGACATAGGGATGAGCGTTCCCCTAGGTATTTCAGCCCAAAACGTAGCAGGAGTCTATTCAAAGATAAGGATGGGAGCAGGAAAGATTGAACTAGGATTTCCAGGAGCAGTATCAGGCCAAAGACAAGCACAAACTCCTGGCATGTATGGTAAAGACCAAAGACAAGCATTAAGGGAATTAGCAGCAATCAACGAAGTAGAATTTACAACACACTCTGCATATAATATGATGGGTATGACTGGTCAAGACCAACAAGGAAATTTCGCATTAACAAGAGCAAGAGTTTCACAACATGAACTAGAAAGAGCAATTGATTTTGCAGCTGATGTATCCGGTGGAGGCTCTGTAGTTGTTCACACTGGAGAATTTGAACGTCCATTAACTGATATGGACCAGATGGGAGAGAATCTGTCAAGAGGAGAAGATGGAAGGCTCTTATTCAAAAAACGTATTACAGAAGCTGCTGATGCACAATTCCAACTCGTTGACGATAGAACAGGTCAATGCCATCAGACAGTTCAAAAAGACAGATTAGTTGCCCAACCAGTATGGAAAATTGCAGAAGAAGACAAAGATGGAACCTTTCAGAAAGGAGGATCTGACCCAAGATGTGGAACAACTGTTAGGATTAGAAAAGGAGATTATGTTGATTACGAAGGCAATAAGATTATTGACCCACTAGACCCTACACATGGACGTGTTCCAGAATATGACGAAGAAACAGGAAGGTTCAAAACAAAATATCTAAGCTATGACGACTTCGTAAATGTTGCCGAAGAGAAAAATCAATTGTACAAAGAAAAATATGGTGAAGACCCTGATTATTACAAAAAAGTAACTCCAGCCGAAGCATTCCTTCATGCAACATTAGAAACAAACGAAGGACATTCAAGGGGTTGGGCATTGCAGTATGGAAGAAGTGCTGGTGAACACATCGAAGTCCTAAAAAAACTAAGGGATGCAAAGAAATTCTACGAAGAATTAGATCAAAACCTTCCCCAAGATGAAAAATGGAAGATGATGGTAAGTGACCACAGATTTGGAAGATACGTTTCTGAACAATTCGTTCCTGCAGAAACTGCAAATCCCTTAATAGTCATAGACAGGATGATCAATGAACAACAAAAAGAAATAGAGTTCGCCCGTCAAGCCTCATCTTCACAAGAACAGCAGGCACTAGACACTGCTGAAACAAAATCTCATATCGTAGAACCAATAAAATATATTGAAAGCCAATCAATAAGAGGCTATAGCGAAGCAGCAATACATGCTATGGACAAGTCAAAAGACCCTAATAATCCAGTAGTAGTCACTATGGAAAACATATTTCCAGAAAAATTCGGAGGACATCCAGAAGAATTAAAATGGCTGATTAAAAAAGCCAGAGAATCATTTGTAACATTAGTAACTGAACCAAAATACAAAGTAACCGGAGTAGCACCAGGAGAAGAAGCAACTGAGAGAGTAGATGAATTAGGAAGAATGGGATTAACCGCAACGACAAATCCATTCTACAAAGAAGGTATCTCAAAAGAGCAAGCTGAAAAATTAGCAGAAAAACACATCAAAGCAACATTAGACACCGGACATGCAAATATATGGAAAAAATTCTGGCAGCCCAAACAAGGACAAACAGCCGAAGAAAGTGATAGTGACTTCAAAGCATGGTATCTAAAACAAGTTGAAGGTTTAGCCAAAGAGAAGATGGTTGGAAACGTTCACCTAACAGACAATTTCGGCTATCAGGATGACCATCTAGCTCCGGGACAAGGAAATGTTCCTATAAAAGAAGTAGTAGCTATGCTAAAAAAACATGGTTACGACAAAGCAATCACAGTAGAACCTGGCGCAGACGCATCAACTGATGTCTCCGACTTCCATGGATTGATGAAAACCTGGAAACATTTCGGAAGTCCAGTTTATGGAGCTGGAATGCAAATAGGCGCCCCTCAAACATGGGCAGATGTACAACACTCTTATTTCGGTCAAAACCAACCACCTAATTACATGTTCGGCGGCTATGCCCCTTCTAATGACTGGACACTCTGGTCAGCCGTTCCGATGGAGTGAAATGGTTAGGATTTATCAACTGCAAACATAACGTTTGAGTATGGCATAGATTAGTTTTAGATTTTAGAAAAAAGAAATTCCTTAAATTTTTTTCTTAATCTCTGCTTCATATTGTTTTTTATCAAAAGTAAATTTTAAATCGTATTTCCATTCCCCTCTATGAGGTTGTTCAAAATCACTCCAAGTTACTTCCTTTAATTTAATTTGTATTTTTACCAATAATGGCCAACATCCTTCATGACCGCAATGACATTGGTAAATTACAATTTTATCCTCCCAGTCATCAATATCTTTATTTGGTTCAATTAAAAAACGTGTTGATGGATAAAAAACTGCTTCCGGAGGAAGTCCTACATACGCACCAGCACGAAGGTCTTTAGACTGCCACCATTTTAAATGTTTAGATTCAATCTTTTTTACAATTTTGAGTAAGTTCTCATCATTAACATATATATCGACTTTACCCGTTCTCTTATTTATTTTTAGTCCTATTGTATCCATACGGGCTATAATGCTAAACATATATTTAATTATTGTTCTTTTCTTAATACTAGTCCAATTCGCCCAATCGTGACAGAGAAAGAAACTATCAATAATTACTAATTATATCCAACAAAACCACAAAATATAAAGTCTAGAGCACTGTTTATAGCTTAATCAGGAGTCAAAATGGCGCGCCTAAACAAAAGTGAGCTAAACAAGCTTCCTCCAGCTCAAAGATTAAAAAAGCTCAAAGAAATTGAAGAGGAGGACAAAGAAGAACTTCAAGAAACAGAAGAACTAATAAAAAAGGTAGAAAAAGAACTAAAAGAACCACCAGTAGAGATTGAAGCTCCTCCTATCGAACCAGTTGACATCAGCAAACTTTTTGAAAAAGAATCTAACTTAGAAGGCTCAGTAGAAAAATCTACACCTGAACAAGAAACTGATGTTAAATACAACCCTTCCGACTCAGATTATAAATCTCAGGACGTAAAACCAGAAGGGCCAATAGTAAAAGCTGATGACAGCACTACCTACACACCAACACATGAAGAATCAGACAGCGGAACAGCAACAAGAGAAACAATTAAGAAAATAAAAAAATACAGCAAGGGTTAATTCATCTCCTGATAACTTCTATAAAAAACATGGTTCTTAATCACTTCATATACAAACAGCACACTACCAAATATATAAAAGACCAAATTAATAATCAAGAACAAAACAAAATAAGACAACAACATAAAACTACCAGAACTAAACAACAAGGAAATTACTGAAATATAATAACCGATTATGCTCGATAAGAAATTATAGATGTAAAAGAAAAAGAACCCCATCCCCCCAAATACAGCCGCCATAAAAACTTTCTTTCTTTTAACCTTATCTAAATCCAAAAAGAACAGCACCCCTCCCAACACTAATCCAAACAAAGCAACCCATAAAACTCCTAAATTCAAAAAACCACCAGACATTATACTCTTAGTCAATATATCTACTCCAACAATACTCCCATTAGATATATTCTTTATACTAAAACTAGGCATTACCAAAAACCCAAAGATAGAAGTAACAATTATACTCAACGAAATAGAGCTAACATGAATCTCACTTCCTTTAAACAACCTATACCAAATAAAAGAAGGCATAAGAAGAAAAAACAACATAGCAGTCAAGTTAAACAAATAAACCAACACAACTCCTACTCCTTCAACTCCAGAAACCATAGCCAAATCAGAAAACAATAATTTAATCAAGGGTTCATGTCCAACACCTAACTGAGAAATATAAACAGTCTCACTAAATCCAGTGACATAAGGGACGATAAAGCTCCCAACATCAGTCAACATGTGAAAAACCAACATCCCAATTATACCCAACCAAATCCTCTCCTTATAATGAAATAAACCAATAAACTCCTCGTAAAATTTATCCCCAAAAGAACCAATTTTATTCACGATATGGTCAGTATCAAATTTCTCATGGTGCCTTAAAACAACGAACAAATAAGCCAGTATACCAATTATAAGTAATGGGGATTCAACCGCAAATATCAACCACTCAAACATCAAATTAAACACAACAACAAAGAAACTGATAAGAACAACAAATATTGTTACGAGCCTAAAAACAAGATCTTTAAAATCAGTAGGTAATCCAGTTTCGTGAAAAACATCCATTAAACTGGGCCTTCCAATACTCAACCTGTAAGCCATATAGATAGAAAGTAAGAGTAAAATTCCCCACCCAATGTGTAAAGTCCACTGCTCAAGCCAAAAAGCATTATCCACAATAAACAAGAATAAACCCTTAAATGCTTCAACCCCTCCAACAGCTGACAACATATAGGCAACAACATTCTTAAATGACATCAGAAAATAAGCAATAATAATCATCAAGTCAATGTGAGTCCGTTTGTCATTAAAGAAAACAGTAGTCAAACTAACTTTATACAACAAATAGCCAAGAACAATCCATGATATCACTTTCTTAATATATCCCAAAGAACCAGGCAACACATCAAAAAACTCAAATATCCCCATCAATATAACAGTTAGAAGAATTGCATTCTCAATTATATGCTGAATCTTAGCCATAACTGACAATTTAATAAATTAGTATAAAAGAGTTTCTAATAACAATACCCTCATAGCACCAACACCAACTCACTTCAAAAAAATCATCGCTAGAAAAAAACCAATTATAAGTCCAATCAATACTCCATGGATAAATTCTTTCAAACCATACTCGACTGCCTCTATCCTCTTAAGCTCAGTTAGTATTTTCTGGTTAGACTTCTTAGCTACCATTTCTTCCCTCTGCCTGGAAGCGCCTCTTTTAATTCAATCTTACCTAAAATCCAGAGCAGAGCCGAAACCCCATAGAACAACGGAAACAATAATATCTCCTTGCCACTAATCATATAATCAAGACTTCCATAGTACAATGGCCGCAAAGCAGTCCAAAAAGTAATATACAAACCAATACCAAAAAAAGTAGCAGCCAGGAATATCTGTATCATTCCAACAATCTCATGTCTTCTAAAATTAGATACCATAACACTCCTTTAACTTAATTAATATTTAAATCTTAGTTATACCTGGACAATAATAACAAAGATATATAAACTTAAAAACCCCATCTCAATTAAAAATGAGGTTTAGCAAAAAATTCTTAGTCATTGCTACATTATTTACTATTATATTGATAAGCTTAAGTTTCGCAGTACCATCCAGAGGAAGAAATGTCGATGCCACAGGAAGGGATACATTAATAGAAAGATTCAACATTGAAGATGTAATAGCCAGCCCAGACATCACAACATTCCACATTGATGAACAAATAACTTTCAGAGTAAGAGATTTTTTCTCACGTCCAATCATCCATTGTAAGTGGGATTTTGATGATGATGCTAAAGTAAACAGACCCTGCAATCAAGAAATAACTCATTCATATTCCAAAGAAGGAGATTATGAAGTAGAATTAGACCTAAAAGTAGGAGACGTAGAAAGAAAAGTAAACCTTAACATGGAAATAATACCTTACGAATCTGATGATCCATGCGCAGATATAATTTGTCCCAAGTATTGTGATGATAATATTCTATATGGGATGGGTAAATGTGAAGAAGGAGTATGTGAATACGACCAAGAAACATGCGATGATGGATGTCACACAACCCAAGATAGGTGTAAAGAACCAACTATTATCTCCCCTATAGGAATCGGAACAGACATAGATAGTGACGGAATTAATAATCCTGATGATTCGTGTCCCAACACTCCAACTGATGAAACAGCAAATGAACTAGGCTGCTCTTGTTCTCAACTAACAGTAGAAACTCATCAGTGCTCAGAAAGTTCGTGTGAAGGTGGACTAATCACCTACACAAACCAACCATCAAACACAGAATGTGGTAATGAACGTGAATGTCCAGATAATACTTGTGTTGGAACAAAATTCTACAGCTATCCAGAAGAAGGACATGATGCCTGTAATGACGCAGGAATATGCATAGAATATGACTGTACTCCAACTATACAAGAAAGCTCAGATTGTCAGCAAACAAAAGACAATGACGCTGACGATGATGGAATCTCAGACGATACTGACAATTGTCCAACAATAGAGAACTCAAATCAAGACGACCTAGACCAAGATTCAATAGGGGATGTATGTGATGTTTGCCCAAATGACTCAAACAATGACGTTGATGAAGATGAAATCTGTGGAGACATAGATAACTGCCCAGACAAGAACAACAAAAACCAACAAGACGTTGATGGTGACGGAATAGGCAATGTATGTGATTCAACCAATAATGATATAGATGAAGACAGGATCAATAACAATAGAGACAACTGCCCTCATGAATCAAACCCTAATCAAGAAGACTCTGATGACGATGGATATGGAGATGCATGTGATTTCTGCCCAAACGACTCAAACAATGACGTAGATGGAGACAATATCTGTGGAGAAGTAGATAACTGCCCAACTACCTCAAACCCTAACCAAGAAGATATTGACCAAAACTATGTTGGAGATGAGTGTGAAACTCAAACGATAGAAGACATTACAGCCCAACAAGAAGACATAGACACTACAATCCAACAGACCCAACAAACAGTTGAAAACAACCAAAATGCAGCAGACCAACTAGAACAAACATTAGAAGATACTCCAAAAGATCAAAGAATCACAATCCAAAGAGAAATTGAACATTTCAGATCACTAGAATTCAATGCAGAAAAAGATTCAAAAAAAGCTGAAGAAGAAAGCATCAGATTGTTCATCAAAAAAGCAAAGAAAGAACTAAAAGAAAAAAAAGAGTTAAGAAAAGAACTTGAAAATGAATTAAAAGATGCAAGTGAACAAGAAAAGGACTCCCTTAAAGACCAAATCACTCAAATTAAAACAATTGAAGAAAATATAAAACAAGAAATAAAAGAAGCAAAAGAATTACTAAAAGAAAAAGAGAAAGAAGTTAAAGAAATTAAAAACAAAGTAATCAAACAAGAAATCAGAAAAAAAGTAATTGAACATGTAAAAGATGTTATTTCAAATAAACTAACAACATCAACTCCAACATTAGAAGACAAAAAAGAAATAATCAAAAAGATAAAAGACGCCCCAGGAGTCAAACTAAAAGTATCAAAAGAAAAAGCAAAAGACACATTAGCTAACATATTCGAAAGAATTCTACAAAAAGAAAAAACTGAAGCAATCATCAATAACATAAAAGAAAAGGAAAAAGAGTTAACAACAGAAGAACTAAACTTAGAAATTGAAAAATTGGAGCAAGAAATAGAAGAAGAATCAGAACAAATTGATGAAAAAGTAGAAACAGCAAAAGATAATGTTGACAAAACAGCAGAAGTAGTTAAGATAGAAAAAGTAGCAAACTACTATGAAGAAGAAAACAAAGAAAACACAATAATTACACTAACAATTACTCCTTCTAAAACTTTAGAAGACTTCACAATATACGAAGAAATTCCTAAAGAAATAGCAAAAGACATAAGCCAGATAACAATCTTCAATGAAAACTATGTAGTAATTGATGCCGACCCATTAATAATGTGGCACTTCGTAAAAGTAGACAAACCAATAGATATCTCATACGAAGTAAAGAAAAAAGTTAATGTAGAAACAATAGAAGAAGCAGTAACAGTTTCAGTTGCAAACAAGATCTCAACCCAAGCAGTAGCAGAAGATTCAATAATCAAAGAGTCAAAAAAAGAACCCCCTTCATTTTTCAGCTTCCTATTCCCCATCTTAATGATTCCATTAATTGGAGGAATCTTAATCTATTACAACAAATTCGCAGGTGAAGAAACAGAAAAAATCCCTAGATCATTATACCAAGCAATACAACTGATAAAAAACTTTCAAAACAGAGGAATGAAAAAAGATGCAATCAGAAAATACATGGCAGAACAAGGATGGCCAAATCCTGCAATCAGTTCTGCATTCATCTCAGTTGAAGGGGAAGAACACAATAGGATTCAGCTTCACTTAGGAACCATACTATCCAAGATAAGAAAACTCTCAAGAAAAGGTATGCAAATAGAAGAAATAAGAACAACATTAACAACAAAAAAAGGCTACCCTCAACAATTAGTCAATGAAGGAATCTCAAAATTCAAATCGATTAATAGAGGACTTTGAATAACCCCTCAAAATCCATTAAATAATGGGGTTTTCAAAGTAATCTATTGGGGTTTTGAACTAAATTAACCGGTTATTCAAAACTCTCAATAGAAAGTTAAAATGAAAATCGGTAACTTTAAATAATTCTAATCAAATAAGTTAATCCAATGGAAAATAAATTTCTTCAGTTAAAAAGGGAGTACGATAACTTTGATAATCATATGCTCAAGCAAGGTCAACTCCCTATGTGGGATACAGGTGTTGGATTCTATTCTCCTGCTATCTTAACAGAAGCATTCGATTTATTCAAAAAAATCAACCTACAAAACTATAGAAACTTCATAGACTTAGGCTCAGGTGATGGCCGAATTGTATTAGCAGCATCGTTATTCACAAATGCATCTGGAATTGAGATAGATCCTAAACTCACCTCAATCTCAACACAGATGAATCAAAGATTAGGGCTAAATGCAAGATTTTTACAACACAATTTCCTAGATTACAACATCTCAGCCCACGACATCATATTCATTAACCCAGACCAACCAATGCACAGAGGATTGGAAACTAAGTTCTTAAACGAACTAAAGGGCAATCTCATTGTCTACAACCCACATTTCCATCCAACTCAATTAAGAAAAAAACAAGACTTCAATCTTAACGGAACTTTTGCTGCGCTTTATTCTAGATAATCACTCAAAAACCATAAAAGCAACATCCTTAAGCTCCATATCTCCAACCATAACAGTATTCTGATTCAAAACTTCAACAAACTCATTCTCCTTCAGCTTAGCAAACAACTCATTATTAACACTAGTTATCGCATTATTATAGTAAACCTTATTCCCATCAACCCTAAAATCACGTAACAAAAACAATTCCCTCTTCTTATTATACAATACCCCTCCCTTAAGCATACCTATACTCATTATACTAATGTCAGGTGAGATTTTTTTAATACACTCCAAATTCTTCTTGCCTATCTCAATAGAAGCCTTACAATTAAAATTACATGGAAAATGACTTATCAAGTTCAAATCAAGATGTCTTGCAACAACATTATTGAAGAAAGGAAATCTAAACCCTTCTGAATTCCTAAGAGCAGGATAAACATAATCATTATTCCCCTTAGACTCTTGGGGAAATTCTTGATTAAAAAACTTAACGCAACATTCAGGATATCCCAATATCTTTCCAAACTCAATATGGTCTTCCTTCCCCTCTAACTCCTTAGCCTTAGCAGCCATATCCTTAGATTTAGAGATATATAGAAAATAGTCGCCTTTCTTCTCAAAATTCATAGGCAGTTTCTGCCCCTTATCAGAATAATTAGTTTTGTCCATCTTCTGAATCTTAAAATCAGCTCTTTCGAACACTAGCTTATTCTTTTTAAGAAGATCAACTAATGGCAAATACCCTTCCTCATTAACCATAACCCTAGAAACAGGCTTTAAATCCTCAATAACATACAAAACGTCCAAAGCCTTGATATATGAGCCGCATATAGCCTGTAATTCATCTAACATACCAAAAGAATTAGATTGTTGTTATAAATAGTTTGTCATCAAATCAAAATACCAATCACAATTTATATCCCCCTTTAAAGTTTTGATCCAGAGTCGGTTTTTTAGCTGGCTGGAGAGTAGATTTATCAAATACCTTCTCATCCAGTGTTGTTCTATGTAATCTACCTACATCCCGTCTTTCAGAAGGTCGTAATATAGGACTCAAATCTTCAGAACTTGGAAAAAATGGATCTTCAATAGCAATCGCAGTAGGACCACCGTATTTACGAGGAAAAGATGATGCTGGAAAGACTTTATGGGCAGGAGCATGCATTCCTGGGCGAACAATCTCTTCTGTTAGTCTCTGAGTTTGCCCAGAGCCAATAGAGGTAACCGCTTCATTACTTTTTTCTGCTTCTATATACCTCTGACCATAGCCATATCCAGGATGACTTCCATTAATAAACGCAATTGCTTCTGCTTTACCTCTAAGAAAATATCTTGATTCTTGTGATTCTTTTCTAGTAATCTCCCCTAAGTCTTCTTCTTCTCTTCTTTGCTCAACTGACATCCCCTTGTAAACAGCCATTTCTTTAGTTGTCAAAGTAGATGGATTATCCCTATACCAATTTACTTCCTCAAAAGTTATTTCCCCCATATAAAAAAGTAAGGAATTTACCATTATAAACCTTTCCAGTAACCATTTCATAAAAGTGACAAATCTTTATATACCTAATCCCTAATAATCCCCGTATGAAGTTCGATATTCCTAGAAGGCAGAATCCAAATATAGAACACTATCCAAGGGATGATCTAGACTTAGTCTATAAATTCTCAAAAGAACTAAAAGAAGAGCTAGGAACATTCATAAAAGCAATAGTAATATTCGGCTCAACAACAAGAAAAGCAAGAAGAAAGAAAGGTTCAGACATTGATGTAATGATCGTTGTTGATGATCTCTCAATAGTTCTAAGTAAAGACCTTGTAGAAGCATACAGGATAATAATTCAAAAGACAATAGTAAAAGTTTCCACAAAACTTCATGTAATCTCATTAAGATTTACTTCATTCTGGGAGTACATAAGGAATGGAGATCCAATAGGAATCAACATATTAAGAGATGGTGTAGCAGTAATTGACACTGGTTTCTTTGACCCATTACAATCATTGCTTAAAAGAGGCAGAATAAGGCCTACACAGGAGAGTATATGGACTTATTTCGTAAGAGCTCCAAACACACTACACAACTCTAAATGGCACATCCTACAGGCCACATTAGACCTTTACTGGGCAGTTATTGACTCAGCTCATGCAGCTTTGATGAAGATTGGGGAAATTCCTCCAACACCCTCACACGTAGCAGACTTATTGCAAGAAAAGATGGTCAAACAAAGACATTTAGAACCAAGTTATGTAAAAACAATGAGCAAATTCTACTCACTGATGAAGATGATAACTTACAGAGAGATCAAAGAAATAAAAGGCGCAGAATACGACAAATACTACAGAGAAGCAGAAATGTTTGTAAATAGGATGAGAAAGTTTATAGAAGTCAAAAAAAATAAATAAAAAAAATAAATTATTATCTTCTTCTAGTTGCCATGATTATCATAGCACCAAAAGCAAAGATAACTAATCCAGTTATGATGATAAAAGCACTTATCAACAATACTGCATAAGTTGAGCTGTCTTTGAATGAGATTGTTACAGGCTCTTGGCTTACTTGTGTTCCTGGTGTAGTAGGTGGAACAAAAGGTATTCTCTCAACTCGAGGTGTTTCACTCTGTTGGGATGATCCTTGCCTTGTACAATCTTCAACTTCAACTTCAACTTGTTCAGTTTCTGTTTTTCCTCTGTAATAAGTTGCTTCTATAGTTACCGGATAAAAACCAGCCTCAATATCGTCTCCAATATTAAAACTAAAGTCAATATCTCCAACACTGTCACTATCATCTAAGTCATCATCAAGCTCGAAATCTTCGCTCTTGCTGATTCCTAGTTCTGGACTCTTAACAGTTAAAGTAACATCTTCTGAATTGTCTTTTCCAATGTTTCTTACACTAGCTTCAAGATTTATGTTTCTTGAACATCTAACGATGTTTGGAGAAACACTAACATCAAACAATTCAGTTTCGTGCTTTTCTCTTACAAACTCAATCTCTTCAGATGAGTCTTCATCACGGTACTTCATTGTTCTATTGTCTTCATCCTCTCCAACAACAGTTACATGGATGGTATACTTATCTCCATCTTCAACATCTAGTGTAATGTCATCAAATTCAAAGGTAAATGAATCACTTTCATCATTGTCAAGGTCAAACTCTTCTTCTTCCCCTAAGTCATCCCCGTCAACATCTTCAAGTCTTTTACCTTCATCATCTTCAAACCAAAGGTCTAAGTCAACATCATTTAAGTTAATGTCATCATCTTTGTTTCTAACCTTAACAACAACAGTTAAACTTTCACCTGGTTTTAGTTCATCATCCGCACCTGAGGACTTCACATCAACAGATTTGATTTCTAACAACTGTCCAAAGTTACTTTCAACAACAGTAATTGTAACTGTTGCTTCCTCACTTTCAAGGTCTCCATCACTTACAATAAGACTAAAGATATAATCTCCAATCTCTGTAGGTGTGAATTTTGGATTAGTTGCTGTAACAGATGATAGGCTTACAGTAGGACCTGAATCTTGTGTCCATGCATAAGTTAAATCACTACCTTCAGGATCAACTGAACCTGAACCGAATAATGTAACTTCTTCATCTTCAAATACAATTACTCCTTCACCTGCACTTGCAATTGGTTCTCTGTTTACATCAGGTATAAAATACTCTGAAAATCCAGGAACACTAATTACAAGATCTCCATTGTTAAAGCTTATAATCTCACAATCATCACATACAGATCCCCTGTCTAAGTCTCCAAATACAGATGTGTAATGTATCTCTTCAGGAGCTACTGTTAAATCAAGCCCTTCCATAGTCAATGTAATAGGTGTTTCATCACCAGCATCTATATCAAATGCATCGTATCTATCAGTATCGATTCCAATTCTTCCTTTGCTGATTCTTACAACATTGTTAATATCAACAACATTTACTAAGTTAAGAACATTCTCACCAAAGTCAATCTTACCATAAGTTGTTTCTTCAATTGTAACTCCAGTTGCAGCTCCTAACTCAGCTTCAGGTATAGAGAAGATTGTTCCTCTGAACATATTTCCAACTGAAACTGGTTTGTTATCAACTCTTAACTTCCATGAATGTTCAGCTGTATCTTCAGATCCATCACTTACAACTACATCAACATCATAAGTTCCTGTTTCTGTAATATCTGCTCCATTAACAGTTATTGTTGATGTTCCGTCAGCTTCAACCTCTAAGATTGAGTCAGCCCATTCAACAGTCCATACCGCACTAACTTCAGCAGCATTAACAGCATCAACATCTTCATAAGTTACGCTAAATTGGATAGTTTCTGTTTGTCCAATAGCAGCATCAAATTCAGGACCGAATTCAGTTATTGTAGGTACATCGTTTACATTAGCAACAGTTACTGTAAATGTTTTTGGATCATCTTCATCTTCACTGTCTTCTATATTAACAATTATCTCATGTTCACCAACGTCATCATTTGTAGGTGTCCATCTAATTGTAGCAGTAGCAGTGTCTTCTTCTTCACTGTCCTTTGTTATTGTAATTCCAGTTATATCTTCATTACCAATGCTGAAATCTATCGTATCTCCAGATTCAATATCTACATCCTCAACAGTAACTTCAACTACTAATTCTTCGTCTTCGTTAACTTCTTGAGCTTCGATATCTTCAGCAACAGGTGCATCATTTACTGCATTTACAGTAATTGTAACAACAGCAGTAGATTTACTTCCATCATCATCAATAACTTCGTAAGTTAATGTATCTTCACCACTAAAGTTTGCATTAGGTGTATACCTAACCTTTTGAATACCATCTGGTAGATTAGTCTCCCCCATATCAATAGCAGCAAATCCATTTTCTGGTTGTACAGTTATTTGTGTTAATTCCAATGAGGTATCTTCAAGATCTTCATCATTTGCCAAAACATCAACTATAACAAATTCATCTTCATCAGTTTCAGCTATATCATCAACAGCAACAGGTTCATCATTTACATTAACAACAGTAATTGTAAATGTTTGTGAACCAACAGCGGTAGCTTCATCTGTAACAGTTACAGTAACCAAAACAGGTCCAACATCTTCATCTGTAGGTGTAAATGTTAAAGTTGCAGTTGTACCATCATCTTGAGTTAATGTAAATGCTTCATTATCAATAGCAAATGTCAATGAATCTCCTAATTCAAGGTCTTCATCTGTAGCAGTTACGATTAATGTATACTCTTCATCTTCAGTTGCATCAGGTATCTCATCAATAGCATCTACTGAAGGAGCCCTATTCAAAGCAGTAACTTCGACATCCCAGCTTATTTCATCCGACATACCAGTACTATCTACTACTTCATAGCTAACTGTATGAGGTTCTGTTCTATCTCCTGCTTGAGGAGTATATACAAACTCTTCAAAAAATTCATTTGAATCACTTCTCTCCCCTATCAAGATATCTACACCATCAACTTTCCATGTAGTTGCAAATGGTTTATCCCCTGGAGTATCTGATTCAAGAACTTCTACATGAAATACTAAGTTCGAACCTTCTTGAACAGTTACTGAATCATCAACTGGTGTTGATAATGTAATACTAGGAGCTGTGTGCAATACAACATTGTAGCTTTGTGTTGCGCTATCGGTTGTAGTTGTACCATCGCTAGCACTTACATACCAATTATAAGTTCCTTCTACTAAATCAGTAACTGTAAGTTCAGTTTGATCAGTTGTTCCAACTGACTCAAGAGTATCTCCAATTCCTTGGAATACTTCATAAGTAATTGTATCTGAAGTTGGGTCTACATCATTTGAAGCTTCCCATTTCAGAGTAACTGAATTTATAATTATCTCTGCTCCCTCAACAGGCTCAGTCAAAACTGTAGCTGTTGGAGCATCGTTTGAATTAGTTACTTCAATACTAAATGATTGAGTTATAACTCCATCACTTAAATCGCTAACCTGAAGTACAACATCATGACTTCCAACATTCTCATTTGTCGGTATCCATGAGATTACTCCGTCTTCATTAACGTTCATCCCTTCTGGACTTGTAGTAAGCTCGTATGTTAAAGTACTATCTTCAACATCTTCATCATTAGCATCTACAACATATATATAGTGACTATCTTCTTCAACAGTTATTACTGCATCTGAATCAATTGTAGGTACGTCATTTACTGAAGTAACAGTAACTGTTACTGTACCAATTCCTAGTGCATTTCCATCACTAACTTTATATTCAAAAGTATCCACTCCATGGAAGTTTGAATTAGGTGTGTATTGAATCTTTTGTATTTCACCTGGTAGAGGAGATATGATTGCAGCAAATCCATTGCTTGCAGGAGTTATAATTTCTCCAATAGTCAAAACACTATCAACATCTTCATCATTAGCTAAAACATCAATTTCAACAGCAGTGTCTTCATCAGTTGTTTTAACATCATCAGCAACATCAGGGACATCATTAACAGGAGTAACATCAACATCAACTTCCTGAACAGTTATTCCTTCAAAATCATCTTTAACAACAAAATCAAATACATCTTGGCCATTCCAATCAGCAGTATTGCTTGTGATTGTTATAACATCGTCCACAACAACTACATCTACATTACCTAATTCAGCAACTGTAGTTGAATAAGTTAAAACATCTTCATCTGCATCACTCACATAATCAGTAATTGTCACAGTACCTTCAAGATCTTCACCAAATGTAACTGTAGGTATTGTTGAAATTACTGGAACTGAATTTTCTATAGTAACAACACCGATTACTGCGCTTCCAACAGAGGAATCAATACCATCATGTGCTGAACAGCTTACACTAATCTCATCATGTGCATCAGCAACTTCAATTGTATAAGTATCAACTTCAAAAGTTATATGTGCAACATTATCAACTGTATTTGCAAACTCATAATAATATACAATATTATCTCCATCAGCATCTGTTGAACCAACACATTCAGCAGTGATGTCATCTCCTACTTTCTTAGTTATAGTAACATCACCAGCATCTGGAACTGTAGGTATACTATTTAAAACTGTAAAACAGCTTTGTTCTGTATCGACTGAATTTCCAGCTGCATCTTCTATAGTAAATTCACCACAAACGTAAGCATGAGCAACAGTTGCAGTAGCTCCTTCAATTATGTCATAAGTTAGTAAGGCATCTCCCACACTAACATCACTAACATCTTCAACACCTGAAGAATCCTCTCTAAATGTATAACCTGCAATTCCTGAAACAGCATCATTTGCAGTTACAGTCCATTCAATATTGCCATTAATAAATACAACATCTCCATTATTCGTTAGATCAGAATATGTTGGAGCAGTTTTATCAAGAACTACTAAAAAAGTTTTACTATCAACATTACCAGCTGCATCTACTGCAGTCACAGTAACTTCAATATCTCCTTCATTCATAGTTTCTTCAACCAATGCAGAAGTTGTTATTGAATATGTTTCATCATTGTCATCATCATTTAATATTACAGCTGAAAGAGTACTATCAAGAACATTTAATTCAGCTGAAACAGTCAAACCTGTTTCTTGTGCATCAACATCAATTGTAATTGTATCTCCAGCTTTGTAAATTGCATCTCCATCAACCATAATTGTTAAAATTTCAGGATCAGTTCCATCGTAACTAATTAAAAACGGTCCAGTAGCAAGATTACCATAATGATTAGGACTTAAATCTTCTACAGCACCAGCTATAATGCTAACAGTAACTTCTCCATCTGCAGTAGGAATTATGTTAGCCGTATAAACAATATTATCTTCTGTACTAAGAGACTCTGCCTCTACAGCACCATTTACAACATCAATATTTGCTTCTTCAAAAACTACAATAGTTTCTGAAGTTTCATCACTCCATACCTCTTCAGTAAATGTAATTGTAACTGGAATAGTATCTAAATTTGTTGGACTTGGTTCTGATTCTATAGTAATAAGTGGTCTTAGACCATCAAAAGGCGTATCACTTCCTGAAGTAATACTATTACCTGCTAAATCATCAACACCATCACCTACAATAGAAATCAAAGGAGTTGCATCAGTAGCAATAGCTGTTTCCAATGTTAAAGTAACATATCCATTTAAAGTCTCTTCAGCACCAGTTACAACACTATCATAAACTGTAAAATCAGTATCAACAACACTTACTTCATCTAAATCTTCACTAAATTTAACAACAATCTTATCAGCCATTGTACTAGAGCCAAAATTTGGAATATGTCCTGTAATTGCACTTGAAATTGTAGGAGCAACTCCATCTTCAGTTCCAGTAAAAGTTTGATCTTCAGCTGAATTACCAGCTAAATCAGTCAAACCACCTTGTGTATAAACAACATTAGGAGTAGCAGCAGTTCCAAATATTCCTGCAGAATATGTCAATTCAACAACATTACTACCTGCATCTACACTATCAACAGCAACATCTCCATCAACAATAAAATCTTCTTCATCAACAGTTAAAGGATCTATTTCTTCACTATAAGTAATAGTCATAGTAGTTTCAGAAGTTGTAATAGCTGAAACAATTGTAGGGGCACTTACTGATAAATCTAAACTTATAGGATCATCCAGGGGGATTGAATCAATAGCAGGAATAGTGTAATCAGATTGATCAACTCTCTCACCATTAACCTTAAAATAAACTAGTTTTCCAACATCCTCTAGAAGTACATCAAAAGTAAGTCCTGGAGCATTATACTCTTCAACGGTAATAATCTCTCTCTGAGCATCATCTATATGACCTTCAACCATATAAGCAAGATCAGCAGACTCACCATCTATGGTTACGTCACCTTGAAATGATAGCGGTGTAGGCACTTCAGCTACCGCAAAAGAACTCAATAGTATCAAATTAACTAAAATTAATGTAAATATTTTTTTTATGTTTTTCATTTTATATCAGCCCCACAGCCATATTTATGATATTAATACCACCCACTTCTTTTTTTATTATCTATTTAGGAGTGATAACCATTACCCCTATTTAAAGCTTTCGGTTTCCTCTTCCGAAATCTTCTTTTCTCCCCGCCCCTTAAAATACTTAGAAATTGACTTTCTCTTAACGAAAAGTGTCCCTAATCCAATAACTACAAATATTAGAGTTATACCAATAAAAGGATTCGCGTTTCTATCACCTTCAACAACTACTGCTCCTGTTGGACCACCAGTAAACATCCCTGTTATCCCATCCCATAAATTCTGTAAGAACCCTGGTGGCTGCTCTAAATCAACAGTCTCTTCAGAATCACTGATCTCTTCAGTCAAATCATCGCTAGTATCTTCAACAACATCCTCACCATCATCCACTGCTTCCTCAACTTCTTCCTCTTCATCCTCAGGAGGAGGTAAATTCCTTAATCCAGCAGGTATTCCACTGCCTCCACCAGGACTCCCACCACCAGGATTATCTCCACCACCAGAATCACAACTTTGCGATGTTGGAGGTACACTAAGAGTAGTACCACAGTTATTTGTATCTGAACAGCCTCTTGTTTGTGTTCCACCTGAACAACCAGACCAACCACCGCAAGACCAAGCCTCAGTACAAGCATATTCCTTAACACCGGAGTGGCTTAATCCAGTAATATAATACTTATCATCCGACTCAGTACACGTATAATCATCATGTTCAGCACCATCACATCTTACAAGAGTCTCTGTAGCATCAGTAGAATTACACTTAGCACTAATTACATCAATATCAGTAATAGCAGAATCCTTAATACAAACATAACCCGAAGTATCATTTAACTTGTTAACATAAGCAGATTTAGTTCCAACTAACCCATCATCAGGTATTCCACTTACCAACCAAGAACCAAGATCTCCAGTCCCTTTCTGAACAACTAAGTCATAAAAGTTTAGATTAGCACTATCAAAGTCAAAATTAAATGATAAGATCACATCATCTCCATCTTTAATCTCAACTGTCTGAGTTCCAGACATAGTACCGGGTAACGTACTAGTACCATTAACTACAGTACTAATACTATCATAATTATTATCAATATTAGTTGCATCACCAATTAAGTTATCTTCACCGTCATTCACACCATCTTCATCTAAATCGCCTTCAACACTTAAAGGTAAAGTGGTTATTAAACCACCAGTTCTTGTTGCAGTTTCTGCAATTTGATTCAATATTTTAAATGCTATTGGATTGCCTGTTGTACCATTCTTTACATCTATCTCATAAGTCCCAACCTCAGTAGTGGGATAAGTTATGATATAATCATTATTAACATATAGTTCTATTTCAGTTCCGATAGGTGCATCTTCCCCACTTATCTTCACACTTCCACTAAAAGTATCTGGGATAGGAGAGAATGCTGAAACAAATGAGACCAAGAATAACAAGAAAACCAATAGTTTTAGATATTTCATCTTTTTTAACCACTCTGAATAAGAATTTTTAATTCCTTTTATATATCTTTCGAAATTTAGCAAACCATACAACCCCTACAATAACTACAAACAAAATACCACCTAAAATATAAAGTAATCTATAATCTTCAACATCTAAGTTAATTTTCTCAATTTTTCCATGTTCAAATATAACTTCAGAAGACTTTATTCCATTAACATAAATCTCAACAACATCTCCAGATGAACCTTCAATGGGAGTTACAAACCTTCCGTTCTTACCAATCTCAAGAGTTTTTACAACCTTCTCATCAATTTTTAATTCAACTTTAGTTCCAGATTTTGCAGTATTGCCATTGATTACAACTTGCCCATCAACAGTTAAAGGCAACTGAGGAGTCCCATAAACTAGACTAAAGCTCAAAATAATTAAAAAAAAAATTAAAAAAAGTCCCTTCATTGTTCTGAACAACCATGTGTATAGGTATCTCCTGCTTCTTCCTTAAAAGAGATCCAATATCCTTTTCCGGGTTCTAGTCTTTCTCCTGCTACAGCATGATTACTGTAATAATTACTATCACAACTCCAAGTACCACCAACAGGGTCTTTAGAACAGAATCCAAATCCATTCGCTCCATAGTTGTAGATATACTTCGCATCATCATAAAGCGAAGTCATCTCATCAATATCCTGAGCAGTAGGACACATATGTCCCATTAGATTCCATCCATCTTGTATTGTTATACTTGGAGGTACCCAACCCTGACCTTCAGCAACCGCATAATTAAGACTTAAGTCCATTTCGCTCGAATTTACCCAATAACCATATCCAGGATTGATTGTAGTAGGTTCATCCCAATCACTTACCCCAATGTCATAATACCAGGTCTTATCATCATCAAACACAATTGTTTTAGTAGCATCATTCAATGTTTTTGGAACAGACACTAGATTCCAACCTGCACTCAAACTCAAGACAAAATCCTTCACAGTTATTGAATAAGTTGTAGTTATTTGTTCATTCCCTGCTATATCCTTTGCTGAAAGGTTATAGACTATGGTCCCATTGTCAGCAGGTGCCGGAATTGTTGCGTTAAATCTAGATGCTGCATCAGTAGCATTAGCCATCGTTAATGATGTCAAAGTTGTTCCATCAAAGTAATTCAAGTATATTTCAGTCACATTTAAGCCACTTATCAGATCTACTATTGTTGCATTTATTGGTATTGCATCTCCTACCTTAGATGAAGTAACAACGGCCTCAGAAGAAATTGAAGGTGCTGTTGAGTCAATTGTGAAGTCTGCATCACTATCATCACTTCCGGAGTTGCCTGCTTTATCAATAGCAGATACTCTGATCAATGCATTTAATAAATCTTCATTTGGAACAGTCCAAGTATATGAAGTTCCAGTTAAACCAGATGCAACACTTTGCCAACTTGCACCATCATAATATTCAATTGTAATTGGAGTAGTTTCTAGGTTAGTATCTGATACTGTCCATTCAATTAAGAAATCGTTTCCACCTTTTAATACTTCATCACCGTTTGGTTCAACAACACTAACTGCTGGATCAGTTGAGTCAATAGTGAATGTTGCAGCACTATCTGAAGTTCCAGTATTTCCTGCATCATCTTCAGCAGTTACTCTAATTAAAGCAGTACTAATATCAAGTGATGGGACAGTCCAATCATAAGAACCATCATTTGCTTCACTTGTTGCTATAATTACCCATACACTTCCATCATAATATGAAAGATTAATTGAATTGGCATCAAGATTAGTATCTGACGCAGTCCATGTTATAGTTTCAACAGAAGTATCATTAAAAAATTCTCCTCCATCAGGATAAGTAACATCAACTACTGGTAAGGTTGTATCAATAGTAAAGGTATCTCCTGAAGTAGGTGTCACATCAGTAGCTGCATTTGCATCATCATCAGCACCGCTAACTGTGACACTTGCAGATCCATCAATATACGTACCACCATTAGCTGTCATAACCGTATAATCATAAGTACAGCTTGTAAAAGGACTACCACAAGTAGTTGCCACATCAGCAACGTCAGTTGATCCTTGTTGATCAAGACTTAAAGTTGGTTCAGCCCCTAATGTTTCACTCGCAACAACAGTTATCTGCAAAGTTCCAGCTGGAACAGGACTTGTTTTATCATACGTAACAGAAAATGTTGGAGCAACTCCATCAGCAATAGTATCTCCTACTGAAGCTGCATAATTATTATCAGAGCTATCATAAATTCCAGCACCAATATCAAAAGTTCCTGTATCATCTGTTGCAGTTAAAGTTGTTCCTAATGTAATTATAATAGTAGTTGTCCCACTTCCAGTCAAACTATCTGCAGTATTACCTCCAGTATCTGAAGTAATGCTTGTAAAATCACCTTCGACAGCAGTTACTGCTTCACTCAATACAACAGTTAAAGTATTTATATCTGTAAAAGTTGCTGAAGTTAGGGATGGCGATAACCCATCTGATGCTGTAACACTTCCACTCGTTATAGTATTACCAGCAGGAGTATTATCTTCCATCCCATTATTACTAATAGATATAATAGGAGTATCAGAAGTGGACAATGCACTTCCCATTGTTAATTCGACAACGCCTGCAGCAACTTCTGATTCTGTGTCCGGTTCAACATTATCTACTAAAATATCTGCTGTGGCAATTGTTGTAGCATCTAAATCTTCACTAAAAATTGCTAAAACCTTTGTAGTAGCTGTACTATCTCCAGTCTGAGAATCTCCTGTAATAGCAGATAATAAAGCAGGAGCAGCACCATCAGTTTCTGTAATATCTCCTGTTGCAATCTGAGCCATTTCATTTGGTGTAGTAGCAAGATCATCAATCAAACCAGCACCAGAAGTTGTAATGTCAGGAGTTGCAGCTGTATCAGAAGTTCCATCATCAAATGTTATTGTAGCTGATGAATCATCATCTGTACCAGTTACATAAACTGGATTTGTTTCTGAACCAATAGATAATACATTCAAGTCAACTGAGCTATCATCAACATCTTCACTAAATGTAATATCATAACCATCAATAGTTCCATCTGCATCAGCATCAACAGTTGACGCAGCAGTAATTACTGGAGCAGCACCATCAGTTTCAGTGATAGCACCTGTTCCCACAGTCAACATTTCATTTGGACCGCCTATACTTGCAAGGTCATCAAATAACCCAGCAGCTGAAGTTGTTAAATCAGGTATCACACCAGAATTAGACACCCCATCAGTAAATGTAATTGTTCCTGTGCTATCATCGGGAGTATTACCTGTATCAAACGCAAAAGTAGATTGCCCCGCAATAGCAAGATTCGTATCATCAAAAGTACTATCATCAATACCTTCATCAAATGTTAATAAATATCCATCTATATCTCCATCACCATCAGCATCAACTGTAGATGCTGAAGAAATTTCAGGAGCAGTTATATCATCAAAGTTCCCACTTATTGTTGCTGTATCTCCACCCATAGCATTTGTTCCATCAGTAATTACACTAGTAGGGGTAATCGTATCTCCAACAGCAACATCTGGTAAACTACCCGAAAAATCGTTTAAGGTTACTGTAATAGTATCAGAACTCCAAACAGCAGATCCAATGGCACTTGAGTCATCTAACCAAGAACTACCTCCAAGCCCCAATATTGTATCAATATTTAAATTAGTAATTGAAGGATCAGAAATTGCTTCACTAAATGTTAAAACAACTGTATCATCTGAATCAATACCATCAATATCATTTGTATTGTCTGAAGCAACTGCAGTAAGTAAAGCAGGTGCTGCACCATCAGTTTCTGTTATAGTATCAGCAGCAATTTGTACCATTGAAACAGGAGTTGTTGCAAAATCATCAATCAAACCAGCACCAGAAGTTGTAATGTCAGGAGTTGTAGCTGTATCAGAAGTTCCATCATCAAATGTTATTGTAGCTGATGAATCATCACCAGTTCCAGTTACATAAACTGGGTTTGTTTCTGAACCAATAGACAGAAGTCCAATATTTAATGTACCATCATCAACATTTTCACTAAAGGTTATTGCATAACCATCAATGGAACCATCTGCATCAGCATCTATAGTTGAAGCGACAGTAATAACAGGAGCAGCACTATCAACCTCAGTAATATCACCTGTAGCAATATCAGTAACCAAAGCACCAGCTAAATCAGCACCAGCCCCAAGATTCTTTGTATATGTAACATCTTTAACATCAGTACCAGTTACACCACTAACAGTAACATCTAGAGTACTATCATCAGAAGTGCCAGAAAATTCAGTTCCAGGACTTCCACCTATTGAAAAATCAGCAGCATCAAAAGTTGAATCATCAATAGATTCATCAAAAACAATTGAAGCAGTATCTACATTACCATCACCATCTGTATCCAAAGTAGTGATAGAGATAACTGAAGGAGGCGTATTATCAACAAACATCACACCTGAAAATGCTTCTGTAATAAAATTACTTCCACCCTCATAAGCACCAACCCTTACATTATATCTTCCATCAACAAATGTTGTAGTATCCCATTCCGCTTCGGTTGACTCAAATCCTAAACCAGTAACATCTACAGCATATTCAGTTCCTGCACTATCATTCAATCGTACCCAAACAAAGAATTCATAGGATGCAAGCATTTCAGAAGAAGTCCATGTTATAGTCTGTGTTCCAGCCCAATAATCATCGGCCACAGGAGTAACAACATTAATACTAGGAGCACCAAACACCATCCCACTAACAAGTGAAATCATAACTACCATAACCATAAATCTAGAAACCATATTTTTAATCAAACCTTTTTTTTCCATCCAAATCCACCTCATTATCCTTATAATAAATAGTATAACCTAAGAAACATAACACCCATATAAAAACATTTATACATTCTAAACTATATTACAAAAAGTAAAGAATTATTCCGCACCAATGTGTGACAAAGTTGATGATAAATAGATTTCTTCCAAGGTTTTATTCTTCCATCCTTAACATCTTCAAGACCTTTAACTAAGGATAACAATAAATCTTCATCCAATTCAGCTTCCTTTATCATAATATAACTCTAAACTTCAACTTCCTTAACTTCTTGAAAATCAACATTTATTATTTTATCAAAAAGATCAACTAAAATCTTAACATAAGGATTGGTCATATTGAGTTTGTATAATTTAGCATTACCTATGTCCCTTGTATGTACTATTATCTTTGATTTCATTATTTCATCCCACATTCTAAACAACGTAACCCTATTGATACATGCTCCCTCTGCAATATCTCCTATAGAATGGTCTAATTCGCGTCCTTCCAATAAGTACTCCAACACCCTTATTTTGGGCGTATCCCCAAATAATTCTCTAAACAATGTTATTTCATCGTGCATATCAATCATAGGGCATAACTAATATTTAAATGTTTCTATAATGTAATATAAGTATTACTAATTTGCAACATACACATATAAACAGGCACCACCATGTAGCCAATATGACAAAAATAGATATCAAAGAAATGAAGTTCATCCAAAGAAAAATAATCAGGATGCTTAAGAACAAGAAAAAATACGGTGGTGCACACACAGAAACAATCCATTTAAAAAATTGTGTCCCAAGACATCTAAGAGGACAAAAAGTTGTTGATGAAGCAATTTCAGATTTGTTCAAAAAAGATATTCTAATCAATAAAAAATCAGTTGGAGAACAACATTGCAGCCTAAACAACGAAAAGTTAAAAGAAATAAACGAAATTGAAAACTAAAGCTCAGGACCTTTCATCAAAGACCGATAAACCATTCCAAGTATTCCAACAATTACAATCAAATTAACAAATAACAACGTAAATACATAACCTAAGTTCACTGAACCTTCTACTGATTCATCAAAATCGCCATCAGTTGGAACTCCATCCAAAACTAAATCAATCCCTTCACCATCATCAGTAGTTGTGGGAGTAGTAGTTGTAGTATTTGTAGTTTCTAAAGAATCATCATCAGGATCATCATCACCTGAATTAACAGTTGTGTTATCTACTGTATTCTGAACCACACTACAATCTTCAACATTAAAATCAATTATCCTACTATTATCTAAAATTGTATCTCTATAATAAGCCTTCAATGTCAAAGGATAATTTCCCTCATCAACATCATCATCAACTTCAATAGGAATGCTAAGTTCAATTATTTCATCTGGATCATTAGCCTCATCAATCTTTATCTTAGTCTGTGAATAATCAATACCTAAAGCACTGTTCTTAACATCTAACTTAACCCTGTCCTCATTTGTATCCCCAATATTCATCAGTTCAACAATAAGACTTGTTTTTCTTTCACACTCTACAGTGTCCGATAATAACCTAGCTTCGTGAATTATAACATCGTGAGTTTTCTTATCAACTTCTAACTTTACAATCATGTCAATCTCATGAGTTTTATCGTTCTTATCTTCACCCTCAATATGAATCTCAACATCGTATGTCTCTTTCTCTACGATCAAAGGAATAAAGAATTCAACTGTCTTTCTGTTTGAATCTTCATCAGCCTCAATATCAAATTCATCATCAAGTTCAACATCAATACCATCCTCACCAATATCATCTGATTTGATTTCAATCTTAATATTCTTTATCTCAATATCAGAACCGCTATCAAATTGATTCCTAAGCTTAAACTCAAACTCAACCTTAGAACCAGGTCTTGCAATTTCATTGATTTTATCGCCATCCTTAACATCATTATCTGTTTTCCTTTCTCCATCGATATTCTTATCAACAATAACTTCAAAGTCTGAAATTACCAATTTCTCAGTAACATGCATTGAAAGTGGGAATGTAAAATCATCTTGGTCAGTCTCAACACCAACATCCCCTATAGACCTAGTGCCAATTCTCTGATCCTTAGGAACAAAAACACTAATAACAACATCTTTAGTCTCACCTGCAGCTAAATCAAAAGCTTCAGTTACATTAAAACTAAGCTTGTACTTAGCATGAATTGTACTTGAAAGAGTAATACCAGTTAAATCTGAATTTCCATCATTCTCAATTGTAACTGTTTTAGTAACTGTTTCTTCCCAGTCAACATCATTAAAAAGAACATCTGTAACATTAATACTAAATGATTCAGCAACAACGGTAAGCGAAACTTCTACATCAATAGGGGAATCCCCACCAACATTTAAAGTTCCAGTGTAAGTTTCAACAGGAGCATCAGTTGCAACATCAACTGAAATTGTAGTTGTATTATCTGTACCATAATCAACAGTTAATGATCCATCAGCAATTGTAACATCAATTGTATTACTAGGATCAGTTGTGCTTGTTAAAGTAAGCGGTGAAGTCAAAGTAGCATCAATATCTGTATTCCCACCATTAGTTAAAGTTAGAGTAGCTTCCCCTGACTGTCCTTGAACAGCACTAAAAGAAACATCTGAAGCAGTTAAACTTGGAGCTTCACTAACAACAACACTAAAGTCATATTCATTAAAGATTGCTTCATCATCAGTTGTAACATTTATTTGTCCAGTATATGTACCAGCAAAAGCATTTGTTCCAGTTAAATCAACTGTCAACGTAGTATCCTGGGAAACATCCTGTACAAGTGTTAAAGTAGCAGGATCAAAGCTGAATTTATCAGCAGGAATAGTATATTGTGATAATTCAAATCCAATTATCTCAAAACCAGTAACTGTTATATCATCAACAGCATCATTTGTCAAAGTTAAACTTACATCAACAGATGTTGCTAGATCAGCAATAGTTAAGCTAGAATCACCACTAACGTCCAAAGCAGCACTCACTCCGCTAACTAAAACAAATAACATCACCATATATAGTAGTAATTTTTTAACCATTTTTTGTAAAACCATAAATTTGTCTTTATTATACAGTGGTAATCAATTATATATAAAGTTTACTATTTTCACCTATATCAAGCAAAGAATCCAGTACTATATATAAGAGTTATGATGACTTCAAAACATCCACAAGATTATTCACCAACTACATCCGCCTCATACCTTGCAACCATATCCGCGTTTTCAACATCCATTCCATGAGGAGTTACTCTAATCACAGGGTGACCCATCTTTTGTAGGAAATCAGCAGTCGCTCCAACATGATAATCTCCCAAATTCACAACAGAAACCAAACTGCCAATTTCTGCCATATATTCACTAGTTTGACCTGCATAATGTTCATTTCTAGCACCATTTGCTTTTCGTAATTTTTCCGCTAAGTCAGACATTGTTTCTCGTAATCTACTTATTGTAGTAGGTACATCTCCATACATTGATCCCTCATACTCCTCTGGCATCTTTGTAAGCACATCCACTTGTTCATTTATTCTGTACCCTTCTTGATAAGGTATAAGGGCCTTCTCCCTTAAATCAAAATCCTCTATCCCTTGCATATTTAATCTATCCCTGTACATTATTTCTAGTACAAGAGTCACTCCAAACTCCATTATATATTCCTTAATTTTGTCATCAAGCTCATCTCTTTGATCAGTAACTTCAGAAGTAGAATCATCCAACCAAGAAACTCTCCATTTTTCTAAATCAGCTAACGAATCACGTATAGGCCCATCTAAGTTATAACTACTGTCAGACAGACTGCAGTCTTTAACAACATCTTCAATAAGAATATGGTCAGTAATACCTGCTTCTATCAAATGATGTACAGACTTTACTACAGATAGTTGTCCTTCAAGTGAACCATGGTCCTCACCAAAAATAATTATAACACCTTTCTCTCCAAGTTCACCATATTCAATCTCTCCATGTATTTCAACTTGCTCAGGAATCCCATATCTAGTAAGATCAAGAGTATTAGTAGTCCTTACCGATTCAGCCACAGTATCATCGGGTTCATCTGGATTATTAGCAAAATAGTTCAGGGAACAACCAATATGTAGACTAGCTAATACCACTCCTAATGATATACTTGCACGAGCCCTATTTACCAATAGTTCTCTATTTGCACTTATAGATTCATACCTATCATGTAAATAATCTAGTCCTGAATTTACTAACTTTGATAATTCCATAGCAACGTTAGAACAATTTGGCCTATATAAATCTTTCTAATCTTAACTACTTAACAGTAACAATTTAACTTCAATCTTCATCAAGAACTTCGCTTATCGGCTTATCCTCATCAAACCCAGGAATCAATTTACCTTTCTTAACCCCTTTCTCATTAACAACCTTCTCAACCTTATTTTCAGTCTCAATCATCCCTCTAGCTTTCTCAAAAGCCTCAGCATCCGTAAGTGCTAAACCAGTCTTCTTAAGAGACTCCGCCAATTCCTTTAATTTATTATCAGTCATATCGTAGTCGTAAAATCAGAATGCCCCCCTTGCAATAATCTTTGACCAACTGTTTTCTCTTCAGAATGTACCACTTTACCGATATAGATAATATGATCACCAGTCTCAATCTCATCAATAACTTCACATTCAACATAACCCATAGCTTCTTTTATCCGTGGACAATCAATCTTCTCAGAGTCCTCTTTAGTAAATCCAGAATCAACAAACTTATCCAAATGTTCCCCACTTTTAGTTCCAACAAGCACTGCTTTCTCCTTCAGTTCATATGATATAAAGTTAACAACAAAACCCTTAGACTGAGATATCAATTTAGCAGAAAACCGAGTCTTTCCAATAGAAACAGCATACAAGAAAGGCTCAAATGAAGTAGGCATATGCCATGCAACTGTTATAATGTTGTCCTTAACAACGTCCTTCCCAAGAATATTAGTATCAGCCCTACTAGTAACTAAAATAACCTGTGTTGGCTTATTCACAGAAGGCATAATATCATTTACAAATTAACAACTATTTATATTTTGTTAAATAACAAAAGACAAAGGACATTCCTGTCTATTATCCCACAATCCTTTAGTAATATCATAATGATCATTATTTGTTCTCAAACCATTATCTCCTTTAACACCAATAACATCAAAATGTCCCATATCAGCAATGGGGGAAATAGAATACGCCTCCCTCCCCTCAGATATAAATGGAGTATCCACCCTATCTGAAGATTGATCTCTCCTTACTCCTCTAACAAAAGCAGTTATACCTAACTCCTCAATTGCCTCAGTAGTTGGTTCTCCTTTAATCTTCCTGCAAAAAGCATCATAATCTTTCTGCAAAGCATCCACTCTTTCAGTCAAGTGTACATACTCATCATCACTCATTAATTTAGCAATAGCTTTCCTATCAGCCCCAATAAACTTAAAACCATCATACTTATCATCCATTAAACAAACAAAATCGTATCTCTCTGCCTCAATAGCCTCCCATTCCCTCTTTGCAACACCGGGATCAATAGTTGGTCTACGTTCAACAATTTCACTACATAGCCCATCTAGATACCCCAACTGCTCATGAGTAGAATCTGGATAAAACCCAGTATCAATAAAGAGTGTAGGGGGCATATCGTTTCCCAAAGCTTCCCTAGCCAAATACTGAATAACAGCAGAATCTTGTCCTGCACTAGTCATCAAGTAAAGTCCATCTCCAAATAACTCAAGCGCCCTCCTAAACCTGCCTTCATAATCTAACCCTGCAAACCTTGCATTTTCAACTTCAACATTAACATCAATTCCCATTAGAAAAAGGGTTATTTATTCATTTTTAAGATGTTCTGTATAAATTATTACTATAAGAATATTCAACAAAAATAAATCATATCCTTCTCTTCTTCAACAACCTCAGAAACATCAAACATCTCCCTAATCAATTTATCAATCTCCCTTTTTTTAGCTGATTTCTTCAAAAAACTAAGTACAAACCTATCCTTACCAACTCTCTTAATCTCGCTAAGCCCCTTCTCAACATCAGCAAAGTTCTGTATAGCAGTAATCGAAATAACAACATCAAAGGTGTTATCATCATAAGGAATATCCTCGGCAGGTGCTAACTTATACTCAATCTCATCCTTATTCCTAGCCTTAGCAAGCAACTGCTTAGCAGGATCAACACCATACCTTTCACATGACCAAGGTTCAGTTGTCAACCCAGTACCACAACCAACATCTAACAACTTATCAGATTTCTTCAACTCCAACTTCCCCTTAATCAAAGCTACCTTCTTCAACTGCTCCTCACTATGCAACTCTTCATACCCTTCAGAAATCTCATCGTAATACGTCATACCACATCAATATCCTTCAAACAATTCAACACCAAGTCTTGACAGTTCCTAACAATCTGCTTAAGCCGTCTATCCTCAGTTGCTTTCTTTATCTGATTGATCCTATCAAGTATCTGCCTAAAGAACCTTATCAAATCACCCTCAAGAAGATTTGTGTTCTTCATAACCTCAAAGATAGACTCTCCTTTAAAACAAGGATGCATTAATGCAGTTATAGAATCAAGGTTCCTAAATCTCTGATCACTGCCAATATACTTATCCATCTTAACTGCCTTTTTCAGGTCACTCAAAAACTTAGAATGATATTCCTCATAAAGTTCAGTCTTCTCTCTTGGCTCATAGCAAAGACAAGCAAGAAGCAAAAGAAGTTGATACTCATTCAAATCCAAATAGAATTCTGTTGAAAATATCTCTCCAATCATAATCACATCAGCATAAATCTTAGAAGAAAACTCTCCCTTATCAGTTAATTTACCTTCACTAACATAACCTAATCTCTCTAACTTCTTCTTCGTTTTCTCAAAACTATAAAAGAAAGTATTTTTCCTAACTTTAGCCAAACCCTTCCCATATCTCTGGAAAGTATAGAAATTATTCCGAAGTATAGTATCAATCTCCCCTCGATCATGATTCTTAATTAAATTCAATACAGTATTCACAGACAACTTAAACTGCGACTTTATAGGATCCTTATCAACATCAGTTATTCTCTTAATAACCCCATAATCAAAATCTCTCCGATTAATCATCGCATACGAATAACCTTTCTTATCTATCCCTCTCCTACCAGCTCTTCCAGAAATCTGAAAATATTCTTTCGAATTCAAGAAACGAAAGTTAGCTCCATCAAATTTCCGTAGAGACTCAAAACAAACAGTCTTTGCTGGCATGTTTATGCCTACTGCAAATGTTTCCGTAGTATACAAAACCTTAATCAGACCTTCTCCAAATAACTCCTCAATAATCTCCTTCATTATTGGCAAAAGCCCTGCATGATGAAACGCAATACCATAAGGTAGCGTTCTCAAAAGAATTTTTGACGACCCTAACTCCTTCACTTCAGGAGGCGACCCTTCCAGCCTCTTCCTAACATAAGAACTTATTTTAGGATTAAGCTTAAACAAATTTGCTCTAGCAAGTTCATTAGCACTATCCTGACACTTAGCCCTTGAAAAATTAAAGAACAAACAAGGCAATTTATCCATAATCTCCTGGATCAAGTGCACATGCGAAGGGGGCTTCATCCTTGGCACCCTAGACCGTCTTCTCCCCCTAACATAACCATAACTAGGAATATCTGCAACATCTTTTATGCCCTCTAAAGAAGTAATTCCAAGCTCAGTATCAAAAAAGTTTTTCTCAAGCGGAACTTCCCTCTTGTTCTGAACTACCACCTCTACTTTATGTGACTTTATAGACTCAATCCATGAAGCAAACTCCTTTGCATTTGGAATCGTTGCAGACAAACAAAGAAACCTTACTTTATCATGAGAAAAGATAATAGATTCCTCCCACACATAACCTCTTTCAATATCATTTATGTAATGAATCTCATCAAACACCACATAAGAGATCTCCTCCATTATAGGATCATTTGTAAGTGCCATATTTCGATAAATCTCCGTAGTCATAATCAAAATCTGAGCAGAATGATTCTTAACAACATCACCAGTCAAAAGCCCAATCTTATCCTTACCATATTCTTCACAAAAATCCTTATACTTTTGATTAGACAACGCCTTAATAGGAGCAGTATAAATTACCTTAATCCCCTTCTTAACATCCTTATTGATAATATAATCAGCAATTAATGTCTTCCCAGAACCTGTCGGAGCAGAGACTACAACAGAATGATTGTTTTCTATCGCTTCTATCGCCTTTATCTGAAACTCATCTAATTTAAAGTTTTTATAGTTCATTTTTTCTTCAATTTTATTCTTTTGTCTCTAGGCAACAGTTTAATTTCCCTTTTCTTTTTCTCCTCAATCAAAGCATCCATCTCTCTTGCCATGTAACTCATAGCACCCTCATCATCCCTATCCATTGCTTCCTTAAACTTGTCAATGTGCTTCGTCAGCTCCCCATCTAAACTGTCAATCCCCTTTTTGTACTTCTTCTTACCCATACTTCTTAACCTCTTTCAGAAGAATCTTGGTTAATTTTAATAATTTACTAATTTCGGAATAATCATCCAATTCATAATGTATTCTCTTCCTATCCCGAGTTATAGAATAAATATGATATAATTCCTTACCTTCTTCAATCCCATTTCCAGCCAAATACTGAAATAAAGCCTTATTCGAATATCCTCTGCCTTCCTTCAACAGCTTAATAGACAACAACCCCTTCAACCTTAACATCAAAGTATATACAATGTTAGGGATGGAGGATTTCATCTCATCCCCAACCAATATCTCAACCACTTTTAATGCACTCCCAGTAGTTTCTACATACCACTTAATATTCTTCTTAGTAATCTTCTCCTTCCTTAACCAATCTATCAAACTATCGTTAATAATTGCCTTCGCTTCCTTAACCATGGGAAGTATTAAGGGTGCATTCTTATCAATTGTTTTCTTAATACCTTCTAATGTAGTTGTAGTTATATCATATCGCCCAACTCTACAATCTATACTCAACTTCTTATCAGCCACAACCAAAATATCAATATCAGATTCTGGAGTTTGTTCTCCACGTGCATAAGAACCATGCAAATAAACCCCTTTAACATGAGAAAGATAGGGAAATAAAATGTTCAATACTTCTTTTCTTATCTCTTCTTCAGACTTTGTAGCAATAACTACCACTTGTTGCCCAATAAGTTCCTTAGGCAAGTAAATATGCCCTCCATTTCCTAATTCTTGTACAGTCTTAGTTAACTTAATCATTGTATATACAGGTATATACCTACATTATATAAACCTTTCGTTAGATGGAAATATCTTAAGCTTTAAGAATAAAATAATCAATAGTCTTAAATTTAGAAAATAAATAAGAAATAAAAATTATGGATTTCCCTTAATCAATTCTTGGAGGCGGAGCGTATTCAGCTATCCTACCACTTGCACTTCTATCTCCGTACATCCTATTTTCAAGTTCAGGATGATCATGTATGGTACCAAATTCACCTTCATCTATTACCATATCCCAATCCCTATCTAGTTTTGCTAAATCATATTTATTATAAGCAGCCAGTCTCAATAAACTAGCATTTCTAGTTGTATCTGCAAAATATCCCGTGTCTCCAACTTGAAATGGGTTTGAACCAGTTCCACTTGATAGCGAAGCACATCCAGCAGCAACTGTTGCTAACAATGCTAAACCTACAACTCTTACCGAACTCCGAATATTATCTAAAACACCTACACCTTCACTAATTGGTCCTTGAACATTTTTTTCCATTTTTCTCCCCCATTCTATTACTAATATTACAACGAGAAACGATTATTTCTATAAAAACATTTCTACTTAAAGATCAATTAAAGAAAGTAATTTAAATGATTAATAATCAATTAAATCTAATGGAAAATAAAGTAATAACTAAGCTAAAAGAACTAAATCTCTACCCGTCTAGTCTAGCATATGTAAGAAGTTGTTGAAGAGTAGGATGTTCTAATCGAAGCTCCTCAAACCTTTGATCGATTCCACGTCTTTCCAATCTAATCTGATCGGATAAAATAGATAAAATAGCTCCATGTTCACCGCCAAAAGTTGAAAACAACTTTCCACCTAATGCTCCACTAACTGCATCTTTATATGGTGCGTGTGCTAAAACAACCTCATGTCTATGCTCAAAATGCCCCTCTAATCCAGATATAGCTTCAACAATTTGTTCTCGAACATCCCCATTCAAGTAATTATGAGTCTCTATAGCATGTCCTAATGCTTTCTCCATTCTTGCAAGAGTTGGATTAGCTACTGGAATAGGTATTTCCACATAAGAAATAGTATCAGAACAAGTTCCAAACCCTCCACCTTCATTTTCTTGATCAGGTTCAAATAAAAATGGTTCTCCTGTAACCAACGCATATAGTGCCGAAGAAACAACATCAGAAGGATAATATCCTTTTTTTGTATCCCGAAGATTACCCCTGATATTAACATGACCTGACACTGTCAATCTACTAATGTCGGAATCAGTAGCTCCAACACCTATGTTAAGCTGTGCATCTACATCATCGCTAAGTGATCCTAGGTGTTGTAACGCAAAACCTGCTTGTTCGTCATCTGGTTGTAAAAGAGCAACTTCTTTGTAAAACTCTCTACCCTCTCCCGCAATATCTGGAAAAGTTCCTTCAAAATAAGAAGCAAACACCCCATGAGACTGCACAACTCCTTCTGGCAAAGTAGCTCCAATTATAATGTCCCTTCCTTTTACCTCGCGATATGAAATTGGTTCAACCATAATACTGCCTCCTTTCGTTCTAATAATATCAAAAACCCAATAAATTATATAAATTTTTTGTTCCGACATTAAAGAAAGTAATTTAAATGAATAGAAACCAAATAACCCTATGAAAGATAAAGTAATAACCAAACTAAAAGAACTAACTTCACATAACTACATAAAGTTAACTTCTAGAGGAAATACTGCAATATTTGCAGCATTATACTGCGTAAGAAAACTAAATCCAAAAAGAAAGACAATTCTAGTTCCAGACCAAGGCGGTTGGTTTACTTACCTAAAATATCCTAAGATGCTAGGGCTAAAGACTGAAAAAATAAAAACAGATTATGGGGTAATAGACCTAAAAGACCTAAAAAATAAGTCAAAGACAGCTTGTGCAATTATCTACTCAGAACCTGCTGGTTACTTCGCAAACCAAGATGTAAAAGAAATCTACAACATCTGCAAAAAAAATAATTGCTTAGTGATCCTAGACATAACAGCAGCGTTAGGAAAAACAAAGAACAACTCAGACTTCATGTTAGCATCATTCGGCAAATGGAAACCAGTAAATCTAAAGTACGGCGGATTCGTCTCAACAAACAAAAAAGAAAACTTCGAATTGCCAAAAGAAATTTTCAACACCACAACTTTCGACGAAAAACAACTTCCACAATTACTGAAAAACCTAAACAATCTAGAAAAAAGATACGAACTCTTCGACAAACTAAACAAAAAAGTAAAACAAGACTTAAAAGACCTAAACATTCTCCACAAAGACCACAACGGACTAAACGTAGTAGTAAAATACACAACTGAACAAGAAAAAGAAAAGATTATAAACTACTGCAGAAAACATAATCTAGAATTCACGCAATGCCCGAGGTATATAAGAGTAGAAGAACAAGCAATCAGTATCGAAATAAAAAGAAAAGAATAAATTTTCCAATAAAAAACTAATCATTAAAAACTTTTAAATTAAATCAAAAAAACGAGATGTAATCCGCAATTTTCCCTTCACAAATTTAGGCAAGGAAAATTGCAAGTATGGAACCGTCTTTATTTAAAATTAAACAATTTCAACTAATGGAAAACAAATTTAACCGTATTGGAAAAAGTACTAATTAAAAATCAACTAAGGAGGAACAATAAAATGACTTTAGAAGAACCAAAATCAATGGATGATTGCTTATACTTTACAAACAGAACAATAGGCGGCGGAAAAACAATGGCATGGGTACTAAGACCCCTATGCGAAAAGTGCAATGAAGGAAGATTCGGTAAACCAATAAAAAAGAACGGAAAACCAGACAAAAAAGCAGAATACTTTGAATGTCCTAAATGTAAAGCACAGATGACTAATGAAGAAGCAGAAGAAAAACTAAAAGTAAGCGTCAAATACACCTGCCCACACTGCGAAAAAGACGGAGAAGCCCAAACAGAATACAAATTAAAAACTTACCAAGGAGTTAAATCCTATGTCTTCCCCTGTGGTGCCTGTGGAGAAAAAATAGCCATAACAAAAAAGATGAAAGTACCTAAGAAAAAATAAAATAAAAAGGTGATCTAAAATGAGTGGATTAGAATTAGGAAAAATAACTGATGTTAAAACTAAGACAATTGATAATATTACAGGATATTTACTCTTCTTCGTAGAAAAGTCTAAAAAGGTTGCACAAAAAAGCAAGGATGCAGTCTGGATTTCAGCACAAACAGCCTTTAATCTAGGATTTACTGAAAAACCATCTGGTATTCCTGCACAAGTTAAAGAAAAGTTTATTGGAAAGAAATTCGCTCTTCAAACATAATATCATTTTTATTATCTAACTTCTCTAAAATAGTCAAATGGATCTGATGGTTCACCCAGAGCAACATCTCTAAGTAATTTTGAGATTACAGACTCCAACTCTGGAACTGTTATTGTTTCTGGTAAATCTTGCGCTCCTTCAATTCTTGGAAGTGTTTCTTCTGTTACTTCTCTTCTTTTTTGCTCTGACCTAAGAACTTCACTTTCTAGCTGCCTAGCCTCACTGCTACTTCCAATTGGACAAGCTTCAAGTGTAAATTCTTCTGGAATTTGCCCTCGCTCATGATGTGATGTATACCCAAATCCAACTCCATTCCAACCACTATAATAAATTGTACCTCTAAACGGAAAACTTGTTAAACCTGGACAAAGGAATTCATATCTAGCTAAATTATTTTCTCCATCATACATTAAGCCTCCTTCGATATTGATATTTTCTACAGAATCAACTGGATTATCACTTTCAAGGTCTTTAAATGTAGCTACACTAACCCAACCATATTCATAAGTTGTTCCTAGAAGGAGGTTTCCCTCCCCTGCTTCAATAAATTTCATGCGTTTAGCAGTGATAAGTGGATCTTCACTGATAGGTACCCTATTAAAACCTGTATCAGACCAATCAAGGCTTACATTCATTTCTTTTGTTTGAGCACCTTGATTGTCAGGGTAAAAAGGATCTGGTACCCAAAGCTGCCCATTTTTATAAGGTAGAATTACACGCATTCCGTTTTCCAATACTGTTGCTCTCAAAGTAATATCTCTTATATTATTGTATGTCTGAGATGATAATTTATAATGTAATTCTTCATCAGGTACATCTGATCTTCCTAATCCTTCAAGCTGCAAAAAGCTCCATGCATTCATTTTCAATTGGAAATTTAAGTGGATATAAGAATTTTCTCATTTTTCAGCAACATATATAAATACCTAATTTCTACTTATTTATTAGGTGGTTAAACTAAAAAACAAAAAATTTTACATAACAACAGCAATAGCATATCCTAACAGATTTTTAGTACTGGACACTTACAACAAAGATATTTAAAGGTAGACTAATTCTAAAAAGAGGACACGCAAAACTCCCAAATAATGATTTTCGACTACATCAAAAATCAATTATGGAGTTTCGCTAAACATCCCTTTTTTCCCAGAAGAGATTTCTTTAAAACTTGAAAGAAATCTCACAAAGATGGGTTCTCTGGAGGAGTTTATAATGAAAAAAATAATAATATCAAGGAAAAAATTAGTTAGATTATATGAGGATAAACAACTAAGTACATATACCATCTCTAAAATCTTAAAATGTGATCCTACAGTTATTCAGAAAAGATTAAAAGAATACAAAATAGAGATTAGATATCCAAAGAAAGCAATTAAGACAAGTAAAAAGCTTCTTGAGAATTTATACATAAACAAAGGCTTATCCACATATAAGATTGCTAAAATTATGAATTGTGGTCCACGTACAGTTTATAGCAAACTTGTGAAATATAATATCAAAACACGTCCAATCAAAAGAGTACCAATCCAAAAAGAAAGATTGATTGATCTTTATCACAATAAAAAACTGTCATATTCAAAAATAGCCGAGAAATATTCTTGCTCTCCTAGCATTATATTTGACAAAATGAAGGATCATAAGATAACTACAAGAAGCCTAAGTGAAGCTTGTACAATTTATCCAAAAAAAGATTTCAGTGGATATTTAATTGAAAAAGCATACCTAATTGGATTTAGATTGGGTGACTTAAATGTAAAAAGGGATCACAAATTAATTAAAGTTAAAACAAATACTACAAAGATTGAACAGGTTAATCTCCTTCATGGGATCTTTAGAGAATATGGTAAGCCCAATATCAAAGAAGATAAGAATGGTGTCTTTCGTTTTGAAATCTTATTAAACAAAAGTTTCTCTTTCTTGTTACCTAAAAAAGATAATGTCGAAGATTGGATTTTAAGAAAGGATAAATATTTTCTTGCTTTCTTAGCTGGTTACATCGATGCAGAAGGAAACATAGGAGTTTATTCCAGTAGGGCAAGACTAAGAATAAGGTCATATGATAAAAATCTATTAAGGATTACCCATAAAAAACTAAAAACACTAAACATTCATAGCATATATAAATTAGAAGCAATTGCTGGTAAATATAATCAAAATCAAGACATGTGGGGAGTTTCTATCAATAAGAAACAAGATCTTCTAAGAATATTAAAACTAATCAAACCCTTCATGAAACATCAGAAAAGATGCGAAGATTTAAAAACAGCAGAAGAAAACATTCTATTAAGAATTAGGAGGAATAAAAATGGCTAAGAAATTTTATATTACTACTGCTATCGCATATCCTAATTCATCGCCCCACCTAGGGCATACATTAGAAATCGTCCAAGCAGATGCTCTGGCAAGATTCCACAAACTATTAGGCAAAGACGTATTCTTCCAGACAGGCACTGATGAGCACGGATTAAAAAACTACCAAACAGCTCAAAAACAAGGAAAAGATACATTAGAATTCTTAGACAATAACGTTGCAGTATTCAAAGACCTATACAAACAGCTAAATATTGAATACGACAACTTCATCAGAACAACAAACAAAAAAGTCCATTACACCGGCGCAACAAAGCTATGGAAAAAACTAGTAGAATCAGAAGACATCTACAAAAAGAAGTATAAAGGACTTTACTGCACTGGCTGTGAAGCATTCAAAACAGAAAAAGAATTAGAAAATGGAAAATGTCCAAACCACCCAACAAGAGACATTGAATCTGTTGAAGAAGAAAACTATTTCTTCAAACTTGAAAAATACAAAGAAAAAGTTATAAAAATAATTCAATCAGACGTTTACAAAGTAATCCCAAAATCAAGAAAAAACGAAATCCTATCTTTCCTAAAGGAAGCAAAAGACATCTCATTCTCAAGACCAAAGTCAACTTTACCATGGGGAATCCCAGTCTCAGAAGACCCTAGCCAGATAATGTACGTCTGGTGCGATGCTCTCTCAAACTACATAACCGGGGTTGGCTACTCAACCGACCAACAACAGTTCAAAAAAACATGGCCTGCAGACATCCACATAATTGGAAAAGATATCTTAAGGTTCCACGCAGCATTTTGGCCAGCAATGTTAATATCAGCAAACCTGCAACTGCCAAAAAAACTGTTTGTCCACGGTTTCATACTTTCAAAAGGAACAAAAATGGGCAAATCAACAGGTAATGTAATTGAGCCATTCCAGCAGATAAAAAAATATGGAGTAGACCAATTAAGATTCTACATCTTAAGTGCAATGCCATTAGAAGGAGATGGAGAATATTCAGAAGACATATTAGTAGATAGAATAAACACCGAATTAGTTGGCAACCTATCAAATTTCTGTTACAGAGTAATTTCATTCACAAACAAAAACCATGACTCAAAATTCAAAACAATTAACAAAAATAAAGTAACAAAAGAAATTGAAGAAAAAATAAAACAAATTAAAAAAGCCTACGAAAAATTTGATTTCAAAAAAGCAATTGACGAGATTCTAGCAGTATCGGCAATCGGAAACAAATATTTCCAAGATAACGAACCGTGGAAACAAAAAAACAAAGCAAAAGTAAACAAAGTTTTAGGAACATGCATAAACATTGCAAAGAATCTATCAATACTAATAGGGCCTATCATGCCTAAATTTTCAGAAGAACTACAAAAACAACTAAATGTAGCAGACCTAAAATGGAAAGACTTAAATTTCAACTTAAAAAATCATAAAGTCAACAAAGCAGAGATGTTATTCAAAAAAATGGAAGAAACAAAACAAGAACAATTCCCGCTAAACCTAAAAGTAGCAGAAATAAAAGAAGTAAATGACCATCCGGATGCTGACAAACTATTAGTCCTAAAAATAGACTTAGGAACAGAAAAACGGCAGTTAGTTGCAGGACTAAAAGAACATTACAAAAAAGACGAATTAATAGGTAAAAAGATAGTTGTAGTAACAAACCTAAAACCTGCCAAACTCAGAGGAGTAGAAAGCCAAGGCATGCTTCTAGCAGCATCGAACAAAGAAACTTGTGGAGTCCTACTAGCAAAAGGCTCAGAACCAGGAACAAAAGTAAAAGCAGGAGACTTAGAATCTTCAGAAGAACAAATCACATTCGACAATTTCCTTAAATTAGAAATCCTGCTAAAAGACAATAAGATTACATACAATGACCAAGTTCTAGCAACAGACAAAGAAGACATCAAAGCAGACAAAGAAGCTAAATTCAAAGATAACACAAAGATAAGTTAAGATGAAAAACTCAGTATTTTCCAAAACTTTCAAAAGCCTAGATAGAAAGTTTCTACTAACTATTCTCAATGACATCATCTTCTACATAATATTAATCCTAATTATCGGCCTAACTTATTTCTCAATAATTTTCTTCGCCTACCAACTTCAAGAAACATCTACCTTGATGGCAAAGATACAAACAACAGATATTACAAAACTAAACTCACTTCAACCAGAAGCCGAAGAAGCATTATCTACATTCAGAATGATAACTGTAAAGATAGTAGCCACACTCCTACTTGCTTTAATCTCAACTTACCTAGTTGCAACTTACTTCAAAGGAAAGATCTGGAGCATTATCCATAAAACAAAGTTGGACAAAAAGTTCTACAAAAAATTCCTACTGTTAAGGTTAACATGGTATGCAATCTGGGCTTTGATATTCTATGCAGTGTACATGTTAGTAAACACCCAAACACAAACATCTTCAATCATTATTTTTTCAATCTTATTATTATACTTCACAATGATTTTATTAACTACATTTAACAAAGAAAAAAAGATTTTCAAAACAATAGCCCAAACAATAAAACTTGGAATCAAAAAATTCCACCTACTATTCCTACCCTACTTAATTAACATTGTCATCCTTACAATAATCTATTTCATAATAAACCCATTCATAATCTCATACAAAAGGCCCCAGATAATCATCTACACAATCATCGTACTAATCTCTATAGCTTGGCTAAGATTCTACATCTCAGAAATAATAGGCAAGATAAAAAACAAAGAAAAATTCATGGTCTAAGTTCTGATATCCTTTTCATTTGAATACATGAACTCTTTAGATAGTTCAATGTAAGCTCACCACAAACTGTATAATCTCCATCTGAAACAAAGTTCATAAAGCAGATATCCTTAGTAGCTGAACTAACAACACTCTTACATATATCACTGTCGCCCTTAATATCAGCAATATCTGAATAACACTCATCCCTATCATCCTCATCACTAATATCTTCGCAATAACTGATTGATTTTGCAACCTTAGCTATCTCCGCATAACATTTATCCCTGTTAGTCAACCCATTACAATAATTAACAGCAGAATTAGGATTTCTCTCTGCTAACTCCCTTGCCCTCTCTAAACTTGGTATAGTTGGAGGTAATTCCACATCCCTGGGAACTGAAGGTACAACAACAGTCTCTTCACAATCACTGGAACATGAATTAAAATCTTCACTTCCTTCACAAACATCATCCCCACAGCATGGACTTATAACATCATAAGCGCATCTTCCTTCAAAGATTGAATCTCTTGTACATACATCTCCATCATCACAGTCTAATTCAACAGGAGCTGTACTCACACTTTTCTCAACAACCCTAAAACTATCCGAAGCAGTTGCACTTTGATCATTATAATTAGCAATTACTTTTAACATATAATTTCCAGGAGATATATCAGAAGGAACATTTACTTTGCTTCTGATAGAAGACCTGGTCTCAACAGCAGCTGTTTCTGTCTTAAATGTGATTATCTTGTTATTATCATCAACTATATTATAATTCAGCACAACATCATACCTTTCATCAGTTCCAAAACTAACCAGATTAACATTAAACTCAACATCATCCTCCGCCTCAACCACTTTTGTTATAACATCCAAATTTAGATCTAATAATTGTTTGCTTCCTCCATCAGTCCTAAAAATCAAAACAGTTGAAGCAATAATTAATCCAATAACAAATATACTTATCCCAATTAAAGCAGATTTGGACAGATGTATCTCATGCTTGATAGTGGGAGAATAAGCTTCCTTGATTGCGCCCTCAATAATCTGCTTAGCATATCCACTCTTGAACAAAAACTTCCTTAATGTGTTGATATCATAACCTTTCTTTAGATTATCCTGAATGTAAGAAACCAGTCTCTTATCTGCCATATTCTAACTTTTAGTTGTAATATATTTAAAAGTTGTTGTTTTTAACGGAATGAACCAAAAGATTTATATATTATATAAGTTTATACTATAGTATATACTTATAAGGTGATAAATATGCAAAGAGAAGTGCTACATTACCCAAGACTTGACACAATATTAAATGTAGAAAAAATAATTAAAAAAGCTGTAGAACCACTATCAAAAAATGAAATAGACAGAAGGCTTTCAAAAAAAATTATGAGGCCAACTTTAAACACCATATTGGAATATTTAGAAAAGAGTGGTAAAATAGCTATTCTAAAAGAAGGAATAATCTGGATCTACAAAGAAGATATAAGTCATAAATTAAGATTAAAAGTTGAAAAAGGAGTTACATAAGATAACAATCATTACCAAAAAATTTAATAAAAGAGATATGATTATAACACAAAATGGAAATAAGCTATGATAAGGAAGCAGATGCAATGTATATTGAATTCCAAAAGGAAAAATTCAATAAAAATAAGAAAATAGATGATTTTACAGTTATAGATATGGATGATAAAGACAATATATTAGGTATTGAGCTTCTTAATGTTAGCAAGAGAATACCTATTAAATCTCTTTCTGAGATAAATGTTAAGAATTTGTTAGCAACTGCACAATAAAAAACTCCTTTCCCAATTAGTTCTCAAACGATTACACCTAATCCCATTATTGTTCTAAAAACAACTTCATTTCTAATTTATACACTATTTAGCATAAACTAAGTATAATTGTAGCCATATATATTAAGAGTAAACCATGTTCAATTCTAATTTATACACTATTAAGTATAAACTAAGTACAATTAAAGTCACATATATACTTCATTTATCCTTAAAAATGGATAAACTACCAAACTTTCAATAGAAACATTTAAATATTTGTACACTATTAAGTACAAATCTAGAACAAAAAAAGGGCAAAATGAGTATACAAGTAAGGATAACAGTATCAAAAGAGATAAACGAACTTCTTGAGAAAGTAGCTAAAAAACTAGGCAAGAAAAAATCAATGCTAGCTAGAGAACTAATGGAACAAAAGATGTATGACTTAGATTTAATACAAAAAGAGTTGAAAGAACTGTGAAAAAAATAATCTCAATATTAATGGCAATTTTGATATTCAGTATGCCATTCTCATTTGCTGTAAATATAAGGGAAGTTTCCCTTAAAGGTCAAGATGATATGGAAGGTATCGTAAGACCTTCAGATAATGTAGAAGTTAGCGTAGTTATCACTGATATTGTAGCTGACGAAATAAACAGTCAAAGAGTAAGATATAAAGACCAGGATGATTCAGTTTCAACTGAATTTACTGAATGTCACGCAATTGACCAAGGTATTGCTTGTACTTATTCATTTACAGAAACAGGTGAAAAAGATGCTCATTCCTACAATATCTATGCTTACACTGATGATGCACTATTAACCCTAGCTGATTCGTATTCTGGCTCTTATGTTATTGACAATCTAGAACCCCAAGTAGTTGTATTTACAATTAATCCTCAAATAACATCCGGAGATAATGTAGTAGCTACATTTAATATCGAAGATTATGCAAATAGAGATAGAGACACCTCAAAATGCTCAGGAATAGAAAAACTAGAGATCTATGATAACACTAATCAAAATACTCCTATTGCCACAATTGAAAACTCTGCTCCTAGCTGCACATGGATTGGACAGGAAGAAATTGATATCTCTTCATTAGAAGGAGAAATTTCCTTATGCCCTCAACCTTGGGATTTAACTGGACAATCAAGATTAGATGAAGATATGTGCGTAGATATTATAATTGACAAACAAGGCGTTGATATCATATCAACTTCATTTAAGTTAGTTGACAATTCAGGATTAGACATTACTGCATACAAAGATTCTCCTATAACTGGAGAATTTTCAGTTAATATCTCTGGAGCTGACTTAGATACTGCTTCAGTTCGAGGAGACTTTTCATCCTTAAATCAAGGTGCTGCCTTGAAAGCAACTTGTACCACTACATCTGATACTGCAATAAAAAATTGTAAATTCCCTCCATTAACAATCTCATTAGCTGAATCAGATTCTGGAACAAAAGAAGTTACAATTACTGCTTTAGATAATGCTGGAAACCTAGGAACTCAGATAATCAATATTCCTTTAGCTTATGATAACCAAGGTCCTACCGTAACTTCATTAACAACTGGCTCAGAAAACAATGAAGGAAAACTCTTTGCAAGATCAGCAGATAACGCATTTACAGCTGAAATAAGAGAAGACGGAGCTGGCTTAAGAAAAGATGAGATTAAACTTAACACTCCAGGAAGAACTTATACTGCATCTAGTTGTAATAAAGAAGCAAATTGGATATGTGAATTTAATAGTATTCCATTAAACATTGGAACACTAACTGTTTCAATTGGAACCGATTCCAAAGATGCCTTAGGAAATGCTTTTACTACTAATTTTGAGAAAGAAGTTATGGTTGACAATTCAAGATCTGTTGTTAACAATATCAAAATTGAGCAAGCAACACAGAAGAATAATATAGTTTCAATTCAAGGCAGAATCTCAACAGGAGATACCTTAACAATCAAAGCTAACCTCTCTGAACCATCTGGAATTAAAGAAGCAGTTGGAAACTTTGAAATCTTAGGCGATGAATACGTCTCAGAAATATCTAATCCTTGTGAGAAGGAGGGTAATTATGTAATCTGTACTTGGACTGATATTACTATAACAAAACCTGGCTTTATCCAAAAAGATCTATTATTCACATTCATAGATTACTCTGGAAATGAAGTAGAGTCCAGAAAAGAAATTACTGTTTATGAAAATGTAGATGGAACCCCTTCAGAAATATACCATCTATCCTTTGACACTAGCTTAATTCAGCCAATTGACAGGCAAACTCTCAGATTTTTTGTCAGTCCTGTTTACTATTACACATTACCATTTGATCTAAATTATGATGGCGGTTGTGGAGACGATGTTGAGATTGTTAGTATGGAATTAGAAGGAGATGCTTGTGCTCAAGGATCTACAATAAATTATAACCAAGTTGGAAATGATTACAGTGGATTTATTCAATTAGCTATGAATCCACTCTCAGTCCCAGAACAATGGACAGAATATGATGTTGGAGTTAACCAGCCATGTAACATCAAATTTAGAACAAGATGCGGAGAAAAACTCTATACTACTGCAGAAGTTGAAGCAGTTAGAGTCAACATCCCAATAATCGAAACAGCTGAGATTGGCAAAGAGATAACGGATGAAGTTGATAATATCATAGATGATATCTCCGACATGGACAAAACAATCGGAACATTAAACAAATATCTAAAATATGGAGAGACAATCTGCGGACTTAAAGGAGTTTACGGCACAGTTACTTCCGCATTGGCAGTTTTAGGAGGAAATATGGGGGCTGTGATTGACACTCAAGTTGCTGCCGCTGCATCACTAGGAACGGCTCATGCAACTGAAGGCACCTTAAAAGTATCTGAAATCTCAACAATATCATCCGGAGAAGGACTAAGGCCAATAATAGACAGCTTCTGCAACTTTATAACTTGTAGAGGAGAAAAAACCAAAATTCCATTTACTGATAATGAAGTCCAATTTGGTGGAGGTTTCTGCACTTCAGTACAAGATCATGCAAAAGATATGTGGAGTAACATTATAAGAGATACACCTGACTCAAAATTCACTGATTCAAAAGGAGCACCAACACTTGCAGGAGCATTAGCCTCAGCAAACGCCCAATCATTCAACATGGACACATTAGATTATGCAAAACAAAGCTGGGCAGCCGCAATATCATGCAGATGCATTCCAGCAATAATCTACAATCTTCATAAGAAAAATCAGATAGACTGCCAAAAAGCGGTTTGCTATAGAGATATGATTCCATTAGGCTGGCCAAAATCCTCTTGCGATGATAGAGACAGGTACAATAACTGTTTGTATTGGAGCGGTCAAACTCAAGGAGCTATAGCATGGTTAACTGGGTTTGATGCAGGATTATATTTCCTCATGCCAATCAAAAAAATCCTAAACGTCCTTAGAAACCCAGTTGCTTCAGGATACATGTATTACAGAACTAAAAAAGCAATTGCTTGCGCAAAACATTGCCAAGATCCAACACCTTCATCAGAAGTTGATGTAGATAGATCAATTTCATGTGCATGGAACTGGGGCAGCCAGTGTGGTGTCTACGGAGCCATGATCTTAGCTGAAGCAGGCCTTGAAATTTCAAACTTTGTAAAAACAAAAGATACTCTCTTTGAACCAGAAGTTGATTATTGTATGATGCTATTAGACGCTGATGGCGATGGAGAAGAAGATGATCAGGATGATGGTGATGATAGTGAAGATGAACCAGAAGAGGAACCAGAAGATGATGAATAAAAAAGCAGTCCACTTCGGAAAAGCAGTGTTTGTAATTATTTTTATTATTATAGCACTCATAGCAACATTCTTCTTTGTTGGTAGGGAAGAAACTCCAGAATCTATAAAAGATAGTCTAGCAGCAGATTTACCTGATCCAGAATTCGGCATTAATGTAGATTTCTGCAGTCATATAGATGATGATTTCAATTGCGAAGACAAAGGGAATAATGTTTTCAAAAGAGGAGATGATGTTTGGATTTTGATTAAGTTGAATAATCTTAAAGCCCAAATTAGAGGGGATAAGTATTTTGTAAGCTATTCACAGGGAAGGGAGATATTTGATCCTGACAATAGTTTGATTGGTATTGTAAGCGGTAAGATTGTCGATGAAGAAATGTCATTTAATTACGACGGTTATTTTGATGTAAACATCATGAACCATCTTAGCACTGATAACAGCGATGATTTAGGCGCTTACAAGGTAAATATGGCATTAACTGATAAAAATATTGGCGAGGTAATAAACCATAACTCAGAATTCAGGTTAAGTTAAAGATGAATAACAAACCCCAATTAATCCGAATGATTGCAATTTTAATAGTTTTAGTTATGCTGAATTCCATGATTGTGGTAGGGGTTGCAGATGAAGGTGTTGGAACTGCCCAAGCAACCAGATTCGTAATCGATGCAATAACGGCTGCTGGTGCTCTTGCCGCCGCACCTGCTGCAGAAGCCGATGATGTCTCACTTACCGGAGATGCCTCCATTACAGGTGCCTTCCAAGGAATGGAATGGACTATAGGGGAAAAACTAGTAACTGACGGAGGAACATATGTTGCAACAGGCGTAGTAGGTGTTTGGGAAAGTGAAAGTACTCCTGGAGTATTTATGAATAGCTTTGGAATCAGAGTTAACCGAGAAGGTACTCAATATCTGATAGACAGTACTACAGAAGGTACTGAAGACACAGCTCAAACATCAAACGGTGCACCGCAATTCATTACACTTAGAAATCAGCGTTTAGCTGCTGTTACTCCAAGACCAGGAGAAACGGATGGCTTCGAACTATCCCCAGAGGTTACTGATCAAGAAGGCATTATTATCCCTGCCTCAATCGATGGTAGTTCAGTTGGACAATCAGCAAATGGTGAATTAAGTATTCAAGAACTAATTAATTATTTCATGGGTGGGGAAGGTAGTGACTTTGATAGGACAGGAGATTGGGGTGTTGCAGTAGAAAGAGCCAATGCAATGGGTGTTGACCTAAATGCACTCTCTCGGAGAAGAGCTGCTGAAGGCCGTCATGAAGAAGTAGGCTCAACACCAGTAATAGCTGGACCTCAAACACCAGAGCAAGCAAGAGCAGGTTACGTTATAGATTTATTAGATCTAGGATTGGAACTAGACAGCAGATTTAGAGATCCTGGACATTTGGGTTTACTAGTAGATTCTATAAGTCCAGGAGATTTCAATCAATTAGTTAGTGAAGGAGTCCCTCAATGGATGATTGTAGATTTGGTTGAAGCAGGAGTCACAGGAGTAAGAAATATTAGGGGATTAAAAGACTTATCAGAAACTCAGCTTCATCAAGTTGCAGGATATATTGCAAACGGAGTTGATCCCAGTGATACAGCATTAATCACTAGCCTTGCAGAAGGAGGTATACAAGGTAATGATGCTAATGGAATTCAAGCAGCCCGTAGAGAAAGTTTCCAAACCACTACTAACTTAGATAACGAATTTAAGAATGAAGAACATACAGATTTATTACTAGGAGCCATGACAGATGCTGAATTCAATGAATTAACCAGAGATGGAACTATCCCTCACTGGAAAGTTGTGGACTTAGTTGAAGCAGGAGTAACTGATTTAGACGATATTAGAGAGTTAAGCACCCTAACAGGGGAGCAGATTGATGATCTAAGAGGAATTATTGCAGCTGGAGTAAACCGTGACAGATACGGTGATCAAACAGCAGAAGTATTAAAGAGATTAATACAAGGAAGCTTCTCTGCTGACAACACTGATGCCGCAGATCTCTTAATAGTAGCCGATGGCATACAAGGTAATTTCCATCCAGACATATCAGAATCTGCTTTCGAATCAGCAGGACTAACAGGAACATTAAATACTCCTGAAAATAGACAAGCGTTAGGTTTAAGCAATCTAAACCCAGATGACTTAGACGTTCTTACAGGATTAGGCATATCAATTGAGAAAACTTTAGCCTTAGTTGGAACAGGGGCGATAGGTAACAGAGGAGATGTAATAGCACTACAAAGCGCAGATCCCGATGATGTTCAAGAATTTAAGACTCAAGGATTCAGTACAGAACAAATAGTAACTCTACACACTATGGGTAGTCCGCCTAGTGAAGCTGCAACATATCCTACTATCCTAAGTAATCAAGATGTAGTTGATCTTATTGTAGCACAAGTAGAAAGTGATCTATTTGTTGCCTACCAGGGAGATGGAACTCCAGCTCAAGCATTCACAGTTAGTGAAGTTATAACCCTTAAAAATGGAAATGTAGCAGATGACGAAGTCGCTAGATTCCGACAGATTGTTCCAGATATGTCAGCCCAAGATATGGTCGGTTATAAAGCTGAATTTGATACGCTATTACTTTCAGCATTTAGTCGAGAAGTAGGCACTATCGGAGAATTAAGACTTATCCAGGAAGAAGTAGATAAATTAGGTGGATTGCCTGCATTCATTGCTGCACATACAACGGGAACAGACTTCATAAGTAGTTTAGGGGGTGTTCCACTAGACAACAGTCCTCCAAGAGCTCGTGCAAATGTACAAGATGCTCAAGTATCTGAATTAGCTGGAGACAATCTTCCAGTAAATGCATACATAACATTAGCTGATGTAAGTGGTTATGGTGGCGTGTATCAGCTAAGAGATCAAAATGGAGATTCAATAGGTACTACTGTACCACATAATACTCCTTATGAATTATTTGAAATTAAACCTCTATTAAGAGACGGGCAACCAGTGCTAGACACTGAAGGCAAACCAATAGTACTGGCTTATATTAGATCATTAGATGGTTCTAAAGAAGGATGGGTTCACATAGGAGGAACAAGTGGAAGTCAAAGTAGGGTAAGGTGGAGACCTCCAATTACTATTGATACAAGATCTACCATCCCGCCAGATCAAGGTTTTTCAACTTATGTCGATGAAACATCATTAGATACTTTAATCACATTACAAGATAATTTAGAAAGAGAATTGCAAAGGATAATAGATGGAGATCCAGAAAATCCAGAAATTGCAAGGATTAGAGGGAGAATAGCAAGGATTGAAGAGGAAATAAACGATAGAACAGCTACCACCCCTCCAGATCAAGGTTTTGTAGATTATGTAACTAATGATGAAACATCATTAGAGACTCTAACAACTTTACGAGATAATCTAGAAAGAGAATTGCAAAGGATAATAGATGGAGATCCAGAAAATCCAGAGATTCCAAGGATTAGGGGGAGAATAGCAAGGATTAATGTAGAATTAAGTGATAGGTCTAGTACTCCACCAGACCAGGATTTTTCAAATTATGTTGATGAAGCTTCACCAGAAACTCTAACAACTTTACGAGATAATCTAGAAAGAGAATTGCGAAGGATAGAAGAAGGAGATCCAGGAAATCCTGAGATTCCTAGACTTAGAGGAAGGATTGCAAGGATTGAGATAGAATTGGACAATAGGCCTATCCAATTAGCATTTTGGTCCCCCACACATGAAGAAGACGGTGTTGATTACGAAGTACAATTTGATGGTGAAGGGGCAATCATTAGAATTTTAGCTAATGGTGAAGAAATCCCCAGAGAAAACCTGCCAACAGAAACTGAAGAATGGTTAAGTGAAACAGAGGGTATTGCTGCTAGAAACTTAGGTATAACTATAGAACTTACTATACCACCAGATCAGGGTTTCTCAACCTATGTCGATGATACATCAACAGAAACTCTAACAACCTTACAAGATAACTTAGAAGGTGAGTTAAGGAGATTACTAACTGGAGATCCAGACAATCAAGAGATTCCAAGGATTAGAGGAAGGATTGCAAGGATTGAAGAAGAGTTAAATAGTAGGTCCACTACCCCACCAGATCAGGGTTTCTCAACTTATGTAGATGAAGCATCATCAGAGACTTTAACCACTTTACAAGATAATTTAGAAAAAGAATTGCAAAGGATAATAGATGGAGATCCAGAAAATCCTGAGATTCCTAGACTT
>CAZMIO010000006.1:0-6189 GCA_964566535.1 uncultured Methanosarcinales archaeon | reverse complement strand
AAGGATAGAAGAAGGAGATCCAGGAAATCCTGAGATTCCTAGACTTAGAGGAAGGATTGCAAGGATTGAAGCGGAATTAGCTAACAGAGGTGTTCTAATCGCAGTCCCGCTTGACGCAACAATAACACTACCAGCAGATGCTGGAGTTTTAGACGTAGCAGCAGGAACAACATTACCAACCGATACTGAACTTTACCAAGATGGAGATACTGTTTTCAAAGTTGTTCCTCTTGTAGGTGGAGGGTATACTGTATATAGCAGATCATTAACCACACCAGGAAGTAGTTGGGCTGTAACTACTGGCATCGCACTAGAAAGTCTAAGAAGCGGTGCAGCCACACAACTTACAGACACTCACGTCTTCTTCAATGGCGAAGGTATAGCATTATCAAGTCCAGACGTTGATGAATTTGGTGTCTTCTACGACGGTGAAATGGGAGAGGGAACTAACAAGAGAAGAGTTAGATTCTACCCAGGTACAGGTAACTTATATGAAATTGGAACAACTCCAGCTAGTTATACTTTTGGAGACGGAGGTCCAGCATTAGAATTAAGAGGTGGAAGATATTACCACACAACAGAAGACGGTAAAGAATATGTTTTCGATCCCTCAACCGGAAGTTTAATGTTGATGGATGAGCATGGTAGACCACAACCAGTAGACGCAAGCATAATAAAACAAACAGAAAAAGAAAAAGAAGGAGTAGTAGACCAACCAATCGGAGAAAACCTAGATGAGTTCGAAAACATAGATGAAGCAAACGCCAATAAAGCACTAATCAGTTCAGAACAATCCAGAAGAGAAAAAGCATTAATCTTTGGAGCAATCTTACACCCAACAAAAGCAGCATTAGAATTAGAATCACTAGCAGAAAACTGGCGTGGTAAAGATATATCAGCTTTCCAATTATTAGGAGACGATTTCAGCAGTGCTATAGATGGTTTCTATAGAAACTTAGAAGGAGGAGTCTCAACAGCAATTTGCAAACGGATACACAGAGGAGAAGAGCTTTTACTTAACGATTACCCAGGAGCACCATCATCAGGAACAAACCTGCCGCCATTAGGCTCACCAATAACGCTAACTGGATTAAGAAGTGAATATTTAGCAGGAAACTTTACTAGATCAGATTGTTATTTCCAAAGTGGCAACCCAAAATGGTTCCCAGTAACAACAGACGCAGATCCAGAACCATTAGGATTCCTATACAGATTCCAATGGCGTATCCAAAATCCATACTCAGAAGCTCAAGTAGAAGAAATGCCAGATTGGAAAAGAGAACAATTAGGAATTGACAAGAACAACGGATCAATATACTATAGAGTTATAATGAAAGGCACAGGCTGTTCAGACACAAGCTCAGAATATACATTACCATCAGAGGATTCATACTATCAAATAACAGCTGGAACAGCAGATGACCAAAGATTAGCCTATTACGACTTAGTATTCATTGAAAACCTCTGCATAGAGTTCAAAGACTGGAAATATAACGGTGATGACTTAACATATCCAAAGAACTGCAAAAAACCAGTTAACTCAGATGCTCAACAAGCTCCAGCAAACTTCCCATTCCTTCCTGAAGGAACAACATCAGCAGTATCACAAACAACTTCAGGAGGCTTTACACCAATTTCAGGAACTGGCTCAGAGCCAACAGCAGGAAGAGCATCATCAGGTTGTCCTCCAGCATTAGTAGGATCGCCTTTATGTAGTTAAAAAAAGAGAGGGATAGAAAATCAAAAAAGCACAAATTAGCGTATTTATAATTGTTGGAATAATTATAATAGCAGCAGCAGGAATCTTAGTCTACTTACAAGTTTCAAAAGTTACAGATGAAGCAGAAGTGGGCATAAAAGCATTAGAAGAAGTCCCAACTGAAATGCTCCCAATCAAACTATACATAGAAGAAACAATAAGTGAGCTAGCAAAACAAGGAATAGACGAACTAGGACAGCATGGAGGATATCTAAACCTCAATACCCTAACATCAAACCCTGTACAACATACAAGTGGAAATGCGCTAGAGTTCGTAACAAATTTCAAAATCCCTTATTGGTATTACATGGAAAGCGATAACGATTGCACTAACTGTCAATTCGGCTCAGAAATGCCTCAATTATGCAAAACAGGAAGAAATTGCTTAACATCAGGAGATAACTCAATTGAACTCCAACTAGAAGAATACATAAAACAAAAACTACCAACAAAACTAGACCTCAACATATTCCAAAGCCAAGGATATGAGATAACAATAGAAAACCTCCAAGACGTAGAAGTAACAATAAGAGACAAAGACATAATCTTCTACATAGAATACCCCATAAAAGTAAAAAGAGGTCAAACATTCACAGTAAAACAATTCCAAGTAATTGAAGAATCAGACTTAACAGAACTTTACGAAATTGCTTTGGACATGACAAACTACCATTCAAACAACTGCATGATAGAAGGTCATGTAATAAAAGAGTTAGGAGAAGATCAAGGACTAGCACCAAACCAACTTCCACCAATATCGGAAACAACAATTGGACCAGGTCCAACAAGAATATGGTCCATACCAGAAGTTAAGGTTCAAATGAAACAAAGAATATCAGATGCAATGCAAGTCATAGGAATCTTCAACAATTCAGGATTCATATGGCCAATCTATGATAACCCGACTGACCCTAATGCTGACTATAAACAAGCACTTCTAGACCAAAGAGTATTTTTCCCACTAAAAAGATACCATGATGCAAACATCAGGCTGGAATATAATCCAAGATGGAATCCTTATGTAGACATTACCCCTAACCAAGGAGGAGCACTCTTACCAACAGAATTTGGGGGCGGAGGAGGACCATCTGCAGTATTTACTAGGTTAGTTAACTCAAGAACTTATAACTTCGATTACCAATATTCATTCCCTACTGTAGTTGAAATAAGAAAAGACGATAGAAACAAGAACGAACAACTTTTCAGAATAGCATTAGAAGCAAATATAAGAGGAAATAGATGCTTCCAATCAGGAATGAACATAGTCCACTCAACTAGCTTATTCCCTTCCTTACTATGCACAGAAGCAGAAAGAACAGAACCATTAACAATAGATGTATCAGACGACTTCACCCTAAATGCAATCCAAGGAGCAGAAGTTTCTTATGAAATTGGAAATGAAAGATGCCCTCTAGGAAGAACAGACCAAAATGGAATCTTAACAACAACTTATCCAGACCAAAATGATGGGATGATTGTGATAAATAAGGAGGATTACCAAACAAAAGTTCTATTCGAACCAGACATATCAACTACAACCTCAACTAAAATCGTACCAATACAAGAAAAGAACGTACAATTCAAGATGATTGATGCTAACACTGTAAGACAGCTAAAAGTTTCAACAGGACCAGGACAAGCAGCAGACATCCTAAGCAGAAACATCAAGCCTCCAACAGCAGAAGATACAATTATGCTAAGAGTTAGAAGATTGCAAGAGACACCTTTAGACATTGAGTTTGATAAAGTTGTTAATTTCATTAATGGAGAGATACAGCCAGAAACATTATCCTTAATCCCAGGAACGTATAACATCTCAGCACAAGTTTTCATAGAAAAAGAGATTACCTTACCAGAAGAGCATGACAGATACTGCATTGAAACTCCATTATCATTAGGCAAATGCGAGAAAACACCAGTATCCCCTAACTGCCACGATACTGATTTCGAAACAACAACTAATCCAGAATGCTATACCCAAGGCTACACCTGTGAAGGTAATGCATTAGGCAAAGCTTGCGAATCGGAAGAAACCTTTGATTTGGAAGAATCAACCGAAACTATTGCTATCCCTCATGGAGGAGTAATCTATGATGAATGGACAGTCAACCAGGCTCAGTTAACCAGCGGAGACAATGCCATTTTCTATCTCTTCAGACACGATCTACCAACTCGTCACCAACATTTGACAGAACTAGAGATATACAAAGAATACTCAGAAGACCTAAAATATGCAATAAGACCAAAAATAGACTAACAACACAAACATACCACAACCAAGTGATCCATTTACGCATTTTCCCTCTCCCTAAAGGATGAATGGGAAAATGCTAGTATAGATTAGTTTTGATTTATTAAAAAATTAATCATTGGAAAAAGTTCAATTGATAATAATTTAAAAAATCATAATCAAAAATGTTAAAAAACAAAAAATCACAAATAACCATTTTCATAATTATTGGAGTGATGATTGCAGCTACCGCTCTCTTAATCTTCTACTTCCAATCATCAAACGCAAGATCATCAACATCAACCCCCGTTTCACCTCAGTCAGTCCCAATCCAAAACCTCGTTGAAAACTGTATTCAACAATTAGCAACAGAAGGAATAACCGAATTAGGACTAAACGGAGGATACATAGACTTCCCACCGGAAATAACTGCAAACCCCCTAAGCTACCATTCAATAGGCCCAGCAATAGCAAACCCCTACTGGTGGTATAACGGAGTAACAAACATCCCAACAGAAGTCGAAATAACCTCTCAAATCAACGACCACATAACAAACAACCTAAAAACATGCCTAGACAACTTCGAATCTTTCCAAGACATCTACAACATCAAAGAAAAGGGAGACATCACAACAACCACTTCGCTAAACCAAGAAGATGTCACAATTGAAGTAAATTACCCATTAGAAATAGTAGCAACAACAAACAACACAAGAGACAGCCTAAAAAATTACAGAATATTAGTTCCAATCAGACTAAAAAAAGCATACGAACTAGCAAAATCAATAATGGAAAGAGAAAACATAGATGCCTTCATAGAGGAAAGAACAGTTGACTTAATGACTCTAGCAGGAGAAGACATAGTTCCTATGAAACACGTAGAGATCAGCTGCAATGACAGACAATGGCAAATCCCTCAAATAAAAAACACCTTAAAATCATTGTTCAGAACAAACCTACAATATATAAAAATAGCAGGAACGAATTACAATGACCAAAGATTCATAGGCATACCAGATTTCCTATCAGTTGACCAAACATTCGCAAATTCCTACTTCAATTACCACTATATATGGGAAGTCCAAGAAACCCCACCAGAAGAGATGAAAGTTTCATTCACTTATGACGATTCGTGGCTAATGGACCTATTCGTAAAACCAAGCAGAGGAAACACAATCTCATCAAACTCACAAAGAAGTTTCGATCTCTTAAGATTCCTATGTATACACATATGGAACTTCGCATATGACGTATCATTCCCAGTAGTAGTCACAATACAAGACCCAGCCTCTTCAAAGAATCAAGACTTCAGATTCAACTTTGCCTTTAAGACAAACATAAGAAACAACCAACCGGCACGTGAATCTACACTAACCTCAATCTACACTCCAGTAGACCGCACAACAAACGAAGAATTCTGCAGAGAAAGAGATACAGAAATAACAGTCCATACTTATGACAAAATAACAGAACTGCCTATAGCTGATGTTAACATAACATTTGTCTGCGCAGGATTCAACTGCCCAATGTCCCAGACCAGGTACGCATCAGGAGGAGCAGTAGCAAGCATTACAACAGACTTCCCTTACTGCACAATAGGGTTTGCAAAAGGAAACAAAGAAGGCTATGATGAATCCCTAACAACAATCCAAACAAACATAGAAGGAAAAGAATATGATTTATATATGACCCCCATAAAGGAAATAGAAGATTACATTGTAGTAAAACACTCACTAAATAACAATATAGTAGACCCAGTTGAGCAAAACCTAGACCCAAACGAAGAAGTAGCAGCAATAACAATCAAAAGAAAAACAGATGTAGTAGGAGACCAGTTAGAAACATTTGGTGCATTCCCACAAGGCGTAATCCAAGACACCACATACCCATTAAAGCTGTTAAACAAAGATGAATTTACTTACGAATTAGAAATCAACCTTATCAAAGACGGAACAATCACAGGAGGATACAAGACAGATTGGACTATCCCCACAGACCAAATAGACAACTTCGACAAGATAAAGTTCCATGTTGCAGAAATAACAGCAGTTGACGACCTAGAAAGAGCCGACTTCATACAAAACATGGAATCAAGATCCTCAAACATCCCACAACCAGAATTCATACGATAAGTTAAAGCAAAATGCATAAGACAAACAAAAAAAAGAAGGTAATTGCATTATTCATAGTAAGCCTAATC
>CAZMIO010000005.1:0-75910 GCA_964566535.1 uncultured Methanosarcinales archaeon | reverse complement strand
GAAATTTACAATATTGGAAGCGGAAGCGAAATAACTAATTTAGAAATAACAAAGACGATATTAAAGGAGCTAAACAAAGACGAAACAAATATAGATTTTGTTAAAGACAGATTAGGCCATGATTTTAGATATTCCCTTGATTGCTCAAAGATCAATACCTTAGGATGGAAACCACGTTTTAATTTTGAACAATCTATCAAGGAAACAATAAACTGGTACAAGAATAACGAATCATGGTGGAAAAAGATAAAATCTAACTAAAAAATGGAAACAAAAATCCCTATTGAAGGAGCAAAAGTAATAAAATTAAAGATAAACAAAGATGAGAGGGGTAATTTTATAGAATTATTAAGACAGGATCAAAAACTAATGAACGGTATAGAACAGATAAGCATATCTACTACTAATCCAGGAGTCATAAAAGCATTCCACTTTCATAAGAACCAAACTGATATCTGGTACGTTGTTGAAGGAAAAGCATATGTTGGTTTGTATGACAACAGAGAAAATTCTAAAACAAAAGGGGAAAAGTTTGAGTTAATACTGGAAAATAAAGAAGACGAACGAGTCATCTTAGTAATCCCGAAGGGCATTGCACATGGATATAAGGCCGTTGGAGACAAACCCTTAACTATGCTCTATATGATGGACAAATGCTACAACCCATCAGAGCCAGATGAATTAAGAATCCCTCATGATGATCCAAACATAGCCTTTGATTGGGCCAAACACGATTAACAATGCATACAAAAACTATCTTAATTACTGGTGCAGCTGGATTTCTAGGAAGCAAGATTCATAAAAAACTTCCAGGTTCTTTTAACATAGTGGGGATAGACAGATCAAAAAAGGAAGACGCCATCCAAGTAGACCTTCTCAATAAAGATACACTAAAAAACATTTTCACAGAACACAATCCAGACATCATAATCCATTGTGCTGCAATGACGGATGTAAATCTATGCGAAATTAAGATAACAGAAGCACATAAACAAAATGTTACTGCAACCAAAAATTTAGTTGAATTCTGCAAAGAAAAAGATTCCAAACTAATTTTTATCTCAACTGACGCAGTTTTCGACGGTAAAAAAGGAAATTATATAGAAGAAGACGAAATAAACCCAATCAATATTTACGGCAAAACAAAAGCAGAAGCCGAAAAAATAGTTCAAACACTAGACAACCACCTAATTCTCAGGACTTCTGTATTATATGGGGCCGGCGGAGAAAAAAAAATCATCAATAATATGATGAACAAGCTAAATAACAATGAAATTATTGAAGTAGTGGATGACATAAGGAGAAGTCCGACTTTAATTGACGACATAGCAAACGCAATTAATCTAACGATTGAGAAAGACGTCAAAGGAACACTTCATCTCACCGGAGACACACAAGACAGTTTATTTGAGATTACAAAAAAGATAGCTAGTGTGTTAAACAAGGATTTAAACCTAATTAAACCTTGTTCTATAACTAAATTTGAAAAAGACATTGCTCCTCAGCCTAGAGATTCAACATTAAATATAGGAAAAGCAAAATTATTGGGAATCAATATGAAGAACATCGAACAAGGGATAGAATTTCTAAACACATAATTTAGATTATTTTCATTTCAGGAATAGCAAGGATGTATTTCCCACCCTTCAATTTAAACTCTTCAGTTTTCTTCATTAACTCCTCCGCAAAATTCCACGCCAAGAGCATTAAATAATCTACATTTTCATTATTCAAAAACTCCCTAGATTTGATTGGAATCTGTGAACCTGGAGATATAAATCCTTGTTTCTGAGGAGTATCATCAATGATAAAATCAATCTCTTCATTAGTCAATCCGCAAAAGTTCAGAAAAACATTCCCTTTTGCAGAAGCCCCATAACCAGCAATCTTAGACCCACTTGATTTTAATTCTTTGAAATTCTCTATTACTCTACTCTTTATTTTGTTTGCATTTTCCTCTAACCTTCTATAAGGTTCAATTGTGTAAAGCCCCTCTTTCGTCTCATTCTCAATAAATTCATTAATCCTTCCTTGATTCTTTTTCAAAATTTTATTACCATCTTTTCCAGCATATATCCTTATTGTACCTCCATGAATCCCAAACTCCCCTATATCATATATCTGGAGGTTATTCTTATTGAAAAGAAGCATTAAAGGCTTAACTAAAAAATATGATAAGTGTTCGTGATAGATAGTATCAAATTCATCATATTTTACCAGATTAGCCATATATGGGAATTCGGCAATAAACACCCCATCATCAGATAATGTTTCATAAACATCCCCAATAAACATATTAATATCATCAACGTGTGCAAGGACATTAGTAGCAGTAATTACCTGCATCTTACCATGCCCTCCAACAACCTTCTTTGATGTCTCAGAATTCCAAAATTCATTAATTGTAGTTATCCCCTTACTATTTGCAGTCTCGCTAAGATTTTTAGCAGGCTCGATACCCAAAACCTTAAATCCTTTCTCTTTGAATTCATTTAATAAGCAGCCATCATTTGAAGCAATATCTAATATTTTAATCTCCTCACCACCATTAAATATCTCCTTAACTTTCTCAGTCATCTTAGTGCAATGTTCCTTAAAAGTCTTAGAAACAGATGAATGATAAAGGTAATTAGAAAACATTATCTCTGGTTTTACAACAATACTCAGTTGAGAATTAAAACAGTCATTACAAAGCATAACTTCTAAAGGAAATTTTTCTTCAATACTCTCATCTTTTGGATCTCTTAAGGAATTCACCAAAGGAATCTTACCAAGGTTAAAATACTTTACCAGATTATTAGACCCACAGATTCTACATTCCTTCTTTTCAAAGTACGAATTATCCATTTTTATTAGTAGTTATCTCCTAATTTTTAAAGTTTTATATTATTATTTGTATACTTGAATAAATATTTAAATGATAACTCATTATCCCTCCTTAAAATGAAAGGCATCATATTAGCAGGAGGGTCTGGCTCAAGATTACACCCTTTAACTAAGATTACTAACAAACACCTTCTCCCTGTATATAAAAAACCAATGATCCATTATCCTCTTCAAACATTAATAGATGCAGGCATAAAAGATATATTGATAGTTTCAGGACCAGAACATGCTGGTGACTTTTTAAGGTTATTGGGTTCTGGTAAGGAATTTGGAGTAAAATTAACTTATGAAATCCAAGACGAGGCAGGAGGTATTGCTCAAGCACTAAGTTTAGCAGAAGATTTTGCAGACAATCAGAATGTAGTAGTAATATTGGGAGATAACATTTTTGAAGATAGTATCAGAGAAATTGTGGACGAATTCAGAGAAAAAGAAGGTGCAAGAATATTCTTAAAAGAAATTAACGATGCTGCCAGATTTGGAGTTGCTGAATTGGAAGGGGACAAGGTTATTAACATCGAAGAAAAACCAGAAAATCCAAAAACCAACTATGCTGTGACTGGATTATACATGTATGACAAGGACATATTCAATTTAATAAAAACACTAAAACCCTCTGGTAGGGGAGAATATGAAATAACAGACGTAAATAACTCATACATCAAAAACAAAAAAATGAAAGCTAACATTCTAAGTGGATTCTGGTCAGATGCAGGGACATTCGATTCATTGTTTAAAGCATCAAAATTCCTAAGGGACAAAGAAAAGAAATAAGGCGATACTATTTATGAAAGATTTATCAATAATACTGATCAACTGGAATTCTAAGGACTATCTGATAGACTGCATTAGCTCAATTTACAAATATACTTCCAATATCAGTTACGAGATGATTGTAGTGGATAACGCCTCTTCTGATGATTCTTTAAAAGTCCTAAAAGAAACGTTTCCAAAAGTAAGGATAATAGCTAATAGCAAAAATCTCGGTCTTGCAAAAGCTTATAATCAAGGCATTAAGCAGAGCAACGGTAAGTACATAGCAATCTTAAACGTGGACATTTTATTAACCGAGAATTCATTTGACAAAGCAGTTTCCTTTTTAGATGGACATGAAAATGCTGCTGGAACAGTATGTAAAAGCACAGACAAAGAAGGCACTTATGTATTTCAAGAAGGGTTTAGACGAACCGTAACCCCATTTAACCTTTTTTTAAATGATTTTTTTTATTCCATCTTCAACAGATTATTTCAAAACAACACCCTAGTAAAGAAGCTCTTTTCCATAGGTTGCCTAGATACCAACATTAACCAAGAAGTAACTCAATTCGCAGGAAGTTGCATGATATTTAGAAAAAGTATATTTGATAAGACTGGCCTTTTTGATGAAAACTTCTTTTTGTATTGTGCAGAAGTAGATTTCACATTAAGGATGATAAATAAGGAACAAAAAGTATATTTCATTGGAGAAACAAGCATAATTCATCTCGGTTCAAAATTAACTTCATTGAGAAAAGACCAACAACAGATTTATGACCGGGACTATATCCATTATTTTAAGAAAAATTTTGGTAATCTATCAGTCGTATTATATCGCCTCCTAAACGTCCCACTAAACTTTTTAAAATACTTAAATAACTTAATAAAGTAATATTTAAATAAACTTTCCAGTTCTCCAACTAGTAAATGAAAGTATTACTTATAAATCCAACAAGAACCTACACTGAGAAAGCATCAGTTATTTCAGAGGGAGCAGACGTTGGCCTACCATTAGGATTACTCTACATAGCAGCAGTTCTAGAAAAACATTGCCATGTTGAAATAATTGACTCCCTTGTTCATAAAGAGACTAAATTAGTTGATAATGATGGGAAAAATGAATATGGTATTCCGTGGGATAAATTAAAAGATATAATAAAAGAAAAAAAACCAGATGTTATTGGCATATCTAATTTGTTTACGACTCAAATTGAAAATTCTATTAAAACAGCAGACATCATTAAGGAAGTTGACAATAAAATTAAAGTTATTATTGGTGGTTCACATGTGTCTGTTAGACCAAAAGAGTTCTTAAGTGAAAACAACTCATTTGATTTTGCTATCATCGGAGAAGGAGAGTCAGCAATAACAAACCTAATTAATCATTTCAAAGGCGAATTACCTTTAGAAGATGTAGGTGGGATTGCTTATAAAAAAGATAGTCAGATATTCATAAACGAAAAGAAAGACTTCATCAAAAACCTTGATGACCTACCATTACCTGCCTACCATCTAATAGACATGAATGAATACTTAAGTTTACATAAGAAAGGTATCTACTCAAGATCAAGAGACGAACAACGGGCAATCTCAATAATCACATCCAGGGGATGTCCCTTTAATTGCGTATTTTGTTCAGTACACGCTTCTGTCGGAAGAACATGGCGTCCTCATTCTGCCGAGTATGTAATCAAACACATTAAACATGTAGTCGAAAAATACGGAGTTAAGGAAATTCATTTTGAAGATGACAATTTCACATTAGATATCAAAAGATGCGAAGACATCCTAGACGGAATAAAGGATTTAGGAGTTAAATGGGATACTCCTAACGGAGTGAGGGCAGATATTTATTCAAGGTCTCTTGTTTCAAAAATGAAGGAATCCGGCTGCAAGAGACTAACCATAGGCATAGAGTCTGGTTCACAAAGGGTTTTGGACAACGTAATTGGAAAACAGTTAGACTTAACTAAAGTTGAAGGATACGCTAAACTGTGTAATGAATTTAAGATCTCTTTAAATGCATTCTTTGTTATAGGCTTTCCAGGAGAAACAAAAGAAGATATTAAGAAGACAATTAATTTTGCACTTATGCTGCAAAAAAAATATGATGTAAGCAACGGAGGAGCATTCTTTGCAACACCTTTATTTGGAACAAGGCTATACGATCTGTGTGAAAAGAATGGCTATCTCGTCAAGAAGATCACACCAGAATCGCTAGCTAATGCAACCGCATCTTATGGAGACAGCCTAATCAAAACCGAAGAGTTTACACCAGAAGATTTGAAAAACTTCAATAAGAAATTGATAAGGGCAAATTATATCCGGCAGCTATTTAATTTAGATAGTATTAAATCTGTAATTAAAAACCCTCAAATATTATTTAATGCAGTAAAGAGATTTATTAAACTCTAGATTGATACAGTAACTTATGTTGTTTTGCAATTTCTCTCCAGTTTGCCTTTGTTCGGTAACTCTCAACTCCTTCCAAGTAATGAGTATAATTACCAAAAACTTTTTTTACTGCATCTGATAAAGCAAAAGAATCTTTTGGGGGAACCACCTCTCCGATCTTAAAAAGCTCAACAATCTCATGAACAGACCCTACCTTAGTAACTACTACTGGAATTCCAAAAGACATTGCATTGTGTAAGACTCCTGATTGATACGGCCCCCACAAATACGGCAAAACCAACATATCAGCCCACTTAAAATATTCTTTCTTTTCATCTTCAGGAATCCACCTTATATCCATATCAATACAACTACCAAGTTCATTATCCCTGGTTCTTTTCATAAGTTCTTCTTTGTAATCAGAAGAAGCTCCCTTAGGTATGTGCCCCACAATTTTTAATCTATGACCTTGTAGATTCTTCATTGAATCAATCAAATACTCTATCCCTTTCAATGGAGTAATAAAACCGAAGAAAAGTATATTAAGATTATTTCTTACATTTTTATCGTAAAAATTTAATCCATGATATATACATGAGATGTTATTCCCAGAATACTTTTTTTCAAAAAACTCCTTCTGTTGAGGGGTATGCACGATAATCTTATCAGAATTCTTTATTATTTTCTTTTCTATCAACGATAAGACAAATTCTCTCAAATTATCGTTGGAATAATGCGCTTCATGTAATGTCACAATAACAGGAATCTTTTGTTTTAGTGCATTTATCAGGTTTAAGTTCAAATTAAATTTCCCAAACAGTGTTGGAACATATTGGATGTGGATTAAATCTAGTTTTTCCTCTTCAATAATCGATTTAATCTCTTGTTTAAGTTTAAATGAAGTAAAGTCAATCTTGTATTTTGAATCAGAATCTTTATCCCCAATCTTAACTAACTCAATCCCTTCAAGATCCATATGGGTAATCAAATTATTAGTGTAAATAGCAATCCCATCTTTCTTAGGTAAAAAAGGACTCAAAAGTCCAACTTTAATCACTTTATTCTCACTCATTTTTCTTTAACAATCTCAAGATAGCATCAGCAAACCCTTCAACATCCCTAGGCTTCACTAAAGCACCCCCCTTTACAATCTCTGGATGAGAGCATAAATCAAAAGCAACAACTTCCTTCCCCATCTCCTGGGATTCTACGACTGGCAAATCAAATCCCTCCCATAGTGTAGCAGTAACATACAAATCACAAGCAGCATAATACTCCGGTAATTCCTCATCCCTTACAAATCCTGTAAATATCACATTCTTCTTAACTAACTTCTTTAATTTATTAAAATACTTATCAAAAGTTGGCTTACCAACAATAAACAACTTAGCATCTGGAATCTTATCAAGAACAAGATTAAAAGATTTAATCAACAAATCAACTCCTTTATGGGGAGATATCCTTCCAACGTATAACAGAACTTTCTCATCCCCAAAACCATACTTCTCCCTAATCTTGCTGCCATCAACATCTTTATGGAACCTTTTCTTATCAATCCTGCAATACTCAACCCCTCCTCCAATCCCAGTCTCCCTCTTCAACTCTTTCCTCAAATAATCACTAATAGATGTAGCTTCATCACAATTCTTTAATGTGAATTTATTAAACATCACAAATAATTTCATATAGATTCTCTCAAAGAAACTAAACAGCTGAGGAAAAGCAACACCAAAATTATAGTACTTATACTTAACTCCAAACTTTTTCTTAGCATTATACGCAAGCCAGTTCATAGGGTAGAAATAACTTACAACTAAATCATAGTCTTTCAACATCTTACTATATTTCTTAACTTTCCCATAATCCAAAAAGAAGAACAGCCTATAAATCCTCTCAAGAAAGGGATTTTTAGGCATCCCAATCTCAACAACTTCTGCAACCTTACTATCCATTGTAGACCTTAATGTAAATATCGTAACATCATCACCTTTCTTAGAATACTCTTCAGCATCAAGTTGTAGAACTCTATCTATACCACTGAATCTGCTGAATGTAGGAGTAAGTAATGCAACTTTCATATCAAAGAACGAATCCTATGTACTTAAAAAAGATTACTATTTACCTCATATCTTCCCACTGATTTTCATAAACCTCAGCTTAAGGACCATCATATACCCTCTCCACAACTGCTGAGGCCCCAACTTAGAACTTCCTTCCTCCCTCTCAACAAATGTTATAGGAATTTCTCCAATTTTAAAACCCTTAAGATGAACTCTATAGATCATTTCCTGCACAATTGAAGGCCCCTTAGAAACAAACTTATCAAGACCAACATTCTCCAAAACCCCCCTCTTATAGCATCTATATCCCGAATTACAATCCCTAACCTTCAACCCTAAAATCCACCGTATGTAAGCATTAGCAAACCGAGTAATCATCCTTCTCAACAAAGGCCTACCAACTTCCCTGCCTCCGTTAACAAACCTAGAACCTAATACAACATCACATTCTTTTATCGCAGAAAGAAAACCAGGAATATATTTAGGATCATGGCTAAAGTCAGCATCCATTTCAATCATAACATCATATCCCTTCTCCAAAGACCACTTAAACCCATCAACACCAGCCAAGCCCCTCCCCTTATTCTTAGTCCTTAACAACAAATGAACCCTCTTATCTTCCTTACCCATCTCCTCAACAATCTTCCAAGTACTATCAGGGCTATTATCATCTACAACAACCACCTCAACTTCATTCCTTAGAATCTCAATAACTAGCTTCCTAATATTCTCTTTCTCATTGTAAGTAGGAACAATAACAACTGTTTTCATCGTATTTAACGCATAACTGACTAAATATAAAATTTTCTATTAGATAAAAACAAAATTTTTAAACATCCATAAAAGCCCCCTCAATATGAAATTACCTAAAGTTACAATAATAATTCCTTTTAAAGAACTAAGCAAAATAGTCGAAAAATGCATTACAGAGTGCCAAAAGCAAGATTACAAAAATTATGAAATTCTCCTGCTTCCAGACAATAAACTAGAAAAAGACTTCAAAAAATGCAGAGTTATCCCAACAGGCCCAATATACCCATCTGAAAAAAGAAATATTGGAGTTAAAGAATCAGATTCTCAAATAATTGCTTTCATCGATTCAGATGCATACCCTGATTCAAAAGATTGGATTAAAAACACAATACCTTTCTTCCAAGACAAAGAAGTAGCAGCAGTTGGGGGACCAAACCACGTACCTCCGAAAACATCACTGCTAGAAAAAACATCTGCAGATGTAATCTACTCAAATCTCTGTGCAGGAGGAAACTATCCAATAAGAAAATACAAGATCAAAGGAACTTACGAATATAAAGAAATCGCAACATCTAATCTTTTTGTAAGAAAAGACATTTTCGAAGAAATTGGCGGCTTTGATCCATACCAATTAACCTCAGAAGATTCAAAACTTTGCTTCAACATAAATAAAAAACAAAAAAAGGTAATCTTCACTCCAAATGTAGCAGTTTACCACAAGAGAAGGCCATTATTCTGGCCCCACACAAAAAGAGTTTTCACAGAAGGAAGAAACAAAGCATTTCTGTTCAAAGAATCATTTTCTTTTGACAAACTTTTCTACTTCCTGCCCTCATTATTTGTTTTAGGCGTAGTCATAGGATTCATACTAGCTCTTTACTCAGACATAACTAAATGGATTTACCTAATGATAATCACAATCTACTTACTAATTGTTTTCAAAGAAAGCATAAAGTTAAAGCCCATAAGAAGGTCCATCTACGTTTTTATCGGCATAATATTAACTCATCTTTCATATGGCTCAGGATTTATCAAAGGAATATTAACAAATAAATATCAATTGAAAAAACAAGACCAACTTAGGAGAGTCAAAGAGCAAAAATGAAAATATCAATGAAATACTTCTCAATAATTGGAATACTTATTTTCATTTTTGTACTATCTAGGATAGACATTACCCAATCATTAATACTTATATTAAATTCGTCCTTGCTATTCCTAGGAATAGCATTCTTAGTTGCAGTTGTTGAGGTTATAATCAGAGCAACAAAATGGAAAATCCTAATTAATGTTTTCAACAAATCCTACAAGCTAACTAATGCTTTACAAACATATCTCATTGGATTTGCATTTGGTGCTATTACTCCTAGTAAAGCAGGAGACTTCGTAAAGATAATGGACTTAAGGAACAAGACTAATATCGAAATGAAAAAGTGCTTCTCAATATCAATATTTGATAGAATTATCGACTTCCTAAACTTAATTCTAACAGCCATGATAAGCATATCATTAGCAATAATCATCTTCCCACAATTAAATCATATTCTCTTCCCTTTGTGGCTGGTTGTAATCACTTTGTTCATAATAGCTCTGTTCAGTATAACAAAGTACACAAGGCTACTAATAAAACCATTCTATTTCTTAATACCTAAAAAATTCCAGGAAAAAGCAAGAGAAGTTTATCATGCTTTCCAAGAAATAATATCCCTAGTGGGAAAACATAAGTCTTTTCTAATTTACCTTTTAGTTGACTTCATAGCATGGGTTATAACTTACACTACCCCTTTCTTCATCGCATTAGCCCTGGGATTAAAAATACCCATAATCCATTTCTTACTATTAATGCCCATCATCGGAATAATTGAATTAATCCCAATCTCAATACTGGGAGTGGGCAGCAGAGACATTACTTTACTAGCCCTATTTACACCCTTTGGATTGATTAAAGAAGAAATTATAGGGATCTCAATGCTACTTTTATTTATCAGTATGATCCCCAGAGCATTAGCAGGATTCTTAATATCCTGGATAAAAGACAAAAAGAAACCTAATTTATCTTCTTAAACTTAAAATACCCCATTATTCTCTGAAGGAACCATAATGGCCTATTCCTTAACTCATACAAAACTCTTGAAGGTCTCCTATAAAATCTTTGATAGGCTATACCTACAAATTCTCTAAGTCTATCCTTTGATATATGTTCTGTAGATGAAAAAGCAGTATGCCCAGTTAAATCCTTATGAAACTCTTCCTTTATCTCCCCTTTCTCCCTCATAATATCATACAACTTTGTCCCAGGATAAGGGGAAGCACAATGAAAATCAACATAATCTGGTTCAAGTTTAATAGCAAAATTAATAGTGTCTTTTATTGTCTCTTCAGTTTCACCTGGCAGCCCTAAAATAAAAAAAGCAGTTGTTTCAATCTCATACTTCCTGCACAAATTAAAAGCACCAATTGCCTTTTCCATGCCGCCAGTTTTCTTAGCATACTCTGATGAGAAGTCTAAATTCCCACTCTCCACTCCAAAGTTGATTCCCCTGCATCCAGATTCATGCATCATCTTCAACAACCCATCATCAACAGTGCTTGTTGCAGTCTCACACCACCATTTTATTTTTATCCCTTTCTCAATAATCAACTGGCAAATCTTAATCATATGCTCTTTACTGGCAGTCAAGCAAGGATCCCTAAACATCAAAGACTTTAAGTCAAACTTCTCAACCAAATATTTTATCTCATTAACAACTTCTTCAGCCCCTCTTAATCTCAAATTAGTTCCTTGGGTGACTGGATACGGACAATAGATACAGCTAAAAGGACAACCTCTCGAAGACAAAATTGCAAGATGAGGCCTATCTTTGGGATTTTGGTAACTATACTTCTCAAATGGCAATAGCTCCCATGAAGGGTAAGGCAGCTTATCAAGTTCCTTGATGTGCTCCCTCGCTTTATTTTTAATAACCTCTCCTTCCTTTCTGTAAGCAATCCCCTCTATCTCAGAATAACTTTCTTTTTTCTTAACTTTTTCAACAATATCACTGATTATTAATTCAGGTTCTCCTAAAACAACAATATCTACCTTAGAATTCTTCAGCGCATACTCAGGTGAAGCAGCCCCTTGGGGACCAATAATAATACATACTCCTCCAATATCTTTAATCTCAGAAATAACCTTAAGGTCATAATCATAAGTTGCAGAACCAACACTAACAATAATCAATTCAGGCCCACACTCCTTGATTTTATTCATCAATTGATCTTTATCTAGGTCCAAAGCAGCACAATCAATATACTTTACCTCGTTATCTTTCTTTAAGATAGAAGCAACGTACAAAGAATTCAAAGAAGGAGGATTCACAATCATACTCTTCATACTTGCGCATCCAAATCCCCCCATAAGATCTCTATTCGCTTGAAAATCCCCAATATTCGGAGGATTGATAATAGCTATTTTCATTTCAACAAGGCACCATAAGAGCTTATTTAAATTTTCTTATTCAAAATACGAAAATTTTATTAAAAGACATTATTTACGAAAACGAATGGGTAAAAAAGATATAGTCTTAGTCATAATTTTCTTATTTGCAGTTTACATATGGTCATTGCCAATAACTAACTTACCATTTGGTGATGTTGATTCTTCTGTTCACTTTACTTCAGGAGACTATATGGCAAGCTACGATAAATCAATCTACAAACTGCCATTCTACCTAACATACACAATCCCAGAGAAATATTTCGCTTATCCGCCACAATTCAACACAAATGAAGCAATTGCTCAAGTAGTTGGAGGCCAAAGAATAATTCCTGTTTATCTGCTTTTAGCCATTCTCTCTTCTTCAGCTATAATTTCCATATATTTTATCACAAGAAAGCTATATGGATTCCTCCCGGCTGTTGTAGCAGCTTTCTTTATGGTATTCTCAAGACGTGATATTATGTACTATCTATGGGGCCTGTGGCCTCAGACAATAGCATTCGCTTTCTTCCCATTGATAGCATACTCTTATTACAAGTTCATTGATTTATACCATGAGAAAAAAGAACGTACCAAATATATGGTACTAACAATCCTGCTTATTGCAATATCCTACACATTCCACCCCCAAATGTTGTTCCTATCAGTAGCATTTATTTTTATTTATTCAGCTGTACTCTTTATCAAGAACAGGAAACTACCGTTTAAGATTAAAGATATTTCAATCTTAGTATTCTTAATGTTAGTCTTCGTTATCTTATTAGCACCATTTCAATTTAAGATAATATTGAGCAATCTAGGTGTGGGTGGACAAGACGTAGTATATGGGGAAGAATTTTTCAAATTAAATTTTGATAAAGTAAAGGACATGGTCCATTGGTTTAAATTTTATGATGAGTATACGTCCTCAGTTCCAGAATCATATTTCTCTTATAGCTATATCTATGGTGGATTTTGGACCCTCCCCCTCTTAATATTAGGTTTAATCACCCTTTTAATCAGGAGAAAAAAACAAGACCTCTTAATACTATCATTTTTAATAACATTGTATCTTTTTTTGCATATGGATGTACTAGGGGGAGATCGGAACTTTAGGTTCTTGCAAATAGAAGCACAACTTTTTTCAATTCTAATCGCTATTGGGTTAATCACAATCCCTTCATTCTTCAAATTACCAAAAGAGCAGAAAACTTACCTTAAATATGGGGTTGTTGTAATATTCATAATCTTAGCATTATTTTTTAATGCTCAACCTGTCATCTCAGAACTAAAACAATCTTACCAGGGAATTACTAGGTTAAGCCAAGCCGAATATGATGCAGCATTATGGATGAGGGAGAATCTTCCAGAAGAGTCCCACACCTTGCTTGTAGGCACAGTTGCATATAACAAAAAGAAATGGTTACATAGCTTAGCATTCAAACACGTATTATATGACAATCAAATAATAACTACAACAAATGCAGATACAGCAACGCATGTTTTAGTTGACTATTCGGACTTCATCACATTAGGTCAGCAAGATGCAGTAAATCAACTCCAACAATGGGAGGCCAATGTACTCGCAAATGCTACACTAATCTATCCAAATGAAATTGTGAGGGTGTATTCTCTTGAAACTAAATAATAAGAAATTATTAATGGGAACAATTGCAGTAATCTCGTTATTCTTCTTAATATTCTTCAAATTTACAGGACTTAGGCTTTTACTGGGGATTATCTTTATTTTTATACTGCCGGTATACTTAATCTTAGACTACTTAAAATTCAGTTCCTTAGAAAGAATAATATATTCCTTCTTTTTGGGGATGGGGATAATCCCTACATTAGTTTACTATATGGGATTAGTAATAAGTTTTAGACTCTCAATAATCATAGCACTAATAATCTTATTTGGGACTTGGTTTTTTATCAAAAGACGTTCCAAAGTACGTGTTTCTGACGAACAAAATAAATGACCAATTCTTTATAGTTTTTCCACAATACTTCAATTCAAATATAATATCTAACACATAATGAAGGAAAAGTCCTATTGTGATTATCAAAACTATCTCAGAAAAAAAAGATAATGCTCCAAGCAACAAAATCAATTCAAAAGAATGAAAGACGCAATACATACCCTTAAAATAACAACCCTCTACAGCATAGTAATGGTAAATCTTTTTCAAATTGATATTTCTAAACTTTGAAACGTATAGGAGGTAATGGTCTACATCCACTAATACCCCTCCAACAAACGCCCAAAGGGAGTACCAACCATAAAAGATAGATAAGATTAGTGCTAATAAGAGTGAAGTTAAAAAATGGATTAAGATAGACATTTTATTTTTTCCTTAAGATTAGTATTACGCTGACCAATAATATAATTATTGGCAGAATTATTGTATGATTGCTGATATTCAAACCAAAAATACCTAAGTAATAAGACGAAATCCCAGTGATTGAAGCCCCAACTGCAATACCTGCAACTAACCTTTCAATAAATCCTAGTTTATCATGCCAAAGATACATAATGGCAAAGCCAGGCAAGACTATCAGCCAAAAAAGCCCCCATACAGTTCCAAGAATAGTAGAAAAGCTTTCCTTAAAAAAAGCAATCTTAAAGATTAGCAAAGCAACTATAAAAATGCTTAAAATAGATACAGACTCTTTCTTAATCTTATTCATTAAAACTTCGTTCTTCAATACAATCCACTCCTGGTCTATTATTTTTGATTATTACAACGGATGGGTTATCACCATAAACTACACTTATCCACTCATTCTTCAATAATTCATTTGCAATCATCAGATTATAGGTTGACAATGCCTCTTGACTCGAAACCTTATCAAATACAATATAAGGCATAGTACATATATCTACTCTCTCCTTCATCCGCTCAGCAACTTCAGACATATGTTTCCCAAACTCAAAAAGGGATTTCCTATAAGGCAATCCTGCTCCCCCTTCAGCACTCAATACCATCTTATAACTCCTTTTAATCATCCCTGATTGGATATCCTGAATAAAGCTTCCAACATCTAAAACATAAGTTTCTCTTTGTGTACTAGCATAGTAAATTGATCTCTGCCCTATCATGTCCTGGTAAAGGAAATATACTGGTTTGTCCATCTCAACATTATCTCTTATCCAATCAAAACCCGCCCAATGAGCAGCATCAATACTGCTTCCAGCATTTGTTTTTCCACCAAATGCTGGAATGAATATGATTAATAATAATATAAAAACACCAGCCGAAAAAATAACATTAACTCTTTTCATGATAAACTTGATAGCATAATAAATACCTATCCCAAAAAAAGCAGATAAGTATATTGGCCATAAGAACCTCTGCTGGAACGCTTTATGCCCAGCACCAATATAATTGGTTAACCCTAGTAAGAATAAAAACAACATTGCAGCAGATAAAGTATTTTTCTTCTTAAACAACATTAAGCTTACTATGGCTATTCCTATAAAAGAAAAGATCAAGATTAAAAAATTAAAATCATCAAATAACAGAACAGGGGGAAAAGCTCTTCCCTCTAAAAATTTCTCAACACTGACTATCTCAAGAGCAGAAAAACCAGCACTCACCCATGCAAACTTAAAAATTATGAGATAGTAAGAGATTATCAAAAGAGTGATAACTCCAATAGTAATTATTTTTTTAATATCTCCTGCTTTGAGATCCTTTCTGATAAATTTTAGAACAAAATATAGGAAAATAAATCCTAATCCGAAAACAAACTCTGGTTGATGCCCAAAGAAAGTGCCACTTAAGAAAATAATTATGAAAAAAGGATTGTTTAATTCAAATTTAGTAAAAGCCCACAATAAAGCCACTAAAAAAAAGCTTCCAGTTATTGCACCATGCTGCCCCCATGTTATTGCAGATGAAAATTTGCTATAGCTGACTAACATCATTAAAGGCAATGCAATCATTGCAGCACCTTTGCTGAACTTCCGAATTATGAAATACATCATCAATGAAGTACTTAACAAAAGAAAGATTATCATAAAAATTAATGAATCATAAACCTTAATACCTGTCTGAACAGAAAACAATGCAGTTAAATGATATATCGTTGGATAATGAGTTCCAACAACATCTTTATAACCGCCAGCAACTGACATTGGCTGGAATTTATAATTGCCGCTTTCTTTTATCCCTTCCGCTATACCATAATTTTGGAAAGAATCAGAAGCAAAAAAACCTACCGGAAAATCATGAGTTATCTTATTATCTAGAATATTCCCAGCTGCAAACCATAAGAAGGCTGTACAAAAAATAATCAGTACAATAGCTTCAATATTTAACTTCTTCATCTTTTAATTCTCTCTTTTAAGATTCTTGATAAGATTAAAAACCCATCTTTTATTCTAATCTTTGAATCCCCTTCCCTTTTTTCATATACAATTGGTACTTCCTTTATTTTCAGTTTTTTCTTAATTGCTTTTGTTGTAATCTGAGCTTCAACATCAAATCCTTTTGCATTTAAGTTAGGCATCTTATCTATATTAAATGCCCTTAACCCAGAATTGATATCTCTAAGGTTGGAACCATATAATAAATTAATACTCTCAGTATGAACCATATTGGGTAATCTATGTAATAGCCTTACATGGTTAAGTTTCCTAGCCCCAACAACCATATCATACTTAGGAAAAAACTTAAGCAATTCTGGGATATACTTCGTTGGATAAGTCTTATCGCAGTCTATTAATATTAAAATATCATAACCTTTCTCTTTTGCAACTTGAATTGCCTTTCTTACTCCAAAACCTTTACCAGAACCATCCCTTTGGTAAACAGGAACTTTTAGTTTTTTAGCTATCTCTAATGTTTTATCAGTTGACTGTTCATCAGAAACAAAAACATCTAGATTTAGTTTTTTAATTTCATTAACCATAAATTCAATACTTTTCTCTTCATTCTTAGTGGGAAGAACTACAACAGCTTTCATTTTTCTATTTTAGTTAGATTCTGATTGTACCATTCAATTGTTGCTTTTAGGCCTTCATCTAAACTAAATTTAGGCTCCCAGCCCATTATCCTTTTCACTTTTGAACTGTCTAAGTACTGTTTATCTATCTCACTCTTAGCTGTTCCTTGTATAACTGGTTTTAACTCAGAATTAGCAGCTTTAAGCATCTTATTTACTAGCTCAATCACACTAACCGGAGTGTTAGTCCCAAAATTAAATCCTTTTCCAACTACTTCTTCATTATCTAAATTTTCAGCGAGTGTTATGTAAGCAGAAGCAGCATCCTCAACATACATATAATCCCTAACAGGAGTTCCATCACTTCTTATGATTGGGGCTTTGTTGTTGATTATTGCTCTAATAGTATCTGGAATAATTCTACTGAAATTCAAATCTCCTCCACCATAAGTATTTGCTAACCTCGTAATCGCAACTGGCAGTTTGTATGTCTTGTGATAAGATTGAGATAAAATATCCGCACATGCTTTTGAAGCATCGTAAGGATATAATCCTAACAGGGGTGATTCTTCAGTGTATGGAAGCTTTTCTTGATCCCCATAAGCCTTATCACTAGATGCAATAACAACTCTCTTTGTTAGTTCATGTAACCTACATGCCTCCAAAACATTCCAAGTCCCTTTAATATTAGATTCAAAAGTTGATAACGGAGATCTATTTGCTGTAGTCACGATAGCTTGTGCAGCTAAATGAAAAATAGTATCAATCTCATATTCATTCAATGCTCTTTTGATAACATCAATGTCAGTCAAACAACCCTCAATTAGGTTAATTTTATTTGCCGTCCCAGACAGAATCAAATTAGAATTAGGAATCTTATCTCTAATCAAAGCAGTAACATTAGCTCCTTTATCTACTAGCGCCTTAGTTACATAAGAACCAATAAATCCATTAGCCCCAGTTATTAATACGTTTTTACCTTCCCAAAAAGTCATTTGTTTCCCCCTTAACTTTGAAGAAAGAATGATAATTTATAAATTTTCTGTTAAATGTTCACTTTCCTCTTTCAACATCCTAGGGTGAGTGGAGGGCATCTATTTGAACATAAAGTGAATGAGGACACCTACCCCCTCTATTTATTTATTTTAGAATTAACCATTCCACAATCTTTATTAACCAGTTTAACCATAATCTCTATTGAGGTGATATTATGGGATTATTCAATTGGGCAAACGAAAAGATACCTAAGTTAAAAACATGCGATATAGCAATGGTAAAGTTAGCATCAGCAGCATTCGCATTGATGATAGCAAAGCTTTGGACTCCACTCCTAGCACTAGAATGGTGGTGGTATCTAATAATCGCAATTTTAGCATCAATCAAACCAATGACTAAGATGTTTAGTTAATTTTTTAATAATCTTTTTAAACATAGTTACACTTCTATGTTTCCATTATGGCCGAAGAAAATAAACCACCAAGTAGAACACATATTCTACATTTTAGAGATGGAACTATTAAAAGGGAAACAGGAGTTCTAACAACTACAGATAATTGGGTAACTATTGAAAAAGATTGGGGCACTGATGTTAGCTATAATAGGGATGATATCACTAAATTTGAAACCGAATCATCATGTTTCATCGCAACAGCAGTATATGGGGATACAAATGCTCCAGAAGTTCTAACACTTAGAGCCCTTAGAGACGAAGTTCTGAATGAATCTAGACTAGGAAGAAGGGTAGTAGATCTTTACTATAGCGGATTAGGAGAAAAAGCAGCCAATTTCATTGAAGATCATGCTCAATTTACAATGCCTGCAATCAGAAAAGGATTAGATTTCTTAGTCAGAAAATATGAATCAAGAAAAAATCCTGGTTATGCTGTTTAATCAAATAAATTTATATAACCCTTAACTTTACTTCTAATCATGACAAACAAAGTAAACGCATCACATATTCTCGTAAAGACAGAAGAAGAAGCAAACGTAGCCTATTACGACGTTACCCATGGAAAATCTTTCGGAGAAGTCGCAAGAGAAGTATCAATATGCCCTTCTAAAAAGAAAGAAGGAAATCTAGGCTGGTTTAATAAAGGCCAAATGGTAAGGGAATTTGAACAAGCCGCATTCTCAATGCAAAAAGGAGAAATATCAAAACCAATAAAGACTCAATTCGGATATCATATTATCAGAGTAGAAGATACAAAATAACATGGATGACAAAACAGCCAAACTCGAAGAAGTCAAAAAAAATATTCTAAATACTACTCTTCCTCTACAAGACACTGCAACAAACCTAGTCTTTGGTAAAGGCAATCCAGAAGCACCAATCCTATTCATCGGAGAAGCCCCAGGAAAAAATGAAGATCTAGAAGGTTATCCTTTCGTAGGAGCAGCAGGAAAACAATTAGACAAACTACTTTCTTTAATCGACTTAGGACTAGATGATGTTTACATAGCAAACATACTAAAATATAGACCCCCAAAAAACCGTAATCCCAACGTAGATGAAATAAAAGCACACACTCCATTCTTAATAGAACAAATTAAAGTAATCAAACCAGCAATCATAGCAACTCTAGGCAACTACGCAACAAAGTTCGTACTAGCAGGCTTTGAACCAGATTCCATGAAACAAATTGAAGGCATCACAAACCTTCATGGCATAAACAAAGAAATACTAATCAAAGACGAAAAGTTCGTAGTAATCCCATTATACCACCCAGCCGCAATGCTCTACCGACCCCAACTCAGAGAAGTAATAGAAAAAGATATCTCCAAGATGGGCGATTACCTGGATAAAAACCATCCTAGTATACAAAGAAGAAAAAAAGATCCCCAAACACAGTTGAAATTCTAGAAATAAATAGTCTATTCTCCTATAACAATAGCATCTAAATAGTTACCAGTATTATCCAATGTTAATAATGCAGTAGCCAATCTCAATAAATTCTCTGTTCGCTTACCATCTGTACGGCTATCATCATATCTACGTCCGAACGCATAACAATCTTCTGCACTTCTAAACGCATCACGGAGCATCAATACTGGATCAGCTTCCGATTCACCAGGACCCCCCCTTCTATGAACACCCCCGCTATGACGTAAACCAATAGCAAAAAGGGCACTCATATACGCTTCAAATTCAGGAGCCACTACATCTCTCCCCAAAACAGCAACATCTCTATCCAAGTCAGGATTATCTCCTTGTGAAGCATTAATAGCTAACATACCTGCTCTCTCATAAAGCGCCTTTGCTTGATATTCTGGTCCTTGATTCATAAAATAATAGAAATAACAATTAGTTTAAATAATTTATTATTTATTTTCTTTATTTTTAATGGTTTTTTTCATTGATTTTTTAGTAAAATATATAAAACCCAAACACAAAAGTATTACCTATGGCACTTACTACACTATTAGAAGGAAGAGAAGGAATAACACCTTCACACGTTGAATTTCTACAAACAGTCCATCCTGTCGATAACAGCGCAACCTTAGAGGATTTAGGAGACGCTATTATCGCTATGGTAACAGATGGATTAGAACTTAGTGACCACGATGAAGAATTTATGGTTAATGTTAGAAGATACGGATTTAAAGAAGGTTATCCTTATTTAGAATTAAATATTGGTCCTCCTGAAGATGAAACTTTACGGGGAAGGCTTGAAGCCTATAATGCATTCTTCACAACTCACGGGCCTGGTGCGTATTGGTTTACTGTACCGGAATTTACAATTCCAATAGACCTTCATGGAGCACATGATCAAGTTATTTTAGATCAAGGTGGAATTGGAAGGTTTACACAATATGACGCAGTTATGCAAGTTGCACCACGTATGCCGCATATACCATTTGATAATAGAAGAATAACTCAGGATTGGGTCTCGAGGGAAAGATTTTTACCTCCTCAAGAAGTTGGTGCTCTTTGTTACTTTCATGGGCTTGCAAATCCTTCAGTGCACCCTGATGCAGTCGTCCATTGGATGAGTGCTCCAGACTTAGCAATAGCATTCCTTAAGCCTTTGTACGAGAATGGAGCACTACGCGAAGACCCAAGTGATGCAAACGTAAGAAAATTACTCCAAGGCCCACTATTAGAACAAGAACATCTAGCACCTCCAATGGAATCACCAGGTGCTGGAACCTACAGACCAGAAAGTAGGTAAACTATTTTATATCTTCCCGCCACCCATATCCTTCCCAAATCCTTTATCTTTCTTTACTTTAGGCATCCTAGCACTAGGCATTCCAGCATCCATCCTATCCTTAGGCTTACCTTTCCTAATCCAAGCTACTATCAAAAGTAGAATCACAACTACATATCCAATCTTAACTGGATCTACACCATCTCCCGACCTAATCAACATATCAATAACATCACTTGCTTCTACCATCTCAATTCACCTCTTTCATTAACATTTAGAATTAGTTTATATAAATATTTCTTATTTACAATCTCTAACCAGAAAACTAAACAATTTTATATCACATTAGATTACCTTTCTTTATGACAAAAAAAGGCCCAGTTGAAGCCCTTTTTGACGAACTTTACTCAGGACACTCCCCAAAACATGTTGATGCAGAAATAGAAAGAGCTATTCCTCAAGTTGATTTTATAGAAGAGGCCCTTGAGTTAAAACCAGGGCAAAGAGTACTAGATTTAGGATGTGGTAATGGGAGGCATGCAATTTCTCTTGCAAGAAGAGGAATTGATGTCACCGGTCTTGACATTTCACAAGTAGCATTAGATCTCGCCCAACAAAAGGCCGATAAAGAAGGAATTGATCTAAGTCTAGTTAAAGGTGATATGAGGAATTTACCACTCCGAGAAGATTCTTTTGATGCAGTATACAGTTATGCTAGTTCGTTCGGATACTCTACCTTTCTCGATGACCTCAAAATAACATATGACATAGCCAGAGTCCTAAAACCAGGAGGGTTATTCTTAATTGATTATGTAAACAGTGGTATGGTAAGAAAGAACTTCCTGGAGCAAGTTTGGGATGAAGGTCAAACTAGATATATCCTTAAGGATAGGACACTTGATGAAGAAGCAAAAAGAATTAATGTAGAATGGATATTTATTTACAAGGGCCCACAAGCAGAAAGTAGACACCAAATAACATTAGAAGCATATACGCCTGAAAATCTGAAGGCAGCGATTGGAAGTGCTGGTCTTGAACCAAGAGCAGTTTACGGGGATATACATCAGGAGTCATATCACGATACTTTTTCTGAAAGAATAATTGTTGTTGCCCAAAAACCTTTGGAGTAATCAATAATGTTTCTATCTAACTCTCTAAGAACTATGACAGAATGATTTTTTATCAAAACCTTCCGCTCCTTTTATCTCTTGCCACGCTTCTTTAACTTCTTCATCCGAAGCATCTTCAGGCAATCCAAGCTTTTGCCTCATAATATTCATGTGGTCTCCATGGCCTCCCCACTGAAGATTCTTTTTAGCTTCAATTATCTCTTCATGTGAAGCATCTCCAGGCAATCCCATTTTCTCTAACCAACCACTTTTATCTCCATGATGAGAGGAATGTTTCCCCATCCCTTTCCAACCCTTGTGTCCATACCAAGATTTACCGTAATCTCCAGTTGCAAAAACAGAAACAATTCCAACTACTAAGATAACAATCAATCCAATTATCATAAATTTATTAATCTTCATTTTATATTGTGTATAATGACCTTCCACCTATATATACCTTTCTATATAACATATAAGTGAATAGTTTTATTTCCACACAAACTTTTTATAGTTCTTATCATTCCTCTAATTATCATGGCAGAACCCGTTATTCAAGACCCAGCAGCAAAAAAAGTTGAATTAGATGCCCTTGTAGGAAGAGAAGCTACAATCACTTCTGTAAGACATGGCGATGTACAAACATTCGAAGGAACTTTAACTGAAGTAGACGCATTCAGCCATGTAAGATTTAATTCAGACACTAGGACACATAGTCAAGGAGAGCCAGTACAAGAAGGAGGGGGAGAAAGAACCCTTAATTTTCTTCATTCAAGATCGGGAATAAGATCTATGACAGTAGGTGGCGAAGAAGTATATTCAAACCCTCACCTCCCAGACACCTACGGAACAGAAACAGAACCATATCTCACATACAGAGAACAAATGTTCGGTGACTATGACCGAGAGAGTAGGGCCAAGGTTATTCGTCTTCTTTAATCTATTTACAATACATTCACATAAAGAAATCAATCTCTTCCAGGAACAGAACCTCGATTAATTATCACTTCTAGTTGGTCAAGAGTCTCATCTCTACTCCTCACCCAAAATCTCAAGAACATTTCCTAACCTATCAAGACTATCTCCAAAACCAACCCAGTCTCCTTCTTTCATAGAATCTCCAATCATATCATAATAATCCTGCGCTTCTTTTATCAGCTCAGTTGATGTTTTCTCCCCTTCTTCCTCAACAACAACTTCCCTCTTAGATTTCCCAAACAAAACTTCCAAAGCCTTAGCTAAATCCTCTTCCATCACAACTCTCTCACCATCAGATACCAAAACCCTCTTCAACTCAGGAAGCTGACCAGTCTCTGCTTGGATATAAAGCGGCTCAATATACAAAATACTATCCTTTATTGGTATCACCAATAAATTACCCCTAGTCACTCTAGAACCTTGCTGACTCCAAAGGGTAAGTTGTTGTGAAATCTCAGAATCCTGATCAATCTTAGCTTCAATCTGAAGAGGACCATAAATTAATCTATCTTTAGGGAATTTGTATAATATCAACTTACCATAATTGTCCCCATCAGAGCGTGCAGCCATCCACGCTATCATATTATCTTTCTTTATCGGTGAAAATGAAGTCATCAATACAAATTCTTCTTTCTCTTCTCCAGGAAGTTTTATTATTATGTAATATGGATCTACCTTAACCTTCTGACCAACACCATAAACTTCGTTTGGAATCTGCCATGCATCTTCTTTGTTATAGAATACCTTAATATCATCCATATGATAAGTACTATAGATATGAGATTGAATCTTAAACAAGTCAGCTGGATATCTAATATGCTCCTTCAATCCCTCTGGCATATTTTCAAACCTATTGAACTGTTGAGGGAATATATTAGCATAAGTTGAAATTATTGGATCAGCTGTGTCCATAACATAATAACTCACACTTCCATCATAAGCATCAACAACAATCTTTAGAGAATTCCTTATATAATTTATTCGTCCAACCTTATCAGAATAAGGAAAATTTCCTGAAACTGTATATGCATCCACTATCCATAACAGCCTTCCATTATCAATCACTAAGTAAGGATCCTCATCTAACATGAAAAAAGGTGTTAGTTTTGATATCCTATCAACTATATTTCTTGCAAACATTACTTTACTTTCAGGTGTAATGTCCGAAGATAATAAGATCTTAACATCTCCAAACCTTATAGCCATTAATAATTTCTTTAAGAAAGAATCAAGTTTTACTCCACCTTTACCATCATAATTGATATATTCATTAGTATTGCCTTTGGGGTAATCAAACTCCTTTGTTTTAGTGTTTACTAAAACAAAATCATTATCTTTTTCTCCATAGTATACTTGTGGCCTTGAAATCTTTAAGTTTTCTTCATCAACTGTATATGTTGGTGGAATATCCTGGATATAGTAATCAGGCAAACCTTGTTTTGTAACTTTATTAACAGGACTCATTACAACTCCCAGACCATGAGTATAGACCATATGCAGATTTACCCATGTTTTTGCATTCTCAGTTATCTGGTTTTGGTTTAGCTCTCTTGGAGCAAGCATTACCTGAGTATATTTCCCATCAATATAATATCTGTCTATATCAATACCAGAAAGGTCATAATATAGCCTTATTTCCTGAGTTTGTTTGTATGTCTTAGTCAACGGTCTCCAGTCCAATATCCTGACATTATCAATAGTCTGTCCAGCTTGCTCTAAAACCTCAGGAGTAAGTTCCATATCAACAGAAAAATCCTTTTCTTCAACATCTGACAGACCATAAGCCAACCTTGTGAATTTTATATTATTTTCAATATAAGGCTTTTCAAGGGTGATTTCATTAGGTGACACCTTTAGATATTGCACAACTCCAGGAATTACAGTGGGCCCCACAAAACCAAATAAAAGATATACAATTATTACATATGATAGAATATGTCGTTTTTTTAATTTGGGCTGTTTTGAAATGAAAAATACCCATATTAGTAGTACTGCTGCAACAACAGCAGCCAAAACCATCAGAATCTTAACCATAGGTAAGAACACAACAACATCAGAATAACCAGCTCCTACAACAATCCCCTGCTCTGAATACATTATTGAGAATCTTGAAAGATAATGCATTCCTGCCAATAAAACAAAAATGAAAGAACCTAAAATCCCTAAATGGGCAATTGCTTTAGGTTTTGACAATATAGCCTTAAAATCAAGAGTAGGTGTACTGCGTATCAAAGGATCCTGCTTTTCTGGGTTAATTTTTTTTACGTTTGTAGAAGACTGCACGTAATCCAATAGAACTAAAATTGTAGTTATGATAACAGTGCTCATCAAAAAAGTCAATGCTAATGAGTAGAAAGGCAGTGAAAAGACATAGAAAGACACATCTTTCATAAAAATGGGGTCTATTATTGAAAATGGAGTTTGTTTGAGATACTGCAATACTTCAAACCATCCTTCAGAAACAAGTACTCCTGCCACAAATGATAATCCTGCTATCACCAACAGTTTAAGTTTGATATACTTATTCTTCGCATCACTCAACTTAGTAGATAACCAAAGATTTAATGACGCAAATAAGAATAAAAACAAAGCCGAGGCAAAAAACAATTTAATCTGAGAGAAAAAACCTATCAAAAAGATCTCAGAAAACCCTAATGAGTCAAACCATAGATAGTCAGTGTATAACTTTACTATGGTTGTTAACGAAACGATTATCAGAACTATTATGCCTATTCCGAATCGAGAGAACTTGTTTTGAACCATAAGTTTAATTATTATTGGATGATACTTTTAAATGTTGTTATGTGGGGGTTTTATTTGCAATCTTCAATCCATTTACATAAAGAAATAAAAAAATAAAATTACCTCTGCAAAACTTCAGCAACAGACGTTCTTATTTCCTTACGATTAGTAGGTTTTGATAAATAAACATCATATTGCCTTTCTACAGTTATTCCATGATCTTCTTCTAAAAAAGTAAGTGGTTGCTCTGATAGTACTACAATCCCAACTCACCACCTCTTCCAAGGCGCACTCCCATCCTTCCACAACTTATTCATAGTCTGCATATCTTTAAACGTATCCATACAATCCCAATATTTCTCAAACTTATAAGCAGCCATCTGTTTATCAATAGCCAACTTCTCAAAAGGTTCCTTCTCCAAAACACAATCATCAGTAAGATACTCAAATATTTTCGGCTCAAAAACAAAAAACCCACCATTTATCCATTGGTTAAGTGGAGGCTTCTCCCTAAAACCCATAACCAAATCGTCGCTAATATCCAAAACCCCAAACTGAGATAATGGATTAACACAAGTCATTGTTGCAATCTTTTTTTTACCATCATGAAAATCAACCAACCCTTTAAGATCAATATCGGCCAACCCATCCCCATAAGTTGCCAAAAACCTTCCAGAAACATATTCCTCAACTTTCTTAATCCTTCCACCAGTATTAGTCTTAGCACCAGTATCAACAAACTCTATCTTCCAATCTTCTTTATTATTCTTAAAATAATCCTCAATCATCTCACCCTTATAACCCAAACAAAGAACAAAATCATTAAAACCAAAAGAAGAATAAATCTTCATTATATGCCATAATATCGGCTTACCACCAATCTCAACAAGCGGCTTAGGAATACCTTCTGTCAACTCCTTAAGACGAGTACCTTCCCCTCCACATAATATTACAGTTTTCATAAATAGTCACTAGACTCCTCATCATTCCATAATCCTATAGCCTCATGAGCCCATTTGAAAGGTTTCCGCTTACCCATTATCGAAGCCACAGTAGAAATAAACTTCTTCCCAACATCATCTCCATACAATTTAGGACCACTCTTCATCTGTTTCTGCAACTCAACATCCTTATAAACATGCTTCACCATATCTAAAATAAATTCCTTACTCACAGGAGGAACAAGTAAATTAGTCCTAGCATTATTCACAGTCTCAGGCCTGTCAGTATTAAATCTACAAGTCAAACATAACTTACCAAGCTCATTCATCTCTTCCTGCACCCCTCCCGAATCAGTAAAAGCAGCAAAACAATGTTCAGAATTATAAAATTCAAGAACATTTGCATACTCAGGCCAAACTTTAGTAAATAAAAAGTTCTTAGAACCATTTAACTTCTCAATCTCCCCTCTTAACTTATAATTGTCAAGCGCAAACCGAGTTGCACTCATCTCAATAAAATTAACATTAAAACCAGCATCAACAAGCGACTTAACACCACCAATTATAGCCTTAAACCGAGTAGGAGTCAAATTACCTCTACGATGAATATCAACCCTTAACCATTCACCTTTCTCCAACTGAGGATATATCTCAAATATACTCTTAGCTGGCTTCTCCTTCTTCTTCAATTTAAGTGCATCAATAACAACTCCGCCAGTAACCCATATATCATCAGCAGAATGCCCTTCACGTATCAAATGCTCCTTATTCAGCTCCAAAGGAGCAAATAGAAACTCAGACCCAGCAGCTGAAACAAAAGTGTCCCACTGCTCCGGAAACGGCTCATTACGAAGTAACTCCCATTTACCATTAAATTGCTTATCTATAAACTCCGGAATAGAAACCTTACCAACTTCCTTCATTATCGAAGGACTCATAGACCGTAAACCAGCCTCATTCTGTATAGCCATCTCGTTCCTAGAAAACATCCAAGCAGCAGGAACCATGGAAGTAAGTATCGTATCACCAAGCACAACAGGAACAACAGTAACATCAGGCCAATGCTTCTTAAGATACCTAGCCATCCAACTAATCTTAATCATAAGCTCAGCAGACTTCTGAGCAAGATCTCCCCTTATAGCCAAATTAGCTCCAATCTTCTTCTTAAAATCAAACTCTTCAAGACCAAAAGTAAGTATATCATCATAATGTTGATTAGAATTAATAACAAAATTAGGAAGCCCTGCCTTTTCCGCCTCAACAACAGACCCATAGAACTTGTAAAAACAAGGCTTAGTTCCAATAACAAAAGCCAAAACCCATTTCTTCTCCCTAGCCCCTTTCTCCATAACTTCCTTAACAAGTTTCTCATTCAAACTCATAGGCATGATCTGAGGCATAAAATAATCTACCTCTCTTAATTCCTTCTCCCCAAACATAGATTCATAACTTCCTTCTGCCTTCATCTAAAACACCTTTTTTAATTAAGAAGAAGAGAATTATTCACATTTTATAAAATTAGTTATTTTATTGGTTATTTCCCCTATTACAAATTGGTCATCAAATAATAACACGATAACATAATATTTATATGGGGAGGGGCATTCCCCCTAAATAGGATAGTAATAAATTTTACAGGGGGATAATAATGGGCAAACCAAATAATGCCATAGTTGAAAGGGAATTACGTCTAAGAAAATTAGCATTAATGGGAACTACGAGACAGGCCCTACCAATTATTTATGCTCTTCAAACAACTACTCTTAATGATGATCCTGAACTGGATAATGTTTGTGAAGAAACCGTTGTAATGAGGGTAAGAGGTGAGGAATCTGGTACTCCCTTCGGTTCTATTGAATCGGCTGATCAAGAAGATATGTATTATGCATTAGGAAAAGGAGCATCTTTCTATTCAGGACCTGATGTAAGAGCATATGAACCTGTTCATGGAGAGCTTCATAGAATTAGAGCGTTAAAAGATGGCGAAATATCCGATCTAGTCAGGGACTATCAGAGAACAAACCCTCCTGCTGAGCCAAGGTAGAATCTTCTCACACTTATTCTTTTTATTCTCCCAATACGATTTAATTTTTTAAACCAATAGTTAAACTTTTTTTATTTTTAAATAAAACAGGATAATATTTGCAATTTCACTGCACCATAACTTCGATTGAAATTGCTAACATTATCCCGTCTTTATTAATCCATTTTCATTTATTGGATTTTCTTTTCCATTGGCAGTATTTTTATTTTTCGTTATTATTTAATTAACTTCATTTACTGAGAATTTTTCATTGGCAACATTTTCTTATTTTTCTTTTAATTTATTTTTATTCATTGATTAGTTTTTTTCGTTATTTATTTTTTATTAAATTCCCTTTTTTTCATTTATTTATTTTTTATTTAATTTACCTTTTCAAATCCTTCCAAAGCACCTTCATCTCTTTTATAAGATCAAATACTACTTTTGGTTTAGGTAAATTAATACCTTCAGACTCAAATACAGAACTACCCTTCAACCGAGCATAGTGATGAACTCCAACCTCCTTAATCCTAAAACCAGCACGCCTAGCCTTAACAAGCAATTCAGTAGTCCCCAAACCAAGCCTACAATTAAGCCTAACCTTAGAAAAAACACGCCTATTAACCAACCTAAAAGCACAATCAACATCCCGTTCCTTTGCACCAAACACCAACTTAACTATAAAGTTATAAACCTTAGAAGTAAATATCCGTAAGAATGGATCCTTCCTATCAATCCTATACCCAGCAACAATATCATAGTTAAGGAAAGGCAAAAACTTCTTAAACTCTTGAAGATCAAACTGATTATCAGAATCAGCATAAAAAACATATTCATACTTAGCAACATCAAAACCCATGATGTTCGCATAACCAACACCTTTCTTAGAAAGCGGCTGAATAACTAACTTAACATGAGAATCCTCAAGACTCCTAACCACATCAATAGTCCCATCAGTAGAACCCTCATACACAACAACAATCACCTCATAATCATTGGCAACCTCAGAAAGCACCCTCTTAGCATCACTAACCAACTTAACAATATTCTCCCTCTCATTATAAGCAGGAAAAAACATACTAACATTAGGTTTCATTTTTCCTCCTGTAAAATAAGAATCCAAAATAGGATAAAATTAATACTAAAACCCCAACACTAACATTCCTACCTAAAACAAAGGACTCAGGCTTATAATCAAAAACAACCTCTCCAGCATGCTCAACATAAACCGTACTTATAATCCCATCAGCCCGGAAAATCTCCCCAACATTAGTCTCCCAACCAGGAAACATAGAAAACTTCTCACTAACAACCAACCAACCAGGACCTTCAACTTCAGCAGAATACTTATTGAAATTATCTTGAACATACGAAACCAAAACACCCTCACTAAAACCATCAAACATCTTAGTAACATCAGAATCTAGAACACTACTCTGACCCAGAATAACATTTGGAAACAACAACCCACCATTATCAACATACCACTTCAACAATCCGCCACTATTCTCATCGATAGAACCTGGAGCCAAGAAAACAGCACTATACTTCTTAATGTCATCAAAAGAATAATCATTAATACTATTCTTACCAGAAATAATCACAGACTTAAAAGGATCAAATCGGGAATCCAACATCAAACCATAAACCAACTGCAAACCCCCTTCACCTAAAACCAAAACAGAATCCTTAACAAGATATGCACGAGGCAAAAACTCAGTATTCTCATACAAGTATGGGCCCCACGCCTTCAAAAGCACATCATAACCAGGACACGAAGGCATTCCTTTAAAATCCTTTATCTCCCCCTCAACATACTCACACTCCAGATCGTCAAACTTCTGGGCCAATTCAAAACCAGAGATGTTCAACTCATTCATAGAAGTCATGTACTTCATATTCAAGATTCCAAACATCTTTGACATATCCTGATTAGCAACACTCAAAAACATCGGCATATAATCAATCAACCATAGGTTCTCATAACCATAAACATCAGACAACCCATAAAACTTAGAGTAATAATTAGTCCCCCAATCAATCCCATTTGTTTCGTAAGCCTTAAACCTAAACATATCGGTATCCGAACTCATAAACTTCATAACCAAATTACCTTCAATCTCAGGACGAGAGTCTTTAATCTCCATATCATACGTAAATCCCCACGAACCAACAACTAACAACAAAATAACACCACCATAAACTAATTTCTCAAACTTCTTAAATTTCAAAACCAAAAACCTAAACCCAAACCCTGAAAGGATAGCACTAACAATCAAAAATACAAATTTCGCCTTCATAACATGCTTCTGCTTACTAAAGAACGGAAAATATTTCCACAAGATCCAGTTCCAAGGAGATCTAGTTATCATCAACAACCCAAGAACCCCCATAAGCAAATAAAACAAATATTTCTTCTTCTTAAAATTCCCAAAACTAACTAACACCAGCAAAAAAGCAATAATACCAATAGACAAACTATCAGTTCCCTTAACAGAATGACTAAACAAGTTAGGCAACGCCCTATCATCAACAATCATATTAAACGAATTCTTAATATTCAAATGACTTCCAATAGACCTTTCAAAATCAAACGTTGCTCCCTGCCTTTGACTCATTTCAGCAAGCTCCAAAGCAGGCAATAATTTAACAAACACCAGCCCAACAGCAACTAAAAGAAACACAACTCCAAATAAGAATGACTTCAACAACCGTTTATTAAACCCCTTACCAAACAGATTAAACACCAGCACATAAAGTACAACCCAAAAAGAGAAAGTAAACATCTCAAACGCCCCTGAAAAGAACATCATAGAAGAAAACACACTACTCAAAAGGGCATACTCAATAAAGTTCCTCTTACGAAGACCTTTAATGACAAAAATCAACAAATAAACAAAGTAAGTAATCCCCATCAGTTGGAATATACCAAAAAACACCTCAACAGCAACATAAGCACTCAACAAAACAACCAAAGAAGGCAATATCGCAAACTTTTTTTCCAAACCACTAAGCAAACCTAACCAATAAACTCCCAACCCTAATAACACAACATGTAAAAACGAATTAAATGTAGTTGCTAAATATGGTGTCGGCAACAATATCATAATCAAACTATAAACTGAAAAAACAGTAGACTGAGCCTTAGCTAATAAGGGAGTCCCACTCATAATGAATGGATCCCATAATGGCACAGCACCTTGAAGAAAAGATTCCTTAATCACAATCTCATTTGATAAGAATTGGCTTAACGCATCACCAGGATACATCACATTGTAAAATCCAATACCTTCTCTAACCAAAAAGATAGCCACTATAACAATAATAGAGATATACAGATAATGCTCTTTAAGTCTTCCGGACATCATCTCCCTCAACAACCTTCTTCCGTCTACCAAAAATATACCAAGCAAAGTAAATCCCTACTAATATGAATGTAAAAACAGTGATATTCCGACCAATTACCACACTTCGAGGCATATATTCCATCATCACACTATCATACTCATTATCAACATAAACGGCAGTTATCATACCATCCGCTTTCATCACACCAAGGTCCTTCCCATCAGCCAAAGCCATCCATCCGGGAAATGAAGAAAACTTCTCACTCAGTACTAAAAAGCCTTTCTTCCCATTAACCTTAACTTCATATCTTCCAAACTTATGAGTTATGTAGTTCTCATCACCAACCTCTCTCAAACTTCCATTAAAGCCGCCAAACATCTCCTTGACATCATCGGCAGTTACAACTGTCTCTCCCCCTAATAAGTCGGGCAACACCACTCCTCCACCATCAACGTACCTTTTCAATATACTTCCACTATTTTCATCAACAGAACCACTAACAAGAACAATAGAAGAGTACTTCTCAAGTTCACTAAAGCTATATTGATTTAGCATATCCTTACCTTTAATAAAGACTGACTTGGATGGATCAAAATTCTCATCAAGCATAAATTGCAAGATAGTCTGCCTCTTAGAAATTTCCTCGCCAACAACCAATACCGAATCATCAACAAAATATGCTCGAGGCAAGAACTTTTTATTCTCAAAAAGATAGTTCCCAAACATTTTTTCAAGATTGGGATTTACCGGGTAACACTCAGTACATTTCTCAAATTTTTCTACAAACTCCAATCCCTCTACACTAATGTTGCTTAATGACTGGACATACTTCACATTAAATATCCCCCAGAATTTTGCACGCTGCCTCAACCCAACTGCTAAAAACTCATTCATCCACTCAGTCAGCCAGATTCCAGTATTTCCATACAGCCCACCTATTCCATAACGAAGGTAGCTAAATTCAGTTCCCCAATCAATCCCATTTGTTTCAAAGACTTTAATCCTAAAGATAGCTTCATCTTTTGACACTTCCTGCATTAGATAGTCTTTCTCTAAGGCAGGCGTAATATCTCCTATCTCAATAGCATATGGACTTATACCCAAAACTACAACATTGAGCAGTACCAATAAAGTCACAACAACAAAAATCATCTTATCATTAAGTTTATCCCACTTTTCTTTCAGCACAGAACGTAAAGCCAAAAAACCATAGCCAACAAGAACAGACATTGTAAAGATATACAAAACCGCAGCCCTGTGTGTATGCCTAAAACTATGGAATGGAGGTACATATTTCCACAAAAGGTAATAGAATGGCGACCCAGTAACAATAAGGATAGATATCAAAGCACCAAGAGAAAAAGTCAATACTTTTTTATTTCTCCAATATTTAAAAACTGCAAACCCAAAAAGGATAAAAGCAACAATTCCAATATTTCTCGAAGCCCCCTCTCTTCTAAATTGGGGCCAGCCTTCATAGAAAGGCTCAACAAATGACATTAAGTCCTTTAAAGGAAACTTACCTCCACTGCTTTGCTCCCATGAAAGATGACCTCTAGCAGTCATATCAAGAAACTCTTTTTCTGGAAGGATGAATTGCGCATTAGTACCAAATGTAATTGCAACAATAATCAATACAACAAAAAATGCCTTAATAAGTTTATTCCGAAAATTCTTACCAATAACATAAACTATTATGTAAGTTCCAAAAAGTAAAGCCACAAAGAGAAATACCTTAAGCCCAGTACTAAACCTGATGAGCAATGAAAATATCAACCCTGCTATAACAGAATTAAACACCCAATTATCTTTCTTAAATGCCTTAATCACAAAAATCATAAGCAGTGGAACCAGCCAATAAACATTCAGCGTAGTTAGGCCAGCAGCAGCAACATTAGTAGATATCCATGGATTAAACACATAGACTATTGCAGAGAGGAATGCTGCATTTTTGTCTTTTGTTAAGTACATCAACAGTAAATACATCATAACTCCAGCCAAAAACAGATCAATTAACACAAGTAATGTATAGACGTAATTTGACCCATCAAATATCAGCAGCAGCAGTCCAATTATTGAAGTCATTTGTGGATTATCTGGTCCACCAATATAAGGCTGCCCACCCATAGTGTAAGGATTCCACAAAGGAAAGATATCATGATACGTCTTCATCGATTGCCCTAAAAATTCAATTTTTGCAAGATAAAATGTCAACGGCTCAAGAGCAACTATCCAATTTAAATTATAATACGCTCCATAGAAAAATGAAAATATGACTATAAATAGGATAATATATGTTAAATGAGGTTTTATTTTTTTTAGCCGTAATCTCATTTTTAAAATACCTTACTACATTGTTAAATCTACTTAAATTCATATAGACTAACTTCACACATATTAAAGACAGCCTTCCTCTTCAATAAGTTACATTCATTTGATATAATCTTATTTATTTTCCTATAATCTATTTTGACAGAATCATGAGCCTTACCCCTTCTAACTAAATATTTGCCAATCCTCGAAATCAGATTTAATTTAGAGTTACAAACCACAAGTTTCGCATCACTATTCATCTTCTTAAAATCACCTAGCAATTTCACAAGCTCCTCCTCAGTTAAATACACAAAAACACCATTACAAAATATCACAGAAGGCCTAAGCGCAGAATAATCCCGAACATCACTTAACTCATCTATTATGTCATACCCTACAATATTTTTATCGGGCAATATTTTTTTAAGGGGGTTAGAACCACAACCAAAATCCAGAATCAGTCCTTCTTCATTCCCCAATCCGCCAAAACCAATCATAGTTTCCATAACCTTTCTAAAATATATCCTAACAAGCCCCTTATAGCGAGAGTCATTAAGCTTGATTACATCTTTTTCTTCTAGCATTTTAAACATTATTCACCATACCGGCCTTATCGAAGATAACAAACCTCAAGACCAAGAAGATGACAGCAAGCACCATTGTGCTAATTGAAGCATACCATCCAAAAAAATCAACCAAAATCCATATAGCTAGTATACTAACCACCATTGTGGCTAGATTAATGACATTATACTTCATGAACTGATTCTTCATCAGCCCAACAAAAACATAAACATAATATTTAGCAACATAAATCCCAATAGTCACAATCGTAGTTATAATCAACGTATTAAATTTTAATATATCAATCAACACCCATAATAAGAAAACCTGTAACACTGATTGAACAGCTCCAATCACTAAGAATACTGAAAAATTCTTTATATACTTCCTCATTTTATCATCTAACTCTTACAACAACCAAGCCCCCTTATCACTCGGTAGATATTGACCAACTATTTATAAAATTTCCCCCTTACTTACTTACAACTAACTTACAAAACAAAAAGAATTAAAAAACAGCTTTATTTCCCCACATATAAAAGGAGATAAGGTTAATCCTAACCGCCTAAAAAAGAAAATGATAAACATATCAAAACCACATCTCGGTCAAAAAGAGAAAGACAACGTTTTAGAAGTTCTAGACAGTGGTATTATAGCACAAGGCCAAAAAGTAAAAGAATTCGAAGAAAAATTCTCAAATCTATGCGGCACAAAATTCGCAGCAGCGCTAAACTCAGGAACTGCAGCAATCCATACAGCACTAAACGCTCTAAACATAAAAGAAGGAGACGAAGTAATAACAACTCCCTTCTCATTCATAGCAACGGCTTCCCCAATAATCATGCAGAAAGCAAAGCCAGTGTTCGTAGACATAGACAGTAACACATTCAATATTGACCCTAACAAAGTAAAAGAGAAAATAACAGAGAAAACAAAAGCAATCATAGCAGTTGACCTATACGGCCAAATCTACGATACATCTACTCTAAACCCTATAGCAAAAGAACATAACATACCAATAATCGAAGATGCATGTCAGGCACATGGAGCAGAACTAGGCGGAAAAAAAGCAGGAAGCGTAGCAGACATAGGATGTTTCAGTTTCTATGCAACAAAAAACATGACTACCGGAGAAGGTGGGATGGTAACAACAAACTCAGAGGATCTAATCGAATCAACCTTAATGTTTCGTAACCATGGACAATCAAAAAGATACGAATACCACAATATCGGCTACAACTACCGTATGACTGACATTGCAGCAGCAATAGGTCTTGCACAATTAGAAAAATTCCAGGATCTCACAAACAAAAGAATAGAAAACGCAAACAAGCTAACATCACAATTAAAACAATTAGACTTAATACAAACTCCTGTAGTAAAAGAAGGGGCAAAGCACGTCTTCCACCAATACACAATAAAAGTAAAAGACAACAAAAGAGACGGACTCGCAGAACACCTAAAGAATAACGATGTCGGTTCAAACATCTACTACCCAAAACCACTACACCTATTCCTCAAAAATCTAGGATACAAAGAAGGAGATTTTCCAGTAACAGAAGCCCTAAGCAAAGAAGTACTCTCACTACCAGTCCACCCATCCTTAACAGAAGATGACATAAACAAGATAATAACCTCAATCCAAAGCTTCCAATAACATTCTAGTAACTATATAACAATCCAAAAAAATGAAAATCTGCAGCATAGTCGGTGCAAGGCCCCAGTTCATAAAACTAGCCCCATTATCAATAGCCTTCTCAAACAACTCTAACAACAATCACAACCCTATTCACAACCACATAATAATTCACACAGGCCAGCACTACGACAAAAACATGTCAGATTCTTTCTTCAAACAATTAGGAATTCCAGAACCCAACTACAATCTAAATGTGGGCTCCGGACCACAAGGGCAACAAACAGCAATTATGCTTGAAAAGATTGAACAAACATTGATAAAAGAAAAGCCTGACTGGGTAGTCATATTCGGAGACACAAACTCCACCCTAGCAGGAGCATTAGCAGCAAAAAAATTACACATAAAAACAGCCCACATCGAAGCAGGCATGCGCTCTTTCGATAAAGACATGCCCGAAGAAATAAACAGGATAATTACAGACCACTGCTCAACAATCTTATTCTGCCCAGACAACGCATCCAAACAAAACCTGATAAAAGAAAACATAACAGAAAACATCCACGTAATAGGAAACATAATGGATGAATCCCTCGGAAATAATATAAAAAAAGCAGAAGCAACCTCAAACATACTAAACCAGCTAAACTTAAACCCTCAGCAGTACCACTTAGCAACAGTCCATCGCCAAAGCAACACTGACAACATAGACAATCTAAACAACATAGTAGAAGCAATGATCGAATCAAACGAAACAATAATCTTCCCAGCACATCCAAGAACAAAAAAAGCATTAGAACAATCAAACAATATCGAAAAAATAAACTCCAGCAAAATAAAACTCATAGAACCAATAAACTATTTCGACATGCTCATCCTGCAGAAAAACGCAAAAAAAGTCTTAACAGACTCAGGAGGCATACAAAACGAAGCATTCCAATTAGCAACACCTTGTATAACCTTAAGAACTACAACCGAATGGACAAACACAATAGACCAAAAAGCAAACATCCTCGTAGGAGCAGACAAAGAAAAGATACTAAACGCAATAAACTCATTCAATCCCCATCTAGAAAAAAAAGAGCCAAAAGAAAAACCAAGTACAACAATAATGGAAGAATTAGAAAAATTTGGCTAAGATGAACATTTTAATACTACTTGATAAAATATCGACCAAAGAAGAACTCGTCTTCAGATACATCTTCGAAATATTAGGAACTCTCTCAAATCTAAACTTCTCAACAACCCCTCCAAAAAACCTAAATCAATTCGACCTAATCATAAACTATTCCCTGGCCCAAAAAAACATACAGCACAAAGCACTCATCAACATCTCAAAATCAGGATCAGAACAAGACACATCAGACTCACCAATAACAACAAAAAAAGAAAAAAATCTAAACCAAATCAACATAAACTTCGACATAATAAAGCCAATCATCTACTTTTTATCATTAGAACACGAAAAAAACCTTGAAGAGAATGGAACATTCATAAACTCACTTTCCAAAAACCTCCACTTGTCTGACTTAAATAGATTTGACAAAGACCATTTTTCCCAGCCAATAATCAACCAATCAATATTCCTATTAAAAGAGATAATGCTTAACTTAGTAGGTTCAAACAACACCACCCCTATAGAAAAGCCACTCCATCCAAACTTTGCACAAGCAACAATATGCTTAACCCACGACGTAGATGGGATTAAAAAAGACGCCATAGACAGATTAAAACATTTACGACACTCATTAGTCAGGATATCAACACTATTAAGAAAAGCAAGACTAAGTGCATCATTCGAAGAACTTTTCCAATTATTCATAAAGCTCTTCTCATTCACAGACTACAACCAGTTCAAAAAAATTATCGAAATAGAAAAAGAACACAACATCTCATCCTCATTCAACTTCTTCGTAAAGACAGATAACAATCAGCAATCACTAAAAGAACGCATAATCAATCCAAGATACGATATCTCCTCAGATAATCTCAAAGAAATATTCACCCTCCTAAAAGAGAACAACAAAGAGATAGCTCTGCATGGAAGCTACGAGTCATTCAACAACCAAGAACTGTTGACAGAAGAAAAAAACAAGCTAGAAACAACCATAAACCTGAAGATCCAAGGGGGAAGACAACACTTCCTAAGATTCTCCACTCTCTCAACCTTCGAAATCTACGAAGAAAACAACATGAGGTATGATACAACCTACGGCTTCAGAGACATCAATGGTTTCAGAGCATCAATCTGTCTTCCATTCAAACCAATAAAAAACCCTTCCCAACATTACAAAACAACAGAACTCCCTCTCATCATCATGGACGGAATTTTCTTTGACAGAAACGTAAAATCAAAAGACAATGTCTGGAAAGAAACACTAAAACTACTAAAAATAATAAAAAACAACCAAGGATGCGCCTCAGTCGTATGGCATAACAGAGTTTTCAATAACCTAGATTACCCCTCATGGTCAAAAATCTACTCAAAACTTCTAGATTGGGCAGTCTCAGAAAACGTTCACCTTTGCTCCCCAATAGATTACATCAATTGGCTGGATCAAAGAAGCAACATCCAACTAAAACAAAGAACTATCAAAAATAACAAGACAAAATACATCTTAACAACAACCAAAAGCCACAAAACCATCCAACTAACAATCCCAACATCAAAAAAACTAAACATAAAGAGCAACTACAAGATAAGCACACACCACACCCAACAAAACATCCAATTAGAGATAAACAACACAAACCCAGAAAAAGACATACTAATTACCTTTTCTTAATCAATTACCTTAGTCTTGTTCTCCTACGTCTTTACTTTTACTAGTCCTTACTCATCCTTACTTGTCATTACTTGTCTTTACTTCCCTTACCCTTCAACAAAACATCTCTTTGCAATCTATTCATTCTCTTAACCACATTCCTATTCTGCACGGCTAGAAAATTAAAAAACAATACCTGAAGTCCACCTACAAGCAACACCAGCATAAGAATAAGCAAAGCACTTTTGCCAGTCCCATGAGGATCTGCAAGCCAGCTATATACAATAAACCCTCCAATCCCCAATCCAAAAACTATCATAAGAAAAGCAATAGAGCCAAGCAACAAAAACGGCTTCTCTGAAAATGTAAACAAAGCATGCGTAAATACACTTCCAATCTTAAATTTGGACTTCCTTTTCTTCTCCTTATTCTTATCAGCCCTAAATTTCCTCCATTTCAATGAAGTAGGAACTTCTTCAACCTTATACCCCATATCTAAAACCTTAGAAAGGATTTCAAGATGCACCGTCTTATCATCAGCTTCTATATCTAAAGAATCAATAACTTCTTTCTTATAAGCCCTAAACACACACGTAATAACAGTCAGTTTCTTATCAATAGAAAAGGTCAATACCTTATTTCCAATTTTAGACAACAATGCCCTAAACAAAGGAACATTAATCATCCTAGCTCCGTTCATAAATGTAGAACCCAAAACAACATCAGCACCGCTATCATCCATCTTCTGAATTAATAATGGAATATAAGAAGGACTATAACTCAAATCAGCATCAATAGTTACAACCACCTCACCGGCAGCATGTCTAAATCCAGTCCTTAATGCAGCCCCTCTCCCAAAGTTAGACCTATGCCTAAATACCTTTATCCGCTTATCTTTCTTAGCAAAAGAGTCAACAACATTATATGTATCATCAACAGAACCATCATCAACAAATATCAGTTCAAACTTCTCAAAATCCTTAGAAACAGTATCCCTTAACTCTTTAACAGTATCAGAAATAACACCCTCTTCATTATACATGGGAGTAATAACTGTTAAAGATACCATCATCAGAGTGAATACATATTCTTTTTTAAATTTGATGGTGTTTATCTAAGCATCATTAGAAGAGAAAAAATATTTAAACTAAATAATGACCTCCTCTAAAAGAGGTATTTAAATGGTAAAAAAACTAATCATCGCACCGCATATTGACGACGAAGTCTTAGGATGTGGCGGAATATTAGACGACAACACTTACGTCTACTTTTGCGGTATTGATGAAAGTAAGCTTCCACCAGATCCCGACCATAGGATCCCTGTCTCAGAGCAGGAAAAGGAAATCAAAGCGGTTGCTGAATTCTTCGGGTTCAAATACGAAATAGATTACGAAAACAAAGTAAATCACTTCAATATTACTGATTTCATAGGAAAGATTGAAGATACAATCAACAAATTGCAGCCAGACAAGATATACATCCCTCATTCTGGATTCAACCAGGACCATCAAACTATATTCAATGCATGTCAAGTTGCATTAAGGCCTCATGACAAGAACTTCTTTGTTAAAAAAGTAATTATCTACGAAGCAATCCATGATTTTTTGTGGTCACATAAGAAATTCAATCCAAATCATTTTATAAGGATAGATATTGAAAGAAAAAATAAGGGCTACTCATTGCACAATTCTCAAGTAAGGGCTATGAGAAGCCAAGAAATGATAAAAAACCTTGCAAAGCTGAGGGGGGCCATGGCCAATTTCGAATTTGCAGAAGCATATGAAATAATCAGGTGGATAGATTGAAAGAAAAAGAATCATCTCAATTAACTGAAGAACTGGATTGCAGAATCCAGACCAACCAGAGCTTTGGAGACGCAAACCTAACTTCTTGGCTAATCCCTAAACTAAATCTAAAGAAGGAAGATAACCTATTTGATTTGGGATGCGGAACAGGCAATCACCTTCTCTCTTTTGCAAAAGAAATCCAAACAGAGTTTGCTTGCACAGGAGCAGATTTATCAGGCAAATCTCTAAAGGAAGCAGAAGAAAATAGCAAGAAACAACAGCTAAAAATAAAATTTCTTGAGCAGAACATGGATAATCTAGACCCAGAACTAACATCTCAAAAATTTGATATCATAACATCAATCTATGCAGCATACTATACTAATGACATAAACGCCCTCTTAAAAAATCTCAATAACATGTTAAATCAAAACGGACGTATAGCAATAATGGGACCCTATTCAAACAACAATAAGGGATGGTTTGATTTTATCTACCAATTCATGGACCTTTCAGAAAGAGTAAAAAAATCAACAACAACATTCATGACAGATGAAATTCTTCCATTTGCTATAAACAACTTCAGCACAGTAAACTGTTACAGATTCGTCAATAATATCATTATCCCGACAATAGAAGATCTCCGTAATTATTGGAAATCAAATATTTATTATGACGAAAAGCTAGACCCAGAGTTTGAAAAATTCGCTGCCCTCCATTTCTCAAAAAATAGTAACTTCACATTCCAGAAAGTAGCATCGTTAATTCTTATGGAGACTAAATTTGAGAAATAAGTTCGAAAATGAATAAGCTTACAAAAGTAGTTAAGATTATGAAATCAAGAGGTAAGTTTGTACCTTTATTAGCAGAAATTCTTATTACTCATAGGTGTAATGCAAATTGCGTTTATTGTTATGGCTCGTTTCCTTCTAGCCAAACAAATGACATGCCACTTCCAAAACTAAAAAGTATCATAGACGAGCTAAACTCGTTAGGCTGTATAGAGATATCATTAGGTGGCGGAGAACCATTAGTCAGACCAGACATTGACGAAATTGTAGATTACATAAAAAACAAAGACATCAAAGTAAGAGTTACAACAAACGGACTGTTAATTAAAGATAAGCTAGAAACTCTAAAAAAAGTAGACACCATAGTATTAAGCTTAGATGGAGATCCAGAATTCAACAATAAATTAAAACAAATAAAAGGAAGCGAAAACATCATCAATAATGTAGAGTTACTAAAAAAACACAAGAAGAACCTCAGGATAAACACAACAATCACTCAGCCAGGAATACAACAGCTTGATTTTATTGAAAACCTCTGCAAAAGATTCAATATCCCTCTCAAAATAAACATCCTATACGACACTGGATTCAATTACCCGGACAACCTGACAATAACTGACTACAATTCCTTAATAAAAAGACTAAAATCGATGAAAAAAAGAATTAACCTAATAATTTCAAATAAGGCCCTTGACAAGTTTGCAAGATGGTCAAAAACAAATCCAAAACTGTTCAAGATAGAAGAGATAAAAAAACGAAAAAACAAATATTGCGGAAAAAATCTTATCCTCATAGACGTAGATGGATGGGTCTATCCTTGCTGCTTGCAAAGTCCAAAAGATGCAAACTGCTTTAACGAACCAATCGTCAACTGCATGAAAAAAGTAGAGAAAAATAACTTCTGCAATGACTGCGCACATTTCGGATTCGAAGACTTCAACCAGACATTCAACCTAGACCCTGCAACAATAATTGAAAGTTTTAAAAATTTCAAATACTACTAACCCAACAACAAAATGACAACAATCAAAAGAAAACTCTACAATCTCATACGTAACTACAGGTGGAACTGGGTAAAAAAAACCATCAACAAAAATTCAAAATCCATTCTAGACATAGGTTGTTATGACCTTTTCTTCTCAAACAATCTAAAAAAGATGGGCTATGAAGTAACATCAGTAGACCTAGAACCAAGAAAGAAAGAAATCCAAAAGCAGTCAATCGAAAACCTTACTTACAAAGACAACTCATTCGACATCACACTGTGCCTAGAAGTTTTAGAACACACAAAAGACCCAGTAAAAGCAATAAGCGAATTAAAAAGAGTAGCAAAAAACCAATTAATAATCTCAGTCCCCTACGAACCATTCTTCACCCTATTCCGTTTCCTCACTTGGGAAAAAACACATCTTTGGGCAATTACTCCAAAAGCCCTTAAAGCAAATCTAGGAGAACCTTCTTTTGAGAAAAAACTATTCTTTAAACGATATTATTATGCTGTCTGGGATCTTTAACTTCCAATAACTCCTCTAACCCCTTCAAACAACTCATCAACAGTAATATCATCCATACAACTAGGGCTAACATCACACTCCTTCCTATAACAACACGCACATTCATTCCGAGCAACAACCTTCTTCCCACGACCATAAAGTTCAATCTCAGCAGCAGACGTAGGACCAAAAAACACCACCACTTTCTTCTTCAGCGCAATCGCAATATGCATAGCAAGACTATCACTAACAACCACTACATCACAAAGATTCACAAGAGCAGAAAACTCCCTAAGACTATTATTACAACCAGCATCAATAACACTATCCCTAACATCCAATTTAACTCCCTCAAGAATCCGAGAATTCCTCTCCTCCTCCTCAGGCCCACCAAATAACATGACTTTAGCACCCATTTCCTCAACTAACCTATCGGCCAGCGAGATTGTCTTAGAAACATCTAACTTCTTAAGAGGCCACCTCTTCCCAGCCCCAGTATTCAGACCAATAACAAGCCCATGACTTTCCCTTGCACAGTCGTCTCCACCAACACCACCAAAACCCTTCCGCTCAGAAAACCCCTTTCCAAACCGGGTCTCATCATCACTAAGATTAAGCACCATATCCTTAACCTCAATCCCAAGCATCTCTGCAATAATCAATTGATAAGTCCGACCGTTCTCCTTCTTCATCTCATCTGCCCTCTCCTTGCCAAACCGAGATGTAAGTCCCATATCAAACCATTTAGCAGAGTCATCTGTATACTTCTTCTCCCCATCTCCATCAAAATATCCGCCAACCAATTTCTCTTTCTTAACATCAGTAGCAATACGAAGCGCCTCATCCTCATCATCTAAAGAAATAACAAGATCATACTCTCCATCAACCACATTTTCACCAACCAAAAAAACATTATCAATCATACCGTTACCCTTCAACATATCAGCAGAACCTTTAGACGTAACCCAATCAATTTGACATCCAGGATACTTCCCCTTCAACCCTTCCAAGAAAGAAGTCGTCCTAACAACATCTCCAATCGCACCTAACTTTATTATTAGAATCTTCACCTTGACACCCTCAATCCCTACTCCTTCTTCATCCCTTCAATGATCTTAGTACTAGACAACCCCTTATAGTTCTCAACCAAATGAACTCGACCACCAAACTTCTTAACCACTTCAGATTCAACACAATCCTCACCGTACTCAACCCCATTCACAAAAACTGAAGGTTTCACAACCTCAAGCAACTTTATAGGATTAACATCAGAAAACACAACAACATAATCAACAACAAAAAGAGCAGCTAAAACAAAAGCCCTATCTCCTTCCTTATTAATCGGCCTATCTTCACTTTTATATTTTTTAATAGAAGAATCTGAATTCAAACCAACAACTAAAACATCCCCTTGCCCCTTAGCCTCAGTCAAAAACTTAATATGTCCAGCATGAAGGATATCAAAACTACCATTACACATAACTATCTTCTTCCCTTCATTCCGAAGTCTATCACAAACTCCTCCAATCGAATCAAACTCAATAATCTTATTTCCCATATGAACCAGCAACCAAACTAGTTATATAAATATTATCAAAATCTGTAAAACTAAAGCACAAACAATAGGCACACTCAAATTATCATCCACTTTCCATGCCAAACTCTCCACAATCCCTCCAATAAAAGCTACAATAAAAGAGAAAATCACCATCGTAAAAAGGCCAATATCAAAACCATTCCAAACCATCAGCACCAAAGAGACCATAAACGAAACAACCACAAAACTAACAAACCCAACATAACTCTTCTTCTCATTCCAATGAAGTTTCCTCTTACCATAGCTTATCCCAAACATGCTAGAAAAGCCATCACCAAAGCCAAGAATCCCAATAGCAACTGATCCAATCTCAATTGGGAAGAACAAGAACAATATTATCATAGAAAGCGCGTAAGACACAAACCCCTTAGACATCAAACCCCTCTGCTCATACTCTCTAAAAAGATACTTCTTAATCCCCAAATGTGGGATCACCAACAGATTAAACACTAAAGCAACACCTGCAACCAACAAGATCTGCCACTTATCAAAAAATTTCAAAAAGAAAGCAAACAACGCAACAATTATGTGAATTGCCTGCCTATTAGCCTCAACCCTTGACATCTTTAATCCACTCAGCAGCTTCTAACATCCCTTTTGCAATAAAATCAGCATTAACTCCTTCGCCAATGTGCTTCTCACCATGTCCAGAAAGCAGATACACTGACCTACAACCAGCCCGTTTACCCATCTCAACGTCACATGGATGATCTCCAATAACAAAAGACTTAGCAAGGTCAATATCAAATTCCTTAGCAGCATCAAGAACATACTTTGTACTAGGCTTCCTACAATCACACCCATCATCAGGACCATGTGGGCAAATATATATCTTCTTTATCTCAATCCCCTCTCCACTCAACTCAATAATCATCTTATCATTATACTTATGGACATCATCTAAGCTATAATACTCTCTCCCAACACCAGACTGATTCGTCACAATAAAGAAAACAAATTCACCTTTCAGCAGATTAAGAGCCTCAATCACACCGGGCATTAATTTAAAATCCTCAGTCTTGTAAGTATACCCATCATCATGATTCAATGTACCATCCCTATCCAGAAAAACTGCCTTATTCATTTTCAGTACCTAGGCTCTGTCCTATCTCCTCAACTGTAACAGTAGAAGTTCCAACCTTACCAACAACAACACCTGCAGCATGATTAGCAATAATGGCAGCTTGTTTCATGGAGGCACCAGAACACAATGCAAGTGTCAAAACGGCAACAACAGTATCCCCAGCACCAGTAACATCATAAACTTCCTTAGCCTTCGTAGGAATATGGGTAATCTTCCCCTCACTCTCAAATAAACTCATCCCTTTCTCTCCTTGTGTAACAAGAAGCGTAGAGCCTAACTCATTAAGTAATCCCTTTCCAACCTTCTCTATATCCTCACTTGCTTCCCCGGTCAAATTAGCCATCATTACAGCTTCATTGTAATTAGGAGTTATAAGACTAAACCCATTATAAAATTTGAGATTCTTCGGCTTAGGATCAACAACCACAATCTTACCCTCTTCCTTCACAATCTTACTCAACACATCAATCGTCTTTTGAGTAATAACTCCCTTGTTATAATCAGAAATAATAACAGCATCGACTCCCTTGACCAATTCCTTAATGTTCTTAATGAGCTCTTCCTCCACTAACTCGTCTCCACCACCATTTTTTTCATAATCAAACCTTAATAACTGCTGGTTCTGCCCAAGAACCCGTACCTTCTGAATAGTCGGCCTCTTATTATCAACAACAACCCCTTCAGTAAATATCTCTCTCTTCTTCAGCTCACTTAACAAAACATCTTTTGTCTCATCATCACCAACAAAACCAATAATCAAGGCCCCTGCCCCTAATCCAGTTATATTAGTTGCAACATTAGCAGCACCACCAGGAGCATAATCTTCCTTCTCAACACTAACAACTTGAACAGGAGCTTCCGGACTAATCCTCTTAACATTACCTCTGATATATTTGTCTAGCATAATATCTCCTATAACCAGAATTCTTTTTTCCTTAAATTTCTCAACTAAACCAATTAACCCCTTATTCATATAAGAAAAAGTGTTTTTTAGCCGTATTTATATTTTGTCCCTATACTCAGAAACACCATCTTTAATAGAATACTCAGCCTTAAAACCCAACCCCTCAAAAGCATTAGACATATCAGCTTGAGTATCACTCTGATACGTCTCATCATCATAAGGATTATCAAAATACTCTGGCATTAGATCAGTCCCTAACACTTCGTTCAACACCCTAACCAACTCATTAAAACTAGTCCCAATACCAGTACCAACATTATAAACACCACTCTTAGCAGAGTCACTAGCAGCCATTATCGTAGCATTAACAACATCCTTCACATAAATATGATCACGTTTCTGCTCCCCCATCTTAAATATCCTAGGTCTCTTCCCATCCTTCATCTGCCTGGCTAAATGATATATCATACTTGCAGGTCTACCTTTAAAAGCCTCACGCGGACCAAACACATTAAAATACCTAAGTCCAACAATATGCATCTTATCAAAATAACCAACAGCAAGCTCATCCATAGCAAGCTTAGATTTTGCATACGCACTCAATAGCTCCTTCTCCTGATCCTCTTTCATCGGAACAGGACCGTTCCCATACAAACTTGCAGATGAAGCATAAACTAACTTAGCATTATTCTTCTCAGCAAACCCAATCATATTCTTAAAACCCTCAACATTGGCCCTCGCCATCTCCTCATCATCCCCAAATCTGGGATCAGTTATGGCTGCCTGGTGATACACCACATCAAACTCTCCATCAATCTCAAACGGCTTAGAAATGTCAGAAATCGAAGATTTCTGAGCATGCTCAAAAATGCTTTGCATTTTCGACACGTCAATCTCCATAAACTTCCCCTTAAATCCAACAAGGTTATCCTTCGTCCCAGTAAACAGACTATCAACTACAACAACTTCATGACCCTGTCTCTCAAGTTCAAGAGCCAAATTAGACCCAATAAACCCAGATCCACCAGTAACTAAAGCTTTCATAAAAAGCCAAAAACCAACATTGTTATTAATATTTTTTCATTCCAATATGTTTAAATACCATAAAAGCATCCCATTTTATATGGCAAAAAAGAAAGGTTTTTTCACAGAACCAACAGCAGCTAAAATAAAAGAATTAGACCTAACACATACAGATTCAGGTTTCATAGGTGGAATTCTAGATTTACAACCAGAAGAAGCACTAGTTATTCAATATGACTTGGTTCCAAAAAGATTCAAAGGTCCAAATACATTCAAAAAATATGGTCCAGTCGTAACCATTTCTAATGGAGACACTTCAGATGGCATAATAACTCCAGCTCAACTAAGAGAAAAAGCAGTTAATGACTTAACTGGCAAGGATGCACATTTAGGTTATTCTTATACTCCTACAATAGGAGCAGACGGGAGACCAAGAAGAGTAAGTATAATTGACTGTCTAGAAGGAGCTAGAATATTCCATTATGCACATCCACCTAAGGACAATACAATCGATGGATCTCCTATAGAAGTAGAACGTGACTATGGTGATTCGGGTGCCGTCCCAATCAATGGAGCAACTTTAGTCGTAACACTCCCTTCAAGGACAAAAGGACATCCAAGATACAGTATGAGGGTTGATCACGTTCCAATATCAGATTCAAAACCTCAATTAGATCTAGCCTCATGTATTGCAACAGACCATATTTGTGAGGCCTCAAGATATAAAATAAGACACGGAACTGAGACAGAACCAACCAACATTGTCGATATCTGCGCTCATGAAGTAGCTGCATATCTAGCAATAGCCGAACACTACCAGGGTGACAAAAACCCAGTACCTTGGGATATGAATCCATTCGCAACACCTACAGAATTAGCATTAGATTTCTACAGAAGATTAGAAAGGAACGTCCTCATCCAAACTCCAGAAGACCAAAATCCTAGAAAACCTAACCAAGTAGAAAAAGCAATCCTATTAATGGGACTAGTACAAGTAAAAGGACACGAAGAAACATTAAACCCTTCATGGCAAGACACCAAATTAAACCTAGGCCCAGAAACGTACAGACGCTAACAATATTCTAAAAAACCCATTACAAACAAAAACCTTTATATACCTCTTTAAAAACCTAAAATCCAATGAAAAGAAGCTCAAGACGCTGGAAAAAGAAAGGCCAGATGAGATGGAAATGGCAGCGTAAAAGGATGAAGAAAGAGAAGAGAAAGAGAGCAAAGAGATAGTTAGTTCTATTTTATATCAACTTAAACTAAATAACTTATCCGTTTATTCTCAATACTTAGGCAGCGCAGGACTATAAGTAAGGGATATCATAGCTGCAACAAACATTAAAAAGAAAAACAACGTAAACGTAAATCCCCAATTAACACTTAAGGGATACACATAAATTATCGAAACCAAAAATCCAACTATACTCGTAAGAATAAAACCAGCTGAAAGTGGAGCTATATTCATATCTTTCATCATATCTATCACCTTTTTTTAGTTATATATAAACATCCAGCTATATAAAATTATCCATTTTATAGGAAGGTTTTTTAATAGTAAACCATCCCAATTATCATCATGAAATACAAGAACTTAACCATCATAGGTACATCACACATAGCAAAACAAAGCCTGGATGAAGTGAAAGAAGAAATAGAAACAAACAAACCAGACATAGTAGCGATAGAACTAGATAAAAACAGGCTACAAGCCCTATTCCAAAAAAAGAAAGAAAGAATATCAATTTCAAGCATTAGAAGGATTGGACTAAAAGGATACGTTTTTGCTCTAATTGGAGCGTGGGCAGAAAAAAAACTGGGAGAATACGTAGGAGTCTCACCCGGTTCAGAAATGAAAAAAGCAGTCAGATTAGCAAAAAAACATAATTCAAAAATCGCACTAATAGACAGAGACATAGAAAAGACCCTAAAAAGATTTTCAGAAACACTATCATGGAAAGAAAGATGGAATTTCTTAGTAGACATAGTATCAGCACCCTTCAAAAGAAAAAAGTTAGAATTTGACTTAACAAAAGTCCCTGACAAGAAAGTAATAAAAAAATTAATCAATCAAGTAAAAGAACGTTACCCTAATATCTACAAAGTCTTAATCTCAGAAAGAAACAGAGTAATGGCAGCCAACCTACAAAAACTCATGGACCAACATCCAGATAAAAAAATCCTAGCAATCCTTGGAGCGGGCCATGAAGAAGGCATAACAAAGTTAATCAAAGACAATAAGATCTCATACACCTTCTCATTTAACTAAATTCAAACCAATAGTTTTATATATTCTAATTCTCCATATTAACTTAAAAATGAGTGAAGTTACTAATCTAAAAGCTAAGATAAAAAAGTACTATAAATTCAGTCCTTCTGAACTAAAGGGTATAATAATCTCCATATTAATTATAGCATTTATCATATCCTTCAATGAATGGGGAACAGGGTCTGAAGTAAACGTAGGCGTTGGACTTCTAAACTTTTTCAACGCAACCCTCTTAGTATCACTAACGTTCATAGTCAGAGAATCAGCACACAGAATCGGAGCATTAAACATAGGTTTCAGAGCAGAATACAAAATGTGGACTTGGGGCTTACTGATTGGATTAATCTTTGCCTTTGTCTCAAACGGAAGACTCTGGTTTCTTCTTCCAGGAGGAATTATTATCCACCACATAGCTGGTCACAGAATTGGTTGGTACAGATACGGATTAAATTATTTTGCAGCAGGAGTAGTTTCTCTTTTCGCACCAATCTCAAACATACTTTTAGTAATAATATTCAAATTAATAAACTCATCATTAAACAGCCCCTTAATCAATAAACTAATAGTACTAAACATATCATTAGCAATCTGGACCATGCTGCCAATCCCTCCACTAGATGGCTCAAGAGTATTCTATGGAAGTAGGATGCTTTTTGCGTTCTCATTCATCTCAATAATCTCAGCAGCAGCATTACTCTACTTCATAGAAAACGTTTGGTTAGCAATAGCAGGAGCATTACTAATAGGAATAATCGGTTGGTTGTTATACTATATTTTCCTAGAAAGTAAGCTATGGCAGGGTCCTGCTCCAAAAATGAAATAAAATGGCATTCGACTTTTTTGAAAACTGGGTAGAGTTCTTCTTCTTCGTATTGCTAATAATAGGCTTCCTATTATCACTAGCAGCACCAAGCGCAGTTCTTAGTTATATTATAATCTTCGTTGCAGGAATGATGGCAGGAAGACTATTCTTCGAAAGAAAGAACAACCAAGTCTTCCCCTACATTCTAATGGTTATTGGATTCATAATTGGGTACATCCTTGGAGCCTACTACGGAAACAAAATAATTATCCTCACCCTCTTCGTAATAGGATCTGCCCTCAGCTACTATCTCCACGACAAAGGAATCATCCGTGATATAAGATACTAGTTCTAGTTAATTTTATAAACTACCTCCGCCAACGCAAAACAATGGAAAAGATAACAGATAACATATCCAAACTAAACGTAGACTCAAATATCTACCTAATAAAAAACATAAACACAATAATAGACACAGGACCACCAGATTACAAAGACACAGTAAAAAAAGAACTATCAAAGGTCATAGATTTAAAAAACATAAAAAAAGTAATCCTAACACATCTCCATTACGACCACCTAGGTAACTTCGACCTTTTCCCAAATGCAGAATTCTTCGCATCAGAGCAGGAAATAAAAGACTTCAAAAACAGTAAAGAAGCAGCAACTTTAAACCCTGAGCTAGCAGAGGCATTCACAAAACAACTAAAACCATTAAAAGACTTCAACGGATTCAAAATTCTAAAAACACCAGGCCACACAAGGGGCTCAATCTGCATATACTACGAAAAAGAAAAAATACTTTTCACAGGAGATACCTTATTCAACAACGGTTTCGGAAGAACTGACTTACCAACCTCAGACCCAGACAAAATGGAAGCAACATTAAAATTCGTAAAAAACATAGACTACAAGATTCTTTGCCCTGGACACGATTACTAGAAGTAGCATAATGATTAATATCTCTTTCTGCAAATAGTAAGATTTATATACATTTATTCTTAAAAAACTATCATGATAAACTATCTGCCCGATTTACTAAAGAACCCGCTAATATTAACAGGCATCCTAATGGCATTTGCAGTGGTAATTTACTTCTCACTAGAATATCGCCACATCATCCATAAAACCAAAAGAGAACGCGCAACTATTCTACTCAGTTGGGGACTATTATTATTAGCTATAGCACTAATTTTATTATTCACCACATCATTAAATATGATTGCAAAATCGGCAAGCCTCATACCGGCTGATTTCGCCCAAGATGCAGTCACACTAGACCAAGCAGATAAGATATGCAGAAACTTAATCGCAAATCCAAGTTCATCAGAAAACAAATTCGTTCAAAGCTGCTCCTTAATCAACCAAATATTCTATGGTACATATGCCCTATTAGGAATCTCACTCTTACTACTCATATTCGGATTAATCCAAAGAAAAAAGACAACAGATCCCAAAACTAATGGCGAACCAATCAAAGAAGAGAAACACAGAATCAAGAAAAGCTAACTCTCTTACCTATTTTCTCTAATCAAAAGGTTTTTAAACCTCTGCTAACCACAAATAGCTATGGCTCCTTTGAAATTTAAATCAACAGCAGATATTAAACTAACAAAACGAATTATTGATCAAGTAATCGGTCAGGATGATGCTGTTGAAGTAATAAAAAAATCAGCAGAGCAGCGTAGACACGTTCTTCTAATAGGTGAACCTGGCACCGGTAAATCTATGTTAGGTGTAGGACTAGCAGAATTACTACCAAAGGAAAAATTAGTTGACATAATCTCATTCCCAAATCCCAATGATGAAAACTCTCCATTAATCAGGACAGTACCAGCATCAAAAGGACGAGATTTAGTAATGAAATCAAAACTTGAAGGGATGAATGCTTTCAAAAACCAAAATGTATTCATGTTCATTCTTGTAATACTATCGATGATTGCTCCATGGTGGGTCAGGTCACATTACAATTCAGACATAATGTTTGCAGCATTCTTCCTTGGAGGGATGATATTCTTAGCAGCATTTGTCATCTTTCTAAATTTGGGAAAAAGAATGCCCACCAAAGCACAAGCACCAAAAATAATAGTGGATAACTACAAAAGAAAACAAATTCCATTCTTCGATGCAACCGGAGCACACGCAGGAGCCCTCTTAGGAGATGTTCTACACGACCCATTCCAATCAGGAGGCTTAGGAACACCAGCACATGAACGAGTTGTAGCAGGAATGATTCACAAAGCCAACAAAGGAGTCCTTTTCATAGATGAAATTGCAACTTTACAACCTCAAACACAACAAGAACTATTATCGGCAATACAAGAAAGAAAATTCTCAATAACGGGCCAAAGCGAGCGCTCAGCAGGAGCAATGGTCCGTACTGAACCCGTTCCATGCGACTTCATACTTATAGCAGCAGGAAATCTCGAAACAGTAAAACACATGCATCCAGCATTAAGATCCAGAATCAGGGGTTATGGTTACGAAGTTTACATGAATGAGACAATAAAAGATACAGAAGAAAACCAAAACAAAATTGCAACCTTCGTTGCACAAGAAGTTATAAAAGACGCAAAAATTCCTCACTTCAGTAAAGTTGCTGTTGATGAGATTATAGAAGAAGCTAGAAGGCGTGCAAACAGAAAAGGCCATCTAACATTAAGACTAAGGGACTTAGGTGGATTAGTAAGGGCAGCAGGAGACATGGCTAAAGAACAAAAATCAAAATTTGTAGAAAAAAACCACCTTCAGCAGGCAAAGAAAATAGCAAGAACCTTAGAACACCAACTAGCTGACAAATTAATCGAAAGAAAAAAAGAATACGAAGTCATAGTAACTGCTGGAAATAAAGTTGGAAGAGTAAATGGTATGGCAGTTATTGGTGGGGCAGGTTCATACTCTGGAATCATCCTTCCAATTGAATCACAAGTTACTCCAGGGGGAAAAGAATCAGAAATAATTGCAACTGGAAAATTAGGTGAAATTGCAAAAGAAGCAATAAAGAACGTCTCAGCAATTATTAAAAAATACTTTGGAGAGGACATCAAAGAAACATACGACATATACGTTCAATTCCTTCAAACTTATGAAGGCGTAGAAGGAGACTCAGCATCAATTGCAGTAGCAACATCCGTAATCTCGGCTTTCAAGGACATCCCCATAAAACAAAACACTTCAATGACAGGCTCCCTATCAGTCAGAGGAGAAGTCCTTCCGATCGGCGGAGTAACTTCCAAAGTAGAAGCAGCAATTGACGCAGGACTAAAAAACATCATAGTTCCAAAATCAAACATGCAGGATATTATCATCGATAAACAAAAATTAAAATCAATAAATATTATTCCAGTAGAAACAATCTCAGACGTTCTAAAAGAAGCTTTAGTTTGGAAAGGAAAACAAGACATCTTAAAGAAAATCATGAAAGGTTAACTGGTTAAACTAAACACTAACTCTACTTCAACTATCTCCAATCAACATCAACCTGATCTGTCCGCCAGCCAGGTTTTATATCAATATCATCAATCTTCCTAACTCCATCTTTCTCCAACAAACCCTGCCAAGCAATCATAAGCCCATTATCGACTAACACATTATTCTGGGGAACATATAATTTAGCACCCCTCTCCTTGCACATAATCTTAGCCATCTCCTGCAGTCTCTTATTGCAGCAAACCCCTCCCCCCAACAACAACTCTTCTTTCTCACAGTGGGCCATAGCCCTCTCAGCAACCTCGATCAACATAGCAAAAACAGTTTCCTGAATCGAATAAGCCAAATCCTCTAATTCAAACTTCTTAGAATCATACTTCTGCTTCACATTTGTCAATATCCCACCAACTGATATATCCATTCCTTTAACAACATAAGGCAATTCAATAAACTCCTTACCCTTCAACGCCAATTCATAAATCTTGGGACCGCCAGGAAATCCCATTCCAATATACCTTGCAAAATTATCTAAAAAATTCCCAACACCTTGATCAAGTGTCTCACCAAAAATCCTATACTTCCCACCTTCATAAGCAATAACTTGGGTGTTAGCTCCAGAAACATACAACATTACAGGATCCTTAGCCTTAGTAATCACTCTTCCAACCTCAAGATGACAAACACAGTGATTAACTCCAACAAGTGGCTTCTTATAATCTCTAGCAAGTTGCTTAGCCTTCTCCATTCCAACAACTAAACATGGAGGAAGTCCAGGACCCTGTGAAAAAGAAATTAGATCAACACCGCCCATATCAATACCGGCTTCACTCAAGGCATCCTCAACAACTTTATCCTTCACCCTAAGATGATGCTCCTTAGCCTCAGTTGGATGTATCCCTCCCTTAGAAGTTGTATAACTATCTTTAACATTAGCCAATATATTTCCATTACTATCAATTATCCCAACACCAAAGGTGTGGGCAGTACTTTCAATCCCTAACGATATCATTTTCTCCTTTATATTTGGTAAAAAACCTTTTTTTATTCTCAAACCTTCCTTCAATATTTTTCATAAAGCCAAACAACTTAGCCATCAACATATCTAGTTTTCCAAAAAGGGTTTCATAATCCTTAACAGAAATATAATTAAGATCTTTAGACATAGAAAGCAAAACATCAAGTTCCTTAGCAGAACCATAAGAGTAACCTAGAAAATTAAGAAACTCTTTCTGAGATTTCTTAACGCTACCTTCAGCAATATTCAAAGGTACTGATGTCGCAGATCTTCTCATCTGAGATATAATATTATCTTTCTCTTTTTCAGGAAATCTATCCAACATTCTGTGTATATCTAAACATAATGAATAGCTTAATTGAAAGATCTCCATATTTTTATATAATCTTGCCATATCTATGTCGGGTGAGTGTGTTCATATAAATCTATTTCTATTTTGAGCTGGGTAAAATTCTAAATTAAGACCATCTGTGAGCAGTTTTAACGTAAGATATCAATTACAATATAGCTACCACTATATCATAAATGGTTTTAGAAAAAAATGAAAAACCATGCATAAATTAAGGATGAACGATTGGAAATCGCATGCTGAATACCTCGCCGAAGCTTGGTACTTACACACCGATTCCATTAAACGAGTATTTTTCTCGAGTTCTATAGTGTCTCTTTTCAAGGAGGGCTTCGTGCTTAGATGCTTTCAGCACTTATCCCTATAAAGCGTAGCTGCCCGGCGTACCTTATCAGATAACCGGTAGACCAGAGGCTTCGAAAGCCAGTTCCTCTCGTACTATGGCTTCCTTCCCTTCAGACACTGACATCTCCAGTAGATATCAAACAAACTGCCTCACAGCGTTCTGAACCCAGCTCACGACTCCTTTTAATCGGTGAACACCCGCACCCTTGGGCGCTTCTGCACGCCCAGGATAGGAGGAGCCGACATCGATGTAGCAAACCGCGCCGTCGATAAGCTCTTAGTTCTATAGCTATAGCTAACTTACTGGAAAACTTTTGACTACAGAGTCAAATCCAAAAAGATTTTTGCCGCTCAGAACTAAAATGAGCTCTCAGGCGCGACAACTCTGTTATCCCCGGAGTAACTTTTCGGTCATCTCTAACCCCCATTAAGGAGGATTTAGAGGTTCGCTAGACCACAATTTCTTGTCTGAATTCAATCTTATTATGAATCCAGTCAGGCTGGCTTTTGCTCTTGCACTCTACTGCGGATTTCTGACCCGCTTGAGCCAACCTTAGGGTCCTGTTGATATTGTTTCAACAGGGTGCCACCCCAGCCAAACTACCCACCTATCGCTGTTTCTCTTACGAGATTAGCAACGTAGGTTTTGAAGAGTGGTGTTTCATTGTTGTCTACACTTGACCTGACGACCAAGCTTTAGCGACTTCCACCTACACTACACATCAAAACCCACATCGCAACAATAAGTTGTAGTAAAGTTTCACGGGGTCTTCGCTTCCCACTGGAGATCACTGGCCTTTGCACCAGTAAAGAGTGTTCAGAGGATTCCAATTGGGGACAGAAGGGATCTCGTTACGTCATTCATGCAAGTCGTCAATCAAACGACAAGGTATTACGCTACCTTAAGAGAGTTATAGTTACTCCCGCCGTTTATCAGCTCTTCACTCAGTTGAAACCGAGCTTAAAGTACTGACACTGGGCAGACGTCACTGACTATACGCACCTTTACAGGCTAGCAGTCAGTTAAGTTTTTGTTAAACAGTCGGACCCCCTTTGTAATTGCACCCTGCAATTGCATTGCTACAATCGCAGGGACCCCTTATACCTAAGTCACGGGGCTATTTTGCCGAGTTCCCTCAATCGGATTACACCTTCACACCTTGGGCTTCTCACCCAGGGGCACCAGTGCTGGTTCTGGGTATAGTTATCTAAGATTTATTTTAATTCCTTTTTTAAGATTTCTAGATATCGGCTGAATGTCCCATAAGAACACCATTCCTAAATTTGATAAGGTTCTCATTATTACAATCTCCCCTTATCTGTTTTAGTTAGCAAACTTGATCATTTGTCAGCTTACCCCAAAAAGATAGAAATTAAACTTGCGTTGCCGCACATACTTAGATAGTACAGGAATATTAACCTGTTTCCCTTTCCCATTACTCAATTTATGAGCATAGTTAGGACTAACTAACCCTTGACTAATTTATATTGTCAAGGAACCCTTGCCCTTTCGGTGACAGAGATTCTCACTCTGCTATGATCCTACTACCGCCAGGATTTTCATTTCTTTAAGGTCCACACCCTCTCGCAAAGGAGCTTCTGCCCTTAAAAAATGCCTATCTACTACTATGCTGTTAGCATGTCTATGGTATCGGTAATCAGTTTAGCCCCGTCCATTTTAAGGGCCTATTATCTTGACAAGTAAGCTGTTACGCACTTTTTAAAGGGTGGCTGCTTCTGAGCCAACCTCCTCGCTGTCTTCGACAATAGACACCTTTCACCCTTTAACACTTAACTGATATTTTGGGACCTTAACCATAGTCTGGGTTGTTCCCCTCTCGCGACACAGGCTTACCCCGCGCCGCCGTTTCCTAAGGTCTACAATAATTAAAAGTTCGGAGTTGGACAGAGAATCGATCTCTTTCGAAACCTAAACCCCCAATCCGTAGCTCTACCCTTTAAGTTATCTCGCTTAAGACTTGACTACAGCCAATTTCGATAGGAACCAGCTATCACCGGACTCGATTGGCTTTTCACCCCTAGCCCCAAGTTAGAAGAACACTTGCTCGTAGAACCTCTTCAGGCCTCCACAAGGTTTTACCCTCGCTTCACCTTACTCAGGGTTAGATCGTCCGGTTTCGGGTCTTGCCCAAGTGACTCCACGCACTTTCATACGCTGCCTCTCACAAGTTGCAGGCTTATCGCTTTCGCTTCGGGTACATTTTATTTACCCTTGCCACTTGAACAAACTCCCTGGCACGTTATTCGAAACGCACGGCACAACTCCGTAGAGCCGTACCACACTATCACTATTAGGTTTCAGGTTCTTTGAACTTCCTGTTAAGGGTTCTTTTCAGCTTTCCATCATTGTACTTAGTTTGCTATCGGGCTCAAATAATATTTAAGGTTGGAAGTTAATGCCTCCCATATTCCTATTCAGTATCCAGTGAATAGTACTCAAGATACCTCTCAATTCCTTCTTAGTTACCCTTACGTGACTATCACACTCTAAGGTTTCTCTTTCCAGAGAAATTCAGGTTCCCAAAAGAGGAAATAAAGAAAGGTCTTAACACCACATCTCTTTTGTCTTTCAACAAAAGATTCAGTTTGCCTTGTGCTGTGTTCAGTCGCTCTTACTAACAGCATCTCGTTGATTTCTTTTCCTGCAGGTACTAAGATGTTTCAATTCCCTGCGTTCAACATCCTTCCGGATTTATTCTGAAGTCAGATTCGGGGACCCCCGGTTCAAAGATTACGTGCATCTAGCCGGGGCATAATGTAGCTTGTCACACCCTTCATCTCTATTTGAGCCAAGCCATCCACCTAATAGTTTGGATCTTAATTTATGCATGGTCTCATCAATGTAAATCAACCCTTCATTCAATATTCCAAATATTGAATTGCTATCTTTTATGAAAAGATAAGTATGAAATTTAGGAATGGACCCGTCGGGAAGTTCACAACAATTGCTTTACGCAACTGGTTGTTTTGAACCCGAAGCCTCCGCCTTACTTGAAAAAATCATGCAAGGGCGACGCTCTACCATTGAGCCACGGGCCCGATAATTATAAAAGATTTTGGTAGTGAAACGAAATATTATAAAAAAATAAAAAAGGAGGTGATCCAGCCGCAGGTTCCCCTACGGCTACCTTGTGACGACTTAACCCTCCTCGCTGAGCTTAGATTCGACTTAATTAAAAATTAAGCCTCATCTAAACCCTACTCGGGTGGTTTGACGGGCGGTGTGTGCAAGGAGCAGGGACATATTCACCGGACTATGATAAAATCCGATTACTAGGGATTCCAACGTCATGAGGCTAAATTACAAACCTCAATCTGGACTGAGATATGGTTTCGAGGATTAACTTCTCCTTTCGGAGTTGTATCCCATTGTCCATACCATTGTTGCGCGCGTGTAGCCCAGAGGATTCGGAGCATACAGACCTACCGTTGCCTGCACCTTCCTCCACGTTTCCATGGCAGTCCTTACAATGTGCTCAGTCCAAAAATTTTGCTGTTAGCAATTGTAAGCACAGGTCTCGCTCGTTACCTGACTTAACAGGACACCTTACGGCACGAGCTGACGGCGGCCATGCACTACCTCTCGGCTCGTCAGGTAAGCCCTTTAGACTGACCTTCATCCTGCCGTCGCCTCTGGTGAGATTCTCTGCGTTGAATTAGATTAAACCGCACGCCGCACCCCTTGTAGTGCTCCCCCGCCAATTCCTTTAAGTTTCAGTCTTGCGACCATACTCCCCAGGCGGCGAGCTTAGCACCTTCGTTTCGACACAACACATTCTCGAAGAATATGTAACACCTTGCTCGCAGCGTTTACAGCTAGGACTACTCGGGTATCTAATCCGGATTGCTCCCCTAGCTTTCGTCCCTCACCGTCGAATCCGTTCTAGTCAGACGTCTTCACCACAGGTAGTCTTTCTGGGATTATAACATTTTACCGCTCCCCCAGAAATACTTCTGACTCCTCCCGGTTCCAAGATCTACAGTCTCTTCTGCAGTCCGTTAAGTTGAGCTCAACGATTTCACAAAAGATTTATAGATCCGGCTACGGACGCTTTAGGCCCAATAATCACAGTTGCCACTTGTGGCGCTGGTGTTACCGCGGCGGCTGGCACCAGTCTTTCCCACCACTTATTCGCCAAGATATTTACTCTTGGCAAAAGCCTAGCATAAGCTAAGCACTTAGGGTTCCCTTATCACACTTTCGTATATTGTAAAGGTTTCGCGCCTGCTGCACCCCGTGGGGCTAGGGCCAGTATCTCAGTGCCCTTCTCGGGGCTCCCTCTCTCGAGGCCCCTACTGATCGTAGGCTTGGTGGGCCTTTACCCCACCAACAACCTAATCAACCGCCAACTCATCCTTAAGCGTTACCTTTGAAGGAAATATCATTCCAGATATTTTCCCATATCCAGTCTTAGCCTCAGTTTCCCAAGGTTATCCTAGACTTAAGGGCAGATTATTGACGTGTTACTGAGCGTTATGCCGGTATTGCTACCTGACTTGCATGGCTTAGTCGAACCCTAATAGCAGCAACCTCCCGCAGGATCAACGGGAATTAATTTAGGTCAGAAAATCTATTCAACATAAATCTCTGACACATATCCTTGATCGAATATTGGCCGCAATTATTAAAGAAATTTTTTGGGTTTCACTACCAAAATCTAAATCGTGCTTAATAATTGTGCATTAAGCATTCATCTGAATAGCTAATCATATTAGCCAATGAACTTGTTTAGGTCGAATTTAGAATTTGTATATCTAAATCATGTATTATTGGTGGCGATAAGAGTAACTAGGAAGAAATAAGTCCTATTTAAAGCTTTCCCCTAATATATATACTAGAGCAGCTATATCCATTATAAAGCCTTAATAGCAAAATAATGATTAAACTGCACGAAAAAGCATATTCTTACTATCTCACTCACTTAACCATCAACATCCTTCTCGTAGAATGATGATCTCCTGCATTCAATTCCATAATATAAAGTCCAGAACCAACATTTTCTCCTAGATCATTCCTCCCATCCCACCGAGGCGCCCTAAACGGAGAACTATAAGTCCCAGCAGGCATTTGCCCTAAATTCAAAGTCCTAACAACATCCCCTCTTGGATCATAAACTCTAATAGTCACATCACTTGTTTCTGCTAATTCAAAAGGCATCCAAGTTTCTGGGTTGAATGGGTTTGGATAGTTAGGTAAAAGGTTAGTTTGTTCTGGAGCAGAAACTTGTGCCAACCTTTCAAGAACTGCTACACCTCTTCGATATTCTGGAAAATCACCTGGGTGCTCACGAGCTTCTTCAAGCCACTCATTAACTGTATCGCCTGTAGGCAGCATTCTCCTAGGAACAATTGATGGAGCTGCATTACCATAAATTTCTCCAAAGTGTGAAGCTACTGTAACTAAATCAACAATATCTACTCTACCATCACCATTAACATCTGCTTCAGGAGAATAATTTCCAAATGCCCTAGCAACAGTCACTAAATCAACAATATCTACTCTATCATCACCATTTGTATCATATGGCAGGGACTCTTCACCTAATATCAGATGATTTATTGGCCGAGACCATTGAATATCACCTAATATGGGTCTTAAATCTTCAGTTAACCTTCTAACTCTTCTTTCTTCAATATCATAGACATGTATTCCCATATTAGGAGTTGAAAATCCAATGAAAGCGAGCATAGTCCCATCAGGAGATGAAGAATAAGGTGTCCCATGGATTCCTCCTTGACCCCACTGAGGTTCAACCCTTAATCCTTCAAAATCTGTATAATCCCAATATTCCTCAAGTAATGGTTGAAGATTTCTTCCATCAGAATCTACAGAGTAGAATCCGGCAGGCCGCTCACGACTACTATAAAAAAATAAACTTCCTCCATCCTGAAACCAAAATAAAGGATTCATAGCATTAGGTGTAGGATGATTGTATAATTCTAGAACTCCTGATCCATCTGTGTCCATTACATAATATGATGGACTTTGAGCAGCAGCTAATTGAGACCTGTCTGGAGAAAAAGTTAGCCAATACAAATACCCATCTATATCCTCTGTAAATCTTCTACGTTCACTACCATCAATATTAATTATTTCTGTTGAACGTTCTCTACTACCCCCACTATAAATAATACTTTCACCATCAGGATTCCACCAATGGTCCCAAACCCCTCCTCGGACTAATTCAGTTATAATGCCTTCAGTGTCAATCAAATAAAGACCATCAGGTCTTAATGTGGCTATTTTAGAACCATCTGGAGACCATCTATAATTCCAAACATCATCCATTACTTCATCAGGCATTTCCAAAATATTTCCATTATTCACGTCAGGTATAATAATTGCGCGCCTTTTTTCAGCGGAATAAACAATTACTCCAGAACCATCTGGAGACCATTCTTGATCTCGGATATCAAGACCTCTAGTTAATTGTGTTATTCTCTGACTAAATGGGTCTACTGAATAAAGCTCATAACTTGAACGAGTAGAATCTTGTGCAATAAACATTATATTACTTGGTATTGGGTCAATAACAACTTCTCTTTCAACCCCCACAGCATACATCCCCCCTCCAGAGATCTCAGCAGAAGCAAAATTTCCATCAACTACAGTATCTAAAGAACTCCATTGACTCCCATCATGATGAAATATTTTTACATCTCTATCCATTTGTTGGTTTAATCTCATAGCTCTACCAGGAGCCGCAAGTACATCTGAATAACGCATCCTTAACGTTGGCTGATTATCTTGGTTAAAGTCTAAATCATCCGGAGTTACTCTAAATGCAGGACTTAACGCACCATCCAAATCAGGAACTTCATTTCCAACCAACCTCTCTAACCCAACAGTCATAGCTCTATCTAGAGAAAATGCTGGAATATCCAATGCAACCTCTCCTGATTCTCCCAAAGTATAAGGGGACGTAGGATCAACTTGATAGTATTCAACAAAAATTTCTCGATCTACAGAGTGATAAATAAGCACACCTCTCCTCTGCTTTGTAATAATCGGAGATTGACCTTCAATTATTTCAATACCATATTCCATTTTTGTTTCAAGATCAAGTACGGGGAATTGGCTTGCAGTAAACTTGAAGAAAAAATCTTGAGTACCTGCGTTGGGTAGTTCTATTCTAAGCCCACGTGTTATTGGCGCAGATCCAAACGGAACTAAAAGATTAATATAATCGCCCGAATTTAAATTTATATCTCTTGGTCTAACGATATCTTCTCTACCACTATCAATAAATTCAAAAAAAGATCTCATCCTATTTAGAAAACTATCAACAGCAGCGACCGGAGGTAGGAATACTTTATAAGCTTCATAAAATAAAGGTAAAAGTGGGCCATCATCTACTCTTTCTCCCAACATATACCAACTACCTTCGTCGAGATAGTACATCCCAACATTTTGAGGATCAAGTGTAGCTCTTGTTGGTATCAATAAACCAGCTTCCCTAATTAACTGATTTTCATTAGTGCTAGCAGGATTGTTTGCTTCTATACTAACGCCCACAGTATTATTATGTCGATTCTCAGTGACTCTCAATGAATAAGTGTTATCAATTGACATATCAATAAATATTCTTACACCTGGAGCATTAGTTCCACCATAAACCCCCATATCAACACTTACACCATTAACATCTCCAGAACCAATAGCAGGAGAACTCAGTTGTAAATGAAAGTCAGTATCACTCACAAACAACGGATCGGCAAAAACATTTCCAACATCATCTGGAGAAAGAGTATAATCAAAAAAATCTTGACTATTCCCAGATAAACAATTATGTGCAAATAAAATAGATGAAAAAGAACCCCTCAATCCAGCAACATCACTTCCAACTAAAATATTATTCCTGATTCTTGCTTCTGCCTGTGAGCTAGGGTTTCCGATAACATCTATTCCAGTTAAATTTCTGTAAAATGTATTATTTGTTACATCAACATTCCCCCCACTTCCTACAGACACCCCATCCCTATTACCAACAAACAAACAATTTTCTATACTCCCACTCATCTGACTATAAATCCCTGTATGGGAACCAGACGATCTAAAAGTAAATCCCCTTACATTATGCTCTCCACCTAACAATGCAAGAATAAATGATTCTCCCTGTACACCATACACAACAGTAGTTTCAGGATCCTCTCCAATTAAACTAAGACTTTTTGTGACACTAATCCGTTCATCATATCTACCAGATGCTACATTTACAGTCCCTCCATCAGCAACTGCATCAACCCCTTCTTGCATAGTATCAAAAGGATGTGCTCGGCTTCCATCTTCTATCCCAGATACATTGCTATCATCAACAAACATGTTGGGTCCCTGAGCCCTAGCATTTGTCGCAAACCCAGCACCAGTTGCAGCTATACCAAAAGCTAGCGAAGAATAAGCAAACCTCCTTAATCTATTAGCATTCCTTTCCCCAAAATCCCTTAAACCATCAACTATTTCTGTCAATCCCATATTAGAAAATTTAGTCTAAAACAGTATATAAATATTCTTAAAAAAAGGGTAGCCAGCGAGAATCGAACTCGCATCACAGGATTGCTGCTAAACATCCACAGTCCTGTATTCTACCACTGAACTATGGCCACCATAGGAGTTTAAGAATTATTAATAAGATATAAATGTTTTGAAAATTCACTTCTTATAAAACTTATAATAAACATAAGGCAGAATAAAAGCAATAGCATAAACCAACCCAACAACAAGAGGATTAAACTTACCAACAACCTTCAATTGATTCACAACATTAGTAATAAAAAAAACATTAACAACAGCAATAATCGGAATCACTAACCCAAAACCAACATGATGTCTCATCTCCAAATGCTCAATATCTCGAATCAAAATCTCAATCAAAAAACCAAAACCTCCAGCCAACAGTACAATTACCAAATAGATCTGCCAAGGAGAAAGAACAAACAAAAACAATATCAGAGGAATAGAAATAACAAAATTACCAACAATAGCAAAAAACAATATCACCCAGTAAACAGCCTTATCTAAAAATTTGATATGTGCAGGCTTATTAGCCTTAGCCCTCTGAATTATCTCGTACGTTTTGTCAATGTGCTCCTTAGTCCATCTGCTTTCACTCATTTTATCCCAACCGCTCACTTAATTTTTTAAATTCAAATGAAGCAGGAGACAGAGGAAAACTGTGCACAACAGGATGACCTAAAGAAATCGCCTTCGCAATATTAGCATCTTCAGGAATCGTTCCAATCTGCCTCTTACCAAGTTCTTCAATCTTCTCATTCCTTCTAGCCCTATTCAACACAACGCCCAAAGCAAAACTACCAAGACCCTCAGCAGTATCCATTATCTTAAAAGCATCACTTATAGAACTAATTTCAGGATTAGCAACAACAATAGTCTCATCAGCAGAGCCTAATGCAGGAAGCACATCATCAGTAATCGCACCAGGAAGATCCATCACAACAACCTGCGCCTTCCCAATCAACTCTAAAGCAACCGAACTAATATCTTTCTGCTTAGAATAAATCTGACTCCTAGAAACATTTGAAGGAATAACCTTCAGACCAGAAGGGTGCACATAAACAGCTTCAGAAACTCCCCCCTTTCCCTCAAGAACCTCATGCAAAGAAACCCGAACATCAGGAAAACCTAGATGCAAAGCGACATGGGGACTTCCAACATTAGCATCAAGAAGAATAACATTCTTTCCATTATCATGCATCGCAGAAGCTAGATTTATAGCAGTGACGGTCTTTCCAACACCTCCTTTTCCAGCAACAGCAATAAACTTAGTCATTTTCAACTAAATTCTTAGCAAACTCAACAAAAGCCTTAGTCTTAGTATAATATTCCTGAAGTAAATCAATATGCACTTCTAATACTTCTCCGTCATCTAAATTAGTAATCATTGTAACGTGTCTTCTGTACTCTTCTCTTTTGGTGTAATCAGCTCTACTTATCCTCCTTAGTAATTGATAAAATGCAAGATACTCCTTCAATTCATCATTATCTGAAAAAACATTATTTAACGTGTCGCATCTCAACCCTGGAGCAACTGGATAATCCTTAATCTTCTTCTTGCTTTTAGCAAACTCAAGTAATTCTAAAATCACAAAGTTAAATGAGTTAATTATCCTCTCAACAACACTCTTAATCACATCTACGGTTCTAGTGTATTTAAGACTTACGTAAACTAAGTGGTCCACCCTCTTAATCTCTTCCCTCGCCTCATCAAGATATTCCATTTTTATATAGTACAATGATAAAAGTAAACTTTATTTATCCTCTTTCCAATATATTAGTTGCCGCTGGTATAAATATTTTTGTTTTATTTGGATGTCCTTTTAGAAAAAGAACTTAAATAATTTACTCAGAATCTAATCCCTTCAACTTCATAATAGCTTCAGCAAGGTCTCCTTTTGCCTCTTCAATTGCAGCCCGAGCATCATCTTCACTTTTACCTGTCTGTTCAACAACTGTCTTAACATCTTCTTCGTTAATATCAGGATCACTAAGTAATGCCCGCTCCTCAGCCTGACCAACAACCTGGTAAGTTTCCTGCCCCATCATATTAACTTTAGAAACCTGTGGACTATTAATCACAATCTCCTTATCAGCACACTTAATAATAACTTCCTGAGCATCTATCTCTACTTGTTGAATACCCATCTTCTTCATGGCCTGAGCCATTTTCCTTGGATTCATTCCTGGTATCATCTATGCTCACCTAATACCCAAAAGAGCTGCTCCATAAGTATAAAGAAGTATCATAATAACAACAACCATTATACAAAGAAAAATAATATGTCCTGGTTTAAACTCTATTTTGCTCTTATACTCATCAAAGTATCGCATTAATCCGCCCATTCCTGACGGCATGCTTATTTGGTCTCTTGCCATAATGAATAGAATACAAACCACATTTAAAAAGATATCGGAAAATTACCTTCAAGGAACAACAGTAGTCAAACTACCAGATGTACTTTTAGGCAACCCAGAACCACCAACAGAATAAGAAACAGCAATACTTGCCCTAATCCTATCCCCTGAATTCAAACCACTAGCACAAGAAAGTGTAAAATCAGTAGTGGAATCAGCAGAAACAACACCTGCACCAGAATAAGAACAGCTAGGGTCATCCAATGTCATGCCAGTAACACTTATATCATCATTCAAAATATTCTTCACCCTCATAACAACAGAATTAGTAGTTGCACTTGTACTAACTTGATTAGGATCACAAAACAACCCAGAACCAGTAGAAATCAAACATTTCTCCGGCAATAAATTATCCGGACTCAAAGTTCCAAAATAAGCCAAAGACCCAATTGCAATCAACACAACCAAAATAGCCCAACCATAAGTCATGAGAAATTCCATAGCGGCCTGAGCTCTCTTTTTCATTTAACTACCTTCAAAAAAATAAAAGAAAAAATAAAAAATTTATTTAGGGTACGACTGTCACTAACTGACCTGTTGTACCTTTAGACAATCCAGCTCCTGCTGTTGCTCCAACATCATACGTGATTGTTAACTTTCCTTTAATCTTATCACCAGATGTTAGACCTCCTGCACAGGTTAATGCAATGTCTGTGGTTCCATCAGCAGCTATTTCCGTGTCAGCAGTAGAAAATGTACATGCTGGGGCATCTAAAGCTATTGAATCAACCCAAATGCTGTCAGTCAATATGTTCTTCACCCTCATAGTGATGGTATTAGCTGATGCACTTGCACTAACTTGGTTTGGATCACAAAACAACCCTGAACCTGTGGATATAACACATTTCTCAGGCATTCTCTCATCCTCGCTAGAATTCGAAGCAGACGGAATAATCATACTCTACCATATCAAAAAAAAAGGGATTCGGTGCAGAGCAATAGAAGTCCTAAAGATGAGATCAACAAGAATCCCAGAAAAAACCGTTTCTATGCAGATAACTGATAAAGGCCTAGACATAAGCCCAGATTCAATTTGTATATTCTAGAACAAAATAAAAAAATAAAAATTAAGTACCTTCTTGCCAAGAATCCATGTACTTCTTCTGCTCCTCAGTCAATTCATCAAATTTAATACCTAATGTCTCAAGCTGCAGCTCAGCTATTTTATTATCAATCTCTTCTGGCAGATCAACAACTTTAATACCTAACTTCCCCTTATTTTTTATAGCATACTCGGCAGCAAGTGCTTGCCCACAAAACGATTGCGCCATAACAACACTTGGATGCCCTTCTGCAGCAACAAGGTTAATAAGCCTGCCTTCTCCACACAAATAAATATTCTTCCCACTAGGGAGAGTATATCTCTCAAAATGAGGTCTGATTTGTTTCACACTCTCACTCAGCTCTTTAAGTCCTGCAACATCAATCTCAATATCAAAGTGTCCTGAATTTGAAAGAATTGCTCCTTCCTTCATATTTTCATAATGTTCCTTTCTTATGACATGCTTATTTCCAGTTACTGTCACATATAAATCTCCTTCACTTAAAGCCTCTGACATTGGCATCACTCTACATCCATCATGTCTCGCTTGAAGTGCTCTAATCGGATCAACTTCTGTAACAATCACATTTGCTCCTTGCCCTTTAGCACGCTCTGCAATCCCCTTACCACATGGGCCATACCCTGCAACAACAACGGTCTTTCCTGCAATCAAAATTGAAGAAGCCCGAAGTATCCCATCAAAAGTACTTTGACCAGTCCCTAAGAAATTATCAAACAGATGTTTCGTCTTAAGGTCATTAACAGCAAGAACAGGATACTTAAGCGCATTATCCTTCTCCATTGCTTTAAGTCTAATAATTCCGGTTGTAGTTTCTTCAGCACCAGCAATAATACCTTCAATTTGATCAGGATATTTGCTGTGTATCTCGCTTACTAGGTCGCATCCATCATCAAGTGTATATTGTGGCTTAAACTCAATAACATTAGTTAAGTATCTGTAATAATCCTCTTTAGTCTCTCCTTTGTAAGCCCATATCTTAATCCCTTCCTCAGCAAGTGCTGCAGCAACATCGTCTTGTGTAGACAATGGATTACATGCACATATAGCAACATCAGCTCCACCAGCCTTCAATACTCTAACTAGAACTCCTGTCTCCTTAGTTGGATGTAGCGCAACACCAATTTTAACGCCTTCCAAAGGCTTCTCATTCTCAAACCGTTCTTTAACTTTCATCAAAGCACCCATCTGAGATTCAGCCCATTCTAAGTTCTTCCTTCCTTGTTCTGCTAATTTTATATCTTTAACTTCATAATTGTCTCCTTTATCCATAATTATCACCAACACTAGCTAATTCCAAGAGATTTATATATTTTTTCTATATATACCATTAATTTGTCCAGAAAATAAACAAAAAACCGGACAAATATCGGAATATTTATATACTTCATAGACAGTCCTACTAACAATGCAACTAGATAACAGAGATAAATCAATAATTGCAACCTTAAAAGACAATTCAAGATTATCCATAAGGGACATAGCAAAACAAACAAAGATCAGGCCATCTACCGTTCACGACAGGATTGTCAAGTTAAAAAAAGAAAATATCATCGAAAAATTCACACTAAAACTAAACAACAAAGCAGTCGAAGAGAATTTCATAGTAGTCATGCTAATAAAAACAAAACCCTCCAAAGTATTCAATCAACAACTCTTAGATAATAAACACGTAAAAGAAGTTTTCGGAATAACTGGGGAATATGATATCATGCTAAAGCTAAAATTCAAAGATGTCGAGGAGTTCAATGATTTCGTTTTAAAGTTCAGAAAAGAAGAAAACGTCATTACGACAATGACAATGGTTGCAACCGCAACTATAAAGGAGGAATTTTAACAATGCTCACATTTTTTAAGCCAGGATATGCAAAACACCCCCAATGTTTTAGTAGGATTAGTTCTATTAATATCCTGGTTTTTTTATTTTTTATACTCTCATTACAGTCAATTAGCGCAGCAAGCTGTAATGACAATGACTGTTACTTAGGCCATGATAATATTACCTTATCATGGGAGTACTCAGGCAGCGACACTGAAACTGCAGTCATCACCAGCCAAGAATTCAATCTCACATTAGATAGTACTGACTTTTTTATAAAAATCATATCAGTTGATAGGGAAGATTTAGAAGTAAAGTTTTTAGTAAATTCTTCTCCAATAATAAATGATTCACAAATAACTTTGGAATTAGGAGAAAACACATCATTAAAAGGACTTGAAATTAATCTAACAAACCTTGTAACTAATCTAGAGAACGAACAGGTGCTCTGCCCAGAAGATTGTTTCAATGGAACCTTCAAATACGTTGATGAGACATTTGATCTTGGAGTAAGCCTTTGTAAGAAAAATTATGAATTCTTAGAAGAAGACCAGGAAAACAACAATATAACTATAAAAAAAGGAGACGAACTCTATATTTTAAATTATGATCCAGATACAACTAATGTATTGGGAGATTTGATAACACTTGAAACAGAAGTTGACGGTCATGATCTTGAATTTGATCTAAGATATAATGAGAATGGAAGTTTTCTTTACTTAGTCGATGAGTTTTTAGCCTGTCCAATTGTGGAGCTTTGTGGGGCCAACACCGATTGTGACGATGCAGACGCGTGCACACTTGATGAATGTCAATTAACAGAATGTACTTATGACCGGGTAGGGTATTGCAGATCAGGGGATGGCTGTTGTCCAGCTACTTGTGATTTAACAAACGATGGTGACTGCCTACCAATTGGCTATACAGCAAATGCTCAATGTGATGATAGTGATCCTTGCACAATTGACCTTCTCTTGGGGAATACTACTGCCTGTACAAACCTAGCAGTAACCTCCTGTATAGATGATGATATGTGCTGCCCTGGTTCATGTGATGAGGGTACGGACACTGACTGCTCAGGCGGCCTCTCAGATGAACCATGCGTGACAGATGACGATTGTGATGATTTTGACGATTGTTCAATAGATGAATGTGTTGATGATTTCTGTTCATATTCAGGTATTGACGCATGTTTATCAGATGACTCCTGTTGCCCAGAAGGATGCAGCTATTCTTTGGACAGTGATTGTTCAGAAACGGTTGAATGCGGTGATGGAGTCTGTAATGGAGACGAAACCTCAGACAGTTGCTGTTCTGACTGCAGTTGCGAAACAGGATTTGAATGCCAAGAAGATGCATGCGTAGATATTGAAAAATCACAAATCGAGTCCCTAGTGAATAAATATGAAGAGTTTATTTCACAACAAGAAGATTTATTCTCAAAAGACTTCACCTTCAACGAAAAACTTTTTTTAAGATCAGGTAACGGTTATACATTTGAATATTCTTATCTAAGGGGAACTCAAGAAGAATTTATCGAGGGAACTATTGATGAAAATGGGGAAATCGTTCTCCTCTCTTCAAAAAAACCAAACATTCTCCAGACATTCATTTATTTAGTACTAATCATCCCAATAATCCTTGGGGGGATAATGATATCCAAAGATATTGTTAAAAAGAACAAAGAAAGGTATTACAAGAAACTTCTTCAGCAAAAATACGGGGCAGGTATGAATTCTCAAGCCACGTTAAATAGTTTCCCACAACAACCAACATTCCAACAACCACTCCAATCACCACAAAAACCAAAAGTCCATCATTCCCTCAAGGATCTATTCCACTTTCCAATGCACAAGAAGCCCCCTCAACAACCAGTCCAACAACAACCTATCCAAACTCCAGCTACACACCATCCCTATCCTGGAGTCCAGCAAACAACCTTGCACAGATTCCACCCCCATAACCTAACCCCTCCTGGACATTACACTCCTAATCATCCAAACTTACAGACTACCTCTCACCCAGTTTTTGCTAAAAAGCCACCAATACACCATCAAACAATTAAACGTACCAAACTAAAACATCAACACACTACAATTAAACAACCAAAGCCAGACGCACTTTCACAACTACAACAAAAAACCAAAGATAAGAAGAATGAACTCTTCAATAGACTCAAACATATGTCAAAGAAATAATTTACCTAAACACGTTCTCCAAAAATACCACTACCAAGCCTAACCATAGTAGCCCCTTCTTCAATAGCAACCTTATAACTCCCACTCATACCCATAGAAAGAATATCCATACTAATATTCTCTACCTTCAACTCCTTAAGCTTATCAAACAATTCCTTAGTCTTCTTAAAATATGGTCTGTCTTTCTCAGCATCATCAAAATAAGGAGCCATAGTCATTAACCCTTTAACCTTAACGTTATTCAACCGAGCTACACCTCTAACCAACTCCTCAACTTTATCAGGCATACAACCAGCCTTATTACCTTCCTCACCACTGTTAACCTCAACCAAAACCGGCATTACCTTCTCAAGACCCCTACATTTATTATTTATCTCCTTAGCTATCTTCAAAGAATCAACTGTCTGTATCATATCAAAAATCTCAACAGCTTTCTTAACCTTATTTGTCTGCAAATGACCAATGCAATGCAACTTAACCTTTCCTTTAAGCTTCAATAACTTCTTCTCAGCTTCCTGAACATAATTCTCCCCAATAATCTTCACACCAGCAGAAACAGCTTCCTCAATCTCAGGAACAGTCCTAGTTTTAGTAGCAGCAATTATCAAAACATCTCCAGAAACATCCTTCCTAAGCTTCAAAACATTATCTTTAATGCTCATTTTACCTTGGCAATCAATTCTTCAACTTCCTTAGCATCAATCTTATCTAACCTAGCTCCAATCCTCTCAACAACCTTTGAAGCATAATAACTACCAATATGTCCTGCTGCTTTTAAATTATGCCCTTTTGATATCCCAAACAAAACACCAGCAGCATACATATCACCAGCACCAGTTGTATCAACTGCTTTTGCATCATAACAAGGAATCTCAACCATATCTTCACCTTTCTTGATATAAGAACCATCCTTACCAACCTTAACAATAGCAATCTCAGTCATTCCAGCAATCTCATTCAAAGCATCCTCTGGGTCCATCCCTGTAAGCGCTTTTGCCTCCTCCTCATTAGCAAAAACAATGTCAGCATACTTCCGGACCATATGCCTAATATCTTCTTTATTCCTAGAAACAATTCCAGGATCTCCCAAATCTATACTAATCTTAGTCCCATTACCTTTAGCAAAATCCATCGCATGCAATGAAACCAATTTAAGTCCTTCTTCCTCTAACTGATAACCCTCAATATGTAAAATCTTACTCTCCTTCAAATCATCAAAAAACACATCCTCTTTAGCAAGATGCATTGCAGCTCCAAGATGAACAGCAAAAGTCCTCTCACTATCAGGTGTAATAAATGTAATTGCATGACCAGTTATCTTATCAGATTTAGCAAGCTTAGGCTTAACTCCTCCCGAAGCCATCTTCTCCTCATAAATGCCACCATGACCATCATCTCCTACCTTTCCGCAGAAAACAACATCTCCTCCCAACAAAGAAACTCCAAACAAAGTATTGGCAGAACTCCCACCAGGAGCAAGCTTTACTTCATACTTCTCAAGCTTTCCCATTAACTCTTTAGACTTGTCTTCATCAATCAAGTGAAAGTTACCTTTCTTCAAGTCAAACTCAATCAATTGTTCATGCTCAACCTCTATCAAGAAATCCATAATCGCAGATCCTATTCCGAATACGTCGTATTTCATAAAAAACTTAGAAAGTTAAATCATTTATAAAATTTATCCCTCTCCCCAAACCTTCCAAAACTCCTCAAGATACTTCCCAGCTAATTTTTTGTCATAAATCACAACAACATTTTCATCATTCTTATCTGAACCAGCCCCAGTTGGATTGTAAGAGCCAGTAATAACAATCTCTCCATCAACAATAAATGTTTTATGATGCATATTGTATGGATTTGAATCTTTCTTAACATTCATCCCAAAATCATTAAGCCTATGATACTGTGAATACTTAGAACCAGCCTGAGTAGTCTCAAAAACACCTTTAACTTCAGCATCACTAAACAACAAAGCATCCGCAATCTCCTCATTAGTAAAACTAAACGTCATAAAGTAAATACTCTCTTCAGCTTCCATCAAAACCTTAATCACCCTCTCCTTGCATTGATCCTCGGGACAAAAATAATTCTCAATTCTGTGACCGTTCAACTCAACAACCGGATTCCTAACACCTCCACCACCTCCAAACTCCCCATTCCACAACTCAAAAAACTCATCATCATAATTCTCAGCTAAAGTCTCAGAAAAAAACACAATAAAATTGTTATTGTTCTTATGGGCTCCCCTTTCAGTAGGATTAAAAGAACCAGTACTAACTCTGTTCCCATCAACAACACAAAACTTATTGTGACTCAACTGACTATCATCATCGTACCTAACATTCTTCCCTTTAAACTTCTCTTTATAGTTATTATCCATAACAACCTTAACCTCTACCTCCTTACTTTTCCTAGCAAGCACATCCTTAACCTCTTCCAACCCAATATCAAAAAGTGCACAATGTATGGACTCCTTAGCAGCACCCAAAAACTTAACCAAACTCCCAGCACAATCATCCCTGGGACAGAAATAAACCCCATAACCTTGAGTTACTTCAGAAGGAACCTCCCCCACATTCCCTGTAATTGAACAGCCAACAATAAAAATTAATACAGTTAACAACAACCTAACCTTCATTTAACCATTAAAGTGGTACAATATTAAAAATTTTGTTTTTATTTTGAATAAATAGTACGACAAGAAGTTATTCTAACTTTCAATATTGACTTGACTTTCTAATAACTCTTCTAAAACTCTAAGATCCTTATCTCTCTTAAGGTAATAATCTTCACTCCATTGATCAAATACAGATACCCAACCAAGATCAACTAAATGAGGTTTTCCACTATCTGCAATAACAATATTTGGACGCCTAAGATCTAATCCAGCCATCATTTCGTTATGGATCCCATGAACAGCTTCAATCAATACCCTTTCATTATCTTCTCCTCTAACATATTCCCCATGAGCAAGTGTATGACCTTCAATGTAGTCATTTACAATTACTGGGAATTTAAATTCTCTGAAACATTCATATTGTCCTCCAAGTAACTTATCAACCCCGATACCTAACAACTTAACTAAAGAGAACCAAACCTCAAAATAGTCTACTGGTTGAACAATACCATCCATGCCACCTATTCTTTGTAACACTTCTCGTTCT
>CAZMIO010000004.1:63778-99444 GCA_964566535.1 uncultured Methanosarcinales archaeon | reverse complement strand
TTACTTTTTTCCTTGCAGAGAGTTCAGAAAGATGGGCTGATGCCATTAAGGTATTAGATTCAATTGCTTTTGCGACTTGAATAGGTAAAACAGGACCTTTTTCCTGCATTAATTGGTTTATGGTCTCTTTTACATCCATAATTAGGAATAAAAAGGGATTCTATTTATATTTTGTTGTGATGTAATGAATAAAAGATAAAATAAAGTTAATTTGATTATGATGGATATTAGAATGGGTGGTGATGTATACTAACTTTCAGCAAGCTATTTGAAGTTCTTAAAAGACTTACTGATCTTATCAGACCAGAAATCAGATAGTTCATAAGACAACATACCTTCAAACTCATCATCCCAAACATAGAACTTCTTTTGTTTATCTGGTGCTTTCTCAAAATGAGGTGCAACTTTATCGTACATCTCTTTAATTGCTTTCCTCTCAAACTTAGATTGCAGCAAAGAAGGTTCTTTTAGAAGTAAAGTATCAGCTAACCTTAAAACATTTAGATCAATCATAGCAGAATTTTGAGTTATCAATATCAAAGTCAAATTCTTATGTCTAGCAACTGCCATTATCTTACCTAGCATCTTATTAGCTTCCTTCATTGAATCTCTTGAAGAAAAACTTAATCCTCCTTCATCAACTAAAACAATGGCATTGTTAGGCACATCTTCAATTGCCTCAGACTTTTTTATCCATCCCGGTAATTTAGTTGAATCATAACCTAAAATATAGGATTTTCTTTTTGTTTTTTTTCTAAACAATTCAAGTAATCTCATACCTAGAGCAGTCTTTCCAGAACCCCTCTTTCCATTTATCAGCATAATCAAAGAATATTTCAATAATTTAGAATGGAACGTATCAAAGTCCCCTTTTACGGTTTCGACTACATCAAATGCCTTGAATGGTTTGCCTTTCTCAGTTCTTAATACAGTTTTTTTGCTGAACATATCAAAAATTCCCATAATTATCACTAAGCTAACTCAATTTAAAAATCTTTTTAAATACAACTAAACTCTATACTGATATGAAGTGCGAAATATGCAGTAAAAAACTAGAAGAAACATTTATGAAGAAGATTATAGGCACAGTGATAAAAGACGAAAAAGGAAAAAAACATAATGTCTGTTCTGAATGTCAGCAAAAGCTTAAGTCAAAAGAAGAGATTCTAAAGAATATTAAATGATTCTGCCTCCGTAGCATAGTAGCTATTGCATCGCTCTCGTAAAGCGAAGGTCGGGAGTGCAACTCTCCCCGGGGGCTTTTTATTAAAAAATAATAGATCAAAGAAAGGCATTAAAATAAAAAATAGAGTTAACGTAATTTAATTTTCTGAAGATTCATCAGGTCCACCATTACTTCCTACAACATCAGGTTTATCCCTTTGATGTGCCCTAGTTCTAGCTTCAATAGCCCTTCGTCTTCTTCTAGTCATACGCCTAGGCCCCCTCTCACTTACTCTAGTCTCCCTACCGCTACCACCTGCTTGCCTATAGAAATCACCACGACCACCAAGACCCCTCCCCTTATAAACTGGGGAAGTCATAGCATCTTCAGCACCATAACTAGGACTGGGTAAACTTCCACTTGGAGTATCATAAACTAACCCATCTCCAGTATTTAATCCTAACACAGCAGAGAAAGTGGTTCCCATATCTCCTGCAATTCTTCGAACAGAATCTTCTAATCCATTAACAGCTCCCATTGCCCTATCATACTTCGGAAGAACAACATCTCCAACCACATCATAAGCTTCTCTAACTACACTCCTACCCACCTCAATAACATTAGACATTGCTGCCATTCGTTTGTATTGCGTCATTTTACCCCTCCAAAAAGTTTTAAAACTTATAGAACATTAACTTTTATAAAAATATTGCCATTAAGAATAGAGTTCTAACAACGATAGGATTTTAACTTTGCTGTTTGGCCCTTAACTCTGCCTTGATTGCATCCCTAACTTCTTTTGAATCATCTCGTTTCTTTGTGTATTTCCCTAAACGATATTCCGCCCGTGCCTTTTTCCCCCTAAATTTGTCACGATGTTTCTTATCAAGCCTCGCCCCTGAGATTTCTACATCAAACCCAGCTATTTCTTCATTAGTTTTAGTAACAAGCTCTTTATACATTTCATATCTATCAGTAAACTTCCTTAGATTTCCAAGACTAGCTCTCATCTTAATTAACTTTAGAAAACAATAATATATAAATCTTACCATTCCAAATTCAAAAACCTATATAAACATCAAAACTTCTCATTTTAAACATGAAACCAATATATTTCGAAAGAGCGATATTCATCAGTTGGTATTGCAGTAAAAGGGATTGTGCTTTCTGCTACTTGTCCTCAAAGCCTGATGTAGAACAAGACCCTCTAAAAGATAGACGATCAAAAGATTCAATCTTTGCAGAAGCAGAAATATGCAAAGCTTGTAACTGGAAAGTTGAATTTATTAGTGGAGGATGTGATACTTACACAGATGATGAGCTCTTAGATATAATCAAAACAATATCCAAAATAACAAAACAGAAACAATGGTTAAACTTGGGGATACTAACAGAAAAACAGCTTAAACTTTTCAAACCATACATTGAAGGAGTCTGCGGGACGGTAGAATGTATAACTCCCAAACTTAGGGATAAACTCTGTCCTTCTAAACCATTAAAAGAAATTGAAGAGATGTTTCAACTCTGTGATAAATTAAATTTAAAAAAAGCAATAACTCTTGTTCTCGGGTTGGGAGAAACAGAAAAAGATATTCCTTTGCTAAACAAATTCATAAAAAAGTATAGTGTAGACAGATTAACAATCTACAGATTAAAACCTCAAAAGAATACCATTTTTGAAAAGTCTGAAGGTCCATCTACTGTTTATTACACAAAGTGGATCAAGGAAATAAGGGAGGAATTCCCTCAATTAGAAATTATAGCTGGTTCATGGCTCTCGCATCTAACAGAGATAAATAAATTAATCAAAGCTGGAGCTAATGCAATAACAAAATTCCCTTCAATTAGACTCTTCAACTCAGACTATGCAAAAACAATTGAAGAAGAATGTAAAAAAGCAAATAAAGAACTAATCAGCAAACTCTCTGGCAAAGTAAATATAAAAACAACTAATCCATCATTGAAAAAATATTTGAAAAAGATGAATTCTTAATTATTCATAACGCAATGTCTGTCATTTTATTCCTTGACTTTAAGGTATTCATTTCACTCATACCTTAAAGCTTCGACCGGCCTCAACCTAGAAGCTCTCCAGGCAGGCAAGAATCCAGAACCTGCTCCAATTAAAAATGAGAACAACAGACTACCAATTATCAACCACAAAGGAAATGTTGGTTGTAAAGATGAAAATCCTCCTGCAGCTGCAGCAGCTCCACCAGCACTGGATATCATCCAACCAACCGCCACTCCAAGTCCACCACCAACCAACCCCAAAAATCCGGACTCAAAAACAAATATAGCAAGTATCTTTTCATTCCTAGCACCAACAGCCTTCATGAGCCCAATCTCATTAGTCCTTTCCAGAACTGCAGTATACATTGCATTCATAATGTTGACAGAAGCAACAACCAAAGATATCAAAGCAATTAAAATCAAAACTCCGTTTAATACAACTAAAATCGTACTAAAAGTTTCTAAGGCGTCCTCAAAAGTCTGTACAAAAAAATCCTCTTTACCTTCATCCTGATCTTTAAATTTCCTAAGTTTTTCTTCTATCTTCTCAGCAAGGTCTCCTGGATTCACACCTTTAGCAGCACTAAGCATAACATAACCCCATTTACCATCAATATCATCATACAAAATCTCCATAGCATCTTCAGTAATATAGATATTTGCATCATCACCAGGATTGCCAATCTCTTCATAGAATCCAACAACCTCAAAAGAATCCCCATTCAACTCAACCTTATCACCGAGTTTTATGGGCTTACTAAATATCTTATCAGCTAACTGATAATTATGACCTAACATTGCCTTATTCAACTCACCCTTTTTCAAAGCTCTGCCCCTACCAACTCCAGCAGTAAATACTTCCTCAACAAACTCCTGGTTTGTAGGATCATAACCGGCCAGATAATTATATCTTCTAACATCATCAAATTTTATCTCTCCCATCCTAAGATACATGGGCACTATCTCCTCGACCCCTTTTACTTTGGTTACAAAACTAACGTCTTCATCAGTAATGAAAAAATTTGCATCAGTACCTGGGGCCCCAATTCCTTTTGCCTGAATAAACAACTTATCCCTCCCAGCCTCATCAGCAATAGTGTTAACATATTCCCTAATCCCCTCTCCAAAACTAACCAGTGCAAATATAGATGCAATACCAATCAGTATAGAAAGGATAGTAAGCGAACTCCGAAGCTTCCTATTCCAAACATTTTGCAGTGAATATTTTATCTCATCTATATTCATGTTACACTCCGTAATGATTCAACTGGTTGTAATTTTGATGCCTGATAAGCTGGTAATACTCCGAAAAAAGTTCCCAATATAAATGAAAACATAAGTGCTCCCAAAATTAAGAATATGCTTATTTCTGCCCTAATCAGATCAGAACCCAAAGCAATCTGTCCTAAAAAAGCTGCCCCATGAGCCATAGTCATACCAAGAATTATTCCAATCACTCCACCAACCGCCCCAAGCAAGCCAGACTCCATAAAAAATAATTGAAATATTGCCGAGTTTCTTGCCCCTATTGATTTCATTATTCCAATTTCTTTCCTCCTTTCGAGAACTGAAGTAAACATAGTATTCATTATTCCAATTCCCCCAACTGCCAAAGAAACTCCTGCAATAATGTAAATAAATAACTGTACTGCAAACAAAGTAGAATCTAATTGTTCAAGGATAGCCTGAGGACTCTGCACTACAAAGTTTTCTTCTCCCTTATCAACACCTCTTTCTTTCCTTAAAAGCTTCTCAATATTTTCCTTGATCTGAGGTATCAGTTTAGGGTCCTTAACTTTAATCGCAATAACATTTACTTCTTCCCTATCAACATCCAGATTATCAATCATCACATCTTCATTAACCAAAACGAAAGAGTCAAGAAGAAAACTACCTTTCTTCTCCAAAATTCCAACAACATTAAACTCCACATCATTTAATAAAATCCTATCTCCTGTCTTAATCCCTCTTCCAAAATTGCCCTCTTCCGTAAAGCTATTTCCTAACACTGCTTTTTTTCCATCACCGTCCTTCAACAACCTCCCCTGTTCACTCTTTAAATTAAGTATCTTCTCAAAGACCTTCCTATTATCCCCATCGGGATAAGATCCAGCCAAGCCAATCCCTTGCCGATCATTAAATTCTAAGGTCCCAGACGTGATATACCTATTAAAAGCAACCTCTACACCATTTATCCTAGAAATTTTATCAGCTAGGTCATCAGACAGTGGATCAACAACAGATGAGCCTGGGGGTCCTGCAAACCCACCAGAAGCTTGAACACTCAAAGTATCAGTACCCAAGAAACCAAACTGTGACATTATTGCAACTCTTAGTCCCTGACCAAGCCCAATCAAAGAAACAACTGCTGCTATGCCAATAAAAATCCCTAGCATAGTCAGCCAGCTTCTTAACCTTCTAGATCTCAGATTATTAAAGGAAACTATAAAATAGTCTTTAATCATTTCTTATGTCTTCTTTTTCTCCATCTTCTATAAAACCATAGTCCTCCACCAACAATCAAAAGGACAATGAATATACCTGTAAAGTTACTCCCTTTAATTAGTCCAAACTTCTTGGCCTCTGAAGAAGAATAAACCTTCAGCTTCAAATTAATGTCTTCCTTAAAGTCATTATTATTAGCATCTTTATATTCAATAGACAATGGCAACGTAATTTCTTTCTTCTTTGTTGGACTTACAAACATCTTAAACTCTGCTGTCTCATAATCATCTGAATCAATATTGCCCACATATATCTCACCGACAGTGATGAGCCTAAATGCGTCGGTCTCTTTTAACTTAATATTAAGAAATTTAAGATCTGTTACTCCTTTGTTAGTAAACTTAATCCCTATCTCACCCACTTTTCCTGCAGTATAGATGGTCGAACTATCAAGCACAACTGAAAGGTCTGGAACATCCCCTACAATCAGACCGACAGTATTATTCCTTTGAAAATTATTCCCCAACTTATCACTGTAATCTATCCTCAAAGGGACCTTATAGATACTTGAAACCGCATTAGGCTCCGCAATCAAATTAAATTCAACCTCTCCTTCTTTTCCTGCAGCCAATTGGATCAATGTCTTCTCATTTGTTGAATCAATGGTCGTAACTGGAATCCCAGATAAATCCAATTTGAATTTAAGAGTTTTAAGTAAAGAATCTGCCATATTATGAACCTTAACTATAAATGTAGATGGCTGTCCAGACTTTATACTCCCACCAACAGTTTCAGATTCAACAGATAATATTGCATCAGGTGTCCTCACATCAATTAAGAAAGGACTCAACTCGATCCATTCACCATTATTTATTTTATATCTTAACTTAAGTTTGTTCTCTCCTTCAACGGCATCTTTATCAACTCTCAATCTATACTTGACTATCCGTCCTATATCCCCTATCTGCCTGCCATGAACAGAGCCTATTTTCTCAATAGCAGAACCAGTGTATATTGAAAACGGAGTTTCGGGTAATAACTCAACTACAACATCTTCTGCATTATCGGACCCCCTATTCTCAAACTTGAATCGTACATCTACAAAACTACCTGGTTCAACAGGGTCAGGCTCTTGGTTTACTAGAGTTACCTCTATCTTAGCCCACTCAGCAGGCAAATTAACAGCAGTTACAGATACCGCGCTTAATAAAAACGCCAAAACAACCAATAATACACCTATGTTTCTTTTCTTCATTTTTTATGCACCTCTAAATTGTTAAATTAATTCAACCAACAATCCTCCCATCTTTTAAAAACTCTACACGTTGAGCATGATTAGCCACATTCTTATCATGAGTTACCATTACAATTGTTTTTCCTTCATTCTTATGCATCTCCCTTAAAAAGTCAATAACATTTTTTCCTGTTTTTGAATCTAAATTTCCAGTTGGTTCATCAGCCAGAACTACTTCTGGAAGGTTAGCTAATGATCTGGCTATTGCAACTCTCTGTTGCTGCCCACCAGATAGTTCAGTGGGCCTATGATTTATCCTTTCAGTTAAATCGACCAATTCAAGCAATTCCTTAGCCCTAATTTTTCTATCTTCCCTAGGAACTCCTTGAAAAACCATTGGCAGAGCTACATTCTCTAAAGCAGACAACGTTGGAATTAAATTAAATTGCTGAAATATGAACCCTATCTTTTTTCCCCTTATTTGAGCCAAATCAGATTCAGAAAGCTTTGCAATATCTCTTCCCTCCAAGAAAATCTTTCCCTTAGTAGGAACATCCAAACACCCAACCATATTTACGCATGTTGACTTACCGCTACCTGAAGGCCCCATTATTGCTACAAACTCCCCCTTATTTATGGTTAAATCAAGTCCCCTAAGAGCATTAACTTTAACTTCGCCCATCTGATAAATCTTCCACACATTTTCTAATTTGATTACTTCTTCTTTTTTAGTCATTTTTTGATAATGATATCCCCTTTATTATCTATTACGAACTCTAATTTATCTCCTGGTTTCCATCCCTTTGCAAGAACAAGACCTTTAGGAAGGGTGACAATAAACTGTCTTTTGTTTGGATATTGCAAAATTGAGGTATTTGTCATTTTACATATAATATTACATATAATCTAACTTATTTTAAGTTAAGAAATACATGTCAAATTACCCATATATAAATCTATTGGTTTGAATGATTTAACACATTAAGAAAACTTTATATATCTTGCCTATTAACTCAGGATTATGAGACGAAGAAGAAATGATAATAAGAGCAAACAATTGATGTTAGGGGCATTTATTGTCATTGTAATGGTGGGAAGTATGTTTGGGGTTATTTTCTATGGTTTTAACTCAAACCAAGAAACATTTACGCACAACAAGATAAAATTCACCAGAGCCAATGAGTGGTGGACTGCCAATCTAAATAATAAAAAAACTTATTTCAATTTCCTGCCACCTGAACTTGAAAACATCAAACTAAGCAAAGAAGCGGCTAATAAGCTAAAAAATACAATGGAAGTTGATATAACTTCAGATTCAAATGGCAATTTGACTCAAGAAATAGCACTTGCACAATATTATTTTGCCAATGAACTTTCAAATACAAATTCTCATGTTAGAGTTGGATTTACAGGCAACAATAGTTTTAATGCTCCTGTTCTCACTTGCAACGATGCTACTGACTTCGTCCCAGTTATCTATTTCAAAGAATCAAATTTAACTCAGTTTACATTGAATAATAATTGTTTAACAGTTGAAATAAAAAGTGGAATTGATGCATTAAAGATTAAAGATAAACTATTATATGCGATATTTGATATCCTAGAGTAAAAATGGAACACAAAGAAGAACATAAGAAAGAGGAAGAACCTATAAAAAAAGAAGGATCTGATAGAGCACTAATTTATGGAATCATCCTCCTTGCAATAATATTAATCTTATTTTTTGTTGGAATAAATATATTCAAAAAACCGGATGTTAAGACGATTGAAGATCTAAATAACCTCAACATAGGAGGAGAACTTGACTCTGAAGAAGGTTATGTATATGATACTGCATATAGCTTTGTTAAACTTGGAGGTCTTTGGTATACTCAATTAAAATCTCCTTCTGGAACAAGAGAATATAATATACCGTTCCACTTTGGTCCAAGAGAGCTAGAAGATTTAAAAGTTGAAGGTACATTGAGCGAAACATTTATGGGGGCTGAAGAAGTTTATATTACATTTGATCCCTTAGGTACAGACCTTACTCACATTGCATTAGCAATAGGTGAATTTGATCAGAGCCTGATAACAGCATTTGGGAAAAAACCAATTGCTGCTTGTGACAAAAATGAGACGGGAGCATGTAGTACAAGGCCAATCATAACATGTAAAGACAAGGGGGTAGCAGTAGCCTATTTTAAAGAAGAGGAAGAAACAAAAATAACATTAAATGACAACTGTATAATTCTCCAAGGGACAGGACTAGAACTGGTAAGGGCAGTTGATAGATTATTATTAAAATGGTACGGAGTAATGGAATGAGCCATTATTTTTCTAAAGAACAAAAAAGCCCATTAAGATTATCTAAAATAACAGCTAATTTACGAAATAATCAATTTGAATTCTACACCGGCTCAGGAGTGTTTTCATTAAAAAAAGTTGACAAAGGAACTATTCTTCTAATTGAGAACTCAACGATAAAACCTAACTGGAAAATATTAGATTTGGGGTGTGGTTATGGTCCTGTTGGAATTTCAATTGCGAAATCTTTTCCAGAAACAAAAGTGTTGATGACAGATGTAAATAAGAGAGCGATAAAACTGGCAAAAATGAGTATTGAATTAAACAAGACAGCTAATGTTGAAACAAAATGCTCTGACAAATTTGAAAAGATTGACCAAAATTTTGACACGATTCTTCTTAACCCCCCACAAACAGCAGGAAAACAACTTTGTTTTGAGATGATTGAAGGATCCAAATCTCACTTAGAAAGAAATGGGCTCTTACAGTTAGTAGCTAGGCATAACAAAGGTGGAAAGGACTTAAGCAAAAAGATGAATGAAGTCTTTGGAAATGTTAAAGAAACTGCGAAAGGTTCTGGTTATAGGATTTATGTTAGTGAGAAGACAAACTAAACTTCTCTTACTCCTGTTTTAGTCAAAGCAACTAACCTAACACCAAACCCTAACTTCAAAACAGCAGACATAACAGCCATGTGCTCCTTACCAGTACCAGAAATTAGATTTAGTGCAACCTCGGTATCAGCAATCTTACCATTTAACTTGCTTCTAATCTCTTCAATTAGTTCTGGTAAGAACTTATTGCCATCAACTAAAACAAACTCAACTTTCTTAGAAGATTTAAAATTATCCCTGCCAAACTCATTAGTGACTAGATAGACACTGTCCCATTCTTGTCCTTCTACTACTCGCTTAACGTGCTCCCATGTTCCTTTTCCTTCAGATAAACAAGCAATTAAGTTAGCCATAAAGAGAAAGAACGATCATCCAATATAAAAAATTTATTATCTAAAGCAATAAACTATATAAACAACTAAACACCAATAAAAGTAATGGTAATCTCATTAAACGAAATATTTGACATAGCTTTTATCACATTTGCAATAGGTTTCATATTCTCAGACATGTTTAGAAGAGAGCCATTAGAAGGCTATGACCCCTTAAAGCACTACCAGAAATCAGGAATGTGGGAAAATATTAAGTTTGCTGCAATGGTTGCAGCACCAGCAGTTATCTTCCACGAACTTGCCCATAAATTAGTGGCGTTAAGTTTTGGTGCATCAGCAACAATTCACGCACCTTACAACATGTATTTCATAATAATCCTATTAAAACTAATTAGATTCCCAGTTTTATTCTTTGTAGGGGGGTTTGTAGCCCATACACCACTTCCTGCACTACAATCAGCAGCAGTATCAATCGCAGGACCTCTAACAAACCTACTAATTTGGGTTACAATAGGTATTATTGTAAAAAAAGGGTTAGTGGATAAAAAATACTATAAAATCTTAGAACCAATGGCAAAAATAAATATGTTCTTGTTTGTCTTTAACCTAATACCTATACCTGGGTTTGATGGATTTAATTTCTTTAGAAGTCTATTTGCAGCATTTGCATAAAAATAAAAAAAACTAATTAAACATACCCTTCAATGTAGCCATAAAAGTTCTCTTCTCTTCTGGCTCAATTTCCTTAGCTAGAGAATCATTCAAAATCTCAATATCGGTATTGATCTTCCTTATCTTCTCATTAAGATTCTTAAGGTCAACAGAAACCAGTCTCCTATTAGTAACTATTAGGACTTTTTCACAATTCTTACTCACAAAAGTATTGTCTAACTTACTAATTTTCTCTTTTTTTGGGATATGCCTATTAACAAATGTCTTCCAGTCCTTCTCTCCTTCTCCCTTTTGAACCAAGTTCAGAACAAGAGCTATATTCCTGTACATCTTAACACTTGCATCTACCCTATCCTTGCCGTATCCGAATTCATTAACAAGCATAGAATAATCTTTTTCATGAATCTGATCTAGAACTATTATCTTTGTTAAAGTATTATTTGTTGGATCAATCTCAGTTATTTTAGACATCATACATACCACCCTTTTTATTGATAAATATATCTTAAACACAATTAGTATATAAACCTTCCTTTATTTTTGAATAATGATTGCAGGTTTTCCAGGCATAGCTACCTTTGCCTTCTCTTCTTCACTCTCATCAGCTCCCTCAACTACCACTTCACACTTAAATTCATTTCCAATCTCCTCAGATGCGCCTTCCAAATTGCTAAGCTCAGTTTTCTGGTCCAAAATTACTTCAGGAACCTTGGAAGCATCCTTCAATAAGGCAGGAATCATCTTAGATATATCTTTGCCATATCTCTTTAACTCTTTCTCTTTCATACAGGCAGTAATTATACTCTTAATGTCCCTTGATTTCTCAACCTCTTTCTTATAAATTTTAAAAAAGTCATATTTCCATTTAGCAGCTACAATCAACTTAATACTTGAAGGTTCCTTAACTTTGATGAGCTTTAAGACATTGTCAATATCTGCAATTGTCTTATGGATTACTTCCTCAGAAGCGTCAACTTTCTCATCAATTTTTTTAGTATCAAACTCTGGCCATTCCTCTAAACTACAAAATCTTTCCCCCCCCAACTTAGACCACAACTCTTCACAAATGTGAGGTGCAAAAGGACCCATCATCAAAACTAATTTCGAGGCAGATTCTTTTGAGATGCTTTCTTGATTACTCAACCAATTTGTAAACTGCATTAAACTTATTATTGCTTTATTAAACTCCATCCCTTCAAAACTAGCAGTAACTTCCTTAACAGCCTGATTCAATTTACTCTCTTCGTTTTTACTTATATCATCAACAATCTTCTTCTCATCAATTAAGCTATAAAACTTATTCAAGAACCTGTAACTTCCATCAATGCCCTCATCACTCCATTCCATGTCATTCTCAGGTGAAGCAACAAATAGTAAGAATAGTCTTGCGGTGTCTATCCCATATTTCTTGCCAACTTCTTCAGGAACTACAACATTTCCTTTACTCTTGCTCATTACAACTCCGTTCTTATGAAGCATTCCTTGATTAAATAAATGAGGGGCCGGCTCATCAATCTTTAACAGACCAATGTCTCTAAAAAACTTAGTAAAAAACCTAAAATAAATCAGATGCATAGTTGCATGTTCCTTCCCGCCAACATAAGTATCGATTGGCATCCAGTAGTTTACTTTTTTTGAATCAAAGATTACCTTATCATTCTTAGCATCACAATACCTCAAAAAGTACCATGAAGAATCAACAAAAGTATCCATTGTATCTGTCTCTCTGCGGCCTTTCCCACCACACTTAGGACATTTTACATTAACAAATTCTTTGCAGTTCTCTAGAGGATTGCCTTTGCCCCCAAACTTGACATTTTCTGGTAATTTGACAGGTAAGTCTTTCTCCTCCACTCCAACCATACCGCATTTATCGCAATATACAATAGGGATAGGACAACCCCAAAACCTTTGACGACTGATTAACCAATCCCTTAACTTAAACTGAACAGTCCCTCCACCGCAATTATTTTTCTTAAAAAATTTGTTGAACTCAGGAATCGCATCCCTATTATTCATCCCATTAAATTCTTCAGAATTAACCATCACTCCCTCTCCAACAAAAGCACGAGCCATCTTATCGGGATTTAATTCATGATCATGAGGGTTGATGACTATCTTAATAGGAATATCGTACTTCTTAGCAAACTGGAAATCCCTTTCATCATGAGCAGGAACAGCAATTATTGCACCAGTACCATATTCATAAAGAACGAAATTAGCGATATAAATTGGAATCTTCTCTTTAGTAATGGGGTTTATTGTATACCTACCAATAAAGACTCCTTCTTTTTCTTTATCTTCGGAAGTTCTGCTAAATCTATCTTCTAACACTACCTTCTTGACAAAATCCTTGACTTTCTTCTCATACTTTGTACCTTTAACAAGTTCCATCACATCTGGATGTTCTGGTGCATAAACTAAAAATGTGATTCCATAAAATGTATCTGGTCTTGTTGTAAAGACTGAAAGCTCTTTCTCTGAACCATCAATAGGAAAAGTAATGTTGGCTCCTTCACTTCTCCCAATCCAATTTTTCTGCATAACCTTAACATCTTCAGACCATTCCTTCAGATCATCCACTCCTTTCAAAAGCTCCTGGGCATAATTAGTTATCTTAAAAAACCACTGCTCTAAATCCTTAACCTCAACATTAGTATTTTCATGTCTCCAGCAATTACCATTATGTACTTGTTCATTAGCAAGAACAGTATTACACTGAGGACACCAATTAACAACTGATTTCTTTTTGTATACTAACTCTTTTTCACGCATCTTCAAGAAAATCCATTGATCCCATTTGTAATATTCGGGAGTGTGAGAGGCAATCATCCTATCCCAATCATAACTTAATCCTAGCTCTTTTTGTTGTTTGATAAAATTCTTAATTGCTTTTTCGGTGAAAATTTTAGGGTGAGATTTTGCTTTTATTGCTGCATTTTCTGCTGGAAGCCCAAAACTGTCATAGCCCATTGGATAGAGAACATTAAATCCGTTCATTCTTTTATACCGCGCAAAAGCATCCCCTATGCAATAATTCCTTGCATGACCCATATGTAGACCTGAACCAGATGGATAAGGATACATCTCAAGAACATAGTATTTCTTCTTCTTAGGATCCTCTTTAACCTTAAAGATTCCTTCCTTCTCCCACTTAGTCTGCCATTTCTTTGCTATCTTGTTAAAGTCGACCATTAAGAAAGAAAAGTAGGATTCAATTTATATTATTTGTGGTTAAAATGGGAATTTCATAACGTTTATATACCTCCGAATCATAATACTTTCAATGCCCAAAGAAAAGAATAGAAAAATATTGAAATTTGTGATAGCAGTGATAATACTAGTTTCATTGAGCATATTATTATGGGAACCACTAATCTCTTTACTTTCAAATACTCAAAAGTTCAAAGAGTTGATTCTAGGCTACGGAATGTTTTCCCCTTTAATTCTAATAGTATTTGTAATCCTTCAAGTATTAATTGCACCAATCCCTGGTCAAGCAATTGGTCTTGCTAGTGGGTACATTTTTGGTACAGCACTAGGAACAACATATAGCATGATTGGCCTCATAATAGGTTCATATATTGCATTTGTCCTTTCAAGGAGATATGGAAGGCCTTTTGTTGAAAAAGTGGTGGATAAAAAGATACTAAATAAATTCGACGAATTGTGTATGAAAGGAGGGATCTTCACTATTTTCTTAATCTTTCTCTTTCCTGCAACACCAGATGATGCAATCTGTTTTATAGCAGGCCTTACAAACATAAGAATCAGAACCCTAGTGATTGTCTCAGCAATTGGTAGATTACCTGGATTCCTAATCCTCAACCTAATGGGGGATGGGATAGCGGCGCATAATTATGAAACATCTCTTCTTCTTTTCGCACTATTGATTATAGTCTCAGCAGTACTATTTGTTTATAGAAAGCAAATAGAAAAAGCAGTCGTAAAGATATTTAAGAAAGACCATCTATCTAGGTAAAACCATTTCAAGGCATCTTCCTTCTTGTCCAACCCTAAAAATATCTAAATCTCCAATTGTAGAATGAGAAACCTCAAAGGCCTTTGCTCCAGCATCCAGGACAGCTCTGCCAGCTTCCTTCGCATTCCTAAAATATTCTCCACCACGCCTTAAAGCCCAATTCAACCATAATGCTTCCTGCCTATCACAAGGATTGCTCATATCATATCCTCTAGAATAAAGGTGTCCGGGAACCATTTGATTGTAACTTAAACCCATGATTATAAACTCAAAACTTTTTAAATTTAGCAGCAGTATCGATTAAATCAACGTGCCCTAAGAATAAAGCCCTACAACAATACCTCTCCAATCCTAATTCGTCCATTACTTTCTTCCTTTCTTCGCCCTTCTCAACCCTTTCAAGATACTCTTCCCATAGGTGAGCCACTGGTTTTCCACATGAATAACATCTTATTGGTATCATCATTTTTATCTTACCTGCATATATTAGTAGTTTAATTCCTTATTTAAACTTGTCTATTCCTTCTCCTTTTTCTCGGGGGCCTTCTTATCAGCTTTTTTAGGTTCTTTCTTAGCTTCCTTCTTTACTTCCTTTTTAGCAGCTTTCTTGCCTTTCTTGCCTTCCTCAGCTTTCTTCTTTTTCTTCCCACGCTGTTTCAAAGGCTTTTCTTTCTTTTCCTTAGGCTTAGTATCCTTAACTTTGAGACCTAGCTCCTTAAATGCCCGTTTAACATCCTCGTGAGAAGCTCCTTTGCTTATCTTAACTACTTCCTTCAAAGGTTCTAGGTGAGCCACATTACACTTCCTTCTTCTTGTTTCCCCATCTATCATGACATATTTATCATCAACAATATCAATTATAACGCACTTTCCACCACTGTCTCTTCCAGCAGTTTTAAGGCATAATCTTCCTATTTCAATCATTTTTCTTTCCTCGCCCTATCAATCATGAGCTTCTTCAAACATTTGGAACACAGTATTCCCCCATAAGGCCTTTCCGGCCTCTTCTTAGTTTTGGCCATTTGCATCATCTTATATGGTCTTCCCCTTGGAACTCCCTTTAATTTAGCCTCACATTTACTACATTTAGCAACCTTAGGGTTTCTTTTCCTATATTGAATTTTGCTTGTTCCACCTGGAGTTCTCACATGAACTCTCCTTAGTGTCCTTGATCTATATCTTGGTGCTGGCATTTTTATTACCTCGTAATTAGTGTACTTTAAACAGTTTCCTTAATAAACCATTGAAAACCATTGCTAAAATAAAATAAGCCCAAAACCAACTCAGACCAAATATCTTTATTGGTTCATTGCCTAATTCAATAGTTTCAACAACCTCGTCATTAACGAGCTTTTTAGGTTCTTTATATTTTTTACTGTTTGTAATCAATAATTCATTAAAATATATCTCATCTTCATATTCATAAGTTAACTGATGTTCCCCTTCTGAACCTTTGATATTCCAGCTGGCTTCTCCTATTTTTTTCTTAAACCACCCGCCAACTTCATTGCCCTCAATAGTCTGAATCTCATCACTTAAAATCTCAATACCATCACTAGCAATTAATTTAACTTCCCCATTAACTCCTTCCTTGAATACAATAGTTGTGCTAAATTCCTCACCAGGAGTTAATGGATTAAATGCTAAATTTGAACTTAACCATCCAAATAATACTATAATGGGAATCATAGTAATGAACATTGGTTTCATCGATTGTTTAAACTGCTGTCCAGCCTTTTCAAGTGATTTTTTCTGAAGCTCCATTACTTTTGCAGCATCATGCTGAAACTCTTTCATCTCTTTTTGTATCTCTTTCATCTCTTCTCTAACACTCTTCATTACTTCTTGGTCTGTAAATTTCTTATAAACTAGGACCATAATTAAAGTAATTATTAAAGTGATAACAGATAAACTAAAAGCAGGATGTAGACTCAATAAAGGTCTAAATATAGGGTCTAACACTGGATTGAACATATTTCCGAAAAAGTCTATCATTCCCATTTTAGCCACCTATAAACTTCCTCATCATTGGATTCATATCCATCATATGCTGTTGAGCAATCTCTTCATATAATTTGTAGATAATCATAACAGCAAGTAAAATTCCAGTTCCTCTTGCTAATGATCCTGTTAAATCTGCGGTAGCCGCTAAAAATCCTACGGTTATTGCACCCATAACGGTTAACGGCCAGATATATCTGTTCAGCAATCTCTCTAAAACTCTTTCATCATTTCTAAATCCAGGTATTTGTAATCCTGAAGACATCATCTGCTTAGCCTGGGAATTTGCATCCATTCCAGCAGTTTGAACCCAAAATATACTAAATATTACTGCTCCAACTATCATAAAAAGAAGGTATACTATTGCCTGTAGAACTTGTTGAGATACAAGTGAACCAGTAATCACTGATTGTACTATATTAGGGGCCTGCAACCAATAAACAAACCCTCCAACAACTTGACCTGAACCTTCACTAAAAGATGCAAACCAATTTGGACCAATCCAATTTTGTATAAGTCTTCCCCAAAGCTGCATATTTGCCATTAATGCTGCAACTAAAATAACTGGGATATTACTAGTATAAATAAAGCTCAATGGCCATCTTATTCCATGTCCCCTTATCCTTCCGAAACTAAGTGGAATCTCTACTTTCATAGCCTGAGCATATACTGCCATTGCAAAAACAAGTACAGTAGACAATAGAGCAGCTACCTTAATACCAGCAGTAGTAGGATCACCAGCAGCCAAAGCCTGGAACAATGCAGGAATTGCTCCAACAGAATATGTGACTCCTGCTACTCCAGATGGGCCCGGTAGCCAATTAAATGCCTGAACAAAAACACTCTGACTTACTCCGGCAGCAATAAATAAACTTATTCCAGAGCCAAAACCCCATTTACTGATTACTTCATCCATAAACATGATCATCATTCCACCTAAGAACAACTGGAAAACTAAGAACATCTGAAGTGTAGATACTATCCCTGGTGTAAGCATGATGGCCCCTGCGGCAGCCTCAACCAAAAACCGATTTGCAACAGGATCAAAATAATTACCAGTAGTCAGCCCACCCATAAAAACATAGATAAAGGCCTCAAAGACTATAAAAAATATAGCTAATAACTTCTGAGTTCCTTGGAAATTTCTCTTTCCATCATGTGAATTGAGATCAAACTTCAATATACCAGAACCGTTCAATAACTGCAGTACGATAGATGCGGTAACAATAGGGCCAATTCCCAATGAAATAATTGAACCAAATTGTGCTGCTAATATAATCGATAGATATTCAAATTGTTCAAGAGCATTATTAGCCAACCCGAACAAAGGAAGTAACCCAAGAACGTAATAAATTACAAGTACAATGGAGGTCCACTTTAACTTCTCTTTAAATGAAAGTTTTTTCTGTGTCGGACCTGCAACTTCAGGTAGATTTAAAAGTATATTATTCCAGATACCCATTTTAGTTTTTTGGTTTTTCTGACTTTACTTCTTTATTTCCAGAAGGCAGAATAACTTCTCCTCCCATCTCTTTGACCTTTTCAATAGCTTTCTTTGATGCATAGTCAGTTTTTATTTTCAACTTGCTATTTAATTTGCCACCACTTAACAACTTGTTGTACCCTAATTTAAAGGTATCTATTATGTAGAATTCTCCATCTTTAGATATTAATTTGTTTGATAATAATTTGTCCAAATTCTGATCAAGATATGCTAAACTAACTGTATTCACAGTCACCTTCACTCCTTTCTTTTTAAAACCAGTCTTCCCAAAATATTTTTCTTTCCACACACTAGGTTTATTTGTATCTGCCCTCTTTCCAGAGCCAGCCATACCTCTACCGCCTCTGCTACCTGCCCCTCTGTGTTTCTTCTTTGAACCCCATCCATGAGTCCAAGATCCTCGTTGCCGGCTAGTTTTTCTTCTCTTATTAGTTGTCATTTAGACCATCCTTTTAATTAAATCATTAATCTTATCTTTTCTGTAACCTAACGCGCCACCATTAACAAAAGGAACCTTAACTCCCTTCCTTTCAAAACCTCCTCTTGGAGGACTTAATCTAAAAAACTTTTTAACAACTTCTTTGCCATCTTTTGTCTTAGTTTTTTCTTCTCTCTTCTCTTTTAATAACTTTAATGTATCTGAATCAATTTCTCCCCAAGTAATATAATCTTTAGATTTTTTAAGCATACCAATTATACGGGGAGTATTATCTAAAACAACACAATAATTTCCCCTATACAATCTTATCATATCAAGGGTATCTTTAACTTCAGTCTCGAGTCTAATTAAACCTCTGATTCTAACGGCAGCTATCTTTCCATTCCCTTTGCTTACTTGTTCATTATCTTCATTCTGATTGCTCATTTTCAACAGTTGCCTCATCATCATTAGTTTTATTGACAGTTTCCTTAATGCCTTCTGTGATTCCCATCCTCTCAATCTGATCAGATTTTACCTTAGTCCCAATTAGTTGTTTTAATGCAACCACACAAGCATGTACTAGGTTACTCTTACTTCCTGTCTGGCCCCTTGTTCTTGACCAAACGTCAGTTATTCCAGCAAGTTTTAAGATTTTACTGCATTCTGACTCTACACACAATCCAGTTCCCTTAGGTGCAGGTATTAATTCAATAATCACAGAACCACATTTACCCCTAACTTTGAAAGGTACAGTGTGAGATTGCTTACAGCCACATTCCCATGATCCACATCCTCTGCTGATCTTAATCAAATTTAATTTGGCGTTTCTTAGCGCTTTTTCTCTAGCAGGAACAGTTTCTTTTGATTTACCCTGTCCTACTCCCACATAACCGTCTTCATTACCAACAACAGCGTAAGTCGAAAACTTTGGTTTGTTTCCTTCCTGAGTTTTCTTCTGTGTCTGTTTGAAAACTCTTCTCTGTCCGCCACCAAACTTACCTTTTGATTGACCGATAAACAATAAATCTGTTGATAGATTTGGGAGTAACGTATCTACTATTTCCGCTTCCATGATATTTAATCCCTTATCAAGAATTTCCCCAACATCTTTTATCTTCCCTTCCTTGACTTCAAGACCTAATTTAGTTTTAGGTTTCCAACTAGCACTATCAAAAGTTCGTCTTTCGTGAGGTCTCTGATTAGATCCTCTAGCAGGCCTTCTTCCTCTTGGTTTTGCGCCTTCCTTCTTGTCAGCTGGTTTAGTTTCTTCTGCCATCATTTGACCTCCAAAATCTTCTTTTTGGTCATCTCAAAATATTCACTTATCTTAACTGGATCCAAATTGTTCTTGATATAACTACTAAATAATTTTTCATAAGCTTCACTTTTCTTCATTTCTTCCGCATACTTTGCAATATGTGCCCCTTTAATTCTTTCTTCATCAGGTAATATTTCTTTTGAATGAGGGATCTTCACACCTGCATCTACTACTCCTTTCATAACTGCAAACACTCTTGAACCTTTTACAGCTTTATTAAAACCAATATCTGGCACCACTTCTTCGATTCCATTCTTCTTAGCTTTAATACCAACTAATAGTCCTACAAGATAAGCTGAAGGTAAGTTTCCTTTATTTACATTCCATCCAAATTTTGCTAATGATGTAGAACTGACTGCTACTACTACCTTATCTCCCTTCTCATGATATTCTACAATCTGAGCAACTATGTTACTTAGTGATTTTCTGATTACTAATCTTAACTTATTGGAGAGTAACAGCTTTAACCTTTTTTTGTAATCTGTCTCTCCCCTTCTCTTTCTCCGATACTTTACTGTACGTGTTTTGTGTTTTTTCATTTTGTAGTTAGTTTATGCTCTTCAATATAAAGTGAGATGTGCCTCCTGCTTCTAAAAAATCCACCCTTAGCCTTCAAATATAACAATCTATAAACTGATTTAGTAACATCGCCATTATCCTTTAACTCATTTAGTAATTTCCTTTGTGCCCTGATTTTATTTATCCATACTGTCTTCCTTGACACGATTGAAGTTTTTTTACCTTTTCTTGTTCCATGCCCTTTTTGCCTTCCTTTCCTTCTCTGAACGATTCTTTTTCTGGCCCTAACCCTTGATACCCCTTTAACGGGCTTCCTGATAATAGCTTTATCTTTAGCTAATGATTTTATATCTGCCTTAGTTATGGCCTCTTTGATCTCTTCTAACCTGTCAACGTCTAGTGCTACTCTTTTAACTGAGCAATTCAAAACGTCAGCGGCTAATTTTTTTTGTAGTTTTAATTTCATGAGTATCAAACCTGTTTCTTTGTAAGTACTTTATCCCTCTCCTTTTTTTCTTCTTCTTTTTTCTCTTCGTCAGTTTGAAGTTTTCCTTCAAGCTTGTCTTTTTCCTTTTCTTTCTTCTTCTCGGCTTTTTGTCTTCTCTTCTTAATCTTTTCTCTCTCACTCTTTTTCTTCTTATTCAACTCATCAACATTTTTCAAATAATCATCAACATTCTTAACATTTAATACTTCTATGCCTTTTTCATTAGCTTTCTTTAACATTAATACCTTCTTTCTCATACCCACAGTTCCGCCAATGATTATGCCCTCTTTACTTGAATCTAGCCCATCCATATCTTTTTCTGAATGAACAATAACCATTTTTAACCCTGATTTGTGTAATCCTTTTACTTCGTTAGGTGAACCCCATCCTAAAGCAACACTCCGCCTATATCCCTTCATTCCCCGTCTCATCTTAGAATCGCTTCCGTTCGGCCTTCTCCATTTATAACCAATCCTAGGTTTTTTATGAGCGTCCTGCCTGATGAAAGTAGGTTTCTTTTTCTTTAACTTTCTCCTTAATTCCAATAGTGATTTGATATCTTTCATTTTATTTCCTTCTTATCCTTTATGGTTATCCAGCAACCATCTTGAAATACCCTAGTATCATAACCTGTCCTTCTAGTCAGTTGTTCAATTGAAGCTGCACATTGTCCAGCTTTTTCTTTATCTGTAGATTCTACAATAATATTTTCCCCTTCAACCTTAACTGTCACTCCTTCTTTTAAATCTAGCACTCTTGGTATCTTCTCACCCAAAAGGTTCTTTACGATTAATTGATTTTTATTTACTGAAACTGTCATTGGAAAATGACCTGAACATATTTTCAAAGTGTAACTGTATGGCTCTACAACTCCCTTAAGCAGATTGTTAATATGTGCCTTAAAAGATTTCATTATCATCTTTTCCCTTTTTGCAGATTTTTTTGAAGATACTATGATTTTATTACCTTCTACTTTAATGTCCACTCTTTTATTCAACATCTCTTTTTTATTTTCTCCCTTTGGACCTTTAACTGTGACAGTACCATTATCTGCTTTTACGTCTATACCCCGAGGTATTTCTATCTCTTCACGAAACCCTTTCTTTTCTTTCTTTGACTTTTCTTCTTCTACCATTTTGATTTTAGTAACAATAAGCGAGTAATCTTCCCCCAATTCCTTTCTTTATAGCCTCAGTATGAGTAATTACGCCTAAAGGTGTTGAAACAATAATTACACCAAATCCTTTTGCAGGGAGGTACCTTTTCTCAAATTTTTCGTATTCTCCTTTTTTAACTGAATATCTCGGTTTAATTGCCCCACATTTATTCAAAGTACCAAGTAAATTTAACTTAAGGAAATCCCCTTTACCGTCCTTTACCTTCTCAAAACTTCCAATATATCCATGATCTTGTAGAACTTTCAAAGTATTCTCAATAATCATTGATGTTGGTTTGATTAAACATTCTTTCTTCTTAGTTGTCTCACTGTTCAATATCAGCGACAATGCGTTTGCTAATGGATCATTTAATGACATTTTTTCACCTAGTTGTATTTTTTAAACCCTAAATCAACTGCAGTTTCTCTAAAACATGTTCTGCATAGATTTATCCCATATGAACCTATATGGGCTCTTGGTCTTCCACATCTCCTACATTTTTTCGAATAAATTCCTAACCTTTTCTTAGGGGCATTATGTTTCAAAAACTTATTAAGCTTTGCAGGTCTTGATTTTAATTGTTTGAAAACTTTGTTATGATTGCTATAAGTCATTTTACTCATCACCCATTTTGATATCAAAATTTTTCTTCATATAGTCAATAGCTTCTTCCTTTGTGATTCTATGTTTTATCGGAATCTTCCTTCTCTTAATTTTTCTTTTTTTGATTCTAAATCCTGGTCTTTCAAGTGTTAAACAAACTTCCAGGCCCATTATTCCTATATCTGGATCATACTTAAAATCAGGAATATCTATACATTCATGAATACCAAATGCAATGTTCCCATTATTATCAAATTGACTTTCCTTCAGCCTCTTCTCCTTAGCAGCCAATAATTTCTTGACCATTTCCATGGATTTTCCTTTTCTTAATGTAATCTTACACCCTATAGGAAGTCCAGGTCTTATTCCCCACTCGGGAATTCTTTTCATAGTAAATGTCTTAACAGGATTTAACCCAGTAATATTTTTTAATAACTTCATTCCTTTCTCTAGCTTAACCTGGTCTTTTCCAGCCCCAATATTTAGGGTTAGCTTCTCAATTTTAATCTCTCTCATAAGGCTCATTTTACTCTACTTGTACCTCTGGTTTGCTTTTACCAATAACAAAAGCGTAATCTTTCAAAGTCTCAAATACATCTCCTTTCTTAACCTTGCACTTTATCCTATTTGATATGATATCTTCAACATGCCCAATCTCTCCAATGTGAGACCCACCTGTCAAACAGATCAAACTGCCTTTCTCAAGTTTTAAACATGATTTAATTTCCTGTTTTGGCACACTAATTGCCAACGTATCTCCTACCTTGTAATCTCCTTTTTCAGCTAAAATGTTTTTTCCATCAAACAAATTGAATTGGATTTTTCCACCCACTAATTTTTTTCCAACAATTTTACATAACTTCACATTTGAATCTTTTTCATCAATCTTAATGGCACCTAATTTGCCATTCACCCCGATCACAACACGATATTGTTCTTTTAATTCTGTAAACTTAATCACATCCATAAATCCAGTACAAAACCTATGGTCTTTTCTTCTTATTCCGTCAACTAAAACATTGTTCTCCAATAAGATTCTTCGAACTTCCCTTTTGTTTTTTGCTAGTCCTAGCATGTCCCTTATTAGTAAGTTAAGTGATACTCCATCTTCTAATGAATGTGCACCAGGGTTGGGCCTTGTTATGAATGTTATTCCTTTTCTTACTATATCCCATGTCTTAGGCGTGTTTAATCTCTTTAAGTGATTCTTTGTCATTTTACTTTGATTTCCTCTCGAGTATTTTTTGTCGTATTTTATCTTCCAATATCAATTCTGTAATCATTAAATTTGAAGGTTCAAATGGATAAACTGTCTTTGTTCCATCTCTTTTAGTAACTTCAATCCCTTCAAGGTATACCTTCCCCTTCTTAAGACTAATTTTGTCAACCTTGCCAATGTATTTTTTATGTTCTCCCCTCATTACTTTAACCTTGTCCCCTTTTCTTAATCCTAAACTTCTTCTTCCGTGTTTTTTTATTAACTCCTTTGAAAGATGAGCACGTACTAACTTTTGTTTAACGTGAAGTGGAGCATTATGCCTATACTTCCTCTGCTTCCTTGTTTGCTTGCTTGCTTTCCAGCTTGTTGAAAATTTTGTTTTCATTAATATTCCCTCGATAATTAAACTATAATCCTAGCCATCTTGGCTACTCCAGGCCATCTACTACATGCTTCCTTTGCAATAGGCCCCTTGAATATTGTTCCTTTTGGATTACCTTTGTCATCTTTTAGTACAACAACGGCATTATCTTCAAACTTGATTCTCATTCCGTCTGATCTCCTATACTCCTTCTTTAGCCTCACCACAACTGCAAAAACAACTTGTTTTCTCATCTCTGGCTTTCCTCTTTTTACAGAGACCATCACTAAATCTCCAATACCTGCAGCAGGCTTTCTCCCCTTTACAGTCTTTAGCCCTACAACTGTGAAAATCCTTACTACTTTTGCTCCCGAATTATCACAAGTTTGGACTTCAGATCCAACTGGAAGTCCTCTACTGATTCTTGAAGTTAATGCTTTCATCCTATTCCACTATTTTCTCCGTTGATTTTTCAGCTTCGCTACTTTCTACTTCTTCATTCTTGTCTTCTTTTTCATCTACTTTAGCTTCAGCGTCTTTACCTTCTTTCTTAAATTTACCTTCTTCTCTTGCTTCAATCTTCTCTTTGAAGCCTCTCTCTTTACCTAAAACTTCAATTATCACAAAATTCTTAGTTTTACTTAATGGTCTGCATTCAGCAATCTTTACAATATCCCCATCTTGAGCGCTAATACATTGTGGATTATGAGCTTTTAATCTGGTTCTTTTACTCTCATATCTTTCATATTTGGCTACCTTCTTCTTCCATAACCACTCAACTACAACGGTCTTGTGCATCTTTGTGGATATGATAGTACCTACAAAGGTCCTACCTCTAACACTAAGTTCACCATGGATTGGACAATTTTTATCTTCGCATCCTTCACTTGATTTCTTTGTTTTTTTATTCATCTTATCTTAACCCTTTCCTCCGGCCTTAACAACAATTTATTTCCTTCAATTTTAACCGTTTGATCGTCAACAATAACCTCAAATTGGTTATTTTTTTTCATTAGCTTTTTTTTATCTCCGTTTTTGGTTTCAACCACAATCATGTTTTTTGTTTCATCAATGATTTTTACTTTTTCTTGACCCATATTTATTTGGAGACCTATTAGTTCCCCGGTCATTATTTTTTTAACGTCCATCTTTGTTATTTAATAATAATTGTTTCGGGTGCGAATCCTTCCTGAATCAAAATTTCTTTTGTCCTGGATTTATGGTCGCCTTGTAATTCAATTTTATTTTCCTTTGCTGTCCCGCCACAAGCTAGCTTTGTTTTCATGGTTTTTGTAAGGTTTTTCATGTCTATTTCTTTTTCATCAATACCTTCAATTATAGTATACAGCTTATTGAATTTCTTCTTCACTGTATACACCTGAATCTTTTGTGTTTCCTGAGCAATCGTCTGACAAACACAAAGCTCTTTAGGCAGTCCACACATGGAGCAAATTTCACTCATCCTTTTTTAGTTACCCCCTTTAGTTTTTGGATAGTTAAAATTCTAGCAATTGTTTTTTTTATTTGTTTAATCTGACCAGGGTTCTTCAATGTTGTACCCCTTGAAACTTGAGTATTAAGTTTGATCAATTCCTTTCTAATCTCACTTAACTTACTATTCAAATCTTCCTTGCTCATTGCTGTAATTTCTTTAATCTTTAATACCATTTTATTCTTTTACTTTTTCCTTCTTGTCTTCTTCTGAATCTTTTTTATCTTCTTTGCCCTTGGTTTCTTTCTTCTTGTCTTCTTTTTTTTCTTTCTTTGCTTCTGGATCTTTTTCAGTTGATTTACTCTCTGTCTTGTCTTCCTTTTCTTTATCTCCTTCTTTTGTAACCTCTTCGATTACTTCTTCTTTCTCACTCAGAAGTTTGATATCATCTGGAAGTCTTATATCTGGAGGCATTAGTGAAACTTTAATCCCTACAACACCTGTTTTAAGTCGTGCTATTTTATACGATCTTTTGACACCAACTAATGCTATGTCTCCACATTTTTTTAAATAACCTTGATAAAATCTCCATGATTTTGCTCTTGAACTAGGAACCTTACCGCTAATCAATACCTCAATACCTAAAGCACCTGAATTCATTACATCCGTCATAACTTTATGACCTATACCTTTGAACTTTTGAGTACCAAATTTCTCAAGTGAACTAGATATTCTTTCGGCAACAATATTGGCATTTAAGTTTATATTCTCAACCTCACTAATCTCAATCTGTGGATTTTCAAGGTTAAATTTCTTTTTCAAAGTTTTTGTAAGCTGTTTTATGTTCTGCCCTTTTCTTCCTACTATCAATCCGGGTCTTGAAGCGTGAATAACTATCTTCTCCCCCAAAGGAGTCTTTAACATCTTAGTATGACTATGCCCTACATTCTTTAGAGTAGCTCCTACAAACTCTTGAATCTGAAATTCCTTGATTTTTTGAGCAATAAATTTTCTTTCTATCATTTTTTCTCCATCTTTTTCTTTTCAATTGGTTTTTCTGTTTTAGCAGACACGTTGTTTGTTTTTTCTGCTACTGCTTTAACTGACTCAGTCTTTCCTTTTTCTACTTGTTTTTTACCTTCAGCCTTTTTCTTTCCGTTGCTCTTTCTCTCTTCAACAATAATATCAATATTAGTCCTCTTCATCTTTCTTCTTCTTTGTCTTCCATAATGCCATGATTTACTTGCTTGATTAGCACAAATATGTTTGATAATTAATTTACTTGTATCAAGACCCTTAAACTGAGCATTCGCCTCAACTGACTCTAACAATTTTACTATCTCTTCTGAAGTTTTTACAGGATATCTTCCAGGACCAATACCTGTCTTATGGCCAGTATCGGCATTAAACCTTTTGAATGGGACTGCAGCTTCCAAACTAATCACTTTATTCAAAAAGTCCTTTGCCTTGTTTAAATCTTTAAACCTAATGAAATTACATACTTCAATAGATTTCTTAGTGGAAATTGGCAATGAACTTCCTGTAACCTTTGCCATATGTTCCTTATCATACAATTTTGATTTCTTTCCTACTGTCATTATTACCTCACTGATAAACTTGAACTTGACTTTGTAGCCCCAATTCCTGGTGCGCTATGTGCCATTCTCTTTCTAGATAAGACAAACTCCCCTAGGTAATGGCCAATCATTTCTGGTTGAATCATAACTGGGACAAACTCTTTTCCACTATGAACTTTTATAGTCATACCTTCCATCTCAGGTAGGATTAACATGTTCCTACAATGAGTCTCAACATTTTGTTTGCCTGATCTTATCTTCTTTAAAAAAATGTTTTGTGAATCTGTAAATCCTCTTTTCAATGTTCTTCTTTGTCTTGATGGAAGTATCATTGCTAGCTCATCTATACCTAATTTCTTTAACTCTTCTACTGTCTTACCTTTGTAGGAAAATTCTTTCTTTGCCATTTTTTACCGATTATTTCCTCCTTCCTGTTCTTCTTGGAGCTATCTTTCCAACCTTCCTTCCAGGAGGTGCGTGTCTTGAAGCTTGTGTAGGCCTTCCTTTGTGTCCAGAACTTGATCCCCCAAATGGATGGTCAACTGAATTCATAGATGTTCCGCTAACACTTGGCCATAATTTATTCTTTGCCCTCATAGCATGATATTTATTACCTGCTTTCATTACAGGTTTGTCAGTCCTACCACCACCAGCTATTAAACCAATAACTGCTTTACAATCAGACCTGAATTCTTTCTTTTTGCTTGAAGGTAATATAACTACGACCTTATCTACTGATTTTGAAAACACTTTTGCAGAAGTTCCAGATGATCTTACAAACTTTCCACCATCCCCTGGACTTTGCTCTATGTTATATACTGCAGTCCCTTCAGGAATATTTCCTAAAGCCATAACATTTCCTGATCTTAATTCTGTAACATCCCCTATGGAAATATTATCTCCAACCCTAATACCTTCTGGTGCTTGGAGTAATGTCTCTTTACCGTCCTCAAACGATACTTTCATTAATGGTGCGCTATGACCTGATGAATGTAATATATCTGTAATCTTCCCAGTAACTTTGTCATCATAATTAATATGTTTTGCCTTTCCTGCATACTTAAAACTAGGAGCCCTATAAGTAGGACTTCCCTTTCCTCTCCTTTGCTGTATTAGATTTTTTCCCATTTTCTAAACCTACATAAGACCTAACTGTGTTGCAATATCAATTGCTGGTGTCTCATTTGAAAACTTAACGTAAGCTCTCTTCTTTCCATCCATTCTGATAAGGGTATTAACATTAACAACCTTTGCTTTGAATACAGTTTCAATTGCCTTTTTGATCTGCTGCTTATTAGCTCTCTTTTCTACTAAAAATATGAGGGTGTTATTTGATTCCATCAACCTGATTGATTTCTCAGTTGATAAGGGGCATTTAATTACATTAAAATCGTTCCCTAGTACTTTATCATTTCTCTTTACCATTTTTAATTACAAAACAATTTCTCCTTCTCTAATCTGTCTATTGCAGCTTCACTCCAAATAGTCAGTCTACCCATACTAGCCCCAGGAGCTAATAACTCTGCATTTAATTTATTAACTTCAACAATATCAAAACCTGCAGCATTACTTGCTGCTTTGACTAACTTACAATCTTTTGAAACAACTACTAATGGACCTTTCTTTCTAGTATATTTTCTTCCTCTTGTTTTTCCTTTTCCGGCTCTTACTTTCTTAATACTAGCCCGTTCCATTTCAGCGGTTAAACCTATCTTATCCATAAGACCACTGAAGTCTTTTGTTTTATCTAATGACTCAATCTTTGAATCTAATATGAATGGGTAACTATCGGGAACTTTATGTCCTCGCTTACTGACTAATTCCTTGTCAACAGTAGCTGCTATTGCACTTCTTATTGCCATCTTTCTTTCCTTCTTATTTACTTTCTGCCACCATATCTTCTCTGCTTTTGGAGCATGTGCTTTCCTCCCACCAACTGTTCCAGGTACAACTGCTCCAACCCAATTTAATCTTGTTCCTGCTCTACTCATTATCTTTCTTTGGACTCTTGAGATACCATGACCGTATGAACCCCTATATTTTCTTCTCCTTCTTGATAACTCACCAGATGCCCTCATACCTGCATCAGGCTTTGCCCCATAGCTTTGCCTATTATGACTTTGTACAGCAAGCACAGCCCTCTTAACAATATCCGGCCTTATATCTTCACTAAACTGTACAGGAAGTTTCTTCTTCCCTTGTTTCTCGTTTGCAATACTTAATACATCGATTTCCATTTTATGTTAAACTTAAATGTTGAATTTGTGGGGCTTCAGCAGGAATTAATTTATTTGGCCTTTTAGCATGAGTTATTTTAACCATCCTCTTAGAAGGTCCGCCGATAGATCCCTTAACAAGCAAGTATGAATTCTTCACAACACCATAATGATCAATTCCCCCCTTCATAACTACTTCCTCAGGCTTATCTCCAATCTTTAGTAACCATTTATTAAATTCAACTCTTGGATGATAACCCATCTGACCAGCATGAGGAATTCTATAATGGGTGTGACCTTGTGCTTTCCAACTTCCTAAAGCTCCTGGGCCCCTAATTGTCTTTTCGGATTTGTGCCTTCTAATACTGATTTTAAACCTTTTTACAGGTCCTTGATATCCTTTTCCTTTGGTAATAACATGAAAATCTAATCTTTGGCCCTCTGCAAAAACATCATTAACGCTGATTTCTTTTCCTAGAACACTTACTGCATACTTTAATTGGTCTTCCTTATTCCCACCAACACCTAATTCAAATAATTCCGGCTTCTTCTTTCCAATGCCAGTTAATTTTGGCTGCGTATAAACCATTAATCTGAGGTTATCGTAATCTTTAATGTCATCTACCTTTTTCTTTATTTGCTTAGGCAAAGTTATTTTTCTTCCTAACTCGGCATCAAGTTTTTCAGCAAAGATTTCAGAAACAAGATTTGATCCTTTTATTGAAGTTTTGTAGAAACGAATAGAAGCAATTTTTAATGGAGGGCATTCAATGATAGTCACCGGGCAAAAGATGTCCTCACCTTTTGTCTGTGATGTTTTTCGATTATCAGTAATCATAGCATGTGTCATGCCAACTTTGTAACCAGCAAACCCTAACAGCTTTGCATCATCAGTTATCGGCCAAGATCTAATCCTAGCTAAACTTCCTTTGGCCCTTTTCCTAGGCCAGTATCCCATACTTCCTTTTCTTGGTCTTCTGATGCTTGGCATTTTTTGTTGTTTGCTTTATCCACCTCTGATGTCTAAAACTACCATGCAAAAGCACGGTAGTTTTTGATCATGCTCAGAAACATCCAAAATCAAAGATTTTGGAGTGTGATCAGGAATGCTCCATTCCTGACATTTTTAATTTCTGACGTATAAAATAAACTAGTCTATTAGTTTATTTCAATGTAAAAAAACCTTTTATTGAAGCTTCTCATAGAAACAGTATCAAACTGTACTGAAAAAGCTTCTTTTCAGGCTTGTTTTTTTTACTCTGCTTAAATATGCTATATCTAAACACCACTTGTGAAGTATACCGGTAACAATAGGGTGTTTATAAAGCTTACTATTCTCGTGTAGAAACTGTATATTATATCATTTATTTAGTAATACTACCATCTCTCCCTTGATTACTTTATTTTCAATCAATTTATTGACTTTGGTTACCGTTCCCCTGATAAATTCCTCAAACTTTTTAGTGAGTTCACGAGCAATTACTATATTATAGTTAGGTATTAACTCATTCATCAAACTTAATGTTTTCTTAATCCTATGTGGGGACTCAAAGAAAATAATTGTACCTTCGGTTTTTTTGAAACCTTCAATGAACTCATTTTTCTTTTTTTCTTTCTTTGGAAAGAATCCCAGAAAACAAAACTTGTCAGTTGCAAGTCCTGAACAAACTAAAGCAGACAAAATAGAACTTGCTCCTGGAACTGGAACAACATTGATATTCTGCTTAACACATTCTCTGACTAAATAAAATCCAGGATCACTAATGCCTGGCATTCCAGAATCACTTACTAGTGCAATCTCTTTTCCATCCTCTAACATCTGGATTATGGGATTTGTTTTCCTTTCCTTATTATAGTCATTATAAGATATCTGCTTCTTGCCTTTTATGCCATATTCTTTTAAGAGAGTCCCAGTCCTCCTAGTATCTTCTGCTAAAACAATATCAACACTTTTAAGAATTTCCACAGCTCGAAAAGTAATATCCTTCAAATTCCCAATTGGTGTTCCTACAATATACAAACTCATTTTGTTATTGCTCCCTTCCCCTCTTCTGTCTTACTCTCGACCTTACCATCTGCCTTGCCATTGGCTTTCTTGTCATCATTACTACCCTCTTTCTTATCTCCTTTATCATCTTTCTTATTCAACTTCATAAACCTTGCCTTTCTCAAGGAATAATTAACTGGATTCTTAACTTTATTACATAGATTATCTGGATTACATACTCTCATGTCCTCGTAATAAGATTTGTTATCGCAGTTTGGCGGGAGAATCTTGTCTTTTCTTCCTTTATAGTGCCTTAACTGACCTAGAATATAAACTTCCTTTAGTGGCTCTTCATTAATCTCGTTCCATTCCTTCAATTTCTTTTCGATTTCGTCGTAGCCCCATCCAACATTAGATAAGAAGTTAATCAGCATAAATATTGCTCTCTTCTTCCCATCTGGAATTCCCTTGAGGACAGCAGTCATACAAGGAGGGAAAAAATCCTCGGCCAACGCAATTGTTAAAGCTTCAAATTCTTTTTTTACTCCGCCAGAATATTTCTCCTGCAAACCTTCCTTTTCAATCATCCTCTTTGACCAGTAACCAGCTTGGTCAAAAAGATTCCCTGCATTGGTTTCCCCTACAGTCTCCTTCTCTAAAAAAACAAATTTACTAACTGTAACCTCATCAGTGTTAGCCTCCTTCTTATCAAACTCCATAACCTTATCAGGGTCTATAGGTACTGAACAAAGCCCAGATTTTTCATGTAGACTATAAGGCATCCTGTAGAGGTGCCTTGAGGAAATCAACAAAGTATCAACATTCAGTATTTTAGAAATATCAAACTTTTCTTTGTAGTTAGAATTCTTGCATTTAGGGCACTTTACCCCGCCACTTCCTTCAAGCTTTACTAACTTCATACATTTCTTACATTGAAAAAAGTTCTTGTCATCTTGGATATCATTGATCTCATTACAATATATGCAATTCTGTTTTTCTGCAGACTTTTTTTTAGTAACTTCCGTTTCACATTTATCACAAACGGTTTTTACTAAACTTTCATAAGGGATATCCAGTTCTTTTGCAACATCATTTATCCCTCTGTCTCTGAGTATTCCCTTTGTGAGCTCAAAGTCAGTCTCGGCACTATCTATATAGTCAGTGAGATACATTGCAATTGTTTTTACGCCATCTGGAAACCATAATCTCGTCTCATCTACCCCAAACATATTCTGCGGGAATGCTTCAAACGGAACACCGATATGAAATCCTTTGTTCCCCGAGAATTTGCAGCTTACCGATTTAACACCGTGTTTCTTCAAAGCTTTAATCATCAGATGAGTTATCAACTTAGAATATTCCCAGTAAGGACAGTCAATATCAAGCACGAGGTCCCATCCAGTTCTTAATTCATCCATCTCTTTTCTTTTCAACCTAGGGTCAAGACGTAAGGGATTGCTCCACAACTCTTCAGAACAGTGAAAAGAGGTAGCACCTTGCTTTGCCAGCTCAATTATATCATTTGGGTACTTAAGAACATCTGGCCTTTTTCCAAACTTATCATGAAACCGTGTAGCAACTTCTCTATCCTTAGCATGCTTTATCATCTCTTCTTGTATATCTCTTCTCTTGTAATGCTTTAGAAGTACGCCTAATGATATCATCAAAAAAAGCTAATAGTATTATATTTATATTTTTATCTAATATATACGCTGGTTTTCAATACGTTTATATACCTTAAAAGTATCCCATTCTTAGCGTGTGTAATGAATTAGTGAACACAAATTGAGGTGAAAGCCGATGATAAACGGATGTAACTTATGAACATACGCTACTTTATTTTAAAAGAAATTACCTTAAGAAAAACTACTAACCAAACATTTTCAGATATTCATTTCCGTCCAATGCTTCTTCTTGCTTTACCTTCTCAATAGCCTTTAGGATATCTTCCTTCTCAATTGCAGTTCTATCTTTCCTAATAGCAAAATAACCAGCTTCAGTACAAACAGCCTTAATCTCAGCTCCTGAAAAATTCTCCATTCGCTCAACAATATCTTTAATACTTAAGTCCTTGCTCAAACCCATATTCCTACTATGTATCTTAAAGATGTCCATCCTTGCGTCTTTGTCAGGAGTAGGGATGTGAATCAACCTATCCAATCTTCCAGGCCTAATAATGGCAGTATCTAAAATATCTTTTCTGTTTGTAGCTCCGATAATCTTAACATTACCTAACGAATTAAATCCATCTAACTCAGCTAACAGCTGCATAAAAGTTCTGTTAACTTCCCTCTCCCCTGAAGTTCCAATTTCCATTCTCTTTGCAGCTAATGCATCAAGCTCATCAATAAAAACAATAGATGGGGCTTTTCTTCTAGCCAATTCAAATATCTCTTTGATTAACTTAGCTCCCTCCCCGATAAATTTCTGAACAAGTTCAGAACCGACAACTTCAATAAAAGTTGAATTTGTTGACGCAGCAACGGCCTTTGCTAATGAAGTTTTACCAGTTCCAGGAGGACCATGTAACAAAATTCCCTTAGGTGGGTCTATTCCAACATCCCTAAACAACTGAGGCTTCTTCAAAGGTAGTTCCACAACTTCCTGGATTTCTTTTGTCTGTTTGCTCAATCCGCCAATATCCTTCCAAGGAACTGATGGTTTTTCGACTATAACAAAACTTTCAACATTAAACTTCTTAGAAATTTCTAATTTCTTAACAACTGTCAAATTCTTCTGCTCAGCAAGTGCAGTATCTCCTGCTTTAATCTTAGCACCATCAGAAATATTCACATAAAACTGATTGCCATTAGGTACTCTAATTATTGCTTGATCCTCGATAACATCATTAACTTCACATACCATCAAAGGGGGAGTTCTAAAACTATCAATCTCTTCTTTTAACTTCTCAACGGTCTCTTTCAAAACCTTATTTTCCTCTTCTAATTGATTAGTCTGAGTACTATAAGAGTAGATTACATTATCCAATATTTCCTTTTGTTTTGATTTCATTCTCGAGGATAGAATTCAATTGTATTTATATAGCTTTGGGTTGTGAAATTGCCTATATCAACAACTTACCATCTTCCATTATCATATTATCATCAACATAAACAGTAGGTTCAGAGAGTATACCGTCCAAATGAACAGGGGCAGTTATTGTGCCACCGGGAAAACTAGTATTATCCCCAATTGCAATATGGACAGTCCCAATAACCTTCTCATCTTCTAGTGTAAATCCAGTTATTTTAGCTTTATCATTCGTTCCGATTGCAAGCTCAGCAACATTATATACACTACTATCTTTAAACTCCATTAATCTCTTCTTTAAATCTTTGGCTTCTTCTTCCCCTTCAATATCAACGACACTTCCATCTTTAACAGTAAACTTAATTGGGGCTTTTAGCCTTCCAATACCCCCTAATGTTTGGTCGACAACAAACGTCCCGTTAGTCTTGCCTTCAACTGGAGCAAAGCCAATTTCTCCTGCTGGAAGATTGCCAAAAGAACCCTTTTCATGATAAAGCCCGTTATCATCAAACAATTTGTTCATCTCCATTACTAAATCAGTTCCTAACTTGGTAACTACCCTTACCTTCTCCCCAGCCAATTTTTCTTTTAATTGGTCTCCAACAGCGCTAATTTTAACATAGTCAGCATTCAATGTCCTTTCCATCATATCCTCGGTAATTCCGGGCATACTAGCCCCCCTAGCACCTCCCTTACAGGCATTTCTTCTTGCATCGGTATGGGACAGTGACTTGGTGGTTATTAGGAGGATTATATCGTATTTCTTCATTTCTTGCGCAACTTCTGAAGGAGGTTCTTCACCATGAATCTTTCCGACTGGAATTTCTATAGAATTGACATTAGAACTTATTTCCTTACCAACTTTTAACAAAACATCTACGATAGACTTTTTATTTTCATCAAAGACTATTAATAGACTTTCACTTTCCTTGAAGTTCATGCATTCTTTTAGAACAATATTAGCTGCTTTTTGTAATTCTGTCATTTTTAACTAAAAAAAGAAAGAAAAATATAAATATTTTCTTTATTACTTCTTAAATGCCCCTAATTTCTTACTCTTGGTATGCTTAGGAAACTCTTTGTCTATTTCC
>CAZMIO010000004.1:7238-63678 GCA_964566535.1 uncultured Methanosarcinales archaeon | reverse complement strand
AAATGCCCCTAATTTCTTACTCTTGGTATGCTTAGGAAACTCTTTGTCTATTTCCTTTATAAATTTTACTTAACTTCAACTAAGATTGATTTAGTTGTCTCAATGGATAGTCTAGCTGGATTGCCAGGATTAAAGTAAGTATTAAATGCAGCAGTCTTATCAGCTGATGACATAGCAGTCCAAGTAGCTGCTCCACCAACAGAATCTATCAACTGCTCCTCACTCAAGCACCTAATCTCTAAATTAAAACTACTCAAACCATTTGAAAAAGGACCATTGGCAATTATTGGACGATAAATGAATGTATTAGCCCCGACTTCGATCGTCTCGGTAGGAACAACTAACTCCGTTCCTCCTCCACTAACACCAAAAATACAGACTCCCTTGTAGTTATTAACATTATAATAGCCAACGTTAACCACTCCTGACTCACTTCCTTTCAACACAACCTTGTCAGGACACGCAGTCATAGGTTCTGCCGAACTAGGCTCTTTCTTACACTGTCTTGCTGACCCTAAGACTTCTTCGACGGTCTGCTCAGACTTAGTAAACATTCCTTTCATAAAACCAATACTCAAGGCTAAGAAAGTGATTGCCAAAATAATTATAACTATAGCATTAATAGATAGAGCAAACGCTGCATTCTTACCCCTTTTTACCATCTTCAAACTATTTATTGAACGGATTGTTTATAAAAGTTTCTTTTATAACACAGTAGAAAGAATAAACCTAATAACTCCTAAACAACAAACTCTCCTTTCTTAATAACCCACTGAGTCTTACCATCAGCATCAACACCATAAATATCTAGTTTTTGCCTTGGAGAATTAACAACAATATCCCAATGATAGACAGTTTTTTTGTCAGGATCAAAACCAAGACCTAAAGCAACATGAATCATCTTTGCAATCTTCTCATTAACAATTAAATAATCACATAACTTTGCTTTTGGATTTGTATTAACAGCAAATTCTCCAACTGAATTAAAGTTCCTTGTATACATATCAGTAATTTCCTTAGGCAAGCTTCCATTTTTCTCATAAATTTTTATCTTCTCCCTACATTCCTTAAGTTCCCTATCCATCGCCTTCTTTATATCGGCAGGGGCCTTAACGATCTTATAATCTCCATTATCATCAAAGCTAACAACAATAGGATTATTCGGAGGGATCACATAACTCCTATCTATGTTGATGACGACATCTCCAACCATAACTCCAGTTACTTTCTCGGGTGTTGTAAATGTCTCTCCAGAAGGAAAGTTAGCATAAGAACCAGTACGAGCACCAGTCTTCTTCAAATTCTCTTGATCTATAATATTAGTAACATCGCAATCAGATGAAGTAAATGCTCTCCTGAATCCGTCCTTTCTTATCAGCTCAACCTTAAAATCAGTCTTATGTCCGTCAACAGGTTCTCCAACAACCCTAATATAACTACATTTGTTAAAAATATCCCTTATCTTATCGCTCCTCTTCTTTAGGATAGTATAATCTAGATTACAGGTCTCAATAAAAATATCAATAGGTAATGTCTCGGTTAGAGCATATCTCATTACAGGGTCTCTGCTCTCTTCAAGTGATTGAGGACTGTATCTATCCTTTAACATCATCTGCCCTGGACTAGTCCATCTTGATTTCTTATTAGAAGTGGGATAGCCAATTTCTTCTCCGAAAAAATGCTTACCATAATAACCTTTTCCGTGTATGCTAAATCCTGCCTTGATGTACTTCATCCTATCTCTGATGACTTCTTTTGAAAAGATATTGTATTTCTTAAAAACATCTTCATCAATATCTTTATCCAGTTCACATCCTTTAAGCGTAGTAGCTAAATCTACACTCCTAACAGACTTAGCAAGCATAGAGAATCTATCGCTAAATGCAGACAAACTCACATGAGCTCCTTTCTTAATTGCACTTTCTGCCATTGCCAATGCAATAAAATAAGAATCAAGATAATCTTCCAATGGGAGTTCAGTGTTCTCCTTATCTGGGACTAGCACAAAACTTACTCCTACCTTCTCTCCTTTTTTCAGAGCGTACCCTTGTCCCCATATCTGGTTAGCAGATTCAACCAATTCATTAAACCTATACTTTTTATGCCATTCATCATAGTAATCTAATTCAAGAGTTCCAGAGAAACCTTTCTCTTCTGCCTTTAAAATAAACTCTGGCTTCTTGAATATATTCTCAAAGGTTTCCTTCTTAGTCCTCTTGTTTACAGCTTGAATGAACCCTTTCAAAGCATTGACCTTATCAGTATCTAGTCCTTTCTTATATTCTTCATAAACATACCAAACATCCTTTAAAATCTCAAAATTATTATTTCCATTGATCAAAACATGTAAGTCCCCGCCAATATTGTGGATAGCTCTGGACAATGGGGCTATGGAAAAAAACGCTTTTTCATTATCTAGCTCCATTAAAACAAAAACAATTTTATCCTTGACCTTATCTTTTAGAATATCAGTATACTTCTTAACTTCCTCATAGAATTTCTTATCATCGTATTTCATCTTAAGATTGTTCATTCCTAAACTATTATTAAATCTTTCGTTACTCTAGTCAATACTTCAACTTTCTTTCCCAAATAAATATCGTCCTCAATCCTTATGCCATACTTCCCTGGAAAATAAACGCCAGGCTCGATTGTAAAAATGTTCCCCTTCTGAAATTTACCTTTGCTCTTTTCAAGAACGTTCGGCAGCTCATGCAGTTTTACACCAACACCATGACCCAAACCATGTGTGAAATATTTGCTGTACTTACCCAGCCCCTTATTCACAATCTGAACGATTGTTGAAACCTTTCTTCCGATCCTCACTTCGGAAATTGCCTTCTTCTGAACGCTCAGCAATAGATCATACATCATCTCTTCTCCGGCCGATGGCTTCCCCAAATAAATGGTCCTAGTCGTATCGGAACAATAACCGTTGTACCTTACTCCAAAATCAATCACACAAAAGCCTTTTCTTAATTTGACTTTCTTTGCTTCATAGTGGGCTTGGCTTCCGCCAACACCGGAAGCTACAATTGGCTGAAAAGCTAGACTACATCCTTCTTTTCTAGTCTCCGATTCTAAAAAGGCTACAACATCAGTCTCATACTTAAACTTTCTAAAATTCTTAAAACATTTCAAAAGGATTCTATCGCTTATCTTACATGCATATTTAATCAACTTAACTTCTTCCTTGGTCTTTACTTCCCTTAGTCCCTCACAAATATCATAAACATCGACCAATTTACTTTTCTTAAAAGATTTCTTAAAACCTTTTTTTACCCTTAGTGTCATAACTGACATATCTATTCCAATCTTTCTTTTCTTAACTTTACTTTTATTCACCTTTTCTAAAATACTATCAAACAGCCTCTTCTTATCTAATTTGTAAACTCTTTTGACCATACTTTCTTTGGCTTTAGTAAACTCCATTTTGGGAACCATAAGGAATGCCTTCTTTTGTCCAACAACTAAAGCACCGATTCCTTTGTACCCTGAGAAATAAAACAAATTAACATCTAGGCCATCTGGATTTAAATTGTAAAAAAGTGCAAAATCGACCTTCTTCTTTACCAGCTCTTTTTGTAATTCCTTAATTTTCATACAAACAAAAGTTTATATACTACTTTAATTATTTTTCTATTATGCAAAAATATACGTTGAAGAATAAAATAACATTGATCTTTGATCGAAAGTCATCGGACTCTGTAACTATCTGCGTTACAGTCAAGGTTGGTTCAAATAACGAAACAAAAAAGATTTTGGGAATCTCTCATTTCTTAGAACATATGGTATTTGAAGGGACAAAAAACAGGGCTAATAGTACAATAATAGCAAATGAGATCGAAAGATTAGGCGGAGAACTAAATGCATATACATCAAATGAGAGAACTACATTTTATATTAAAGTTCAAAAAAAACATTTTGATATAGCCCTAGACATAATATCGGATATTACTCAAAATCCATTATTCAAAGATAAGTCAATTGAAAAAGAACGAAACATAATCCTAAAGGAAATAAATATGGTTACCGATGAACCAAGATTCCATCAATGGGTTTTATTTACTCAAACTCTATTTAAGACGCACCCTTCTAAGTACCCAGCTTATGGAACGATAAAAACTGTAAAAGGTATTACAAAAAAAGACCTCCAAAATTATTTCAAAAAATATTATGTTCCTAACAACATGATTATTTCAGTTGTAGGGGGAATAAGTGATCCAAAAGAAAAAATAGAAAGGGCTTTTTCAAAAATAAAACCTGGACCAATCAAAGAACTAACAACAGAAGAACCCCAACAAACAACAATACAAAAAACAATCGAGAAGAAGAAAATTCTAAACTCCTACATGGTCTTAGGATACAAAACACCGATTAGGCTCCACAAAGATTCTTACACTTTAGATATTATTAAGGCATTACTTGCACGGGGACAATCAGGAAAGATAGTTGAAGAGATAAGAAGCAAACGAGGACTAGCTTATGAGGTTAATGTCTACCACGACCCAAACAAAGATTTTGGAACATTTGCAGTCTACCTAAATACTGACAAGAAAAACATTAAGAAAGCAATTGGCATAATCTTAAATGAATTTGACAAGCTGAAAAATATAACAACAGAAGAACTTGATGATGCGAAAGGATTCTTAGAAGGTTCATATATATTAGAAAAAGAAGATACAAGACATACTGCAGACGAACTAAACTTCTGGGAAATGATTAAAGATTCATCACTGAACCAAGCTTATCTTAGCAAAATAAAGAGTATAACAAAGAAAGATATTAAAGAAACGGCAAAAAGATACTTGACAAAGAATTATACTTTAGCAGTTATAGAACAAACTAACTAAAAACCTTTCTTACTGGTTCTAATATCTTGATTAGATGGCCTCCAACTGCTGTCTTTAGGTCCATTGGATGTAACTTCTTATCAACGAATGCTTTCTCAAGTTCTTCATAACTCTTGAAACTAACATTTCCACCAAACTTTGCAGGTCTTTTGATATCTAACTTCTTAATTCTTGGAAACACGATTAACTTAGCAATTGAAAGTATTGAATTATCCGCTACCTCTCCTTCAACACAATAGGCTTTTTTGATCTTCTTCTTAATCTCTTCTTCACTATCTCTTACCGAAATCAAACTCTCAGGTTTAGATGAACTCATCTTCTCCCCAGATTGTAAAGAAGGTATCAATGGAGTATGAACTAAAACTGGGGCTTTGTAATCTAACTTAGGTAATATCTCCCTTGCAAGACCGTGAATCTTCCTTTGTTCTATTCCTGAATAAGCAACATCTACTTTCAATGCCTTAATATCAACTATCTGCATGAATGGATAGATAACTTGAGAAACATGAGCATGCTCGATGTCTCTTGCAACTTCCTGCATACTTCTTAAGGATCTGTTGATGGTTGTCTTTACTGCTATCTGCATAACATCATCAATATATTCCATATTCCTTTGTAATTTTGAACCTAAAACAAACTCAGCCTTGTCTAAGCCCAATCCAATAAATGCCTTTTCCCACAATTTCTCTAACTTATGTATTTCATCCCAATCCCCTTTCTTATTCAACCAAGTATGCCAGTCTGCAAATAGAATCTTAACTTTGAATCCTGCCTTTTGAAAATCAAGAAGCTTAGTTGTAGTTACCATGTGACCCAGATGTACCTCACCTGAAACTTCATACCCGCAGTAAACAACTGGCTTGCTTTTCTTCAGAACTTCATTTAACTCGTCCTCATTAACAACTTCAACAGTATTCCTCTTTATCAACTCAATCTTTTCTTTATTATTCATACAATCAACAATATTCAGTGATTATATAAATTTATCTGCAATTTACAACTAATTTATATAATTCTGAGCATTAATACTCCTTGTGAGCCCCAAAATGCAATACCGACCGCAAACAAGCTCTGCAGATTCTGATCCTGAACTAACTGAAATTCTAGACACTGGTCAAATAACTTCAGACCAATTAAAAGATCAAGGATTCAAACTATATAATCTAGCATTAAGTCAAGATATACGAAGAGAAAGGGCAGCTCAAGTTCTCCTAGGAAATAGTAGCTATCTCCACCATTTTGCCACTTCACTCACCAAAAGCCGTGATGAAGCTGAAGAGATTGTTCAAGAGACATTCTTCAGAATGTTCAAAAACACCACCCCACCAAAAAAAGGAAATTATATCAAATATACTTTATCAGCAGTTTACTATACGTTCATAGACTCCAGAAGAAAATGGGGCCGTCAATCTGTTTTTTATGATGGTGCACCATTAACTAATGAACCAAGGGAAGAAGGCCAACCGTACCAGTTCGAGATTGGAAAGGTTGTTGACCCAGGAGATTCCCCAGAAGATAATGCGGCATTAAATCAAAAAGTAGAAGCTGTCTATGATGTTGTGGGAGAATTATCCCCAAGACAAAGACAAATAACAATGCTCCACTATTACCATTTCCTTAAAATAAGACAGATTGCAGATAAACTAGAAATTTCAGTTGGCACCGTAAAAGCTACTTTACACCACGCAAGAACAAATCTAAGACTAAGTTTAGAAGAAAGACTAGCTAGCTAACCACTGGACAAACACCCTCAAAACATATATAAACCTCCTCAAAATTCTAAAAACAATGATTTCGGTTTCGGCACTGTCATCTTATTCGTACTGCCAGCGTAAGCTCTATCTTCAATATGTTCTAAAGTTCTTTGAGCCGATGAAGGAAGCGACAATAAAGGGCTCCATCAGACATAAGATCTACGAAGCAATTAACGAAAAAGAAGAGTCAATTGTAATCTCGATTACAAAAAAACTAGATTTTGAGCAGATAAGAAGATTATATGAGCTCAATTACACTGAGATAACAAGAGAAGCAATAAGAAAAAACAAAAATAGTTTAGCAAAATTCAATGTTAAGCCAGAAGATCTCTTCAAAAGCGTATGGCCATTAATTAAAGATGAATCAGAAACAAGAGCATTCAACATATTGGGATTTATCCAACTCAATAAGATATATGGAAAAGAGTTGTGGGAAAAACTAACTCCTAAAATAATATCTGAACAACGCATCTCATCAGATAAACTGGGCCTTAGGGGCATTGTAGACCAAATTGAGGTCTATGAAAAAGGAATGGTACCAATTGAGCTCAAAACTGGCTCTTGTCCAAAAGAGGGAGTATGGCCCAACCATAAGATCCAGTTAGCAGCATACTCATTACTGTTAGAAGAACATCATAATACTCAAGTAAAAGAAGGTTTCATAACTTATTTAGACACAAAGCAACGCAGACACATATCAATCAATCCGTTTCTAAGGGAAGAAGTATTAGAATTAATAAAAAAAGTAAAATCATTACTAAGTGGAAAGATTATTCCTGATTTTGAAAAGAATCAGAATAAATGCAACAAATGTGGCATAAAAGAACATTGTTTTAACCAAAAAACAATTGAAAAGCGCATGAGGGAATTACAACTACTCGGCAATAAATAATCTATTTCATTGAAGCAAAAAGTTTATATATAACTAGGTTCATTCATTACCATACTAATATAGAAAAGGGATTTTTATGGCTGAAGAAGATAAAAAATTTTCAAAACAATTAATTAGCAAGACTGTGGTCAGCAAAACAGGAAAAAGATTTGGTGAAGTTGGAGATATAATCTTTGAAACACGTTCTGGAGAGCTCATTCACATGGTATTAAGTAATCCAACATCTTACACTCAAAAACTAGAGCTAGAAAAGAACAAAGAAGGCAAAATTCTAATACCTTTCTCAGCAGTCATCGCAATTGGCGATTTTATGGTTATTGCTGAAGAAGATATTGTTTAATTTTTTTCTAAAAAAATAAAACTTTTTAAACCGATATACGTTCCCATAAAATAATGGAATCTAATGCAATCTGGACTGAAAAATACAGGCCAAAAGAGTTCTCAGACATAAAAGGTCAGAAAGAGATAGTCAAACGAATAAAGGCATTTGTCGAACAAAAAAACATGCCTCATTTGTTATTCGCAGGTCCGGCAGGAATAGGAAAAACTTCATTATCATTAGTAATTGCAAAAAAACTATTTGATAAAGATTGGCACCAAAACTTTCTAGAGTTAAATGCATCTGATGAAAGAGGAATTGACATCATCAGAAACAAAGTAAAGGATTTTGCAAGAACAAGAGCAATTGGAGATGTTCCATTCAAGATAATTTATTTGGATGAATGTTTAGCTTATGATTCGATGATAACTATAAAATCGGACAATGAAATTAAGAATGTTAAATTAGGTGATTTCGTTGCCAATTATGATTTTAAAGAATATAAAACTCTCTCGATAGATGATAATGGTGAGCTTATTTTCCTTAACACATTAGGGGTCATGAAAATACCTCACCAATCAAATCAAGGATTTTATAAGATTAAAATACATAATAAAGAAATTCTAGCAACGGGAAATCATGAATTTTTAACAATAGGTGGCTGGAAAAGAGCAGACCAACTTAAAATCAAGGATTTGATATTATGTCCTCAAATAAAACCTGCTCTTGAAAATTCAGATATCTCCACATCCGGGATAATTAACTACAATCTAATAGGATTATGTCAAGAAATTAGAAAGAAAGAAAGATACATTGGAAAATCTCCTGAAAAAGAAATTATTGAGCTATTAGGGAAATTTCCGCAAGGATTGATAAGAGAAGAAATCACAAAAGAAAGTAATGTTAGTTCTGCAAAGATAACATCTATTCTAAGCGATAAAAACAATCCTTATTATATTTCATTAATTAAGGAAGGAATTGTTAAAAAAGAAGATAAAAAGTTTTATTTGGTAAATAATGTTGGTAAATCATTGGATAATTTATATACAAAAAAAAGAACTCAAAATAATTCTAATCAAGAATATATACTAACACAATTGAAAAATAAAGAATTATTTCCTCTAAAATTAGAAAATGCCAAAGTCTGTGCAAGACTCCTTGGGCACCTATTTAGTGACGGATGTCTCTCACTAAAAACAAAACAACTTTTCTTTTCAGGAAAAGAAGAAGATCTTAAAGAAATAAAGAATGACATTAATAAGATAGGATACCATGCATTAGGTAATATAAGACATTCCAGATGGAAAAAAGGAGAATGTTGGTCATTTGGTGCTTATAAGATAGAATTATTAAGTTTGTTTTATTCTCTAGGTGCACCTGTAGGTAAAAAAACCGATAACATTGTAAAAATACCCTCTTGGATTATGGGCGGTGAAGATTCAATTAAAATTGAGTATCTTGCAGCATTTTTAGGAGGGGATGGATATGAGCCTAAATTTCAAGGAAGAACAGTTAAACCTATCACAGTAGGTATATCCAAAAGAGAAGATTTAAAAGACGACTTGATAGATTACTTAGAACAAATTCAGAAACTATTCAAAGATCTTGGAATAAATACAAAATATAGGATATGTCCTGGCTATAAATCATTAAGAAAAGATAAAACAAAGACGATTGAAGGTAGAATTTGGATAACCAATTCTATGGAGAACATATATAAGTTCCTAACCAAAATAGGTTATAGATATTGCACATATAAAGATAGAACTTCTAAAGAGGTAATAAGATATTTGGAATGGAAAAAAGGATTAGGGAAGTACATATACACATTTAGACCAGTACCTCACTTCAAAGAATGGAGAGAAAGATTAAAGATGGGAGATTCAGCTTATCATTATCTAACGTCTATTGAAAAGATAGAAGATCCAGGATATGTTTATTGTTTATCAACAGAAAATAAAAGATTCATTGCAAATGACATTGTTGTCCATAACTGCGACGCCCTAACGAGAGAAGCTCAGCAAGCTCTAAGAAGAACGATGGAGAATTATACTAGAACTACTAGATTTATTTTAAGTGCAAATTACTCATCAAAAATAATTGATCCTATCCAAAGTAGATGTGCTGTATTTAGATTTAAGCCGTTGGACAAAGAGGAGATAATTGAGTTAATTAACATAATAGCAGAACAAGAACAGCTTAAAATTACAGATTCAGTTAAGGAAGCACTTTATGAAATATCTGGAGGGGACTGTAGAAAACTTGAAAATATATTGCAATCGTCTGCTGCAATTAGCAAAGAAATAAATGAAGAACTAATTTATTCATTAGTCTCATCTGCAAGGCCAGAAGAAGTAAAAGATATTTTAAATTTGTGTCTTAAGAATAATTTCATAGAAGCAAGAAAAAAACTATTAGATACAATGCTTAACTATGGTTTATCTGGAATTGATATGATAAAGCAAATCCAAAAGGCAATTTTAGACTTGGAGTTAGATGGTAGAAAAAAGATGGAATTGGTCGAAAAGTGCGGTGAAATAGAGTTTAGGATGACAGAAGGGTCAGATGAATTTATTCAGTTAGAAACATTACTCTCACAAGTAGTTCTTATAACAAATTAGAAAAAAAATAAAAAAATTAACCAGTTACGTGCTTTACTAAAATCTTTGTGTCTTTGTGTTCCTTGTAATTATACTCTAAGTCAACAAAAACCTTTCTCTCGAAATCACTTGATCTTGCTTTTAAGTTAGCAGTACACCTTACAATTCTTTTGCCACCATATAGGGTCGCATAGTCATTAGCATCAATACCGCCACAATCAAGAGTTCCGTCTATTAAATCTTCAAGACCTGTAACAAGCACTTTAACTTTGTTTTTCTCACCTAACTCATCGCTACATATTGGCCCATTAGCATCTGTCCTAAGATCAGATATTGCTCCTGTTCCCCTATGTACTACCTCAAATGAGAAAGTTATCTTATCAGCTCCAGCAACATTTTCTTGTAAATTCTCTATCTGGATTGGAGCACTTGAACTCTCAATTACTTTATTCTCATTTACAGCACATACTGTGTCTCTAGTGTCTGTTAAATCCTTTAAGAAACATAAATCAGCTTGTGCCTCTGTCCCATACTTATAACAAGCCTCTGCCCTAACTGGAAACTCATTATTGCCTTTCAACTCGGGAGTATAACTAAATCCATCAGCATCTCCAAAAGTCACGTAAGTCACTCCTCCAGGAATCTCATTTCCCTCAGAATCAATGTATGCCCCAGTTAATTCTTCGTTCAATTTTTTGGTTATATCTGCAGATTGTACACCAAAATCAGTAGGATAAAAACCCAATAAAGATAGTTTAATATCATTTGCAACTAAATCATGTTCTCCTTTGTTCTCAACATTTAATGTAATCTCAAAAGGAAACTCTCCCTTATCATACACTTCAGGTGGTGGCGCTCCTTCTAAAAAGTTAAATTCAATAGCATCTGTTCCGCCAATAAATGGCTTTCCAGCTGTTGATATTGGGGCATCGCCACCAGCACAACCAGCAATAAACAAAATCAAACCAAGAACAGCAATTAGGTATTTTTTCATCTTAACATCCTCCATTTTTATGATTATAGCTAAATATACCTTTACTTATATTTATAATTAACTGTTTAAATAATCCTTTCCAATACTTCTATATCCTTTCTTATTGAAGTCTGATAACCATACTCTAATTCAATTTCTAAAGGGGTTTCGTAAACTCTACTACCTAAACTAGTTAGATCAAATCTACAGAGAATGTACCCTCTTCCCCTATCAACATCAATAAACTCTGTTTTGCCTGGAGTACATGTTGCAGCAGAACCAACCCCTGAAATTTTCACATCGTTAATCAGCACTTTATTTAGTGAACTGTATCTATAACCATTATTTGGATCATCAGTAAAATCTAGAGTACCAGTAGAGCCAACCAAAGGTATAACTCTCCCACCACCCACATTATCAACAAATATCCTAACTATTAGACTATTACGGGCCGCTTCTGTCTCAACTCTACTAACAGCAACAGGGGCTCCTTGAGACGCTGTTGGAATCACATTATATTGCCCAACATCACATACTTTTTCTCTAACTGAAGTACTTCCAGGGTCAGAATCTATACACACTAGAGGGGATGCAAATGTCTTATATCTATATGTTAAATCAATTAAAATAGGAGTAGGATATGAAGGAGTAGCACTCGGAAGAGAGTTATCATCTACATTAAGATTAACTAAAAACGACTTAAATCCTCCATCAACATTTAATGGATTTTTTCCTTCTAATAAGATACCCTCAGTAGTAGTTAAGTCTACATACCTTTTAACAATAGTGCCTCCACTTCCACCGGCCGTAGGGTCTCTTACAGGACCCAATCTAGCACCATCATCCTTACTTGAATATGTCTTTGCCTTACCAGATATATCACTTATATCTGATTCATCTGTAATGTATAAAATATTTGGATCATAACCCCCAAACCATAGATATGCGCTAAAAGCACCTTCAAAACCGCCCTTACCATCTGGTTGAGGATACGCACCATCATTAGCAACCTCAATAATCATTTGAAGTTGATCTCCTTCATAAATTCTATCAGGAGCATTAAGAACATCTATAGTCAATCCTTTAGTCCCAACCCTATAATTAGTAGTTTTAGTGGGTTCATCGTTATTACCTAACTGACCGCATCCACTCAAGAAAATAGCAACTATAGCAACTACGATAATACACCACGTCTTTTTATTCATTTTAATTACTACCAAATATTAACTTCATGATTTTATTATATAAATGTTTCGTTACGATACGCCTTTACCGCCTCTCAACCCTTACTTTCTCTGAAACTGTGGACATATAGCCATAATCCAGTGTAATCTCTAAAGGAGTTGTATAAGTAGTTCCTTCCGCAATACCATCCGTCAGCACACACCTTGCAATACCCTCATCCTCCTTTAACCTTATTACGCCGCTATAAGGCGAACAGTCCAGAGGAGTTCCCCTCAATTTAACAGTAATAAAAGCAGAATTAAACTCAGTATAATCTACTCCTTGTGATGTGCACATCTTCTGGATTATATTATCATTATACTTAATCACAACTTTTCCATCTACCTCTTTAATTTTCTCCTTTTCATCCCTAACAATCTCCATCGTACTAATAACCTCTCCATCTCCCTTATTCTCTATTGTTATCAAAAACATAGGTTTTATATTTCCACTATCATCATACAGCATAGAAGGTTCTATGTTAGTTACAGCAATTGGAGCTCCCTGATCCTTCAGCTTAATATCTTCAACTTCGCAGGCTTTCTCTTTCTCAACTAAATTAAATTGTGATGAATCCACACAAACAGTTGGAACAGCTTTTGTCTGATATCTATAGCAGGCTGTCATCAAAACATCAACATCACGGTACTGGCTTTGATCTTCTCTTAGCTCCCTAGCATTCAGCGTAACAACAGTTACCCCTAGCCCACCTAAAGGATTATCAAGAGTTTTTCCCTTAACCTGAAATCTAACTGTTTTATCGTTAATATTCTCTCCAATTTTTCCATACACCCATTCATCCTTCCGCCAGCCATTAGCCTTGATTTCCATATGATCTCCATCCAATCCTAAAGCTAGATAGCCTTTAAAATTATCCTCATCATCAGGATAAGCTCCCTTGTTCTCTACTTCTAACCCAGCTGTAAATATCTCATTCTGACCAACTGTCTCAGGCACATTAAACATCTTCATAACTATACCTTCAGTGCCAGTATAAACCTCTTCTTTCTTTATTGGAGTATCCCCTCCTCCCCTCTGACCACACCCAGCCAAAACTACCACAACCACCAACAACCAAATTAGTTTTTTTGTTTGCATTTTAATCTGTATCAATCGTTACAGCAATAATATCAGACATTTCTCCCCAATTCCCACTTTCATCAACTGCCTTTATAGCATAATAATGCACTCCTTCTTCTCTACTTAAATCAATAGTAGACATATCAGACCCTGCCTCCTCATTCCCAGAAGGATGTTCTAATAAGAAATCAAAATCTTCCCATTCATTACTGGTTGAATCAGTCGAATGCCTTATCTCATATTTATCTATTATCCCATCATCCGCTGGCACCTTCCATTCAATGGTCACATCGTTTCCAAAACCAGTAAAAATAGAAGCACTTAACTCAGTTATCTTTGCAGGAGGAATAACATCTATTTTGTTAACTTCAAACCTTACTACATTAGATAATGGACCCAAATCATTAGTATCTCCAAAATACGGTCTAATACCTAAATAAAAAGTTTTACTACCTGGTTCAAATCCGTCATCAGCGATTGCAATAATTGAATTATAAAGCAGATTATTCCGTTCGTTACTTAAAGGTTCGGCAAAATCAATATCATTATATAAATTTATTTCATCCCAATTACCCTTACTTATAACTTCTTCAGATATCTTAATTAAATATCCACTAACTTTTTTTGTCGTATCCTCAATATTTGGCAATGTCCACCAAAGATAAAGTAGAAGTCTATCTTCAGAGGGCATACTAAATGGACCACTAACTTCTTCCCCAGTTTCATAATCAACAAATTTCAAATCATCAACATTACTAAAGGAGACATCAACTTCTCCACCATCCGCATCAGCACCATCACCATCATCAACACCATCCGTACCATCACCACTAGTATCTCCACCACCTTCACCCTCTCCCTTAGCATCCCTAACCTCAATATCAAAAGGCCTCTCAAGTCTGTAATCATAATGAGCATTTATCCTATAGTACTTGGTTGCCGGATGAAGAGTATCTCCTAAAAGTCCTTCAAAACTTGGACCAACAGTTAAAATACAATTAACTGACCTAAACTTATCAATATCTTGATATTTAGGATCTCCTTCAAAATCAAAAACATATCTCATAAATCCTCCCTCAACAGGACCAGATTTACTAGCATCATACCCTTCATCACAACTATCAATCTCAAGCTCATCAGGAATTTCAATAGTCATACTCCTAACTTGTTTTATCTTTCCTTCCCATTGATTCTCTAAAGTTACACCTAACCTTACAGTCTTCCCCGCATAAACACCAACAGGCAATGCCTTTGTTGTCTCAGCTCCGATCTTAACAGGTCCATTTGTAAAAACTGCAATTGGATCTCTCTCACTAACCTTAAAGCTGCCAAGAATGTCAGCACCCTCTCTTAACATTGCCCTTCTCCTTTTATCATCCATAAAATAAGTTCTTAAATAAGCCATTGTTGTAAAATCAAAATCAGCATTCAGTAAAATCTTATGTGTCCCTTTATCCAATTCATTTTCTTCAAATTCACAGCTAAACTCTTCCTCATCATAGGATTGTACTTTAAACTTCTTAAGTTTTCCAGGTTTAATATCTCCACCCTCACCAGGATTCTTATCATCATCCTCATCAGTCACACAGCCTGCTTCAACAGTAAACTTCTCAGTCTCATCCAAAGTCTTTGCCTTCAAAGTCCCCCAAACAATAACCCTGTCACCAACATAAAACTCCTTCTCAGCTGACTGCACATTCTCTATATACACCCCTATCTGCTCGCGAACATTCTCCTCAACACGACCCTTATAATAGTCTCCCGTCGCATATTCTAATAGATCCTCCTGCGCTTTCCGCAAATTCTCAGGTGTAGTCTCAATAAAAGTCTTTATATTTGTATACATACTTCTAAAACCATTATATATTGAATTTATTTGAGGCGCAACACCAGTATCCTCTCCTAAACCATCTAAAGCATCATTAAAATAAGCTCCTTCAGATAACCCTAAAAACAATAGAACAACTAAAGTAATTAAAAATCCATTAAAAATAAACTTTGCCAATCCAGCTTCAGATTTATAACACCCATACAAAAACCAAAGAGGATACATAAATGTTGTAACATATAATGCTATAAATGTTTGGCTGTTCACCCCTCCCCCAAAAATGCTGCCAGCTGAAATACCAGCAAGAGCAACAACACCGGGCAAAAATATATACACAACTAAAATAATCCCTAATGGAAGTACATCATCCTTGTATAAAATAGCAAGTACAATAAATAAAATAATATGCATCATATAGTAAGCTGACGTTCTTTCTAGAAGTCCAAACCTAGAAGTATAAACCTGAAATATATGTATAATCAACCCAAAAAAAATCATCAATCCATAACCAGTTGTTACTGCTCTAGCCCCACCTTTAACTCCTCTCCACCCAGCACCTAAACCAAACCCTGCCAATTGCTTACCTTTTCCCCAGGCATATCCAGGAGCATCCTTTATTTTATCTATAGCTTTATCCTTTGCGGCCCCTATCTTATCAACCCCATCTCCTACCTTATCACGAACACGCCATCCAGCATCAACTACTTGATCCTTACCAGCTGAAGCAGCATCCCTAATTTCACCAGCAGCAAAACTTCTTGCCTTTTTTGCCCCTCCCCAAGTAGCCTTACTTCCTTGTGCTACTTTTCTGCCTGTCCAGTTTACTGCCCTCCTAGTACGACCAGCCATTTAAACCCTCATTTATTTTTAGACTATCCATTTTCAACTACCAAAATTCAGAACTCCAATTCACCTCAAAAATTAATCCCATAATATCAATTCTAAATCAACAATCTTAAGTAATTTCTTTGGAACTATCTCAATGTAATTATTCCCTTCTTCAAGCTGTGAACTTCTCAATTGTTTGTTATAATAAGGCTCATCCTGGTCAAGCTGTCTAGGGAAACTTTTACCATTGACTTTAATGTCTGCTTTTTTTAGTTCATCATCGTCAACAAAGGCAATAGTTAAATTAACGGATTTATCTCCATCCTGAACATCTGCATACTGTTCATCATCGAGTTCGAAAAAGAAAGATAAACTTCTTGCATCTTTAGACTCCAGCTCCACAGTTATCTGCTCAATACTATAGCTTCCCATTGAAGTTTTGAAAACTACATTATTTTCTCCAATATCGGTTGCGCCAAGTATTGGAATCTTAACTGGGTCATCACATACTGGCGCAGCAGAATAAACATTCCTATTGTTTACGAACACATCTAAAATACCAACGTTTGCGATATTGCTACAATAAGGGATGAACCTTAAACTTGTCTTTTCAAGATTCTCAAATTCTCCACTGGTAATCTCAAAAATATTCCTACTTTCCTGCCTACTCCTATCAGTTATGTCTCCTATAATTCTAACATCATCTAAACCATATTCATTAGTTGCCCAAAAAGCAGCTCCAACAGATGAAACGCTAAACTCAAGGGAATTTATCCCCTCTAATTTCTCTTTTCTTAATTCCACAACAATATTTACTTTACTTGGAGCAAAATTATAAATCACTTCATCGTTTAGTTTTATAATCAAATTGCCCTTTCTCTTAGCAGCGCTAAACGACAGTAAAACATTATCAGTATTATCAAGATCATCGATATCAAACTGAACTACTTTCTTGACATCATCAAACAACCCATTTCTCACACTAAATGCATTTACTCTTTCTATCTCATTGGCATTAATCGCCTCAATCAAATAAATATTAGGAATGTCTATGTCCTCAAGTTTCTCAAATGGGCTTATCTGTTCTGGACCCTCAGACAGTAATATTACGTCATCAGCACCCCCTCCCTCATTACCTCCCCCAGTACTAGTACTTTCCCCAAATAGCTCCTCTTTTTCACCTACAGGAAGAAATAATACATAAAGAATAATCACACCAGCAATGATAGCGACAAGTAAAGCAGCATTAACTCCGCCTTGACCCTTTTTTTTAATCATCATACCACCTTTTTTTACAAATCTATCTATCCACTTTAAAAATGAATATATTTATATATAAATCTTCTGATTTTTATACACATGAAAAAATTATCAATCAACCTAAAGAAAGGGGAAATTAAGCTACAAATCCAGAACCTAGATGACCTCTGGTGCTTAAACCAAATAATTGACCCCACTGATTTAATTAAAGGGAAGACTATTAGGAAGATAAAAATTGGGGACAAAGACCAAAGAAACGTCAAAATAATCAAAAAACCAGTCTTTATTGAAATAAAAGCAGAAAAGATAGAATATTCTAAATCAACAAACGCATTAAGAACCTTAGGAACAATAACTCAGGGTCCGGAAGATATTGCAAGAGGCACTCACCATTCGTTCAACTTAGAACCTAACACTACAATTACAATAACGAAACCTAAATGGTTAAAATTCCAGCTAAATAAATTAAATGAAGCATTCTCCCAAAAAATCTCAAAAATATTGATAGTTATCTTTGACCGAGAAGAAGCATATTTTGCCTTGATGAAAAAGTATGGTTACCAACTTTTATCACATCTAAAAGGAAATGTGCAAAAAAAGGCAGACAAAGATAAAATAAAGTCTGACTTCTACGCTCAAGCTATAAAAAAAATAGAAGAGTATGACAAAAGATTAGACCTGCAAAACATAATTTTGGCAAGTCCTGCTTTTTGGAAAGAAGAACTTCTAAAGGAACTCAAAAACAAAGAATTGAAGAGCAAAATAATACAAGCAACATGCTCCTCAGTAACTGAACCTGCGATAAATGAGGTCCTGAAAAGAAATGAAACACAACAAGCACTCAATCAGGACAGAACAACGAAAGAAGTCAACCTAGTAGAGTCTCTCTTCATAGAAATCTCAAAAGACAACCTAGCAGCTTACGGACTAAAGGAAACTGAAAACGCAGTAAATGGAGGTGCAGCAAAGACCCTCTTAATCACAGATACACTAATCAAGAAAGCAAGAGACAACAACTCGTTCCACAAATTAGAAAACATGATGAAGACAACAGAAGCAACAAAAGGTGAAGTACATATTATTTCTTCAGACAACGAAGCAGGGAAAAAACTAAACGGCCTAGGTGGGATTGGGGCTATTCTAAAATTTAAACTTAACTACTGATACTTACAGTAAAATATTTAAAAGTAGTATCCTCATAATAATATAAATCTAAAAAAGAGGTCAAAATGGAAAAAGAAACAACAATAGAATCAATTGGTAATGAAAAAAGAATAATTCCTCCACCAAAAAGTTTTAGCAAAAATGCCCACATAAAAAGCGAAAAAGAATATAACAAATTATACAATGAATCAATAAAGGATCCTGAAAAATTCTGGGAAAATAAAGCTAACGATTTGCACTGGTTCAAAAAATGGGACTCTGGTTTTAATTGGAACAAAAAGAAATGTGAATTCACTTGGTTTAAGGGCGGAAAACTAAATGTATCTTACAACTGTTTAGACAGACATTTAGAAACAAACCCTGACAAACTTGCAATCATCTGGCAAGGAGAACCAGAAAAAGATGTTAAAAAATTTACTTACAAACAACTTCACAAAGAAGTTTGTAAATTCGCTAACGTTCTCAAAAAACATGGAATAAAAAAGGGAGATAGAATCTGCATGTACTTACCAATGATTCCAGAACTTGCCATAGCAATGCTGGCATGTACAAGAATCGGAGCAGTACATTCAATAGTTTTTGCCGGCTTTAGTGCAGAATCGTTAAAAGATAGAATACTCGACAGTAAATGTAAAATTCTTCTGACTGCAGATGGTGGGCTAAGAGCAGGGAAAATAATAGACTTGAAAAAGATAGCTGACGACGCATTAAAAGGAGTTTCATGTATAAAAAAAGTTATTGTTGCAAAAAGAGCCAATAACAAAACGACTATGAAAAAGGGTCGCGACATCTACTGGAACGACGAAATAAAAGACTCATCAGATGACTGTCCAGCAGAAGAGATGGGTGCGGAAGACCCTTTATTCATCCTCTATACTTCAGGGACAACTGGGAAACCTAAAGGTGTCCTACACACAACGGGAGGTTACCTTCTCTACACTTCTCAAACTTTCAAATACATATTTGATTACCATGACAAAGATGTCTACTGGTGTACGGCAGACATTGGCTGGATAACCGGCCATTCATATATTGTCTATGGCCCACTGGCTAATGCTGCTACTTCAATAATGTTTGAAGGTGTACCAAGTTACCCTGACAATGGTAGATTCTGGCAAGTTGTTGAAAAATTCAAGGTCAGCCTTTTTTACACGGCCCCAACAGCAATAAGGGCAATAGCAAAATATGGAACGGGCCCCATCAAAAAACATGACATTAGCTCATTAAGGCTCCTAGGGTCAGTAGGAGAACCAATTAATCCTGAGGCATGGATGTGGTACTACGACAATATCGGAAACAAAAAATGTCCAATCGTAGATACTTGGTGGCAGACTGAAACTGGTGGCATTCTAATAACGCCATTACCGGGAGCCCACTCACTAAAACCATCATCGGCATCAAAACCTTTCTTCGGAATAGAACCAATAATCCTAAGAGAAAATGGCTCTGAGGCAAATACTAACGAAGGAGGCTATTTAGCAATAAAAAAACCTTGGCCTGGCTTAATGAGAACCGTCTACAAAAACCATAAAAGATACATAGAAACTTACTGGAGCAGATTCCCTGGAATGTATTTTGCAGGAGATGGAGCAAAAAAAGATAAGGATGGAGACTACTGGCTTATGGGAAGAATTGATGACGTAATAAATGTTTCAGGCCATAGGATTGGTACAGCAGAAGTTGAATCTGCTTTGGTTTCCCATAAATCTGTTGCAGAAGCAGCAGTTGTTCCAATGCCTCACGAGATTAAAGGTCAAGCACTCTACGCGTTTGTTATATTAAATAATGATGTAGAACAATCAGAGCAATTAGAAAAAGAATTAAGAGGCCATGTAGGAAAAGAAATTGGTCCAATTGCAAAGCCTGACAAAGTCCAGCTTGTAGATGCATTACCAAAAACAAGATCTGGAAAAATAATGAGACGTATCTTAAAAATAATTGCTTCAGGTGGAGATGACGTTGGTAACACAACAACATTAGCAGATCCTTCTGTTGTTGATGACTTAATAAAGAATAGGAAATAGTTCATTAACACTTTTTAAAGCAAGAAAAAACATATTCTATAGTCTAACAATCTTTATATATTAGTTATACACTTATTCTAATTACTGTTTTGACTTTAAAGTAAATAATTAACGTAACTAATTAAAAGTAAAGGTACTGTTACGGGGTAAAAAACCGTAACATATATTAAGTAGTACTATCCTTTTACTCCTTAAAAAAGGGGGGTGTATTAAATGATTGTAAAAGAAGAATTTTTAAGTAAATTGAGAAGGTATTTCTCGTTAAATCTTTATGAAGTAAAAATTTGGACAGCGCTTCTTTCACGAGGAGTATCTACAGCAGGAGAACTTTCTGACATAGCAAATGTTCCAAGATCAAGAAGTTATGACATCTTAGAAAGCCTGGAAAAAAAAGGATTTGTCATAATGAAACTTGGCAAACCGATAAAATATATTGCAGTACCACCAGCAGAAGTTTTAGAAAGAGTTAAGAAAAACCTCAAAGAAGGTGCAAAAGAAAAGATTGATAGACTAGATAATTTAAAAGGAACGGAAGTTGTTAACGAACTTAACACATTACACACTCAAGGTGTTGAGCTTATTGAACCAACTGACCTTTCTGGATCTTTAAGAGGAAGACATAACCTATACAACCACTTAGAACTTACAATAAGAAACGCTGAAGAATCAGTAACATTGATGACTACATCAAAAGGATTGCTAAGGAAAATAGAAGGACTCAAGCCAACATTCGAAAAAATCAAGAAAAGGGGCGTTAAAATAAGAATAGCTGCACCTTTAACTAAAGAAAATATGCAGGCAATGAAAGAAGTAAGCAGTGTAGCTGAAGTCAGACATACCAACAGCAAAGCAAGATTCTGTGTAATCGATGGGAAGGAACTAATTTTCATGGTTTTAGATGATGCTGAAGTCCATCCTACTTATGATGTTGGAGTCTGGGTCAGAACGCCTTTCTTTGCAAAAGCAATGGATAGTTTGTTTGATGTTGCCTGGAAAAACATGAAACCTGGCGTTCCACCCAAATAATTTTTTATTTTTTTCTCTTTAACAACGAAATGTTTATATATAAATAACAACTACCATATCACAATGTTAAACAGAATAAATAATTCAATCAATTTTTTGTTTGAAGAGTTTTTTCTAGATAGATCTTTTTGGTTTTATTTTATATAGTCCACTATAGTTAAATCTATACTGGACCAATGTTCTCCCTTAACCGAGCTATATTATAATAACACATATAAAACAATAAAAAAAATCAACTAAAAAATGGAGATAATCGACAAATTAAAGCAAGAAGCAAAGCAAACTAGGAAGGATATCCTAGAGATGACCTCAGCTGCAGCTTCAGGCCATCCAGGAGGGTCTTTATCTGCAACAGACATAATTGTAACACTCTACTATCATAAGCTAAAACACGATCCAAAAAACCCACACAAACCAGATAGAGACAGATTCGTATTAAGCAAGGGTCATTCATGTCCTGCGCTATACTCAGTTTTGGCTAGGACTGGATATTTCCCAGTTTCACACCTAAAAACATTAAGAAAAGTTGGCTCAATCTTACAGGGCCACCCAGAAATTGAAAAATGTCCAGGGATTGACGCCTCAACAGGCCCCCTAGGACAAGGTTTAAGTTTTGCCAACGGAGTGGCATTAGCACTCAAACTAGACAAACTCCAATCTAATGTCTATGTATTAATGGGGGACGGCGAAATTCAAGAGGGTCAAATATGGGAGGCTGCAATGACTTCCTCACACTACAAATTGGACAATCTTGTGGCGATCCTTGACAATAACAACCTTCAAATTGATGGATTCAACGACGAAGTAAAATCAATAAAGCCAATTAAAGAAAAATGGGAAGCATTTGGCTGGCACGTAATAGAGATAGATGGGCACAACTTTACTGAAATAATAACTGCACTCGATAGTGCAGATAAAATAAAAGGCAAACCAACGTTAATCTTAGCCCATACAATAAAAGGTAAGGGTGTTTGCTGTATGGAAAATGAAGTAGGATGGCACGGAAAAGCGTGCAACCCAGAAGAACTAAAACAATGCATTTTGGAGCTTGACCAAGAGGATTAATGATTAATATGTCAGACAACCAACCACCAGTAGAAAAAGCAACTAGAGAAGGATATGGGGATGCTTTAGTTGAAATAGGAAAAGATGAACGTATCGTTGCACTAGATGCAGATCTTTCAAAATCTACAAATTCCTCAAAGTTCCAAGAAAAATACCCTGACCGTTTTTTCAATTTAGGAATTAGTGAGCAAGACTTAATTGGAACTGCTGCAGGATTGGCTGCATCAGGAAAAATATCATATGCTTCCTCATTTGCAGTGTTCATTACAGGTCGTGCTTATGGACAGATAAGATTGATGGCAGGAATCTCAAAATTAAATATGAGGGTTGTGGGGTCTCATGCAGGCATCTTAACAGGAGAAGATGGTGCCTCACATCAAGCTACTGAAGATATTTCACTGATGAGGGCAATTCCAAACATGACTGTTATCCAACCAGCAGATTATAATGAGGCAATAAGCGCCGTCAAAGCTTCAGTCGACTATAAAGGCCCCATTTATTTAAGGTTAGGGAGAGGTAAAGTTCCATCGATAACAAACAATGACCAAAAATTCGAAATAGGGAAAGGTACCATACTAAAGGAAGGAAAGGACGTAACAATAATTGCAACAGGCGCCTTAGTCCACATAGCATTAGAAGCACATGAGAAATTAAAAGAACAAAACATAAATGCTAAAATCATCAACATCCACACAATAAAACCAATTGACAAAGAACTCATAATTAGTTCAGCACGAGAGACTAAAGCGATAGTTACTGCAGAAGACCACAACATAATAGGCGGACTAGGGTCGGCAGTGGCAGAAGTGTTGTCAGAAAATATCCCTACACCATTAGAGCGGGTTGGGATGATGGACACATTTGGAGAATCAGGAACACCAAAAGAACTTTATGAACATTACAATCTAACTCCTGAACAAATAATTAAAGCTGTAAAAAACACAATCAAAAGAAAATGAATAGGAAAAAAGAAAGTATATTAAACACAAAAGTCCTGTGGGGGGATAGAAATGATAATTGTAATGAAGAAGGAAGCAAAAAAGGAAAATATTGAGAATGCAATACATAAAATAGAGTCATTAAAACTTAGACCTGTCCCGCTTGTTGGGACTGAAAGAACAGTCATTGCCATTATAGGTGATGAAAGGATACTACCAGTAAATAAAATAAAAGCAATGCCCGGAGTTGAAAAAGTCATGGAAGTACTAAAACCATACAAACTAGCAAGCAAAGAAGGCAAAAAGGCAAGCAAGGTTAGAGTTGGTGATGTAGTTATAGGCGGTCAAGAAGTAATAATCATAGCTGGTCCTTGTGCCGTTGAAAGTGAAAAGCAAATCGTGGAGATAGCTAAATCAGTAAAGAAATCAGGAGCTAAGATTCTAAGGGGGGGAGCTTATAAACCAAGGACGGGGCCTTATGACTTCCAAGGATTAGGTGAAAAAGGACTAAAACTTCTAGCTAAAGCAAGAGATGCAACTGGATTAAAGATAGTTACTGAAGTAATTGATCCAAGAGATGTTGAATTAGTCAGTAAATATACGGACATACTGCAAGTAGGAACGAGAAATATGCAAAACTACCCTCTCCTAAAAGAAGTTGGAAAAACAAAAATGCCAGTACTCCTAAAAAGGGGAATGTGGGCTAATTACAAAGAACTGCTCCTTGCAGCAGAATACATAATGGCTCAAGGAAATAGAGAAGTGATCCTATGTGAGAGGGGAGTAAGAACTTTCGAAACGTATACAAGGAACACATTAGATATCAATGCAGTTCCTTCATTAAAAGAACTTACTCATCTTCCAGTAATTGTTGATCCAAGTCATGGAACTGGGAAGAAGAGCCTTGTTACCCCTATGTCGCGTGCAGCAGTTGCAGCTGGAGCAGATGGCCTTATAATTGAAACGCATTGTGATCCTGAAAACGCAATTGTTGATGCAGATCAGACAATTGACTTAGATGAATTTGCAAAACTAATGAAACAATTAGATGCAATTGCAAAAGTTATAGGCAGAAAAATATGAAACCATGGAAACTGTCCACCTCAATCTTAAAAAGGCACAGGATAATTCCTATGACATTCTGATAGGAAGCGGTGTACTGAGTAAGATTCCAACTATTCTAAAAAAGAAGAGGTTGGCAAACAGATACTTGATTATTACTGATAACAATATAAGGAAACTTTTTGGGAATAAACTTCTGAAAGACTTAAGAAACAAAAAACTAAATGTAGATATTATCTCTTTCAAAGCAGGGGAACAAAGTAAAAATATCTCTACATACAATCAACTAATTGAGTCTGCACACAAACTTGAACTTGATAGAGATTCTGTAATCATTGCATTGGGCGGAGGGGTTGTAGGGGACATTGCAGGATTTGTTGCAGCAACTTACATGAGAGGTATAAACTACATCCAGATTCCTACTTCACTATTAGCGCAAGTAGATTCATCAATAGGTGGAAAAGTTGCAATTGACCTTAAGCAGGGAAAAAATTCATGTGGTGCTTTCTACCAGCCAAAAGCAGTATACATAGACATCTCATTACTTAAAAATCTGCCCAAAAAGGAGCTGCTGAATGGTCTTGCAGAGATTGTGAAGCATGCAATAATCAGAGATAAGCAATTATTTGGTTTCATTGAAAAAAATATAGATAAAATCCTGAACAAAGATGAAAAAACATTAACAAAACTTGTAAAGAGAAACTGTCAGATCAAAGCAAAAATAGTACAGGAAGATGAAAGAGAAAAGAATCTAAGGAAGATTGTGAATTATGGTCACACAATAGGTCATGCGTTAGAAACTCTTACTCACTACAAAAAATACTCTCATGGACAGGCAATTTCAATTGGGATGATAGTTGAATCTATAATTTCAAACAAATTAGGGTGGTTATCTAAAAAAGAATTAGAAAGGCAGATTAATTTGTTTGAAAAACTTGGTCTTCAAACAAAGATGCCTAGAATACAACCAAATAAAATCATAAATGAACTTAAGAAAGATAAAAAATCAGTTTTAGGTATTCCTCAATTCACACTTCCAAACAAAATAGGCACGATGAAAACAATTGATAAAAAATATGGTTTAACAATTGATAAAAAAGTGATTATCAGTGCACTAAAAGAGTCTTAACAATCAGTGAGTTAAATTTGGGTGGTTAAATGATCTGTATACCAATAGTTTCACTAGGCAACAAAGCATTAAAAGACATTAAGCTAGCTTTGAGACTAGCAGACATAATAGAATTGAGATTAGATTTGATAAAACCATCTGAAGAACTTCTGGAAAAACTAATAAAATTAACTAAAAAACCAATTATAGTTACAAATAGGAAAAAAGGTGAAGGTGGAAATGCAATTGAAAACAAAGCTAGAATCGGGCTTCTAAAAAAAGCAATCGAACTAAAGGCAGATTACATTGATATTGAACTTTCTTCTGGGGAGGGTACCATCAAAGACTTAATTAGAAACAAAAAGAAGACTAAGGTGATTATTTCGTACCACAACTTCAAACAAACTCCTAAAAATCTAGAAGCAATATACAAAAAAATAAAATCCCATAAACCGGACATAATCAAAATAGTAACACATGCAAATTCAATAAATGACAATATAAAAATCCTAAACCTAATAAAAAAAGCTAAAAAACAAAACAAAAAGATCATTGCTCTTTGTATGGGTGGAAAAGGTGAGATTTCAAGGATTCTCTCACCACTAATTGGGGCTCAACTAACATTCGCTTCATTAAACAAAGAAAGGGAATCAGCACCAGGGCAACTTACTGCAGAAGCATTAATCAAAACATACAACATTTGCAAGCTTAAGTCTCCAAAGATTTATGGATTAGTTGGAAATCCAGTATCGCACAGCAAAGGGATTATAGTGCACAACAAAAACTTTGGAAAGTTAAAGCAAAACAAAATCTATGTAAATTTTTTAGTTAGTAACATAAAAGAATTCATAAAAAACTACAGGGAAATTATCAGTGGATTAAGTATTACTATCCCTCATAAAAAAACAATCATGCCCTACCTGAATAAAATCGAACCTACTGCAAAGAAGATTGGAGCAGTTAATACAGTAATTAAAAAGAACAACAAACTTATCGGCTACAACACAGATTATGTTGGAGCAATAAAGGCAATAAAGGAAAAGACAGCTATAAAAAATAAGAATGTACTGATTATTGGGGCGGGTGGAGTTTCAAAAGCAATTGCTTATGGAGTTAAAAAAGAAAGGGGCCAGATTATCATCACAAACAGAACAGTAAGTAAGGCTACTGCTCTTGCAAAACAAATAAGCTGTAAATCAATAAATATCAACCAAATTAAAAATCTGAAAGGTATAGATATTCTAATAAATGCAACCTCAATTGGAATGAAAAGCAAAAAAGCACCAATAACAAAACAAATTCTGAAAAAAATAACTGTGTCTTCTTCAGTAGTCTTTGATTCTGTCTATACTCCCCCAATAACACAACTCCTAAAAGATGCAAAATCACTAAAGCTAAAAACAATTTCGGGAGAAAAAATGTTTACCTACCAGGCTCAAGAACAATTTAAATTGTTTAACTAAAATGAAACTAATTGTAAAACCAACAAAAAAACTGAAAGGCGAAATACAGATACCTGCCTCAAAATCACATACAATCAGAGCGATAGTGATAGCTTCATTAGCAGAGGGCACCTCAAAAATAAAAAATTCATTAGATTCTGCAGATACAAAGGCGGCAATTGATGGATGTCTGGCAGTTGGTGCAGAAATAGAAAAGAGAGACACTACATTAATCATCAAAGGATTTAATGGGCAACCCAAACAACCAAAAAAAGAACTGAACTTACTAAACAGCGGAACATCAATTAACCTGCTCACTTCAGTTGCTGCACTAGGAGACTTTCCAATAACATTAAATGGGGATTCTTCACTCCAAAAAAGACCAGTTCAGCCATTATTAGATGCACTAAATAATTTAGGGGCAAAGGCAGATTCATTAAATAACAATAATTGCCCTCCAATCAAAATCGAAGGTCCAATGAAGGGAGGCACAACTACAATTAATTGTAAAAGCTCTCAATATGTGTCTAGTTTGTTGATTGCTTGCCCACTGATAAAAAACGACACCCAAATTAAAGTGAAAAACTTATGTGAAACTCCCTATATTGAGCTGACTTTGGGTTGGCTTGATGAACAAAAAATAAGATATGAGAACAAAAACTTATCAGAATTCAAAATCTATGGAAACCAGAAATACAAACCATTCAATAAATCCATCCCATCAGACTGGTCTTCAGCAGCATTCCCATTAGTTGCAGCGGCAATAACTGAGTCTGATGTGACCTTAACTGGATTAGACATAAAAGACTCACAAGGAGACAAACAAATAATAGATTACTTAAAGAAAATGGGGGCAAACATCAAGATAAGTGAAAATAAAGTTCGAATAAAAGGGACAGAATTAAAAGGAACTGCACTTGACCTAAACCACACCCCTGATGCATTACCTGCAGTTTCAATCTTGGCATGTTATGCAAAAGGAACCACTACAATAAACAATGTAGGTCATGCTAGGATAAAAGAAACAGATAGAATTAAGATAATGAAGCAAGAACTCTCAAAAATGGGGGCAGATATCAAGGAGAAACCGGATGGGTTAATAATTAAACATTCGAGATTAAAAGGAGCAAGAGTAAACGGCCATCACGACCACCGCGTTGTAATGGCACTATCACTAGCAGGTCTAATAGCAGATGGCCAAACTGAAATAGGGACTGCAGAGGCAATTGACGTAACATTCCCTAGTTACATTAAACTCATGAAAAAACTAAACGCAAATATGGAGGTAATATAAAATGTTAGGAAACTCATTCGGAAGAATATTTAGAATTACTACTTGTGGTGAATCTTATGGTATTGGAAAAGGTTCAGGATTATCTGTTATAGTAGATGGTGTTCCACCAGGATTAAAGATTACAGATCAAGTTATACAAGAAGAATTAGATAAGAGGAAACCTGGGGTTGGAAAACTAAATTCTCCAAGAAAAGAGATAGACCAATGCTCAATATTTGCCGGTCTTGGCCAAGATGGAGTAACAACAGGGGCGCCCTTAGGGATTATGATTTACAACGTAGACACTCAAAAAGTCCACATTGACCAATACCATCAATACAAAGACATATTCAGGCCAGGCCATGCGACATATCCTTTCTTTTTAAAATACGGTGAAGCGCAAGACTGGTGCGGAGCAGGAAGGGCATCTGGAAGAGAAACAGTAACAAGAGTAGCAGGCGGTGCAGTGGCAAAATATCTTCTAAAAAGAGAAGGTATCGAAGTAATTGCATACACAAAAGAATCTATGGGAGTCAAAGCAAAAGATATGTCATTTGAAGAGATAAAAAGGAACTACAGGAAAAATGAAATCAACTGTCCAGATTTAGAAGCAGCAAAACAGATGGAAAAAGACATTATAGATATTAAAAATGATGGTGATACGGCAGGAGGAATAATAGAAATAATAATCCATAATGTACCTGGTGGATTAGGAGAACCCGTTTTTGATAAAATAAATGCTAACTTAGCACATGCACTCTCATCCATTGGCGCGGTAAAAGGAATTGAGTTTGGAGCAGGCTTCAAAGTAGGCAACATGAGGGGCTCTGATAACAACGACCAACCCTATCTAAAAAATGGAAAGGTTAAGTTCCATACAAACAATGCAGGGGGGATCCTGGGGGGCATAACAACAGGAGAAGACATAGTAATGAGAATAGCGGTAAAACCAACACCTACAATCTCATTAGACCAAACATCAATTAACATGAAAACAATGAAGGAAGAAAAACTATCACCGATAACAAGAAGAGACCCTACCTTATGTGGAAGGCTCTATGCAGTGGCAGAAGCCATGGCTGCAATTGCAGTTCTGGACTCGTTGTATTTAGCAAGAGCGTATGATTCCATGGCAAGATTAGATAAGAAGTGGACCAAGCTTAAGGAGAACGATTAATTTGAAGAATAAAAAAGTTATTGTAGGAATAATTGGCGGAACAGGCCAAATGGGCCAATGGTTCAAGAAATTCTTTGAGATTAATAACTGTGAAGTATTAATCTCAGGGAGGAAGACAAAACTTAACCCAATTGAATGTGCAAAGCAGTCTGACGTTGTAGTTATAACGGTCCCAATAAGCGATACGTTGAATGTAATCAAAAAGATAGCACCACACATAAGAAAAGATGCGGCAATCATGGACTTAACATCTCTTAAACGTGATCCAGTAAAAGCGATGCTCCGTTATTCAAAATCAGAAGTTGTAGGTACTCACCCAATATTTGGTCCAAGTATCAAAACAATAAAAAATCAAGTAGTTGTACTGTGCAAAGCTAGGGGTAGCAGATGGTTTAATTGGCTAAAAAATATTCTAGAAAAAAATAAAGCTAAAGTAAAGATAACTACACCAGAAAAGCATGATAAAATGATGTCTATAATCCAGGGGATTATCCATTTTAGTGCAATATCCCTAGGACATACACTAAAAGAACTAAATGTGAATATTGACGAAGCATTAGAATATAGTTCTCCTGTATACAAACTAAGAATGGATGTAATTGGAAGAATCCTAAATCAGGATCCAAAATTATATGCAGACATTGAAATCTTAAACCCTCAAACAAACAGGGTAATTAGAGAGTTTTCTAATTCCACTAAAAAACTAAGAAAGATCATTAAGAAAAAAGACACAAAAGCGTTTGTAGGGTTTTTTAATTCTGCATCCAGGCACTTAAATTCATTCAAGAAGAAGGCTTCAGAATATTCGGATTTTATAATTGAAAAATTAGTTGAAAAAGACAGTAAGAAAAAATGAAAATAGCCACATTAGGACCAAAAGGAACATTTAGCCATCAGGCTACCCTTAGTTATAATCCTAAATCAGAAATAATCTTCAAAAAGACAATATGGGACATATTTAATTCAGTTGAAAATGAAGATGCAGAGGTAGGGATTGTCCCAATTGAAAATTCTATTGGTGGGACTGTTGGCCTTACGTTAGATGGACTAATTGAATTCGACTTAAATATTATTGCTGAGACAATAATTCCGGTAAGTCATAATCTAGTTAGTTTAGGAAGTATAAAAGATATAACTACTATTTATGCTCATCCTCAGACATATGCCCAATGCATAAAGTTCATAAGAAGGAATTTCAAAAATTCGGAGATTACTCAAACAATATCAAATGGAGAATCTGCAGAAAAATTAATTAGAAAGAAGGATAAAACAAAAGCCGCAATAGTCTCAAAAATAGCAGCAGAAATCTACAACATTAAAATATTAAAAAAAGATATCCAAGATAACAAACACAACACTACAAGATTCATAATAATCTCCAAAAGTAAAGCTAAAAAAACAGGAAATGACAAAACTAGCATTGTAATTTATCCACAAGTAGACAAACCAGGATTATTACATTCCCTTTTAGGTATTTTTTCAGAGAGAGAAATTAACCTAAACAAGATAGAATCAAGACCTACAAAAAGTAAATTAGGAGATTATTTCTTTTTTATAGATCATAAAGGCCATGTGGATGATGCCAAAGTAAAAGAGGCCTTAGAAATAGTTAAAAAAGAATTTCACTTAAAAATATTAGGATCCTACCCAAAGGGGTATTAATATGGACATAAAAAAACTTGCTGATACGTTACATCCATTAGAAAGAAAAGTTCTACCTCTTTTGGAAAAGCATATTCAGTTCAAGGATATAACTGATAAGTCAGGACTTCAAGAGGTTGAAGTCATGCGTGCATTGCAATGGCTACAAAATAAGGAAGTTATAAAGATAAAAGAAGAAGTAAAAGAAGTTATTGAACTAGGGGGAAATGGGCGATCATATATCAAAAAAGGATTGCCTGAGAAAAGATTCCTAGCAGCGATAAAAGAAAAAGGCTCATTAATCCAAGACATAACTAAAGATTCTGGGATTTCAAAAGAAGAAGTGAATATCTGTTTGGGGATTCTGAGAAAAAAAGCGGCGATTAATATTAAGAAAGAAAAAGGACTTACAATTTCGCTTACTGAACAAGGCAAGTCTCTTCTTAAAAAAGAACTTTTAGAAGAAGAACTGTTGAAAAAACAGTTTCCAATGGATATAGCTTCGTTAAAAGACGAAGAAAAATTTGCGTTAGAAAATCTAAAATCCAGAAAAGATGTTGTCAAAATAGTTCTCCAAAAACTTAAATCTGTAGAACTAACTGAACTAGGTAAAAAGGTTGCTAAATCAAAAACGCTCCTCAGAGAATTAACAGAACGCCTAACTCCTCTGATGATTAAAAATCAATCTTGGAAGAACAAGGAGTTTAGAAGGTATGACATAAAAATTAATGTTCCTTCAATACATGGAGGGAGGAAGCAACATTACAGAAGATTTCTTGATGAAGTTAGACAAAAATTTCTTTCGTTAGGTTTTACTGAAATGTTTGGTAAGATTATTGAAACGGAATTCTGGAATATGGATGCATTATTCATGCCTCAAGACCATTCAGCAAGAGATATACATTCTGCATACTACACAAAAGATCCAAAACAAGGCTCAGTTGACCAAAAGTTAATGGACAAAGTCCGTGCATCTCATGAAAATGGAACAGGGACGATAAGTACAGGGTGGCAGTATAAATTTGATATAGAAAAAACTAAACAGCTCCTATTAAGGACGCAAGGAACTGCCTGCTCAGCAAGAATGTTAGCTTCAAAAGAATTAAAGATTCCTGGAAAATATTTCTCAATAGCTCGTTGCTTCAGACCAGATGTGATTGATGCTACCCATAACGTAGATTTCTTTCAAACAGAGGGAATAATAATTGAAGAAAATCTCGACTTTAGACATCTAAAGGGTCTTCTAAAAATGTTTGCAGAAGAATTTGCAAAAACTGATCAAGTAAAGATCACTCCTGCATATTTTCCATTTACAGAACCTTCTGCAGAACTCCATGCAAAACATCCTGAACTAGGATGGATTGAATTAGCAGGGTCAGGAATATTCAGACCAGAACTAGTAAAACCAATCTTAGGACGCGAAATCCCAGTCTTGGCATGGGGAATAGGTATAGATAGAATTGCAATGTTTAACTTAGGAATCAAAGACATCAGACAGTTATTCACTCACGATCTAAATATATTAAGAACTAGTAAGGTAATTTAAAAAATGCCAACAATAACATTTTCATTAACAGACTTGCAAAACATAGTAGGGAAGAAACTATCAGTAGAAGAAGTCGGGGATTATGCCCATTTAGGTAAGGGAGATTTTGAAGGTTATGACAAAGAAACTGATGAGATAAAAATAGATTTTGGAGATACTAATCTCCCATATTTGTGGTCAGTAGAAGGATTTGCAAGATTAATAAAAAGTATCCTTGGAAAAACAAAAGGAATTCCCAAAATAAAAATTAATAAGTCAGACTATAAAATAATTGTAGATAATTCAGTCTCTAAGGTAAGGCCATTCATCGCAGGATTTGTAGCTAAAGGAAAAAAGGTAGATGATTACTCAATCAAACAATTGATCCAATTACAAGAAAAACTTTGTGAAAACTTTGGTAGAAGACGTCAAAAGGTAGCCATAGGAGTATATTCATACAAAAAAATTGTATTTCCAATCCACTATAAAGCAACTAATCCTGAATCAGTTAAATTTACCCCATTAGACTTCAAAAGAGAAATGACTCAACAAGAAATCCTAGAATCACATCCAAAAGGCAAGGAATATTCCTGGATATTAAAAGACCAAAAAAAATATCCAATCTTATTAGACTCAAAAGACCAGGTCTTGAGTTTCCCACCTATAATTAATTCAGCAATAACTGGGAAGGTAGAAGAAGGAGAAGAAGACTTATTATTTGAAGTTACAGGCACTGACTTAAATGCAGTTCTTCTATCAACAAACATATTTGCATATGCTTTATTTGACAGAGGATACGAAATATACTCACTAGAAATAAATTATTCAGACAAAAAAATAACTACTCCCCATATGTTTAATGACACAATAAAACTAAGGAAGGATGAAGTAAAAAAATTAATTGGTTTGGATCTTAAGGAAGCTGAAATAAAGAAACTATTAGAGAAAATTCATTATGACTATGATAATAATACAGTTGAGATTCCACCATTCAGAAAAGATATTTTACATCCAGTAGATATAATAGAAGACATTGCAATAAGTTATGGGTATAATAAAATAGAAGAACAACCACTAACCTCTTACACAATAGGGGAAACTAGCCAAATGATTCGCTCAATAGAACGGATTAGGGAAATGGCCGTAGGATTAGGCTACATCGAAGTGATGAGTCCAATTCTTACAAACAAGGAAATTCTCCATGGGAAGATGAATATAAAAAACTCTGGAACGATAGAACTTTCAAATCCCGTCTCTGAAACGTATTCCTCAGTAAGGTCCTGGATACTCCCTTCCCTCTTTGAAGTACTATCCAAAAACAAACATGTTGAGTATCCTCAAAAGATTTTCGAACAGGGAATAATTGCATCAAAGAAAACTAGCAAAGTAAATGAATTTGAGCGAGTTGCCATCCTTTCAGCGCATGAAAAAGCTGATTTTACCGAAATTAAACAAATATTAGATTGTCTGCTCAGATCATTAAACATTAGTTATGAGATAGAAGACGTTGACCATGACTCATTCATTCCTGGAAGGGTTGGGCGAGTTATTGTCAACAATAAAAAAGTAGCATACATTGGAGAAGTCTCTCCAAAAGTTTTGGAAAACTTCAGTCTAGACATCCCAGTATGTGCATTAGAGTTAAATTTAACAGAGCTATTTAATTCAAAAAAAAATTAGGTCAGTCCGAGATTTCTGGCTTCCTGATTTAACGTAATGCAAATGCCCCTACCACTGCATCATTCTGATAGTCATATATGATTAGCCTATCACTATATCTCAACAGGTAATCTCCAACCTTAGCATCCTTATAAACATCAGGATATTGCTGTCTTAGTGTATCAAGCGAAGCAGCATCAAGTAGTCCCCCTGAAGGATCTTCATTAGCAACATCTGCTACTTCAGTATGTGCAACTAATTTGGCTGAAAAATCCTGAGGTAATTGTGAGTTTTGTGGTGCCGCTACATCCACATTTCCAATAACTATGTCATTATCAAAATCATAAATGATTAATCTGTCAGTATATTGTACGATGTATTTACCGATATAACTTGGATCAACACCCTCAATCTGAGCTTGAATATTAGCTAAGTTAGTTTCATCTATTCTGACTATATTCAAGGGGGGTATGTTTACGTAAGAACTCGCCTCTGGATGTGCAGTTAACATCCTTAAAAATTGTTCTGTAGAAACTGTTTGTCCATCAGAAGTTCCCCCTTTCAATTTATTTACTTCAGTCAAAGTATAGATCGAAACTGCAAGTGTTATAACAACTACTGCCAAAATAATGTGGTTAAAGTTTAGTTTTGTTTCCTTCTTTGGAAACTCCTTTAATTTGATTTTAGAAGCCATAAAAGATGAGTTGGCTAATTATTATTTAAATCTTTTCATTAGAAATCCAACAGTCGCCCTAGCACAACCCACTGGACAAACACCCTCAAAAAGTATTTAAATGTATCCACTTCTTAATTTTTGACATTTTCATCTAACATATTAAATCACACAATCTAGTAAAAATTGGTGATATTAAATGGATTCAAACGATCAAAAAAACAAAGTTAAGGCATTTCATATTTTGGACTTCCCTGATTCAATTTACATAACGTTAAAAGAAGAATATAGGAAACGACTATTTGGTAATTTATATAAAAAGTATGGTAGTAAGAGAGCAACTGCAAGGAAACTAGGTATCGACTTATCAACTATAAGGGCCTATGAAAATGGAAGCCACAAATGGTCCAAGACCAAATACCCTTCATCAATCCCAATTAGGATAATTAAGAAAGTTACAAGTTTAGATAATCAAAGAGAATTAGAAAAAAATGTTGTCTCAATAAGATCCAAAAGCGGATTGAAAATTCTTAATCCCACCTTACCAATAAAAGAATGTCCAGAATTGTATTCGATAATGGCCCATATATTGGGAGATGGTAATGCTTCTAAAGGAAATACCCCTACTACGCAAATACTAGTTCAGAATTAAGAAATAAGTTTTCAAGTGATTTACAGATTTTTGGAAAAGTTAATACTTACGAGAGAAAACCAAACACAACCCCCATTATATATTTCCCAAAAGTAATTACAGACATATTAGCCCACATATTCAATATTAAATTTACATACCCTGATAAGATTCCGGATCAAATATTCAAAACAACAAAAGGATGTAAAAAAGCATTCTTAAGAGCAATCTTCGATGATGAAGGAACAATAACCGCTAATTTGTCCCTTTGTATCTGCAGTGAAGGAATCTTAAGTCAAATTAAAAAATTATTAAATGAATTTAATATTGAAACTGGAAAAACTACGATAACACAATATAGTACAAAAAAAGGAACTAGATTTAGAACATCCTTCAGCATCATGAGAAGGTCTTATGAAATATTTAAAAAAGAAATTAATTTCTCGCACCCTAATAAATCAAAGAAATTAGATAGTGCATTAAGAACACAAAAAAGACAACAAAGAACAAGAGACCCAATGTTCATTGAAGAAAAAATATTACAGTTATTAGAAATTAAACCTTCAAGAACAATGGAAATAGCAGATTATTTGCTTTTCACACTAAACGGTATTTCGCCACATCTTGGAAGATTAGAAAAAGAAGGACAGATAATAAAAAGAGGATATAGAAACAAAATAATTTGGGACCTTATTTAGGGTCTTTTCCACGCCACTTCATAATACGTGGTCGATCCTTCATCATCAACAATGCCCATCAACAACCTCTTCTTTGTTGAATGTGCAACCCTATTTTTAGCTGCAAACTCATACCAAGTCATGGTAGATCCTTCATGAACTGGGTAAACGACCCACTTTGCATGGTCTTCTCCGGGTTTTACTCCTCTATCATAAATCCTAAAATCAGCCCCAAACTTCAAAGCAGTCTTGATAATATATCCTCGATTCCTAATATCCTTAAAAACACAATACCTAATCCAAAAATTAGGCTCTACTTTATTGGCCTTCTTCAAAAAAGCGTCATTTGATATAGCCTTATTCTTCCCATCCATTACTTTAATCTTCTTCTTTTCAATCAAATAAAGCGCTTCAAGCAAAGATAACTGCACTTTACCATCATCCAGAATATGCCCATACCTACTTTGATTGTAAAGTTCTCTTGCAGCATCTGAATTTTCAGTTAATACTCGCTCTTTAGCAAATACTGCCTTAATCTCTTCCTTCACTTCAGCTTTTTCTTTGTCCTTTTCTTTTTCTTTATTTTTACCCATCTTAGTACCCTTTTGAGTAACCTAACAATTTAAATAAGTTTGGATTTTAATATATAAAATAAAAACATTAATATAAACCCTTAATAACATAAAAACAACATGGTAGAAATAACATTTCTTGGTACTTCTTCAATGGTACCAACAAAAGAAAGAAACCAAAGTGCTGTTTTGATTAGTTATAAATCTGAAGGAATCCTGATTGACTGTGGTGACGGAACCCAAAGACAGTTCAAAATAGCAAACATCCCATTAACAAAAGTGACTAAAATACTGATTACCCATTGGCACGGAGACCACACATTAGGGCTTCCTGGATTGATCCAATCATTAAGTGCATCTGAATACACTAAAACCCTTGAAATATATGGTCCAAAAGGGACTAAACAACATTTTGAACATATGTTCAAGGCATTTGTATTTGACAGAAATATGGAATTAGTAATACATGAAATAAAACCAGGAACTATCTTTGAAAATGATGATTTTTCAATAGAAGCGCTAGAACTTGAACATGGAGTAAAAACGTTCGGATTTAATTTTATTGAAAAAGACAAAAGAAGGATTAACGTTTCAAAAACAAATAAACTTGGAATTCCAGAAGGCCCATTATTAGGCAAACTCCAGCAAAACAAAACAATTAGTTGGAAAGGGAAAAAGGTAGGACCTTCCGATACAACCTACATTGTACAAGGTAAGAAAATAGCATTGATCTCAGACACGCTTCCCTGCAATAATTGTAACAAACTTGCAAAAGATGCAGATGTACTAATATGCGAAGCAACATACCATTCAGATCTTGAGAAAAAAGCGGAAACTCACAACCATATGACTGCAAAACAAGCTGCATTGATTGCTAATAGGGCAGATGCCAAAAAACTTGTCCTAACTCACTTTAGTGCAAGATACAAAGACTTAAAAGAAATTGAAGAAGACGCAAAAGACTATTTTGATAATGTAGTTTATGCTTACGACTTACTAAAGATAAAGCTATAAAATGTCAAGAAAATCTAAAGGTATGAATGCAGAACGTGATTTGATCCATAAATTCTGGGCAGCAGACAATTGGTCGGCAGTAAGGATTGCAGGCTCTGGATCGATGAAGTACCCATCTTCAGATCTTTTAGCAACAAACAAATTGAGAAGACTAGCAATTGAATGTAAAGCAGTAAAGAGTAAGAGTAAATACATCCCAAAAGAAGACATAACCCAACTCCAAGAATTTTCAAATCATTTTGGGGCAGAACCATGGATTGCTGTAAGATTTAACAGATTAGAATGGTTATTTCTAAATCCAGAAGATCTTCATGATTCTGGAAACTGCTTTATGGTATCAAAAGAATTAGCAGAAAAAAAAGGATTATTATTTGAAGAAGTGATTAAATAAAATAAGAAAAATAAAATTATTTCTTCTTCTTTTTTCTGATTTTTAATGACCTTTCAATTTTGAGTTCTTCAGTTATTATTCTGGATGACATCCTTTCAATATTCTCATCCATTCTTGAAACTCTTCTCTCCATTAACACTAGAACTCTCAAAGCATAAACAATCGCAGCTAATGTGCCCACGATAATAGCAAGTGTTATTTGTAATAATCTAACCATAGGTTCTTCTAAAGCCATATTTCACACCTCTTTTTTTAATGTATTAACAATTAATTAATCTTACTTATAGGACTAGTTGTATATAAATGTTTCTAAAACATATGCTAACATAACAATTTGTTATTATTTCAACTACACTTATTAATATGGCGCTTGGATTCTTAGATATATGGTCACATTAGATGAGTTCCTTGAAGTCTGTGTGAGGCATAGCCATGATGATTGGATATATACTGGAAGTGCTGCAAGAGCGGTTTTACTTATAGATGCAGGATTGAAAAGTGGAGCTTATTTTAAAGATGTTGATGTACTGAGCCTTGAACCTGGAGCAGGGCATACGGAAGTTACAGAAGAAGGAGTCCTAATAGATGTATACCCTGCAACTAATTGTTTTGATACTATCACTACAACTGCGGACGATATGAGGGCCAACCATAGCAAACCAGTAACTATTGAGGGTATTGAAATAGTTGTTGCAACTCCAGAATTCCAAGCCGCCTCCTTGTTATGTGCAAGAATGTACACATCAGGAGTACTAGAAAAATCCGTTTCAGCTTATGAAGAGTTGGCACAACTTGATTTAGACTTAGGTGGGGTTGTCTTAGCACTTAGTAAGGTAAATGAACTGCGTGGAATGGACCCTAATTTTATTAGAGAAGTATATTCTGAGCTCCAAACTTGCTATGAGCAAACTGGCCAAAGAAACATTTTAGCCGCTTTCCGTGAAGGGTCAATATTTACAATTTATACAAAACTTACTCCTGATGACAGAGAAGTGCTACTCGAATCAATAGTAGATAAAAGCCAAGCTGCTAGTTTTGATAGTGTAGCTTATTTTACAAAAGGACTTAAGTTAGCGCTGGAATATACTACAAGTCCCGACTCTACAAATAATGTTTTTAGGTTCATGATGGACTATTCACTTGGCCACAACGGGGAAGGAGTCTATGATGTGGGAGTAGGTTTTTCCTGGGCATTAAGACATGATGATGGCCATAATGGATTAGTTGATAAGATGATAGCTTACGCAAAAGACCATACTCCTCCTGAAGTAAAATTGTTAGGTAGTGGACTTGGCCATGTATTAGAAAAAATAGAACCTGGCGACCGAGAGGTAATATGCCAGGCAGTTTTTGATCTAGCTGGGAGGGGAGGTTATGATGGTCCCGAATTGGCCCAAAGGGGCATTCAAGCAAATCGTAGTGCAAGCAGTGCCGACCCAGCCTTCAGAACGGAACAAGCATTAGCAACACTAAACGCGCCATTAGTAGCAGTAAGCCAACCATACATGGGGGGAACTTCTTTCGGAGAATTTCTTTAAAAAAACATAGAGAAAAAAATTATACTTTAATCTGTTCTACTGGTTTAAGTTTCTTCCATTCAGAATCAAAAACAGTGTCTAGCGTTTTAGCAAAAAAACTTGAATTTGCCCAAATCGCAATATCGTAGCTTGGGTGAACTTTTTCATTGTCCATCAACATAAAAATTATTTCCTGACCATCAATTACGCTAAATCTTGCTTTTTTGTCGGTGTGTCTAACTTCAGCAAACTTTGAAAGTTCTTTAGCAGCTTCAATGTTATCTTTTGTAATTGGGGCCATTACCCTTATCTTAGGTTTTGACTTGATCTTACTAAAAACTGACTTGATTAATATTACTTTATCGATTAAACTTTTTTCTGTTGTTAAAATTGAAACGCTTTTTGATGTTTTAATCTTATTTTCAAGGTGGCTATAAATATTTTCTTTGCTCCTTAATGAACCAGAAAGATCAGTAGGTTCTATTAGATCAACACCTTGAGAGTGCAGTAAGTTTAACTCATTTATAATCCCTTGAGATTTTAAATCCTCAATCAAACTCATTTGACTAACTGAGTCCTGTTCAATTTTCTTCTTTACCCTATCAAGAACGTCTTCAGGTGCAACAGCAATATATTTGATTGGTTTTTCAAGCTTCATTAAAATAAACCCTTTCTTCTCTAAACTTTCGAGAACGTCATAACTTCTTGATCTTGGAACATTTGCTATGTCAGAAAGTTCTCCTGCTGTAGAAACTCCTCTAGAAAGCAAAGCTATCCAAAGTTTTGCTTCATAAGTGTTTAATCCAAATTCTTTTAATTTCCCTAGTAAGGGCCTATCAACCATCATTGTAAGTAAAAGGATAAATAACTAGTATATAAAGCTTTCTATTATTTGTTATTCAATAGTGGTAAAACAAAAAGTTTAAATAGTAATCTACACTCTTTTTAATATATGATTGATTCCAATATAACAAAGATCAGTAAGTTTTTCTTAATTATAACTAAGATTATTATAGCGTAAGCTGCCATCTTAATAATATGGGTAGCCATTGTTTCTGCCTAAGAATTATAATGACTAAATTTTTAAACAAAACTAGGATAACAAAACACAATGAACAACCAACTAAAAATATTCGATACATTGCTCAGGGATGGTTCCCAAAGCTCTGATGTAAACTTCAGTTTAAGAGATAAGCTTGAGATAGTTGCTGCTCTTGATGAATTTGGCATTGATTATATTGAGCTTGGATGGCCGGGGTCTAATCCAAAAGATATGGGGGCTTTTTTAGAGGCAGAAAAACTAAAGCTAAAAAATGCGAAAATTGTGGCTTTTGGGTCAACAAGAAGAAAGGGTATCAAAGCAGAAGAAGACCCTAACTTAAACGCAATCTTAGAAAGTAAGGCAAAAATAGCTTGTATATTTGGTAAGACAATACTAGACCATATAAAATTACAGTTAAAGACGACACCAGAAGAAAACCTTTTGGCAATAGAAGAAAGTATCAAATTCCTTAAAAGCAAAAATCTAGAAGTATTCTATGATTTAGAACATTTCTTTGATGGTTACAAAGACGATAAAGAATATGCATTAAATTGTTTAGCAACTGCATCAAAAGCAGGAGCAGATGTTCTTGTTTTATGTGACACTAATGGGGGGACCCTCCCATCTGAATTCAAAACAATAACCCAAGAAGTAAAAGAATACCTTGGCAAAAATAACATTGAAACAGAACTTGGGATCCACACCCATAATGACTCTGGAACTGCAATTGCAAATGCATTAGTGGCAGTGGACCTTGGGATAACTCATGTACAGGGGACAGTAAATGGATTTGGAGAGCGTGCTGGAAATGCGGACTTATGCCAATTAATTCCTAACTTAGTTATCAAAAAAAACATAAAATTAGGGAAGGTTGATCTAAAGAAACTATCAACTTTAAGCGGACTCGTCTACTTATTGGCAAATATCAAACAAAATAACCACCAACCATTCGTCGGTAAAAATGCATTTGCCCACAAAGGAGGTATCCATGTAGATGCAATAATGAAAGGTGCGTCATATGAACATATAGACCCCCAATTAGTGGGCAACAAAAGAGATATCATATTATCAGAACTATCTGGAAAATCAAACATTGTAGAAGTAGTTAAAAAATTCGGATACAAATTAGACAAAAATGATCCCAAGGTAAAAGATATGCTTAACAAAGTTGAAGAACTTGAAAAAAAAGGCTATGATATTGGGGACTTGAAAGCAGAAAAGTTCCTTTTAACTGAGCAGTTCTTTGGGAACAAAAATAACTTGGTGGAAATAGAATCATGGAAAGTAACATCAGAACAAAAAAATGGCGAATTTAGTGAATGTTCCCTTAAGGGAAAAGTAGATGGCAAAAATAAAGAGATTGTAGATTCAGTAAAAGGTGGGCCAGTTGATGTTATCTTTAAGGCGCTAAAAAAAATGATTGCGACATCCCACCAACCAATCGAAGAAGTCAAATTAATAAACTTCAAAGTTATGATGGCTGAAGACTTAGGGGCAGAATCTTCTGTGAGGGTTTATATTGAATTTAAGAATGGAAAAGAAGAATGGGGCACTGTTGGTGTAAATACTAACATTCTTGAAGCTAGTTTTGAGGCTATTGAAAAGGGTTTTAGGTATTATTTGTTGAAGAATAAATAATCTCCACTCGAAATCAAGGGGGTTTATAAGCTACAATATATCCATTTATAAATAAAAGTATTTATAAACTACACCATGTTACACATTCTTATTAAATAAAATCAATTTTAAGCTTTTTAGGGCTTTATTTTTAGTTTTAAGGGTCTTAAAATGGGGGAATTTCAAAATGGCAAAGAAAGAAACCAAAAGAGATATTAAAGTAGTTAATATAGTTGTATCTACAGCTTTAGAGCACGATATTCCTTTAGAAAAGATGTGTGCTACACTAAGTAACACGGAATACAATCCAGAACAGTTTCCTGGACTTGTTATAAGAATTAAAGAGCCAAAAACATCTGCTTTAATCTTTAGCTCAGGTAAGGTTGTTTGTACTGGAGCAAGAAGTATGGATAAAGTAGAAGAATCAATTAAAAAAATCATTAAAAGTTTGGAAAAAATAGACATTAAGATTAAAATAAAACCAATAATTAAAATTCAGAATATTGTAGCTTCAGGATCCGTTGGGATGGACCTTAATCTGAATACGCTAGCAATGAAGCTTGAAAATACTGAATATGAACCAGAACAGTTTCCTGGTTTAGTCTACAAACTCGCAGAGGCAAAGGCAACATTCTTGTTGTTTAGTAACGGAAAAATTGTCTGTACTGGAACAAAAAGTGAGAAAGAAGTCCATGCGGCACTAGACAAACTGATTATTAACTTAAAGAAAGTCAAGTAATTTCTTCTTTTTTTTATCTATTTTTAGTAACAACAGTACGTAAACAATAAATAAATTTATCTAAAATGGATGCGGCAGAGCAAATTAAAAAATTTGGTGAATTGTTTGAAGATACCTATAAAGAACAACTATTAACAAACATAAGAAAAGATAAACAATTTCTTGTTGTCGAATTTACTGAACTTTCAAAATTCGACCCAGACCTAGCAAACATTCTTCTAGACCAACCAGAAGAAGTAATAAAAGCCGCGGAACTAGCAGTTGAACAACTTGACTCAAAAATCATTAATTTTAGAGTTAGATTCAATAACCTACCAGAGAACCAGAAGATAGATATAAGGAATATAAGAAGCGCCCATTTAGGAAAACTCTTAACAGTAGAGGGTGTTGTTCGTCAAAAATCTGATGTTCGTCCACAAGTAACTTCTGCAAAATTTGAATGCCCCTCATGTGGGAATATTACTAATGTCCTTCAATTGGACGCAAGTTTCAAAGAACCCACAAAATGTGGCTGTGGGAGAAAGGGGAAATTCAGATTATTAAGTAAAGAGATGGTTGATGCCCAAGGAATTGTTCTTGAAGAAGCCCCTGACCAATTAGAGGGGGGCCAACAACCAAAAAGAATGAACCTCCTCCTAAAAGAGGACTTGGTAAGTCCATTAAGTGAGAGAAAAACAAATCCTGGCTCTAAAATCTTAACAACTGGGATCATTAAAGAAGTCCCAATAATTATGAGGACAGGAGCAAAATCTACAAGGTTTGACCTAATAATTGAGGCAAATTTTGTGGAGGCAATGGAGGAATCATTCTTAGACGTTGAAATTTCTGATGAAGAGAAGGCTGCAATTAAGGATCTGGGCAGTGACCCTAAAGTGTTGACAAGATTAACTAACTCAATAGCCCCATCTATCTACGGCTATGAAAAGATAAAAGAGTCCCTCATTCTCCAATTAGTGGGAGGAGTTAGAAAAGTAAGGCAGGACAAAGTGGTTAGTAGGGGAGATACCCACATACTCCTTGTAGGGGACCCTGGAGCTGGTAAGTGTACTAACGGCAATGCCAAAATAATTCTAGAGAATGGAGAAATTACAACCATGGAATCATTTTACGAAAAAAATATTTCATTCAATAACTCTCAAGAAAGTACAATGAAAATTTTTTCAATAAATGAAAATGGTTTAAATTTCACATCACAACCACTAAAATTTTGGAGAAGAAAATCTCCTAAAAAAATGATAAAGATAGTTACTCAAACCGGAAACGAGTTAATTGTAACGAGAGAGCACCCAATTTTTACAACAAGAAATGGACTGATTTTTTCTAAAAAGGCTGACGAATTCAAGTTAGGCGACTATATTGCCACCCCTTCAAAAATAGATATCCTGGGCTCGCTACAGATAACCCCTTCAGACATTGAAAAAACAAAAGCAAATAACAAAAAAAAGTATGTGTGCAAACCAATCATTGATTCTGATTTCGCAAGATATTTAGGATACTTAATAGGGGATGGGTACGTCAGATTTAGTGATACATCTGGGGTGATAAGATTCACAAATAGTGATCAAGACCTTTTAAATGATTTTGAAAACTTAACCAAGAAGATATTTGGATGTAAAGTTTCCAATAAAACTAACAAAAATAATTGTTGGGATTATCGTTGGTTTTCTGTAGACATCGTAAGGATCTTACAAAAAATCTTCCCAAATATAACAAAAAAATCTGAAGGTATGGGCATCCCTAAGCTGATTTGTAAATCTCCGAATTATGTAATAAAAGACTTCCTAAAATCCATATTTGATTGTGAAGGGCACATTAGAAAAGGCAGAAGAGAAATAGAATTCAGCTCTAAAAGTAAGGAATTAATCTATGATATTAAATATATCCTCTTAAGATTTGGTATTGTTTCGCAAGTATCCTCTTCTATGAAGTGTGCAACAAACACATTAGCCAAAATAAAAAGGCGTTACTATCGAATTAGGATAAGTGGAGAAGATGTAATCAAATACTTCAAAGAGATTGGATTTGTGTCCACCAAAAAAAATGAACAATTAAACAAAGAAATTCAAAAGAACCTAAAAATAAATACAAACCTCAATGTAGTCCCTGAATTAAAAGAGTTGTTATCAATATTAAGAAAAAAGTATGGATTATCGCAGAATTCGTTTGAAATTACGAGATCTACTTACCAACATTATGAAAAGGGAGATAGGTTTCCCTCATACAATAAATTAAAATTAATTTGTAAAAGATATAATGAAATAGGTAAAGCAAAATCAGACCCCCTTATTGATATTCTTAATCAAACCGCCAATAGCGATATATTCTGGGACAAAATAAGAAGTATAGAAACCATTGAATCCAATGGAGATTATGTTTATGACCTCGAAATTGATAAAGTCCATAATTTTGTTGCAGATGGCGTAGTCATACACAATTCTGCCCTGCTTAAAAGAATAAACCGAGTAGCACCAAAAGGAATCTACATCTCTGGGAAAGGAATCTCTGCAGCAGGTTTAACTGCTTCTGTTGTGAAGGACGAATTCTTGAAAGGGTGGTCATTAGAGGCAGGTGCAATGGTCTTAAGCTCAAATGGTATCTGTTGTATAGACGAGATGGACAAAATGAGCCCAGAAGATACAAGTGCAATGCATGAAGCACTGGAAAACCAGACAGTTAGTATCTCAAAGGCAAATATTCAAGCTACACTTGTATCCAGAACAACAGTTTTAGCAGCGGCAAATCCCAAATTCGGAAGATTTGATCCTTACGGGATCATAGCCGAACAAATCGAATTGCCCCCTGCTTTGATCAATAGATTTGACCTAATTTTCACAATCAAAGATTTACCGGATGAAAAAAAAGACAAGGCCCTTTCTGCCCACATGTTAAACCTCCATCAAAATCCAGACACCAAAGAGCCAGATATCCCCACAGACTTCATAAAAAAATACGTTGCATACATCCGTCAAAACGTATCCCCACAATTAACAGATGAGGCAATCCAAGAAATCCAAGAATACTATATGAAGATGAGGGCTGGTGGCTCAGGAGAAGGAATAAAAACGATTCAAATCTCCCCAAGACAGTTGGAAGCACTTGTAAGACTAAGCGAAGCAGCAGCAAAAATCAGGTTAGCAGACAAAGTAACAAAAAAAGACTCAAGAAAAGCGATTGAACTTCTGGAGTATAGTATGATGCAGGTAGGTTTTGATAAAGAAACTGGAAAAATAGACATCGACAGAATCGCATCTGGAATTTCGGCCTCACAAAGAAGCAATATATTGGTTGTTAAGGATGTGATTAAGGAAGTTGAATCAAGAGTCGGAAAAACAATCCCTATTGAAGATGTGATCGAAGAATCCAAGGTAAAAGGAGTTAATGAAGAAAAAACAGAGGAGATAATAGAAAAACTAAAACGTCAAGGAGACATCTTTGAACCAAAAAGGGGGTTCATTAGCCAGATCCCTTAATTAGTCTATCCCACCTCCATTTTCTACAATCAAAATAATTTTATATGACCTTAGATTCTAACTTAACATTCTTATTACAAATGGAACCTCAAAAACAACAAATAAAAAGGCAGATAGCATATAAAGTAACTATAAAAGATATTGCCGAGGGACAATATACTAAAAACGAGGGAGAATGGAGTCCAAACTATATTGAAATAGGTAACCACCAAGTCTCAAGAGTAAATATAATTGGCACGGTGGTGGTAAACGCCCCAGATCAAACATCCCCCCATAAAAGTGTAGTATTAGATGATGGAACTGGCAACATCTCAGTTAGGACCTTTGAAAATAATGGAATCTTTGATAATGTAAATATTGGAGATATAGTCCTAGTAATCGGTCGTCCAAGGGAATTTGGAACTGAAAAATACTTAACTCCTGAAGTATTAAAAAAAGTAGATAATCCTGATTGGATAAAAGTAAGACAATTAGAATTAGCTAAAAATATTTCTGCTCCGACTGTTTCTGCCCCACAATCACCAAAAGAAGAAGTTGTTGCAACTGAACCGGTTGTTGAGACAACCGACATGACTCAGCCCCCTGTAGAAGAGTCTAACACTCCTGCAGACAAAATATTCCAACTGATAAAATCAACCGATAGCGGAGAGGGTGCAGACACTGAAGAAGTAATCTCTAAGTCCAACCTTGAAAACGCAGAACAACTAGTTAAAAAATTATTGGAAGAAGGAGAAATATTCGAAGTTAAGCCGGGAAAACTAAAAATTCTAGAATAGTATTGGAGTTATATAAACTTCTAGAAGTGCGCCTACCACAAGTAAGAATATAGATAACATGACTAAATCTGCAGAATCTTCTACTATTGTTAGGAATTTCTTAGAGGTGTAGTGGTGGCGTATAACTGCTACCGAGATTATCCCCCCTGCCAAACCGCCATAAAAATACGCCATGATCTCTGGAATCCCATGAATCATATACCTTAAAATACCTAGTGACACAACCTGAAAATAAGATGCAATATTCACTGCACCAAAAGTACCTGCATACGAAGCCAAATTCTGCCTAATAAAATTCCCCATGGCTGTGCCTATGATTGTAGCATTCCATGTCAAAATAAAAATTGCCCCTGTACCATAGACAAGTGCAAATAATATGGCAAAAGATAACACCTTCAGATTATTAAAAAATATCTTAAAAAACCTTCCGACTTGAGTTGTCGCATTCCCTGAAACATTATTGTTGATCTCCGATATTGTCTTTGTTTGTTTATCAAACAAAGTGTTCACAACCTCTCTTGGCAAGACAGTATACCACAAAACTGAAGAAAGAGTTATGCCTAAAAAAAGAAACATCAGAAACTTTATTGCCTTACCATGCTCCCTAAGTAATTTTCTTCTACCAACAATCACCATATCTTTAGACTCTTCCAATTTGATGGTATTATACAACAAAGGAACGCAGGCAATGACAATTAGAAAAACCATAATAAAACTTGCTTGGTTCTCAAAAATCCAAAGTGAAAGAAAAACTGCTATTGAGGAATACAAAAAACCAATAAAAAATAACCTCATGGGCTTCTTCTCTGCACTAATCGGATGAAATAATGATTCTACAACCATATTTAGTCAATAGCCCACACAATTTATATACTTTTTGTTAAACTAGTAGTTAGTGTAAATTCAAAAAAATTTAGGTTGTCCCCTACCCCTGCCATAAATGGGAGATTGATCGGGACCGATATTAACCTAAATTTTTAGGAAATCAGAAAGCCAATGGAGAGCCATTCATCCCCAACCTACTTCAAAACAAGTTTTGAGCCCCTCAAGCGAAGTTTGAGATAAAAGAGTGAGGATTTCTGGCTTTCTGATTTAATCCCTTAATCAGTAGATTTATAAACAAAATCTCCTTTCCAGGATGTATGGATTACGAAAAACTATTGAAAAAAGCAAGAAAGGACCTACCAGAGGCAGTGTTCCAAAAAGAACGGTTTGAAATACCAAAGGTGCTAGGCCATATCCAAGGTAATAAAACAATCATAACTAATTTAAATCAAATTGCCAACATATTGAGAAGAAATGTAGAACATATTTTAAAATTCATTCTTAAAGAACTTGCATCTCCTGGGGAAATGAAAAAATCTGGTTCAGTAATATTCGGAACAAAGGTTCCTGCTTCTAGGATCAATGAAAAAATAAGGAAATATGCAAATGAATTTGTGCTATGCCCAGATTGTGGCAAACCAGATACTAAAATAGAAAAGGAAGGCAGTTTTGCTTACCTAAAATGCACAGCATGTGGAAGCAAACACCACGTAAAGGCAAAAATCTAAACATAAGATGATTCTAAAAATCCACGAAAACCAAGAAAAAAAGATTGTGGCCGTTTGTGACTCTGAACTTAAAGGGAAAAAGTTTGAGGAAGGTAAACTCCAATTGGACCTTACATCGCATTTCTATGACGGCCAAGAAGCAGATGAAACAAAAATTCTAAACTCTTTCAAAAACGCTTATATGGTAAACTTAGTTGGCCAAAAATCAGTTGACCTAGCAATAAAGGCAGGGATTGCCGAAAAAGAAAACGTGATTAAAATAGATTCTATCCCCCATGTTCAAGCAATATTAGAATAATTAAAACCAAGCACCCAATCCTGCTTGTTTCTCCTTATCCCTGCCAAACACACACTCCACATGCCGTTTAGTTAATTCTAAACTTTGTTTTAAGTATGGCCTTACATTATATTTCTCAGCCAAAGAAATTGCTGGCTCGAGGTATTTAACAATTGAACCTTGAGAGATAGTAAAAATAATTTTTCCACCGCACTGAGTACACTTCCCAACTAAGGGTGGCCTTCTAAATTTTTCATTACAGGCAACGCACCTAAACATCTGCTGTGAAAACTTTCTTAGGTTTCCCCTAATGTCTCGAATAAAATGTTTTTCAATAACCAATCTTGCAACATCAGATTCATCAACTGCAACAATTTTCTCTGCTAAATCCATCTGCCCTTTAAGTTTCTCTTCCATGGATGGAAGGGTTTTGTAAGCAGAACATCTTACACCTGAATTAATGTCTCTTGTGGGGTGTGTGAATCCCATCCCCTCATATTGTCCTTCCTTATTCAACCGCTTCCCAATCATATCTACATCAACATCCCAAGGATATTTGTATGCCTCGCAGGCTTCATAAAAGTCAAGCGAATATTTCCACGCAACATCCATATCAAAGACCATGTCATCTAACTCTGCAGGAACCAAATTAGAAGTTAAAACTAACGGTGCATCTTGTGTGGCCCCCCTCGTATTTGGAAGGTATTGTCGTGAAAAATTAAGCATTGCATCAAGCAACAACACAACGCTTGCTTCGTCCCCATCACAATCTCTACGGGTTGCTGCATGGACCATCGGATGTGCATAAAATCCTTGGGTTTTTGAAAATCCCACTATCCTGCATACAATTCCTGCAGAGGTATGTGGCGCTAAAGCTACAACTAACTGCCCTACAAGATCTTTTTCTGACTTTAAATTATAAAATGAATTTGTGCCATAAAACTGTTTTAAACAATCGTCCACGAAGTTGGCAACCCTGAACAGTATGTGGTCTGCCCCCTCTTCAATAGATTGGTTACATGAAGGAAGCACTATGTCTTGAGGCTTTAGCTCCAAAACTTGATTTTCATTTTCAATAGGATTCCCTTTTATGTCATTAGTATATCCAATCTCCTTTAACTTTTCAATTGTTGTGCCAACCTCCATTGGTTTAAAATGAGTTAGCGCAAGTTGAGTCATATCATGCCGGGTAGTGCCATCCTTGTTAACATAAATCTCGTGTTTTGCCCTTAAGATTCCTTTCATCAAATGTTCTGGAATGTGGTCTTTGTTTGAAGTTCCCTTTACCCCCTTAATCATATCGGGGTATGCCTTAATGCCTAATTTTTTTAAGCAGCTATTGAAATAGTAATTAATGTCTATGTCTCTTCTCTTATAGCCCTGCGCATCCCCGTGGTCGCATTTATCTGTCTCGATAATCCCGCATTGTTTGCAAAAATAAAGCTTCTTTGTTTTCCTATCGCAAGTCTCACAAATAGGATATATCGTTTCCTTTTCACACTTATTACAGTGGTAGATTGGAAAATTAGAATTTATTTTTTTTGCTTCAAATGCTGACTGAAAGCACCTCATTTTCCCCCCTTCTTCCCCCACAGGAAATAGTACATGTGGGCTTCCAGTTAACTTTCTGATTTTTGCCTTTTCTGGCCGGCCCATCCTTGCTCCAACAAATGTTCCGGACTTGTCCCTCACTTTAATCCCTGACAGTAAGTTGATTATTTTAATTGGTCCCCCTTCAATGCCATCTTCTATCGCAGATTTAATTTCCATTGCCCCTTTTTTGGTTAACCCAATACTATATGCAAAAGCCAGTGCGTCCCCCTTTTCCAAAATAACATTTTCCGTTGCAATAGAATGAGGTATGCCTATGTCTTCAAGTGCCTGCTTCAGTTTGGGTTCTAAAGGGAGTATCAACTTTTTAATCTCTCCAGTTACTTCGTCATTTATAATTTGGATCTTGCCAATGATTTCTGCCAAAGCGAATAGTCCCTCGTTATTCAGACTCTTCCAATAATATGTGAATCTTGGATGTAGAGGGATTCCTAGTTTCTCGGAAAGAGAGATGGAATTACTGGCACTTAACTTATGATAAAGTGGGTCCTTAACGACTAACTCTAATTCTTCTGTTGGGATGTCTACTAATCCAGATAGTTTAACCAGGTCTAAATTCCCAAATAGATCAACAGTTGCTTTTTCTAGCTCTTGAATCCACCACTCCTCGCAATATCCTGCAGGTAATAATATATGTGCCCTATTAAAAAAATCCCCATAATTAAAAAGAATGTCTCCCAAATAAAGAAGCTTATCGATATAATCCAAAACCTCTTTTGCTTTTTGTTCTGTTTCTATCTTTACTACAGATCCATCTTTTAATTTGACGATCGGCCCATCAATGGAATCACAAACAGACATTGAAGCAGCCTTGCCTGGCCTCTCAACTTTGAGTTGTGTCCCTATGCCAATATATCTATTCAACACGAGTGTTGTCAAGGGACTCAAACAAGCAGACGAATAGCCAGAATTCCTACACCGCCCATACCTTAGCCTAAATCCCCCTGTCCTTAATGGGTGAGTTAGTACTGGTCTTCCAGCAACTAAATCCTGGATGTAAGTGTAGACCGGAGTTATTTTTTCTTTTGGTTTGTCCCCTTCATCGCTACTGCCGTCCCCTGATTTCATCTTCTTTTGTATCTTAACAAATTCTTCCAAAAAAGCCCAATTCTCTAAATCAAAATCCTTTGCCCACTTAGAAAGTCTTGTCCAAACCTTTGGGGCCTTCTGAGCTAAGCTCTCTGCAACTACCAAACAAGGCCCATTCCTCACTCTATTCGTGGCAATCCTCTTTAAGTCCTTGTGATTGCTAACCTCGATCTTCTCAGATGGGTCTCCATTAATCTGCACAGGCATATGTTTTAACAAAAACTTTAGTTCTTCTTCACTTGGTTTATACTGGAGGTTTGTGACTCTCTCATGATAATCATTAACCTCAGTAATCATCCTCAGAACTTCTTTTTCGGTTGGGTCATAGGCAGCATATCCTAACTTTTTTCGAATATAATCGATTAGCACAACTGAGACTGCTGCCGCTGTTCCCCCTGCAGATCTTACTGGGCCAGAATAATAGACATCGAAATATTCTTCGTTCGCGCTAGTTTTACCAATCTTAATCTCAACAAACCCCTCTAAAGGGGATGCGACACTCCCCAAGGTCAAATAAGCAAACCCTACCCGAATACCTATAGTTATTGCCTCCATCTTATTTTCAAACTTACAGAACTTCTCATTAGCTATCTCTTCGGCAATAACTAAAGCCACCCTCCAATCTAGACTACCATATAGTTTTTCCAACTCAGGGATCCTTTTTGATATTCCAGAACCAATTATTTGAGGGGCGACTGCAGAGATTAGGCCTTCTACCCTTTCTGCCATATTCTTTGCAAGAGGAATTGCCGACTTATCTTCCGGATCGAGGCCTTTCTTTCTGGCCTTGTTGGCAACATCATTTGTTTTTTTAACTTCCTTATTGATATCTTGAAAGTAAGATTCTATTTCCTTGCTCATTTGTTTTTCTGCCATTTTACTTTCCAAACTTCAAAATCTTTACTTCCCTTGTTTGAAGATTTACTATTGGTGCCCTACTTGGCTCAGGATTGTGTCCTACTTTTTCCTGGAAGGGGGTTTTTGCCTGCCAGCACGATCCTGAAATCATTGTAACGCCCCTATAATTTGATGCTATTGACTTATGTATATGTCCCGTAACAAATAAATCTGGAACTGGGTCTATCACTAACGGGTCATTAGTGGGATCTGGGATGTATAATGTGGCAGTATGGGATGGTGCTAGATGTCTTCTTTGGAGTAAGTACTTCATTATTAAGTCGCCACGATCATAACCTCCGTTGTTCCTTATCGAATCCACATTTGCAACAAAATAATCAAAAGAATATCCGTGGTACAATAAGACGTCGAACCCTGAGAAGTCTTTTGTTGAATCTATGTTCACTAAAGCGGGATTAGAAACCATGAGTACATTAGACATCTCATGTAAAGATTTTGAAAAATCTTTATAGATTGGTAATTGTGGTTCTGCCATCCGCATAGCATCGTGGTTTCCTGGGCAGATAATGAGGTTTACCCTTGAAGGTATCTGCTTTAACAATCTTGCGCATTCTTCGTACTGCTCTGATATGTCTTTGATGGTCAATTCATCGTCCTGCCCAGGATAGATTCCGCACCCGTCCACTAAATCCCCTACGATGAAAATGTACTTGACTTTTTTGGCTGTTTCTTGTTGTGTTTCGTTTCCTAGCTCCCCCCTCAACCATTTAATCAACCTATCAAAATCGTCAGGGAGGAAATTATTAGAACCAACATGCAAATCAGATAAAACTAATGCGTATCCTTCCTCTGGGCTTTTCTTAAGTTCCCTTAATGGGACGTCTGGCAGATAAACTTTGTTTGCAAAAACAATGTTCTGCCCATTTACTCCTTTGACTGCAATAACTTCATCTACCACCATGTTCTTTGCTGTGTCGTAAAGATCTGGCTTGTTTTTATTTACCAGTACCTTAATGTTCCCAGTTGTATCTTCTAGAGTGATCATCACATTATTATTTTTGGTCGTTTCTTTTTCTTTGATGAGTCCAATTAAAGTTACTGCTTCCCTGTCTTTTTTTTGGATTATCCGATTTATGGAAGTAATATTAGTTAGGTCTGGTCTTTGCATAAGTATTGCTTCAAGTGCCTTATACCTTGCAGAGTAATACTTTACAAAATCCTGAATTTCCCTTTTTACGGACTCTTCCTTGTAAGAAGAGATTACTTTTACCTGGGGCGTCTCTAATTCTGGCAGCTCGTCCACCTTTATTGGTTTTTCCTCCGTTTTTGGCGATGTCAAATAATCAATAAATCTCTTATACACTTTCTTGTTTTTGCCTTTCTCTAACAACACCATTGATTTTTCTAAGTCTAACCAATTGACTTCGAGGTGCCTTGATTTACAAAAAAGGTTTTTAATGTCATTATTTAGTATGAGGAAGTCAGAAGTCTTTGTATCTGCCATTATGATTTTATGTGCATTGTATAACTCTGCCTCATCCAACTGTACAAAAATATCTGAACTTATCAGTATGTTATCCTTTAGGAAAAACTCCACTAGTTCCTTCTTTTTTAAAATTAGTTCTTGTTGCATAATGTAAGAATGATGATTAATTTAATGATAAGTCGTCTTCAAGTAACTTTTTTATCTTAGGTATAACTGATGATGGGGTGGATAATGAAATTTCCCTTGTTCTGCCATACCTTCCTTTAGAAATTACTTTAATATTGATAATCCCAAACATATCAAACTCTGCAATAACATCAGAAATTCTCCTTTGGGTCAGTGGCCGTAATGCTGTTTTTGAACATACATCCCTATAAACATCATAAACTTCCCCAGTAAATATGGAATTTTTACCCTTTTCGTTAACTAATACGATTGCATATAACACTGCCTGGAATTGTTTGGGTTGTGTTGCGACCATATCCATTACTTTATCTTTTTCTATCTTATTTTCCGCCTTATCCAAGTGACCTATCTTTACTACGGTTTCCCCTTCCCTTTCTGCAACTTCTCCTGCGACCCTTAAGAGCTCTAATGCCCTTCTTGCATCCCCATGTTCCCTTGCAGAATATGCGGCACATTTTTCAATTAGTCCGTTTTCTAAACTCCCTTCCTTAAATGCCGTTTTAGACCTTTGCCTTAATATTTCCTGGATTTGTAATGCATTATAAGGTGGAAAAATGAGCTCTTCTTCAGACAAAGAGGATTTTACCCTTGGATCTAGGCCATCTATGAAGGTAAGGTCATTAGAAATGCCCATCAAAGATATCTGGGTTTCTTTTAGTTCTTCGTTCATCCTGGTTAGATTGTATAAGATTTCATCCCCAGTTTTCCTAACTAATTGGTCGATTTCGTCTAAGACTAGTATGACTAGTTTTTTTTCGTTATCTAGTGCACTAAAAAAGATCTTATATACTTCTTCTGTAGGTAGTCCAGTACTAGGGATACTTTTACCGAAGTTTCTTGCAAGCTGTGCGATTAGTCGATATTCTGTATCTGCAACTTTTTTTAGTTTGCAATTGAGATACATTATATTTAGCGGGATCTTTTTTTTGTTTATTACCTCATTCATTTTGTCGATAGTATACTTTACAGTTAGCGTCTTGCCACTGCCAGTTTTACCATAAACGAATAAGTTGGATGGTTTTTCCAAACGTAATGCTGGTGCTAAGATGTTAGCAACCTGCTTTATCTGAACGTCCCTATGAGAGATAGATTCAGGCATAAACTGGCTCTGTAACGCCCTCTTATTCTGAAATAAAGGTTCTTTATCCAGAAATTCCTCAAAAAACGATGTTAATCCCTTTTGTCCCATACATTTCCATAAGAAACGTAGGTTTATATATTTTATTATACTCTAGTTACTGTGACCCCTTGGTTTCCAGTGGAAGTTTTTGTTTTTTGTTTTGGTGGCCTTTGTTTTTTCTTTTCTTTTTTCTTTCTCGTTTTTCTTTTTTTATTATTATTATTAATTATCTTTATTTATTATTTATTTATTTTCTATATAGAAAATAATAATATAATATATATAATATATAATAAATAAAATAAAATATATAATTAATAATATAATGGGAAAGGGGAAATAAAAACAAAAATAATAATTAAATAAAAAATAATAAAATAATAAAATAACAAAAAAGGTAATAATAAAAATAAAATAAATAAGATT
>CAZMIO010000004.1:0-7138 GCA_964566535.1 uncultured Methanosarcinales archaeon | reverse complement strand
AATAAAATAATAAAATAACAAAAAAGGTAATAATAAAAATAAAATAAATAAGATTAATAATAAAATAGAAAAAAAGAAGACAACAACTAAAAGAAAGAAAATTTCAATGAAACAAAAACAAAAAAAATAGAAATAACAAAAAAACAAAGCCATCAGTAAAATACGAAAAACAAAACAAAATAACAAAAAATAACAAAAAAAAAAGAATAATGACAAAATGAGATAATAAATAACAAATAAACTGACGATCTAATGACCAAAGAAACAAAAAATAATGACAATACTAGAATAAATCAATAAATAACCCTACAACTAACAAAAAAACCAAGAAAATAACTCGACAACACCAAAAAACAAAACCAAACACACAACAACTACCTACTTCCACAAACTCCAGAAGAAACAAAGGGGTCACACCCCGGTAAAACCACCTTGAACATACAATAACTATTTAAACAAAAATATACTCTTTTTTCTAATGCACAACACAATTATTGTAAGGTATGGTGAAATAGCACTTAAGGGTAAGAATAGGAAGTTTTTTGAGGAAAAATTAATTTACAATATCAAATCGTTCTTAAAATTGAATAAAACCGACTATTCTTCAGTTTCTAGGCCTCGCGGAAGGATTTTGATTGAAACTAATGATAAATGTGGTTTTTTGAAAGAGGTATTTGGGATAACTTCATTTAGTTATGCTACAGGGGTCGAATCAAACATTAAGGGAATAACTGAAAAATGTATTGAATTTGCGAAAACTAAATTAAATGATAAAAAAACATTCAAAATAGATACGAATAGGCAAGATAAGCGATTTAATTTGACTTCCATGCAAGTTAACGTTCAAATTGGTAGCATAATTGCAGAAAAAACAAAAGCTAAAGTTAAATTAAAAGATCCTGACTTAACTCTTTATGTTGAAATAGCGGACGATACTTATATTTTTACTGAAATTATTCCTGCAAATGGTGGACTTCCAGTTGGCATAGAAGGTTCGGTTTATGCCTTAATTGAGGACAGGTCTAGTTTATTGGCCGCGATATTGGCAATGAAGCGCGGTTGTGCGATTTATCCAGTAGCATATAAGGAAATTGACATAACTTTACTTAATAAATTTGATTCTAAGGTTAAATTGAAGATTATTGGGGATTTAACTGAATTAAATTGCGATAAGGCAATTGTCGTTAATCAAACACTTGAGAATCTTAAAAATATTGATTCTCATTTGGTTCTTAGGCCTTTGATTGGCTATTCTGAGAAAGAAATTAAAGAAAAATTAAAAGAATTCCAATGATCATGCTGCCTTTGAAACCCTTACTTTTTTAATAGTAACTGTGCTCCTTGATCGTTGCCTTATATCTGCAATAACTGTATCGGCAGTCTTTAGGTGGTGCTTAAGGTCATCAAAGTCCCTTACGAGTATGGAAAGCACCTTCCTGAAAGCAGCGATTAAAGTATTTACATGATTAAATAAATAAATGGGGCCCCTGCTTGTTTTATCCCTACAACATTCCCCTCCCTTAAAGCAACCAACCAACCATTATACATCTTTATAATTCCATCAATAGCATTTGAGGGGGTTTCTTTAGTACCTCCAGTTTGTATAATCTCATTTAAAAAAGCAGCCATCTCCCTTCTAATTTTTAAGTCAAGCGGACTACTGCCACCAACCTTACTTAATTCCCTTAACCTAGTCCTTATTCTAATAAGGCTGCCTGCCAAAACCCCTGCTCGTTGAATAATGCTTTTAGTTGGAACGTCTACTTCCCTTCTATCCTTATCATGTAGTAAACTCCTAGCTCTTCGAAGTTCACCATAAACTCCTACAATCTCTTTAGCACACGCCTCTACTCCCAACATCTCAGCAACATCATCTTTTTCCTCTATCTCCATTTGGCTTTTAATCCATTGAGGACCCCCATAATGTTTACTAAACTCGGCAGTTTGAACTGCTGCCGGAACTTTTACTTCTGCTGCGTTTGCACTTTTTGTTTTAAACGGATTCCATCCCATAATTATCACCTTTTGTAATTAATAATAATAAATTTGATTAAATGATATAAATATTTATCTTCTCAACAACAACGTTTATATAATTCTTAACTAATCACTGGCTTATGATGGATTATATTTTTCCAAATGGTAATGAAGTTGAGTTTATTGATATTGCTTCTAAATTGGGTTATAAGCAACTATGTTTGATTTATGGTAATTATTCTCTTCAATTAAAGGAGAAAATTAAAAAATTACAAGAAAAAACGAAAATTAAACTTTTAATTGGGATAAAAACAAAAAAACAAATTAAACAACAAGTTGATTACATTTTAACCGAATCTTCTCAGAAAAATCAATCTTTTTTAGAAAAACCATTCTTTAATGTACTGTATGGTTGTGAGAACACTAATTTTAATCACGTTTTATGTAAATTGGCTAAGAAAAATGATGTTAATTTAGCATTTTCATTTTCTAGCTTTTTGACAAAAAAACGTATGTTTACTAAAAATGCAAAATTAAACTTAAGGTTGGCTAAAAAGTATGGTGTTGATGTAATTTTTGGTTCATTTGCTTCAAATCCTTACCAGATGAGGAACTATTCTGATATTTCTTCTTTTTTTAATCTAATTTTGAGATAACTTTGTTTTCTATTGGCATTTTCGAAACTTTTAAATACTAGTTTCTTAAAAATAACTTATGTACTTTAATGTATCTAACTAATTGAGCTTATTAAGCTTATTAAAGCAAGTTAACTAAGTTATTTCCACCCAAAAAGATGGCGCGCGTAAACATAGAAGTTGATACAGGGCTTCATAAAAAAGCTAAACTTAATTCTTTAATCCATAATATGACTCTAATTGATTATATTAACGATGCTATTCGGGAAAAGGTAGAAAAAGACGAAAAAAGAGGGAGAAAATAATATTCCACAAAACGAGTAAACAAAAAAAGAGGGAAGAGAACGGACCCAAAACTAAAAACAAGCTAGTTTTAGTTTTAATCTTAATGGCAGTTTCCTTGATTTTCAGTAATTTCACCTTCGCAGCAGGCTGCGGCTGTGCAGAAAACGACGATTGTGTAGTCAGTACCGACTGTTCACTATCTCACGGCGGAACTTATAATTTCCATTCATTAACTGTTGAAGGCACTGCAACGATTAGGGTACTGGCTAATACTGTGGGTTATGATGCAAGTATTGGTGGGGGGGGCACAGGAGGAGCAGGAGGAGACAAAGCAGGGTGTGTTGTCTGGTGTAGCTGGCATCCCTCAAGACCAAAGGATGGAGTTAGCGGAAGGAATGGAGGAGGATTTGGTTCACAAGGACAAAGCGGAGGCTTCGCAGGAGGCACAATAACTCTTAATATAGCAACAGAACTTAATGTAGTGGGGGAGATTGATGCAAGCGGATTTGATGGGACACAAGGGATAGCAGGAGAAAACTGCGATGCTTGTACAAAATCAGGGGGCGGGGGCTCAGGGGGAGAAATTACTATCAATGCAATAGACATCACTGGTACAGGAAAAATTTCAGCTAAAGGAGGGGTTGGCGGACCAGGAAGCAGAGGAGGAAGTGTGGGAAATGCCGGTTGTGGCGGGGGAGGCGGAGGAGCAGGGGGACGGATAAATCTATTCTACAATACCCTTTCTAAAGAGATTGTTTTTGACACAATAGGGGGAGAAGGAGGGGCACCAGGCCCCGGAAAAAGAACCCCTCTCTGCGGAGGAGCGGAACATGGAGACGAAGGAAGCGACGGAGTTAATGGCCCAAACCCTGCTCAGGACACCTATGCTGCTATGTGCGAAGCTGTAGAAGGAGACTTCAACGAAGCAGTCCTAACCAAATTCGCAAATCCCATAGCCCATGACGGCTCAGACGGCTGTTGCGGAGATGACCCAAACCAAGACGGCGGGAGGGATAATGGTTATTTATTCTTAGATACTGATGAAGGAAACATAGAATACATCTGCACATTCTTTAATGATGAATGGAAATGGAAACGCGCAACAGATTATGTAGACCTCTCAAAAGAACTTATTTCAACAAGGGTCTACCGTGCATCAGCACCACAATTAGTATTCTTCGACTTACTGGCTAACTCGAACTACAGATTCCCCTCAAAAGACGGCAGAATTAATGCAGATGCCTGGCTTGCCTGTGGACCAGCAGGAGGAACTTCACACCTTCGAGCAAGCATAGAAGAAAATCTGGGGGCAGAAGCGGTAGACTCACATATCTTCTATGCCAAAGCACCAGACTGGCAACCTCCCCTCGTAAACACCAACTTTCGAACAAACGAAATTGACCCGCCCGACGATGACGAAGATTATGATTCTGGAAGCATGGATAAGAAAAACATCCCCCTCACAGATGTCCGTTATAGTATTGCGGGGGAAGAATTTTCTACTGGCACAGGCGATGGGGACGATGGGCCTGCGGGCAGTAGCATACCTGCCCCTCAATGGATGTGCATAAAAAAAGGAAACGTCGGATTCTGGGCCGGTTGTGGTGCAAATACCGAAGACCTGGCTCACGATTTCTACCCTGGTTCTAGGGCAACCACATTTAAAGATTACGGAACAATAGAAAACTGTGCAACGGACGGAGAATTAAAACCGGGAAGTAGATGTCTTTATAATAACATTGGGGCAATTGGTTTATATAGGGTCCCAAGGGGCACAAACTCATTCACATGGTATGATGTACAACTAAGAGAAAGACCTTCCGAAGAAGAACCAGTAGATGAAGAGTACCTAGAACTTTTAAAAACTGACTGGTCTGGTAACAGGAACAATCCTGAGATCAAAGAGTATCTCGAATTCTCCTTTTTCAGTGCAAAAATGCCAGAAGTATATACAATAACCATAGAATACAACGATCCTACCGACCCCAATAGCCCAGATGTGAACTCAGCCATCTCCGAAATCTCACTCACAGAGTTTATCGAAGGAGACATTCGCCCCGGAATCTGGCACAGAGTTAAAATCGACTTAGATGAGGAACTTCCTACAGACCAAAGGGAAAAAGTAGTAAGGATATCTATAGAATTAAAGTCAGAAGATGTACCTGCATCCATCGCCAAAGACATTTCTACTGACCTTTGGCCAAGAGAATTTTATTATGATCTAATCTTCTTAGATGCATTTAGTATCACAACCGGGAATACAAATAGGTACTGTACATTAAAAGATGATGGGGCAGACCTAATATACGAATGGGACGGTGACCCCGACCTTTTCCATAATGATCTTCAAGCATGTAACGAACAACCGGGATATATGTGGACGGGCAATAGGTGCTGTGGTTTCCACCCTTCTTTACTAATGGGGGGAGGGGCAAGCAGCCAACATACCTTGGCCGGCTGCTGGGACCGCCGAGGAGTTCCCAACAATGTCCGAGTGGGGGATTCCCTTAGGGACGATGCCTGGAACAATGTTATGTACTATTATTCACAATGGAATATTTGCGGTCCAGAAGTTCGTCCAACCTTCCCTGCAGATCAACAACCAACCTACTATTCAGTAAGCCGATGTCAGGTTCCTGGCCCAGATAGCAGCTTCTATTGTAACTACGGTGAAACAGAATTCACTAACGAAGTTGATCTTGATGGCACAACAATACCTTATGATCCTTCAATAGGGATACAATCCTCCTCTCGCCCAGGCGGAACAGGCACTCCGGGGTGCTGCCATAACGATAATTGCTGGAATGGTGCGAAATGCGTCGCATCAGGAGTAAGACTACTTAACGATCCTAGTTTAGATTATGAATGTACAGATGGAACTTGGGACGAACTTAGATCCAAATACCATTTCTCAACCTCCGAAACAGGAATATGCAGGACAGACCAATGCTTCGCAGGCGCTACAGCAACCCCTTCATGCGTAGAAGCAGGAACTTATGTTAATGAAGACGGAGAAACGGACAAGGGGGACAACTACTGCGAATTACTAGCTGACGGAAATGCGGTTTGGTCTTCAAGAACAAAATTAATAGTTGAAAAGTTAGTTGAGTTCTCAAATCCTTCAGATTATACATTATTCTGTGACGATAAAGAAGCTTCACTCAATAAGCCTTCCGGTCCATTTGAAAATCCTTTCTGCGTATTAAAATCAAGAACAGATATAGTCATAGGAACATCAGTGGATGACTTAGGACAATTAGATTTATTCTTATCAAAGGCAAGCCTAAATTCTGGCGAATGCAGATCATTAACCCCAAGCAGCGACTTTCAGAAGTGCGGCTCACTAGATGCTTATTATAATAATGAGAAAAACTTAATCATCTTCAAATCATCTGCAGGGAGGGGCATTTGGACCACTATCACCAATGCAGTCTCTTCACTTATTGCTTGGTTCGAACAGAAACCATCTACACAGCTTCCACCCCAAATAGCGGCACATCAAAAACTAAATAAAGTATACTTGGCTGCGAAAAACGAGAGGACAATAATTGGAGTAATTGAACCCACCCCTTCCAAAGACTATCTCGCAGTGGAATATCTCGGTTTCGCAATGGACGTTTGTGAACAGATAGCTAACTACCCTAACTTGGCTTCCCTCCAATGCGTACCCCACGCTACTGACCCACATCACTATTTAGTCACAGCAATAGCTGATTCTAACTCTTTAAATGGGATATGGCCAGACCTAACATCTAAGATAAGAATTAATCCAGACGCACTGCCCCCTCCAACAGCTGAAATAACTACTCCATCAGACAACTTACAAGTAATAGTCGATGAGAGCATTACTTTTAATGGCGGGGGGAATAGTCCGGTTGGTGGCATAATTACTTACAAGTGGGATTTGGGGGATGATCGAACTACTGTGGGAAGTAGTATCATAAATTACCGGTACCCCACAGCAGGGATTTATACTGTAACTTTAACTGTCACTGACAGTAGAGGGGCTGTAGGAATCGACACCATAACTGTCATAGTTACAGAAACATAAAAAAAATGAAACAAAAAAAATCACAAATAAGTTTGTTCATTATCGTAGGCTTTGTGCTATTGATTACAATATCATTCTTCATCTTCATCTTAACTTATACAGCAAAAAAGCAAGTTGAAAAGGAACAAAAACAAGCACAATCAAAAGAATCTAGGTTTGATGCAGTTGATAGCTACATAACCTCTTGCTT
>CAZMIO010000003.1:63883-184902 GCA_964566535.1 uncultured Methanosarcinales archaeon | reverse complement strand
CTTATTTTTTATGGGCTTAAATTTTACTGCAACTAACGGCTATTAAACAAAATTACTAGAAGAAATAAAAAAATAATAAATAACTCCCCTTTTAATTACGATAACACCTACCACAATTAAAACAAGTCTTGCAGGTTTGTGCAGATTCGTATTTTACTGTGGTGTAATCTGTGGCCCGAGAGTAGTCTGTCATTATTCGACTTTTACTTCCTTTTCGAATTCCCAGATGCCATGCATGTTACATCTTGCTCTTGCCCTTAGAGTATGGCCTTCTTCTAGGCTGATGTTTAGGGTTACTTTTGGTTTTCCTACTAAAGGTATTAAGTCAATTCTAGAAATAAATACATCTTCAGCTGAAAGTTCAATCCATTCAATAAAATGAGCATTTTCGTTCGGATGTGGCATTAAGTTCCCTACATCAATTGTTACTTCAAATGGTTCTCCTTTTTTTACTGTATCTGGTGCTTCAATAATCGGTACGTGCTTTTTTTCCAGATCTTCTGGTGCGCTTAAATCTTTTGCTTTGTTTACCTGCATAAATAAATTTTCTTCTGTCATTTTTTTAGCCTCCATCAACTGTCCATTTTTCTTCCTCTGCATAGAATGCAGCTGGGTCTTTAATAAATTCAAATGCCTTTTGAATCAATTCAAAATGAGTGTTTTCCTGAGTCATTAAGAACTTTAGGAACTTCTTTATTTTTTCATCAGTTGCTTTTTCATGTTGTTCTTTGTAAAAGTCGTAAGCGTTTTGTTCTAATTCTAAAGCGACTTTATGGGCCGCTTCGTCATCGTCACTTAATTCTGTTTTTTCTTTGAACTCTTCAACTGTCATTGAGAAGAATCTTTTTGTTTCTTCTGGTGCGTCGCTTCTGACTTCTATTGATATTCCTTGATCAAGCTTTTCTTTGTATTCTTTTATCTCGTTAGCATGCAATTGTTCCTGGTCAGCTAGATATCTGAATGTTTTTGCTACAATTGGGTTTTTTGTGTTGTTTGATGTGTCTTCATAGATTTTTTTGCCCTTTAATTCGAACTCATAAGCAGTTTGAAATGTTTCTTTTAGCTCTTCATTCATTTTCTGCCCCTTCTATTAAGTACGCTATTGAGCATAAATAGAGGGCCTGGTGCTCCTTTTATAATCTTTAATTGCTGAACTATTTTATCAGCAGATGCTTCCTCTTCTACTTGTTCGTCTACAAACCAATCAAGGAAGACTTCAGTTGCTTTGTCTTTTTCTTCTACTGCTATGTCTACTAATTTATTGATCATTTCAGTAATTTGTGTTTCGTGTTCATAAGCTGCTTCCATTGCATTTAGTGGAGATGTCCATTCTTTTGGAGGAGCTTTGATTTCTGTTAAATCAACTTTTCCCCCCCTTTCAATTAAATACTTATAAAGTTTCATTGCATGTGAACTTTCTTCTTTTACTTGTTCCCTCATCCAATGTGCAAATCCATCTAAGTTTATGGATTCAAAGTAAGCTGACATTGAAAGGTATAGATATTCAGAATAAAGTTCATTATTAATCTGATTGTTTATTGCTTTTTCGACTTTTTCATTGATTTTCATTGTTTTTTTGCCCCCAATTGCTATTTTAATTGGATTACAACTAATTTCTTATATAATTTTTTCTATTTCTATTAATATAAAGTCGATTGTTATAGAATATAAGTAAAATTAAAAAAAATTAATTAGTTTATTCGTATAATAGCGTGTTTGGGTGGAATGCATACCATGCATCAACTTATTTCATTCGTAACGCATGGTATGCAATTGCGTTTGTATCTATTTACCCATATAATAGCGTGTTTGGGTGGAATGCATACCATGCGAACCAAAAATCCCTCTCTTTTACTATTTCTTCTTCTGATTCTGTGTTTGTGATTTTAACTATTCCTGCATTGTCTCTTTCTACTGTTAAGCTAACTCCTGCTACTGTGTCTTCTATTTCTCCTTCTTTGATTAAATCGTCTTCTCTGTATGCTTTGTGGACTCCGTTTACCTCTATTCCGAAGATTACTGTTTTTGCATGTATTCTGTTATCTTCGTTCTCTACTGGGAAGAATAGGAAGCTGTCTTCGTAATAGCTTCCGTATGGGTCTCTGCCATACGCTCTGTTGAATCCAGTGTCTTGACTGAGGACTTCAGAATCTGGATGTGCTGATTTCCAGTCCCCCCATGTTACTGTGTCTATTGAGACTTCTTTTAGTTCTTTTCCTGTTAATTCCCCAACAATTGCTAATCCGTCTATCTGGGACCAATAGGAATTCGTTTCTCTGTCATACATAACTAGGTTGGAATTGTATAGTTTTCCTGAAGTTCCGAATTCTACTGTCTCTCCATCTATCTTTCTTTCGTATGCTATTCCTGAGCCGCATAATGGACAGTAAGTGATTAGTATTGGGTCTCCTGCAATAAAGTCATTCACTATTTCGTGCCAAACTAAGATTTGTAAGGGGTAAACTCTTTTTACTCCTTTGTGGATCATTGCTAAGACTAGTTCATTGTCTTGAATTAATTTGTCTGCTTCGTCTACTGTTATGAATTTCGGATTGTCTATTGAGGGGATTCCGTCTTTTGGTGGCCCGCCAGATAGAATCTTTTTTGGATCTACAATATATTTTACTCCTCTGGATGTCATTTTAACTCCTGACTCTTCTTCCATTTCAACAATTTCTGGGATTTTGTCCATGTCTTCTGGAGGACTTCCTAAAGGGTGGCTTTGTTCAACAACAGTTGAGCAGCCTAGAATGAATAGGGTTGTAATTACTCCAATAAATAAAAATAATTTTTTTTGTGTTTTAATGTTTATCACCTTTGTATTTTCTGTTATTGAAAGAAACTCTTGACTTTTAAAAAAGTTAAAGTAACTTTTTCTATCAGGAATATATGAACTTTGAATACAAATATTAAGTAGTACAATGAGATTATTAACATTAAAATTCCGGCTATTAAGTTAATTGTTTTCTTGTGTTTTGATAAATAGTCGATAACTTGTTTGCTTTTTGATGATGATATGATTGAGAATATTAGTAATGGTGCTGACATTCCTATTCCAAAGACAATGAAATTCATTAAGTTCGTTAGGAATGATGCTGTTGATGTAGAGACTGCGAAAAGAACTGCTAATGATGCTGGATTGCAAGGTAGTACTATTGCTCCGAAGAAAAAACCGAAGATGAATGATGATGTGTAAGGATTTTTAGCCACAGGTGCATGTATTTGGGGGAAGAATTTTCCAATGTCAAAGTTGAAGATTAAAAAAATACTGACTATTGCTAGTAAACCAAAAGCTATTGGCGAAATAACTCCAATGACATTAGTTAATGATAATTGAAGAATTTTAGTGAAGATTAGTCCAATTAAAAGCATTGAGGAGATTATTCCTGCTGCCACAACTAATCCTAGTGTGATGTAGGTCTTTTTGGATTCCTTTCCAGATAGTTGATTTGAAAGGTATGCTAAGTAACCAGGGTATAAAGGTAGAACGCAAACTGCTGCTAAAGGTGCAAACAAACCTGCAAGAAACGAAATCCAAAGGTTTGTTAGTGCACTTACCATTTTAGCAGCCTTGAGCTATTGCGGACTTTAGGTCCTCTGGAGATTTAACTCCTCTATTAAGATATCTTGTTGATTGGTCTTCACAGATCAATATTACTGGGACAGATGGTGCGTTTACGACTCCAACACCGAATTCATCAATTAGTGATTGGGTCATGGTTGGTGGAGAGATTACATAACGCCAGTCGAATCCATTGGCCCCCGTATGTTCTTTAACACTAGATTCATCTTCATTTGGGTCTGTGTCTAATGAAATTGAGATTACTTCATCTCCAAGTTCATCATGGAGTTTTTTTATCTCTCTTTGCTGTTTAGTACATGTTGGGCACCAAATTGCGAAGCTTTCTAATAGAATTGGTTTTCCTTTGAAATCTGAGATTTTAAATGTTGCCCCTGAATTGATATCTTTTACGGAGATTTCTTTCCAATCTAGCGTAGTGGAGCTTGACACAGTATTTCCCGTGCTTTCTGTTGGTGGTTGTACCTGTCCTGTTGAACATCCTACTAAGAAAATTAGGGAGAGAGCTCCCAAAAAAAGAAGGTAGTTTTTCATTTTATTCGTGGGCCCTCACTTTACCTGAGCACTTGATACAATAAAACAAAGTATCGTGTTCTTGTTTACCTAATTTTTCATTGCACATTTTACATGCTTTTTCTCTTGTCATAATATATCACCTCATGTTGGTAAAGTCGAACTGAGGAAAGATGATTGTACTTGATTGTCTCATCTTTCCCAATTAAGTTGACTTAATATTATATCTTCCCTACAAGGTCTAAGCCAGGTGTTAGGGTTTTTTCGCCTGGTTTCCAGTTCATCGGACATACCTGTCCTTTGTTTTCTTCTACGAACTTTGCTGCCTGAAGTTTTCTTATAAGCTCTTCGATGCTTCTTCCGATACTGTTATCGTGGAATTCGAATGCTTTTACGATCCCTTCGGGGTCTATGATGAATGTTGCTCTTAATGATAATCCGTCTTCATCGATTAGCGTTCCGTAATTATTGCAGACTCTTCTTGTTGGGTCTGCAAACATAGGGAACTTAATCTTCTTTATTGTTGGAGAGTTATCGTGCCATGCTTTATGAACAAATGTAGTATCTGTTGACACACTAATAACTTCTGCCCCTTCGTCCTGGATTCTTTTGTAGTTATCTGCTAATTCTCCCAGTTCAGTTGGACAGACAAATGTAAAGTCTGCTGGATAGAAGAATAGTATAACCCACTTTCCCTTGTAATCATCCAAACTAATTTTTTTAATTTCATTGCCGACAAAGGCATCTCCCTTAAGCTCTGGTGCTTTTTCGTTTATTTTTATCATTCTTTTCTTATTCCTCCATTTCAGTGTTTAATAAGTTTTCTCTTAGATTAGAACAAAGTACAGTGCAGCTGCAACTATGACTACTAAGATCATAAGTGTTGTTTTTTCGTGTTTACACATTCCTTTGTTTTCTTTGCAACATTTCGTACTGCACATGTGCGTCATTGTTATCTCCTTGAGTCTGATTTATAAAAAATAAAAACAAAAAAATGTTTAATGTTTGTTTAGTTATATTATCCACATCCGCAACCCATCGCTACCACCTCCATATGGTTCATTAGTCATTTTGAAAATGATTAGTAAATGGCCCCGAGAAAAAGAGGCGCTTAAAACTCGAGGCCACTTACTTATTTGATTAAGTTCACTGTCATTTCGTGTTGGATCTCTTCAACAATGTTGCTGTCGTCAAAGATTACATCAAACTGTGCTTCTACTCCCTCAGATTCAAAACATTTGCCTTTGTGGCAAGTGATTTTTTGTTCCATTCGTTCCATTTTAGTTCACCCCTAGCTGTTTGTTCAAATCCTCTACAAGTTTGTCAATATCTACTCCGTGACCTGATGCGCCTTGCTCTAACGTTTCCCATGTTGAAACATGGCAGCCGACACAGTGCAATCCATGATTCATAATTGTATCCACTAATTCAGGATAGTTTTTAACAAGTTCTCCAATCAAAATTTTTTTTGTTATTGGTTTTTTCTTTGTTGTCATAAAGTATAATGTGGCCCCTAGGATATATAAAACTGATTGCTATAGATTATAAGAAATTCTTAGAGAGTATATTTAGGTTAAAACTGTGGGTGTTGTGGAAAAACTATTTTACTTTTTTTATGACGAGCATTGTGTCTTGAAGATAGGACAAGAATCCACGTAGTGAGGTAACGTTTCTTAGTTTTTGTGCAATTGTTCTGTACTTTGTGTACCACCAGTCATCAATTTCTGAGACTAGATTTGTTTTTTGAAATAATTTTTCTTGATCATTGATTGGTTCGTAGCTTTCTTTTAGTTTAGGTAAGTAAGTTGTGTAGAAAAATGATTCTTCTGCTATTTCTTCTATTGGTTTTTTGGTTGTTTCTTGTTCAGCAGTTACTTTCTTTTCTAGCTCACTTAACCATTCTGGCTCCAGTTCTCTTTCGATTGGAGGACCCTGTGCTGGTTTAGGTTTCTCTTTAGTAATTTGTTTTTTATTAGGCCATATATCGTTAGAAATAGTGAACAATTCTATCTCAATCTCTTTTATCCGTTGACTCTTCATCATTAAGTAAGGTGTATCTAGTATATAAAATTATGTGTTTTTAATAGCTGTTTATACTTTAGAATATAATAAAAAAGGGTTTATTTATATAAAATAAAGGAAAAGTTTAAATATTAGTACTACCTATCGTATGTAATATAAGAAAATGGCAGAAAAAGTTAAAAATTTTGTAAAAATTGAAGAGTTTAAAAAAAAGATTGAGCTTAATGAAAAGTTAGGGCTTGATGATCGAGACAATGTAGTTCTTTCGTTGATTCAAAGAGACCCGAATATTTCTCAGGAAGAAATTGCTAAGAAAATTAAGTTAAGTCAGCCTTCTGTAGGTGCAAGGATAAAGAAATTGCAACAGAAAGGTATTTTGTATAACGTTAATGGGGTTAATTTTAGAGTTGTTGATTTGAGTCTAGCTAAAGTAGACATTAGTGCTACTGATACTGCTGCAATAATCAATGAATTTAAGGATTGTCCTTTTTTTGTTAATGCTTTGATTACATCTGGGAAGCACAATCTTTGTTTGTTTTTTATGGCTACAGATTTAAAGAGATTAGAAGGTATTGTTAACCATCATCTGAGAGGGAATGAGAAGGTTAAGGATATTCAGATGAATATAGTTATTTCTACTGCTAAGGATTTCGTATTGCCACTTAACATTAATTACGAGAATCAAGAGCAAATAGATTGCGAACAGCATTGTAAGGACTGCATTAAGTAGTTAAGCATAACAATATAGCTAAGTCTTCTTCTGCCTTTAGTGAATGCGGAGCGTCTTTTGGCATAAAGATGAATGTGTTTGGTTTCATTTCTATGTCTTTATCGAATAATCTGAAAGTTCCTTTTCCCTTTAGAACTTGGACTACTCCGTTTTTTGTTGAAGTGTGTGTGTCTATGTCTGTTCCTGCTGATAAGCACATTAAAGTGTAGTTATAAGTGTCTGATTTAGCTAATACTGTAGAGAAAACCCCCTCTTTGGGGAATTCCATCAGTTCGTCTAACTCTTTTGAAAATCCTTCGTTCATTTTTCCCACTCCTCACTTAGGACGTCTCCTTGGATGCCAACTACAACTGATTTTATTGGAATTTTTCTTTTTGCTTTTTCTGCCGCTTGTTTTGCTACATGCAGTAATCCACCACAACATGGCACTTCCATTATCATTACTGTTAAAGTGTTGATTTTTGCTTCATCGATTAATGCTGTTATTTTTTCAATGTATGTTTCTTGGTCGGAATCTAGTTTAGGGCATGCAATTGCTAATGATTTTCCTTTAAGATGGTTCTTATGGAAATCTGCTAATGCATAAGCAACACAGTCTGCTGCTATGACTACATCTTTCTCTTGAAAATAGGGTGCCATTGGTCCGACTAAATGTAATTGAATTGGCCATTGTCTAAGTTGTGAGGATCTCTCCCCTGTTTCTTCTTTTTGTTCTTTATCTGAGAAGTCCATCGTCTTTGATCCTGGACATCCGCCTGTTGGTTGGTTCATTTCATTTTCCTCCAAATTTGGTATTTCCAAATTGTTTTCTTTTAAATATTCTATAGCTTGATTTAGGAACTCTGTTTCATTATGATCTTTTAGGTGTTTTAGGTGGGCTATTACAGTGTTAGTACCTTGTTTTGATATTTTTGCCATAACTTTCTTTTCGTCGTAGGGTTCTGCTTCCCTTTCTACAATTGTTATTGCGTCTTTCGGACAATGTCCTAAGCAGTTTCCTAAGCCGTCGCAGAAGAGGTCGGATATTAATCTAGCTTTATTATCTATGATTAGTAATGCTCCCTCATGGCAGTTAGGTATGCATAAGCCGCAACCGTTGCACTTTTCTTCATCAATTTCAACTATTTTTCTTTTTACCATCTTATCCTACCTTAGTATCTTTTTGATAGTAGGTAGTAAAACAATAGTTATATAAATATGTAGTGGTTTCTTAAAGTATACTAAGTGATTTAGGGGTTTTAAAATGTATAATGACTGTATAATCTACAAAACAACCAATTTTATTGGTAAAAGATGGACTTTACTCATTTTGTTAGAGTTATTTAAAGGGGAGTCTAAGGAGAGGAGGTATTCTGAGATCAAAAGGGGGTTGCCAGAGATAACTCCCAAGATACTATCTATGAGGCTTAAGGAACTTGAGAAGGAAGGTTTAGTTAAACGAAGAGTTGATGCTTCAGAGGTTCCGGTAAAGTGTTTGTATTCTTTGACTAAGAGTGGAGATGACTTTATTAAGATTATACAGGACATTAAGAAGTGGGCTTTGAAATGGAAGTTTAAGGACAAGGTTTGTGAGAAGGTTAATTGTGAAGATTGTGAGTTGTGAGGAGAGTATTGTTACTATTCTATAGTAGTTAATAAGCGAAAGCTTTATATATGGGAAGTTCTGATAATTTCTTATGGATATAGATAGAAGAACGTTTTTAAGATTGGCTGGTACATTTGCTGCTGCTGCAGTTACTGTTGGTTGCGATAGAAAATCAGCCAGTGAGTTAGAGGTAGATCTATTAAACGATTTTCTTAGTCCCTCAGATGATCCTCATATGAATAAAAATGAGATTGAGGGAACATTGTATGATATTGCCAGAGTTGATGATAATGACAGAGCAATTACTGGTGGAAGAGCCACTTATCTTGGTGATAATCTATTTCTTACAAACTCCCATGTTATTGATGGTGGTGTTGATGATTTAAGGGTACTTCACCAATCAAGAAGAGGTTATGTTTTTGATGGGAGAAGGCCATTTGAGGTTATTGCAGAAGATAGTGATGCTGATATTGCCCTTATTAGAACAAATTATGATGGAAATAGAAATCCAGAAGGGGTTGCACGGATGCATTTAGGACCTAAAGTTCCAGATGTTGGAGATGATGTTTCAACATTTATCAGGATGGTTGGAACACCTTCTGAAGAAGGATATGAATTTGAGTTTGGTGGGAGGGATTTTTTTGATCAAACTAAAGAGGTTGAAAGGTTGGGTAAGTTAGTAGTTCCTGCAGGGTCTCCCTTATATGAGAAGCAAGGTTATGTTTTGAGACATGATGAAGATTTTTTAAGTGGCTTCTCTGGGAATTATGAGGGAAGTGAAGAAAGTCATTGTTTTACCAGTGTTCCAGGTTATAATGGAGAAGGTGGTGAGCCTGTTTTTTTAAGGGCTGGAGAGGATAAATATACATTTGCTGGGATTGTTAATGAGGGGATAGGTATTAGAGGTGATAGAATCCAAACTCCTGGGCACCCTCTTGGATACAAAGAAATGCAACAAACAGGTGTGATATTTGTGCATAGGGATGCTATAGAAAAGATGATTGTGGGCTACATTAACCAGGTTTCAGGACAATAAGTGTTCATACATAGTCTGTGATACCAGTTCCCAGGGAAATATTTCTTAAAGTAAAATATTAAATAAATATCCTAACACTACTATCTGAGGTACTGTTATTATTGGTAGCCAAATTGCTGTTTTTCTTCCGATGTTTGACCACAACCCACTGGACATGGACCCTCGGAAGGTATTTAAACTACGTCTTCTTTATTTTTTGATGTTTTCATCCAATTTTAAATCCAATAAAATATATCATCTTAGTGATTTAAAATGAACTCAAATCAAAAAAATAAAAGTAAGAACTTAGAAAATATACCTAATACCGTCCATTTGTGGGAAGTTGATGGTTTTGTAAAGCTTTCTGACAAAGTTAGAAATAAGCTTGAAAAGTCAATTAAAGAGTATGGCGTTAGGAGATTAGGTAGGGATCTTAAATTTGATAGGGAAACTATTGATTCAATATATAGAGGTAAAAAATTTATCCATTCTGTTAGTCATCTGATTAAAATAGCTAGAACTTTAAGTTATAATTTAGAAGACCTTGAAAAAGAAGTGGTATCTTTTGGAAGAAGACAAGCGAATATGTATAATATCTTATTCCCATTTAATGTTAATCCATTGCATGTCAGAGCAATAACAATACAAGGAGATGGTTGTTATAATCGTCTTACAGGTCAATGTTCTTGGTATCAAAAACACGATAGAGTTTATTTTATGGATAATCTAATTCAAATATTGTTGAAAGATAAAACTGATCTTTCAAGAATAAAAGATGAAAAAATATCATATGTTACTATTCCTAGTGTTTTAGTTCACTTAATCTCTAAATCTTTAAGATTAAAACCAGAAGAAATAGATTCAATAAAGTTTTTTGAGGTTATTTGTAAATTACCTCAAGAATTTCAATTTCAAGTATTTTCACAGTTCATAATTGATGAAGGGCACTTTAAAGGAACAACATTTACAGTATCTCAGTGGAAAGAAGAAACTAGGAGGGGATTTATTAAATTATTAGATAATTTAGGATTTAAACATTCTAATCCTAAGAATGGAAAGGACGACATTACAATCTACGGACTTAATTTTCCAATAATATTGAATCTTTTAGATAAAGCAAATAACAAATATGGAAACATAGCTGGTTTTTGGTTTAAAGAAGGGCAATTTAGAGATATATGTAGAAGGGCAAATCCACACAATTCCTATAAATTAGTTAAAAAAAGATTAGAGTAGTAAATTGAAAAGATATCCAAGTACTACAATTTGTGGTACAGTGATTATAGGTAACCAAATTGCGGTCTTACGCCCTATATTACTCCATAGCAATCCAATCTCCGTCATATCTGTGGCCACCCCAGCCATTAGGAAGGTAAATGAGTTACCTAAAGCTCCCGTTTGTTTGAATATTTCAAATGCTAGTACTGAAGAACCTTCAGAACATACTTCTATTATTGTTGCGAAAACTAATGTTATTAGTAAACCTAATGCAGTTGGTCCCATGTATTTCATGAAGAAATCATGAGGGACGTATGTTCTTGCGAAAGCTGCTAAGATCATACCTATTAAGATCCACCAAACAACCATCTTTGCCAAAGCCCAACCACCTTTAACAACTCCTTTCACATCTTCTAATGAGAATTTATGGTTCTTGAATCTTTTTTTGATGTCTTCTTTTATTGAAAATTCTTTTCCAACCTTGACTGTGTGTGGGTTGTCTTCAATTTTTTTGTTTTTTGACAGAAACTGGTATATGAATCCAGTTATGATTGCAATAACTACAGCTGAGAATACAAGGTATAATGCTTTTGTTCCAAAGAAACTGAAAAGTAATATTGTTATTGGAAGATTAGCCCAAGGTGAAGCTAATAAGAATGCTATTACTGAAGGAATAGATGCTCCTTTTTTGTAAAGTTCTATTGCTATTGCTAAAATTCCGTGGGAACAAGCTGACATTAAGAATCCAAATCCAACTGCATAGAAGATTGTTCTTTTTTTATGAGTTGATAAGAATTTTGAGATGTATTCTTTTGGGATAAAGTAGTCAATAATTCCTCCGATTAGTAATCCTGCTAGGATTGCCCACCAGATTAACTTGAAATAGTCGATGAATGAGTTGAATAGTGGGTTTAGGGAAGGGATTAGGTATGAGATTAATATTATTATGGCAGTTGCAATGCTGACGATGTAAAGTCTTTCTTTGTACCAAGGGCGATGGCCCCCTTTGATATCGCAGCTAATGCAATGTTTCATCCTGTTATGTCTTTCATATTCTTTTATACAGTTTTGACTACAGAAATAAGAGCCATGCGCTTTTATGTGGCCTTTCATTCCGCAGATTGGATCTAATTTATCTTGTTTTTTCATTTTAGCTTAACGAGGATTGATTCAGCTTCAGCAACCAGTTCATTGTTTTGGTCTTTTAATGTTGCTTTTGCTTTTATAATCTTTTCTTGTTCCTCTACAATTTCTCCTGATAGGTTGTATTTATGCCCAACAACAGTTGGTTTTTTTAAGTTTACAGTAATTGTTTTAGTAACGGCATTTAGTTTTAGTTTGTAAGCAAGGTTAACCATTGCTTCATCTAAGAGAGTTGTTACAATTCCGCCATGTACGATATCTTTGAAGCCTTGTAGTTCTGGTTTTGGTATGAACTCTGCTTTGAACTTTCTATCTTCTATTTCGTAGTCTAGCTTTAATCCTATTTTGTTTTCTTTTCCGCATACAAAACAGTTTTTGTTGTCTATTAATTCCATTTTTAGAGGGTAATTGCTTTTTTTGTTAGTTCTAATGAACATGATTTGTATTTATTGTAGTAATCTTCGCATTTTTGTGCTGTTTCTCTGTCTAAATATGCAAAATCGCATGCTTCGCATATGTAGTAAGTTCTATTGTTTTTTGTTATTGTTTTTACGATTTTATATTTCTCCTTTTTCTAATTTTTCGCAATACTCAGGTATGTGTTCGTCTATTAATGACATTAATGGTTTGATGGTTTTGTTGTTAAGGGTGTAATAACGATGTTTTCCTTGTTTTTCTACGAATACAAAACCACAATGGAGGAGTCTTTTTAGGTTGTGGGAGACGGTTGTTTGATTAAAGTTAAGATCTTTGCATATCTCATGAACACATTTAGTTCCTTTTCTGAGATAGTTTATAATCTTCAATCTATTGTTATTTGCCAATGTTGTGAAGAATACTTTATATGCTTTTTCTGACATATGTCATAAGTGGCATGTATTAGTATATAAATGTTGTGGTTTTTTAGTTTAATACGAGAAATCTAAATAACTTCATGAACTTTATCTATGTTTCTCCAAAGTAGGACTATTGCTAGAATATATGCTAAGTAAGAGAAAACTTCTATTAGTGATGGGTTTCCGTTGTAGCCTAAGAGTCCTTTTGCAATTGATCCAACTGAGCCTTTTTCGTGTAGGGCTGGGAATGATCCATCTGGGTTTTCTGGAGGGTTCATGTCCCAAACGTGTTCTATGTAAGTTGGTAGTAGTTTTGCTTCCTGGAATTCGTGTACTCCATGGACTACTAATCCTGCTGCGAATAAGATAAGAATGACTCCTGTTACGTTGAAGAATTTTTTTAAGTTTAGGTTTTTGCCCCATACGAATATTGCGTAACCGAGGATTACTGCAGCTATGATTCCGATTAATGCCCCCATCAGACCATTTGTTGCCGATGTTGCAAAATTTGCTGCACTTAAGAAAATAACAGTTTCTATGCCTTCTCTGAAAACTGAGATGAAAACTAAGAAGAATAGTCCTGCCTTATGTTGTTCGTCTATTTCTTTTTGGACTTTTTGATGTAGTTCTACCTGTACATGTTTTTGTTTAAGCATCCATAGAATCATGAATGTTATTAAGAAAGCTGCAAATAACATTGCTATTCCTTCAAATATTTCTTCTGCTCTGCCAGTAAAACCGCCAGCTAATGAATTGAATAAGAATGCTGCGATTATGGATGCAATGATTGCAGAAGTTATCCCTAAGTAAACGATATTGTTGTATTTTGTACGTTTTGTTTTAACTAGATAAGCTAGAATTATTCCTATTATTAATGCCGCCTCTAGAGTTTCTCTGAATGTTATTACAAAGCTTGAAATCATCTAAAAGTTAGGTTAGCCTAACTTGTATATAAAGGTTTCTATTAAATAGATTTTTTATGTTTTGGTATTACCCAATTATCCTTCTACCTGCAGAAGTGATCTTAATTGACTTAAATCTGCCTTTCTGGTTAACTGTTAGTAAGTTTAGATGTTCTAACTTTCTAATCTTTACTCTTGTTGTGGGTTTTGTGATGTTGAACTTGATTGTAATGTCTTTATAGGAGACTAATCTATTAGTTACGTTGTTTTCGTTGACAAACTTTAAGACGTTCATCTCTAGTTCTGAGAGCTCAACACGCTCTTTTAGGTGTTTTCCATATAAGTCAATTGTTTCTGATTCAATTGCTTTAAGTTTTGATTCTTCAACTAAATCGGGGTTTACTGACAGGATGATTATGGTTTCATGGGCTAATGTTAAATCTTTTAATTCGTGAATCTTTTTTATTACTGATTCAAAACTATTCTCTGTTAGGATGTAGTTTAATTTGTCAATTAAAACTGCGCTTTTTGGGCATTTTTTAATAAATTCTGAGATTAACTCGAAAAGATTATCTATGCTAGCTTCGCAAGGTATGCCTTCTATTTTTGTTTTTGTTAACCAGATAAGTGAGGTCTTTTCTAGGTTGTACTTCTTTTTTAATATTCTTGGGTCATCCCTTACAATTCCTAATCCTGCAAACCCCCTGTTTAAAGAGCTGATGAATAGTTCATGGGCATTGTTTTCTTCATCTTCTTTGATGAGGTAAATTTTCTTTGGTTCGAGGCTGATGTCTGCTTGATTATACTTATCTTTTTCAACTTCTATGTTTATCCCTAGGTTTTCTAAGGTTACATGGGTTTTTTCTAGTTTCTTTTGGACTTCTTCTTTTGTTTTATGTAAAGAAAGTAGGGAAATGGATACTGTTATGAACACAATTATCACAAATGCTAAGCTTAGGATATGTCTTTTTTGGACTGAGGAAACTTCGTTTCCAACATTCTTTAATGGTGTTAAAACAATTAAGCGCCAAGTTTCTGATCCAAATATTAAGTCTGATGAAGTTATGATAGTGTTGCCATAGCCCTTTATATTAGTTATTGTGTTAAAACCGTCGCTTAACTCAGGTAAATTGTTTTTTATGCTTGAGAATTCATCAATTGCACTTGATCTTAGGATTGTTTCTTCAGTATTAGTATTAATTAGTAAAAGCATGTTTTCGGAAGCAGTTATTGGGTGGAGGTACAAAGAATTTAACGTATTTAGTTCGATAATGCTCATTAAAACTCCTTTGAATTTTCCTTGAAAATTAGGATAGGGAGTATATTCAGTTGTTTCGAATAAAGGTGCTGAAATGATTGTTTGTCTGCTTGTGCCTTGTCTCACCATCCCCGTAATAAATGGTTCGTTTGTCTCTTTAGGGGTTTTAAAGTAATCTTTGTTTGCTATATTTAGACCAAGAAAATTCTGGAATTCTGAGGAAGAGCATTCTATAACATTGCCTGACTCATCAACTCTAAGAAGGGAATCTATCTTGCTTTCAGTGCCAATATGGATAGTCTCCATATCTCCAGAACACTGTTGATTAAGGTCAATTTTTTCCTTTATTGGGAATTTGCTTAAAGTAATAAGTTCATCTTTTATCTGCAGAATATGTGATTCTATTTGAGAAGCTGCATGTTCTGTTTCAATCTGTTGAGTTTCTTTAAGCTGTTCTATGATTAAATCTTCAATATTTGAGAATGAAAGGAGATTTGTTATAATTGCTGCTCCAATAATGACTAATGAAAGTAAGATAATTATCAGTAATCTATTGCTTTTCACTATTTTTTCCCCAAGTTTGTTTTATTTTATGATAGATATTTCGAAAACCACTATTGCTAAAGAACAGTGGTTTTTGAGCATACTCTGAATACTACTAATCTAGAGATAGTAGTATTCAGATATTTAAATTTTCCCTATTTTTTCACTATTATTTCTCTTCATTTAAATATAGGGTAGAGAATAGTAAGTTATTAATTGAAAAGATTTATATATGAAAATGATTATTACTTTATTGTTGCGAGGTGGTTGAGATAGAACATAAAGAGGTTAAAGGAGATACTATAAAACATAAAGAAGTTAAGCATCATGTAGGGCATGATGGAGAGAAGTTGACCTCTAAGCCAATTTTAACGATGGCTATTCTGGCTGTTGTCTTGATAGTTTTCAACCAATACCAAGTAAATGGTTTGAGTGGGATGGTGGGTAGTGGAGGTTCTAGTGGAAGGTCACATTTTTCAGGTAGTAGTGATCTTTCAAGTTTGAATGTTGCTGAGTTAGAATCTACTGCGCAGACTATTGCAGCTGTTTTTCCGTTGGAAGGAGCAAGCGGTGATGATGTGATGAGTATAATGTTCCCAACAGGAACTCCTGAATATGGCGATGATTTAGGAGTAAGTTTTGATGATCCAATTGAGTCTTTAGATGTTCTTGCAAAGATGTATAAGGGGTTAAAGGCTGAGGTTGAGAAGAGTAATCCTGAAGCATTCCAGAGATTTGTAGGTCTTGCATCAGAGCCCAGGGGGATTTCATGTGAGTATTGTTGTGGGATTGGTGCAGCAGGTGCGGATAGTAAAGGGAATTCAAAATGTGGTTGTTCGCATAATCCAGGAATATTATCATTAACATTGTATTTATCGGCATATACTGATTATAGTGATGGTGAGATTCTAAGGGAAGCTATGAGATGGAAGACATTGTGGTTTCCAAAGAATATGATTGAGCTGGGAGCATCCATTGGTGGTGGAGATACATCGGTACTAGAAAATCTGCCTGGTATGGTTGGTGGATGTTAAAAACAATAAATAGGGGGCTAAATAAAATGAACGGAATGATAGATTTAATGAAGGGATTATATCGTAAGAATAAGTTATTGTTTGTTATTGGTTTGATAGTAGTTGTGGCTTTAGTTGCAGGTTGTACTGCTCAAGGCGGAAGCGGAGCACCGCCACCATCTGGACCAATTGGTGGAAGTTGCGGTGGTTGAGTAAATTGCAACACGTACCTGAACATAATGAGGAAGAGCATAAGGCAAGAGAAGAGCATCACGAACAAATTAAGGTAGAGAAGACTGGCAAAAAGAATAAGATGTGGATTATTGCTGGTGTTGTACTGTTGGTTGCAGTATCTGTAAGTGCTTTTGCTTTTCTTTCTCCAGGCACATATGATAATTTTGCTAAGTGTTTGACTGAAAAAGGTGCAGTTATGTATGGGGAAGACTGGTGTCAGTATACGAATGGGCAGAAAGCAATGTTTGGGAAGTCGTTTAAGCACGTTACTTATGTTGTTAAAAGTGATCTTGCTAAGAGACCAACTTGGGTGATTGACGGAGAAAGTTATGAAACTGTTCAATCATTTGAGAGATTAGCTGCTCTTACTGGATGTGAATATTAATCTTTGGAGGTGAAAACATGAAACAAGCAACAATTGTGGCAGTAGTATTGGCGGTTTTAGTATTAATATCTGCTGTACAGGCATTTCAGCTGAATGCGCTTAAGGGTAAGGTTGAAGAAGGCGGACTTAAGTTAAGTTCTTCAAGCAGTAGTTCTCCGGTTGCCTCATCAGGGGGAAGTGGAAGAAGTACTGGTTCTTTGCCAAGCAGTATAAAGGATTTACCGCAGATGGTTGGAGGTTGTTAGATCAATCTCTAACTAATTTTTTATTTATTTTTGTCAATTAATAACGAAAGGGGGCTATAAAAAATGGAAGATCATAAGAAAAAAGAAGAAGTACATACTCATAAATCACATGAAGTACATAAACATCCTACTCACCATGTTCATCATAAACCTAAGGGAATGGGTAAGTCATTTTATAATCATTTGTTTATAGTTTTAGGAGTTGTAATTATCTTATTTGCAGCGTATAATACTTATCAGATAAGTTCTTTCGGTGGAATATTTGATGGTAAGCTTGCTGAAGCTGAGGAAGCTGCAAAGCCTGCTGTTATCGAGTTTACCGTTATAGATACTGATTGCGAAGATTGTTATGATATTGGTGCTGTTGTTGAATTGATTGAGTCAACAGAAGTTGAGGTTAAGGATAAGAAAAGGTTAGATCCTAGTTCTGCTGAGGCTAAAGAATTGATTGGTAAATATGGAATTGAGAAGCTACCAACTGTGATTATTACTGGTGAGTTTGAGAAATCAAGATCATTAGCTTCAAGTTTGAATGATGTTGGAGAGGTTATAGATGGTGATTATGTTTTAACTGAATTGGTTCCACCTTATGTTGATGCAGTGACTGGTGCGGTCCTTGGGAAAGTATCTTTGATTCAACTAGAAAAGAAGGATTGTGATGATTGTTCTGACTTGAGTACTTTTGTTAAACAATTGAAGAGTACAGGTGTTATATTTAAAAGTGAACAGGTTGTTGATGTGGATAGTGCTAGTGGAAAGAGTTTAGTCAGCAAATATGATATTGAGAAGGTTCCGATTGTAATCTTAGATAAGGAGGCTGAAGCTTATCCCAATATTAAGGTAGGTTGGGATACAATTGGGACTGTTGAGGAGGATGGTTCGTTTGTAATGAGGGAAGCTAATCCCCCTTATTTTGATTTAGATGCTGGTGTTCTTAAGGGATTATTACATTTAACGATTCTTGAAGATGGAAGCTGTAAGGAATGTTATGATGGAGAGGAATTTCATAAGCCCATCCTATTAAGATTGGGGGTTGTACTTGGTGATGAAAAAACAGTTGATATATCTAGTGCAGAGGGTAGATTAATTGTTGAAAAGTATGATATAGAGCAAGTACCCGCTATCATTCTTGAAGGGGATGTAGAGGAGTATGTTTCTTTGACTGATGCGTGGGCATCTGTTGGAACGGTAGAAGACGATGGTGCCTATGTATTTAGGGAAGCAGATATTGCTGGCAAGCCTTATACTGATTTAGTTAAGGGAGAGGTTGTTACTCCGGCAGTAACTGGTTAGAGGAGGGAATACTATGAAAAAAATAATTCAGACAGTGATTATAGCGATAATAGTTGGTGCTATATCTGGTGGGTTGACAACTTTTCTTATCAATAGTGCACAGAGTCATGATATTAGTGAGAAGTCTAATGAGGAGCTAGCTTTGGAATTTTATACCGTTGAGAATGCTGTTCATGTGAGCCCTCATCATATAAGGAAGGCTATGGCTAAAGGGGATGACAGTTTTGTGTTAGTGGATTTGAGAAGTCAAGAAGAGTATGAAGAAGAGCATGTTGTAGGAGCAGTAAGTATTCCTGCTTACAAAGATAGAGACCATTCAGATTATGGATCTGTGAAAAGGATAGTTGGTTCATTTATGAACTTGAAGCAAGAGAATCCTTACAAGGAGATAATTGTATATTGTTACAGTATTCCATGTATGACTGGTCGAAAGATAGGAAAGATGCTATCTGATAATGGAATTTATGTGAAGCATCTTGGAGTAGGATGGAATGAGTGGAGATATTTCTGGACACTATGGAACCATCCTCATGAATGGAATAATACGAATGTTTTAGATTATGTTACAAGTGGCCCTGAGCCTGGAATTATTAAGGAAGGGTTGAGTGGGAATGTTTGTGCAATAGAAGGAACTTTTGGGTGCTAATTAATAAAAAACTGTTAGAGGCGTTAACAAATGGAAAAATCAGAATCTGAGGGGAAAAAACATGTTAGTATGAATGGTCATCATGAATCAAGGATGAAACAAAACAGAGAACTCTTGTTCGGTTCAAAAGTGCACAAAAAAAGAGGAGATGATGAGAAGATTTTGGGAAAATTTAGTATGGTAGTATTAGGGATAGCTTTTTTCCTTATGGTATTTAATCAATATCAGATAAACAGTGTTTCTGATATGTTTGGAAGGGGCGGATCCTCAATTGGAGGTATTTCACATCGATTAAATCTATTATCTGGGAAGGGTGGCGTTATTATTGGGCCTCAACTAAATCCAGATGGAAGAACAACAAAACTAGTTGAGTGGCCGACAATAAGTGAAGTTCCAAAACCTGGAAATACTGGGGACCCTACACAAGATGCCATTAATTATATTATTCCAACAGGCGTACCGCCGTATGTTCATGAAGGGCCAGGTTCTGAACTCTTAGCAGGTATAAGTTTTGATGAGCCAATTCCTTCACAACAAATCTGGGCTTCTTTAACAGGAAGTGCAAGGTTTGCTCAATTTGGTTCGAAGATTGAATTATCACATGAAGAAGAGGAAAGGTGGCAAAAATTAACCGGAGTATTTACTTGTGAATATTGCTGTGGTGGACCAAGTCAGGTAACTACAATTAGCAGATGCGGTTGTGCTCATGCGTACGCTTGGAAAGGAATAGCACGATTTTTTGTAAGATATTATGGGGACAAAGCTGATGAAGAAATTTTGGGAGAGATGACGCGGTGGAAAGGCCTATGGTACCCAAAAGGAATGATTCAAGATTACTTGGTTTATACTGGGCATGCAGATGCAAGTACTCTTAGTCATGGTGGTTCAGCAGGTATCGCTGCGCAATTTGCAGGTCAGGGTGGAGGAGGAAGTTCTGCATCAGTATCTGAGCTTAATGACTTGCCAGGAATGGTGGGTGGATGTTGATTGGAAGAATTAAAACCTGATCAGAAAAAAGGTAAAAGACCTATTTATTTTTTTATTTTGTTGGGTATTTTTTTATCTTTTGTAGTATTATCTTGGTTTGGTTATTTTGGTTATTTGAGATATGCAGCTGCGAATGTGACAAAGATTAGTCAATTGCCCCCTTTAGTCTTTTATGGGTTTGCTTTCTTTGCTGGAATAGTTTCATTTTTTGCTCCTTGTGCAATTGGTATTTTGCCAGCATACCTTTCTTATTATTTGAATATTGAAGAAGTGGGGAATAAAAAAGCGGTATACTATGGAAGCTTTGCAGCATTAGGTCTTGTTTCGTTCTATCTTGTGTTAGGAATACTTACTATTATTTTTGGCCAGATAATTGGAATGACTTTGATGGCATACAACCGGGAAATATCGGCAGCTATTCTGGTTATTGTTGGGTTAGCATTACTGTTTAATATTTCAATTAATGTGAAAAAGTATTTGCCCTTTCTTCGTACAAAAGGATTATCAGAAGGAAGTTTGAAGAGTAAAAGTCATGAGAGAGGGGTATTCTTATTTGGCATCTTTTATGGAGTAGAAGCATTTATGTGTGCCTTACTCCTGATGATCCCATTAATCATTTATCCACTACTTGGTGGAGATCTGCTTACTAGTATAATTAGTTTTATAATTTTTGCTTTTGCACTTGGCCTATGTATGGTTGCAGCCACTATATTAATAAGTAAGTCAAGAAAGATTCTAAAAGGTAAATTTATGGCCTCTACTTTGATGCTTAAAAGGGTTGCAGGGATAGTTATGCTTCTTAGTGCATTTTATATGATTTATTTGATTATTGCTCTGCCAGGTACGGATATGTCTGGGATGAGTATGGAAATGGATGGTGTGGATGGTACAATGGACGGTATGGAGATGGATGGTGTGGAAGGAGATGTTCCAATGGATCATGAATCTAATGATGATGGTATGATAGAGGAAGGTGGAGGAGGATGAAACTTAGACGAAACCATTACATAGTTTTGGGAGTTATAGTCCTTATAGGAATAATAGTATTTCAATCTTTATTCTCCAATGGAGGTAAGCTATCTAATCTGGAAGCGCTTGCTGCTTTGACTCAAACTAAAATGGAAGGGAGAGAATTAACCCAATTGGAGATTGAGAGTGGACAATTTCATAATCTAAGGCTTCGGATTGATGGTTTGTCATGTTTATCCTGTAGTGATACTGTGTTTTATGGGCTTGTTAATATGAATGGCATAGTTAATGCACAAATACGGCAAGGGAGTAGTTGTATTGTATTTGATAGTGAGGAGACGTCTAAAAAAGAAATTTTAGAATCTGAGTTATTTACGGGTGGTGTTTATATGGCTATGGGGCAAAGTGATGAAGTAATACAAAAGAAAGAAGATGCGAGATGTTTATGAAAAACAAAAAATTTATATTTATTTTTTTAGTGTTTCTGGCTTTGTTACCAATAGTTGTTTCTCTAACTAATCTTCCCCCAGGTTTAGTCCAGTTACTAGAAGAGCAAGAGAGACAAGTTGCAGCTATGAATTACCTAGTTGCGTTAGTAGGAGGAGTTATAGCTTTACTGAGTCCCTGCATTCTTTCTATTATTCCTGCATTTTTGGCAATTGCGTTTAAAGAAAGAAAAAATCTCACAAAAACTTTTGGAATATTCCTATTAGGAGTAAGTCTTGTACTTGCTCTGTTTGCATTAGGTGGAGTAGGATTAGGTAGATTTTTACGGCTTATCCGCTTTGAAATGGTTCTGTTTGTAGGACTCGTCTTTTTGGTTTGGGCTGTCTTTATTTTTTTAGGTAAGCATTTTATCTTCAAACCAAATAAGCATGGAAATGATGTTTGGGGGACACTGACATTTGGTATTTTGTTTGCTATTGGTTATACTCCATGTGTTTTTCCAGTTTCAGCAGCTATTCTTGTTATTGGAAATTCTGTTGCGGGGTCTTTTAATGCGGCGATGCTTATGTTTATGTATTCAATTGGCATTTTCCTTCCAATGATGATTGTAGCAGTACTTTACGATTATTTCAGATTGTCTGAGACAAAGTGGATGCAGGCTAACTATATATCTTTTGGAAAATTAAAAATTCGGATTACAAATATTATTGCAGGACTCATTTTTCTATTTTTTGGATTACTGTTTGTTTTATACAGGGGGACTTATATATTCAATGCAGTAGACCCTATAGAAAGTATGGTGTTGGTGAGCTTTGGCCAAAAGTGGCTGCTAAACTTAGGAATTTCTCCAATGATGGGTAATATTCTTGGTATAGTACTCTTAGCTTTGTTGGGTTATTGGTTTTGGTTTTTGACAGAAAAAGTTTTTAGGAAAGAAGGGTTGTGATGAAAAATAAAAAAATCTTGTTATTGGTGTTTTTTATGGCTTTATTTATTCTTTTTACTACTTTTATTTTTGCACAAAGTAATTTACCAATAGGTTTACAAAAGATTATTGAGTATAATCAAAAGGTTTCTAATGATTTTGCAATGAAGATATCTTTCTTTATTGCTTTTATTGCCGGCATGTTAGGGATTTTATCGCCTTGTCTGTTTCCCTTTTTACCTGCTTATTTTTCGTATACTTTTAAGGAGAAGAAGAATATTACGTGGATGACTTTTATTTTCTTTTTAGGTTTTAGCTTAGTGTTTGTTGCGATGGGAGTTATTGCTGGGTTTATTGGAGAGCAGACATTAATTGTTTTGCAAAAGGCTTGGTTAGTGATGATTGCAGGAGTTGTTATGATAATATTGGGGTTGGTTGTTCTTAGGGGGAAGTCTGTTTGTTCTTATATGGATAATAAGTGTAAAGATGATCGGCCTGGTGTGTTTATTTTTGGTATTACATTTGCTTTAGGGTGGACTGCTTGTCTTGGACCAATATTAGCTGGGATTTTAAGTATGGCAGTTATATTAGGGAATGTTTGGTATTCTGGTTTGTTGATGTTCTTTTATGCATTAGGGAATTTTGTTCCTTTTTTTATCATATCTATGTTTTATGATAAGTTTAATTTGGCTGAGAGTAAGTTTATTCAGGGTAGAATTTTATCTTTTAATATATTTGGGAAGGATGTTCATGTACATTCCTCTAACTTGATTTCTGGTATTTTATTTATTTTGATTGGGTTAGTGTTGGTTATTTTCAGAGGAACTGCTTTATTCAACGCATGGGATATATTTGGAACAAAAGAATACTTTTATTCAATACAAGGAGTGTTGTTAGATTGGCAGTATGCTAATTTGGTTGGTGGAATTGTGCTTTTGGTGTTTGTTTTGGGTGTTTCCTGGTTTTTATGGAAGAATAAAAAGAAAAGTGTTGTAAATGAATAAAGGAGTTTATTGTCTTTTGATTTATTTGAATTCTGATAAAAGGATTTCGGTTGGGAAGCTTGGTGAGTTAAGTTTTAAGAAAGGGTATTACGGTTATGTTGGGTCTGCGCTGAACAACTTATCTAAACGGATTGAGAGACATAAAAGGAAAGAGAAGAAGATTAGATGGCATATTGATTATCTGCTTAATCATGCTAAGGTTGTTGGTGTTGAAACGGTTGAGACGTTAAAGAAGATTGAATGTTCTGTTAATGATAAGGTTTCTAGGGTTAGTTCTGAGATTATAAGTTCTTTTGGTTCAAGTGATTGTAAGTGTAAGGGGCATTTGCATTATTTTGGACATAGCAAACCTGAACCATTAACCAAACATCAATAATTCTGGTTTGAACATTAATAGTAATCCTAGGATTAACATCATGAATCCTGCGATGAATTTCATCCATTTGCCTTGTTTTTCTGTCATCTTTTTTTGGCTTAATGTGAAGACTGCTATTGAGAAGATTATGAAGTCATCTAGCATGTACATTAGAATGTAAAGTCCAATATATCCGTAATGTGCTATTGGTGATAGGTTGTTTAGGGTTAGGACTTTTGTGTAGATTGCTGGGAAGCCTGCTGTGCAGAGAAGTTCAATTGTGTTTACGGTGAATGCTAGGATTGAGACTCCGATTAATGCTAATGGTAATGATGCTTCGTGGACAACATTTCGCATTTTCTCAAATAATTTGGGTTTATGCGTTTCTGAAATTGATAATGAAGGTCCTTTTTTGAACCAGAACAATTCTTTTACATTAATCAACCCCATGATTAGTGCAAATCCTCCAACGATGAATCTTAGGGCTGGTAAGACCCCTATGAATAGGAAGAAGTTAAGCCATGCTGCCATGAAGATGTAATAAACTAATCCTGAGATGAATATGAAGGTTCCTCCAATAATGAACATTCTCTTTCTTGATTTTGTGTAAACTAATAAAGCTAATAGGAACATCAAGACCCACATTGCGCATGGGTTAAAGCCGTCTAACAGACCAAGAATTATTGTGAACATAGGTAATGAGATTTGAGTTGTGTCTATGTCTCCGAATATTGGTAAATGGACTATTTTATCTTTATCCCTTACTGGGCAGGATGAAAGGTTCATTCCAAGATGTTCTTTAAGGTCAACATCTGGGTTTTTTAGATATTTGATAATTTCTTCTTCTATTACTTTTCCTGTTGTTTCTGCTTCGTCAAAGCCAACGAAAGGAGTATGGCCAACAAAAACTGCTGGAACACCTTGAACTGGAATCCCACAAGCACTACTATATTGCGCAAGTAGGTCTGCGTTAGTCTCATTATGTCAGACTTCGTATGCTTCTATTCTTAGTTCTGGGTATTTATCTTCTAAGCTGTACAGAAAAGGGGTTGCTTTTGCACAATGAGGGCAGCCATCTCCCCAGAAGTAATATACAGTTACGTTTCGTTCTGCATAGGTTAATGATGTTAAAAGCGTAAGAAATAAGATTGATAATATTACTAACTTTTTCATTTTAATTAATATATTTAGTGGTGATATGTCCTTTTTATATGTTTTTGTTTTGGTTATAATTTATAGGTTTTATTCTAAATACTACTACTAAAACGATTATTCGATAGATTTAAAAAGGAAATTATAACAATTAATTTAGAAGAGGTAGTAGTTACCTCAATGTTTTCTTTGAGGGTTTTAAAATGAGAATATTTACACTACAGGACTTTATAGAAGGGAATATTCCTCGACCAGAGGATTTTTCTGCAGCATTAGAACAGTTTGAACTAGATTGTGTAACGCCTTTTTTGGGTGATGAGGTACTTGGTGCTATTGCTTATGGTTCTGTAAATACTGGGGATTGTAATGTTGCTAGTGATATTGATTATCTTATGATTACAACGGATGATAGTCATAATGAAATAGTGAGGGAAGCTACTAGAAGGGCTTTAGAAGAAAGACATGTCAGTATTCAGACTAGGGTTATCAATGAAAAAAATGCTATGGCTGGTATTCATACCATTAATGAATCTTTTAAAGAACATTTAGCATTATCAGTAGACCAATATGGGCATAGGGGTGATGTAAATCCACTTGATGTATTGGATAATAATAAGGTCCCATTTAGAAGGGCAGCAAGAGAGACAATTAACTTTTATTTGGGGCATTTAACTAATTTTGGTACAAATGCACATACAAGTGAGGAAGAATATGTTAGAATGTTGAAATATGTTATGGAATTACCATATCATGCAATGGGGGTTGCCATTCAACATGATCGGGGGCCAATATCACCTGGTGGTGAAACTGAATGTGTTGATACTAAACCTGAATTAATGAGAGAATATGAAAGATTAGAGTATGATCCTTCTTTGATGGAAGACCTTAGAGTGATTGGGGCAACTAGAAGAGATTATATTAACTTATTAGAAAGAAGGCAAATGGGAGATGTTTCAGAGGGTAGTATGGTATCTGAATATTCTGATATGTTAGATAGAGTTTCAGGCTGTTATCAGAATGCCCGTCATTTTATTCAGGAAAATGCAAGGTTGATGGTGAAGAAGAGTTAGTTTGTTCTAAATTAGAGTATGAAAAATAACTAAATTTTGTTTTGTTCAAGAATAAACAAACTATTTGTTGCGAATGTGTTTGGCCAGAAGTTTATTAATCTATTTTTTCCATTTAGAGCTAGGTAGCTCTTTTCTTTTAGTATGTTTACATCATTCCTATTGCACAGATCTCTGAAGTCTTTTATTGTCAATATCCTGATATTAGGGGTGTTGTACCATTCATAGGGTAGTGCCTTTGACTTTGGCATCTTTCCTGAGAAGGCGAATGAGAGACGGGTTTGCCAATGCCCGAAATTTGGGAAGCTGACAATTACTTTTTTTCCAACTCTTAACGCTTCTTGTAGAACTAATAAAGAATTTTTTACAACTTGTATTGTTTGGTTGAATATGACATAGTCAAATGAATTGTCTGCATAATGCTTTAATCCTTCGTCTAAGTCCCCATGGAGAACTGAGAAACCTTGTTCAATGCATTTTTGAACTTTTTTGGGATTAATTTCTATGCCTCTGCCGTCTGTTTGTTTTTTTTCTTTTAGTAAGGCTAATAAAGTTCCCATACTGCAGCCAAGGTCTAGAACTTTTGAGTTTTCTTTTACAGTTTTAACTATTAAATTGTAGTCTAATCTGTTTATTTTCTGTTCTTCTTTTGATTCTATATTGTTCTTATTCATTCTCTTCTAGATTGTTGTTTAGGAAATTTTTCAAAATATTAGTTTGTGTTTCGTTTTCTAATAGGAAAGAGTCATGGCCTTGGTCTGCTTCGATTTCGAAAAAGGCAACATCATGGCTTGATCTTTGCAATGCTCTGACAATCTCTTTCATCTGCTCAGTTGTATAAAGCCAGTCAGAAGTGTATGAGAGCACTAGGAATTTTGCGTTCGTTTTTGCGAAGAGATCTTCTAGTTTCTTTGTATCTCCTTCTGTTAAGTCAAAATAATCCATTGCTTTAGTTATATATAGGTAAGAGTTTGCATCAAAACGTCCTACGAATGATGTTCCTTGGTATTGGAGATAAGATTCTACTTGAAATTCGGTGTTGAAGTTAAAGTCAGGTTTGTCTTTGTCTTGGAATCTTCTTCCGAATTTCTCTTTCATCGCTTTTTCGCTAAGGTAAGTTATGTGACCAATCATTCTTGCTGTTGATAATCCTGACTTAGGAGTTTCTTTATTGTAATAATTTCCTTTGCTCCAATTTGGGTCTCCAAGTATTGCTCTTCTTCCGACTTCCTGGATAGCGATGTTTTGAGGTGATTGAGATGCTGCTGTTGCTATGGGAATTACCAGTTTTGAAGATTCTGGGAAGAGTACTGACCATTGAAGGGCTTGGAAGCCACCCATAGATCCTCCAATTACTGCAAAGAGTTGTTTTATTTCTAGATGATCTATTAGTTTTTTTTGTACTGAGACCATGTCTTTTATTGTTAGTATTGGGAAATCTATTCCGTATGGTTTGTTTGTTTTTGGATTAATTGAGCTTGGTCCGGTTGAGCCTTTGCAGCCCCCTATTACGTTTATGCAGATTATGAAGAATTTGTTTGTGTCTATGCTTTTTGCTGGGCCTACATGAAGATCCCACCAGCCTGGTTTGTTTTGTTCTTCGTGATACCCTGCTACATGAGCATCCCCTGAAAGAGCGTGAAAGATTAGGATTGCGTTTGATTTAGTTTTGTTTAAGGTCCCGTAGGTTTCGTAGGCTAGTGTTATTGGTCCTAGTGTTTTGCCGCAGTCTAGAGGTATATCTTCTTTAATCTCAAAGTGTTTAGTTTCAACTATGCCTACTGATTCTTCTTTTGTTAAAGTGATCACCTATGTTTAATTAGAATTTATTTAGAATTATAGTATATAAAGATTCATGAGGGTTTTATTCCTAATGGAATAATAGAAAGGGTTAGTTATTTTTGCTGAGATTGGTGTAGTGCTTCGCCTAATACTCCTATTATATCGTCTATATATTCAATTCCCAATGATAAACGTAGGAGTTCTGGAGCTATTCCTGCTGCTTCAAGTTGTTCTGGAGTGTGCTGGGAATGAGTTGTAGTTCCTGGCTGTACTATTAATGTTCTTGCATCTCCAACATTTACAGCATGTGTTATTACTTGTTGGCCTTCTAATGAATTAATGAATTTTCTGCCTGCTTCTTTGCCCCCCTTTGGTCCGAAAACTACAACTCCACCAAATCCGTTTGGGAGGTATTTTACAGCATTTTCATGTGAGGGGTGAGATTCCAAACCAGGGTATTGAACCCAATCAACTAAGTCATGAGCTTCAAGATATTCTGCAACAGCTAGCGCATTTTCACAGGTTCTTTCCATCCTTAGATGGAGGGTTTGAGAACCTTGCATTATATCTCCTGAGTTATGTGGAGATATGTTTCCTCCAAGGTTTCTTAATGGAACTAATGCCATCCTAACAATGTAACCTGTCCCTCCAAGTAAATCGTAAGCATAATTTAAACCATGATATGAACTATCTTTTTCTGTTAGTAGAGGGTGTTTACCACTTTTTGCCCAATCAAAGTTGCCAGAATCAATAACAGCACCGCCAAGAACTGTACCATGACCATTCATCCATTTAGTCAGTGAATGGACTACAATATCTGCTCCGTAATCAAATGGCCTTAGTAATACTGGTGGTGTAAATGTGCTATCTACTATGTATGGTATGCCATTTTCGTGAGCAATAGCTGCAATAGCTTCGAGATCAGGGACATTTAATCCTGGATTCCCCATAGTCTCAGTATAGACTGCTTTTGTTCTATCAGTGATTGCACCTCTGAGCTCATCAAGATCAGTAGGATCAACGAATTTAACAGTTATTCCCAATCTTGATAAGATGTCATTATGTTGAGTAAATGTTCCACCGTATAAGTCATTTGCTGCAACGATTTCGTCTCCATTTTCTGCGAGATTAAGGATTGAACATAAGACTGCTTGTGTACCTGATGAGAATGCAACCGCTCCTACTCCTCCTTCAATTACTGTAAGTTTGTCTTCCAATGCAGTTGTAGTTGGATCTCCAATTCTTGAATAGGTATATCCATCTTTTTGTAGGGCAAAGATAGCTGCGGCATTTTCAGCAGTACCTAAAGCATAAGCGGCTGATACATATCTGGGAACAGCTAATGCACCTGTTGTAGGGTCTGGTTTATATCCTGCATGGACTAATTGTGTGTTTATATGAAGCTCTGCCATAATAATTACCTCAATTGGTTAGTTTAGGGATAGGAAGTTGATTTATAAATATATCTGAAGGTTTTATTCTTAAGGGAATTTTTAATAGTTAATTAATAAAATTTATAAATAAATAATGATTTCCTTGAATGATTATGACACTAGATAATGCATTTCTAAATTTGACTGCAGGAGAAGCTGCAGATGCCCAAAGATGGTTAGGGCATTTGCGTGATTCAGAGCAGGAACGTGTTAGGCAAACATTAGATCTTCTTAATCCATATGAATTTGAATATCCTGAACCGAGTAGCTGGAGGGAGGAAATTTCAGAGGGAGTTTTTGCAAGGGGCACCGATGGTGAGTGGGTGAGACGTCCATATGCAGTTATTGTAGCCGGCTCTAGTGTGGACACAGATGATTATAGGGATATTGACTTTTTTGTAGTTTTAGAGGAAAATTTAACTTATTTGCCTTATAAGCCGCACCCAGTAGGAAGGATAAAACGTCTTGAGGGTAATTTACCAGAACATGTGGAGGTTGTGTTTTATAATTATGGGGGTCCTGAACCGGTTGATCCTGAAGTAAATGGTGCTCAGGTAACTATTAGTGTTCTTTATGAACTTCATGGGTTTGATAAAAGAAGAGAGGGTAAAACTGATGATATTCTTGAGCCTAGGCCATTGGTAGGTGCTGAAGAGTTTATGGAGTATAATAGAGACCAAGGTTCTAAATTTTTAGTTCTAACTAGACAATATGAAGCTCCTGAGTAAGGGGTAATGTCTTAAAAATAGTTAAAATTTTATAAACTAATTATGTTTCTTTAATCTGGAATATGAATATTGATGAAAAGAGAGTAAAAGAGGTATTGGAAGAGAGTAAGAGTCCTTCTAAGGAGAGGATTAAGGAAATTCTTAGTAAGGCCTTGGAGTTGAAGGGTTTGAGTTTGGAAGAGGCTGCTTGTTTATTGAATATTAGTTCTGATGCTCAAGAATTGTATGATACTGCTTTTAAGATTAAGAATGAGATATATGGGAATAGGTTAGTGATATTTGCTCCTGTTTATGTTTCTAATCATTGCTCTAATGACTGTCTTTATTGTGGTTTTAGGAAGAGTAATAGTGAGATGAAGAGAAGGATTTTGTCTTCAGATGAGATAAGGAAGGAAGTTGAGATATTAGAGAAACAAGGGCATAAGAGATTATTAATGTTGATGGGAGAGGATTTTGACAAATATAGTTTTGATGATTTTTTAGAAGCTATTAATGTTGCTTATTCTGTTAAGTCAGGAGGAGATATAAGGAGGATAAATGTTGAGATTCCTCCTTTGAGTGATGAAGAGTTTCTTAAGTTGAAGGGAGCAAAGATAGGAACGTATACGATGTTTCAGGAGACTTATCACAGAGAAACTTATGAGAAGATGCATTCTGGCAAGAAAGGTGATTATGAGTTTAGGTTAGGTACTATGGATAGGGCTTTGAGCGCTGGATTGGGGGATGTAGGGATTGGAGTTTTGTTTGGGCTGTATGATTATAAGTTTGAGGTATTGTCACTTTTGATGCATGCTGAACATTTGGATGAGAAATTTGGTATTGGACCGCATACTGTTTCTGTTCCGCGGATAGAGGAAGCTTCTAATGCTCCTGCTGCTATTGATGTGCCATTTCCTGTTTCTGATGAAGAGTTTAAGAAGTTAGTTGCGGTTTTGAGGTGTAGCATTCCTTATACAGGAATTATATTGTCAACTAGGGAGAGTGCTGATATTAGGAGGGAACTTTTTAATATTGGTGTTAGTCAGATTTCGGCTGGCTCTAAAACGAACCCTGGCGGTTATAGTGGAGATGAGGGAGATCATCTAGATGAAGAGCAGTTTGCTTTGAGCGATACGAGGGGGACAGCAGATGTAATTAAAGATATGATGAAGCAAGGTTTTGTTTCTTCTTTTTGTACTTCATGCTATCGGAGAGGTCGAGTTGGTAAGGATTTTATGGATTTGGCTAAGCCTGGATTGATACAGAACTTTTGCCAGCCAAATGCACTGCTTACTTTGAAGGAATACCTTATGGATTATGGTGATTCTGAAGGGAAGAAGGTTGGAGAGGAGTTGATTAGGAAGGAAGCTGAGAAGATAAAAGATAGTAAAGTTAAGGAGGAGTTTTTTAAAAAACTTAAAAGGGTTGAGGAAGGTGAACGAGATCTTTATTTCTGATGTTTTGGATAAAGAGAAGTTGAGTAAGGAAGAGATTATATTTTTATTGAAGCTTAGTGAGAAAGAAGATTTGGATAAATTGTTTCATAAAGCTGATGAAGTTAGGAAGAAGTTTATTGGGGAAGAGGTTTTTGTTAGAGGGATATTAGAGTTTTCTAATTTTTGCAAAAATGATTGTTTGTATTGTGGGATAAGGTTGGGGAATAAGGGATTGAATAGGTATAGGATTGATGTTGATGAGATTGTTTCAATAGCAGAGAATGCTGTTAAGAATCTTGGTTTTAAGACGGTTTTGTTGCAGTCTGGTGAGGATGATTATTATTCTGCTGAAGTGATTGAAGGGTTGATTAAGAAGATTTTGGAGAAGTGTGATTGTAGGGTTGCTTTGAGTTTGGGTGAGAGGTCGGTTGAGGAGTATAAGAAGTTTTTTTCTGCTGGTGCTAAAAGATGTTTGATAAGGTTTGAGACTTCTAATAAGGAATTGTTTGAGAGTTTGCATCCTGCTGGTTCTGCTACTAAGAATTCTTTTGATGAGAGGCTTTTGTTGATTAAGAAGTTGAAAGAGGTTGGTTATCAAGTTGGAACTGGTCCGATGATTGGGTTGCCTGGTCAAACAGTTTCTGATTTAGCTGATGATATTTTGCTTTATGAAGAATTAGGAATTAACATGGCTGGGATGGGGCCATATATTTGCCATCCTGAAACTCCTTTAGTTGGAGAGAAGGATGGGAGTTTTGATATGAGTTTGAAAATGATTGCTGTTACTAGATTGGTATGTAAGGATATTTTTATTTCTGCTACAACTGCTTTGCAAACTTTGAATCCTAGCGATGGTAGGGAGAAGGCATTGCAGTCTGGTGCTAATTTATTGATGCCGAATATTACTCCAATGAAATATAGGGAATTTTATCAGTTGTATCCTGACAAAGTTTGCATTTATGAGAATCCTATTGATTGTGCTGGTTGTGTTACGAGAGTTGTGAGGTCGGTTGGTAGGAGAATGGGGGATGGTTATGGTGATCCAAAGAGATAATATTGGGATATTTGGGAAGGTTAATTCTGGTAAAAGTAGTTTGATGAATCTTTTGACTCAGCAGGAATGTTCTATTGTTGATGTTACGCCTGGGACGACTGCTGATACTAAAATTACTTTATGTGAGATTCATGGAATGGGTCCTGTAAAGTTATTTGATACTGCTGGGATGGATGAAAGTGGAGAATTAGGTGAGAAGAAAAGGAAGAAGGCTGAGAATGACCTTAAAGAGTGTGATTTAGTGCTTTTGGTGGTAAATCCTAGTGATTCTGATTTTGGGGTTGAGAATGGAATTATTTCTCAGGCTAGAGAATATGATAAGCAAATATTTATTGTTTATAATATTTTTAATGATAATGAAATTGACTTAAATTCCATTGGAAAAAATATCATTGAAAATAACTTTATAAAAAAAATAAAATTAAAAGCTGTTGATGAAAATGATAGAGCTCGGTTATTGAATTTTATTCTTGAGAATTTTACATCTAAGAATAAGAAATTGGAATTACTTCCTTTTGTTGTGAGGGATGAATACTATTTGTTGAATATTCCTATGGATGCAGAGACTCCGCCTGGGAGATACTTGAGACCTCAATTGATGGCTGAGGAGTATATTACTCGGAACTTTGCTTATCCTGTTTCATTTAGGATGGATTTGGGTAAGGCTCGTGCAGGAGATGTTTTAGAGAAAGAGAGGTATCTTAAGGTTCTTGATGGTTTGAAGGAGAAGAAGATTAAGTGTATAGTTACTGATTCACAAGCAATTGATATTATTGATCCTTGGACGCCTCCCGAGTATGATGTTACTACTTTTTCTATTATGATGATTAACTTTATGAGTAAGGGGAAGCTTACGTTGTTTGCTGATGGAATCAAGGCGATGGATGATTTATGTGAGGGAGATAAGATATTGATTACGGAGGCTTGCAACCATTCTAGGATTGCTGAAGATATTGGAACGGTGCAGATACCTAACTTTATTAAGAAGAAATATTCTGGGGTGGAAGTGGAGTATGCATTTGGGAGGGAGTTTAGAGATAAGAAAGATATTTCTAAATATAAATTAATAATTCATTGTGGTGGGTGTATGATAGATAGTCAGAAGCTTGCTGCTCGGCTTCGTGATTTGGAGTCGGTTGGAGTTCCAATTACTAATTATGGGGTTTTCTTAGCTTATATGCAAGGTAAGGAAACTTTGAGAAGGGTTTTGAAGCCTTGGGGTTTGTAGAAATTAGATAAAAAAATAAAAAATTATTTTCCAAGCATTTTTAATGCTTCTTCTGCTGCTTTCTTTCCAGATAGAAGCATTGATCCGAATGTTGGACCCATTCTTGGCAATCCGTGTAAGGTTGATACAGCCATTCCCATCGCAATTAGTCCAGGGTATGCTTCTCCAGTATGCTCAACTACTGCATCTTCTGATTTTTCAACCCACATTGCACCAAAGCCTTTTGTTTTTAGGATTCCTCTTGACTCTAATGCTTTTAGAACTTCTGCATCATGACCTGTTCCGTCAATTACAACTTTTGATTGTATTGCGATAGGATCAACACAGGTTATTTCCCTAGGTAATGCTGATATTGGAGTCCAGTTGATAACAACTCCTGCAACACAATTTTCCCTAATAACTACATCATCAACCTTTGTCATGTTAAGTATTTTTGCTCCTGCATCGCAAGCTGCTGCTATTAATTTTGAGCAGGCATGTGGTCCGTCTGCCACATATAGTCCTTTTACATATTCTTTGTATGGAACTCCGATTTCATCAAGCACTTTTTGTCCTGGAGCCCTAACAGTAATTTTGTTCATTAAGAATCCACCAATCCAGAATCCGCCGCCTAGATAATTGTTTCTTTCTACAATTAGAACTTTAACGCCTTTTTCTGCTAAAACTTTTGCTGCTGTTAAACCAGAAGGGCCTCCCCCTACAATTATTACGTCGCTCTCAACATGGTCTAGAAGATCTTTTTCAAAACCTGAAATAATTGCTCTTGTTACATCTTTTTCTTCAACTTTATCAAATATTACCATTTTAGCACCTCGCTATAAATATTGTTTATGGTTGTTAACTTAAGTGGGTATTTAAAGTTTGTTAAAATAGGAATGGGTTATGTACTGTAAAGAGTGAATACTTTGAGTTTATTTATATGTCTAACTTTTTAAATTATAGGTGAAGTGTGCTTTTTTTAGGGAAAATATTATAAACTAAATAGTTGATGTATAGTATAATGATATCAAAGAAGTGGTTGATTGTGATAATTATTTTGGTTGTGTTGTTGATACTGATGATTCTTCCGATTTGGTGTAGTAGTTATTATCTTCCTGATCAAGCAACTCAAGGGGTTGTTGAGAAGACGCATTGTGGTTCGGTATTTGATTTGTTTTTGACTTTTTAGTTACAATGGTCTTCTTCTTTGCTTAAAACTTCTCCTTCTTAATTCAAAGTCTCTTGCATATAGTGCATGGAGGTTATTTAGTATCTCTTGTTGATCTCTTTCCTCCATTTCCTTGTCAAAATCAACTATTAAGAATAGTTTATCTATTCCTCTAATTGGGGCTTCTAAAATAACCTCTAATTGGTAATCAGTGTAATCACAAAGTTCGTTAGCTTCTCTGAGATTTTTCATTTGAGGGTATTTTTCTACTCTAACTCTCATATCTCCGTTCCGTGGATCTTTATAAAGCAATTTTCTGTTGGAACCATGAAAACGAAATAAACCTCTCATTATGGCTGATGCTTTTCGAACATCCCCTTCTGAATCTATATGTCTGCCATCTAACCTATCCCAAACATTCCCGTCCCAAAATGCATAAGGATTCCATTTTCTCATTTGAGATATAAAGGACCCATCATCATCGACTGTTTGGTATTTTTGAAATTCTACGAAATCAGTTCTACATTCTGCAGTTAAGTCTAGTATTTTATCTCTTGTATCATCAGTCATTAAGTGATCTATTTCTGCTCTAGTTACTGTTATGCCTAACAGGTTCCTGACAAATAGATATAGTTCATCTGGATCATTTAAGTCAATGGCATTGAGTTTATCCTTATAACCCTGTTTGTCATCCCAAAATTCATAATAATCCCCTGGGAGGTAGGGCCTGGCAGCTTCATATGTCCATGCTCTAAACTCTCTAGATTCAGTCCTTTCTTCTAATTCAGTTCTTGGTAGATATCCCCCAAGTGTATTTTCAACTAAATCATTTAGTCTTTGTACAGATGGACCTTCCGATTCCCTTTCTCTTGCAGCGTCTCGTTCACGATCAAAGTATAATTTTCTTTGGTGGGGTTGTAGTTGTTCTGCTACTTCGTCTTTGGCTCGTGCTAATGTTAGATTAAGATAGCGCCAGTAAATATTTCTTATATCTGGGTCACCGCAGTAGATGGCAGCAATTTCTTCTCTTGTTCTGGTACTCTTTTCTGTAGTTGTTGAAACACCTTTTTCTCCGAAGTGAGTTTCAATGAAATATTCAGCATGGCCTGGTTTTCTGAGGTTGAGGCTGTCTAAAACTGCTAATTGTTCTATGGGGTGGTCAGGTACAAAATGTCTATTTGATAGATAAATAGCGTTTCCCATCTTTTTAGCTTAGAATATAAGAACATAGCTTAAATAAAAAGTTATTTACAATACTCTTTCCATTCACAGTTTTTGCAGAGTTCTTTTAATTCGTTTAGATTAAGGTTAACTAATTCGTCTGCTTCGTTTACTTTTATTTCTTGGTTTGGTTTTAGTTTAAGAATGTTTATTATTTTGGTGTCTTTTTTGCTAACTTTTATTTCGGAATCTGGTTTTTTTGAGCATTTGTTGTTGTTGAGATGTGGACATTTGCTGCAGAGGATGTCTGGTGAGTTGGTTACTCTTATTGTTGGGTTTGAGTTTAGTTGTTTTAGAACTTCGTAGTAGTTTTTAACGAATTCATCACTATAACCTTTGCCTTGAAAGTATTTCTTACAGAGAAGATGATGTGCTCTTAGGTTCATTTTATGCTTAATTCGAAAACTACTAAGTCATCTGGGTTTGGGCAGCTGATTTTTAGTTTATTGTTTTTCTCCCAAGGTATTTTTCCGCCAAATCTTTTTGCAGTAATGTAGGGCCATAAAGTATGTTGTGCGTAAGGGCATAAGCCAAGGAAGGGATGAGGGAATTTGTGGCCTTTATGGTGACCATATTCGCATTTTCCTTTAACGCTGATTACTTTAACCAGTATGTCTTCTCCGAAGTCTTCGTCTATACCCATATTAAAGCACCGAATAAAGTTATGATGATGGCAAAAGATACGATATCTTTTGTTGTTAGTTTTAATTCTTTAAAATGAGAGTAACTATAATCCCTATAACATCTTGATTCCATTGAATCTGCTAAAGTAGAGGCTTTATTAAATGTTTTTCTTAGTAAAGCATTTACGAAGCCTATGATGTGTTTTGGTTTTTTAAGATCTGCCCCTCTTGATTTTTGTGCGTCTCTGACTATATTTGCTTCTGTGAATAGTAATGGTATGAATCTTATTGTTATTGATAACATCACTGCTATGTTTCTTGGACTGACTTTTATTATTTTTAATGGCCTTCCTAGTTTTTCAATTGCGTAGACCATATTGCTTATGGAGGTTGTGAATGTTAGTATTGATGAGGTTAGGATAAGTAGTACAAATCTCCAGATTGTCAATATTCCTTTAGCTAATTCTTCTCTTGAGAAGAAAAAATACATTAGGAAAATAAAAGTGAAGAAGAATAAGAACGGTCTTAGGTTTTTTAGTAATGTAGTTATGTTTATTTTTGAGATGATTAACAATGTTGAGATTAAAACAGTGATTATAATGAAAGATGTGTAAGTTTTTAATGAGAATAGTAACATACTTGTGAATAAGACGAGAATTATTTTTATTCTTGGGTCTAATCTATGTATGAATGTGTTTTTGTATTGGTATTGGCCGAATAGACTATTCATGCATATCAGCCTCTTTTAGTATATCCTTGGTAAGCTTTTCTTTTTTGTTGTTGAAGATTATTTCTCCTTTTTTAAGTAGAACGATATCTTTTACGTATTTTTCAATGTCAGCTAAGTTGTTTGTGATTAAGATGATTGTAATTCCTTCTTTGTTTAACTCGTCCATTGTTTTTAAGATGTTTGATTTGTTTTTGGGGTCAAGAACGGTTGTTGGTTCGTCAAAGATTATGTATTTTGGCCTCATCACTAAGACTCCTGCTAGTGCTACGAGTTGTTTTTGACCAAAAGAAAGATTATTTACGTTTTTTTTGGCTAAGTGTTCTATGTTTAGCTTTTTTAGGATGTTTTTTACTTTATCTTGAATTTCATTTGAAGGTATGTTTAGATTTTCTAGTCCAAATGCAATGTCTTCTTCAACAATAGAACTAATTAGTTGGTCTTCTGGGTTTTGGAAGACTATTCCCACTTTTTGTTTGATTTCCCAATCGTTGTTTTTTGTGTTTAGGTTATCTACTGTTACGGTTCCTTTTAATGGTGTTAATAGTCCGTTGATGTGTTTTATTAGGGTTGTTTTACCTGAGCCGTTGTGGCCTATGATTGCTAAGAAATCTTTTTCTTTTATATTTAGGTTAATATCTTTTAGAATTAATGCGTCTTCATACTTATAGCTGATATTGGATATTTGTATCATTCTATTAGTAGAATTATTGGAGATATCTACTCATATCTACTTTTCTTGCTATTAGTGCTGCTGCAATTAGTTTTACTGTATCTCCAATAAGGAAGGGTAGAACCCATCCAATTAGAATTTCAGTTAAAGGTCTTCCTGTTACGACTATTGCTCCAGTTACCCCGAACACATATATTACTAATGATCCAACAACCATTGCTATGATTATTTGTACTAGAGAAGGTTTTTTTGTTTTTTCAACTAGTTTTCCTACTGCATAAGCTGCTGCAATGAAACCGAAAAGATAACCGCCGGTTGGTCCGAATAAAGCTCCAAAACCTGAGCCGCCACCTGCAAATACTGGTAATCCTAATGCTCCAACTAATACATATAGAAATTGAGATAAAGCTCCTAGGTTAGCTCCTAGTAGCGCTCCTGCTAAAAGTACCATCAATGTTTGTAATGTGATTGGGACTGGTGTGAATCCTAACGGAATTTTGATTGGAGAAACTGCTGCTGTTAATGCTGCGAATAACGCTGCAAAAACCATTCCTTTGATGTAATTTTTTTTGTTTTCCATTGAAGTTTTGGTTAATGTGGTGGTATAAAAAGGTATTGATTTAACATATAGTTTGGAGTGTATGTTTGGTTTTAGGAATAGATTATTTATCTTCTTCTAACATAAGCTGGTACTACACCTCTTACTGAGGCAATGCCTATTTCCATTAAAAGACCCGGGTGTAATACATCTGCAAAAATATCTCTATAGGGCTTACCAGCAGTAGACATTGACCAGTACATGTCTTTTAATCTTCTTCCATTATCTGAGTCAGTTTGAGCAACCCTAAGGTGGGAATCAACCATCCCTCTAACTCTTGATGAGTAACCCCCAATTCTAAAAAGGGCCCTACCATATCGGTTATCATCATTAAATCTCCTAGCTGCTGGTTCATGATAATGCGCTTTTAATTCTTCTCTTGATACTCCATGATCTAGTGCTGCTTTTACTGCCATTTCAGCTGTTGTAAAAGCGGACTCAACGCCGTTTTTGAATAATCTTGAATATGCTGCATCCCCTATAATGGCAATTCTATCCCCATAAGGATTAACTGAATCTTTGTAGGGCATTTCTGGAGCACAAAAACAACTTGGTTCTAGTACCATCCCCCGTTCTAAAGCATCGGCAATTGCTTGATCGTCTGGTAGTCTATCTGTGACTTTCCTTGTTATTGCATCATGATTAAGAAATTGATCTAATTTTTGTCTTAAGGAGCGAGAGGTTTCTCTGGATGAATTGCCTGAACTTAAAATTGAGACAGTTATGTATTCTCTTTTTGGAGTAATTGCAGCATGCCAGATTCCAGGAATATCAAGGTAGTAAACATGAACGTGTTTCCCAAATATATCCCCTATTGTTTCTGGATCCATTGCAATTTCAGTTTGAGCAAGTCTAACAGTTCTTGCTTTCTTGTAACCAAAACCTGCATCTTCAAAGATTTTTACTCCAGGCATTCCAAGAGCTCCAATAAGAAGGTCAGCTTCATAAACAACTTCACCTTCTTTTGCTGAAACCTTTGTAGTAATTGCTACTCTTTCTTCTAAAGATTTGGGAGGTGTTATTGAGGTTACAGTTGTATTTACGAACTGAGCTCCTCTTTTTTCTGCTTCACTTTTTGAAAATCCATCAAAACTTACAGATTCGTCATAACTTGCACGTCCAGGTCCATTTCCTCTAAATACTGTAACAATATGCTCATTAGCATCTGTCATAGATAAAGATTCCCTAGGTGTTTCGACAGTGTAACCGTCAATATATCTTTGAATTACATGTTCAGGGATGTGGATCCCCATTTTGGATAAATCATCAACTAATTGGGTAGAAACTACTCCAGCACAAGAATTGCATCCTCCATGACCTTGTTTATCAAAATCTTTTTTTTCGAGGACTGTTACTTCTAGGGGAAGGTCCATTGTACTAGCATGATCCATGAGAATGATAGCTGCTAAACTACCAGCAGGTCCACCACCAGCTATTACAACATTATCTCCAGATTTAAGCTCCATGGGGCTGGATAACGGTAAAGGCTTTAAAAATATTATGAAAATGACTTCTTAATAGTGATAAATATAGGAAGATTTTTAATACCATTCATTTTAACCACTGCTTTAACTTAAGTGTTAATTTAAAATGAATAGATTAGAAGAAAATAAAGGAACTGTTGTACTTACAGGCTGTTCTGGGTTTGTTGGGTCAAACTTAGTTCAAAGGCTATTAAATGAAGGTTATGAAGTAGTTGGGGTAACTAGAAATCCTCAAGATATTGCCAACCCCTTGTATAAAGAGGAAATATTTGATTTAAGAAATCCTCAAGAAGATTATGATGCTTTTTTAGAAAGACTTTTTGGGAATCATGATATTCGTGCAATAGTAAGTGCTGCTACATTTATTTCATTTAAAGATAAGTATTTTGATGAATATCAATCAGTAAATGTTGGTCCAATTGATAAATTTGCTACAAGCTTAGAAAGAGTATGTGAGGGTGATAAACCCCTTTTTATACAAACTAGTGGGACTACTGTATATGAACCAATGTCAGTAACAGATGTTAGAGATGAAGATTACTCTGCCTTTACTAGGGATGGATTAACAGAAGAGCATTATCTTAGGTATGGTCGTTCTGTAGATTTAGGGATAGATGAAGGGCCAATTATGCCTTACAGTAAGTCTAAGCTTAGGGCAGAAGAAAGAATTAGAATTGGATTACCTGATAATCACTTAATTTTAAGGTTACTAATAGTTTATTCAACACCAGATTCAGAATCACCAATTTTAGATATGTTATTGTATGGTTTTATACCTCTAACAGATAGTTCTTCAGTAAAGGGTGGGCTAGTAAAAATTAAACAACATGCAATGAGAGCTTTTATTCCAGGAGAAGGTAGTGGTAGAAGTCCTTATATCCATGTTGATAAAGTATCGGATGTTATTCTTAGCGCAATTGGAAGTGAAGAACAATATCAAGATACATATGTTGTTGCTCAAAGTGATGCACCAAGTCAGAGAGAATTAACTATTATGATGAGGAATATTGCTGGATTAGGTGGAAAACCAATTAATACACCAAATGGATTAGCAAAGAAAGGTGCAGTTATACTGAGAGGGATTGATAGGATCTTAGGAGAGCCAACATTTTTTTACGATTGGCTTGTGGATTTAGTTGATAGACAAGTTTTTCTTTTCCATCCAGATGAGAGAAGGAGAGTGATTGATAGGTTTGGTGTTGATCCGGATACTCCAAATGGGATAATGGAAGATCTTGAAAAGGTATATGCTCGGGCTCTAGAAGATCCTGGTTGGAGATTAAGAATGATTCAACGAAATTCTAAGTATTAAAAAAATTCTGTTTTCTTTAGATAGTATCACATATCCAGTTAAGGCTAGAATTGAAGTTATATTTACAAATATTATAAAGTATCGACTACGCTTTCTGCACGGATCCTAACTTCTGCAAGTGGAGGACCAGCTGCTGCTTGTTCATGGGTATAGTCAGGATTTTGTTCTCTTACCCAATCATAAATTCCCATTACATCTTTTGCCGATGTATTAGAAGCTGCTAGAAGTGCTGTAGCTCTGTTACCAATGTTAGGATATTGGTCTCTTACTCCACCAAAATCATCCACTGTAGTTTCTCGATCTTCTACTACTCCATCTCTTCCTTTTACTGTTTCTCTAGCATCTACTATTGCATTAATAGCACCTCTGGGGAGTGTAGGACCTAGAGCTTTTATATTACTATATTCAGGACCTTGAGAACATCCTATTGTAGCAGCAGCGTATAGAGCAGCTACACCCATTAACGCGTACATAGGTTTCATGTTATGGCTGATAATTTGTATAAATTTATTGATTGTATGATTACTATGAGGTTATTTTCATAAAGAAATTATTTTTATATGAGTTCTTATTTAGGTTAGTGATATGGCACCAGATGAGGGTTCTTTAAGAGGAGTTACACCAGAAGATGTTTATGGTGCTCTTGGTTTAAAACAAGATTTAAGGGTTTTAGCTCAAGGTCAACCTCATGTATTGGCTTCTATTGGTAATTCTGTGGTAATTGGGGAAAGAGATACAACTGGAGGTTGGGGCTCACGCGCTTTTAAGAGGGTTCCTTATGTTAAATCACATACAGCAACAGCAGAGATTCATTTTCCAGAAGATCGAACATCATTAGATAGTTATTTAGTTGGGGCTCACGCGCTTTTAGGACGTAGAATGGAAGGAGATCTCTATATGCTATCAATTAGTCCAGATGCGCCCCGTAAACATGTTGATAGGGGAGGGGTTCGTGTAGCAACTGAGATTAAATATGGATTAAAAGCATTGTTTGGGACTAATGATGGAGCTGGCTATGTAACAGGGAAGGTTGGTTTTTCTAATAGTGATGGATTAAGAGTAAATCAATTAGATGGAGATGTTGATTTTGAAAGAGGACTTAGGGCATACTTTGGAGATTTTCAAAGAAATACTGTAGACTTTGATGCAGGTGATTTTGCTTCACGTTTTGAAGGAACTGATATTGGTGTTGAACATCTAGCGATGGAAGATGGAAGTCCTCTTGACCTAGTTGAATTGATGTTTATGCCAGTGTATTTAGAATTAAGAGAAGGTGGAAGGAATTTTGGATTAGGAGTTTTGCAACATATGTCTGCGTTAAAAGGGCCTATTGATAAGGCAGATTTAACTGGGAAACTTCAAACACTTATGCCTGATGGTAATGTTGCTGTTAGAATGACTCCCGTTAGTGGCCTTCAGGAAGGTTATAAGGGAAGTACATTCTATTTAGGATAAGAACGTATTTCTAATTAATAGTCTAAAACAAAACCTTTATAAACTTGTAAATAATACTGTTTTTTATGAGAGAAGAGATTAAGAAGGAAACAAGTATTTTTTCTTTAAGTAGATGTTGTTGCATGTGTTGTTAATACACAATTCATTGTTTAAAATAGCGATTCTATAATAGATATATACTAGATCTTCTGGAGACTAAGAGCTATAGCTTTTAGCTCCCTTTAACTCGGAGGTGCATAAAATGCAAAAAATGATATCAATTACTGCTGATGACAGATCAGTAGATTTTGAGGAAAAGTAAAATGGGCGAAACCCATAAAAGAAGTATTGTGAAGGCTATCTCATGGAGAGTAATAGCTGTTGTAATCACTTCTTTGGTTGCTTACTTTCTTACAAAAGAAGTAGCTTTAGCTTTAACTATTGGTTCTATTGATACAATTATAAAATTGTTCACTTACTATGCTCATGAGAGGGCATGGGCTAAAATTGAATTTGGAAAAGGTAAGATTGAATATAACATATAGAAGGAGGATGTAAAATGGCAAAAGTTGTAAATAATGTATTGGAATTGATTGGTGATACACCAGTTGTTAAGTTAAATAAGTTAGGTGGAGAGGATTCTGCTGAAATATATGCAAAGCTTGAGATGTTTAATCCTTTGAGTTCTGTAAAAGATAGAATTGGGTTAAGTATGATTGAGGCTGCTGAAAAAGAAGGTAAGCTTAAGGCAGGAGATACTTTAGTTGAGCCAACATCTGGCAATACTGGTATTGCACTAGCTTTTGTTGCAGCTGTTAAGGGTTATAAGATGGTATTAACTATGCCTGAGACTATGAGTGTTGAGCGGAGGAAGGTTCTTAAGGCTTTTGGAGCTGAACTTGTTCTGACCGATGGTACTAAAGGGATGAAAGGTGCTATTGATAAGGCTAAAGAATTATCTGAAGAGAAAGGATGGGTTCAACCGCAGCAGTTTAATAATCCTGCAAATCCTGAAGTGCATAGGAAGACTACCGCAGTTGAAGTTATAGAGCAGGTTCCTGAACTGGATGCTTTTGTATCTGGAATTGGAACTGGTGGAACAATAACTGGTGTTGGTGAATTGCTAAAGGAGAAGGGGAAGAAAGTTCATGTAGTTGCTGTTGAGCCGGTTGATTCTGCTGTTTTATCCGGTGGAGATCCTGGACCGCATAAGATTCAAGGTATTGGAGCTGGTTTTGTTCCTACTGTTTTGAATACTGAAGTGTATGATGAAATTGTTAAGGTAAGTAATGAGGATGCTTTTGAAACAGCTAGGAAGTTAGCTAAAGAAGAAGGGCTTTTTGTTGGAATTTCTTCTGGTGCTGCTGCTTGGGCTGCTTTGCAAGTTGCTAATAAACTTGGTAAGGGTAAGAAAGTTGTTGTTGTTTTACCTGACCACGGCGAAAGGTATTTAAGCACTCCTTTGTTTGGAGAAGAATAGATGTTTGATACAATAAGGACGGCTTATAGAAAGGATCCTGCATTAAAGAAAGGGATTAATTTTTTAGAGGTATTCCTCTACCAAGGGGTTCATGCTATTCTTTTACATAGGGTGGCCCACTTTCTTTTTAAGCTTAATATTCCTTTTGTTCCTCGTTTGATTTCTCAGTTAGGTAGATTTTTTACTGGTATTGAGATTCATCCTGGAGCGAAGATTGGGAAGAGATTCTTTATTGATCATGGAATGGGTATTGTTATTGGAGAAACTGCTGAAATTGGTAATGATGTTATGATGTATCATGAAGTTACTTTAGGTGGTCATGGTTGGTGGACTGATAAGAAAGGAGAGAAAAGGCACCCTACCATTGGGAATCATGTTGTTTTGGGTGTTGGTTGTAAAATTTTAGGTCCTTCTAAAGTTGGAGATAATTCTAAGATTGGTGCTGGGGCTATTATCATTAAGGATGTTCCTGCTGATTCAACTGTTGTTGGAGAATTAGGGAAGTACATTATTAGGGAAGGTAAGAAGGTTAAGGATAAAGAGATACAGAAAGTTGAAGTGCCTGAGAGGGAATGGTATCAGAAGTAGGTTTAATATTAGAAAAAATTTATAAATTAACTTAGATTATCCGTAAAATATGGCAACACAACAACCTCTTGATATGAATGTTATGGGACAAAGGATGATTGAGATTGGTCCTGTTCCAGAAGAAAGAATGAGGGGTTTTGTTGATGAGTTAGAACCTATTTTACATTCAGTAAGGATAACTGTACGTCAAGGAGAGGATGGTATTCCGGTTGCTCAGGATCATTTTCCTTATCAATTTGCAAGTGCTGGTACTTCTGGTGATGGTAGTCGAGATTATACTTTTATGTTACCGTATAGGCCAGTACCTGAGGGTGTGAGTGATGAAGATGTTAAAGCAGTTCAAGATAGAGAAGATGGAATAATTGTAGCATTATACGGTATTGTTCAAGGACGATAGATTGTGTTTTTGTTAATATTTCTTAAATTTAATTTAGAATTTTTGTTCTTGGATTTGAGAAATTTACTGGCTTAATTGATATCTTCCGCCTTGGTTTGTGAATGTGACGTAATCATCTGAACCATGGCCATAGTAGACACGGACTTCTCTTGCTCTACTTGGGAAAGTTTTAGGTAATCTTCCTTCTAATCCCTCTCTTGTTGATGCAAGGATGGCTATTCCTTTTGGTTGATTATCATACGCTACTACAGCAGCTGCCCTTGTATTTCCTGGCGGACGTATTAATCCTACAGCGTCTGATAGAAGAGCTGTTATTAATTCTGTACCACTTACTGCTCTTTCACTAAATAGGTCATCAATAACTTGTCTTCTACTAGCATCTGGCATTTTATGTTGAGGAATGGTAGTTTGTATAAAAATATTTTGAATTAACCTATTTTTAGACAAACTTTAAAAAAGAGGCATGTTTGCTATTTTATAAGGGAAATAACATGACTAGTGGTAAGAATATATATCAGAAAATATTCTCAATGCATGGTATTGAGGAGAATTCAGGTAAGGAAGTAGGGTTGAAGATAGATCAGACTCTGACTCAGGATGCTACTGGGACTATGGCTTATCTGCAGTTTGAGGCTTTGAGCGTTCCTAAAGTTAAGACTGAGCTTTCTATTAGTTATGTCGATCATAATACTCTGCAGCAAGGTTTTGAGAATGCGGATGATCACAAATATTTGCAAACTGTTGCTAATAAATATGGAATATTGTTTTCTAAGGCTGGGAATGGGATTTGTCATCAGGTTCATTTAGAACGGTTTGCAAAGCCTGGGAAAACTTTACTAGGATCTGACAGTCATACTCCCACTGCTGGCGGTATTTGTTGCCTGGCAATGGGGGCTGGAGGATTAGATGTTGCATTAGCAATGGCTGGTTATTCTTATGATATTGTTGTTCCTAAGGTTATTAAAGTTGAATTGAAAGGTAAATTAAAATCATATGTTAGTGCTAAAGATATTATTCTAAAAGTTCTTTCAACCTTAACAACAAAAGGAAATGTTGGTTATGCTGTTGAGTATGGTGGAGGTATTAATGAATTATCGGTTCCTATGCGAGCAACAATAACTAATATGGGGGCTGAATTAGGAGTTACCACTTCTATTTTTCCAAGTGATGATGTTACTAAGGACTTTCTTCAGAAACAAGGTCGTGATGGAGATTGGATTGAGTTAAAGGCTGATTCAGATGCTGAGTATGAGAAGGTAATTTCAATAAATTTAGATGAATTAGAGCCGATGGTTGCAAAACCTCATTCTCCTGATAATATTGATATGGTTTCTAATATTAAAGGGATGAAAGTTGATCAAGTTTGTATTGGCAGCTGTACGAACTCTTCTTATGAGGATTTGATGACAGTTGCTGGAATTTTAAAAGGTAAAAAAGTTAGTTCTGATGTTGAATTGATAATTTCTCCAGGTTCTAGACAAGTTTTGGAGATGATTTCTGAGAATGGTGCTTTGTCTGAGATGATTAAAGCTGGTGCTCGGATTGTTGAGTCTGCTTGTGGATTTTGTATTGGAGCTGGACATAGTCCTAAGAGTAAAGGTGTAAGTTTACGGACAAATAATAGGAATTTTTTAGGTAGGTCTGGTACAAAAGATGCTGAAATTTATTTAGTTAGTCCAATTGTTGCTGCTGTTTCTGCTTTGAGTGGAGAGGTTGTTGATTCTAATGATTCTGAGATTCCTTCTGTTGATGTTCCAGAGAGTTATTTTGTTGATGATAGTATGGTTATTCAGCCTGATGGTTCTGGAGATGTAGTTAAGGGTCCAAATATTAAGGAATTGCCAAAGTTTTCTGAAGTTGATGATATTTCTGGTGTTGTTGCTATTAAAGTTGGAGATAAAATAACAACGGATGATATTATGCCTGCTGGTCCAAGATTGAAGTTTAGATCTAATGTTGAGAAGTATTCCACTTTTGTTTTTGAGTCTGTTGATGACAAATTTGTTTCTAGGGCTTTAGAGAATAAGGGAAAAGGAATTGGAAATGTTATAATTGCTGGAGCAAGCTATGGTCAAGGTTCATCAAGAGAGCATGCTGCTTTGTGTCCAGCTAACTTAGGTGTTAAGGCTGTTATTGCTAAGTCAATTGAAAGGATACATTTGCAGAATCTGATTAATTTTGGTATTGTTCCTTTGTTTTTTGAGAATTCTGAGGATTATGATAAGATTGAGTTAGGTGATGAGTTGGAGATAAATGGGATGAGAGATGGTTTGAAGGCAGGAAAACAGCTAATTCTCGTTAATAAAACTAAAAATATAAAAATAGGGCTAAATTGCCAATTAAGTAGTAAAGATATTGAAATATTATTGAAAGGCGGAAAGCTTAATTATTTCAGATCATAAAATGGCGCATAAAGTTACTTTAATTCGAGGAGATGGTGTGGGTCCAGAGTTAGCAGAGGCTACTAAAAGATGTCTTGATGCAACTGGTGTTGAGTTCGAATGGGATATTGTTGATGCGGGCATTGATGTTATGGAGAAAGAAGGAACACCACTTCCCCAATCTGTTATTGATTCTATAAAGAAAAATAAGGTTGCTTTGAAAGCACCTATCACTACTCCGCTTGGTTCTGGTTTTAGAAGTGTGAATGTTCAGTTAAGGCAGGAGCTTGATTTGTATGCTTGTGTTAGGCCTTGTAAATATTATCCTGGTGTAAAGTCTCTGCTTAAGAAACCTGAGGATGTTGACATTGTTATTGTTCGGGAAAATACTGAGGATTTGTATGCAGGGATTGAGTTTGAGAAGGATTCTGATGATGTTAAGAAGCTGATTTCTGATATTAACGGTTTGGGTGGGAAGAAAATAAGAGAAGATTCTGCAGTAAGTATAAAACCAATATCTGTTTTTGGAACAGAAAGAATTGTGAAGTTTGCTTTTGATTATGCTAAGAAAAATAATAGGAAGAAAGTTACTTCAATTACAAAATCAAATATTATGAAGTTTACAGACGGATTGTTTCAGCAAGTTTCTGAGTCAGTTGCAAAAGAGTATTCTGATGTTTCGTATGAACATATGTTGATTGATAATATGTGTATGCAGCTAGTTCAAAAGCCTGAACTGTATGATGTTTTAGTTTTACCTAATCTTTATGGAGATATAATTTCTGATTTAGGCGCTGGATTAATTGGGGGCCTTGGAGTTGCGCCTGGAGCTAACATTGGAGATGAGATTGCGGTTTTTGAAGCAACTCATGGTTCTGCGCCAAAGTATAAGGGAATGAATAAGGTTAACCCTACTGCTTTGATACTGAGTGGGGTTATGATGCTGAGGTATTTGGGTGAGAATGAGGCTGCTGATAAATTAGACAAGGCAGTTGCTGAAGTTATTAAAGAGGGTAAGGATGTTACTTATGATTTTAAGCCAAGTCGTGATGATCCTAGTGCTGTTGGTACTAGTCATATGGCGGATGCTATAATAAACAAGATGGGGAGTGATTAATATGAATGGAGAATTTTTGAAAAAACTTTCTGAACTTTCTGAACAATCAAGTGTTATTAAGGAAGAATTGTACAATAAATATAGTGTTAAGAGAGGGCTTCGGAATGAAGATTTTACAGGTGTTTTAGTAGGGTTAACACATGTTGGAGATGTTAGGGGTTATGATAAGGTTGATGGGAAGGCTCAGCCTATAGATGGAAGGTTGGCATACAGTGGTGTTGATGTTTTTGATCTTGTAAAAGGGTTTCAGGCAGACAATAGGCATGGTTTTGGTGAAACTGCATTTCTTTTATTGTGTGGTCGGCTTCCTAATAAGGGGGAACTTGATGAGTTCTCTAAATATTTGGCTAGTTTAAGGGATTTGCCTGAACACTTTACAAAAGATATGATATTGAATCTAAAAGGTAAGGATGTTATGAATATGTTAGCAAGATGTGTACTGGCTTTGTATGCACTTGATGAGAATGCTGATGATACATCATCTTTGAACTTAATTAAGCAGAGTGTGAATCTTATTGCTAAGTTTCCAACAATAATAGCTTATTCATATTATGCAAGAAGGCATATCTATGACCATAAGCATTTGATAATTAGGCACCCTAAGGCTGAGCTTGGTACTGCTGAGAACTTCCTTTATATGTTGAAAGGGAATAAGAAGTATACTGAATTGCAGGCTAAGTTGCTTGATTTAGTTATGGTACTGCATGCAGAACATGGTGGTGGGAATAATTCTTCGTTTACAACACATGTTGTTAGTTCTTCTGGAACTGATACTTACTCTGCAATTGCTGCTGCTATTGGTTCGTTGAAGGGGCCATTGCATGGTGGAGCTAATATTAAAGTTAGTCAGATGATGGCTGATATTAAGGAGAATGTTTCCGATTGGAAGAGTGAGGAAGAGGTTTCTGAGTACTTGCTTAAGATTATGAAGAAAGAGGCTTTTGATAAATCTGGTAAGGTATTTGGGTTAGGTCATGCAGTTTATACTAAATCTGATCCTCGGGCTGTTTTATTGAAAGAGAAGGCTAGGGAACTGGCTGAAGAAAGTGGACGATTAGATGAGTATGAGCTTTACGTGGCTGTTGAGAAATTGACACCTAAGGTTTTTGCTGAGTATAAAAAGAATGCAAAGGTTATTTCGCCTAATGTTGACTTTTATTCAGGTTTTGTTTATGATTGCTTGGGAATTCCAATTGAGGTTTATACCCCATTGTTTGCTATGGCCCGGATTGTTGGATGGTCTGCGCATAGGATCGAGGAGTTGATAAGCGGTAAAAGAATTATAAGGCCTGCTTATAAGAATGTGTTGGATATTGGCAGTTATAAGCCTTTGAATGAGAGAAGTTAATCTTTTTTATACTCTGTCCTGTTGTAGCTGGTTAGTTTTCTTCCTAACAGGAATTTTAAGTTTTTAGAGACGTCTCTTGATGTTATCATACCAGTTATTGTTCCTGCACTTTCAACTGGGAGTCTTCTTATTTGATTTTTAATCATTATATCATTTGCTTCTTCTATGCTTTGATCTGAGCTGATTGTTATGATTGGAGCTCTCATGACTTCTTTTATGGATGTGGTTCTTGGGTCTTTGTCCTTGGCTACTATTTTTTTTAGGATGTCTCTTTCTGTTATTATTCCTGTTATTCTTGAATCTTCTTCCACTAGTAATGAACCAATGTTCTTTGAGTCCATAAGTTTAGCTGCTTCACTGATTGTTGCATGTGAAGAAGTTTTTATTATTTTAGTCATAATGTCTGAGACTTTCATGTTAGGTTAATTTTTGGATTTGGATTATATATAGTTTTTGTTTTTATTTTAACAGAAAATGAGGTTAATGAGAAGATTTAAAAATAGGTTAAGTGTTTCTCTGGTTATGGTGAGGATTTAAAAATGAGTGATATGAATTATCAATTGGATAGGAACATCAAGGATATTATTGATGAGTTTTCAGAGGTTGGAGATATTCTTGAAAAAGCTGGGATTGCATGTACTACTTGTGGTGTTGGGACGTGTAAGCTTAGAGATATTATTGAGATTCATAACATTACTGAGGAGCAGGAGAGGGAATTGTTATTGAAAATTAGAGAAGTTATATATCCTGGTCAGACTGGAGAATTACCTAAGATAGAGCGGAAAGTAAAAGCGGAAGGAGAATTGCAGTACTCTCCTCCGATAAAGGGACTTGTTGAAGAACATGTTGTAATTAAGGGGCTTTTAAGATTAATACCTACAATTGTTGAGAAACTGGATGTTGAATCTGATGAGGATCTAATTAAAGAGATTGTTAGCTTTATTAAAGAATATGCAGATAAATATCATCATGCAAAGGAAGAAGATATTCTTTTCAAATGTTTTGATGAAGATTTGGATATAATTAAGGTAATGCTTGAAGACCACGATACTGGAAGGAATCATGTGAAGAAGATTTTATCTGCTTTAGAAGAAAAAGATGTAGATACTATTAAGAAACATCTTGTTGAATATAAAGAGCTTTTAGATGAGCATATAAAAAAGGAAGATGAAGTGCTTTACCCTTGGCTTGATAGAAACCTTTCTGACAAACAGGTTGGAGAACTCTTTTCAAAATTTAGTGAAGTGAATATTGAACTTAAAGATATTTCTGAGAAAAATAAGAAGTTTATTGAGAAGCTTAAGTTGAAGTGTGAGGGGTAGGTTGTTGAATAACTTTTCCCTTATAATCCAAATTTATTAGCATATGTAGCATAACTTCCAAGCAGCGATAGAGTTGAATTTCCAAGTATAAAAGGAACATCTGATCGTGAATATGTGCCTATACCTTGCCCTGATTCTCTAATTCTTGCTTGTTCTCTGTAGGTTGAAGCTGCTCCTCCAACCGCCGAGCCAAGTGTATAAGCTGCAAGTATGCTACTAGCACCAAATGTTCTGATTGTATCCATATCTAATCCGTTCCCAACTATTGTAAAATCTAGTATGGCCAAAGTTACTACTCCGGCTAAACCTCCGATTACTGAGTATTTTTTTGCCTCATTCATTGTAAGTGTGGAACTGGCCAGTCAATATAAAGTTTATTATAATATATAATTTAAAGATTGTTTTACCTATTAAACATAAAACAAACAAACAGAAAAAATCCAACTACAATCATTACGTTAACTAAAATCATTAAGAAGAAGATGACTTTGAATAGCTTTTCTCTTTGTTCTGGGTTTTTTATCCATTTTTCCCAGATGGGGATTGGTTTCATTCTGAAATACGCTTCTTAATTACCTTTAATCTTGAGAAGTTTTCTCTTTCCATCTCTTCTAAACGCATCTTAATATATACAATATCGTCATTTAGTCTTGGGATTAAGATTCTTTCTAAAGCGTTTACTTTTCTTTTGGTTTTCTTTATTTCTTCTGCTAGTCTTCTTACTGTTGCTTCTGCTTCTGCTAGCTTTACGATTATATTTAGAACTTCTTCGAAGTTCTTTGATGCAGTGTCTAACTCTAAAGATGTTGAGAACAAAGAATATCCTTTATCTGCTATTGTTGTTTCAGCCTTCTTAAAATTAAAAATAGGAACTTTAACTCCCATTATGTTATTGGGTTTGAATTCTATTTCTCCCACTTCTTTTGTGGAGTCTGCTGCACGTTCAATTTCTCCAACACCAGAAATTGCTTGTGCCATGATTAAAGAGTTGAATGCAACTGAAATCTTGTCTTCCATTTCTTTTCTTATTGCTTTTAGGCTGTCGATTAATTTGAAGAATTCAGAAACTAGGGCATCTCTCTTTTCTTTCAGCAATTTATGTCCTTTTCCAGCTAAAGCTACTTTTTTCTTCAGCCTTAACAATTCCATTCGTGTTGCTGCTTTTATTTGAGACGCCATGTTCTTATGCTTGTTTCTTCAAAAACTTTTCAATGTGCTTTAAGTCTAGTTTCTTTAATTCTTCGACAGGTAATGACTTGAATAAATCCCATCCAACTTGTAAGGATAAATCAATGTCCCTATTTTCATCTCTACCTTGTCTTATGAACTTGTCTTCAAAGCCTTCTGCGAACTTTAAGAACTTTTTATCCTTATCAGACAGTGCTTCTTCTCCAACAACTGCTACTAAGTCTCTTAAGTCGTTTCCTTCTGCATAGCCAGCATAAAGCTGGTTAGAAACTCCAGAATGGTCTTCTCTTGTTTTTCCTTCCCCTATACCTTCGTTCATCAATCTAGATAAAGATGGTAATGGATTTATCGGTGGATAGATTCCTTTTCTGTGTAGTTCTTTTGAAACTACAATCTGTCCTTCTGTAATGTAGCCAGTTAGGTCTGGAATTGGGTGAGAAATGTCCCCTTGCGGCATTGTCAATATAGGAATCTGAGTTACAGATCCTTTTTTGCCGTGTATCTTTCCAGCTCTTTCGTAGTTCATTGCTAGGTCAGTATACATGTATCCAGGATATCCACGTCTTCCAGGAATCTCGTTTCTAGCTGCTGCAATTTCCCTTAAAGCTTCGCAATAGTTTGTCATATCAGTTAAAATAACTAAGATATGCATGTCTTTTTCGTAAGCTAGGTATTCAGCAGTTGTTAAGGCGATTCTTGGTGTAATGATCCTTTCAATTGCTGGGTCGTCAGCTAGGTTGATGAAAGCCACCATGTTTTCAATTGCTCCTGTTCTTTCGAAGTCATTCATGAAGAATTTTGCTTCTTCGAAAGTGATTCCCATTGCTGCAAATATTACCGCAAAATTATCTTTTCCCTTAACAGCTGCCTGTCTTGCAATCTGAGCTGCAATCTCATTATGAGGAAGTCCCGCTTCTGAGAATAATGGAAGTTTTTGACCTCTCACTAATGTGTTCATCACATCAATTGTGGAAATTCCTGTTTGAATGAATTCCTCTGGGAATTCTCTTGCAGTTGGATTTATTGCTAGTCCATTAACATCCATTCTCTTTTCTGCTATGATTTCAGGACCCTTGTCAATTGGCTTTCCAATTCCGTTAAAGATTCTACCAATAACATCTTTGCTTAAGCCAACCTTCATTGTTTCCCCAGTGAATCTTGCTGTTACTCCTTTTGTTGCAAGGCCCCTAGTTCCTTCGAACACCTGAACAACTGCTATGTCGTCTCTTGCTTCAAGAACTTGTCCGGTTCTTTTTTCTTTTCCTATCTTTATTTCAACTAATTCACCGTAAGCAACGTTTTTTACCTTTTCAACTATCATCAACGGTCCTGCGATTTCTTTTATGCTTGAATATTCTATTATACTACTCATTTGAATCACCCCCAGATTTAATCTGGCTAAACTCTGTTGTCATGTTTTTCTTCAACTCCTCGTAATGTTGTTCAAATGTGTCGTTGCTATGTTCTTTCATCCTTGCAAGTGAATCTTTTATCTTCATTCCTGCAATTGAGTCAATTGGAGCTCCTTCTTTTAATGCAGCCTGTGCCATATCATAGAACTCTAGTATTAATTTCAACATTAAAGTCTGTTTTCTGATTGGACAGAAAGCATCCACATCGTGATAAGCGTTTTGCTGAAGGAAGTCTTCTCTTAAGATTTTGGTAACTTCCAAGATCAACCTTTCGGTGTCTGGTAAAGCATCAGGACCAACCAATTGAACAATTTCTTGCAATTGTTCTTCTTTTTGTAGAAGTTCCATTGCTTTGTTCCTTAAGTCTCTCCATGATTCCCCTGAATGTTCATTAAACCAAGCTGTTACGCTTTCTAAGTATAATGAATAAGAGTTTAACCAATTAATTGCCGGGAAATGTCTTCTGGATGCTAAGCTCTTGTCTAATGCCCAGAATGTTTTGTTAACTCTTAGCGTATTTTGAGTAACTGGTTCTGAGAAGTCTCCACCTGGAGGACTGATAGCTCCAATAACTGAAACTGAGCCTTCTTTCCCGCTTAAGGTTTTGACACGGCCTGCTCTTTCATAGAATTGAGAAAGTCTTGTAGCTAAATAAGCGGGATAACCTTCTTCCCCTGGCATCTCTTCCAGTCTAGATGAAATTTCTCTCATTGCTTCTGCCCATCTTGAGGTTGAGTCAGCCATCAATGCTACATCATAGCCCATGTCTCTGAAATATTCAGCAATTGTAATTCCAGTATAGACTGATGCTTCTCTTGCTGCCACTGGCATGTTTGATGTATTTGCGATGATAACTGTTCTTTCTAATAATGGTTTACCTGATCTTGGATCTGTTAGATGAGGGAATGTTTTTAGAACATCTGTCATCTCATTTCCTCGTTCTCCACATCCAATGTAGACTATGATATCTGCATCACACCATTTAGCCAATGATTGCTGAGTTACAGTCTTACCAGTTCCGAATCCACCTGGGATAGCTGCTGTTCCCCCTTTTGCTAATGGATTAAATGTATCTAATATTCTTTGTCCAGTTATTAATGGGATTGATGGTTCTTGTTTGTCTTTGTTAGGTCTTGGAATCCTAACTGGCCATTTTTGCATCAGATTAATTTCTGTTTCTCCATCTTTTGTTTTTACTTTTGCTATTGTTGATTTTACGGTATAAGATCCTTCACCAACTATCTCGGTAAGTTCCCCCTCAACATCTGAAGGGACCATTATTCTTTGTACGACCATTGATGTTTCTGTAACTTCTCCTATGATCTGTCCACCAGTTACTTTGTCGCCTTTTTTTGCTAGTGGCTTAAAGGGCCATTTCTTTTTGTGGTCAATTGAGTCAGCTTCAATTCCTCTAGCAATGAATTCTCCAGACTTTTCCTGGATGATGTTTAAAGGCCTCATGATTCCGTCATAGATATTTCCGATGACTCCTGGACCTAATTCAACTGATAGTGATGATCCTGTTGCTACAACTTCTGCTCCTGGTGCAATTCCAGATGTTTCTTCATAAACCTGGATTGTTGCTTTGTCTTCTAAGAGCTCAATGACTTCTCCAATAAGTCTTTCTTTTCCCACTCTTACGACCTCATACATCTTAACTCCAGCCATACCAGATGCAACTACAACTGGTCCTGCAATTTTGATGATTTTTCCGTTTGATTCTGTTTTTGATTCCATTATAATCCCTCCGAGGTTAATTTTCTTTAAGTTTTACACCTATTGCCTCTTCAAATAATCTTGATATTTCGTTTGTTGCAAGTCCTGTTGATCCATTTTTATCAGGAACTTCAACAATCACTCCTTCAATTAGTTTTTCTAATTTGTTTTCCCTTACAGTCTTTGCAATATTTTCTGTCAAGATTAAAATATGAGACTCTTTGAATTTTATTATGTCTTCTTTTATTGTTTTTTCGTTGAATACTGCTGAGTTTCTTACTCCTGCTAATTTGAATCCAATTATTGTGTCTTTATCTGCTATTATTGCTATGTCCATCTTATTCCACCATCAACAAAGGCCTTATTTTTTCCTGTTGGAAGCCTTCTGATTTTAGTTTTATTAATGAATTTAAGTTTCTTGTTTCTATTTCTTTCATGATTATGAACCTTACAACTGAACCTGACTTAATTGTGTATTTTGCTACTACGTTACCTGCTTGTTTCAAAAAGAATTTATAGAATCCATTTTCAATATTCAAATTGTTGATATCTCCAATGAACTCCCCATATATGCTGTTAGTTAGTGTTGATCCTAATTGAGCAATATCAGTTACCCCGGTGAGTTCTTCCTTGTTTAGATTTCCAGATTCTATAAGCTCGGTGTTTTTGTTTGCGCCTATCCCTCTTATCAACGCTCTAATGTTAAACATGTCAATAAGAACCCTTGCATATTCCAAGAATGGTTCTGCTGCCTTTTTGTCTGTAACAACATTGATTGTACTAATAAGGTTCCCAAGATAATATTTGTCAAGTTGAGTATTGAGTTCACTTAATTGGTCTAATGATTTATTCTGAAATACTACATTGTAATGGGTCCCCTCTAATGCTACTGTTAATGACTGGAAGTCTTTTGCTGACTCTAGTTTTAATTTCAACTCAGGGTCACTTATGAACTTTATTTCTTCGACATCCTTGTTTTCCTTTAATGCATTTAATATCTTTTTTATTTCACTAATCTCGAACTTCATATTTAGGGAATTGATTATTGGAGCTATAACTGGAGGTACAATTGTTGAAAGCCAGTTATAAGTATTGTAAGCGTCATCTTCTAATGATTCTGAAAATGAAAAAAAATCTTTTGAATGTTCAACAATCTTACTATAATAGGAATCCTCTAGCAAAGCAAAAGCCTCATCTTTACTTGTTGATGCCAATAATTCTTCGTATGACTTCTTAGTCAGTAAAAAACTTAGTCTAGAAGAACACCTTGTGTTGGCATACAGGAAAGGATAGATATCCAATGCGTACTTTGTAACTGGAGCTATTACTACAACTCCTGCTAAAGTTGCTGCTCCTATTACTAAAGGTATTGTTACATCCATTTTTTTACTCGATTGACTTTACTATTTTTTGTCTTAACGTATCCTTAACTCTTTCTACCTTTGATTCAATTGACTCGTCAATTTTAACTCCGGTTGAGTCTTCCATAGTAACTCCACCAGTAATTCTAGCGGTTTCTACTTTTGCTTCATCCCCTACAATCTTTTTTACCAGTGGTTGGTCACTTTTGTTGCAGAAAACTGTTATCTCTCCTGAAAGGAGTTTTATGTTTTTTGTCAGGATTTTTTTCATATATTCCTGGTAGTCCTTTGATGAACTGCTTATTGATTTTATGCCTTCTTTGATGTATTTTTCTATAATTGTTTCACGTTCATCTAAGTAATCTCTTTTTGCCTTTAATCTAGCTTGAGCTAATGTTTTGTCTTTGAAGAGTTTTACTGCTTTTTCTATTTCGTCTTCTCTTTTTTTTGTGTAGTTTTCTTCTTCCTTTTTGTTGTTGCTAGCTATCTTATCTTCTTCTAGTTTAGCTTCTGCTAATATTTTATCAGCTTCTATCTTTGCTTCTTCCAAAATTTTGTTTTTTATATTTTGCGCACCGTTCATTTGTATCACCATTCATCATATAAATTTTAATCCTATCAATAATAGTATTGATATTAATAATCCAAATATTGCGTATGTTTCTGGAATAACACTTAATACTAGGCTTTTTCCAGTTGATTTTTGGTCTCTTACTGCAGCACCTATTGAAGATGCAGACACAATTCCTTGACCTACTGCACTAACTGCGGCTAGACCCATTGCTATTCCAATTCCAATTCCACCAATACCTTGTGTAATTGTTATCCCTGATTTTATTGTACCTAAAAGTCCAACTCCTGTCAAAAGAAGTATGGATATGATAATTCCGTAAAGAGCTTGTGTTTCTGGAAGTACTGAGAACAATACTGACTTTCCAAAAATATTCTTTCTTTCAAGTATAGATCCGATACCGGAGGATGCTGCGATTCCTTGACCAAGAGCAGACAAACATGCAACTCCGATAGATACTCCTGCACCAACTGCTACAAGTCCAATCGGTACTGTAAGGCCTGGTTTTGCTGCTCCCAGTATTCCTCCTGAAGCTACTAGTAGGATTGCTATTAGGAAGCCGTATAGTGCTTGTGTTTCTGGTAAGACGCTGAATAGGATTGATTTTCCGAATGATTTTGGATCTTCAGATGCTGCTTCTGCTCCTGCAGCTGCTGCCATTCCCTGACCTACTGCTGAGACTGCTGCTAAACCTGTTGCAAGTCCTGCACCGATTGCTATTAATCCAACTGGTAAGTTGATATTAGGATTTATTACTCCGATTATTCCTCCGCCTACAAGTAGAAGTACAGCGATTAGGAAGCCGTATAGTGCTTGTGTTTCTGGTAAGACGCTGAATAGGATTGATTTTCCGAATGATTTTGGATTTCTTGAAACTGTATTAATACCGGATGAGGCCGCGATTCCTTGACCAACTGCTGAGACTGCTGCTAAACCTGCTGCAAGTCCTGCACCGATTGCCACAAAACCAATAGCTATGCTTATGCCTTCTTTGATTACACCCAATAATCCTCCCCCTACCATTAGTAGGATTGCTATTAGGAAGCCGTATAGTGCTTGTGTTTCTGGTAAGACTGAGAATAGGATTGATTTTCCGAATGATTTTTCGTCTTTAGCTACTGTTGCTATTCCAGATGATGCTGCCATTCCCTGACCTACTGCGCTGATACCTGCAATTCCTGTTGCAATGGCAGCTCCGATTGCCACTAATCCTATAGGGAGGTCTATTCCTTGTTTGACTATTCCAACTAATCCTCCGCCTACCATTAGTAGGATTGCTATTAGGAAGCCGTATAGTGCTTGTGTTTCTGGTAAGACTGAGAATAGGATTGATTTTCCGAATGATTTTGGGTTTTCGTTTACTGCATTGATTCCTGCGCTGGCTGCGATTCCCTGACCTACTGCTGAGACTGCTGCAAATCCAACTGCTATACCACATCCAACTGCGATTAATCCAATTCCGGATGATAATCCAGTTGTTGTTGCTCCAACTATTCCTCCGCCTACCATTAGTAGGATTGCTATTAGGAAGCCGTATAGGGCTTGTGTTTCTGGAAGTACTGAGAATAGGATTGATTTTCCGAATGATTTTGGATTTTTTGAAACTGTGTTAATGCCTGATGAGGCTGCGATTCCCTGACCGATTGCTGATACTGCTGCAAGACCAGTTGCTAAGCCTGCACCGATTGCAATAAGTCCTGTTGATATATTTAATCCTGATTTGATTGCACCTAGTAATCCTCCGCCTACCATTAATAAGATTGCTATTAGGAAGCCGTATAGTGCTTGTGTTTCTGGTAAGACGCTGAATAGGATTGATTTTCCGAATGATTTTTCGTCTTTAGCTACTGTTGCTATTCCTGATGAGGCTGCGATTCCCTGACCTACTGCTGAGATTGCTGCAAGACCTGTTGCAAGGCCTGCTCCGATTGCTATTAATCCAACGTGAATTTCAATTCCAAGCTTTGCTGTTCCTAATATTCCCCCTCCAACTAATAAGAGGATAGCTATTAGGAAGCCGTATAGTGCTTGTGTTTCTGGGAGGACACTGAAAAGAATAGCTTTTCCGAATGATTTTGGTTTTTGACTTACTGCATTAATTCCTGCGCTGGCTGCGATTCCCTGACCGATTGCACTGATACCTGCAATACCTGCTGCAAGTCCTGCACCGATTGCAATGACTCCTATTGGGGTAGTTATGCCTGCTTTTGCAGCTCCAATTATTCCTGCTCCAACTAGAAGAAGGATGGCAATTAAAAAGCCGTATAGTGCTTGTGTTTCTGGGAGTACTGAGAATAGGATTGATTTTCCGAATGATTTGTCATTTGAGGCTACTGCATTTACCCCTGAAGATGCTGCGATTCCCTGACCGATTGCCGATACTGCTGCAAGACCAACACTTAATCCTGCTGCAATTGTGAATAGTGCTGCTCCAAATGAAAGTGCTGTAGTTGCTGTTCCTAGGATTCCGAATCCAATGAGGATTAAGATTGCGATTATGAATCCGTATAGGGCTTGTGTTTCTGGGAGTACTGCGAATATAACTGATTTACCAAATGCCTTGCTTTTTTCTAAGACTGCCCCAATGCTTCCTGCTGCAGCGATTCCCTGACCGATTGCACTGATACCTGCAAGACCTATTGCAAGACCTGCTCCAACTGCTGCCCAACCAGCTGCGATTGGTATGTCTACTGGTGCAGTTCCGAAAAGTCCGAATCCTACTAATATAAGGATAGCTACAAGGAATCCGTATAGTGCTTGTGTTTCTGGAAGTACTGAGAATAGGATTGATTTTCCGAACATCTTTTTGTCTCTTGCTGTTGCTCCTAATCCAGCAGATGCGGCTAACCCTTGACCGATTGCTGATACTGCTGCAAGTCCAACTGCTAACCCAGCTCCTAGGGCGCCAAGTCCTTGAGATAAAGTTATTTCTTTTGCAGGGCCTATTACTCCTGCGCCTAACATGATTAGGATTGCTATTAAAAAACCATAAATTCCCTGAGTTTGAGGTAGGGCTTGGAATAGTAATGATTGTGAAAATCTTTTTGGATCCTCTGCAGATTCTCTTGCTCCAGTAGAACCAACAATTCCTGCTCCGATTGCTGATGCAATTCCTGCTGCTGCAACTGCTATTCCTGCTCCAATGATTGCTACTGCTTTTCCATCTAGGTTCCCGAAATCCATTCCTAATAGAACTGTTGCTGCTTTAGTTGTATTAACTGCTACATCTGCTGCTGTGTTTGAAACGGTGATTACTGCATCTGCTGCTGTGTTTGAGATGTTGGTTATTGCAGTAGATGCTGTATCTGCTACTGTTTGGTTAATAACCTGGATAGTAGCTGGAACTCCATTCTTTTGTATTGGAATTGTGATGATGTTAGCTACATCCTCAATTGTCATCTTCTTTAACCTCTGTATAATAACGGTCTTCCTTTAGTGGGGTGAATTTATCTCCACCACCTTCATAGAATCTTCCGAAGAATTCTACGAATTGTAACCTTAGTGAATGTACAAAACTACCTATTGAATTCATTACAAACCCAAATGCATGTCCAATTAAGAATATGATTGCTGCCAAGATTATTCCCACAAATGGTGTGTCTTTAACAAGATTTGCCAGCAAGTTGACTGCTAGGGCAATTCCTGCTGTAGATAATGATAGTGCGAAAAGACGTGAAAATGAAATCATGTCCCCCATGAGTCCTGTTATAGATAGTAAACCTAATGGTCCTGATGTTATCACTATAGATAGTACTGAAATTGTGATGATTAATGTTGCTAAACCAATATCTTTGCCAAGGAGTGAGAATAAAATTGGATTTGCCTTCAATATTAGTAATGCTATCCCTGCCTGGAGCATAAACCAGACTAATCTTTCCTTAAACATTGTTTTGAAGTCTCGTTTCCTGAAGTCTTCAATAACTCCTAGGATGAATCCGATGTTTAAGTAAATGACTGCTGTTCCAATTGCGATGATTAGGAAATATAATGGATCTTCTAGCGGGTCTTTCCATATTGCTAAATCTTTAGGTTCCATTCCCCAGATGTACTTTGGGAAGTCACCAAAATAGGAACCCGTTAAAATACCAAACATTACAGTGAGTAGCCCCATGCCTAAGATGATAACTGCAATTTGTTTCATACTTTCTGAGTATTTTGCGAATTTCTTTAAGATTAATATCCCTAGTATAACTAAGAAAAATCCGTAAACTGCATCTGTTAACATGAATGCTGCGAAAATAAGGAATAATGGACCTACGATGAAAGTGGGGTCTAGGTCTTTATATTTAGGTAGTGCATAAAGTTCAGTTAGCATCTCAAATGGCTTGAAGTGTTTTTTATTTGATAATTCTACTGGTGGATTGTCATCTTTCTTGGGGTCTTCTACTTTGATTATTATACTTTCGTTTACTGATGTCTTTAGTTCAGTTTCGAAATGTTTTAGTTTGTTTGCTAGAATCCATCCTTGAAGTACGAAGAATTTTTCTGAGTCGAGCATAGAATGTATTGTCTCGTAACGGTGTTTTAGAATTTCTAGTTCTTCTCTTAGGATTACTGCTCCTTCAAATGTGTTAGAGGCATATTTGCTTATTTTGCCCATAATCTCTTCCTTTTTTAGCTCAACACTCTTGAGTTCTGTTTCAACATAGTTCTTAGGGTCCTTTTTTATTCCCCATTCTGGAATCGTGAATTGTGAAACGTTATATTTCTTCATTAAGAAGTTTAAGTCTGGAAGTTTTTCTTTTAATGAGACTACAGTTATGATTGATTCTTTCTTATCTTGTTCTTTTGTGATGATATGGACTTCTGAGTTTAATTTTTCGTTTAATTCCTGCTCTAGTTTTTGCTTGTGTTCATTTGAGACACGTCCAGTTACGATTGAGATCTTTTCAGTTGATGCTAGGAGTTCTAAGGGGATGTTGTGCTGACCAAATAGTTCTACAATTACATGAAACCCACCAAGTTCTTCTTCTCTTTCCAGGAGTTTTGAGTGGTCGTCTTCTAGATTGATTAATTCTTTTTCGTGTTTATTTAGAAATGATTCCGATTCTTGTAGTACTTTAGTGTAATTTTGATGCTGGACTGGTTTTTTATCTAATAAGTCTAGTCCAAGAATTGATTGGACAAATGAGGGTTTCTTAGGGGGAATTTTTAATATGTTAACTAACCTTGAGATTCTTAGGAGGGAATCTGATATTTTCCTTAAGTTAGAATTATCTAATGGTTTGTTTAGCTCTTTGACTTCGCTTTTTTTGAGGTCAACAGGCTGCATTAAACCTAGTTTTTGTATCTTTGAAAGGATAGTGTCTCTGTGATTATTAAGAGCAAAAATCACTACCTTCTTCATATCGTGCGATCTGAACATTTTTTATTTTAGTATTGCTTTTTTTGTTTCGTCTATTGCTGTTGTTTTATTTGATGTAGAGTTCTTTTTTAACTCTGCAATGTCTTTTTTTCCTTTGTCTTCGATGTCGTTTGTTTCTGTTTCTAGTTCTGTTTTTGTGGTTTCTAATTGTTCTTCTTTTTGCTTGTTGAACTTTTCAGCAAGCTTCGCTAGGTTTTCTTTTCCTTTTTCTTTAGCGTTCTTTATAGAAAGATCTGCTTTTTCTTTTGCATCAATTAGTATATCCTTTGATTCTTCTTCTGCTTTTTTTAGGTCTTTTAGTATTTCAAACATTTTTACTCCCCCCTATCAAATAAGAAATTTATGTATTTAAAACGTTATAGTCTATACTTTATGTATACTATTTAGTTTTCTCTACCTCCTTTGTAATTGCCCAGTCAAACAGCACTACAGAGATGTTTGAGAAGTGTCTTTTTATCCTTCTTTGACCGTAAGTTTTTAAATTCTCGACGACTGGGGTTTTAATCAATGAGATTTTCTTTTCTAATGCTATTACTTTAGTGAATGTAAGTTGGTCTAGCTCTTCAAGAATATTTGAGATTGTATCGATTACTGATAATGTCTTTTTTAGTAAATCTTTTTCTTTTGGGTCTACAAGTATAAGAGAGTCTACCATCCTTTCAAGGTCGTAAGTTAGTAAAGCTATGTAATGTAGTTCAATGGTCTTTAGTTTTGTTGGTTCGTTTAAGACTAACGAGCCAGTAACTGATTTTGTAATGAACAGTTTACTTCTGTCAATTTCTTCTTCATATTTTTCGATGATTTCTCTGTCATAATGGTTGATCATTACGCCAATTAGGTTTTTAATCTTTTTTACCATTGTTTTTAACAGAGAATGAGTGTCCTTAACAAATATTGATGATTCATGAGTTATGTGGTTTCCGTCGAGCTCAACGAATTCTAATGCGCTGATTGATTTCTTTTGTCCTAAGATTTTTGCTAGGTCTACTTTTTTTTCGAATTTGATTTTGAATGATTTTATTGGGTTGATGTAGCATGCCATGATCAGTTTTATTAAGATATCAGATGTTGCTTCTGATAGAGTTAGGTTTAATATTTTGCCTTCTACTTCTTTAGTTTGCTGTGAGATTGAGATTGAACCATCACTATTTGTGGTTAAGCCTACTTTAGAATCTGAACTGATATTGTATTTTTTACACCAACTTGTTGGCAGGTAAACATAGTGCATGTTGCCTGTTTTTTGTATGTTCCTAATGTCCATTTTGTATGTATTTAGTAGTATATAGTATAAGTGTTTATGGTGTGTTGGATTGTTAGTTAGTTTAAAAAGGTTATGGTTGTTTTGGTGGGATTTTGTAATTATCCAAACATTAAATTTATATATAGATGATGCACCTTCTTTTTAATGGTTGAAGAGAAAGAAAGGAAGAAACTGGATAATGTATTGACATGGTGCGGAGATTATTGTAAGCACTGCTTTATCTGTATTAATATCTGCCCTGTTAAGAATCTTGAGTTTAAGGAAGATGAGATGATTTCTTTAAATAAATGTATTCAATGTCAGCTTTGCATGAAGTATTGCCCTGACTTTTCGATTGAGGTTGCGCCAAAAAAATGAAGAAGTTAATGATGGGTAATGAGGCTGTTGCGATTGGAGCAATGAAGGCAGGTATGAGTTTTTTTGCAGCTTATCCCATTACTCCTGCTTCTGAGATTATGCATATTCTTGCGAAGAAAAGTGAAGAGATTGGATTTGTACATGCAGAGGATGAGATTGCTGCGATTAATATTGTAATTGGTGCAAGTTTGGCTGGTAGGAAGTCTATGACTAGTTCATCTGGTCCTGGGATTTCACTTAAGCAAGAGTCAATTGGGTTAGCACATATGATGGAAGTTCCGCTGGTAGTAGTAAATGTACAAAGAGTTGGCCCGAGTACCGGTATGCCTACGCTGCCTTCACAGGGAGATATTTTACAGACTAAGTATGGAAGTCATGGAGATTACAATCCAATTGTTTTTTATCCGAACTCTGTTGAAGAGTGCTATAAGTATTCAATTGAGGCTTTTAATGCTGCTGAAGAATCAAGAAGTCCTGTGATTTTATTATTAGATGGTTTTTTAGGACATTTGTCTGAGACTGTTGATGTTGAGGGTGTTGATATTAAGGTTAAGCCTAGGGAGATGAAACCGCTTGGTTCGGGTACTAGGCATTTTACTGGTTTGTTATCTAAGGACGGAATCCCCCATACCAAGGATCCTGTTTATTACAGAAAGTGGTATGCTGACTATAAGAAGAGGATTAATGACGTTGCTAAGAAGTATAATTTTTATGAGTACCTTGAGAATAAGGATTCTGATACTTTGCTGATTTCTTTTGGTATTGCGTCTAGAGTAATCTTGCCGCTTAAGAAAGAATATTCTATCTTTAGGCCTATTAGGATATTTCCTATGCTTGATTCTGAACTTAAGAAAGTATGTGAGAAGTATAAACGGATTGTGGTAATTGAGATGAACGATGGTCAGTACAAAGGGGAGGTTGAGAAGGTGTTGAAGAGAGAGGTTGAAGGTATTGCAGTATTAGGTGGAGAGATTAAGCTTAAAGATATCAAAGAGAAATTAAAATGAACTATAAAGATTATATCAAATGGGATAGAATGCCTACAACATGGTGTCCTGGATGTTCGATTGGGACTGTGTTTAAGCAGTTAGCTTTTACTTTTGAGTCTATGGGGCTTAAGAAAGAGGAGTTGGCTATTGTTTCAGGTATTGGGTGCAGCGGAAGGGCTGCAGGATATTACAATATAGATAGTGTACATGGAACTCATGGAAGGGCACTTTCGTTTGCTGAAGGAATTAAGGGGGGGAATGAGAAATTAAATGTTGTTGTTTTTAGTGGTGATGGAGATTTGACTGGAATTGGTGGGAATCATTTACTACATACTTCTAGGAGAGATGTGAATATTACAGTTATTTGTATTAATAATGAGATTTATGGTATGACTGGGGGGCAGATGGCTCCGACTACACCTGAGGGGATTAAGACGTTGACTAGTCCGTTAGGTAATACATTTAGTCCTTTGAATATCCAAGGGATAATAACTTCTAATAAGAATCACTTTTATGCTCGATGTTCAGTTTATCAGATAGAGCATCTTAAGAAATGTATGAAGGAAGCGATTGAATGGGATGGTTTTGCTTTTATTGATGTTATTTCTAATTGTATTGAGAATAATGGAAGAAGATTAGGATTTAAGAATGGTTATGAAATGTTGGAAAAGGTTAAGGATGATTATAAGATTAATCTAAATCCAACTGGGTTGTTAAAGGATGGTGAGTTAGGTATTGTGAAAAATGGAAATTAGGAAGATTGAGAAGAAGGATGCTGAAGCTGTCGGTAAGCTGATGGAGAATGTTATTGATGAGACTTACGATAAAGAGCCTGATAAGATTCGTAAGGCTTTGAAAGCTAATTTTACTGGTGATGGTCTTGCTGAGTTAATGAAGGATAAACAGGCGGCATTTTATGTTGTTGAAGAGAATGGGGAAGTCGTTGCGTTCTTATTTGGATGGTTGCTGTTTAATGTTTTTACAATTTACTGGGTATATAATAGTAAGGAACATAGAGGTAAAGGTTACATTAGGAAGCTTATGGAGCATTTGGAGAAGAAGTTGATTGAGACTGGTTGTTATAAGATTGTAATGTATGCTTACTCAAAGAATAAGTTTATTGAGAATATATCTAAGTTTGGTTTTGAGAAAGGTGTTTTACTAAAGAAGAGTATGTTTGGAATAGAGATACAGAAGCTGATCAAACACATTGGAGATTATGAGAATGCGGAGAAAGAAAGGAGGATTAAGATTGTTGGAGAAGCTGGTCAGGGGATAAAGCTGTTGTCATTTTCGCTTGCACATATATTATCTCAGCTTGGTAATGAGGTTTCTTTGAATATGGAGTATGACTCTGCAGTTAGGAGCGGTAATATTTCTGCTGATTTGATATTTTCTGAGAATAAGATTGAGAATCCGATAATTGATGAAGCTGATTTGTTGTTGAAGTTTGCAAGGACAAGACAGTGGTTTCCAGCTAAGGAATTGATAATTGACGATACAATCTGTGGTAAAAAATGTATTGATTGTGCTGTTCAATGTAAAAATAGGGATCAGTTTGGATTTAAGGAAGATGCGGTTTCTAAGTTCGGGAATAAGGTTTTTGTTAATATGATTGCTTTGGGGAAAATACTGAAGTATTTGGGGATAAACATAATGCTTATAAATATTGAAGATGTTCTTCCGCCTAAGTTTGTGGATAAGAATGTACAGGCAATAAAATATGGGTTTAGTTTTAGGGATGCTTTATGAAACTGAAAGAATATCAAGGTAAGGCGATTTTCAAGAAGAACGGAATTAGGATCCAGGAAGGTTTTCCAGTTAATTCTGTTGATGAGATCCAAGGTAAGTTGAGTGAGTTAGATAGTTCTGAGTATGTGATTAAGGCTCAGGTTTTGGTCGGTGGTAGAGGTAAATCTGGCGGGGTTAAGTTTGCAACTAAAGAGGATATTGAGGATGTTGCTAAGTCAATTCTTGGTATGGATCTGAAAGGAGAAAAGGTTGATCAGATTTTAGTATGTGAAAAGTTAGATTTTCTTGGAGAGCTTTATGTTTCTATTGTGGTTAACAGAGTTGAGAAGGGCTTGACACTGATAGTATCTCTTGAAGGAGGAGTTGATATTGAGGAGCTTGCAAAGACCTCTCCTTCCAAAGTAATTAAGATGCCAATGAGTGAGTTTTCTCCTGGAAGTTTGATGGAGAAGTTGAAAGGTTTTGAACATGCTACTGAATTGGTTGAGATTGTTGAGAAATTAGCTAAGAGTATGGTTGAGAGTGATGCTGAACTAGTTGAGATTAATCCTCTTGCGATAACTCCTAAAGGTTTAGTTGCTGCAGATTCTAAAGTTATAATTGATGATAATGCTTTATTTAGGCACCCTGAGTTTACTTCTCAGAAAGAGAGTGAATTGACCCCTATAGAGAAGGAAGCTAATAAAGCTGGAGTTGCATATGTTGAGCTTGATGGAAATATTGCGATAATTGGGAATGGCGCTGGGTTGGTTATGGCAACACTTGATGCAATCGGTCATTATGGTGGAAAGCCTGCTAACTTTTTAGATGTTGGTGGTGGAGCATCTGTAGAGAAGATGGAGAAGAGTTTGGAAATTTGTATGAAGAAGGATCCAAAAGGGATATTTATTAATATTTTTGGCGGGATTACAAGGTGTGATAATATTGCTCAAGGTTTAGTTGATTATATATCTAAGAATGAGATTAAGATTCCTATGGTTGTAAGGTTAATTGGTACTAATGAGGCTGAAGGTCAGAAGATACTTACTGAGAATAAGATAGATACATTAGCTACGATGGGAGAATGTGCAGAGAAGATAGTTTCGTTGGTGAAATAAATGAGCATATTGATTGATAAAAATACTAAAGTAATTGTTCAAGGTATAACTGGAACGCAAGGTAGTTTTCATACTCGGAGGATGATTGATTACGGGACTCAAGTAGTTGCTGGAGTGACTCCTGGGAAAGGTGGTCAGGAAGTTCATGGAGTTCCTGTTTATAATTCAATGGCGGAGGCTGTTGCTGAACATTCGGCAGATTTTTCAGTTTTGTTTGTTCCTGCAAAGTTTGCTAAAGATGCTGCAATTGATGCACTTTCAAATGGTTTGAATGTTGTCTTTATTACAGAAGATACTCCAATTCATGATGTGATTAAGGTTATGGATGTTGCTCGGGATAAAGGTAAGATTGTTGTTGGTCCTAATTGTCCTGGGATGATATCTCCTGGGCAGTCTAAGATTGGGATAATGCCAAATCATATCTTTTTAGAAGGTAATGTTGGTGTTGTTTCTCGGTCTGGTACACTTACTTATGAAGTTATTAATGAGTTAACGCGTAAAGGTATAGGACAAAGTACTTGTATTGGAATTGGTGGGGATGCTATAATTGGAACTAACTTTATTGATGTTTTGAAGTTGTTTGAAAAGGATAAGGATACTGAGAAGATTGTTTTACTTGGTGAGATTGGTGGAGACCAGGAAGAAAAAGCTGCTGAGTTTATTAAGAAGAACGTTACTAAGAAGGTTGTAGCTTACATTGCTGGAATTACTGCGCCTAAAGGAAAGAGGATGGGTCATGCAGGTGCTATTATTTCTGGTGATTCTGGAACTGCTGAATCTAAGATTAAAGCTTTTGAGGAAGCTGGTGTTAAGGTTGCTAAGTTGCCTTCTGGAATTGTTGAGCTGCTTTGATTTTCTAAAATATTATACCCTTAATAATAATGGTTCTCTGAGATACTTTGGTGCTTCTTGTTTTACTTGTTGTTCTAGTTCTTTTATGTCTGGTGGGAATTCAAAATGTTCTATATCAAGAAAACAGCCTCTTCCTATCCCTGTTGTGTATGGTTCATGAGCAACGAAGTAAGATTTTCCATAAGCTGTAATGCCTGTTTGGTTTATATCCATACAAGAACCTCCGTATTGTTCCCTTAGTTCTGCACAGTTGTCCAATGAGTCAGGGATAAAGTGAGGTAGGATAATCTCTGTTAAGTCTAGTTCCCCATTACGTGTAAGGTCTTCTGTTAATATTCCTACATCTTCCCCATTGGTTACAACAACACTTAAATAAGGTACTGGGCAGCCTAAGGTGTACAAGAATTCAAAGAGTTGTAATTCTTTTGCGATTTCTTCTTCAGAATTACTTCTTAATTTAAGACCTAAGTATAATGGATCCTCTCCAGGCAATTGTACATCACCCATAGGATAAAAAGCTGTACCTCCCCGCCCTCCTAATTTAGGGCCTATTTGATCTTTTATATCCGAATCTTGTAAATGTGCCAAGGTAGCTAGAAGTCTTGCTTGATATTGTTCTGAAGATATGACTGCCATATCCGGTTAAGAAATGAGGATTTAGTTATAACTTTTTTGGTTTAATGTTCTTAGGTTAAACAAGAATTAGTGTTAATTATTCCTATCTTTTGAGAAGTGCTTTTCTACAAAGAATATTGCGCCTAAAACTAATAAGGTTACTGCGATTGCGTAGATTTTACCTGTTTCTATGTCTGGGATTCGGAATATTAGGTCTCTTACTAATGAGATTATTCCTACTTCTACTACACGTTCAACTTTTATGTAGTGTTTCTTTAGGTAAGAGTAAAGAATTGTGAATAACTCTACTAAAATGAATGCGAATAAGATGTGGTCTATAATTACATTTACGCTTGCATTGAATAGGTGTACGAAGAATAATGTTTTTAGCTCGAATAGTATTGCTACCAACAAAGCTACAATTAAAATGAATAGAAGGATGTGTAGAACTACATCTAGCATCCCTAATAGCTTATCATCTATGAATTTGTGTACTTTTTGTTCTGTACAGTGAAGTTTACCTTCTTTGTCTTCCTTACAGACTAGCTTCTTGTCTTCCATCGTTAATTTAGTATCTTATTGCAACATTTGCATTTTGAGATGATGCCTACATTGTTCATGTCACCATCTCCGAAGTGTTCTGTCTGTTCTTCTCCGTCCTCTAAGGTACATACATTGCCGCAATCGCACTTAAATGTTTCTACCATTGTAAGTAAATTAAGGGGTTATGGTATATATAAGGTTAATTGTTATTGAATATAGGTCGAGAAGGAGATTAGCTTTTGAGTGAAGCGTTTTCTCTTGTTTGCTTATCAACTTCTAAGATTTCAGCTAAGTCTGGGTTTTTGATTATATTATGTGAGTCTAGGGCTTGTTTTATTGTTTTTGCGATGTCTAGGAAAGATATTTTATTTTCTAAGAATTGTTGTACTGCAACTTCGTTTGCTGCGTTTAGTACTGCTGGTAAGGTTCCTTTTGTTTTTCCTGCTTCGTAAGCGTAATTTAGGCATGGGAATAATTGATGGTTAGGGGTTTTGAAGTTTAATTGCTTTAATTCGTTGAGGTTTAGGGATTTTAAGTTGTTCTTTATTCTCTTTGGATATGTTAATGCGTATTGGATAGGTATTTTCATATCTGGGTATCCTAATTGTGCTATGATTGAGGTGTCTTGGAATTCAACTAATGAATGGATGATTGACTCTGGATGTATGATAACTTCAATTTGTTCGTAAGGAATGTTGTATAAGTGATGTGCTTCAATAACTTCAAAGCCTTTGTTCATTAGAGTTGCTGAGTCAATCGTTATCTTTGCACCCATGTTCCAGGTAGGGTGTTTTAAAGCGTCTTTTGCTGTTACTGTTTTTAGTTCTTCTTCTGTTTTGTTTTTGAATGCTCCGCCTGAGCAAGTTATGATTATTTTTTTTAGTTCGTTTATTTTTTCTCCGTTTAGGCATTGAAATATTGCAGAATGTTCAGAATCAATTGGCATTAAGTTTACTTGATGTTTTCTTACTTCTTCCATTACTATGTCTCCTGCTGTTACTAATGTTTCTTTGTTTGCTAAAGCAATGTTCTTTTTTTCTTTAATTGCTTTTATTGTTGGAATTACTCCTATTGATCCTACAAGGGAGTTTATGATTGTGTTTGATTCTTGTAATGTTGCAATTTTGTTTATTCCTTCTAATCCTTTGTAGACTGGGATGTCAACTTTTAGTTCGTCTGCTTTTTGTTCGTCCATTACTGCAACTGAAACTGGATTGAATTCGTCTATTTGTTGTTTTAGAAGTTCGATGTTTTTGTTTACAGTTAAGCCTAGGACTTTGAATTCATTAGGATTGTTTCTAACTAACTCTAGTGTTTGTGTTCCTATTGATCCTGTTGAGCCTAATATTGATAGTGTTTTCATGCTGTAGATAGGGAGTAAGAATTAGTTTTTAAAGGTAACCCTAAAATTTATATAGTGATAATAGATAACCAATATAATGACAAAACCGACTTTAAGTGAGGATTGTAAGATAATTGAATGTACGTTTGACTCTGATAAAGAATTTGACATGGACCATGGATATTTTCTGATTAGAATTAATGAGAATCAGATAGAAGCAGGATTTTGTAAGAAGGATAATGTGATTGAATATTTGTTTAAAGGTCATGATGTGCCTTCTGTGTATAATACTGTTATTAAACATATAAAATTGAAAAATCAACATTTAGCATATCTTGCAAAAGAATTAACGAAAGCGGAAATATCGTTGAAACAGAATCTTAATTATGTCCAGGATGATCAGTTGGACTTTAATTCTTCCACTTAATACTGCAACCAAGACTAGGTAAGAACCATTCAGTGATTTCTTCTCCAGCTAACAGTTTATCTAAGACATTTCTCATTGTTTTTTCAGTTATTGGGTCAGTTGGTTCCATAGAATCATTTATTCTTCCGTGAAATACTAATTTATGATCTTTATCAAAAATGAAAGGGTCTGGAGTACAAGTTGCACCATAGCTTTTTGCTACTTCTTGAGTTTCGTCAACTAGATAATGTTTATAACCAAATTGTTTAGCTATAATTTTCATGTTTTCGAAATTGTCTTCTTCATAGTTAGTTGGGTCATTTGAGTTTATGCCAATGACTACGACATCTTCATAGTCATTATCAATATCAGCTATCTCCTGCAGTTTTGGTTTGACATAGGGGCAGTGATTGCACATGAATATGATTACAACTGCTTTTCCTTTGAAGTCAGATAGGTTTGTAACTGTATCATCAATGTTCTCTAATGAGAAGTCTGGCGCGGATTCTCCTTTATTCAGTTTAGTTATAGATTTTAGTAGTACCATACCTTTCTTTTGTGATTAGATGATATAAATATTTTGTTGTTAAAATCCACTCCAACCGAATATAGCTAGAATTAGTTTTCAAAGATTTTAAGGTATCCACGATGTTAGAAATTTAAGACATTAGTAATTGATTAAAATCACCTAAGGTTTGTGGTTGTGGCGTAGTACCGTCACGTAATTTTCTTGAGAGCTTTGCAACTTGCCCTCTTAGTTGATCTCTACCAACTTGTTTTTGTTGGGCATAATCCATGATACTTTGCATTCCAGATTCTTTTAAACCAGTTCTTGCAAGTTTATTAGCAATATTTAAACCAACATTTGTTCTTCCCTCGGGTTGTGCCATAGCAGATGCATAATTTCTTAATCCCTGCCAATGTTCTGGTGAATGGTAAGGTGTTTTCCTATAATCTGCCTCTACTTTTGCGTGGAGTGGGTTTAATACTATTCTTGCTAGATTCTCAACTTGCGTATTATCTGGATTTCTAAGGAAACGAGTATAAACTTCGGTAAGTTCAGCTAGCTCTTCTGTTGCGTAAACATTTTCTGCAATGTCATGAGCATATTTTGCTGAGGGTAATCCAAAAGTATTTCTTCCTACTAGATGAGTAGATGGCGATTGTCCTGCTCTTGTAATTGCTCTAACTGTCCTAGGTTTCATGAAGTCAGGTAACTTATCAACAATATCGTATGCCTCATCTAAATGAGCAGATTCGGCTAAAGCTTCACTAGGTCTTATAAAATAAGCTAGTATACCTGAAGTGAGGTCTCCTGGATATTCGTCAGGGGTTACCCATGAAGGAAGATCATCTGGCATAAAATCTGGTGCATCAGTACAGCTATAGATTAGTTGTCTCCACTTATCAATTGAATTTACTACTTCATCTGTTGTTAATTGTTCTACAATTGCTTCAGCTGCTGCTACTCTTGATGGAATTTCAGCTTCTTTAGCGGGATTTCGACCCAGTACTTTGTAAAACTGTGCAGTCATTCTTTGAACATGATGTGCAGTGTCTGGAGAATAAGCGCTTTCTATGCCTGCAAATGTATCGCCAGCTAGAAAAGTATCTAAACCTGTATATCTTGGATCTGCAAATTGATTTTGTAACATATCAGTAAGTAAGACTCAATTACTAGTATATAAAGCTTTTGGTTTGTTATCACTTTATAGTGGTGTTCTAGAACCCGCTCCAACCGAATAGAGCTAGAATTATTGCGAATGTTAGTAGAAGTGTTAATGCAGGTAATAGTTTTTTGTAGAGTTTTGTGTATGGGGCCTTGAAGTATTCTTTCGTTACTGAGAAACATAAGTGAGTTGGTGTTGCTAATACGCCTACGAATCCTGCTACATAGGCGAGCATGACAAATGACATATTTAGTCCTGTTGGAGTTTGCATAAGTGGTATTAGTAAGGGGAAGGCTAGTCCAACATAAGCTATTGTCATTCCAGTCATGAAACCTACAACCAAAGGTAGTAAGATTATTAAGAAGATTGGTGGGAATCCTAATGTTATGAATTGATTTGAGACTAATTCAACTGCTTTTGAGTTTTCTAAGATAACTTTGAAGTACATTATCAGGAATATTAAGACTAAAATATTTGGTTTGAATGCTTTTTTGAAGACTGGCTTTAGCGTTTGGATGTTTAATTTGTTTACTACAATTATTAGGAGGATTGCAACTATTAATGATATTGAAATATTTATCTTGAAGATTATTGGTAGTAGGATTGCTATGAAGATCGGAAGTATTCCATTTAGTATGTTTTTAAGGTCATTCTTTGTTGGTTTTTCATCGTTTTTTTCGGTTGATTTTATGTTTATGACAAACATGAAGAATCCTAGGATTATTACGAACAACATTATAGGTATGTTTAATGTGAATAATTGGGTGAAGGTAATTCCTAATAGGGCAGTTAAGATAATTGGTCCTGGATAGATTGGATTTAGGTATTCTGTTACATGCCTATACCAATAGTTGATTATTAATTTTCTAGTTGGTGATAATTTTACTCTGTCCCCTAATTCGTTGACAAAGGGTGCTGAGAGCATTGCTCCGGATGGTGCTGGAACAATACCTATCATCAAAGGTAATGAGATTATTACGAAACGTATGTCTTTGATGAACTTTTCTAATGATGCTAGCATTTTTTTTAAGATTCCTGCGTCTGTGAGTAGGTTACTTAGGTAGAATACGAAGTAGAAGACAATTAGGATATTGATTACTTTGAAGTCAGTTATTGTTTCTGTGAAGTCAGGTATGAATCCTCTCGAGTGGTTGAATAAGAATCCTGTTAGTATGATTCCTGATAAGATGGCGTAGATTAGGTCTAGCTTTCTAGCTATAATAATTATCATTACTATTAAGATTAATGATAGTTTTAGTATTTCGTACATAGGTAATTAATCTAAAGAATTTGTTTATAAATGTGTTGTTAGGATAAGAACAAGGAATAGTTATTATATCCCTCTAAATAATAAAGGTCTAACAACAACATATGGTCTCCCTCGGAATGGTGGCACGGGTGAAGTTATAATTCCTGGACTAGTCAAATCAACAAAATAGTAGTCAGCATTTCCTAATTTAGCAAAGTTTCTAGACTCCCTAATTACTGCTTCTACTAAATCACCAGTACTCTCGCTTTCATATTCTGCTGCGATTGAAATGTCTCCTGTAGGTATTGCTCTGATATCGGTCTCTAATCTAAGATCTGCAGATTGGACTCTGTGTGCAACCTGCTGTGAGTCTCCGGGAATGATCCTATAACCAAGAACTATATCATATCCTTCAGCTTCGCCTTCAAATAATAAATAAGGTGGACCACCAACTTGAGTGTAATCTTCACCTACGCTCCCCCTCGGCGGCATTGGGATTATTCTTGCCTTCATCTTCCTTCAATCTCATCCAATAAAACTTTAGAAATATCTTCTTTTTTTATTTTTCTTATTATCTCTCCTTTTTTGTAGAGTAGGCATTCGTCAATTCCCCCGACTACGCCAATATCGGCTTCTTTTGCTTCGCCTGGTCCGTTTACTGCGCAGCCCATTACTGCTATGCTGATTGGAGTTTTACTTTTTTCGGTTAGTTTTTCTAATTCTTTTGTTGTTTGGATTACGTCAAGGTTTGCTCTTGCGCAGGTTGGGCAAGAGGTTATTTCTACACCGAACTTTCTTATCTTTAATGAAGATAATATTTGTTTTGCTACTTTTACTTCTTCGTTTGGTTGGGCTGATAGTGAAACTCTGATTGTGTCTCCGATTCCATCTTGTAGTAATGTTCCAATTCCAATTGATGATTTTATTGTGCCTGAGAACCCAGAGCCTGCTTCTGTTATTCCTAGATGTATAGGGTAGTCGTATTCTTTTGCGAACATTCTGTTGACTTCAATTGTTTTTTTGATGTCTGACGTTTTTAGTGCTACTACGATGTTATGGAAATCGTTTTTTTCGAAGATTGCTATTTGTCTTTTAACTGATTCTAGCATTGCTTTTGGTGTTAAGCCGTATTCTTTTTCTAGGTCTTTTTCTAATGAGCCTAGGTTAACTCCAATTCTGATTGGGATGTTGTTTTCTTTTGCTGCGTTGATAACTTGCTTAATTTTTTCTTCATTACCGATGTTTCCTGGATTGATTCTTAGTTTGTCTGCGTATTTTGCTGCTTCAATTGCTAGTTTTGCGTCGAAATGAATATCTGCTACTAACGGTATGTTTATGTTTTGTTTTATTTCTTTTAAGGCGTTGACTGATTCTTGGTCTGGTACAGAAACTCTTACTATTTCGCAGCCTAATTCTTGGAGTTCTTTGATTTGGTTAATTGTGGCAGTTACATCCTTAGTTAATGTGTTTGTCATCGATTGGATGGCGATAGGATTATTGTTGCCGATGGTTACGTTACCGATTTTAATCTCTTTGGTTGGCTTTCTTATCATTTTTTTACTAATTTAGTTGCAACTTTTGCAATATTCTCTTTTGTTAGGCCTATACTTTTCTTTAAAACGTCGATTGGTCCTGCTTCGACGAACTTATCTGGGACCCCTATTCTTTCGACGTTTGCTTTGATGTTGTTCTTCTCTAGAATTTCTAATATTGATGAGCCGAAGCCGCCTTCTAGGGTGTTTTCTTCTACTGTTAGGATATTTGGGATTTTGTTTGCTAATTTAATTATTAATTGTTCGTCTAGAGGTTTTGCGAATCTTGCGTTTACTATTGTTGGTTTGATATTGTTTTTTTCTAGTTCTTCTGCTGCTTCTATTGATTTTTGAACGCACGTTCCGATTGCTAGGATTAAAACATCTTTTCCTTCCTCAATTATCTCTGCTTTTCCCATTGGTAATGAGGTTAGTTTTTCATCTAATTCTATTCCTAACCCACAAGCTCTTGGGTATCTTATTGCAACTGGGCCGTTATGTTGCTCTGCTGTTTTTAACATGTGTTGGAATTCGTTTTCGTCTTTTGGTGCCATAATTACTAGGTTAGGAATGTGTCTTAGGAATGAGATGTCAAATGGTCCGTGATGTGTTGGTCCGTCTTCTCCAACTAAGCCTGCACGGTCAATTGCGAAGATGACTGGAAGTTTTTGTAGGCAAACATCATGTATGATTTGATCGAATGCTCTTTGTAGGAAAGTTGAGTAGATTGCGCAGATTGGTTTGAATCCGTTTATTGCTAATCCTGCTGCAAAAGTAACTGCATGCTGTTCTGCTATGCCTACATCGAAGAATCTTTCTGGGAATTGTTTTGAGAAATCATCGAGTCCAGTTCCTGGTGCCATTGCTGCTGTTATTGCAGTTATTTTTTCGTTTTCTTGGGCTAACTTTACGATTGTTTTTGAGAATATTTCGGTGTAAGTTGGAGCATTTGCGCATTTTACCTTTTCTCCATCGTCTATATTGAAAGGACTTATTCCATGGAACTTTGTTTTATTGTTTTCTGCATGAGAGTAGCCTTTTCCTTTTTTTGTGTGTATATGTAGAAGGATTGGGCCTTCTATTAGCTTTATGTTGTGAAGTGCTTTGATTAGGTCATCAAGGTTATGTCCATCAATTGGGCCGAAGTAGCTAAAACCGAGTTCTTTGAACAACATTCCTGGATTTGATAATGCTCGTAAGGTATCTTCTAAATTCATTGCTTTTTCAGCTGCCTTTGAACCAATTCTTGGAACTCTTCTTAGTGAATGTTCTAGTTTTTTTCTTATTTCATGGTACTTAGGATTAGTAACCATTTTACCTAGGTATGATGAGAGAGCTCCAACATTTGGGGAGATGGACATCTTGTTGTCATTTAGGATAACTATAAGATTTGTTTTTGAAGATCCTGCATGATTAAGTCCTTCAAAGGCTAATCCGCCAGTCATTGCTCCGTCCCCTATTACAGCTATGACTTTATGATCTTCCTCTTTTAGGTCTCTTGCTTTGGCTATCCCTAGCGCTGCTGAGATTGAAGTTGAGGAATGTCCAGTATTGAATGCGTCATGATCAGATTCTTCTGTTTTTGGGAAGCCTGACATTCCCTTATATTGTCTTAATGTGCTAAAAATGTCTTTTCTGCCTGTTAGAAGTTTGTGAGGATAAGACTGGTGACCTACGTCCCATACAATTCTGTCAGTTGGAGAGTTGAAAACGTAATGTAGCGCTATTGTTAGCTCTACTACTCCTAAAGATGGTGCTAGATGTCCGCCTGTTTTAGAAACTGTGTTAATTATGTATTGCCTTAGTTCGTTTGCTAAGTACTTTAATTGTACTTTGTTTAATAGCCTTAAGTCTTTTGGCTCGTTTATAATATCAAGGAAATTTGTTTTATCCATACTACCCCTTATGAAATGGGTTGTAGTTTGATTTATAAAGATTGTTGAATGAGTTTTTGGTGTTGTTACTACCATAAGATTTATATAATGCCTATGGGTCCTTTAGCGTATGAAAACAAGAAATAATGTAAGGGCAATAGTATACGATGAAAATAATGGAGATTATAGATTCTTATTACTTAGAGCTAGGAAAGGATTTTGGGAGAGTCCTGGTGGAGGTATAGAAGAAGGGGAGAGTGATATTGAGGCAGCGATAAGAGAGACTAGAGAAGAAGCTCAAGGATTGAGGCATCTAGAGATTATTGAAGATACGAGACACTACATTGGATTTGATACTGAAAAAAGTGGTAATCCGATACATATTGACTTAGTAACTTATGCAGTACGTGCGCCTGTTGGTTCTCAAGTAGATATAGCAACAGCTGAAGGTGAGCATAGTGACTATCAATGGGTTTCTTACGATGAGGCTTTGAGTATGTTAACGGGGTATGTTCAACAACGGGAAGTATTTATTGACGTTTGTAAGATGATTGGTATTGAACCTACAGAAGAACAATTAAGGCCACCTAAACATTTAGGGTATATGGAACAGGGGCATAAGTCTTCTTAAGGAAGTTTTAAATATAGGGGAAAGAATCTAAGTTAAAATGACAAAAAAAGTAAATAAAGACGAACAGATTGGCTTTCATAAAGGTGCTTTGAGTACTTTGGCTAAAGAAAGGCAGGAAATGGCTAAGATTCTTCAGGTTGTAGAGCAGTTAATGCAGATGCATGTTAAGGCTTTGAAGGAATTGGGCGTAGATCTTGAGAAAATGGCTAAGGAATCTCAGAAGAAGAGCAAGAAACCAATTGAAGATATTGTTTAGTAAAATGTATGAATTTTCTGCATTTGGACATTCTAATATATTAAGTAATCATAAGACAACTATTGAGTTTACTAAGGATAAAGAGTTAACTTTAAATGGCGATTGTATAGTTGGGGTCAGGGCTGATTTTGAACTGCCATTACTAAAAAAATTCATTGAAAATAAAATAAAAAATAATGATAAATCGTTGAAAATAACGATAAAAATGAAGAATAAGGAAGAAGTGATAAGTGCTCAGATTAATCCTGACTTTGATGATTCTGAAGAGATTGTTATTAGGAAATCTGAGTTTAATTCTAAGAGAACCTTAGGGATTAGAAGTGATAAAGGGGCTAGAGATTTAGATAGGGGATTTGTTGATGGATTGAAAGGGAACGTTGAAATGAAGGTTAGTTTCCAATAATGTAGTTAGTTACTTTTTAGTAATGATTGTTTGGAAAACTATTTAAAACGCGAAAGGTTATCTTATGGCTATGGACGACGACAAAGAGCCAATTAATGGGGCTGAACATGATATCGGTAAATTAGAAGAACGTATTAAGAGATGTAGACTTCCTGGGATGTTGGAGAGTGAATCTGATGCGCAGAGACTAGTTTTTGATATTGTGAGGACGGGAAGAAGAGTTAATAGAAGAAGTGTTGCTACAGAAGTGGTTTATAGACTTAGAGGACCTCAGAGGACACTTGAAGATATGGGGCATTATAGGAACAATAGAATTTCTACTGATGGGCTTGAAGTTAGTGATCGAGGTTTGTTGAGAGAAGATAGTGTTAGCGTAGAGAGAGTTTTTGCTGATAGGTATGGTAGGGGCAGATTAGATGATTTTTATTTTGCAAATAGGATATTGATTCCATGGGCGGTTGGAGAGGGAACTATTAGAACATTTAATTTTGCGCAGAGAAGACATAATTGGACCGGAAAACAAAGGAAAGGTGGAGAGGTTGGGAAGGATGCACGTAGTTTTGTTCATCCTGCCAGGGTGGCTGGTAATCTTCATGCGTATGGTGCTCCATTACACCATAGAGTGTTGGGTCTTTTGCACGATGTTATTGAAGATGTAACAGATTATAGATTAGAGTTATTTGGAGGGACTGATGATGAAGTTAGGAGAGCTGAATATGTTAGAGATATACGTAATCCTCCTGAATATGAAGGAGTTAGAGAAATATTCACTTTTGGAAGAAGTCATGTAGTTGTTGGTGAAGATGATCTTGAAAAGGAAGTTGTTGATTCTAGTGATGCAGAACTAAAATTGTATCAATTAAGGTTGTTAACTAAGGATAGAGATATGAAAGGAGTTGGACAAGATTATGGAGAATATATGTCTGAATTGGTTGAAGGGTGTTTAGGTGTAGAGAATTATGGATTAGTTAGTAATGTAGTGGGTGATTCCGAAGAAATGGAGTTGTATATTGCCGCTCCATTGATTGTTAAGGCTGCTGATGCTATTGATAATACTAATTGGCTTTATGAACTTGAACTTAAGGATAGAGTAAAAAGGTTTGAGCGGAATATTGAAGTGTTAAGAGGGATTGATGTGTTCTTAGAACACTATGAACCTCAACTATTAGTTGATTTAAGAACAGAGCTGATTGTGAGAACTTTTGGAGAGATTCAGGAGATGGAAGATCACTATCGGAGAAGGGGTGCCAAAGATTATGCTATGGGCCATGTTGTGTTTGATGGGATAAGGAAGTTTAGGGAAGCTTATGGAAGGTATGAAGCTCCTATGATTAAAGGGTAGGGAAGCATTCGAAAAGGCAAGGAGTGAAGATTATAATTACAGATGAACAAAAATGGAACAAAACGAAATGCCAGAATGGGTAGATGTGGGTTCGTATACCGTAGGTTGTGAAGTTGATGGTGGGCGAGAAGTCCGTGGTTTTGATGTGATTTATGATGCCCAAGAGCAAAAACCTGGATTAAGATGGACTAGTTCGAATAGCGAGGATGGTGTACTTCATCCATTAACAAGAAGGAAAGATACTCTTGTTACATTATACAATGCAAGGGTAACTGATGTTGAGAAGATGTTAGTTGACATTTATGGTGTTGCTTTTAAGCAAAGAGTAAATAGAAGCGATATTAGATCTGAACATGGAGATTTGGTTTCGAGGATTATTGGAGATGTAAGGACAGAGAGAAAAGCATTTAGTCAAAGATAATTTAGTTTATTGCAGAAATTCTTCTTATTTTAGGTACATGATTTAGGAGTTTGTTGTTTATGACTTTACCGCAACCATAGAAATCTTCTTTGTTTTTTATGATTTGGTATCCTTTTAGTTTAGTTTCTTTGTCTAGGTCTTCTCCTTTTAGCCATTGTTTGAGTTCATTATCGTCTAACTCTAAGACGTTTTTCTTTGAGGTTGGCCCTATTATTTGAGCGCCTTCGAAACTTAACCTTAATTGGTTGTGGTTTAGTTCTGCAAAGTATAAGCCTAATGAATTTATTCTTAGATTGTCTAGATTTAGTTTAGATATGTCTTTGTTTACTATGTAGATCTTGTTTTTTGTGTTTTGTAAGAAAACGTAATCTAAGTCTATGTTAGGGCCCCATTGTTGTTCTACTAATGATAGGATTTGTTTTATTTCTTTTTTGTTGAGGATTTTTATGTTTTGCATTATATTCCCCAAACAGGGTCTTCTTTTCTTTTTATCTTTGCTATTTCCTTTAGAATTGCTTTTTCTTCGTTGGATAAAAGATTCTTTAATTCTTTCATCTTTTTGAAATGTTCTTCTGGTACTGATGAAAGTAAGATCATGTCTTCATTTATTTGTCTGCCAACTGTAACTCCTGGCAATGAAACTGCAGCTTGTTTCCCCCTTTCTGCTTTTTCTACATTTTCCTGGTCTACTTGCATGCTTTTTACTTCAGTTAGTTCTACTCCTTGTTCGTTCATTATTGGAGTTCCTACTTTTAACATTCCAGCCAAAATATCAACTCCAACTACTGCTGGATTGTTTTGTCTGAATACGTAGCCTTTCATCACTTGGAATTTGCACGGTTTTACTAGGCCTTCTAACTCTTGTTCTTGTGCGTTTTTTAATGATGCTTGCTGCCAGTTTTCAAAATCTTCAATTAATTTGTAGATTACATTGTGAGTTATGACTTTTACATAATCATCACATAAGTGGGAAGCATCTTCCACATTAAAACCTAAGATAACTGATGTTAATGGGTCTTTTTGATAGTTTGATTCTGCTTCTGCAATGTCTTTTTTTGTAATTTCTCCGATTGTTGCTTTTCTAATTGGGATGTTTTTTCCTCTAAGTAAAGTTGTTAATGCTTCTAAGGACCCTAATGAATCTGCTTTGAGGATTATTCCGTTGTCATCTGTTTCTATCAATACTTCTTCTACTTCTTTTTGCAGCTCTTCTTTTACTTTTTCAATATCTTCTTTTTTGCATGATCTTAATGGCATGCCTGCTACTACTTCTTCAATTTCTGGAGCTGATATTTTAACGCCAGTTGCTGCTACTGCTTCTTTTACTGGCATGAATTTGCTTTTTTTGTCCCTCATTTCTGCTAGAGGTGCAGGTTCTAATAACGCTTTTATTCTTGTAGAGATTGCGTTGTTTAATCCGCCGATTACAATTGTGTCGTTCTTTTTTAGGATTCCATCGTAAAGAATAACATCCATTGTTTTTCCTAGTCCTTTGTCTTCTTTTACTTCTAGGACTGTTCCTTTTGCAGGGCCTTGTTCATGAAGTTCTAGGTTGTCTTCTAGGTATCTTTGTGCTAATCCTGTTATTACCATTAAAAGTTCTGAGATTCCTTCTCCTGTTTCTGCTGATGTTGGTACAATTGCAATTTGTTTTGTGAAGTCGTCTACTCTATCGAATCTTTCTGAGTTTAATTCGAATTCTGCTAGTTTTCCAACGATTTCATACATCTTTTTTTCGAATATTCCTTTTATTGTGTCAGATTGTGCTTCTAGGCTTTGGAGTAGAGGTAGGTCGTTAGTTTTCCATCCAGGGATTAAGTCAATTTTATTTGCTGCTATGATGAATGGTGTTTTGTATTGTTTTAGAATTTCTATACATTCAATTGTTTGTTCTTTTATTCCTTCGTTTATGTCTATTACAATGATTGCAATGTCAGCTAAGTTTCCACCACGCTTTCTTAGGTTGTTGAAAGCTGCGTGACCTGGAGTGTCTATGAATAATAAGCCAGAAATTGTAAGTTTGATTTTTAGTGCGTCTAATAAGTCTCCGCAAAGTTTTCTTATTGTTTTTAGTGGGATAATAGATGCTCCAATTGCTTGAGTAATTTTACCTGCTTCTCCTGCAATGATAGCAGTACCTCTAATCTTATCTAGGATGGATGATTTACCATGGTCAATATGACCTACTACGGTACAAATTGGGCTTCTTATTATTGTCATGATAGGTTATGGTAGAAAGAGGGTGTTTTTAAACGTTTTGTTGATTAAAGGAAAAGTAGCAAACTAACGGTCATGATTTGGCAGGTAGTATTTATCACAGAAAGGTTTAAATACCTCCGATTAAAGGGGAGATTAATGCGTTACGATAAGAGGAAGATAATTGGTTTGACTGAGAAGGTTATGGTTCTTGGGAATAATGGACATAAGAAAGAGGTTGTTGCTAAGATTGATACTGGTGCAACTAAAAGTTCTATTGATGTTAACTTAGCTGCTAATCTGAACTTGGGTCCTGTGATAAGGTCTAAGTTAGTTAAGTCGGCAAGCGGGAATAAATTAAGGCCCGTTATTGAAACTTTGGTTAAGTTTGCTGGGAAGAAAATAAAGGAAGAGTTTACGTTGGCAGATAGGGCTCATATGAAATATGCTATTTTGATTGGGCAGAATATTCTTGGGAGTAATTTTTTGATAGATCCTGGTAAGAAGTGATTATTTAGCTAAATTTGCTTTTGCTACTTGGTATGCGCCGTTGATTTTTCTTGATGTTTTGTTTTGGTTGTATAATTTTTCTAAGAGATTGAAGTATTTGGTTGTTTGTTGCTTTTGTTTGTTTTCTAGAAGTGTAGTTATTATGTTTGATAATGCTCTTCCGAGTTCTCCTTTTATTTCTATGTCATCGTTGTTTTCCGATAATTGGATTAATTCTTCAACGTTATCTATTGCTGTATTTAGTTGGTTCATTTCTGCGTAGGCTATTGAAGTGTTTCTTAGGACAAATGAATAGCCGATGTTTAGTTCTGGGATGTTGTTTTGGTCTTTTATTTTTTTTATTGTTTGTTTTGTATAGTCTAGTGCGTTCTTTAATCTGAATTTTGAGAAGTCTAAACAGGAGTTTCCCATTGCTATGGCTCTTTCTATTAGTAAGGGGGTGTTATCTTGGTGATTAAGTTGTTTTTCTTCTATTAGTTCTAAGATTTCTATTACTTCTATGATGTTGTCTTTAGAGCCGTGGTCAATTGCTAGTAATCTTAAGTCAGTTGCAAACTGAGAAAGGTCATTTGGTTCGTGGTTGAAGATATTTATGTTGCTTAATCTTTCTTTTGCTTTATTTATGTCTTCTACTAGCATTGAATCTTGTAGGACCCAGTTGTTTTTTGAGTATTTGAAGTCGGTGTTTGAATTGTTTAACCACAAGTTTCTTAGTTTGTCTATGTTTTCTAGGATCATTTCAATCAAATCAACTTCCATTTGAATTATGTTCTGATCTGTTTTTATTAGAATCCATTTGTTTAGCCACTTTAGTCTTGTTGCTAAGACTAGTTCTGGGAGTAAGGTTACAGATAGTTTTGTTGGTTGGGCTAAATTTGTGAATGTGTTTAGGAGTTCTTCTATGTCAGTTAGTTTCATTGGATCTTCTATTCCTAGGCAGCCGATGTAGAATGCTAAGTCATAGAGTTCTTCTCTGATGTTTATTAATTCCCAATCAATGATTGAGATTTGGTTTTTGTTTGATAGGATGTTTCTTGGATGAAGGTCCCCATGTGAGAGATTGTAGTTGAAGTATTTTAGGAAAGGAAATAGATTTTTTTCTAAATGATCGTATGTTTTTTTAATTATGGGGAATTTTTCTGAGTGGCATTTGAGGTTGCATTTTAGGTTGTTTAGAGTGAATTGAATTGATTCTTTGTCAAGGTGTTTAATTGATTGGGTGTTGATTTTCTTTAGTTTAGAAAGTTCAGTTGAGAGTTGTTGTGGTGTTATTTCTGATGTTTGTGGAAGATAATCAAATAATTGGTATATATGGTTGTTTTCGATTATTACTTCTTTTGAAGTTCTTAATATAAAGATGTTGTTGTCTGACAATAGTTCATTGAATTTGAGTTCTCTTTGTTTTGCTTTATTGTTTTCTTCTTCCTTCAGAAAGAATTTGTCATTTATTATGTAGAATTTTGATTTAGAAAAAGGGCTTTGGTTTTCTAGCTCCTTTATTGATTCTTGGTCAATATTCCAATGTTTTTTAATGTCTAAGTTCATCAATTCTTTTTTTGTAGATTCTTTTAAATATTTAATTGTTATTAATTATAAGAAAGGATAAGATTGATAAATCTAGATAAGTTATCTTCTTTAATGGTAATGTTAAGGTATGCAACACCCTCCATGGAAAAAAATGGTAAGTTTTATCAAATTATGCATCATCCTGTTTCTAAGGAAGTTGCTGCTGATATTTGTGCCGTTACTGGGAAAGAGAATACCTGGCCTACTTTCTATACTACAATCTTAAAAGTTGTAAGGTTGGAGGGTGGTTATTATTGGGGTCAAGAAGTAGATCCCGAGTCTAAAGAGTTTAGTGTAATCTTCAGAAATGCTGTGGAAGAGGGGAAGGGTGTTTCACTTGAAAAGCTTCTTTAATCGATTATTCCTTCAATTTCTCAACTTTATTTACGCAGTGGACAATCTTATTGTTCTTTAAAGCTTCTACAATCTGGTTTGCTGCGTCAACTGCTACGTTAATCTGGGCTTCTTTTGTTGATGCGCCTAGATGTGGTGTGCAGATAACTCTGTCGTTTGCTATCAATGATTTGCAGATTGGTGGTTCTTGGCCGTAAACGTCTAATGCTGCTGCTGCTACTTTTCTAGAATTAATTGCTTTTTCTAGGGCGTCTTCGTTGATTACTCCGCCTCTTGCTACATTTAGGATTCTTACTCCTTCTTTCATTGAAGCGAATTGTTCGTCTGAAATCATGTCTTTTGTTTTGTCTGTTAATGGTACGTGAACTGTAATGTAATCTGAGTTTTTGAAGATTTCTTCAAGTTCTGCTTTTTTTACCTTGAGTTCTGTTAGAACATCGTCAAGTACGAATGGGTCATGGACTAGAACGTTCATCTCGAATGCTAATGCTACTTTTGCAACTTTCTTTCCAACATTTCCTAATCCTATAATTCCTAATGTTTTGTCTTTTAGTTCAGTTGCTTTGTACTTTTTTCTGTCCCATATTCCACCTTTTAATTCGGTGTGAGCATGGATGATGTGTTTTGCTAAGAGCATCAATAGAACTAATGTATGTTCAGCTGCTGCATTTGTGTTTCCAAATGGAGTATTTTCAACAACGACTCCTGCTTCTGCTGCTGCATTTGCGTCAATGTTATCATATCCCACTCCTGCTCTGACAACTAGTTTTAGTTTTTTTGCAGCTTGGATGACTTCCTTTGTTATTTTTATTCCTGAACGGACTATCATTGCATCTGCATCTGCGCAGATTTGGATTAATTCTTCTTGTGAGATTCCTGGTTTGTTTTCGACTTCGAATCCTGCTGTTTTTAGAATTTCAGTTGCTTTATCGTTTACTTTGTCTGGGATTAGTATTTTCATTTTATTACCTCGCTAATAGCCTCAGTTAGCTCTCTCACTTCATCTAAGGTTAAATCTCCCATGTGGCCGATACGGAATGTCTTTTCTTTGATGTCACGGTAGCCATTACCGAATTCCATTCCTTTTTCTTTGACTTTGTTTATTGTGTCTGCGACATTTATTCCTTTTGTGTTGTTGATGCACGTTAAAGTTATGCTTTCGTATCCTTCTTCAGGAAATAACGAAAAACCATTGTCTATTGCCCACTTTCTGGTAAAGTCTGCCATCTCTTTGTGTCTATTGAACCTATTTTCTATTCCTTCTTCAAACATTCTGTCTAATTGTTTGTTTAAAGCGTAAATATGGGGAATTGCTGGTGTTGATATTGTGTTTTGCTTTTCATAGTAGTTTAGGAATTGCTGGAAGTCAAAGTAGTAGCCCCTGTTTGGGACTTCTTTTGAACGTTCTAATGCTTTTTCGGAACATGAGAATACTGCTAGTCCAGGAGGTAGTGCAAAGCATTTTTGTACGGATGCTAAGCAAACATCAATTCCTAGTTTGTCTACGTCTATCTTTACACCTGACATTGATGAGGTTGCGTCTACCATGAATACGATGTCTGGATATTTTTTTGCGATCTCCGAGATTTCTTCTAATGGATTCATCACTCCAGTAGATGTTTCGTTGTGTGTTAAGCAGAGAGTGTCATAGTTTCCTGAAGATAGTTTTTCTTCGACCATTTCAGACTTTATTGCTTTGCCCATGTCAACTTCGATGGTGTCTCCTTCTTTTCCACACTCCCCAACCATTTTTGCCCATCTGTCTGAGAAACTGCCACAAACTAAGTTTAGGGAGCGTTCTTTGACAATATTCCTTATAGCGCCTTCCATGACCCCTAATGCGGATGATGTTGATAGGAATACTCTGTTATTAGTGTAGAGTACTTTTTGTAGTTTTGGAGAAACGTCTGAGAAAAGTTTCTTGAACTCTCCGCTTCTGTGGCCAATCATAGGCTTTGCGAGTTCTTGCCTAATCTCTTCTCTTACTTCTGTTGGTCCTGGAATAAACAATTTTGCCATTTTATTAACCTCCAATTTTATTTATAACTAAACCTGAATATATTTTAGGATAGAAGAATGTTGATTTCTGAGGCATTGTTTCATCTGCTCGTGCTGTTAAGAATATTTCTCTGAGTAATGGGGGATTTAAGAAGAAAGCTAGCTGGTATTTGTTGTTGTCTAGTTTGTCTAGAGCTCTATGGTCTGATTTAGTATATTCTATGTTGGTTCCTTGGTATTGGTCTTCATCGCTGATATTTAGAATGTTATTGAATACGATTTTATGTAGTATGTTTATATCTAATCTTTGGTAGATGTTTGTTTTGTCTGGATAGATGCCCTTTAGGATGTTGTTATCTTTTAACTTAAGGAAGTAAGATTTCTTGTTTTGGAAAGAATACATCCCAATTACGTGGTTTTTTTGGTTGGTTTCTTTGTCAATCATTACATCTGTGGAGTCTATTTTACCCACTAGCTCTTCTGGGCTAGTTAGTTCTTCTATTTCGAAAGATTCTTTTAGTTTTGTTAAGATATGATCGATATCTGCTTCTTTTAAGCTATGGATGAATCTGTCAATCGGTAGAACTAAAAGGCCTTCATTAAATGAATTTACAAAACTGCAGAGGGTGTATTTTGCATCTTCTAAATCTGGGTTTTGGTTGCTGTACTCTAGATTAGATCTGTAACGGTGATGGCCATCTGCGATTATGCATTGGTATTTTTCCATCTCTGTTTTTATTTTTTCTATGAAGTCATTGTCTGAGATTTTCCATAATTTATGTTGGATGCTGACTTTATCGGTAAACTCCATATCTGGCTGGAGGTTAGTTATTTTTTCATTGATTAATGTGTCGATGATTCTTTCTCTGTCATCATATAGCATGAATATGCAGCCAAGGTTTGCTTTTGTTGCTGAGATAAAATTTAGCCTATCTTTGAATGGTCTTTCCATTGTTTTTTCGTGAGGTAGAACCCCTTGTCCGTGAGGTTCTAGTTTTATTAATGAGTTAAACCCTATCCTTGTTACTTGCTTTCCATTTAATTGGAATGTTTGTGAGTAAATGTAGATTGAATCTTGCCCGTCTTGTTCTAAGATCTTGTTTTTTTGCCATTCTGCTAGAAGTTCTGCAACGTCTTTGTAATCTTTTTCTCCGTTTTCTCCGTTCTTTCCTAGAAGAAGTCTAACATAATTGTATTCTGATGCATCTTGGAACTCTTGTTTTTGTTTTTCATTGATGACATCGTAAGGAGGAGTTATTACTTTACTGAAGTCTATAACTTTTTCTTTGTTGTACCTTATTCCTTTGAACGGTTTTATTGTTACCATTTTGTACAGCTATCTCTCTGGTTCTCATACAGAACCAGAAAGAGTTTGGACTAACTACTAGATGACATCCCGCCAGAACAAATTATTTTTTTGATGATTGTGTCCACCAGTAGAATACGATTTGGAGTTTTATATAAAAATATTTCTATTCTCAAATGTAGAGGTTTTAAATAGTCCGTGAGGTTTACGGAGTTATGATTAGGCTTTTATGATATACTCAAAATAGTCATCCCAAGGATTTTCTAAATTCATCATTTTTTCTATGCTAAGTTTTTCAAAATATCTTCGAAATGGCCTCATTGAGTTTCCGTGAGCAGAGATAGCTACATGGGTCTTTTCTTTTTTCACTTTTTTTATAAGGTCTTTTATGAAGCCTAGAACTCTTTTTTCAACCATCTTTATGCTTTCTCCTTTTGGAGGAGGGACATTGTAGGACCTATGGATAATATCAAACTCTGATTTTCCGAGCTCTTGTATAAATTTTGCCTTGTCTTTGCCTGTTAGGTGGTCTATTTTGTGCCAGTGTAGAAGTGTTTTGTAGGAGTCTGTTCCTTCTTTTTCCATAAACATTTTATGAGATGTGCCTTGCAGTTTGCCATAACAGCGTTCAATCATCCGGTCATCCGTGATTACTCTTTTACATTCAGGGTGGTATTTTAGAACTTCTTTTAAGGTGTCTTTTGATCTTGAAAGTCTTGTATGGTAAGCAATATCTATTTTTTTGTTTTTTAGTTTCCCAGCTATTATCTTAGCTTGTTTTATGCCAAAGGGAGTTAGTTTAGAATCTTTCCATCCGCAGAAGTAATGCTTTTTGTTGTAATATGTTTGAGCGTGTCTGAATAGGTAGATTTTTAGGTTCATTTTATACAATCTTCTTAAAATCCTTTCCTGCAACTTTTGCTTTAGTGCCTAACTCATCTTCTATTTCCATCAATCTATTGTATTTTCCAACTCTTTCTCCCCTTGATGGTCCTACTTTGACAAAGCCAGAGTTTACAGCAACTGCTAAATCGATCATAGTTGTGTCATTAGTTTCTCCACCGCCCCTATGACTTATGACTGTCATGAATTTATGTTTTCTTGCCAACATGCAGCAGTCAACTGTTTCTGTTAGGGTTCCTATTTGATTTAGTTTGATTAAAATTGCATTTATTGCCTTAAGGTCAATTGCTTTTTGTAATCTTTTAGGATTTGTTACTGTTAGATCATCTCCAATAATTGGTATTTTTTTGCCTAACCTTTCAGTTAATTTTGGCCAGTTATCCCAGTCATCTTCATGCAATGGGTCTTCTAAAGTTGTTATCGGGTATTTGTTAACCCAATCTTCGAAGTAATCTATCATTTGTTCAGAACTTAATTTTTTATTTTCCTTATTAAGTTTATATTTACCTTTTATATATATCTCAGAAGCTGCAGGATCTAATGAGATGCCTATGTCTTTTCCTGCTTTGTAGCCTGCTTTTCTTATTGCTTCTTTAATAATCTTGAGAGGAGTTTCATTTGTAGGTAATCCGCTTGGAGCAAAAGCTCCTTCGTTGCCAACATTTACACTTAATCCTTTTTCTTTAAGAATTCTTTTTAGGGCTAAATAAACCTCAATTCCAGAACGAATGTTTTCCTTAACAGACTTTGATCCAATTGGAGATACCAGATATTCCTGCAAATCTGTAGATTGGTCTGCATGCTTTCCTCCTTCAATTATGACCATCATCGGATTTGGGAGAATGAATTTTTTTATTGGAAGAGCAAAGATATTCCTTATGTGTTGGTACATAGGTGTGTTTTTTTGGTTTGCTGCTGCTCTTGCGACTGCTAAGCTTACTCCGAGTATAGCGTTAGCACCTAATCTCTTTTTGTTTTCTGTTCCATCAAGCTCAATCATTGTTTCGTCAATTTTTCTTTGTTTAGAAGCATCTAATCCAATGATTTTTTTAGAGATTATGTTATTTACATTCCCTACAGCCTTTAACATACCTTTTCCATTATAGCGCTTGCCTCCATCCATGAGTACAAAAGCTTCGTGAATACCAGCAGACGCGCCGTAGGGAACAGAAGCAGTACCTTTAATGCCCGAGTTTAGCTTACATGTAACTTCTATTGTTGGAGTTGAACCAGAACTAAGGATTTCTCTTGCTTTTACACTCTTAATTTTCATAAGATAGTTCTTTGGAGAATGTGTATTTAAACCTTTTGAAAATAAATCAACCAATATAATTTACTTCTTCGCCTAACTTGCCTTGTAATTTCTTTATTGCAGTTTGCTTAACTACATCGTTTAGTTCTTCTGTTCTCTTCATCAAATCTTTTTCAATCTCTTGTATTTCTTCGTCCATCTTTTTCATGTCTATCTTTAATCCTAATTTTGAATTTAGTAGTTTTAATATTTCTTTTGCGCCTTGCATTCCCAGATACATTGGATGCGCATAAGTTTCTGCTAGGAACGATACTGCATCTATCTTTCTTTTTTGTGCTAGGCCTAGGAGAAGGCCTGAGACTCCCACAATTGGTCCTACTACTCCGTATAACTTATGGTTGACATTCTTGTCCTTATATTTTGCTACTGTCTTCTTTGAGTTTCCTGTACAGTAAATTTTAGGTTTTTTTGGAACTTCACTAAGTCCTATGCCCCCTAGAGTAATTACTTCTTTTCCGTTGAATTCTTCTAGGATGTCGAGTATCTTTTCTGAGAATTCGTAGGATGATACTTCATCTATTGGTTGGATGTCTCCTGCTAGGAATAAAATGTCTCTTTTTCCTTGCTTATAGTATATTTCAACCTTAGGTAATTCTACAAGGTTGTCTTCGTTAACAAAAACGGAATGTGGGAATGTGTGAGAGTAGATTTCAAATAATTTTTTTGCTTTTATTTCTTCAACAATAAAATCAACTGCTACTTTTCCAACATTTCCTATACCAGGTAAACCTTCAACTAGAATTGGATTTTTTAGTTTTGGCTTTTTGCCAATTGTTTCTATTTTGATTGTTGTCATCTTATAGCAGGCCTTCTTTTTTTAGTAATGGTTTTTTTACTGTTCTTCTATATTTTGCGTATTTATCTTCAGGACTGAATTTTGGTGGACGGGTGGCAATTGTTTTAGTATTGCATTTCTGACAAACTTCTTTTAGAGTATATGTATTGCAGTCTGGACATCTAAATATGTGTTTCATTCTTCAGTTCTTGCAAAACTTGCCTGGCCATCATTCTCTTCAATAAACCCTATAATTGTCGAGGTTGATTTTTCTAAGATTTTCTCTGCGTCCTTGTAGTTTTCTGATTTTACTGAGAGAGAATACTTCCCAGATCCTTCGTATCTTAACCTTAGTTTTCCTTTGCCAATTTCTGTTCCTACTTTTTCTCCTTTTTCTAATGATTGCTTTATTATGTCAACACCATCTGGGGCGTAAGTTAGTATTGTTAAGTTTCCCTTTATTTCAACTTCTGTCTCTTTAATCCTTTGCTTAATTGCTTCTTCTAATGTCTTTGCAACTTTTTCTTCGATGCCTAGTTTTTTAAGAATTTCGGCATCCTTTACCACATCCTGGAAGCAGGGGTATAGGCCGTCATATTTTTTTAGTAATTTTTCAGTAACTTGTTTGTACAAAGTAGTCAAGGGCATGTCCATGCTTTTTGCTACGAACTCAACTATCTTTTCTGCTAATTGTTCTTGTTTTATCTCGTTTATCTTTAATCTTTTTTGGTTATCGTTTACTCTCCTTAGTGAAAGATCAATATGTCCTTTTTCCTGGTTGACCTTTAGAACTTTACAGACAACCTTCCTTCCTTCTGAAACGAAGTCTCTAATGTTTCTTATTCTTCCTGGAGAAACTTCAGAAATGTGGATTAATCCAGATCTTCCGTATTCATCTAGGTTTACAAAAACAGAATGAAAATGTATTTTAGTAACGGTACATAAAACTAGCTCACCATCTTCAGGGTAACCTTGTTTTTTTAAAAGCATTTATTCCAAAACCTCTAGAATTCTAGCTTTAACTTTGCTTTTTCCGCCTGTTGGTTCTGCTAATACCTTACTGCAAACTAGGCATTTTATCTCTGAGCTTGTCTTTCCAAAGATGTTTTGCTCGTTTTTGCACTTTGGGCATCTTATTTTTATGAATTTGCTTGTTGGTTCTCTTACTTTCATTTTAATCCTCCAATTATAGGTAATGGTGGATGTTAGGGGATTTATAAGGTTTTCTACCAAAAACTATAAATACTTCCTTTTTAAAGTACTGATTATGGCTAAAAAGAGTGTGAAAAAGGGTACTAAGAAGGGTTCTGTGAAGAAGCCTAAAGTAGAGAAGAAGGCAGCTAAGAAGGTAAGTAATAGGGCTGCTGAGAAAGTTAATTCTAAAGTTGCGCCTCAAGTTGAGCAGCCAGAAAGGGCCCAGAGACATGAGGAAAGAAGAAGGCCTGTTAGAGGGAAAAATAGACATCATGGTTATATAATTCTCCTATTTGTTCTGGTGATAATTGCAATAATGATTACTCCCATGTTTATTGATGATGATATTTATATTGAGTCTGCTGGTGAAGAAGTAGTTATAGAACCGGAAGATATGGTTGAGATAATTATTGATCAAGAACCTGAGCCGGAACCAGAGGTAGTGCCAATTGAGCCTGCTGAAGAGAAAATTATTGTTGAGAGATTTTCATTTGCTCCGGATATAATAACAATAGAAGAAGGCACAACAATAAGATGGATTAGCGAGGATTCGAGAAGGCATAAAGTTGTTTGTTATATCAACAGCAGAAGGATATTTGTAGGTGATGAACTCTATACTGCTGGTGAAGAAGTTGAGTTTAGGTTTAAGGATTCTGGAGAGTATCTTTGCTTAGATTCTGTTTTTGGGTCTAGAATGAATATTATTGTTAAGCCAATCTCATTGTCTAGGTTGACTGGAAGTAGTATAAGAGATCTGCCAACTCAGAAAGTAATTATCACTGGGTTGTTGATGTTTGTTGTAATGCTTACTCTATCTATCTATATGTATTCAAATGAAATAATATAATTAATTAAATAGAATTATTTAAACTCGATTTTCTTTGCTCGAAATCCGCTTTTTTGAATCTGAGTCTTTTTACATTCCTTACATTCATATTTTAAATCTGATTTCTTTGTAGCTTTCTTACCTGTTCTTTTGAATTTAGTAATTGCTGGTTTAGAATACCTTCCCCTATTTCCTGTGCCTCTTGCAACTCCCCTTCTCCTAGCACGTACTTTACTACCGTAAGTCATACTTCTAGGACTCTTCTTCTTAACTATTGAGATTTTTAGTTCAGTGTGCTTTTTACAAAATTTGCAATATCTTTTTGAAGTTTTAGGAAGTTTCATAATGAGTTTAGAGAATTTTGGTTATTTAAAAAGGTTTTTGTTTTGTTATTACACCACTTTAATATCTTCAACACTAAAGTGCCTTTTTACGATATCTTTAAGGTAGTTTAGGTTTTTTCCCTCTCTACCAATCATAAGTCCTTTTGTTTTTGTGTCTGGGCCTGTTATTGTAACTGTGCCTTGGTCTTCTTCTATGTTGGATGCCCTTAATGGATATATCATATTTTGTATGAATTGAATAAGATTCTCGCTGAATTCGACAATTCTAATGTCTTTTTTTAAGATACCTTCAATCTTCTTTACGTTAATTCCTTGTTTACCCACGGCCTTTCCTATGTGGCCTTCTTGAACTATGAAAAGAAGTTTTTCGTTAGCTACACAATCCTTAACCTTGGTATTAGTTAGAGATTCAAACAGAGAAATATACTTCATAAGGTTCATGTCATACTTTATTCTTGTCACTACTTTCCACCCTTTAGTATAGACAACACAGAAATAGTATATGGTTTTTTGCAAAGAGTACCCAGTTCATCATTTGGATATTTAAGCTTCTTAATCTTTAATGGGCTCAATTTGTTATAATATTCCAAATCAGATTTTACATCTTCACTGCAGTTTGAGGCTAAATAAATCCTTTCAACTTTACCTAACTTAACATACTTCATGGTCCTTTTTGTGCCTATAACTAAGTTTTTGTTTTTGATTAGAGTTTTAATCTCTTTTACTTCGCTATCAACAATTTGTTTTTTTGCCATTTTATTATTTATTCTTCTTGGTTATTAATCCTGGTAAGCCTGTTCCAACTGGAATTGGCTGATTAAGCATTACATTTTCCACTACGGATGATAAAGTGTCAATTTCCCCTATCAATGCGGCATTGATTATGTGTTTTATCGGTGTTTCGAAAGATGCTCTTGCTAGTACTGATGCTTTTTCACTAACAACACCATACCTTGTTATTCCTTTTATCTTACCGGAGGTACACATTGTATCTGCCACTAACATGATATGTCTGATATCCACATTAAGTCCTTGGCTTTCAATAACGTTATATACTTCGTTGATTATTGCCTGTCTAGCAGCTTCTATACCAAGAACAGTTGCTATCTCAAAAATATTGTTTGTTGTTGTTCTTGAAGTATCAACTTCAGGTAATTGAAGAACATCAGCAAGATTAGAACCTGCTGTCATGATTATGTACTCTTCTCCCCTCTTAACTGGTAAAACCTGTGATATAGTTTTTATACCAGCTAGGTGAGTTGATTTGATCTTTTCTTTGATCTTGTAAATTTCATTTAGTGATTCTTCTTTGCTTTTTGATTTTAAGATTAATGTGTCGTCTTTTTCCTTAACTGTGTAATTTTTTGCAGGTTTTGCCAACAGTTTTATTATTTGAGCCGAGGTTATGCCTATCTCTTTCATCTTATCCTTAAGAAGGGTTATCTCAATTGCTGATTCAACAATGTTAATTGAGAATTCAGATGAAACTTCTTCAAGTAAAGTTTCTTTGATTGTCAAGGCTAGCTTTCTGATATCTTTTCCTAGTGAGTATGGTTTTTTTAGGTAAATTTCCATCATAGGAGTAGAAAGTGCGGCACGTCCATCCAGTATTTCAATAATCCTTGGTAATCCCATTGTAACATTCATCTCTGCAACTCCTGCGAAATGGAATGTATTCAATGTCATCTGAGTTCCAGGTTCTCCAATTGATTCTGCTGCGACTATTCCAACTGGCTCTCCAGGTACAGCATTTGCCCCTAGGAATTCTTCAACTGTTCTGTCTAGAATCTTCTTAAGTTTAGTAGAACTAACATCTTTAGGTAAATTCTCCTTTAAGCTTTCAATGATTCTTACAGGAAGTTTATCTTCATATTCTTTTGGAATGTTTACCATTTTTTTCACCTAAGTAATAGTTTTAATTATTCTCTTTATATTTAATATTCCGTCTTCTGATTTTGAAACATCCATTCCGTCTTCTCCGTATTTAAACTGGATGATTTTTGATGCTGTATCCCTTACTGTGTGATCATATTCAACTTTAAGATCTTGCATTGCATTTGCAAGACGCCTATATAAGTAACCTGACTTAGGAGTTCTTAATGCAGTATCCATCAGTGAGTCTCGTCCAGTTATTGCTGAAAAAAAGAATTCATGTGGGTCAAGACCTGTTTTGAACCCGTTACTGATGAATCCGTGTGCTTCTGGACTGAAATCGTCTTTCTTGAAACATGATAATGTTCTGCCTTTGTACCCTTTCTCGATTCTTTTACCCCTCATTGCTTGCTGTCCTACACAAGCTGCCATCTGAGCTAGGTTTAATAGATTTCCTCTTGCTCCGCTGTTAGCCATGACCATTGTATGAGTCTTTTTATCGGAATGTTTTGCAACTAAAGCTCCTGTTTCGTTTCTTGCTTTGTTTAGGGCTTCTAAAATCTTTAGTTCTAATGTTTCCCTTAATGTTTTTCCGGGGAATGCTTCTAGTTTATTGTTTTTGTATGAGTCAATAAGATTATTTACATCTTTTCTTGCATCATCAAGTGTTTCGCTAACTTTTAGTTTTGCGTCTTCTGGAAGGTCAGTGTCTGATATTGCTGTTGTGAACCCAGTTCTTAGAAGAACTTCTATTCCTAATCTGAATAATTTACTTAACATGTCTAACGTAAACTCTTTTCCATATTTTTTGTGAATGTTTCTTAGTAATAATCCTGACCCTTCACCTAAGTTTGCTCTATCCATTACTCCACTAATAAGCTGTCCGTCTTTAATCTGTACATAAGTATCTAGTTTAACGTTTTCTTCTCTGCTTAACTCCTGTTCGTAATGTCTTGCTTTACCTGTGAAGTTAAAATCATCAGGGATTAGTGTTGAGAATACTTCTTTTCCAGTTATTGTTTCTTTTTTAGGTAATTTTGAAAACTCAGTAACGCCAATTGCATTTAGTACAGATATTGCATCTGGTCTTGAGAAACTTAGTTCTTTTGTTAAAAGGTAATTACCAGAGATAGCATCCTGTACACATCCAATAACACTTAATCCATACTTTGGAGAGATAAGTTGGGTTTGGACTTCCATCAGAATTTCTGCTTCTGCTCTTGCTTCTTCTGTTTGTGGAATGTGAAGATTCATTTCGTCTCCATCGAAATCAGCGTTGTAAGGGTGACAAACTCCAGGGTTTAGCCTTAAGGTTTTTCCAGGTAGAACTCTAATTCTATGACACATCATTGACATTCTGTGTAGGCTAGGCTGCCTGTTAAAGATTGCAATGTCTCCATCTAAGAGGTGTCTTTCAATCATGTATCCTGGCTGAATTTCTTCAATGGTTGCTTCTTTTGTTTCGTCTGTAATCTTTTTCTTTTTTCCGTCTGGTCGCACTACATAGTTTGCTCCAGGGTATTTTGAAGGTCCGTTTTTGATGAACTCCTTTAAGTAATTCATGTTCCATTCGTTAACTCTCTCCGGAACTGATAATTTTGATGCGATGATTTCGGGGACTCCTACTTCATTTAGATCAAGCATTGGGTCTGGACTAATAACTGTTCTTGCACTGAAATTTGTCCTTTTACCTGCTAAATTGTGCCTGATTCTTCCTTCCTTACTCTTGATTCTTTCGGTAATCGTCTTTAACGGCTGTCCTGATCTGTGTCTAGCTGGAGGAAGCTGTGAAACTGCATTATCGAAGAATGTTGTAATGTGATACTGTAAAAGATCCCATAAGTCCTCTATGATTATTTCTGGTGCTCCTGCATTTATGTTTTCGAACAGTCTTTGGTTTATTCTTACGATATCTCCAAGTTTATGAGTCAAGTCGTCTTCGCTTCTTTCCCCTGATTCTAGAGTGATAGAAGGCCTCATTGTAACTGGAGGGATTAACATTATTGTAAGAATCATCCACTCAGGTCTTGCAAATTGTGATTTAAGCCCAAAGAGTTCAACATCTTCATCTGGGACTCTCTCCATTCTTGCCCTAACTTCAATAGGACTTAATCTTTTTTCATTTTCAACGAATGTTGTTGGTTTGTCAATTGTAACTTTATATTGTCTTGCTTTACAGTGGGGGCATTTATTTACTGTTTTCATCTTTGCAATAATTGGTTTGATTGCTTTTCTTCTGTCTTCTAGCCCTTTTTCTTTCTCGATTGAATCTAACTTTTCGTTAATTTCCTCGACTTTATTACTTGGAACTAAGACTTTTCCACATTCCCTACATGTACATCTTAATATGTTTAGGAGTATACTTGCGAATTTGATATGGACGATTGGCCTTGCTAATTCAATATAACCAAAGTGACCGATGCATTCTTTTAGCTTTGAACCACAGGTTTTACATTTTAAACCAGGATCAATAACCCCTAATCTTATGTCCATTAGGCCACCGTCAACTGGGTATCCTTCTTTGTCATAAAGTTCTGGAGTGACTATCTTTGCAGAAGTCATCTTCTTTATCATCTTTGGTGAAAAAATTGAGAATGTAATACTACTTACTTTCTTTGAAACATATCTCTCAACTGGTTCTACACGTTCAATTTCTTTTTCTTCAGTTGTTGTTTCTTTGGTCTCTTCTTTAGTTTCTGTTTTAGGAGATTCCTTTACTTCTTCCTTAACTTCTTCAACTTTTTTCTCTTCAGTTAGTTTTTCTTCTGCCATACTTAAAAATCCTCCGGATTTTTGGTACCCTAAAAATCTTCGATTTTTTTGGTTTTATTAGTATTGTTTTTCAAGTACTAGTTTTGAATGTATGCATAATGACTTGAATTCATCAAGTATAAGCTTAAATGCGTAAGATATTTCGATATCTGATATCTCAACATTGTCTCCACAAATTGGACAATATGCCTTATTCTTGAATTCGTCTTTGATTGCAATGATTCCACAGTTTTCACAAACTGGAACTATTGTTTTGTCTGAATCGAATCTTTCTTTTAGTAATAATGATGCTCCATGGGCTACGAATGTGTCCTTCTCCATCTCTCCCAACCTTAGACCTCCTTCTTTTGCACGTCCTTCTGTTGGCTGTCTTGTTAATAACTGGATTGGACCACGAGCTCTACTGTGAATCTTGTTAGATACCATGTGTTTTAATTTTAAATAGTACATGTTTCCGATGTAGATTTTAGCTTGGAACGGTTCTCCTGTCTGTCCATTGTAAAGTGTTTCTACTCCGTTTTCTCTGAAACCTAAGCTAAGAAGTTCTTCTCTTAGTTTTTCTTCTGGTTCAGCATCAAAAGTTGTTCCGTCTATGTATCTAGATGATAATGATCCCACTTTACCTGCTATAAGCTCAATTAGGTGAGAAATAGTCATTCTTGATGGAATTCCGTGTGGAGAAAAAATTAAATCCGGTTGGATTCCAGAAGCTGAGAAAGGCATGTCTGCTTGAGGTACGATTAACCCAATAACTCCTTTTTGTCCGTGTCTACTTGTAAATTTGTCCCCAATCTCAGGGATTCTTTGGTCTCTTAGCCTTACTTGGACTAGTTTGTTACCTTCTTCGTTTTCAGTTAATAAAATAAAGTCAACGATTCCTTTCTCTCCATGTTTTAGTGAAACTGAAGATTCCCTTCTAGTTGAAGATGCTAGTGAATATTCATCTAATGAAGATAAGAATCTTGGAGGTGATGTTTTTCCTATGATAACATCTCCTTCTTTAACTTTTGATTCCGGAGAGATTATTCCATCTCCATCTAATAATCTGTAATCTTTTTCTGTTTTATACCCTTTAACATCTTTATCAGGAACGCTAATTTCATCGATTAATCCGCCAGAGTATCTTAGTTCTTCAGAAATACTTGGCCTGTAGTAAGTGCTTCTTGCAAGCCCTCTATCAATAGCGCCTTTGTTTAAAATAATTGAATCTTCCATGTTGTATCCTTTGAAACTCATTATTGCAACAACAAGGTTTTGACCAGAAGGGTGTTTATCATAGTCAGATATACCATGCATTATTGAACTGACAATCGGAATGTGAGGTTCATAAAGAATATTTACATCCATATCCATCCTAACTGAATAATTTGAAATGTAGAATCCTAGAGCTTGTTTTTGGTTTTTACTTCCTGCATTTAACCTTGTTGACTGGTTGAAGTTTGCGAAAGGTACTAGTGATGTTGCTAGTCCAGTCATTGCTAGTGGAGTTATTTCAAGGTGAGTATGTTCAGGAGTTAGGTCTTTTTCAAAGAAAGCAACGTAAGCATTTTCTTCTTCGGCTGCATCAAGATATTCAATAGCTCCCTCATTTACTAGGTCTGACCAAGAGATTTCATTTTTCTCTAATTGTTTAATGTGTTTTTCTGTTAAAAGTGGTTGTCCGTTTTTTATAAGTATTAACGGTCTTCTTGCCCTTCCCTTTAATGTTTCGATTTGAACAGTATTGCTTTCCACGTCATGATGTACATTAATATTGTTAGGTAGCTTGTTAGTTCTACGTTCATCTCTGATCTGTTGTACAAACTCTCCGGGATTGTCAATGGTTCCTACAAATCTGCTATTTAAGTATACTTCTGCCATTTTAGATCGGTTTTAAATTCATATTTTTTAGTGATTTTAATATTTCTTCTTCTGGTGTGTCGTTTGAAATGCTACATAAGATTGAAAGATTTTTTCTTAAACCAATGTTTGTTCCTTCTGGTGTTTCAATCGGACATAGTCTTCCAAGATGAGTTGAATGTAATTCCCTAGCTTCGAAATTTTCCTGAGATGCGCTTAATGGGCTAACAACTCTTTGTAAGTGAGATAATGTTTCTAGGAAGTTTAATCTTTGGATTCTTTGTGAGATTCCCTTTCTTCCTCCAACCCATGAACCTGTTGCCATAGATGAGTAGATTCTTGATGTTAACAATTTATCTCTGATTATTACTTTGATTGATGGGAATTTTCCTCGTTTTACTATTCTTTGGAAATTGTAGAGAAGGTCTCCTATCAGTACTTTCATATTAACTCTTAGTAAGTCAGCTAGAAGGTCTCCACTTAGTTTTAATCTTTTATTCATGTAGTGATCTTTATCATCAAGATTTAATTCTCCATTTTCTACGCCGATATATTTCTTGATCATCTTACATAAGTTATGAGCTTTATTCATCCTATCTTCTGGTTCGATACCTAATCTTGGCAATAGGTATTTATCAAGGATTTCTTTCATCCTTTCAACTCTGATTTCTTTTGCCTGAGTAATTCCTACTCTCCTTGCAATATAATCTAGTGCTTCTTCTTCTGTCTTTATACTTACAAATTCATATAAGTTAACCAGAACTTCATCGTAATGTTTTTCTGAAGAGATGAATTTTGTGATTTCTTCATCTTTTAACATCCCTAGTGCTTTTATGATTACTAGGATAGGTATTTTTTTTACTCTTGTAAATGTTAGGTAGAAGATTCCATCCTTTAATTTTTCCATGGTATGGGGAATCTTAAATGATCCTCTTTCTGAGAATAGTTTTCCGACAAATTTTGAAGGTCCTGTTTTGTTTTTTTCTACTAGAAGTTTATTTGCTGCTAAATCTTCAACGCTGATTAGAACTTTTTCTGTTCCGTTAATTATGAAATAACCGCCAGGGTCATCAGGGTCTTCCCCTTTCTCTACTAAAGCATCTTTGTCAAGTTTATTTAAGTGACAGTTGTTGCCCTTTAACATGATAGGAATGTTTCCAATTTGAGTTGTTAGTGATTCTCTTTGAACATCATTTACGTGCGCGCTAACTTCAATGAAGACAGGCGCAGAATAAGTTAGTTTTCTTAGTCTTGCTTCGATTGGATAGATAGCCCGTTTACTTCCGTCTGCTTCTGTTATCTCCGGCTTTGTTACCCAGATTTTATCGAATTGTATCTTGAATGACTCAATGTTATGGGGAATTATTGTTGGAACAACTTCTTTGTTTTCTTCGATAATTTTGTTTAGTTCGTTTTCAATAAAATTGTTGAATGATAATATATTTGAATTTACAAAACTTTGTTCTTCAAAGTATTTCTGGATTAATGTTTTTGAATATTTATACATTTACGATTCCCCTATAGAATGCTGAAGTTCCTGCAGTCTTGCTGGCTCTTGTAATCTTTATTATGTCCCCGGGTTTTGTGCTTAAAGAAATAATTGCTGGGTCCTCTTTAGATATTCTTGGAAGCTCATTTAGAGTTATGTTGTATTTCTCTAATAGCTCCTTTTTTTCCTTGTCACTTAGCTTTGAGTGCTTTGGAATCAAAACGTGCTTGCTGATTACTGGTAATTTCTTTTTCTTCATTTTTATGGATTTTGCGTATTATGAATGTAAATTGGCCGGAGTGATTCCCACCTATGGGCTTCACCCGAAAGACCCCTGTGGACAATTAATCCCATTTCACTTCGTTCAATGGGATGAACTGGCCTGTTTTGATCGTAATGGGCCGGACGAGATTCGAACTCGCGACCACTGCATTAAAAGTGCAGTGCTCTATTGCCCCAATCTGTTTTGATTTCCAGGCTGAGCTACCGGCCCTTAATTTATGGCGTTGATAAAAAACGCCCTGGCCGGGACTTTCAAACTGTTAATCTTTTTGAATTGGATGAACATTTGTTGAACCCGGGTCGAAGCCTTTCCATGGTAATCCACGACAGGGCTTCATGATGGCCACTACACTACCAGGGCATTAAAAGCATAACAATCTATCTGTCTTAGGAAAAGGTGTACTGTAGTGTTCCCCCTAAAAGAAAGATTATTTTGCATCCTTTGAGATATTTTGATTTTATTTATAAACCTTTCGCTTTTTTAGGTTGAAATGTTTAAATTGATAGTTTTTTTGTGTTTTTTATTATGCTTATTTGTTTTTACGTGATAGTCATTAATATTTTGCAAAATGTAATATTTTTTATAACAAATTATGTTCCCTAATGCTAGTATGCAAAATACAAAAGGCGTTGAAGGGTTCTTGGCTGATTTTTTAAATTGGTATGGGCCTTTCTTAGAAGGAGTTAGGAAATTTGACTTGTATGATGTCTATGGTGAGGCGCATAGGGATAGAGATATCATTCCAATTGTCCGTGGGGAAGCCGAATCTCGAATAGGATTTCCATATATGCACCCGGCTGATTTTCATGATACTTTAGAAAGAGGAAGTCTTTTTGAACTTGTTGAAAGCGAGAGGGAGCTTCAAACTAAAGTTGATGAGTTAAATGGTACTCATGAAACATCTGGAGTGCCAAGTTTAAAGTATTTGAATGGTCTTGCGATTAGAGGGCTTAGAGACTCAATTAGGGTTCCCCAATATGACTTGTTTGTTCCTGAGATTAAATTTAAGGTGGGGTGGGAAGGCTGTACTGAATTGGTTGTTAGTATTGATTACAGTGATGGTCTTTCATCATACCATCCAACTTATGAATTAGGAGACGGTGTTAGTGTTGGTTTCTCACCAACTGTTAGTGTGCCTCGTGGAAGAACAAGTGGAAGAGTTGATCACTCTGAGGGCGAGGGTGTTGCATCACTTCGTTACGGTTCTATGACCCCCATTTCTGAAGGATTTTTTTGTCATGAGGGAGAGCAGGTTTTTGATTTTAGGGTAGGGTACGGCCAGGTAGATAGAGTGGAAGATGGGGACTTTACATTACACGGAGATATGATGTATCGTACTCTTGCAGAGAAGGTTTGGATACCAAATGATATGGTAGGTACTGGTGCTTTGACAAGATTTATGGAAATGTTAGGAGAAAATCCTAATTTGTATTTAGCTAATTTAAATAGAGAAGATTAAACATCCAAATTAACCACTTCTTTTGCATGCTCTTGGATGAATGCTCTTCTTGGTTCTACTTGGTCGCCCATAAGAATAGTGAAGATTTTATCTGCCTCTACGGCATCTTCTATTGTAACTTGGAACAGACTTCTATGAGCTGGGTCCATTGTTGTCTCCCATAGTTGCTTTGGGTTCATCTCTCCAAGACCTTTGTATCTTTGTAAAGAAGTGTTTTCTTTTCCTAATCTTGCTAATGATTCCTCAAGTTCTTTGTCGTTGTAAACATAAGTTTCTGATTTTCCTTTTTTGATTTTGTATAGTGGAGGTTGTGCGATGTAGATGTATCCTGCTTCTATTAATGGCTGCATGTACCTGTAAAGGAAGGTTAACATTAGAGTTCGGATATGAGAACCATCTATGTCTGCGTCACACATAAGGATGATTTTGTGGTATCTTGCTTTTTCAATATTGAATTCTTCTCCGATTCCAGTTCCTATAGCGGTTATCATTGCAGTTATTTCTGCGTTTTCGAATATTTTGTTTAGTCTTGCTTTTTCTACGTTTAGGATTTTTCCTTTTAATGGTAGGATTGCTTGGTATTTTCTGTTACGTCCTTGTTTGGCACTGCCTCCGGCCGAATCGCCTTCCACAATATATACTTCTGATTTTGAAGGGTCACGTTCTTGACAGTCAGCAAGCTTTCCAGGTAAGGAGCCGTGGTTTAATGCCCCTTTTCTTCTTGTAAGTTCTTTTGCTTTTCTTGCTGCTTCTCTTGCTTTGGCTGCATTTACTGATTTACTTACAATTAGTTTTGCAATTTGAGGGTTTTCCTCTAAGAAAGTTGATAATGTTGAGTTTACTATTGAGTCGGTTAATCCCCTAACTTCTGAATTTCCTAGTTTTGTTTTTGTCTGGCCTTCGAATTGAGGTTCAGGTATTTTTACTGAGACTACTGCAGTTAAACCTTCCCTTACATCTTCGCTTGTTAGTTTTACATCTTTGATCTTGCTTTTTTCTGCGTAAGAATTTAGTGTTCTTGTTAGGGCTGTTTTGAATCCTGAAAGATGAGTTCCTCCCTCTATTGTGTTTATGTTGTTTGCGAATGAGAAAACGTTTTCTTGGTATGAGTTATTGTATTGGATTGCGATTTCTATAATGACGTGGTCTTTTTCTTTTTGGAAGTAGATTGGTTTGTGTAGTGGAGTTTTGTTTTTGTTTAGGAACTCTACGAATGAGACAATTCCTCCTTCGTACTTGAACTCGTTCTTTTTATCTGTTCTTTTGTCTTCTAGAGTGATGTATAATCCTTTGTTTAAGAATGCTAGTTCTCTTAGTCTTACTGACAAAGTGTCGAAGTGAAAGTCAGTTGTTCCGAATATTTCAATGTCTGGTAGGAATGTAACTGTTGTTCCTGTTTTTTCTGTTGCTGATAATTCTTTTAATTGTGTTTGGGTAATTCCTTTTGCGTATGTTTGTTCGTAGATTTTGTTATTTCTTGAAATTTGAACTGTAAGTTTTTCTGATAAAGCGTTTGTTACTGAGATTCCTACTCCATGTAGTCCTCCTGAGACTTTGTAAGTGTTTTTGTCAAACTTTCCACCAGCGTGGAGTTTTGTCATTACTAGTTCTACTGCAGGTATTTTGAATTTAGGATGAATGTCAACTGGAATACCACGTCCGTTGTCTTCAACTGTTACTGAGTTGTCTTTGTTTATTGTTACTATGATTTTATTGCAGAATCCAGCTAATGCTTCGTCAATTGAGTTGTCAACTACTTCGTAGACTAAGTGGTGTAGTCCTTTTAGGCCTGTTGAGCCAATATACATCGCAGGTCGCTTCCTAACTGCTGTAAGGCCTTCCATTACCTTTATGCTTCCTGCGCCGTAATCTTTGTTTTCTTCTGACATCCTTAAAAATCCTCCCGATTTTTGGGACCCTAAAAATCTTCGATTTTTTTGGTTTTTAATTATTATGTTTTTCCAATACGATTAAATTTTTTAATTCCAATGGTTTGAAATTTTTTAATTTTAAATAAAGACGATGGAAAGTTTTTATTGGTTAATTTTTTAATGGTTTTTTTACTAAATCGTTGTTTGTATTGTGAGCTAATAATAAATTTTATCGATGAGATTTAGGGCTTGTTTTTGGCAAATCCTAAAGAAAAACAATGGGGCAGGATATATAAATCTTTTGGTTGGATTTTGGGCTTAGAGAGGCTGTAAGTGGAGAATTTAAGAGGTTGACGAGGATTAGTACCCTTCGAAAACGATGTTTTTGTTGTCTTTTACTAGGGTTGTTTTTAGTTTGTTTGATTTACGGACTTCGCCTACAATTTGAGGTGAATCTTGTTTTGCTATCTTTAGGATTTCTTCTGAATCTTCTGGGTTTGCTATAATGAAGAAGCCCATTCCCATGTTGAACTTTTTGTACATTTGTTCGTCTGTGAAGTTTGATTCTTCTTGGACTAGGTTGAAGATTTGTTGTGGGGGAATTGGGTTGTCTATTAAGAACTCGAAGTTTCCTTTTAGTCTGTTTAAGTTCTTTAATCCATAGCCTGTGTTGTTTATTCCTACTATGTTGAACTTTTTTGCAATTTGAGATATTGTTTTTACGTATATTTTTGTTGGTTCTAATAATGTTTTTCCAATTGTTGAGTTTTCGAATGGGTCGTCTAGCTTGAATTTACCTTTGTAGTTTTTCTTGAACTCTGGTCTTGTTTCGAAGTCTCCTTTTAGTAGGTTTAGTCTTAAGTCTGTATAGCCGTTTGAGTGAGGACCGGATGATTTTAGGGCTATTATTTTGTCTCCTTCGTTTACTTTTATGTTTAGCTTTGATTTTTCTATGAATCCTATCATTGCTCCTGCTAAATCGAAGCCAAATCCTGGTTTGAAACTTGATATTAATTCGTCAACAGAAGCTGTTTCTCCTTTTCCTAGGTTTATGTTAATGTTGTTGTTTAGAATATCTCCTGCTTCGCATTGTTCTAGGCCTTTTACTATTCCTTTTAGGATTTCTCCTGACTTTGAAGATATCTTTTCTTGGATTGCTAAGTAGTTTAGGAAAAGGAAAGGTGTTGTTCCTGGCAGAGTTATTAGGTCGTTAGCTGACATTGCAACTAAGTCAATTCCAACTGTGTTGTAGATTTCTAATGCGTCTGCTAGTAGAAGTTTTGTTCCTACACCGTCGATTGCGCATGCTAAGTAATGGTTTGGGAAGACTTTGTTTTGGTAAAGTTCAGTGAAGAGACCATTTGATTCTGGTATCATATCTGCTTTTAGTTTTTTAGGTATTGCTTTTTTTATCTCAGAAACAGCAACTGACTCTCTTTTTTGGTAATCTGGATTAGTCATAGGTGATGTAATAGATAGAGAGTTTATAATATTTTTGTTTTACTGAAAGTCTTATCTAAAGATCTACAAATTCATCACGTGCATTCCCAATTACTAATTCAAGTTCTTCTGCAAGTTTTAGAGGACCAACTCTTCTTGCCATGGGGATGTAAAAGCCATCTCCTTCACGGATTCTATCTAGCCTAGAAAAAAAACCGTATACTCCCATATCGGTAGAATTATCTAAAAAATCTACTACCTTTACTCTTTGAACGAAATCAGGTGAATTTACAAGTCTTTCTTTGTAAGCATCAGTTTTTACTGCACCAGCTTCTCCAACATCGCCCATATTTTCAGATAAAACAAAGAGGCCATCACCGATTTCAGAACCAAATGTTGCGTAAACAATACCCATTCGCCATAATGCTAGTCTTTCGTTAAAAGCAATTGCGTCACGGAGACGTGCAGAATAATCATCGTCCCCTTTATAGTGGTAAAGTTCCCTTACAAGTTCTATATCCTCGGTCATTTCAATGGTATCATGTAGGTGTGCTATGCATTGAGTAACTGTGTCACCATAACCATGTTCTGAAAGTTTTTTTGCAACTCTTCTTGAATGTTCTACATAGTCTGAATCACCACTACGTCTTTTGTGACCTCTGTGCCATCTCTCGGATAGTTCTTTTGCTATATCTACTAATGTATTTTCCATAGAAAAAGAGAGTATAAATTAACTTATAAGTGTTCCTAGTATAGAGAAATAATCTAAATCTTCAATTCTTTTTTCCAAAACTTACAAACAGCTTCAGTTTTCTGGATTGAGATGCCAGTATATTTTTCAGGGTTTGCAAGCATCTCTTTTTGTTTTATCGATAGTTTTGCAAGATACGGCTTTAGTTCTTTTGATTCTCTTAACAATTTAGATAAAGGAACTTTTTCTTTTTGCGATTTTATTGTAAGTTCCCTTACAGCTTCGTGTGCATCTGGATGGTTTTGTGCTGCAAGTAAGATGTAAATAGGTTCTGCTGCAATCATCTCTTTGTTTTGGTCGAAGTTTTTGTCTAGATTAGTTTTGTCTACAACTAACTTTGACATTACTTTGTTTAGACGCTCTATTGATATGTATAAAGCTGCTAAAAGTTCTGGTATGAATCTTGAGGAGGCTGAGTTTGTTAGGTCCCTTTGGTGTTCAGAGATTTGGTCCATGTACAGAGTTTGTATTCTTGGCATGAACTCTTTCCACATTGATTTAATGTTTTCAAAATTAATCGGGTTTCGCTTTTGAGGCATAGTGGAGGAGCCAACTTGTTTTTCTTCGAAGTGTTCTCCAACTTCTGCTATCTCTGATCTTTGTAATTGTCTCATGTCATCTGCAATGTTTGCTAATACTCCGAAACATGAAGTTATTGCGTGAATATAATCTGTCATGAATTCTGCCTCTATTACCTGAGTTGATATTGGAGATGGTTTTAGGTCAAGTTCTGCTAAAACTTGTCTTTCGAATTCTACTGGGTTTTTGAAGAATAATGAAGATGCATTGTAAGCTCCAACTGCTCCTGCTATCTTTCCTCTTAAATTGTTTGCTCCGGACTTTATTTTTTGTATTCTTGAGCCTAATCTTGAAATGTAATTTGCTATTGTAAAGCCGAATGTAATTGGTTCTGCATGCTGTCCATGAGTTCTGCCTATCTGGAGAGTTGCTTTTTCTCTTAGGGCTAAATTTATTAAAGTATTTTCTAAATTTAGTAATGATTGTAATAATACATTGTTTGTGAAATCTTTGTATCTTAAAGAGTCTGCGGTGCAGATTATATCGTGGGAAGTTGTTGTAAAGTGAACGTAGGGTTTTGCTTTGTCAGAGACTTTTTTTCTTATTGAGTTTGCTAATGCTCTTATGTTATGTTTGATTCTGTCTTCTTCTTTGTACACTTCGTCTGCTGTTACTTGTTTTGTTGCATTTTCAACTTCGTCTGCTATTTCTTTTGAGCAGACTCCTTTTTTTGCTAGTGTTCTTGTTAATGCTGCTTCTACTTTTGCTAAGTATTTTGTGAATCCTTCTTCTGATAGGTAAGGGGAAAGTTTCTTGATTAATTCAGGATTTCTTCCGTAGTATCTGAAGTCTATTGGTGAAATTGAGTCGTAGATTGAGATAGTGTTTTCTGTTTCTTGCTTTTCTGGTTGTTTTTCTGTCGAGGTAATGTTTTGGATTTCTTTTAGGAGCTGGCTTTTTTTGTTTAATGTGATTATTTTTCTGTTCTTTACTTCAGTAATTCTTATTAGGTCGTTTTTTACGAATAGCTTTATTGTGTCGTGGACTTTTGCTGGCGAACATTTTAACTGAGCAGCAATATCTCTAAGGTGAAGTCCTCCTTTTTTTAGGAGTTCTAGGATTTCTATGTTCTTCTTTGTGAATATTTCGGTTATTTCCATTTTTTTATTAATATAACAAATTCCGTCCCCCAAATGAATGGGGGAGGAATTGCGTTGAGGGTAAAATCCCAACGAGTAATAGGGATTGTTCGGTATTTATAAACTTTTCTATGATTTAGAATATATTGTTTGTTTTTAGTAAACACTTATAATGTCTTTGTTATGTTGATAAGTTTAGTATGAAGTTTTTTGTTTGAAAGGACTAATTTTTTGGAGTACTGGTCTGCTTTGTTCCCTTTTAGATCGGTTATTTTGCCCCCTGCTTCGTTGATTAATATGATTCCTGCTGCAACATCCCAAGGATTTGTTTGGAGCATGACATAGGCATCTGCGTTTCCAGCTGCAACTACTGCTAAACCGAAAACAGCACATTCTACTGTTCTGATCTTGAAGATTTTTTTTGAGATTTTCTTCATATAATTTAATGAGGATTTTTTGTATAGCTTACTAGCTCCTATGATTAATGCGTCTTTTAGGTTAGTTATGTTTGAGACGGTGATCTTTTTGTTGTTTAGGTATGCTCCTTTTCCTTTTTCTGCTATGTAGACTTGGTTAAGGGTTGGGAGAGTGATTAATCCTAGGATGAGTTCTTTTTTGTACTCTAGGGCTATGTTTACTCCAAAGATAGGGAATCCGTGCATGTAGTTATGGGTACCGTCAATTGGATCTATTATCCATCTGTAGTCTGAGTTGTTGTCTATCTTGCCTATTTCTTCTGAGAGAATGCTATGATTGGTATGTTTCTTTATTGTGTTTATGATTGCTTTTTCTGCTGCTAAGTCAACATCTGTTACGAAGTTATTTGTTGCTTTTTTGGTTACTTTTTTTATTTTGTTGTAGTTAGTTAGAATTATCTTGTCTGCTTTTTTTGCTGCGAGAATGGCTACTTGTTTATTGTTCATTTTATGGATAATATTAGGGTAGGGAGATTTATAAAGGTTTGGGTAGAAAAAATAAGAATTAAGGTTGTGGTCTATTAGCTACTGCTGCTTCCCATTCTGTTAGAGAGCGCCCTGCAATGACATCTAAAACAGCTTGATCAATGGCTTCTCGAGTTAAGCCAGTAGAATCTCTGTCTTCTCCAACAGCAATAGTGTAAGCTAAACCCTCGGTATGTTTTACTAAAGCCGCATAGGGCAGGTCACCATTAGGTGGGCTATCTTTTTGGCTGGGATCATAAACCATTACCCCAGGGACCCCATCTACAGTACATGGGTGTACTTCAATTGGGTGGCCTATCCCAATACTGTTGCTACTCCACCAGCTATTGCTGCCAGATCCCTTCCAGCAATGCAATCTGGTGCTTCATAGTTTATTTCTGCCATTTTATCAATAAAGTATTTGAATTAATATAAAAATATTTTTATTCTAAACAATGATAAAAAAGTTTATATAATATGGTGTAAAACAAAGAGGTTATGGCAAAGGAAAAGAAGCAGGGTGTTAGTGTAAAGAAAGATGATGATATGTCTGAGTGGTATACTCAGGTTATAACTAAGTCTGAGCTGATTGATTATACTGATGTTTCTGGATGTATGGTGTTTAGGCCTTATTCTTATGCTATTTGGGAGAAGATTGTAAAGGCTGTTGATGATAGGCTAAAACGGATGGGTGTTTCGAATTGTTATTTTCCTTTATTTATTCCTGAGAAACTTTTGAAGAAAGAGGAAGCGCATGTTGAGGGTTTTAGTCCTGAAGTTGCTTGGGTTACACATGCTGGAGATACTAAATTAGATGAGCGGTTAGCTATCAGACCTACTTCTGAGACTATAATGTATGAAAGCTATAGTAAATGGATTAGGAGTTGGAGAGATTTGCCTTTGAAGCTTAATCAGTGGAATAATGTAGTTAGATGGGAGTTTAAGCATCCTGTTCCTTTTTTACGGACAAGGGAGTTTTTGTGGAATGAGGGGCATACTGTTTTTGCTACTAAGAAAGAAGCTGAAGCGGAATGTGATGATATTCTGAATATGTATGATGATGTATTGAAGGAGTATTTTGCACTTTATGGAGTAAAGGGCAGGAAGACTGAGAGTGAGAAGTTTGCAGGTGCGGAATATACCCAGTCAATTGAGTTGTTTTTGCCTAATGGTCGGGCAATACAAGGACCTGATGCTCATCATGACGGTCAGAATTTTGCAAAAGCCTTTGATATTAAGTTTTTGGATAAGAATGAGAAGGAGCAGTATGCATGGCAGAACACATGGGCTATTACTACCAGGATGATTGGAGTAATGATTATGGTTCATGGTGATGATAAAGGGTTAGTTTTACCTCCTAAATTGGCTCCAACCCAAGTTGTTATTGTTCCTATATATAATGATGAGAGTAAAGAAGGAGTTTTGAAGAAAGCCCACGAGATTAAGGATAAATTAAAAGGTCATTCTGTTAAGCTGGATGATAGGGATGAGTACAGGCCTGGATGGAAGTTTAACGAATGGGAAATGAAAGGTGTTCCAATTAGAATTGAGATTGGGCCAAAGGATATTGAGAAGAATCAAGTGGTTTTAGTTCGTAGAGATAATCTTGAGAAGAGTTTTGTTCAGTTTTCTAAAGTTGGTGAGAAGGTTAAGTCTGAGTTAATTGATATGCACGATAGTTTGTACAGGAAGTCAAAGAAATTGTTAGAAGATAATGTTGTTGAAGTTTCGGATATGGAAGAGTTGAAGAAGGCTATTGATGACAAAAGGATGGCTAAGGCTTTGTTTTGTGGTGAGGGGGCGTGTGAAGACCACATAAAAGAGAAGACGGGTGGTGCTAGTTCTAGGAATATTCCGTTTGATCATGAGAAGAGGAAAGGTAAGTGTGTACATTGTGGAAAGGATGCTGAGATAGAACCTTTGTTTGCTAAGAGTTATTAGGATAACACTCTTTTTTATATATTGGATTGGATTTCTTCTTTTTATGGAGCTACCGATATTTGGATGTTATGAAGGTTGTGGTGAGTGTTGTCCTGATGGAACTAAAGAAGGGGCAACTGCTGATTTAGCCTTGCCCGATATTATAGGTCTTTACAGGCTTTCTAGATCTAATGGAGGTGCTACTCCTGAAGAATTTGTTAGAAGAGTAATAGATTTTAGGGTGAGTGATGATGGAATGTATTTTGGATCGTGGCTTCCTGTTTTGAATTCACCTTGTCCTTATTTAACTGATATAAAATGTGATGCCTATGAGGATAGACCATATGTATGTAGGACTTTTCCAGAGGTTCTTCTCTCAACTGATCCTCCTGGTGTTTCTTCTATTCCAATAAGTTGTTATCAAGGTACAAGACTAACTGGATCAAGAAAAAGAGAGATTAATGAATTGTTAAGTATGAAAAGGGAGTTAATATCTGATACTGTTAAGTATTTTGGAGGGATTATAGTTGATCCAAGAATTATGGATGCTTTTGATTATTTGGCAGAAGGAGTTGTACCACAAGATAATCCTCAAGAGATCCATAGGATTAGTGAATTGTTAGCAAATATTGGCGAATTTGAAGAGAGGACGGCAGGCGCCATTGTTGAGGTTAGGGTGAGATTGGATGAAAGAGTTTTTGCGCTTTTAGAAGGAATAGATGGTGAGTAATTGTTAGTTTAATAACATCTTTTTTATATATTGGATTGGATTTCTTTTAATTAAAATGAGATATTTTGAACAGTCTCCTTTGTTTGTGAATGATTGTCCTAATCCTGGAGAGGGTCCTGTTGTTGGGCTAACTCTTGGTGATATTACTCAATTGTATGAACATCAGAATAGAAGGGAGGGTGTTACTCCTGAAGCTTTTGTTGAGAGAACTATTGATTGGATGTTGCATGATGATGAAGGTGCTGGTGCATGGATGCCAATGCTAGCTTTTCCGTGTCCTTATTCTGTTGAAAGAGGTTGTCAAGTTCAAGAAAATCTTCCTTATGAATGTAGTTTAGCTGCTGGGCAAGGTGCTGATAGGGGGAGTGGTAAGTATGTCGAGACTGCTGAACATTTTAGAAGTATTTCTGTTGATCCTGGTATTAAAGAGCAAGTTGATCTTGCTATTCATGTTTTGACACATACTCCTGGATTAGGTGCTAAATTAGAAGGTTCTCCTTTTATTGATTCTGTTCGTGGTATGCTAGCTAATCCTAGTTATTTTTCTGGTGATGCTTTAGAAGCTATTGCTTATGCAAAAGATAGATTAGATGTTAGAGTTGTTGAGATGTTAGCAGGTTTAGAGACTGAGTAGTTGTTAGTTTAATAACATACTTTTTATATGTAGGATTTAATTATATACTTAAATTAAGAAAAAGATATTAATTAATAAATTGGTGTATTGGTGAAAATGAATGATAAGGGGCCTCATCACTTTAGTGGATTAAATGAAAGGCTAGGGTACCAAAGAGTGGATAGCCCCCCTATTAATCCGCGTTTTGCATCAGTTGAAGATGTTGTTACAGATTTGGTTGGGAGTAGAGAAAAATATCATACAGATCCAGCCCTTTATTCAGCTGCTAAGCATTATTCTGGTCCAGGGTTTAGAGAGTTACTTCAAGGGTCATACGAACATAGAAATAGGTTTGCAAGAGGTGTTGAGGAGGCAGAGACTGTTTTGGTACTGACGCACCCCCTTTATAGGTTTATGTCACAGTGGAATGAAGTTGGAGATCATGAGGTTGAAAGTGCGATTAGGTATTTGGATAGGTTTTTTGGCACACTAGGGGACATTAAAGAAGATGGAATTCAGGTACTACTTATAGAATCTCCTGAGCATTATGCAGCTGGGACTAGTAGATTAGTTGAAGAAGGTCTTGCTCAAGATGTATTCTTCACAGAATTCAATAATGGTCTTTTGTTGGTTCCTGACCAGTACTATGATCTGATTGGGGCGAGTAGGATTTTTGTTGGAGGGGCTTATGCCGATAAATGTCTTAAACAGTCTTTATCTCAGTTAAGAGGTAGGCTTCCTCGGAAAGACGTTGTAATTATCCCTGAATTGACAATGTTCTATTCTGGTGTTGTAGGTACATCAACTGAAATAAGGGAAGAATTTGCTGATTTTGTGACAGTAGAGGTTGGTGATATAACTGATTTAGAATCTACTGCTCTTTTGGCTAAAATTGGTTCAGATGCTCAAAGAGAATTATTTCCTGAGACTGTTGCTGATTAATTCTGCTACGTTTATCTTTGCTGCTTTGTTTGGGATTGTGTTTGTGGTTATTACTGTTGCCCCTGCTTTTTTTAGTTTCTGCAGTGCGTTTTCTACTAAGATTCCATGGACGGCAAAGCAAGTTACTTTTTTTGCTCCTAGTTTTTTCATTCCTTTTATTGCTTCTAGTAGGGTGTGACCAGTTGAGATCATGTCATCTATGAAAACTAGGTTTTTTGAGTTGATATTTATTTTTTTGTTTAGTGTTACTTTTACTTTTCTTGCTGAGAATCTTTTCTTTTCCATGATTGCGAAGTCGCAGCCTATGCCTTCTGCTACTTTTTGTGCCCACTTGTAGGATTCCCAATCAGGCCCTATGATTACTGGATTTTTGATATTATTTTTTATGTATTTTTCTACAAGTGGGTTTGCTGTTAGTTTTTTTGAGCTGATTTTGAAAATATGCTTTAGTGTTTTTTCTCGATGTAAGTGAGGGTCTATGATTATTATTTTATCAAGGTCTTCATCTATGTTTTTTGCTATTGTTCTTAGTGATATGCATTCTCCTTTGTTGAATCTTTTGTCCTGTCTTAAGTAAGGGAAGTAGGGTGCTACTAAGATTACTTTTTTTGCACCTAAGTCTTTTGCTGTTTCTGCTGCGAAAAGAGTTTCTATTATATTATCGTTTATGTTTTGGTAGAATGATTGGACTAGAACTACTGTTTTGTTTTTGATGTTTTTATTGAACTTTAGTTTTATCTCAGAATCAGGGAAATGAGTTACTTCTAATTTTGAATATGGTTTTTTTAATCTGTTTGCAATGCTACTTGCTAAGTGATTACCGTGGGAGCAGCCTATTATTATCATAGCTGATTTATTAGAAGGGATATTTAAATATGTTGCGGATTTAAAGAATTATCTCTAACTGGAGTTAGACCAGCTGGAACTTGTTTATGGATAGTTCCTGATGGCGTGTAGAAACCAGGTTCTGGTTTGTATCTAAATTCTTCGCCAGTTATTGCATCTAATACTTGGTGATTTGCTGATTCTGCCTGATGGATAGCAGCAATCATACCATAAACTCTGTCTAAAACCCCCTCTAAAACAGGGTTGTATGATTCGTCTCTTCTTACCCAATCAGGTTTTGTTTGGTCTGGGGTCCAGCCCATTCCTAATCTGTCTACAATTGCGTAAGCTTCATGATATAATTCTACTGCTTTTGCCCTAATAGCTGAATCTGATAACTCATCAATTTGACCATTATAAGAATCTGTTTTGTTTACTACTACCCCTAAATCCATCCACGCCCCATTAAGTTCTTTAACTCTTGCTGCAAGTCCGCTTTTAGTTTCTGCGTCTTCTCTTGGCATTAATTCTAGAACTGCAGTATGATCTGGTGGCTCTACATCCAAAAATTTGAGAAAATAAACGTTATCTTCAGCCATTTTAAGTATGGATTGTTAATTATCTATATAAAAGTTTCTAATGTTAATAGTAATATTTTTATATAACATAATGAATACTAGTTCTATTAGTTAAGGAAAGGATGGTGCAAATCCGTCGCTGACCCGCAGCCGTAAAGCCGGAATACTTATCTAGTGTAAAGTGATCGTGGAGTTGTCAACAAGACTTCTCTGAAATTTATTATTAAGGTTGAGTTATATGAGCCAAGAAACAAAACTTAAGGAAAAAGAAACAGAAGAACAGAAAGAAAAAGAGGTTGTTGTAGTTGAAACGAAATCAAAAGCTTCTCAAAGGCTTGCTCTAAGATCATTATTACAACAGCTGCAGATAATCAAGCTTAAGGAATGGTTAGTTATGGCCGGGTTTGTTGGTGGTGCTTCTGCTTTGAGGGTAGGGATGCAGTTTTGGCCTAATGTTGAACCATTGACGTTTTTTGCTTTGCTGTCTGGATGGCTTTTTGGAAAGAGGAAAGGGGCTTTGGTTGGGATTAGTTCATTGTATTTTTCAAATTTTTTGGTTTTTGGTGGACAAGGTCCATGGACTATATATCAGGCAATTGCTTATGGTATTGCTGGGTTTTTAGGAGGATTCCTCCGGAAGAAAGCTAGTGTGTTTGAAACAGTTGGATTTATGCTAGTTGCTACGGTGATTTTGCAGACTATCTTTAATATAGGGTTTGCCCTCAGTGTTGGAGGGAATATTTTACTTGCATTTGTTACTGGAATTCCGTTTTTGATACCTCATGTTATATCCAATAGTGTTTTCGGATTATTTTTGCCACTAGGAAAGAAGCTTGTAGATAAGGTAGGGAGGTTTAATGAGAAAGAGATATGCGATAATGTGCTTGATCGTGCTAGGAATGGTCCTCTTAAGCAGTGGGTGCCAGACGGAAAGTCAGCTGAAGAGCCAAAATGAGTATGTTAAACTTACGATAGTATCTATTGGTAACAGCACAGAAGAGAAATATAGTGTGAAAAGTCCTGATGTTAGTGCTTTTCAGGTGTTGGATGTGAAGCACGAGATTAAGTTGCATTTGGGCGGTAATGCTATTGAGTGTATTGATGGAGTGTGTGCAGAATCAGGCTATTGGTGGCCTATGTATGTTAATGGTAAGATGTCAACTTATGGAGTAAATAATTATCATGTTAAAGGGGGAGATGAGATTGAATTTAGATTTGCGAAAAGATGAGGTATAAAAAATGAAAAAAATAGTATATATAATAATGGGTTTAATGTTGATGAGTGCTGTTAGTGCAGCAAATGTTTGTGTAGTTGTTGATTATAAGAATGGTGATATGGATACGGAGTGTGTTGATGTTCCTGAAGGTATAGATGGGTATGAGTTAATGAATGAATTGGATCTTGACATAACATGGTCTGAGTATTACTTGAAGACTCTTCTCGGTATTACTTCTGATTATGGTCATGGAATATGTAAGATAAATGGTCTTGGTGAAGATGTGGATTATGCACCTGAGAAAGAAGGAATGTCTTGTGAATGGAATAAAAAATATGATAAATTCTCTTGGAATTTTAACATATTGGGAACTGATAAGTGGGACCATATGATGGTTGCTTATGATGGTGGAGATTCCTGTTCTACACATTATTGTGCTAAAGATGGTGATGTTATTGGATTAGCATTTGGTGAATGGGGCGTTAAGCCAGAGCCATTAGGCATTGAAGAGATCGAAGTTAGGGTTGAGGGGGATAGTGATGATCTTAGTGAAGGCGATACTATATATGTAAAACCTGGAGATAGCCTAAAGCTTGAAGTTGGGCTAAAGAATAGATATGATGCTGAAGCATATGACCTAAATTTGGAAGATATTGAAATTACAGCTACAATAAGGGATATTGAGGATGGTGAGGACCTAGAAGAGAATAATAATGACTACGATGATCTAGAGCCTGGTGATGATGAAAGTCAGAGTGTTGAGTTTGAGATTCCTATTGAAGTTGAAGATAAAGAATTTAACTTAGTTCTAGATATTGAGTGGAAGGACGGAAACAATAAGGAATTTAAGAAAACACTAAAATATAAAGTAGAAGTTGAAAAAGAGAAACATGATGTTAGGATTGAAAATGTTAAATTAAGTGATGAAGAAATTGTGTGTTCTGGAAGTACTTCTCTTAGTATTAACGTAGTGAATATGGGAAGAGAAAAAGAACAGGTTGTTTTAGAAGTTAATAGTGAGGATTTAGGGATTAGCGAAAAGAAAGAATTTGAGCTTGAGGATGACCCGTTTGATGACGATAGTGAATATTCTACATCTATAAGGATTAATGTTGACTCTGATGTAGATGAAGGAATATACCCCATATTAGTTAATGCTGGATTTGACAGATATAGCCAAGATGCAACTGTTAATCTGAGAGTTAGGGACTGTACTGATGATGCAACTGATAGTGGACTAACAGATGATGAAGGGACTGATGAGCATGACCATGATTCAGGACTAAGTGGAGTTACTGGTAATGTTGCTAAAGATGGTGGAGAGTTATCAAAATGGATTAGCAACAAAGGATTGGTGATTGGAATTAATGCTTTTGTGTATATATTGGTGGCAATACTCGGTATTGTGCTAATAATGAGAGTATTTAAAGGCTGAGGGTTACTATTGGAAAATAGCAAAAACTTTAAATACCAGATGTTGTCTACACAGGTAATAATAAACTATAATAAACCATTCGGGGTGGTTAAAATAAAAACAATGAAAATATTAATAGGATTGATGTTAAGCATTATGTTCGCTTCAATAGCTTATGGAGCAACAGAAGAATTTTGTATTATAGCCAACGACCAAAGTGATTTTGAATTGGTAGTTGAAACAGATTGTAGTGATGTAGTTGAAGGACAAAATTTAACAGACTATTTGAAAGAAAGTTCATTAACAGTTGAGTTAGATGTAACTGAAACTGAGATTGTAAGTGTTGATGATGTTGGTGTTGCTGGAGATTGGACAGTATACCAGTCATTAGAGGGAGAAAAGTGGACTGCTACAACTGATATGGGAATTATACCAGTTGAAGACAACATATTCGTTTTAGTTAGAGGAGATAAATACGGTGGAAAACCATTCATGTTAAGAATTGGTGATGAAGCTGAGATTGACTTTGATATAAACGGCGATGATGAAAAAGCAGATATTACCGGAGATTCATTGAGTGATCCAAAACCTGGAACTGTAATCAAGGTTAATATTGAAGTTGAAAACCTTTTCAAAAGCGGCGAAGATGTTTTAGAAAATAGGGAAATTAAAGACGTTAAATTCACGTTAGAGATAAGTGATATTGACTATGATGAAGAGTTTGATCTTAGTGATCTTGAACCTGGGGATGACGATGAATTAGATATTGAAATCGAAATTCCTTATATGATAGACAGTGAAGATGATGTAACATTAGATATCAAATTAGAGGCTGAAGACAAAGAAAGCAAAGAAAAGCTAGACTTTGATTTTGGAACTGACTTTGATTTTGCATGGGACAAAGAAACACACGAATTAATCTTTACAAAGCTATCACTTGGACCTACTGAGGTTGAGTGTAGTGGAGATGCAGAAGTTAGCGTAACTGCTCTAAACATCGGAGAAGAGGAAGAAGACGATGTTGTTGTTACTATAAAGAACACTGCTCTTGAAATAAACGAGAAATTCGAACTAGGAACACTTGACCAAGGAGATGATTCAGATGCTGAATGGAGCAAAAGAGTAGCTCTTTTCGTTTCAGAAGGAACTGACGCTGGTAACTACAGACTTGATGTAAAAGTTGAATCTGCAAAAACAAGTGCTAGTGATACAGTATCATTGTCAGTTGAAGAATGTGTTGTTGACGCACCTGTAGACGATGAAGGTACAGGAGATGAAGGTACTGGTGACGAAGGAACTGGAGATGAAGGTACAGGAGATGAAGGTACTGGTGACGAAGGAACTGGAGATGAAGGTA
>CAZMIO010000003.1:0-63783 GCA_964566535.1 uncultured Methanosarcinales archaeon | reverse complement strand
ATGAAGGTACAGGAGATGAAGGTACTGGTGACGAAGGAACTGGAGATGAAGGTACTGATCTAACTGGTGACGGTATAGACCTTACTGGTGCAACAACTGCTGACGGTGGAGACGACGGTGAAGGAACAGCTTCTATAGGCGGATTGCTTGAAGGACCTGGTCTGATTGCTTTGATTGTGGGTGTAGATATCCTATTACTTTTAGTAGGTGCTATAATCATAGTAAGCTTCGTTAAGAAAAAATAATTTTTTCTTTTTTTTTACTTTTTTGTTTTTGTAGCTTTTGTTAAAAGTACGTTAAACTGTGGTTCTTAAGGATTGGCAGTATACTAAAAATGATCATACAAAAAGAATTTTTAACTAAATTAAAGGGCGATTTTAAGCTTAATATCTATGAAGTAAAGATTTGGGCTTCATTACTTTCTAAAGGGATTGCAGCTGCTGGTGAGCTTGCTGACCTATCTGGTGTTCCAAGATCAAGATGCTATGATGTTCTTGAGAGTTTAGAGAAGAAGGGATATATTATAATGAAGATTGGAAGGCCAATCAAGTATATTGCTGTTAAGCCTGAAGAGATTGTTGAAAGAGTTAAGAAAGATATTAAGCATGATCAAGAGATTAACCTGAATATGCTTGAAGGTATAAGATCAACTAGTGTTTTTAAGGAGTTGGAGTTATTGCATAAGACTGGAATTGAGAAAATTGATTCTGAGAGTTTATCAAACATATTAAACGGTAAGAGTGCTATTTATTCATTTATTAAGAAGAGTATTGATAGGGCTTCTAGTTCAATTGTTGTTGCTACAACAAAAGAGAATTTTAATAGTAAAATGAAATTGTTTAAGAACTTTTTACCTAGTTTAGAGAAGAAGAAGGTTAAATTGGATATTTATGCTCCTATTGATGAGCCAGTTAATGATCTTAAAGTTGTTAGGACTGATTTGAATTCAAGATTTATTGTTTTTGATGGTAATGAAACGTTGTTTATGTTGGCTGATAGTACCGATAAAACTAAAGATACTGCGATTTTGGTTAAGAGTGAGTTTTTTTCTAATGCTTTGGTTGGTTTAGTTGAAGGGCATGTTAGTGGGAAGTGAGGTTTAAAAATGGCAAGATATATTCGAGAAGCTGGATTAGCTTTATTAGGAGCAGTAGCAATATCATATTTAGGATGTGCTTCAGCTAGACCTATTGAACAGCAGTTAAACCCAGATTCGGTGGTTGCTGAGGCAAGGTCAATTGATGGTGTGGTAGCTAGTAGTAATGGACCTGATGTGGCACCAGCATATGGAGCAGATCCAAATCCTCCAGAGGTTGATTCACTAAAACAAGCATATGCTGCATTTGATATATATTTAGATAGTATAAGTGGTCGCTCAACTATTTCTGGCCCAGATTTAAGAAATGATATATCTGATGATGTTATCTCAGAAATTAAACAGATATTAGGGTTTGGTCATCCAGGTATGGGAAGTTATTTTATTGGCGAGATATACCTTTTATCTGGTAGACCTGAACAAGCAATCTGCTATTTTGAACGAGGGCTTGCCTTTGCAGTTGAAGATCCCGAAACTCATCAAAGATGCCATAAAGGTATTGCAACAGCAGAAGATAGTATATCCCTTAGAAGGATGATAGCAAACACGGAAAGGATGACAAGAGAAATTGAAGCGTTAGAGATACCCAGGTGAACTTATTAATTTTTAAGGTGCGTGATTTTTTTCTTTAATCTTTATTGATTTTTTATTCTTAATTCTGATTACATGTGGTAATGAATGATTCTTCTTCCACCTTCTTGTGGTTTTAAACTTGATCCTGGCCTAGCAAGAACACCATCAACAAATACCATAGGTAATTCAGGCTTGCCTCCTAATTCATGGCTAATAACTCCTACTTCATCACAACCAGGATGCATTGCCTTAACGTACGCTCTCAGTACTAATTCTGCATTACCTACATATCTTGGACTATCTACTTGATCATCTTCTGAATAAATGTCATCACTAGGGCCTACAGAAGCAGCCGCATATCCGAGTGTAAATCCTCTTTTTCTCTGAGGGGTCCAGAACCCGTCTGGAACTTTATTTAAGGTTTCATCAAGATTATCTGACATTTGTATCACATTAAGTAGTTATAGGTACTTCTTGTTCTTGAGGTTTTGGTGCTTCTGATACGTATACTTCGCCTGTAGCCCTATCATAGAAGTCATCTACTGGATATGTTCTTGTTAGAGCACCTTGACTGAGTCCGATTTCTACCTCCCCACCACTCCAATATCTTATCTCTGTAACTTCTGCTATGCCCCTTCCTGGGATATCTGGGTGATTAAGGTCTAAATGTTGTCCTACTCTAAATTCTAATTGAGGATCGCCTAACTCAAATGTCTCTCTTGTAGTAGATGTTTCTGTTTGTATTTTTTTAAGAATTAGAGATAATTCTTCTCCTTTAAGTTAGTTTCAATTCTTTCTTTTACGTCACCAACTCCTGATATGAATTCTTTTCCAGTAATCATTTCGAAGAGTTGGATGTATCTTTTGCTTAATTCTATTATTAGTTCTTCTGGTGCTTCTGGTAGTGTTTCGTCTTTGTATGGATCGCAGTTTTCTTTGAACCAGAGTCTTAAGAATTCTTTGTCAATGTTTTCTGGTTCTTCATTAGCCATCATCCGGTTTTCGTAACTTGATTTAATCCAGTATCTTGAGGAATCTGGGGTGTGTATTTCGTCTATCAAGAATATTTTACCTTCCTTGTTAAAGCCGAATTCGTATTTTGTGTCAACTAGGATTAATCCGTTCTTTTCTGCTATTTTCGTTCCTCTTTGGAATAGTTTTAATGCTTTGTCTGCAACAAAATCCCATTGTTCCTGAGTCATTAATTGTTGTTTTACAATTTCTTCTGCTGAGATCTTTTCATCGTGTTCGTCTGATTTTGTTGTTGGTGTTATGATTGGACTTTGGAACTTTTGATTTTTCTTTAATCCTTCTGGCAATAGGTTACCGCAGAATTCTCTTTCCCCTTTTTCGTATGCTGTCCATGCTGAAGTTGATGTTACTCCAGTAATGTATCCTCTGACTACAACTTCAACTGGGAAAACTGTTAGTGGTCTGCAAACAACAACGTTTGGGTCTGGAATGTCTAGGACATGATTTTGAACTATGTCTTTTGTGTTTTCAAACCAGAAAGCTGATGTTTGTGTTAGAACTTGACCTTTGAATGGGATGTTTGCTAAGTTCCTATCAAAAGCTGACTGTCTGTCAGTTGAAATTAAGAAGAGTTTTTCTTCATCTTTGTAAACGTCTCTTACTTTGCCTTTGTATTTTTTTCCTAATTTTGGGAAGTCTGTTTCTTTTAGTGTAAATCCTATTTGTTGTTTGATTTTTTCGTTGGGTATCATTTTTTCATTAGATTTTGTCTATATTCGATTAGTTTGTTAGTGTAGGCTCCGGATAAGTTTAATATTTCAATTGCAGCTAATGCAGCGTTTTCTCCTCTGTTTAATCCGACCCATAACCCATGGGTTGAATGTTTTAGTAGGTTAATTGCTGCTTCTGCTTTATCGTCATCTGTCAATAATAAGGGGATGTATATAATTAATTCGTCTTTCTTTTCAACTGGTTCATCGAAATAGACAAATTCTAAGTTTACTGTGGTGCTGTTTGGTTTATCTGCAAAATCGTATGGAACTTGGAATTCATCTAAGATAGCTGTTGCTTTTCTTAGTGCTGCATTATTTTGGTCTCCGATTAAAGTGATTTTTTCATAGGGTTTTAGCATCTTTAATGCGTTTTCTGCTGCTATTTCTGCTTTGTCTACTCCTACTGCTAGGACCGGGATTCCTGGTGGCATTTGTGCAATTGATAGTAATGCGTCTAATCCCATGTAGTTTGATTTAACTGGAACTCCAATTACTGGCTTAATGGTCTTTGATGCTACAACTCCTGGTAGAGCTGCTGAGAGTCCAGCACCTGTTATGAAAACATCACTTGGTTCTTTTGCTATGTCTTCGACTAGTTTTGGATTTCTGTGAGCAGAAGCGATTTGTAGTTCGTGTTGTACTTTATCTCTTAATGTATGTATTACTTTATCATAGATGTCTCTGTCTGATTTTGATCCGAATATAATCATTATTGGTGGCATTTTTTTAATAAAAGCTATTTGATTTAAATATTTTTTGTCAATAATCTAAGATAATAATATTTAAATAACGAGTTGAGTTGTCTTTTGTAGTATGAGAAGTGATTTAGAAATAGAAGAAATACTAGAACGGGATGGAGAGTTTAGAAGGCATTTTGTTCAGAAGCATGATCCTAGACATGATTCAGTTCCAGATGTTGATTTTTCTCATTTCCATGATAGTCCCTTGGTCCAGTCTCAGTTTGAATACCTTGCTAGATATTTAACTGGACTCCCGCTTTTGGAAGATAATTTTGAAGCTAGTCCAGAGGGCCATGATGAGAGAGGTATGTTCTTTGGAGGATTATGTTCAAAATATGACCTAGATGGGTCAAGAGATTTTTGGAATTATTTCCAGAGAGATAAATTAAAAGGAGCCTTTGTGACTGGTGTGAAGGGTAGTTCACACACGTTAGGAGAATTAATAGCTGAAGATGATGAATATATAAGGTCAAAATGTGATGGTGTTTGGCAGTTGGTGCCTACTGGTGCTGCTTATGCTAGAATGCTTACTACTAGGAAAATTGATCTTGTTAGGGAAATTGAAGATGCTGTTCATACTCTTTTCTGGGCAGTTGCTACTGGTGAAGCATTTGAGGGAAGGATTCATGATTTGTATGAAGAAGTTGTTGGTCCTATGTGGAGAGATGACAAAATAAGGGGTCTGCCAAAAAGAGAAGGAGATCATTATTATGCTGTTCGTGACTTAGAAATTAATTATAGGCATTTGCATAGAGTTGAGGGGACTGGACTTTTTTACGTTGAATTGGCTAATGCCCCTCTTCTCGATATTATGAATGGAGGATATCTAGAATATGGAGATGTTGGCCTCACAAGGGAAGAAGCAAGAGAACTTGATGGATCTTTAGCTTTTGACAGAGAGGACAAAGATACGTATATGGCAGATGTAAAAAGATTAATTGCAGTACAAAGAAGAATTTTTGAGTTAACTCAGTGAGATAGAATTTTAAATTCTTGATAATGTTCATTATATAATAATTTTTTCGTTATTATGTCTGCGAACTTAGTTGCTTCTTGAATATTGTCTTTTTCTATGTATAGAGTCCATAATATTCCGTTTTCTAGCTTTTTTATTTGTTTTAGTCCTAGTCTGTTTTGTAGGGTTTCTAAGAGTGATTCGTTTGGTTCTAGGTCTTTTACCAGGATTTTTATTGGGATTGAGTTGCTTATAGGTTCATCGAAGTCTTCTTCTGGTTTTTTAGTTATGTACTTGTTTTTGTTTGCGTTGACTAAGATATCTACTTTTCCAATCTTTTCTGAGAATTTGTCTAATTGTTCGTCTGTTGTGAATTTGTAGTAGATTTCTCTTTTTAGTTTTTTTAGTTCTCTGAAATTTAGTTTTTCTAGAGTGTGGAATGTAGTTATAGCTGTTGTGTCTGGTATTTTAAGTCCAACAATTAATTCTATTTGGTTCATTTTAGTTTGATTTTTCTATTGAATGTTTCATTGATTTGAAGATTCCTGCAGCTGGTGCTAGGGAGTCCATGTCTTTGTTTGGTTTTTCTGGTAGTTGTCTTATCCAGGTTGCTCTTTCTGGATGAGGCATCATACCTAGGACGTTTCCCTTTTTGTTGCTGATTCCAGCTATGTTTTCGATTGAACTGTTTGGGTTAACTGGGAAGTTTTTGTCTATGTTTCCTTCTTTGTCTGAGTATTGGAAGATTATTTGTTCGTTTTTGATTAATTCTTTTAGTAGGTCTTTGTCTTTTGTTACGAAACGTCCTTCTCCATGAGCGATTGGAATTGGAATTATGTCTTCGCCTTCTAACCTGTTTGTGAAGGCTGTTGGTTTGCCGGTGTTTTTGATGGTTACCCATGTGCAATAGAAGCCGTTTACTAAGGGGTTGATGTTTGGGGCTAGTGCCATCTGAACTTTGTCTTTAATTCCAGGTATCATTCCAGTTTCGATTAGAACTTGACAGCCATTGCAGATTCCTAAGACTGGTTTTCCGGCTTTTGCTTGTTCTTTTATGGTGTCCATTATAGGATCTAGGGCTGGTATGATTCCTGCTCTAACTCGGTCTTCATATGCCCAGCCACCTGGTAAGATGTAACCATCGTAATCTTCTAGTTTTTCTTTAGTGTTCCATCTAAGTACTTTTCCTGTCATGCCTACTGCTTGTGCGGCTCTTAGCGTTTCGTTTTCGCAATTGTTTCCTGGAAACATTATTACTGCTATGTTTGATTTTGTCATTTTATTGCGTTTAGGAAGCCGGTTGTCCAGGCTTGTTTTAGTTCATTGATTTTTAAATTGATTATATTCTTTCCATCTTTATTAATCGTTAATTTATTATCATCAATTGTATTTCCAATTTTTATTATTTCTAAATCGTGTTTTTTGAATATCTTTTCAACTTCTTCAACATTTTTATCTTCAACTTCGAAAACGAATCCTGATGTTTCTGAGAATAAGGATTTGTCTGGTCTTAGATCTGAAAAGTTTAAGTCTATCTTAACGCCTATTTTTCCGTCTGCTTCTCCGCCTAGAATCATTTCTGAAATTGAAGTTATTAATCCACCATCTGATATGTCGTGGCAGGATAGTAATAGTTCGTTTTCTATTGAGTCTATGATTGAGTAAATCATTGCTCTTTCATTTTTGAAGTCTATGATTGGGATGTTTTTTCCTATTTCGTTGTTGGTTAGGTAGTATACAGAACCTCCAAGCTCATCTTTTCTTTGCCCAACCATGAAAATTGTTGAGGATGGTTTTTTTATCTTCATGGTTATTGATTTTGAATAGTCTTCTAAGACTCCTAAGCAAGCTATTATTGGAGAAGGGTCAATTGACTTTCCGGTTACTGATTCGTTGTAGAATGAAACGTTTCCTGAGACGAATGGAACTGGGTCTTTGGTTCCTTTGACATAGATGTTTTTTGCGGCATCTGCAATTCCTTTGACAGACTCTAGGAATTCTGAGAATGCTTCTGGTTTTTCTGGATTTCCGAAGTTTAGGCAGTCTGTCATTCCGTATGGGACTGCTCCTACTGCTGCTACATTTCTCATTGCTTCTGCGACTGCGTTTATTGCGCCGTGATAGGGATCAATCTTTGTGTAATTTGGATTGCAGTCTGTTGATAGTGCAATTCCTGCTTTGGAACCTGGTAATGGTGCTTGTACTCCTGCGTCTGCTTCTCCTGGTCTTATTACTGCTAGGCCTTGAACTTCTGTATCGTAATGTTTGTAGGCTGGTGCTTTTGATGCTACATTTGGATGTGAGAGAATTTCTAATACTGCTTTGTTGTAGTTAGATGGTTCTTTTAAGTTAGGTTCTTTGAATTCTTTTTTTGCTTTTTTTGATGGTCTGTCATAGAGAATTCCTTTTGTGATTGTTTCTACGGGGACATTGCAGATTGTTTTGTTTTTGTGTTTTAAGATGTAGTCTTTACTTTTTGTTACTTTTCCTATTACTGATGCTCTTGCGCCTTCTGCTACGTTTGGAAGTTCGAAATCTTCGTTGTAAATCTTTAGGATAGTGGGAGTAAATTCTTTAGGAGATATCCAAGTAAATCTTTCTTGTGTTTCTCCGCAAGCTGTTATGTAAGGAGGAATTTTCATTGAAGTGTGTACTTTATCTATGTCTAAGTCTGCTCCAAAACCGCCTGATTCGCAAAGTTCAGATGATGCGCACATTATTCCTCCTGCTCCCATGTCTTTAAATCCTAAAGTGATGTTTTTCTTTCTTGCTTCTTTGAAAACTGCTTCGGTTGCTCTGACTAGGATGTTTTTTAGGAATGGATCTGGAACTTGCACTGCTCCTTTGTTGAACTCTTCTTCTCCTTCATCTAGAATTAATGATGCGAATGCTGCTCCGCCAAAACCTGAGTTGTCAGTTGCTTTTCCTACGATTACTACATCGTAATCTTCTGCGTTTTTTGGAGCTTTTGAGTGGATAATTTCTTTTTCTTTTATTATGCCTAAGGATACTACATTGACTATACAGTTATCATCGAATGAGTCTGAAAAGTAAACGTCTCCTCCAATATTTGGGATGCCTAATGGATTCCCATAGCCAGCAATTCCGTCAATTACTGAATTTGCGATGTATTTTGTTCTTTGTTTGTTTTTTCCATTTGGATCACCGAACCTTAATGGGTCTGCTGTTGCAATTATTCTTGCTCCCATGCAAAGAACGTCTCTTATTATTCCGCCAACTCCTGTTGCTGCTCCTTCGTACGGTACAACTTGGGAAGGATGGTTATGTGATTCATGTGCCATAACGATTCCGTATTTTTCGTTGTTATGGTCGGTGAACTTTATAATTCCTGCATCTTCTGCTGGCCCTTGGATTACTGTTGGTCCTTCGGTTGGCAGAAATTTTTGAAGAATTTTCTTACTGCTTTTGTAGGAGCAGTGTTCTGACCACTCTATGTTGAAGATGTGGAGTTCGGTAAGTGTAGGGTTTCTACCGATAAGTTTTGTAATCTTCTTCGCTTCGTCTAATTTTAAAGAAATTCCGTTCTGTTTTAAGAAATCTTGTAGCTCATTATCTGAAAGTTCTGTGATGTTCACTAAGTTTGTGTCAACTTCCCCCATTTTTTGTCAATTTTAGATTAGAGGGTAGATATAAAAAGATTTTGTTTTTTATTGGGAGTAAATTTATCTAGCATAAGTCTGTATTGTCCGTAAAATACGGAAAAATAATCATTGGATTATAAAACAACTAGAAATACTAAGTTACTCCTGGTTTTTTAAATCTTTCAGTAGTTTTTTCAATAATATACTCCTTTAGAGTATCAAATAGATTGGTTGGTACTTGACCAGGTAATGGAATAAGCAATGATCCGGAACTCGAACCATAAGGTCTTTCTAAGAAAAATCCCCCATGATTAAAATAAATTATATGATCCGCATCCCAGTAACTTAACGCTATCCTCTCGAACTGTTCAGGTGAAGTAATATCTTTATATCTATCATTCTGCGGACCAATATAAACTTTATCTTCAACGTCTCCTCCATCCGCATCTACAGTAGGATCGATGATTAAGTCACCTATAGTAGCCACCCTTTGAAATCCAGGAGTATGTGTTTCAAAAACTCTACATACAACAAAAAACCCTTCTGCTTCAAGAAGAGGGAGTAAATACTCTCTAGCTTCACCACATACACCCCTAGGAAAATAACTAGAATATTCATATCTTCCATCTTCTGAATCTCCTCTAAATTGTACCACAGTTGGTCTAATTAACTCAACTACTTGTTCTCTAGTAAGGGCCCTCAATAATGGATCTTCATTTAGAGCCTTCTCTGTGAAGAAAGGGGCGTCTGTCATTATAGATAATTCTCTGCTTTCTCCCCTTAAATCACCCAATTCATAGATGGATCTACATTCTGCCATAAGGTATAGGAACGTAAATTTACTTAAAAAGCTTGCCCTAGAAAACCAATTTCCATTTATTCTTTTCTTTTAGTTTCAACCATTCTTTTGATAAGAAGTAAAGCATGATTGTAAGGATGATTGCTATGAAGACAGAGATTGTTGTAGAGAATATGTTTGTTAATCCTATTAGTTGAAGTGGTTTGAAGATTAGTGCGAAGTGGACAAAGTAGGCGAATAGTGCTGTTTGTCCGAATAGGGAGATTGCTTCACTGAAGGGGTTTTGTTTTATGATTAAGTATGTTACTAACAAGAATAATATTGAGATTCCGATTATGAAAGTAAGGTATGATGATGATCTTTGGTCGTAGTTTATCTGAGTGGTTAATATGTGGGCGAATAAAGAGTGCAGTAGAGTTATTAGACATATCCAAAGAGAGTAATTTAGGAATTTATCTTTTTTGAAGTTTAGGTAAAGGTAAGCTATTAATGCACCTGCTAATGATATTGGCAGGAGGTGGGCTAATGAGAAGAATCCATTGAATAATGGATTTAGGATTATGTTAAGGGACGGGTAATTTAATGCTAAGTCCCTTAAGAATTTTTGAGACATAATTATAATTATTGCAAATATAGTTGGAGGGTATACTGATTTGAATGAGATTAATAATATTCCTGCTATTAATGCGGATAAAGCAATTCCCTGCACTGCTTCGTTCCACATATAGAATGTGCTGAAGTTAAAAGCCCACAAACTTAGGATTAGGGCTAATAGTATGTAAGTTCCGTATCTTTTGAAGAGGTGGTTGATGATTTGTGATTTAGGTTCTTCTTTTCTTTTGTTTATTGAGAGATAGATTGAGAAGCCGCTTATGAATGCGAAAAAACCAACTCCAATTCCGTTTACTGGCATTCCTAAGAAAATTGAATAGAATGGAGGTGTTGAATAGATATTTACTTTAGCAAAGAAATCGAAGATTTGCCAGAATATCATATGGAGTATTGCAAAGCCCCTGAAAAAGTCTAAGAAGAGGATTCTTTTTTCCATTTTATTCTAGTCTTTCATCTATTGTTATTGGAATAATGAATTCAATTTTATTTGCAATTGTTATTTTTGGAGTGAGTTGTTTAGTAATTGGTTTTGAACAGTCTGCTACAACAAATATCGTTGTTTCTTTGACTGAATTAGGTGGGATTACTATATTTTCTGGGAATTCAAATATTAGTGGCGAGTTTTCTTCTACTGAGAACTTAATGTCAGAGATTATGTTTTCTCCGCTGTTGCCTAAAGTTATTATGAAGTTGTTTTGCTGTAAACAGTTTAGAGATATGGGGTTTGGTTGTTCTTTTAGGTATAGATTGTTGTAGTCTATTGCAAAGAATTCTTTTTTTTGCAGCTTGTCAATTAATCTTGGTGGTGAGGGTTTTACTCCCTCTGGGAGTTGTTCTTTTTCTGCGAAATCTTTGTTGAATAGTTTGAAGAAGAAGTTTTTTACTGGGTTGTCTTGCCTTCCTATGATGTCTACTCGTCGGTATGTTAAGGTAAAGTAGACTGATGTTATGATGACTATTAATACAATAAGTAGTATCACCTTATGGTCTTTTTTCATCATAAACCTCTTTTGGCAAGACTGGAACTAAGCCATATTTGCCAGTTAATCTAATCCAATTTTTAAATGCATTCATTTTTGCATCTTCTGAGAACTCCAAATGTATTGGAGAGCCTGTTTCTTCCAGGATTACATTCCATGGATGAATGAGGAAGATATTTAGGAAAGGGTCTGATTCATTGTATCTCCAGTCAATTCTAGCTATCTTTACACCATCTATGCTGAATTCATAATTGCACTTGTATTTGTAATAGCAATGAGGATCTATTAAGGATACTTCGTTGTCTGATTGGATGTTTAGTGATTTTAAGAGTTGTATATGTTTATTTTCTTTTGAAATGTCCAAGTATGGCGTTCTGAACTCAACAGGAGTTAGGTTAAAGACTGATTTGAATAAGTTATTGTTTTCGTTTAAGGTTCTTTCTAGGAAATTATCTGAGACTTTGTTTAGATTAGAGTGATACATTGTATGTAAGCCTAATGCTATCTGGTTATTTTTTTCTAGGTCTTTTATTTTGTCTATATGTCTATTGTCTTTTGCTAATGCAATTATGCTTCTGCCTGTCATGAACCAAAGAAGGGGGAAATTATATCTATTTACGAAATCATCGATTATTAAATCAGTTGCATTTAAGGTTCCGCAGTAAGGGTAACATTCTGGAGCTAATGTGTTACCTTCTTTGTCCCTGATTTCTGTGAACCATGCAACTTCTGCTGAGGTGTAGGTGTTGTTATCAGGTAAGGTGCAGAATTCTTTGTAGCAGATATTTTCTTGAGTTAGTGGAGAGACTGCTACATCATTTGCTGTTTCTGGATTTTTGTATAATGGGTCGTCCTTAGAATAAACTGGTCTGTCTGATTCGTAATCAACTGTAAATAGTATCTTTTGGGGTTTGAATAAGGTTAGTTTAGAGTTCCAATCTATTGTTTTTTCGAAATAGAGTTTTTTATTTGTTGTTATTTCTTTGTTTGACCTTAATGTGTCTGCTAAGAGGTAGATGAAATCTGAGTTTGAGACTAGAGCTTTGTTAATCTTGACTAAGTAGGGAAGTTCTCTGTTTTTTTCTATGTAATCTGAGTAAAGTTTGGCTGCTCTGATTATGTCTTGCTTTCTTATTTCTACTTCATTTGTTGTTACGAAATTGTCATTGTAGCCCTTTATCCTAATTTCTTTTATTGGTTTGTCTGCTAATACTGATGAGAATAAGTAGGCTGCTTTTGCTAAGTCAATTCTTTGTTTGTTTAGGATTAATACTTTAGGTGGTTCCCCGAATAGATCTACATAATCTGCATAGAAGTTTGCCATGGGCGTTATTTCTTCTTTTTGGGCTAATGCTAAAGTTGGGAAGAGTAATAAGAGTAGGATGATGGAAATATTTCTTCTAAACACCATGTTAATTTAATTTTGGAGAAAAAGGTTTATAATGTTTTCTGTTGTTAAACGTAACTGAGAGAAAGTCTTATCTAGGTGCTGTATCTGTATCAGGATTATCAGATAATGCGGAATAGAAGGCTTTCACATATGCAGCAGGACCACCAATAAAAGTTTCGTAGGGCAATCCTAAGAGTGACGTTCTCTTCTCAGGAACGTATTCACTAACTAGTTCTCTGGCAACATCCTCAAATGTATGCCTCGTCTTTGTTTCAAGATACTCTTGGTATCCTCCCAACCCTGCGTGGTGTGCTTCTCTTAATCTTGTAGTCAAGCTCATAGGATTTAGTGGTCTAATATACTTTATAAACCTTATTATTACCACTTAGTTTTCTCTCCCAAAACATTTATATAATAATAAAATAAAGAATCAGTTAATGAATGATACAATAAAGAGAGATATACTTTCTATTTTGTCTGAGATAATTAAGATACTTAGAGTAAAAGAGGATAAGGATATTGTTGAGATTAGGGAGCTTAGTAACCATACAATCCATAATGCGAGTATCTACCAAGATGAGGATTCTGTCTCTATTGCGATATTAGTTTATTCTTTATCTAAGATTTGTGAGAGGAAGCAAGGGGGACTTGACTATAACAGTGTGATCAGTCTGCTTAAGGTGGCTTCTAAATGTTTGGAGATAAATAATATTGACAAGTATAGAAAAACAATTAAGAAATCATTTAAGTTTATCTCAACTATTGATTCTAAACTGAAGATGTATATTGAGGAGGTTATTAATCAAGCTCAGATTAAGAAGGGTTCTAAATTGTATGAGCATGGGATTTCTATGGCAAGGGCTTCTTTTATTTTAGGAGTTTCTGAATGGGAACTTATGAGATATATTGGGAAAACTAGTATTGCTGATTTGCCGCTTCAAGATCCAGTTAGTATTAGGTCTAGGTTAGAGTTTGTAAGAGGTATATTTAGATGAGGTCCCTAATATTTGATGCTGGTCCTGTGATTAGCTTAACTATGAATAATCTTTTGTGGACTTTGCGGGAGCTTGAGGAGAAGTATAAAGGGAAATTTTTTATTACTTCGACAGTTAAAGGGGAGTTGGTTGACAGGCCGTTGACTATTAAGAGATTTGAGTTTGAAGCTTTGCAAGTTCTTCGTTATATTGATAAAGGGATTATTGAGGTTATTGAAGATAGTCGAATTAAGAAGAAAACTGATGAGTTGCTTGAATTGGCTAATAGCTGCTTTAAGGCTAGAGGGAATTTCTTAAAAATAGTCCACTCAGGTGAGATGGGTTGTTTAGCTGCGTGTTTAATTATGAATTCTGATGCAATTGTTGTTGATGAGCGGACTACTAGGATGTTAGTTGAGAATCCTAAACGGTTGGCTCAAATTCTAGCTCGAAAACTACATACAAGAATAGACGTGGATACTGGAAATCTTAAAGAGTTTAATAAGTTGGTTGAGAATGTTAAGGTTATAAGGTCTGTTGAGTTAGTTACAATGGCTTATGAGTTTGGAATGCTTGATAAGTTTATAGCCAAGGTTAAGAATCCTAGGAGAGTTTTACTTGATTCTGTTCTTTGGGGTGTTAAGCTGAATGGTTGTTCTGTTTCTAGGAAGGAGATTGATCAGATAATTAGGTTGGAGGAGAAGAGGTAAGAACCGAAAGGTTTATATACCAATTGGTATCTATAGATACCATGAATACACAAGTAAATTTAAGGCTTCCTAAGAAGCTTACTGTTTCGGCTAAGGTTTATGCTGAAGAACATGGATTTGGTACAATTCAGGAGTTTATTAAAGAAACTCTTAGGGAAAAATTATTTGATGAACCCGAGATTTCTAAAGAAGAATTGTCTCTTGTAAAGAAACTTGTTGAAGTTAGTGAAAAAAAGAATCTTTATGGAACTGAAGAGGAATTATTTAAGAAACTTAGGAGAAAGTAAAAGATGGAGTTTATATTGAAACCATCTTATTTTTTTTTAGAACAAATTGATGAATTGGGTGATGAAGCTGCTAAGCTTATTGAAGAGAAATTGAATCTGGCTAAAATAAATCCTTTTCGATTTAAAAGAGTTCATGGTTATAAATTATTCTTATTCAGAATACGTTTTGAGGATGATAGTAAAGAAAAGAGGGTTGTTTATCTAGTTGATAAGCCTTACGTTAAAGTGTTATGTATTTTAGATAGGGATAAAGAGTATAAAGATCTTAAGAAATATTTGAGGAAGTTGGGATATGTTTAGGAGAAGAGGTAAGTTTTTATATATGTTTTAGTTTCTGTTTATTGGTGATTTTAATGAATATTCAAGCAGAGAGGAATGCAGTTAGGGCAGAAATTTTAGGGGCTGAGGAAGGCCTAGGTGTGCATGGAGTTATTGGTTCGTACTTAACTGATAGAAATCGTGTTGTATTAAGAGACATGGCAGATGAAGGAGATGTTGAAGTAAGGAGGTCTCTTGGTTTAGGTATGGATGAGGTTTATTTTCTTACAGATCAAGGACGAGGTAAGGTGACAGAATACCAAAGACAAAGATAATAGCCTATATTTATATACTATTTCTTTTACCTTATTCTTATGGTATTGTACTTAATTGGAATCGGACTTAATGATGAGAAAGATATTAGTTTGAAGGGTCTTTCTATAGTTAAGAAATGCTCTAAAGTTTATCTTGAGAGTTATACTTCTAAGTTAAATTCTAGTTTGAAGAAGATGGAGAAGCTTTATGGTAAGAAGGTTATTGTTGCTGATAGGGATATGGTTGAGAAGAAGGCTGATGAGATGCTTTCTAGTGCCTTGAAGTCAGATGTTGCTTTTTTGGTTATTGGAGATGTTTTTTCTGCTACGACTCATACTGATTTGATGACTCGGGCTCGGGAGAAGAAGATTAAGGTGGGAGTAGTTAATAATGCGTCTGTTCTGACTGCTGTTGGGATTACTGGGTTGGAATTATATAAATTTGGGAAGGTAACTTCTATTCCGTTTCATCACGCTAATGTTAAGAGTCCTATTGATGCCCTTAAAGGTAATCAGAAGTTAGGTTTGCATACTTTGTTTTTGCTTGATTTAGATCCTATTAATGAGAAGTTTTTATCTGTGAATGAGGCTGCTAAGTATTTAGTTGAGAATGGAGTTAGTAAGGACATTTTGGCTGTTGGTTGTGCTAGGTTGGGTTCTGACAAGCCAGTTATTAAGGTAGGGAAGATTAAGGATTTAGAGAAGGTTAAGATCAAAGAGTTTCCTCAGAGTTTGATAATTCCTGGTAAGTTGCATTTTATGGAAGAAGAAGTTCTTGATAGTTTTAAGTAGGAGTCATTTTTTCTTGAGCTATTTTAACTGCATCATCTAGTGGGGTCCATTCAAAAGGCTTTGAATAATCATGAACGCGAGTCTGATTATTTGAAACTCCATAAACAACTGAAAAGCTTCCTGGATTAACTGGAGTTTGTAATATAGTTGATATTAAGTTCACTAAATCTCTATGGCTTAGATATATTCTCTGATAATCTGGCCAAAGAGGTAGGTCTTCTTCATTCACACCACCAAATCTAACACAAACGACTTCTAAAGGTGAATCTCTTTCTTGTGTGTCTAATTCAGTAAATTCTCTTCCTTTCCCTTCAATATACCTTTTTGTCCGACCGTATGAATTAGTAGGGTCGAATTTTTTATTTCTAAATAATTCTGTATCGTGGTCCGGGGATAAATAACCAGGGCCTTTCCAATTAGCATAATTTAAAGCATGGATTGAACTTGCCAATATTACCCTTCTTACCGTATCTGATTCGCTAGAAGCGTTTAAAACATTTCTTGCTAAAACCCGATGGTATTCCGGATCGTCTTTTTCACGAACATTAGCAAGACCTATGTTTTCTATTTCTGGGTCCAATGCTAAATGGATTACTGTGTCACACCCGTTAATTCCTGCTCTGACTCTAGTTATATCGCTGATATCATAGTCTTCTCTATCTAACGGGATACGTTCATAACCTTCTAGCCTGTTCATTAGAACGGTTCCAATTGCACCATAAGGTCCAGTTATTGCTACTTTTTGAGTCATGTCAAGAAATGGTAATCTTGAGTTATTAATAAATATTAAGAAGTATTACCTGCACATACCATTTATACAAGCATTGTCGCAGTTGTACTTTTTGCTGATGTATGCTCCGTCTTGGCAGAAATATTCCATGATTGATTCTGCGTTTACACAAGTATCGGTGTAGTTTTTCCAGGTGTTTCCTTTTACTTCTATGATTACTGTGCCTTGGATGTCAATGACATCTCCACCATCTGAGTCTTTGCAGACAATATCTGGTGTTGAGATTTCTATGTTTTCCTGGACTGCACTTCCTGTAAGGGTTGATGTGCAACCTGAGACTAAGATGATTATTAGGAGTAGAAAGGGTGATTTTTTCATAAAATCTATTAAAATAGGACTATATAAATAGTTTTCTACGAAATCTTTTTAAAACAACGAATTTTACTTGATTACGATGGGTCCGTAGCATAGTCCGGCTGGTGCGCTCGACTGATAAGTCTGACTTAGATATCGAGTGGTCGGGCGTTCAAATCGCCCCGGACCCACTTATTATTCTATGAATCTTTTCTTTCTTTGCAGGATGATTAAATCCTATATATTTTTGATAAATTGGTCCACACCTCTTATAAACACTCAAATAATACGTGTTATCACAATTTGGTCCTGTTAATCTTGTTTCAATTCCAAACCTGTACAACAGTTCTCTCACTTGAGATAATCCTGCTTTATTTACTGATTTTACTCTAATCATCCCAGTATTTGTTACAGTTGATTCATCATCAAAAAACGCCCTTATCCACGTAGAAATCACTTTTTTATTGGAATTTAGGATATATTTGGGAATATTCCAATTGTAGGAATTTTTTCCTTTAAGTTCAAGTAACTCTAGAATCCATTTAACTGTATCAACTCTTATTCTATGATATTTGCTTGCCCACTGTCCTTTTCTATTAAAAGCAACTTTCATATCACGATTAAATTCTTCTAACAGTCCCCTACATGTATTGGTGTACTCAATTACCCATGTGGTTTGATAAAGTTTCTTTCTTGGATGTTTTAAAAGACTTCTTGGAGATCTTTTACTATTCTTCGTATAAACACATCCATCTCCAGATATATGGGCATGTATTCTTGCAATTTCATCCATATTCTGAAAAACAATTTTTTTATTCAATTCCATTTTTGAATCACTGATTAATCACTCTTTTTGACTATGTAAATGATTTATATACCTTTCGAGGGTCCATGTCCAGTGGGTTGTGGTATGAAATTATGATTTGATAGCTGAAAAATTCATTAGGTGATGAGAAAATAATAGAATTAAATAAGAGTTCAAAATCATTGTAGATTAATGTAAAAGCCCATTTTTTCTTTTTCATTACTGATTCTTGATGACTTGTATTTTACACCTATAGTTTTAACTACCATAAAGTTTATATACCAGTTAGCATTTTAGAATAGTAAATTAAAATGAAGGGGTTTAGGATGAAGTTTAGATTGAATTTCTATTTTATGTTGTTAATAGTTTCTATGTTATTCTTAAGTGGATGTGAGCCTTACGACCCTAGTAAAGAAGGTGTTTCTTTTGTACCGATTGAAGATATTTTTGTGGAAGATAATGTAAAAGGAATTGTTACGCTTGATTCTATTGAAGGTATAGTTATTGTTAATGTTGAGGGGTTGGCCCAGCAAGAAGACTATTATTATGAAGCTTGGATATTAGACAAAGAGACTGAATTCCTAGCTAGTGTTGGAGTAGTTAGTATTGATAGCGAAGGTGAAGGGGAGTTAACATCTGAGATGTCAAGTGAAGACATCCTTAATACAAGAACTGTAATGATTACTTTAGAGCCTGATGATGCTGATAGTAATCCTAGTGAGATTGTAATTTTAGAAGAGAGTATTCCTGAGAGTGCTGATGTTATTGATATTAAGCTTAGATTTGTTGGTCAGGGAGTAATTGAGAAAGAAGAACCAGTTGTTGTGGAAATTATTGAAGAACCAGTTATTGAAGTGGTTGATGTAGAGATTATTATTGAAGGTGAAGATATTGTTGTTCCTGAAGAAGTTATTGAGGGGCCAGTTGTAATAAGCGAAGAAGATATTGTTATTGATGATGAAGTTATTGAGGATCCGGTAGAACCAGTTGTAATCGAACATGAGGAAGAAGTAGTTGATGGTGGTCTTGAAACAGTAGATACTGACTCTATTCCTATAAGGGATGAAAAAGTAGGAGTTCTTATTGTTTCTGAAACTGATTTAGTGAAGTTAAAACCTCAGGCTTATGATCCTGATAATGACGGGTTGACTTATGATTATACATCTCCAATTGAGAGTAATGGTGAATGGCAGACCACTTATGGAGATATTGGAGAATATACAATTACAGTTACAGTTTCAGATGGAAGTTTATCTGATTCGAAGGATGTTTTAATATTAGTTAATAAAAGGGAAGAATCTCCTTCATTTGAGAGTTATACTCCTGAAGAAGGTAGTGTAGGGGTTTCTGAGAATAGTAATATTGAGTTTATTGTGAGTGCGACAGACCTTAATGATGATGAATTGAAGTATAGCTGGAAACTAGATGGATTAGTTGTATCATCTGATACTAAATATGTGTATAATCCAGAATACGATGATGCTGGTGGGCATTTCCTACTAGTTACCGTAAGTGATGGAACTTCAGAGATTGAGAATGAATGGGTAATAAATGTGGATAATGTCAATAGGAGGCCTACATTAGTTGTAATGGAAGACATTCATGTTAGGGAGACAGAAACTGTTGTGATTACTCCTGAAGGAAGTGATTTTGATGGAGATGAATTAAGTTATACAATTTCAGACCCAGTTGGTGATGATAGGGAGTGGGAGACATCATATGATGATGCTGGTGAATATCATGTTGTTATAAGTGCTAGTGATGGTATTGATAGTGATAGTATAACAGTTAGAGTTGTTGTGGAGAATGTTAACAGGGCTCCTGTTATTGAAGATATAATACTTGGCTGATTTTATATTCTATTTGAGGTAAGGATGATGAAGAAAGGGTTGGTACTATTGTTGGTATTGTTGGTGATTGGCAGTGTGTATGCTGTTAAAGAAATAGTTGTTGAGGAAACTGATTTAGTTAAATTAGAACCTCAAGCTTATGATCCAGATGATGATGAGATAACATATAGTTTTTCTGAGCCCCTAGATTCTGAAGGGGAATGGCAGACTAATTATGGGGATTTTGGAGAGTATGAAACTTCAGTTACTGTTTCTGACAGTGAAGCCTCTACTACTGAAGAAGTTTTGTTAATTGTTGAGAAGAAAGAAGAGGCCCCTACAATTGTTTTGTTTTCACCTGATTCTTATGAGCTTAGTTTTAAAGAGACTGAGAAGATTGAGTTTAGCGTAAGTGCAAGTGATGTTAACGGGGATGAATTAACTTATTATTGGGAGATTGATTCTGAACGGGTTGGTGAAGGAGATTCTTTTACATATTTTATTGGTTATGATCAAGAAGGAGAAAGAACTGTTAATGCTTTTGCATCAGATGGGGATTCTGCTGCATCCCATGAGTGGTTAGTTGATGTTGAAGATGTTGATAGGGGTGTTGTACTTGAGGAGTTTGTTGACGTTGAAGTTGATGAGCAGGAGATTGTTAGGTTGAAGTTACCTGATTTTAGTAAGTATAATCTTGAATATAATATTTCTGAACCGATTGGTAATGATGGTGTGTGGAAAACTGGTTATGATGATGGCGGGGAGCATGAGGTTGAGATTAAGGTATATGATGGAGAGTATGAAGAGAGCAAAACTGTGAATATTAAGGTGAATAATGTTGATAGAAAACCTGATCTTAGGATTGACAGAATGGTGTTTTTACGGGAAGATCAGAAAGTAACTATTAAATTAAATGGGAGTGATCCTGATTCTGATGCTTTGACGTATAGTGCTGATGATATGCCTTCTGGTGCTTCTATTGATGGGGATGTTTTTTCTTGGTATCCTGGTTATGATGCTGTTATGCGAGAAGGAGTAGTTAATGATGTGCTTGACAAGTATCATTTAGTTAGTGAAGCTTTTACAGTTGATTTTAAGGTTAAGGGTTTGGAGTTAGAAAGTTCTTCTAGGGTTACTTTTGTTGTTAAGGATGTTAATAGAGTTCCTGATGTTGTTTCTTTGGATAATATTGTGGTTAATGAAGGTGAGGAAGTTATTATTAAGGCTGAGGCATCAGATCCTGATGGTGATGAGTTGAAGTTTAGTTATTCTGGATGGATGAATGGTGTTAGTAGGTGGACTACATATGGGGATGCAGGAGAGTATACGGTTAAGGTTAGTGCTTCTGATGGTTGGTTGAGTGATAGCGAGGATGTTAAGGTTATTGTTAGGAAATCCAATAGGGCTCCTGTCTTTAAGGCTTTACGTGAGAGGAATGTTAGAGAAGGTGAAGAGTTAGTTGTTGAGTTAGGTGCTAGTGATGCTGATAGAGATTCACTTACGTTTTTTGTTGATAATTCTAGCTATGGTGAGATTGAAGGTAATTTGTTTAAGTGGGTGCCTGATTATGATTTTGTTTCTAAGGGAGATGAGGCATATGCAAATATTGTTTTGAGTGTTTCTGATGGTGATTCCTCTGATACTCAAGGTTTATTAGTGTTTGTTAATAATGTGAATAGGGTGCCTGTGATAAATAGGACTAATCCTTTGGATGGAGTTAAGGTTAAGGCTGGTGTTCCGATTGTGTTTTCCGTTGATGCTATTGATTGGGATAAGGATAGGTTAGGGTATAAATGGGATTTTGGGTTTTTTGATAAGTTTGATGGGAAGAGTAAGGTTAAGAGAACGTGGACTAGTAAAGGGAATAAAAGAGTTAGGGTTACTGTTAGTGATGGTGAAGAGAAGGTTAGTTATGAGTGGAGGGTTAAGGTTGTTTGATTGATTTGTTATGTTCTTAATTGTTTTTCCAATGGTTTGAAATTTTTAAATTTAAATAAAAAACGGTGTAGGTTTAGAATAAACTTTTTAAAGAATAGTTTATTATGGATGTAACATGGAAGACGCACCCACTAGAGGACATGATGCAATGAGGTATGTAGAGCCAGGCTTATATGTTTTGGGAATTGTTGGTGGTGGAGGGGTGGCTTATCTGCTCTTTGCTAATAGCGATCAAATGAGAGATGAGCTTAGTGAAGTATTTGATCCTGTGCAAAAAGAAGCTTTTGATTTAAGTGTAGAAGTTGGGGGCCCTAGTGCGGAAAGCCTATCTCATTTAGAGGCCTCGATTAGAGGTTTGGCACATGATCGCGTTGATACATCTGAGGTTAACAGGATTGCTGATGGACTAAAGAGTGTGCGATTAGGATATGATGTGACGGATGATTATGAACAGAGAGCTGCTAAGAGGACTGTTGGTGTGGTTGAAAATCAACTTACTGTTGAGCATGCTAATGCAGCAGAAGGTACGACTTTAGAGGTAGTTGGAGTTGTCGGGGCAGCATTAGTAGCAGCGGCTAGTTTAGGTACGTTAGGTAGAAAGTATTTACGTTGATAATTTCTATGTGTTTTTGGTTGAAATTTTAATTAATTTTCCCAATACGGTTTTAATTGTTTTTCCAATGGTTTGAAATTTTAAATAAAAACGGTGTAATGTTAGCTTGCTTTGCTCGCACTGACAAAATATATAAACCTTCATTTGTTCATATTTTCTATGAATTCAATCAAGATTTCTGAGAAGACTGACAATCCTAGTTTGAACATTGCTTTAGATACTATTAAGATTGGGAAGCAGGCTTTGGTATTTGTTGGGACTAAACGAGGGGCTGAGAAGAATGCTGAGGAGATTGCTAAGAGGTTGAAAAGTACAGATGTTGAGTTGGAAAATTTGAGTTTGGATGTTTTGCATCTGCCTAAGGCTACTAAGCAGTGTAATAGGTTGAGTAAATGTATTAAGAAAGGTGTTGCTTTTCATCACGCTGGGCTTACTTCTAAACAGAAGGAGATTATTGAGACTAATTTTAAGAAAGGTCATGTTAAGATTATTAGTTGTACTCCAACTTTAGCTTGGGGAGTTAATTTGCCTGCTTATAGAGTTATAATGAGAGACCTAAAAAGGTACGGTCAGCATGGTTTGAATTTTATTCCTGTCTTAGAGGCTCATCAGATGTTTGGTCGGGCTGGAAGGCCTGGATATGATACTAGGGGGGAGGCTATTTGTATTGCTGCTACTGAAAGTGATAGGGATGAGATTTATAATAGGTATATTACTGGGGAGGCAGAAGATATTCATTCTAAGTTAGCTGTTGAGCCTGCGCTTAGGACTTATTTACTTAGTTTAATTGCTTCTGATTTTGTTAGTTCGAAGGAACAGATAATTGACTTTTTTTCTAAGACTTTTTGGGCTCATCAGTTTGAAGAAATGGATAAGATTGAAGGTATGATTGAGAGGATGCTTACTATGCTTGAGGATTGGGAATTTATTAAGAGTGGTAAGACTGATGACTTTCAGAGTGCTGATGAGATTGGGAATGAGAAGTATAAAGCTACGCTTATCGGTAAAAGAGTTTCTGAACTTTATATTGATCCACTTACTGCTAATTTTATTATTGATTGTTTGAAGAAGGGTGGAAAGATATCTGAACTGTCTTTTTTACAGATGTTAAGTCATACACTTGAGATGCGGCCTACACTTAGGGTTAAGGTTAAGGAATATGATAAAGTGCAAGAGGCTTTACTTCAGTATGGCGATTCATTGCTTGAGAAAGAACCTGTGATGTATGATCCTGATTATGAGGACTTTTTGTCTAGTGTTAAGACTGCTTTGATGTTTAAAGACTGGATTAATGAGAAAGATGAAGAGTATTTACTTGAAGAGTATAGTGTTCGGCCTGGTGAATTAAGAGTTAAACTAGGGATTGGTGATTGGCTGCTTTACTTTTGTGATGAGATGAGTAGGATGTTGGCTTTAAAGAATTTAGGGACAGAACTTAAGAAATTGAGGGTTAGGTTTAAGCATGGAGTTAGGGAAGAGTTGATTCCACTCTTGAAGTTTAGAGGTGTAGGTAGAGCTAGAGGTCGTAAGTTGTTCTTTAATGGAATTAAAGATGTTTCAGATGTTAAGAAAGCTGATATTTCTAAGTTGAAACAGATTTTGGGTGGAAAGACTGCTGTTGATGTTAAGAAGCAGGTTGGGCAGGAGTTTAAAGAGGTTAAGGTTAGTAGGCGGAAAGGTCAAGTTAGTTTGAAGAAGTTTAATTGATTTATTGCCCGTGTAGTATAGTGGATCAGAATAGGAGGTTGCGGACCTTCAGACCCGGGTTCGATTCCCGGCACGGGCGTTTGTTGTTTTTACGTGAGTGTGAAAGAAGGAAAAACTAATATTTGAATCTTCTCTCGTATTCCTTGTGAGAGAACCACTCCAGAATTATATTCATAATCATAATTTCATCTGTTTCAATGATATAAATTAATCTCCAAGCGTTAGGTAAATCATATTTCCATAGATTAGTTATCTCATATTTCTGAATATACTCTTTTGGCCATAATTTCTTAGGAATTTTTGTACCGCAGGAAGGGTTTTTCTTCAGATCATCTAGGGCCCTATCAATAAACTCATATAATTTTTTATCTTCAAAATTTCCTTCTTTTAATAAGTTAAAATCGTGTTTTAATTTCTGGTTAACAAACGCAACAGAAATCTCTTTATTCATCTTACAGCTAACCCTTCCGAGATTAATTTTTTAATTCTTTTAGGATTATAAGTCCAAATTAGACAACCGTCCTTATCTACCATAATCTTTCCAGATTGTTCTAAATAATTCAATATCACTTGGAAAGTTTGATACATCATTTTCTTAGGTAATTTTTTCCATAATTGATATTTACCACATTCTTGGCTATGTTTTTGTATTGTTTTCTCTACCATAATTACAGATTCTAATGTTGGACTATGTAAAATAGTTGTTGGCGCCATCTTATATAACTATATATAATAACCATTATATAAACATTTCTATTTTTTTCTTCTTAACTGACATTATTCTCTTCACGGGCGTTTGTTGTTTTTAGATAGGTTTATATACTTACTTTCTTATTGAATTGCTGTTGGGAGTGTAGAAGTGAATATAAAATATTTAGTTGGAGTTGTAATTTTATTAGTTCTTATTGGCTGTCAGAGTGAGGTAAATGATATTTCAGGTGCAGCTGTTGTTGATGATGGAGAGGTTGTAGATGCGCCCAAAGAAGTTGTTTCTGAAGAAGTGGATGAAGTTGTTGTTGAGGAAAAGATTGAAGCTGAACCAGAAGCTGAAGAAGTTATCATTAAGATGGAAGGTGGTTCTTTTGAACCTGATAAAGTTGTTGTCTCTGTAGGAACTACAGTTACATGGTTTAATAACGACAGAAGGCCTCATACAATAATGGATAAATCCAGGAGATTTAGAAGTGGGAGAACCGCACCTGGCGATAGTTATTCATTCACTTTTACTGAAGCTGGGATTTATAATTATCAAGATGTTGTTTTCTATACTATTGTTGGTAAGGTAGTTGTTAAGAATTAATTATAATTCAAAATAGCTATGTGTATTATCATAAAATATATAAAACACTAGAACAAAAAAGTGTTATGGATGATATATTAAAGGCTGTTAAAGGATTAAGGTTAAATGGAACTGATGAAGAGGAAGGTGGGTTTGAGATTTTTAAACGTTCTATTCTTGAAGATTTAAGAAGAGAAGAAATTGCTGTTCTAAGAGAACTTAAGGGGCATCATGTGAACACACTTAGGCATTCTATGATGGTGGCAAGAGATGTATACTATATAGGGAAGAGGATGGGGATTAAAGCCGATAAATTACAAGATCTTATGATTGCTGCTATGCTCCATGATGTTGGGAAGTTAGATGTCCATGAAGTAATATTGGACTTATCTGATGAAGATGAAATAGCAATATGGAGATCTTTGAATCCTGGTCAAGAACCTCCAAGTAATATCGGGCTTGTAATTAAAGGTATAACTTTAGGGGATGTAATTAAGTTCAAAAGTAGAAAATCAAATAATCCAAGGGGGTATCGTAGTGATTTTCTAGTATGGTTAAGAGATAAGGGTTTGTTGTCTTTCTTAAAAAGAAGTGTGTTGGAGTATATCCAGCATCACCAAACAGCTACTGGGAGCATATTGGGAGAGGTTGGAGTAAGAAAGGAGGTTGTTGATCTTGCAGTATCGCATCATCCCTCATATTTTAGTAAAGAAAAGAGGGGGAAATTACCAAAGGAGTGTACAATTATGGAGGTTGCTGATAAGTTTAATGCAATTATCCAATCTGGAGGTGTTAGGAGATATTTTGCTGGGAAAACTAGAACAGAGGCCTTGGATATAATTGCTTTTGAGCTTAGAAAGGAATTTGGAGCTCTTAGAAGATTTAGTGGTTTTGGGAGAAGAGCATTAGAGATCCTCGTTAAGAGAGAGTTGCCTCCCTCTGTAGAAAGGGAGATTATTCCACGAGCTAGAGGGTTGATTAAACAGTTAGAGGATGGGGCAAAAAGAAGAATTGAAGAGGGTGAGAGGATGGTTGCTTTAATAGCTATGACACTTGAATTATGCAAGAAATTTAAACGTATTTTGGATAATAAAACTACTGGTATCCTACTTAGCACTCAAGGACGATTAAAAGTTCTGCTACATGCAAGATAAAATCAAGGCATTTGATTTTTCTGAAGAATTCCTTTCCTGACTTGTTTTACTTGCTTTTTGATGCCTTTTGCTGCATCTTTTACTCCTTTCTCCCACCTTGCGCTCCACCAGCCCATTGAAGAGAAGGGAATGTTTTTCTTTCTTCCCCATTTGTCTAAGAATACCACATGTTCGATTCTATATTTTGGTGGCATTTCGGGAGTTTCATCTGGATAGCCTATTGTAATGATGGAGTGAGCTTGTATTGTTTCTGGTAGGTGATGGATGATTCGTACTTTACTTTCGTCGAATGCTCCAACCCAACATGCACCTAAACCTAATGAGTGGGCTGCGAGTAGCATGTTTTCTGCTGCTGCTGCACAATCTTGAATAGTGTAGAGTCTTTGCCCCCTAACTCCATAGAAACGTTTTGATTTTACAGGTTCAGAACAGATTGTAATGTGGACTGGGGCGTCTGCCATCCATGATTGATTGTATGACGCTTCTGATAATTGTCTCCTTAGTGCTTCATCTCTTACGATAATAAATTTGAAATTGCTGATATTTCCTGCGTTTGGAGCGAATTTTCCTGCCTCAAGAACTGTGATGACTTTATCCCACTCTACTGGCTGGTCTTTATACCTTCTGACTGAGCGCCTCGTCCTAATACAATCAAATACGTCCATAAGTAAATTATTTATATTACTTATTTAAATATTTAACTATGATATATGGTAAACTAGTGGAAGTATATGAAAAATTAGAGGGAACTACTAAACGGCTGGAGAAGACATATATCATCTCTGAGTTCTTAAAACATGTTAGTTCTGATGATATTTCTACTATTGTGTTGTTGATTCAGGGAAGGTTGTTTCCGAATTGGGATGAGCGGGAGACTGGGGTTGCTTCTAGATTAGTTTTGAAGGCAATTAATGTTGCAACTGGGTTGAGTAGTGGTAAGATTGAGAATGAATGGAAGAAAACAGGGGATTTAGGCAAGGTTGCTGAGAATCTGATTAAGGTTAAGAAGCAAGTTACTTTGTTATCTCATCAATTGACTGTTAAAAAGGTGTTTGAGAATCTTAGGAAGTTGGCGGAGCTTGAAGGTGCAGGGACGGTTGAGAGGAAAGTTGGGCTTATTGCTGAATTACTTACTTCTGCTAAAGATGTTGAGGCAAGGTTTATTGTTCGTACTGTTCTTAAGGAGTTAAGAGTTGGTGTTGGTGAAGGAAGTTTAAGGGATTCTATTGTTTGGGCTTTTTTTGGCAAAGAAGCCGGTGTGAGTTATGATTCAAAGGAAATTTCGATTGATGTTGATGATCGTGAGGAGTATAATAAATATGTTGATGCAGTTCAGAGGGCATATGACCTGACAAATGATTTCTCAGTTGTTGCCTCAACTGCTAAGAGTAAAGGGTTGAGCGGGCTTTTAGGGATAGTTATGGTTGGAGGTAAGCCAATTAAAGTTATGCTTGCTATAAAAGCTGAGGATATGAAAGAGGCATTTACGCGGGTTGGCAAGCCTGCAGGTATTGAGTTTAAGTATGATGGGTTTAGGATGCAGATACATAAGTTTGATGGTAAGATTCGTATTTTTACACGTCGTTTAGATGAGGTTACTAATCAATTTCCTGATGTTGTTAAGCATGTATCTGATAGTGTTCTGGCTAAAGAATTTATTTTGGATTCAGAAGCCGTTGGTTATGATGTTAAGACTAAGAATTATTTGCCATTCCAGACTGTTTCTCAAAGGATAAGGAGGAAATATGATATTGAGAGGATGGCCAAGGAATTTCCAGTGGAGGTTAATGTTTTTGATATATTGAATTATGAAGGGAAGAGTATGATCAGTTCTGAGTTTAGGGAAAGGAGAAAAGTTCTTGAGAAGATTATTAAGCCGCACAAGTTGAAATTGGTTTTGGCTGAAAGCTTGGTAACGTCTTCTGAGAAAGAGGCTGAGAAGTTTTACAAGGAAGCGATTTCTGCTGGGAATGAAGGAGTTATGTTTAAGAAATTAGATGCACCTTATAAGCCAGGGTCTCGGGTTGGATTCATGGTCAAAGTGAAGGGTGAACAAGAGCCCCTTGATTTAGTCATAATTGGAGCTGAGTGGGGTGAAGGGAAGAGGGCTAAATGGTTAAGCTCTTTTACTTTAGCATGTATTGATGAAGGGAAATATCTTGAGATGGGAAAGGTAGGAACTGGTATTAAAGAGAAGTCAGGAGAAGACGTTACGTTTGAGCAGTTAACTGATGAGTTGAAACCTTTGATTACGGAAGAAAAAGGTAAAGAAGTCCAGATTAAGCCCAAAATTGTAGTAGAAGTGGTTTATGAAGAGATACAGAAAAGCCCCACTTATTCTAGCGGATTTGCGTTGAGATTTCCAAGGTTGAGTAGACTTAGACCAGAACGGTCTGCAAGAGATATAACAACGCTTAGTATGGTTAATAATTTTTATAAAAAACAGAAGAAATAACCACTGGACATGGACCCCCGGAAGATATTTAAACAATCAGTTTCTTCAATTTATATTTTCATTCAATAGTTTAAATCACCTTAGAGATATTTCAACTATTAAATTATGATTTTCGTTTTACTAAAAATCATTTAGATAGTTTAAACTCAATAATGATTCGGTGATTTAATATGAATTTAAATAATAAATTGTTTGATGAATATAAGCCTAAAGGTAATATTACTGGAATTACAGATTTATGGGATCTTCCATATAATTTAGTTTATATTCAGCTAAATGATGATTTTAAATCTAAATTTAAAGAAATATTATTAAAAAAGGGCAAAACAAAGAAATATATTTCGTTGTATGCGAGGGTGCCTTTCCATGAGGTAATGAATTTCTTTAACGGGCAGAGTAAATCACTGGCTTTTTTTGAAAAAATGATTAATTTCCTGTATGTCCATGATTACTTTAAAATCAGTCACGAAACTATAATGGATAATATAATGAAAATAGGCACAAAAACTAATGGAAAATTCATATATTCGCCCAAATTTCCAATAAATTTCAATTGTCCAGAAGGGGCAGTATTGATTTCAGCTATTCTACATGATGGAGGGTTAATAAAAGAGCCACTTCTATATCCTTTCTATAGAAATTATAATAAAAGATTAAGATTGAATTTGATAGAAAAATCAATATCTTTAATAGGAAATATGAAAATAAATCTAGAGGATACACATCCCAATTTTCCAAAAATATTAGGAATAATCTTAAAGTACGGTATTGGCATTTGCGATGGGCCAAAGACTATAAGTAATCAGAAGATACCTGAGTTCATAATTGATAGTGATGATATAGTGAAAGGTGAGTTCTTAAGACAAGCATTTGATGATGATGGCTCAGTTTACATTAGGAAAGATTCAAATGGTGGAAGAGTGATTGATTTAACAAATACAATAGATGTTAAAAAAGATAAGACATCAAATCTACTTTTGGATAACAAGAAACTCTTAAACAGCCTTGGAATAAAAGTCAAAGGCCCTATCTTCAAAAGGGAGTATAAAACCAAGAAAGGAGAAACTAAGCATACATATAAAATATTTATAACTTACAAGAAAGATTTTAAGATATTTAAAGAAAAGATCGGATTTATATCTGAAGAGAAACAGAAGAAACTAAATAGAATTGTGATTTAAGAATTGAGGAAGTTCTATAAAGGTCAAAATAAGTAATTATTTCTTTATTTTTCTGAATGCTTTGTTTATTAAATAAGGATTCCATCCGTATTTTGATAATATTGATTTTATTGTTAAAGGTTTAATTCCTTTTTTCAGTTCTTTTTCTATGTACTTTACTAATTTAAAGAATGATTTTTCTTCTTTTTTCATATCTAGTATTTGTCTCTCTACTATGACTTTTGGCCATTCGCTCTTTGATAATGCATTTTCAATCTTTCTTTTATTGTAGCCTTTATTTTGGTAGTTTCTGATTTTGTTTTGCAGGTCTGAAAGGAAGTCGTCTACATTTCCTTCTCCTAATTCAGTTTCCATGTTTTTCAGATAATCTGAATATTTTACTCTGCCTATTGTTTCTCTAGCTATTACTGTTGTTAGTCCGTAAAGACCGTATACAGCTATGACTCCTAAGATTATTAAGATCAAGAAGTTGAAGATTCTTTCTGGTGGTCCTAGATAAGAAATGTAGTCTTTTACTGATCTTTCTATAGTGAATGTATGCTCTAATCTAGTTGTTTTGTTTTGATGGGTAGTAGATAATTCTAATTGGTATACTCCAGCTTTTAGTGTTCCGACTGGCTCTGTTAATGTCATGGTTCTTGCTACGTCTATATGCCTGTCTTTGGACCAGATGATCTTTCCTTTTTCTTTTATTCTTTCTTCAACGAAGACTGTTGTTGTTATGTCTTTATTTGTTGCTAGAACATATGAGAATTCAAATAATTCAGCTGAGGATGTTTCTTTAATTGGGAGTAAATTGAAATCTAGTGTTGAAGGTGCTCCTTCCATTATTTCTATTTGTCTATGAGCTCTTGCTTTGTATTGTAAGTAGTTAACTTCAACATAGAAAGTATATGTCCCCCTTTCAAGGTCTAATGGTAATGGTATGTATGTTGATTCGGTTTTGTCTTCGTAAGAGTTTAAGTAGATTGTGTCTGAGCTGGAAGTTATTGTTTTGTTGTTATGTTCTAACCAGAAGTTTACGATAACATCTCCAGAGATATTTGCCATTCCTTTAATGTAATATGTGAAGTCTAGCAGTTCTCCAGGTTCTATTGGTGAATCTACTCTAATCACCTTTGCATCGAATAGTTTTACGCAGATCTTGTCGATACATTTTTCATCTGCATCACATTCTGAGTCTTTGTTGCATTTGTATCTTGAAGGAACTCCTCCGCCTCCACCACCTCCTCCAGCTGCTGCTGCGGCTACTGGTGTAGGTGTTGGAGGTATTGGGGTTTCATCTGCTGAGTAAACTGAAAATTGAGTTACTGTGAATTCTAATGTTCCGTCAGTATAGTCTATTTTAGTGCAGATTGATGAATCGCATGGTGAATCATCTTTTAAGATTCTTGGGTTGGTGAATGTTAGGTTGTATAGGTAGAGTGTTGCTGGAATGTTTAATGTAGGTATTGCAGTTGAGTTTAGCTCAATTCTGTTGTTTGATATGTTTACGTTGGAATCAATATCAATTCCAGATTGTAAGTTTATTTGATTTGTGAAGTTGATTAAGCCGTAATTATCATTTTTTAAGTAGAAGTTAGTAATATTTGTCATATTCACATTAGTTAAGTTCAATACAAGGTACTCTGATGTAGGTATTGCTGTTATGGTTCTTTCTTCGCTTTGATTTGTTTGATTATAATTGTCAGTACAGTTTATTGACCAATTATAATTGTTAGTTGCAAAATTGTATAAAGTGAATGATTGAGTTATTGATTTAGTTATTGAATTATTTGTTATGTTGATTTCATCGTTAATGATTAATGAACAATTTGTTACAGGGCTTGTATCATCTACAATATAGTTGAATGATAAATTTCCATCTGTATCTCCCGAATTATTAATTGGAGAGATTAAGTTTATTGATGGAGAGTCCAAATCTACCCTAAATATTCTTGTTTCAGAAGTGTTTACGTTAGTTGCGTTATCCATACAAGTTACATTCCAGTAATATGTGTCGTCTTTGAATCCGGATACACTTATGTTCATTATTGAGTTGTTAGTTGATTCTATTAATGATACATTTACTTGGTTGTTTATTGTCAAGTTACAAGTTAGGTTTATGTCGAGGTTATCAATTGCTGTCCAGTTGAATTGTACTGATGAGTTGGAGGAATTATATTCGTTAACTGGTGCTGATAGGTTGATTGTTGGAGGGAGTGTGTCTATGTTGATTGTTAAGTTGGTTGAATTGAAGGCTGAACTGCCTGCTGTATCGTTGCATAAGACGTTCCATATGTAGATTCCATCACTCAAGTTAATGTTGAATGTTGATTGTGAAGCTGATGCTACTGAAGAATCTGATTCATTTGAGAGCCAAGAGCCGTTGAAGTTTCCGTATAAAGTGCATGTGTCTATGCCTGCAGGATCTGTTGGAGTATATTTGAATGCAACACTTTCGTCATTTTGCCATGTGTTGTTTAATGGCAGGTCCAGGTTTATTGTCGGAGGTGTTGTGTCTATTATTATTGTTCTTTCTTCAGTTGAGTTTGTGTTTTCTGCAATATCGGATGCAATAACTTGATATGTGTAACTCCCATTTTCTAATCCTACGGTTGAGTTCTTGCTTTGGTTTACATATAATTCCCATTTATCTGTGTCTATTTTCTTTAGGTTTGAGATGTATTGTTGGTAGACTTGGTTTGCATTTAATGTTCTATTCCATATGCGTAATTCATCGAGAGTTCCATTAATGTATTGTCCTAGATCAGAAGCTCCCCTACCAATAACAGACCAGACTGAATTTCCGTTTTGTGCGGCATCAGAGAATAGCCTAGTTGGTGTAGAATCATCTATATATAGATCTACTTTATCAGATGAATCCCTCACAACAGTGATATAGTGCCATTCATTTTCGCTTGGCAAAGACACAGACGTGTCGGATGAACCACCATTTATGACACGTACAAAGAAATTTGATCCATCGTCATTATGTCCAATCTTAACAGATGATCCTGTGGAATCTTCAGATATAGCAAAACGATATTTACTATCGTGATTAATATTCCACCAAAAAGAAATTGCAAAATCATTAGCAAAGGTTATGGTTGGTATTTGTAGGTGATCATCATCCCCATCAAAATGAATTGCTCCAGTGTATTTTCCAGTTGAATTTATCACTGGACCGTTTAGTGCTGTTCCATTATAATCGTTTCCACTTATATCCACAACATATGTATTGTTTTCACCCAAAGAAGAAACATTATCAAAGTTCATCATTAATACTAAAGAATCGTTGTACATTGTATAGTTAGTATTGTTCCAGCCGTATTTTACTTCTTTTAAGTTTGTTTCTGTTATTGTTGTATTTATGATCACGTATGTTTCTAATTGGTAGGTGTTGTTCTCTGGTGTAAGGTTTACAAATTCTATTGCAGGATATAATGTATCTAAGATTATATCAGTTCTTGTTGGAGTTGAGTTTGAATTTCCGGCTTGGTCAAAGATTGTAACGTTAATTGAGTAGGCACCATCTTTTAATGAAGTGAAGTTATGAGTGAATGTTTGAGAAGTATAGGTTTGATTGATTTCTAGGCCTGAGGAATTATATAGGTAGTAAGTTATGTTTTTTAAGTTTGTTTCTGTAACACTTACATTTACAAATATGTAGTTTTGTGAGTAGTATGTTGAAGCATTTAAGGTTGATGCATCAAAGTATAGTTGTGGGGCTGTTAGATCTACTGTTAAATTTCTTGTTATTGAAGTATTTATGTTAGTTGTGTTGTCAATGCAAGTTATGTTCCAGAGGTAAGAGCCATCTTGGAATCCTGTTACTGTTATGTTTGTGTTTGTGCCGTTGTTTGAAGAAATGAGTGATTCATTTACTAGGTCGTTAATAGTTAAATTACATAATAATGATGGGTCTAGGTTATCGATTGCTGTCCAGTTGAATTCTATGTTTGATGCCGATGTGTTGAAGTTTTGGATTGGACCATTTAATGTTATTGCTGGCAGTATTGTGTCTATATAGAAGGTTGAATTGTAGGTGTTATTGAACCCTTCGTTACCCAATGTATCATTACACCAGACGTTCCATAAGTAGGTGCCGTTTGTTAGATTTAGGTTGAATGTATCTTGAACTCCCGAGGTAACGCTGGTGTTTGTTTGGTTTGCCAGCCATGAACCATTGAAGTTGCCGTATAAGATGCAAGAATCTAGATTGGAATCAGTTGTTGTGTACTTTATGGTAACGTTGCCATCTTTCTGCCAGGTGTTATTTGCTGGAATGTCCAAGGTTATAACTGGTTGAAATGTATCTACTGTAAATGTTCTTGTTACCGAGGTGTTTGAGTTTGAGCCGTCATCGGTGCAAGTAACATTCCATACATATGTTCCGTCATTGAAACCGGTTACGGTGTAGTTAGCTCCAGTTGCATTTGGAGTTGCAATGCTACTTCCATTAGTATCTCCATTTATTACGAGATCGCATGATAGGCTTAAATCGGCTTCATCAGTTACAGTCCAGTTAAAGTTAAATGTAGTATTGGTTGTGTTTAGGTTATCTATTGGAGATGGATCAGTTAAATTAGGTATTGTTGGTGATGTGAAGTCATTAATAGCAGCTATAATTGTAACATTCCATATTTGAGTTAAGTTGCTTAGTGATAATTTTGATGTTTTGTTTGCATATACATAGAACTCGTGGATCGAGTTAGGGTCGCCAGTTGCATTAACTGACCAAGTTATTAATGAGGATGAACCATTGCTTAATGTGATATTGAAAGGATTTGTGGTATTTGTGTAGAAAGGGACTGCTGATGTGCTCATTGACACTAATCCATTCTTAATAGGTCTGCCAGTTATGTTAAGATTATCAATATTCCAATAATCATAGTTTCCTGCAGTTCCAGCTGCATTAAATCTTATCTGGAAATCTGCATGGAATGCATCTGATGAAAGATTATGTATAACTACGTCTTTATAATATGGTGAGCCTCCAATTAGGCTATTTAGTTCAACCCATGATCCGGAGCTATTATAATACTCTACGGAGAAATCATCTCCGCTTTCTGGAGCATTTGCGCAGCCATCAGCCTCTTTGACCCAATAACTGAAATTAACAGCATCATAACCACTTAGATCAATAACTTTTGAAGTGACAGTTCCTAAAGAACCTCCATGTCTCATAGAATAGGTTCCAAGTTCTGTACAGGTTGTAGAAGTTTCCCATGTTCCGCTTCCACTGGCTGTCCAATTACCACCAAGATCTGTTCTTTCAAACTCATCTTGGAATATTAATGTATTAAAAGGGTCTAAACTGACATTAATTTCGTCACAATCAGCTCTACTACAGCTTATATTTACAGTTACATTAAAGAATACTCCTTGAGTTGCATTCATATTTTTTGTAGGTGCAATTAACTCCAAACCAATCACTGGTTTAAGTGTAATGTTAACCCACATAAATTCATAGTTAAAATTTCCAGATGAATCATTTACAGAGATATTCAACCAATATGCTGTAGTGTTTAGTGCAGTATTGTTCTCCAAGTAACCTGAGCAGTTAATCTTGAATGAGCTGTCATTTACTCCAAAGCAGCTGACATTATGTATATCTGAAGCGTTTATATCGTAGGCTAATGCGTCCAAATCAAAGATTGATTGGTTTAAAATACTTGTAAAGTTAGGTGGTGTTGTATCTGAAACGTTAACCCACATTAAGCTTAAATTTAGATTTCCTGCTGAATCGTTAATGGTTATGTTTAATGAGTATAAGTTAAGTCCCAAAACAGTATTATTTTCTAAAAATCCGGAACAATTAATCTTGAAATTAGTTGTGTCGTTAACAGTGAAACAATTGACACCAACTGAGTCAGTTGCATTTATATCGTAGCCTAACGCAGTTCCATACTCTGCTGTTTGATTTGAGATATTTGTAAATGAGGGGTTTGTGTCGTCTATAGTGAAAGTTACTGAAGCATTGCCTATGTTTCCAACTGTGTCATTGACCCAAATTGTAACATTATGTTGTTTTTCAGTCCAAGTTACTGAGACAATATTTGTTGTACAATTAGTAAGTGAGGTATTTGTAGTCATTGAGTCATTGCTGTACCAGCAAGAGTCTGGATTTTGATCTGTAACTGTATAGTTAATATCTAAATTATTATCAATCGTAAATGTGTTGTTTGCTGGTGTGTCTATTGTTATTGTAGGTATGGTTCTGTCAGAGCCCATAGATCTATTTGTAGCCCAATCGAATTTTCCGTCAGTATCAAATGTTAGACAATTCCAAGTATAGTTGCCTTCTGCAAGTTCTACTGTCCAAGCACTTGAATTAGTTGTACTTGCGAGAGTTGATGATTGATTTAAGCTAAAGCTTTGATTGGAGCTATTAGTTAAAAATAAACTTATATTTTTTAATCCAATACCATCATATGCTGAGCAATTGAAGGATACATTAACTAATGATTGACCAAATTCATAATTATCATCAGGAGCATTAAGTGTTGTAACAGGCTCACCTGTACCCAATTGGTAATATGTAGATCCTGAGCTGAAATAGATGATTCCTCCAGCTATAGTCGGTGTTCCAGGACCACTTATTGTATAATTAGCAACAAACTGGCTGATGTCTGAAGCTTCTAGCTGCCATACTGCTCCATTGCCTCCGACTAATAAATAGTCATCTGTAACTGATACACCATCATTAACTGCTCCAGTGCTATAATTTGCAATTTGCTGGCTGACATTTGAAGCATTCAGTTGATAAGTATAGCCATCATTGCTGCCTATGTAAACAAATCCATTTGCAACTGCAGGTGAACCGTCTATATCGCCACCAGTTGTGTAATCTGCAATTTTTATACTAACATTTGAAGCATTGAGTTGATAAAACTTATCATCATCATTACCGAGATATACATAACCATTTGCAGCTGCAAAACCAATACCTGTGTCAAACGATCCCCCTGCACTATATCTGGCTATTTCTATGGAGACGTTAGTTGCATTTAGTTGAAGGAATGTACTGCCACAACCATGATATAGGTAACCCATGTAGATTATTGGAGCGTTTTTACAACTACTAAATGAAAAGCTGTTAATTATTTGGGAGACATTGCTAGCATTTGCTTGGTATATGAAGTTGCCGCCAGTACCATGCCAGTCAGTGAAATAAACGTATCTTTCATATACTATTGGAGAGCTGTAATGTTGTGCATTTGAAAGGGTGTTGGTAGCAATAATATGGGATAGATTAGAAGTGTTATATTGGTAGATGGCACCACTCTCTGATCCAGCATAAACAAAATTATCCCAAACAGGAGATACAAGGGTTCTGAAAAGGTCATGGTCTGCACCTTCATCAATTAATTGACTAACATTAGTGGCATTTAGTTTTACTAAACCTAATCTAAGTGGGGCTGCCCATAAATATCCATCAGCAATAGACATATCCTGAGTAGAAGCTCCTGCTGCATAAGATCTTACTTCTAACTGAGAAATATCATCGGGGATAGCACCTGGATAATAATGGGTTCCGTTTAAAGTTCTTCCATCCATTCTCCATTCATTTAAATTTGCTGAATCTGAGGAGCGTGGTGCTGTATCTATGCTGAAGGATCTTGTCTCAGATGAATTTGTATTCCCTATATCATCTATACATGTAATGTTCCAGTTGTGTGTGCTTATATTGAACCCAGTTACTGTAACATTAGTTGCGATTCTGCTTGTTGTTAGTACATTTGATATGTTTACTAGGTTGTTAATTGTTAAGTTGCATTCAAAAGTTGAATCCAGATTATTAATAACTGTCCAGTTGAAGATGATTGTGGTGTTGGAACTGAATAGATTATCTGCTGGCGAATTTAATGTAAATGAGAAGTTGAGTGAAACATTTGTTCTTGCGAACCTTAAGGCGTCTTCATCGTCATTGATATAAGCAATAAATACATTATCTTCACCAACTGCATCAATTGATGTCCATCTACCAACATCACCCTCGGTATCGATAGATTCATGCGTCCAAGTTGATCCACCATCAATTGTTTTAGCAATACCAAGGTTGTCGTTTGAATCATTAAAATAACTGATAAACATAATATCGTTGCTGAGGATGTCCATGTCAATATATCTTTCCTGATTTGATGAAGTTACTGGTAATGCATTCCATGTGTCCCCCCCATCAGTGGTTGAAGTTAAATAAACATCACCAGTACCAGACCCATCTACAAATGCAATATGTATGTTGTTTTCATCTACTACTTTTATTATTGGGTCTCTACCCCAATTGTCATAAATCGAACGATTAATCCAATTTCTACCGCCATCAGTTGATTTGATGAATACTAGATCCCCATTTGTAAAATTTGCAGCGGCAATATATATATGACTTTTGTTTAGAACATCCGTAGAAATACCATAAGGATTAAGAGTAAGAGAATCCCAAGCTTCAACTTCTGACCATGTATCCCCACCATCGCTAGTGTTTAGTACTCTAACATCATTACCAGCATCATCGTATACTATGAATATATTGTTTTCATCAAGTACCTCAATATCTAATCCCTTTTGATCATTGGAGGTATCGGCCCTTTTAGAGTCCCATGTTTGTCCAAAATCAGTGGAGTAAGTAAGCCAAGGACCTGTTTGATTATTGAATGTTAAATAGATATGGCTCCTGTTAATTGCATCAATGCTTATAGATCCGGTATTCTGCCAATTAGCATCATGTAGATATTTAGTTGACCATGTTTCTCCTCCATCACTAGAATTTGCAAATATTACCGCTTCATCCGTTTTATTTAGATAAGCAATGTATATTGTATTCGGATCTGGAGCAACTAAATCAGTAGGCCAGGAATGATTTCCAGAAGTGTCAATTGTCTTATTATTCCAGTTATGTACCGTTACTAGGTTTTGGGCATTTGCTAATTGTCCTGAGAAATTTAATAATTGGTAATGGCTACCAGTTGTTAGTTCTTTTATTGTGTGGTAGGCTGTTTTGTTATCACAATTATAGTTTTCTACAAATAATCCGTTTACTGCTAATGATTGGTTAGTTGTGTCGGTTAGTTTAGTTTTAGAGTTGTCATTTAGTAAAATAAATGTGTTGTTGGCATTAAGATTATCATATTTGTTGAATAGGATGTTATCTCCACATTTTAATTCTAGGATTTCTAAATCATTAGAAGTTGATTGGTTATCGTTGAACATTTCAGAGTAAGTTGTTCCTTGTGTTGCTGTTATTGTTAGGTTGCCAGTTCCAGATGTGTTGAACATAACTGTCCAGTTTCCACCTAATGGTGGGTAGGAATGGATGTTTAATACAACAATTTCTAATTCGTATGTTTGGTTGCTTAAATGAGGAACTGTCCATTCTATGTAATCAATTAAGTTGTTGTTGTTTAAGTCGTAAGCATTGAAGTTGATTTGTTGTTTTGAATTGTTCACTATCCAATAAAGTTTTAATGCTTGTTCACCCACTTCTTTTGGTAATTGTGTAAATGCTAGGATGTTTTCGTAATGGATGTCTGAAGAGATTACTATCTTCTTTTTGTTTTCGTTGATGTTTTCTTCAATTGCTTGTGGTCCTGGTGTTTCGTATTCTATTTCTAGTTCTTCAATTGGTTCTGTTATTATTATTTCTGTCTGGTTTTCAATTAGTTCTAAGTTTGTAGTGGCTGCTCCAGTTATAAGGTTCTGTTTCTTTGTTTTGTCTTTGAAATTTAGGTTTTCTTTTTTAATTTCTTTCTTGGTATTGTTTTCAATTTTTATTATTGAGATTTTTGTAGCTGATTCTGGAACTTTAATTGTTAAGTTTGAGCTTTCTTTTAGTTTTATTTTCTTAATCCATTTTACCGGTTTACCAATTGTGACTCTTTCTTTTGTTGTTAGTGTATCTTGGGTTAGGTTCTCGGCTATGTTTTGAATTGTTTCAATTATTGAATAATCTATCTTGTTTAGGTTTATTGAGCCATTAGTTATGTTAATTATTAAGTTGTAGGATGGGGAGTTTAGGTTTGAGAGTAAGCATGTGTCAATGCAGATGTTGTTGAATGGTATTTGGTTTTCTAGGAATTTTGCACTTAGGATGTTTGAATTTGAGGTAATGATTTCTGAGTAAGGGTTTTCTACTGCTAAACTGTAGTTTGCGTAGATTGTTTGTGATGAGACTAAGTTGTTTGATGTTGAGTCGTATTTTCCTAAGTTTAAGTATAATGTTTCATTCCAAGAATCTTTTTCTGGTGTTAGGTCGACTAATGAGCAGCATTGTGTTGATCCGTAGCATGTTAAAGTTGATGTTTGATTTTCTTCTGAGTAGATTTCGTATTTGGTGCAAAGTTTGTTGTGGTCTACGTTCCAGTTGAAGTTTGAATTTAGTTTGAAGTCAATAACTCCTGTTGTAGTTTCGATACCGTCGTTGTTTTGGTCGAATGCTGAGTTGTCTTGGTAGGTTAGTGATGAGGTTATTGTTTTTGTTATTGTTGTTTGGTTAACTAAAGTTTGGTTTTCTAATGATTGATTAGTTATTGGTGTTGTTTGGTTAGTGATTGGGGTTGTTTCGTTGATTAAAGTTTGATTGATAGTTAATGTTTCGTTAGTTTCATTGGTTATTGTTTTATTTATTGATGTGGTTTTGTTTATTGTATTGTTTGTTTCATTTAAAACAACTAAACCAGTAATTGACGGTAATCCAGATTTATCTAATTGAGATGTGTCTAAGACTAAGTAAGTTAATCCGTTGTTTTCTAGGTATACTTTTGCGTTGGTTCCGGAGGTTATGATTCCGCTTAGTTCTAGGTTTCTTAGTTCTCCGATATTATCAGGTTCCCATACATAATTAGAACTATCAGCGAACTCTAGATTTAAGTTTTCAGAATAGTTTAATTGTTGTTCTTGAACTATTGATCCAGTGAAGGATGGCTGTAAGTAGAATAATGATAAGAATAACAATAGGAAGAATGTACTTACTAACATCACTTCTTTTGTATGCTTATTCATTTTTCTTTTTGTATCTGCTATCAACTGTCCAGATTGTCTTGTAGGATTTGCCAATTAGTTTGGCGATTTGTTTAAGTGAAAGGGAATCTTTGAGATGTGCAACTAAGCTTTCAAGAATTGAGAATTTTCTGTCTCCGAATATTGAGATGTCTACCAATATTTTTGAAGAAATGTTTAATTTGACGTCTTTTTTTGTTGCTTTTTTGTGAGTATACCAAATTGTTCTTTGATCTCTGTTAAGTAAGTAGGAAATTTTTTGAAATTTGAACTTTAATGTGTTTTTTAGGAATAGAACTACTGCTTCTAAAGGAGCTAATTTGTTGTTGAATATGCTTATTGGGATGTAAGCTAAGTTGTTTTTTTGGTCTAAGAAATCTAGAATTTCGTCTGAGCTCAAATTGAACTTTTGTTGTAAAGTGTCTGTTTTTTGGTTGATTTCGTCAAATTCTTCGATGTTTTTAAGGTATAATCCAAAAATTTTGGTCTTATCATTAGGGTAATTGTATAGATTTGCCTCTTTTTTGATGATTTTACTGATTTTTTCCAATTATTTTACACTTAATTTACTTAATTTGTAGGACTATATATAAACTTTGCCATATTTTGATGATTTATTACCCAATTATAACTTAATTTGTAGGATTATTCTAACTTAATTATATATTATTCTATTAAATATACTTAATTTGTAGGAATATAGCTTAAAAGCAAGTATAGAAAGCCTTAAATAGCACGGAGATTTCTAGAATACGAAAGATGGTGAAAGAATTTAAGGGGAAGAAGGTCATTGGTTTAACCGAAAAAGTGACTATTCTTGGCAATAAAAAAGAGGATAAAACTTTATCAGCTAGAATTGACACTGGGGCTACAAAAAGCTCAATTGATGTTGATCTTGCAGCTGATTTGAACTTAGGGCCAATAATTAAGTCAAAATTAGTTAAGTCTGCAAGTGGAAATAAGCTTAGGCCAGTTATTGAGGCTAGTGTGAAGTTAGCTGGAAAGAAGTTAAAAGGGGAATTTAGTCTGGCTGATAGAAGCCATATGAAATATATGGTTTTGATTGGACAAAATTTACTGAAAAAAGGGTTTTTGGTAGACCCTGCACAGGATTAAGATAAAAATGAGAGCCGCGCTAATATCATTGGGATCAATAAGTTCAAAGTGGACTATTGAGGCTATGGAAAAGTATTTTGATAAAGTGGATGATATTAATTTGAAGAATATTGAAGTTAATTTAGGTTCAGGAAGTATTGAAGTTCTTTACAACGGGGAGCCATTAAGCAAATATGACTGTATATATCCCAAGGGGTCATTTAGGTTTGCTCCTTTACTCCGGTCTATTGCTACTACATTGCATAATACTACTTTTATGCCACTTAAGCCAGAGGCTTTTGATATTGGGCATGACAAGCTTTTAACACATTTAGCTTTGCAAAGGTATAAGATTCCGATGCCTAAGACATACATTACTTCTACTCCAGAAGCTGCTAAAAAGATTCTAGAGAAAGTTAATTATCCAATTATAATGAAGTTTCCGCAAGGAACTCAAGGAAAGGGAGTGATGTTTGCGGATTCTTTTGCATCTGCTTCATCTATGCTTGATGCTTTGACGGCATTAAGACAGCCATTTATCATTCAAGAGTATGTTGAGACTGGCGGTATTGATATTAGAGTTATTGTTATTGGAGATAAAGTTGTTGCTGCTATGAAGAGGAAGGCAGTTAAAGGAGAAGAGAGAGCTAACATTCATGCTGGTGGGAAGGGAGAGCCTTATCAGCCAGATGCACATACAAAAAAGATTGCGGTTCAGACTGCAAAAGCCATTGGTGCTGATATTTGTGCAGTTGACATTTTAGAGAGTCCTAAGGGCCCATTAGTTATTGAGGCGAATTTGTCACCTGGACTACAAGGAATAACTGAGTCTACAAAGATAGATATTGCTGAGAAGATTGCAAAGTATCTTTATGAAAAGACTAAATCAAGGTTTGAGTCTGGAAAAAAGGTTGGAACTTCTAAGATATTTGAAGATTTAGGAATTAAGAAAGTTGGTGGAAGAGTTCAGGAGATTGTTTCGAACTTAGATTTTAGGGGTGATAGGATTTTATTGCCAAAGTTAGTTACTGACATTACAAAGTTTAACGAGAAGGAAGAGTTGTCAATTAAGTCTTCTAGAGGTACTCTTGTTATTAAGAAGAGTGATATTGGTGGGGAGAAATAAAAAATAATTATCTAAAATCCTGACTTCTTCTGGTTACATCATCCCTAGTGATTAAATTTGAAGCGTGACCATAATAGAGTTCGCCTTCTTGATTGTAACCAAACGCTGTTTTTCCACTGAGGAGATTAGCTTCATCATCAAGACCAAGAATCGTTGTCATTGGAACAAATCCCTCTTTCCATATCCTTCTAGGTCTGCCATACTTTTTACAATTTTGATCAGTTATTACTGTTGTTTCATTTCTCTGAGCTGGATCAAATACAACTCCAAAATTTAAATCTATTTGAAACGGATCATACCAAAAATGAGAAGCAGCTTTTAAGAGCATTGTGCTGAATTGGACTCTTTCTGCAAATGCAAGATATTCAAGAGGTTCAGATTTCTCTGGATGATAGAAATCTATTTTGTACCTAAGGTACCAAAAACGTTTTGTTTGTTCAGTTTCAGGGTCTTCAAATTCCACAACTGCATTTCCGTATTTGGTTTCTTCATCAACCTCGCCTTCTCTATAAAACCTAAATTCACCAGATTCTTCAACTTCAAAAAAATAAATCCCAGTTATTCTGCAATTTAATAGAGATACAATTCTATCTAAAGCTCGCTTTCCCCAACTTACTCTATCATTATACCCAGTTGGATCCATGTCAAAATTTTGGAATCCAAATAGATGGGGAAATCTTAAATAATGTGATATATCCTCCATACTCCCAAATTTTTCTCTGCCTTGAGAGAAAACATCAGTGATATCATCAGAAAACCCAAATTGATGCGGAATGTCCATGCCTCCAAAAGGATTATATAATGTTGTTCCTGTAACTCCAACAGTTTCTCCAATTTGCCTTAAAACATCTAAGTAATGGTCATGAAATGGTTTATGCTCTTCTATCTCAGCGATTCTTTTTTCGTCTTTTGATAGTTTTTCAAATCCGTCCTCAAATGCACCAAATACATTAAAAGCTTCTTCGGGTATGGTATATTGATTTGCTGTTGGAGGTACATTCATTTTAAAGAGAGAAATTAGCTGGATTTTATATGTATTACTATATCTAATGAATATTGTCTACGAAAAACACAGCTTTTTACAGAAAGAATTATAAATCTGCTTTCTAAATTTTAATATTAATGGTTTATAATGAAAAGAGGGTGGAGCATTACTTTAGGAAGGGTTATAAAACTAGTTTGAGATATTCTCAGGAAAAAGAAAGTTTAGTTAGATATGTTAGGGAAGTTGTTGAGAGTGTTAGCAAGAAGTTAAAGAGAAGCCAAATAGGAAAGACTATTCCCGAGTTTGTATCTTATGCTAAGACTAATGAATTCTTATCAAGTTTTGAGTCTTTTCAGGAGAATGTAAATGGTTTTTTGAAAGGAAGATTTAGGAGGAAATTTACAGAGGATGAGATTTTATTTTTATGGATATTGATTAGTAAGGATTTTCATGGTTTTAAACATCATAAATTATCTGAGTTAGTTGGATTGTTGGGAAAAGAAAGCAAGTTTATGGAAATTGCTTTAGGTATTTTTAGAAGGGTTTCTCAGAGTTTAGGAAATCAGCTAAATAGAAGCGAAGGTCAAGAGCAGTTTTTAGGATTGATTAAATCACCTGATTTAGAGCAGATTGATGAAGTTGTTAAGGGAGAGGAAGGAGCTTTAAGGGAAGGGAATATTAATGGATTCTTAGCCAAGGTTGATGAAGAGGATGGGCATAAAAGAAGGATTTATCTTATTGTTGAGAACTTTTTAGAGAAAAGAGAGAAGGAGAAGGTTCCTGATGAGAGTAGAAGGTTATTGTTACAGGCAGCTGCGATGGGTGTTGCTGGGGTTTTGTTAAGTGGGTGTTCTGCTTCTAAGTTTATGATTCAAATACCTGAAGAAGGTGCTAGAGTTGGGATTGATAGTCCTCACTTTAAGTTGATTGATACGCAGAAAATAATTGCAAAGGGTACAACTATAACCCGTCCTCTAATTGAAATTGCAGAGTATTTAGAGTATATTTTGATTTTTATTATACATAATGGAAAACTTGAACGAATCAAGCTTACAAAAGAAATACTAAAAAAATATCAAAATCCTGCATTATTGGTAAATGGCTTTGTTGTGTTTGTACATGTTTCAGTTAATGAATCAATTAAAAAAGTTTCATTAAATAATTCAACATCTTTTACTTTGGCTAGTTTTAAAGATGGTTTATTTATGAGACCAGGAGGAGGAGAACCAATAGAAAACTACCTTCCAAATGTTAATTCAGGTGATACAGAATCCGCTGAATATAAGGAATTTTATAATATCCTTAATAGGGGAGACATAAAGTCCTATCAACTTGGAGATCGTGATGTTACATCTCCTAATAAAATACCTATTTCCGAGAAAGAGAATAATGTTATTCTTTTTGAATGCAATGGAAGGAAGTATGGCTTGTTTTTTAAGCAAACAACTCATTTACATGGAACTTATGATTTGGTCCCAAAGGAGTCGTATGACGATGTTTTTGTTTTTTATTATGGAAATAATTATGGTGAGTTTAAGACGATTCCTGACATTGAAAGAAAAATTAATGTAGTGCATAGAGGAATATATAATATTGAAAAAATATTTGATGCTAATGTTGTTAGTATTATAGGTATTGTAGACCAAAAAGTTGAAGGAGCAATGCCGGGTAAAGGTCAGATTTATATTAACTTTCCTTATTTTACAGAAAAAAGTATACCTGATTTATTAAATATGGCAGAACATGAAGCACTACATCTACTTACTGACTTTTTAAAGTTTAATAAAAATAAGAAATTACTGAAGATTTATCATGATTTAGTGAGAGGTTTTCATAATAATAAGGGGAAAGAAGAAAATTCATATCGTCAATTTTTTCTTTTTATTAATGAATATAACTATTTCGAGGATGCAACAGCTGGTCATTCTAGAGACTTAATTGAAGAGTTTACAACATCATTTGTCCATACTTTGATGTACATTGATCTATTAGAAGGTAATTTATTGAAAGTTAAGCTAGAGTTTAGAGGTAAGGTTATATCTTGGTATCATGAAACTTTAAAAACAATGGCTAAAGTTGCTCCTTCAAAACAGAAAAGGTTTTTTGAAGAACGGTTATCTCTTGTAAGTAGGCTGTTACAGAATTATGGTTAACTTCTCAACTCTTCCATATGCTTTATTCTTTTATCTATAAGTTCTTTTGTTCCGATGTCTTCTCTGTGGAAGACTGGGCCTTTGACTGAGGATACTGCGTTTTCTGCAATTACTTCTGCGTCTTTGATAGATGGTGCGATTCCTACGAAAGCTAGCGCTCTTGATTTAGTCATGTATATTTTGTTGTCTTTCTTTTCAACGGAAGCGTAATATATTCTTGCATTTCTGTCTACTTCTGATATGTCGACTTTTTTGTTAGCTACTGGTTTGTCTGGATAGCCATCTGGAACTGCGTATTTGCAGACTGTTGCATCATTACTGAATTCTGGTTGGATTTGGTCTAGTGTTTCTGCGATTACTGCTTGGCAGATTTTTACAAAGTCTGTTTTTAGGACTGGTAGTATGTTCATGGCTTCCGGGTCTCCAAATCTTGCGTTGTATTCGATTAGTTTTACTCCGTCTTTGGTGCAGATGAATCCACCGTACATAACTCCTTTGTACAAGTGTCCAGTTTCTTCTTTGATTGCTTTTGCCATTTGTAATGTAATTTCATGTGCATCTTTTAGGTCTTGTTCTGTCATGAATGGTAGTAATGGTCCTGTTGAATAACTACCCATCCCACCTGTGTTTGGGCCCTTATCACCAACAAATGCTCTTTTATGATCTTGTACTGGTGGGAAGTCTAACAGAGTTTTTCCGTCTGTTAGTGATTGTAATGAGAATTCTTGACCTATTAGTTTTTCTTCGATTACAACTGCGGGATGGTCTTTTAGTACTGACTCTGCTTCTTTTATTCCTTCTTCTTTTGTATTGAAGTGGTCACCTTGAACTTTAATTCCTTTTCCACCGGTTAGCCCATCTGGTTTTACAACGAAGGCGTCGAGAGTTTCTATGAATTCTTGTAATCCGTCCTTTGATTCGAAAACTTTGAATTTTGGTAGGCCTGGAACATTATATTTTTGTTGAAGTAATCTTGTGAATGATTTTGATGTTTCTAGTTGTGCTAGTTCTTTAATTGGGCCGACTGACTTTATGTTAATTTTTTCTAAACTGTCTACAACGCCTTTGCTTAATGGATATTCTGGGCCGATGAATGCGAAGTCTATGGCACTTACTTCTGCGAATGTGTTAATCGATTCTAAGTCGTCGTAGCTGCCTAGTTGAATTTGAGCTGAGAGTTCTGCAATTCCTGGATTGTTTGCTGCCATATATGCAAAGATTTTTGGTTTTTGCGGAGAAATTATTAATGCTTCTACTACTGCATGTGTTCTTGCGTCATTGCCTACGACTAGTATGTTTACCATGTTAGTTAATACAAATAAAGGTTGGTTTAAATTTTTTTTGGTTAAAAAGAAATTATTTTTAAATAAGACCATATTTGCTTTATGATTAAGATGAACGATAATATGACTTACTTGAGGCATTTGTCCAGTGGTAGTGACTATGTGGAGTTATTGGATTTAAGTGGGGCTTTACACCATCCAGATTCATACAATTTCCATGTTACAGGGAGGTTTGGTGATAGAGTTGGTGGTGCAATTGGCTTAAGTGAAAGCAAAACATCAGATGATGCTTGGAGGGGTTTTTATTTAGGAGGAGCAGATGGCGTATTGAGGAGAAGAGTGGATCATGAGGTTGTAGGACGATTAGATTCTGATGGGCGGATATATGCGTACCTTGGAGAGAGTGGAGCTGATTCTATTTTTGAAGAAGTTGCATTAGTTGATGGTGGGGATATGGTATTAGTAAGAGGGGTTGGTGATAATCCAGGTGTTTATCAAGAAAATACTGCAGTTAGTGACTTGTTGAGAGTAAGAAGAGTACTTGAAGATTTTCCGGATCTTGGTCGTGATGAATTGGTTGCAAAGCTAGAAGATGCCACTGGTAAAACAGATGACATAAGAGCGGCAATGGCTTTGAGTGAAGCTTCCAATTAAATATATTATTTCTTTATTATAGAATCTTTTTCAATGGAAAGGTTTATAAATATGGAATGGGTCCATAAAGTTGTAAGATGGCAGAAGTTCATGATGAGTGCGGCATTGCGGCAGTGTACTTGAAGGAAAACGGAGATGCCTCTAAGAAAGCTTTGTTCTATCTATATAAGATGCTGTTGAATCTGCAGAATAGAGGGCAGTTAAGCACTGGTTTTACAACTTATAATAAGAATAGGTCTGCACTGATTAATACTTACAGACAACTTGGTCCTGTTAATGAGGTTTTTAGGACGAGGAGCCAGCAGAGGAGTGCAGAGTTGTTTAGGAAGTATGAAGGGAATAAAGGGATTGGACATGTAAGGTATGCGACATGTGGATTAGAAGAAAGAAGTTATGCTCAACCGTTTGAGAGAAAGCACGGAAGGAAATGGAAGTGGTTTTCTTTTGGTTTTAATGGTACGATTGCAAACTATAAAGAATTAAAAGCTGAGCTTATGAAGAAAACAGATTATCACTTTATTCTTGAAGCAGATACTGAGATTGTCATGCATTATATTGCAAGGGAGTTGATGGGGAGAAATAAACCTGATATGGTAAATGTGTTCTCTAACCTTAGTAAGGGGTTTGATGGTGCTTATAATATTGCTTTTGTTAATGGTTATGGGGATTTGGCCGTTTGTAGAGACCCATTAGGGATAAGGCCATTAAGTTATGGGATTAAAGATGGGATGATGCTTGCTGCTTCTGAAAGTAATGCATTGCAGAATTCTGGAATGAAAAAGTTCCATTCATTAGAACCAGGCAAGGTAATAACTGTTGAGGGAGATTCTATTGAAGTCAAACGGTTTGCAAAAAGCAAGAGGAAAGCTCATTGTATGTTTGAATATGTTTATTTTGCAAATGTAAGTTCGGTTATTGATGGAAGGTCTGTTTATTTAACTAGAACTAGACTCGGCCAGGAACTAGCTAAATTAGAAACTGAGAAGATAACTCCTGATCACATTGTGGTTCCGGTTCCTGACTCTGGTAAGGCTGCTGGAGATGCTATGGCTTACGCGCTAGGAGTTCCTTCAATGGAGGGTTTGATTAGAAACAGATATGTTGGAAGAACCTTTATAGAGGGTTCTGGCAGAAATAATATGATACAGAACAAATTTACAGTACTCCGAAAAATTCTCAGAGATAAAAAAGTAATCTTGGTTGATGATAGTGTAGTAAGAGGGGCTACTAGTGAGAAAATTGTAAGATTTTTGAAGAATGAAGGTGGGGCTAAGGAAGTTCATTTGAGAGTTAGTTGTCCACCAATTAAAGCTCCTTGTTTCTATGGAATCGATATGTCCACTATTTCTGAATTGCTTGCCCCTCAATATGAAAAAGAACTTGATCCTGAAAAAATTTCTGACAAAACTTGTGAGAAGATTGCTAAAGATTTAGGTGCAGATTCAGTAATTTACCAAACAATTCCTGGATTGGTTAGATCGATTGGGTTACCTAAGGGAGATTTATGTATGGCTTGTTTGAATTCTGATTATCCTACTCCTTGCGGTAAGAAGTTGTATAAAAACTCACTTAGTAATTATAAGCAGGGGAAGCAGGAAGAGGGCATGACTGCTAGGAATTGTTGATTGTTTCTTAATAGGAAAAGATTTAAATATGAGTATGTTGAGAGGTAGTATTATGAACTGGCCATGGAAAAGAAAAACACCGGAAGAGAAAGAAGCTGAGAGAGTAGATAAGGTTCGGGCGATAGATAAGAAGTTAGGAGTTCTTCGTCTTCAATTAAGCGAACAAGAAGGGATAGTTGTTGGTCAAAGAGGAAAAGGAACGAAATTAGTTGATGGAAGTAGATATTCTCAGACAAGAGCGGATGCTAATGCTCGAATAAAGGATATTAAAGCTAAAATTGAAAAATTAGATGAGGCAAGAGATGAGTTAGATTCTCCGCGAAAAGCACCTCGAGGGGCAACTCTTAGAAGAGCTTAGAAATTCTATTTGTGTTTATTATTTATTCATACTCGATTGTGCCAGGGGGTTCTTAGAAATCTTTGATATTTCTTGAACCACGCAGGGACTCATTTCTATTCGTATTCTATCGTCCCTGGTGGTGCTGAGAGACTTTGAGTCTCTGGCACCCCGCGGTAACTATCTATTTATTCGTATTCAATAGTTCCCGGGGGTTTCTGCGTTATATCATAAACAACCCTATTAACACCATTAACCTCATTTATGATTCTGTTTGAGATCTTTTCTAGAATATGATTAGGAATCTTTGCCCAGTCTGCCGTCATTGCGTCTTTACTGGTTACTGCTCTTAACGAAATAACATATTCGTATGTTCTTGCGTCACCCATGACTCCAACTGTTTTAACTGGTAGTAGTGCTGCAAAGGCTTGCCAGATCTTTTGGTACTGGCCTGTTCTTTTTAGTTCCTGCATGTAGATATGGTCTGCCTCTCTTAAGATATCAATACGTTTATCTGTGATTTCGCCTAATATTCTGATTGCTAAGCCTGGACCTGGGAATGGGTGACGATAGAGCAGGTTTCTTGGGATGTTTAATTCCGATCCTAATGCTCTGACACCGTCTTTGTAGAGTTCTTTTAATGGTTCTATGATCTTTAGGTCCATCTTCTCTGGTAAAGTTAGATTATGATGTGATTTTATTTTTGATGCCTGTGATGTAGGTTGTGCAGACTCTATCCTGTCTGGATAAATGGTGCCTTGACCTAAGAATTTTACATTTTTATGGCGCTTTGAGATTTCTTTTGCCTTTTTTTCAAAAACTTCTATAAAAGTATGACCAATTATTTTTCTTTTCTTTTCTGGATCTGTAACTCCCCTTAGTTTTTTTAGGAAAAGTTTGGATGCATCTACCATGTAGAAATGTTTGAAGTTGAAATTGTCTTTGTAGATTGATTTTACTTCTTTTGCTTCGTTTTTTCTGATAAGGCCGTGGTCAACGAATATGCAATGTAGATGGTCACCAATTGCTTTATGTGCTAATACTGCTGCAACTGTTGAATCTACTCCGCCTGATGTACCCATAATCACTAAATCGTCCTGGACTTCTTCTTTTATCTCGTTTATTGTTCTTCTTGACAAATCCTTTATGTTGTAGTCTTTTTTTGCTTTACAAATGTTGAAGATAAAGTTTTTTAGGATCTGATTTCCTTTTGGAGTGTGAACAACTTCTGGATGGAACTGAACTCCGTAGATTTTCTTTTTGTCGTTACCAAAAGAAGCGATCTTACAAGTTTCTGTTGAGGCTAAGATTTTATAGTTTTCTGGAAGTTTTGATACTGAGTCCCCATGAGACATCCAAACTTGCTCTTTGCCTTTTAGTTTTTTTAACAATGACTTTTTACTTTGGATCTTTGCTATCTTTTTTCCGTATTCCTTAATTTTTTTTGATTCTACTTTTGCCCCTAATTGTTTTGCGATTAACTGTTGGCCGTAACAGATTCCTAAGATTGGGATGTTTAGAGTTAGTATTTCTTTGTTTGACTTTGGAGCGTTTTTTTCGTAAACGGAAGAAGGCCCTCCTGAGAATATGATTCCATTAGGATTTAGTTTTTGTATTTCTCCAATTGATACGTCGTAAGGTACAACTTCTGAATAAACACCGAGGTCTCTAACACGTCTTGCAATGAGATGACAATACTGTCCTCCATAGTTTATTACTAAAATCATTTTAAGTGCATATTAAGTCTAGTTTATCTTCTTCTTTTGCTTTTTTTATCTCCATTGCTATTCTTTCTCCATAAGAGATTGAGTTTTGGTAAAGGTAGCCAGAGTATGGTGTAAATGCTGTTCCTGGCGAGCCTGGAATTCTCATTGAAACGTCAAAGATAACTGGTTCTTCTTTTCCTGAGTCAGCTGAGATTGCTCCCTGCAATGCGAATGGGCCAATAATCCCTGGGGCGTGTTCTTTTTTACATGTTGCAACGAACTTTTCACCTAGCTCAAATATCTTTTCTATTATTGATTCTTTTGTTGTGCAGGCAATGTGGCCAGTTTCGACAAGTTTTGGCTTTATTAGTTTTAAAACTTCTAATTGCTGGTCTGCTGGAATTCTAATTAATCCGTCAATGTTTGTTTGACGTCTTGTGTCTGTCCCCATCAATTCTAGTTCGTCTGTTAATGGTGAGTAAAAATAATTAAAGTTTACTTGTGCTCCAACAATGTATTCTTCTATTACTGCTATTTTTAGAGCTTCCTCCGTAATTGATTTTTCTTTGATTAGTCTTTGAGATTTTTCTTGATATTGTTTGTAGCTTGAACAGAAGAAGAAAGCACGCTCGTAACTTCTTTTTGCTTCTGCAACTTTGACTATTACTAACCGGTCAATTGACTTTGGAGTTGAGAATATTTTCGGTATTCTTATTCCTGCTTTTTGCATCAAATAATATTGGTTTTTTGGAACGTCTCGTTCTTCTAGTTTTAGCATTGTTCTTGTACCATAGATTGGAACTAGGAAGTTTTGTTCTATTTCTTTGAAATCGCAGTAAACCCAAAAGTATCTGTTGTGGATAAATATTGTGTTAAGTGATCTAAGTTTTTCCTGAACTTCTTTTTTTGTTATGTCTGAGAATTTGTTTACTATTATAACTTCATCTACTATTCCTTTGTTGTCTCTTGTTTTGTAGTATTTATCATACGTTTTTTCACGGCCCTTTTGACAGACGGCCACTGTTCTAAAACCTTGTAGTTTTGCTCCCCTGCAGACATCTAATGCAGAATGTCCTCCGAGGACTCCAATTGTTATCTCACTTTTATTGTATGAGGCTAGAACTTTGTTTATGTTTTCCTGAGTTACTTTCTTTCCCATAAAATTTTCTATTTTGTGGACTACGTTTTCGAACTTTTTTTCAAAAAAGCCTCCGAAATCTGAATGTTTTTCTGGTTGGGGAGTAGTTTGTATTATTGTAGGTTTAGCTTCTTCTTGAAGTGATGGTTTGTGTATTGTTTTAATCTGTAGAAAGCCTTTCTTTTTTGGTTTTTTATTTGTTTGTGTAGATTTTTTGTGATGTGCAGATGTGATTTTAAGGAAGCTTTTCTTTGGTTTGTGTGTCTTTTTCTTTGATTTTACGTGATTAAATTTAACTAGAAAGCCACGTTTTTTTGGTTTGTTAGATTTTATTTGTTTGACTATTCTCTTTTTTTTCTTTTGCATAAGAATCACCTAATGTAATATTTTGCTTAATTGGCCTTTTTCGATTGCTATCTTAATCTCTCTTGCAATCCGTCTTCCTGTTGACATTGGCTCATCATAAGTTATATCTGTGTAAGGGCTTCCGTTTATGTATGGATTAGTTCCTGCTACAATTCTTGCTGAGATTTCGAATGTGATTATTTCGCCTTCTGGTGTTAGGATTGTTTCTAAACAGAATGGTCCGAAAAGTCCAGGTGGAGCAATGCGTTTTGAGATTTCAATTACATCTTCTCCCATTTCCAGAAATCTTGGTAAGTAGGATTCTCGTACAACAACTGGGATGTTTCCAACAATAAGATATGATGGGTCTACTTGTTCTTTAGGTAGGGCCATTTGGTCTCGTGCTGAAACTCGGCCTAAAGAATCAACATTACTCTCATATCTTTTGTCAAATCCCATTATTTCTAGTTTGTTAGTTATAGGAGAATAGAAGTAATGTGCATACATGTGGACTCCAAGGACATATTCCTGGATAACATATTCGTCTTCTTTGTGTAGCTTTATTTTCTTCTTGAAGTCGCTTTCATTCTTTGCTACGAAGTAACCTTGGCCACCGCCTGCTCCATGGAACTTTACAATAACTGGACGGTCAATGAATTTTGGATGTTTGAAAATTTTAGGTTGTTTTAGTTTAGCTGCTTTTAGCCACTTTCTTTCTAAACCCCTGTCTGATTCCCATCTTAGAATGTCTTTATTCCCAAAATATGGAACTCTCAATTTGCTCATTGCTTCTGGACCTATGTATGAGATGAATGAAGCGTGAGGTATGATTATTACATTATCCTCAATTAGTTTTTTTTGCATCCCAAGGATTTCTTTGTAATCATCAATCAGAATTATCTTGTCTGCAACTTTGAAAGACTGGTATACTTTTTCGGTGCCTCTTTTACAGATTGCTATAGTTTCGAAGCCTTCGTCTTTTGCTCCTTTCAGTATTTGCAGTGCAGAATGAGATCCTAATGTTGCAATTTTGTATTTTCTTGCCATATAATTTGAGAGCAGTAATTGTATATAAAACCTTTGTTTTTATATAGACTGCTAACTCACCCCCTATTACTGGTTTTTTGGTAGAAAGAGTATATAAAGTTTTTGAATAATGGTGTTAACGTTCGTATCTTTCTCTTAGATCGTCTATGTATGCTCGTGCCTCAGCTACTTTTTCTTCAGCTTGACCAGCGTAATGAGTTGTTATACCCCTCATATAATTGTCAAGTTGTCTAATAGCGAATCTAACTAATGGTTTTGTAGCTCTCATTCCAACTTTGTTAAGTGCTAATGCTCCCTTCATAGCAAGTTCCAAATTTCTAACTAGTTCGTCTAAAGATGGCTTTCTTAATATTTGCATTTTTATTATGAATCAGATGATACATATAAACTATATTATTGCTAAAACATCAACTTTATATATTACATGGCAAATACCATTATTGTAAAAAGGGGGAGATTTTAAATGAGACCATCTAAGCACCAGCGTGTTGGGGTTTTTGTTGACGTGCAAAACCTATATTATTCTGCGAAGCATTTATACAAATCTAAGGTTAACTTTAAGGAAATTCTAAATGAAGCTGTTAGGGGAAGGAGTTTGATTCGGGCTATTGCTTATGTTATCAAGGCTGATGCTAAGGAGGAGAAGACTTTTTTTGATGCTCTCGAGAATATTGGTTATGAAGTTAAGTCCAAAGACTTACAGGTATTTTTAGGCGGCCATAAAAAAGGTGATTGGGATATTGGTATTGCTATGGATGCTATTGAGCTTGCTCCAAGGTTAGATACAATCGTTTTGATTTCAGGTGATGGTGATTTTGTAGATTTAGTTGAACATTTAAGAAGAGCTTTGGGATGTAGAATTGAGGTTCTGGCCTTTGGCAGAAGCAGTTCATCAAAATTACGAGAAGCAGCAGACTACTTTTTTGATCTTGACAAAAGAAAATTCATGATTCAGAAGAACGTTTCTAAGAAATAAGATGTACACAATAATAAAAAAACAGAAAATAGCTGATAATACTTATCTTATGGATATTGAAGCTCCTCAGATTGCTAAAAAAGCTAAAGCTGGGCAGTTTATCATCCTTAGGATTGATGAGAAAGGTGAACGAGTTCCGCTAACAATTGCTGATTTTGGTGGTAAAACTGTTACAATTGTCTTTTTAGTTGCTGGAAAGACTACTGAACAACTTAGTCAGTTAAGGAAATGTGATAAATTACTTGATGTTGTTGGGCCTTTAGGGAACAGTTCTAGAATTGAGGAATTTGGAGTGGTGTGGTTGATTGGTGGAGGACTGGGTATAGCTCCACTATATCCGATTGCTAAGGCTTTGAAGAAGAAAAAGAATTATGTTGTTGTGGTTATTGGAGCGAAGAGTAAAAGTTCACTTTTCTGGGAAGATAAGTTAAAATCAGTTTCACATAGGTTAGTTGTATGTACTGATGATGGCAGTAAAGGAAAGAAGGGTTTTGTGACAACTGCTTTAAAGGAATTGATTGAGACTGAGGAGCGACCTAACAGGGCTATTGTTATTGGTCCCCCTATTATGATGCAGGCTGTTACGAAGATGACTAAGGATAGGATTAAGACAATTGCTTCATTAAATCCTATAATGGTTGATGGGATTGGTATGTGTGGATGTTGCAGGGTTTCGGTTGAGGAAGTTGTAAAGTTTGCATGTTGTGATGGTCCTGAGTTTGATGCCCACAAAGTTGATTGGGATGAATTGTTGAATAGGAATAGGTCATTTGTTAAGGATGAAGAGGCTTGTAAAGAGCAGAGTTGTAAAAAAGAGAAAGAATAACTAATAAAATAAAAAGATTAATGAATAAAATAAAGATTAATATCAATAAAAAATTCCAATAAAATAACTCTTAAAATAAATAGACTGAAAAAATATTGAAAACTAAATAAAAACGATTGTCAATAAAACTTACCATTAAAATTTAATAAATTAAAAAGTGAATAAAATAAATAAAAAATTAATCAATAAAAACTTACCAATGAATAAAAATTTAAAAAATAAATAAAATTAAAAAATAAACGAAAGAAACTTGGAATGAAAAAATGAAGATTGAGATGCCTAGGCAAGAAGCTGATGAGAGGAGGAAGAACTTTGATGAGGTTAATTTTGGGTATACTGATGAGCAGGCTGTTTTGGAGGCTACAAGGTGTATTCAATGTGCTGATCCTAAATGTGTTGCAGGGTGCCCTGTAAATATTGATATTCCTAAGTTTATCAAGCACATTAAAGAAGGGAAGGTTGATAGGGCTATTAAGACGATTAAGAAAACTAATAATCTTCCGGGTGTTTGTGGGAGGGTTTGTCCTCAAGAGGATCAATGTGAGAAAGAATGTATTTTGATTGCCCAGGATAAGCCTGTTGCAATTGGACATTTAGAGAGGTATGCTGCCGATAATGAGAAGGAAGTTGTTGTACCAAAGATTGCTAAGAATGGGAAGAAGGTTGCTGTCGTTGGTGCTGGTCCTGCTGGACTTACTTGTGCTGCTGATTTGGCAATGAAGGGTTATAGAGTTGTTGTGTATGAAGCCTTGCATGGTCCGGGCGGTGTGTTGACTTATGGAATTCCTGATTTTAGATTGCCGAAGGATGTGGTGAGGAAGGAAATTAAATTTATTGAAGAGCTAGGTGTTGAGATTAGGAAGAATGTTGTTGTTGGGAAGCTTTATGATATGGATGAGCTTTGCGGGAAGTATGATGCTGTTTTTGTTGGTTCTGGTGCTGGTTTGCCTTACTTTATGAAGATTCAAGGAGAGGGTTTGAGGAATGTTTATACTGCTAATGAGTTTTTGACAAGGATTAATTTGATGAAGGCGCATAAGTTTCCCGAATATAAGACTCCTATTTTTGTCGGAAAGAAAGTTGTTGTTGTTGGAGCTGGTAATGTTGCTATGGATGCTGCTAGAACTGCTAGGAGGTTAGGTTCTGAGGTCACTGTTGTTTATCGGCGTGGTTTTGATGAGATGCCTGCTAGACTTGAAGAGATTTATCATGCTAAAGAAGAAGGTATTGAGTTTTTGTTGTTAACTATTCCTTCCCAGATATTAGGTGAGGATAAGGTTGATGGTGTTGAATGTGTACAGATGAGGTTGGCAGAAGATGATGAGTCTGGGAGGAGGAGGCCAGTTGCTATGGAAGGTTCTGAGTTTAAAGTTGATTGTGATATGGTAATAGTTGCTATTGGGCAGGGTCCTAATCCATTACTTTCTAAATCTAGTAAATTGAGGCATAATCTAAAAGGAAACTTTATTGTTGATGAAAATTTGATGACTTCTATTGAAGGGGTTTTTGCTGGTGGTGATATTGTTGCTAGTGGTGAGAGTGCTACGGTAATTAAGGCTATGGGTGATGCTAAAAGGGCTGCTAGTGTTATTGATGAGTATGTTAAGAATAAGGGAAAGGAAGTTGCCTGCGAAGAAGAAGATAATTCTGATGAATAGTGTAACTACTTTCTAGTAGTTATAAACCGAAAGGTTTATATAGGGGTAATTCTTGCTACTTCTTACTATGAAAAAGAAGATTTCAGTTTCAATGGAAGATATGACTATCAAAGAAGTAGAGGATAGAATAAAGGATGGACTATTTAGGAATAAAAGTCATCTAATTGAGTATGCTACTAAGAGATTCTTGAAGGGTGATAGAGATGACAATTGAAAGGAATAAAAGGATGGATGAATTGGGTGATTTGTTAAAGTCAGCTACTCGTAGTGGTCTAAAAGGAGATGAAACTGAATATGAGAAGTTGACTGCTAAAGCGAGAGATTTGGTAGAAGAATGTGGGACAGAAGTTGGAAGATTTTATGCAGAAAGAATTGAGCCTAGGCTTAAAAAAGATAGGAGAGTTGGTTTGCTAAGAGAAAGAGGAAAGAGGGCTTATGAAGCGCTTGAAAGAGTACTTCATGGAGATTATAGTGGAGTAAAAGCAAGTTTAGCTCGAGTTGCACATATTAATGATAGATTAAATGGTAGCCCACTAAGAGGGATGGCTTATGAGTATGCACAAAAAGTTCCTAAATTAGTGGATCGTGCTAAAGAAATTATTGCTAGTAGATTAGAGAAGGTAACTAAATATAAAAGGTGAAAATAAAATGACGACAGAGATTGCAATGGAAAGGGATTTTACAGTGGCAGACTTAGTAGCTAGTATTGGTATGGCTAGTACAGCTGCTAGAAATGGGGATGAAACAGAATATAGGAGAAGACGAGGGGTTGCTGATTTGATTGCTGGACAGTTAGATGATGGTGCGCAAGCTCAATATGAAGAACGGTTTGTTCCTTTTTTAGAAGAGAAACGTGCAGGGAGTTTGCGTGGTCAGACAGGAAGGTACGCCAGAAGGGCATTAAGGAGAGCTGTGTCTGGAGATATTCCTGGTGCGGAAAAAGATGTAGCTTATTTGAGGGATATTGAAAATGAGAGGGGATCTAGTGCTAGGCGTGTTAGTCTGGTTGAGAAAGCAGGCAATGCTTTAATAGCTACGCAGAAGTTTGTTCATGATCCAGAATTTAGGGCAGAAGCTACTGATAATTTTGTTGGTAGATTAGGATACAAAAGGTGAAAATTTAATAAATAGTTAAGATATACTTGATAAAAATGGCATACAAACCAAGAGGAATTCCAGGAGAAGAGGAAGAAGGTAGTTATCAGTCTGGCGGAGGAGAAGAAGAGGGTCCTGGAGAGTCTTATAAGCAGCAAAGCGATTATAATTCTGGTGGTAATGAAGGAGATGTAAGTAGTGAATATATGAGTAATAAGGAAGAGGAAGAGAATAAAAGTGACGAAGATAAAAGTACAATTGAAACTCAAGTTACTAAGGAAGAGAAGAAGTATGAAAAGAATGAAGAGGAAACTGAAGAGGTAGAAGTTAGGAAGGTTGCTGAAGAGATACATCAAGGTGTTTCTGAAGTTCATGTGGATGAGGAAAAGAAGAAGTCAAAGACAACTATTGAGGATGCAATTGATAAGGCTACTGAGAAAGATGATGATGAGGATGTAATTTTAGATTAAGATGACAGATAGATTTCAGGACTTAAAGGAAAGAGAAACTCGGCAATGGGATAGTACTAAGGGGGTAGTTGATGATTTGTTAAGTAATGGTTTAAACGGACCGTTAGGTTATGTGCAATTGTATGAACTGAGAGAAGATGAAAAGTGGCTGGGTTTAATAGCTGAGGGAAGGCCTGAGTTTTATAGGAGAGTTGATTTTATATTAGAAAGGATGGGAGAAGGGGGCCTTGAGCCAGAGGGAAGTATCACTCTTGAAGCAATAAGGGGACTTTATGATTTTAATACGGAATGGGATCCAGATACAGTTCGTAGAGTAAAAGATAGTGTTGATGAATTACTAGCAGAAAACTAAAAATGAGCAGCTATGAAAATCCATTTGCAATAGGGTATGAAGTTCTTAAATCAGATAGTCCTGTTTATAGTATTATGAGTCATGGAGATTTGGGTGCTACATTTGAGTCTATGTCTAATGCTGATTTGCCAAGATATACTTCACGGTTTTATGCTCCGACTGAATTAGAGCAGTTTAGTGATGTTAAGTATAGTAAAATTGAGATTGGTTATGAGAAGGATATGAAGGAGATACATGATGCAATCAAAGGTGTTCCTTTAGAATTCTATACGCCAAGATCTGTTGAAGTTATGGGTGGAGGAGTTAGTCTGCCTAAACTTAAAACTGTTGGAGAGGAAGAAGATGTTGGTGAGTCAATCAAAAGAGAGATTGAGAAAGCTCAACAGGACGCATTAGATATTGAATTAGTTAGAGAGATTATGGTTGAGCGGATCCGTATTAAGGAAAGAGTTAGTTTGAGAAGAAGAAAAATATTTGGAAGAAGAAAACCACAAAAAATATAAAACAAGTTTATTTCTGGTTCTTTGAGGTGTTGTTATGTTGATGAATGATATTACTAAAACTGATTCTGCTGTTGTTGAGGCTATAAAAGGCGAAATGAATAGGATTGAAGAGGGAGTAGAGCTAATCCCATCTGAGAACTTTGTTAGCAAAGCTGTTATGCAGGCAATGGCTACTGTTTTTACAAATAAATATTCTGAAGGTTATCCCCATAAAAGGTATTATGGGGGACAAGAGTTTGTTGATGTGATTGAAGACCTTGCTATCTCTCGTGCTAAGAAATTATTTGGTTGTGAGCATGTAAATGTTCAGCCTTATTCTGGAAGTCCTGCAAACATGGCAGTTTTTTTGGCATTGCTTAAGCTGAAGGATAAATTTATGGGTTTTGATCTTAATGCTGGCGGACATCTAACTCATGGTAGTCCTGTTAACTTTTCAGGGAGGCTGTTTAATGTTGCCCCTTACAATGTAGATAAGGAGACTGGACTATTAGATATGGATGAAGTTAGGAAGATTGCCCTTAAGGAGAAACCTAAAATGATTATCTCTGGATTTTCTGCTTATCCTCGGAAATTAGATTTTAAGGCTTTCCAGGAGATATGTGATGAAGTAGGAGCTTATCATTTTTCTGATATTTCGCATATTGCTGGATTGTGCGCTGCTGGAGTTCATCAGAGTCCTGTAAAGTTTGCTGATGTTGTTACGACTACGACTCACAAAACACTTCGTGGTCCTCGTGGGGCTATTATAATGTGTAAGAAGGAAGACCAGTATAAGGAGAAGTACCATAAAGAGAGTAAGAAGGATTTAGCTGGGATGATTGACTTTAATGTGTTTCCCGGGATACAAGGCGGACCTCATGATCATGTTAATGCTGCAAAAGCAGTTGCTTTTGATGAGGCCTTGGGCGTTGAGTTTAAGGAATATTCAAAACAGATTGTGAAGAATGCTAAGGCACTTGCTGAAGAGTTGATGAGTCAGGGTGTGAAGTTAGTTACTGATGGAACTGATAATCATTTGATGATGATTGACTTAAGACCTAAGGGGTTAGAAGGTAAGGGTAAGGAATTACAGAACGCTCTTGATGATTCAGGGATTACTGTTAACAAAAATACTATCCCTTACGAACCCGCATCTCCATTTAATCCGTCTGGATTAAGATTGGGGACTCCTGCAGTTACAACTCGTGGGATGAAGGAATCCGAGATGAAGGTTATTGGTGCTTCTATTGCTAAGGTTATTGATAATTATTCTGATAAGAAGGTTTTGGAAAGTGTTAAATCTGAGATTTTAGAATTGGTTAAAGACTTTCCAATCTATCCTGGTTTGGATATTTTGAAGTAGAACTACCTAGCAGAATCAGATTGTCTTTCAACTTCTAATTTTTTTGCTATTGCATTTGAAGATTGGTTTAATTGGTAAGCTGCAATTATTTCGTCAGCTAATGCATCTTCAATTGACTTTTTTGTGTTGAAAGATTTTGCGAAAGCGCCTTGAGTCATGTATCTTAATGCGATATCGATTCTTCTTTGAGGTGCACATTCAACTGCTTTTGGATATCTTGCTCCCCCGTATTCGATTGTAACTATCTCTTCTCTTTGGCATGCATTTTCCAAAGCTTTTACGAAAACTTTTACTGGGTTTTCTTTTAGTTTTTTCTCTATGATCCTGAATGTATTTTCAGTTATGTTGTAAGCATTATTTGCTTTTCCAGTAATGTGACCTGAGCTTCTGAAATGTTTTTTTGATTTATGCCCTGGAACCATTAATTTGTTGATTAATCTTTCAACGATGAAAACTTTTGATTTGTGGAATCTTGAACCTGCATATCTTGCTCCTGTTTTTGGAACAATTTTTGGTTGTAAGGTTATATAATCTACTAATCCCTGGTCTAGAACTTTAATGTCCTCTGTCCCCCATCTGTTGAATGCTTTAATCATTTTCTTGCTTTTTCGATTTTTCCTTTTAGTAAAGCGTCTAAGCTTTGATCGTTAACTTTGATAACTTGCCACCTAACTCCTGGAACATCTCCTTTAGATTTTCCCATTGCTCCGCCGATACATTCGATTAGTATTTCGTCGTGTTCGTCAATAAGTTTTGATGCTCCGTCTCCTGGACAGAATGCTGTAATTTGTTTTCCGTTTTTTATTAATTGTACACGTACACATTTTCTCATTGCTGAGTTTGGCTGTTTAGCTTCTAATTGAACTTTTTCTAGAACTATTCCTTTAGCTTGAGATGAACCTTTTAATGGGTCTGACTTTTGCTTTAGGTTCATTGTTTTCCTAACGAACCATCTGTCGTGCCATTTTGAGCTTATTCTCCTATCTCTTAATTTCTTTGCTGTGTTTAATCCTTTAGATTTCTTTGCCATCTGTATTCTGGGAGTTCTAAGGGGTTTTAAAAGGTTTCGCTTTTTATATCAAATTCGAAACATTTATAAATGTGATATGATATGGAAGTAATATATTCATATTAGTGTCGAGAACTATTAGTTTAAGTAATAGTTCTTGAGCATGCTCAGAAATCTTCGATTTCTGACATAAAAAAAGAGGTGAATTGTAATGCGCAAAAAAGGTTCCTTAAGTTTATCTATAAATGCTATTGTTGTTTTAATTCTAGCTATAACAATGCTTGGTTTAGGTTTAGGTTTCATTAAGACTATGTTTGGGAAGGTTACGGATATTACAAAGGAGCAGCTAGGTAATGAACCTGATCCTGCACCGCCAAGTGCTAATATCCCATTGACCCTTTCAAAAGATTATGTTGTTGTTCAAAGTGGCAAAACAAAGCCAATTAAAGTCTCAATGCATTGTGCCCATGCAGTAGGTTGTGTTGATCCTAATTTAGATGAAAATGGTGATCATACTACTGCTCCGGCCTCTGTTTCGTGTACTGATGGTATAACATTTATCCCTACTAGTCCGACAGTATCAGTTAACGAGTATTCAACTGGCCATATTTTAGTCAGTGTTCCATCTTCAGTATCTGCAGGTACAATTGGTGTTTGTACAGTGACATCGAAATATGCTTCTGGTACGACATTAAGAGGTATTGCAGCAGTAGATAGGAAAGTCTCATTCACTGTTGAAGTAGGTTAAAGTTTAAAAGAGGTGCCAATCATGAAAAAAAGATTAACGCAATCCGAAGAATTCGAGATTATGAAGTTGGTTCTTGATAAGTTCCTCTGGATAGGAGCAATAATCATGCTTTATGGTCTGTACATGATATTCACACAGTCGTTCTCAACTGGGATAATGTGGATGATAATTGGAGCGATAGTGCTAGTAATACTTATGGTTCTGATTGTTAAGGAATATGAAGTAATTTCTTAATTTTTATCTTTTTTATTTACAATGAAAAAACGACTTACAGTTGCAGAAGAATTTGAAATATTAAAGTTAGTTCTTGATAAGTTTCTTTGGATTGGAATGGCTATAATCGGTTATGGTTTGTGGACTGCTTTTGTTGGAGATACCACAGATGGATTTACTTTAATTCTTGCAGGGATAGTTGTTTTACTGTTCTTTATGGTATTGTTAGTTAAGGAATATGAGAT
>CAZMIO010000002.1:217989-221641 GCA_964566535.1 uncultured Methanosarcinales archaeon | reverse complement strand
GTAGGCCTGGAGAAGATTGTGCAGACAGAGTATATACGTATGATGTAGTTATTAGGAACTTACCTTTCTTTAAGGATTATCCAAAGAAAGTTTTTGTCGGTGCAGGAAGGTCAACTTCATTTACGTTGACTGTAAGGCCTTATGAAGTTGATAAAGGAAACATTATAAGGAATGTTGAGGTGAGACCTACAATTACTACTGCAGTTGCAGGAAATGTGGTTCAGGAAATGAATGATGTAGAAGAAGATAGTATTGAAGGGGAGATTATTGAAATACCTTTACCCTATTATCAGAAAGAGTATAAATTTAATGTGAGGGTAATGCAATCTGGAAACCCTAAAGTACAGGATACAGCTTATTCAGTACTTAGGATAAAACCAAGAGAGCCACAAACACCCCCGGAATTTCCTCGCGAAAGGGTTGAGATTAAGCTTTACAGGGGATGGAACTTAATTAACCTTCCTGGGAAATTAGTTAGTTTTGAATCCGATTCAAGTTTGGCAAGGAAATTGCTAGGATTTGTTTACCTTAAGGAAGAACAGAGGTACGTTTCAATTAAGGAAGCTCAGAATATTTTAGGTTCTGAGTTTAGGGAATACTTAGCAACGAATGCATTCTGGGTATATTCTTATTCAGAACATGCTTTGAAGGTGAATATTGATAGGGAGATATCATTTGACGGAATGAAGCTAAGTCCTAATTGGAATTTGATTCCAATAACAGAGGACATGGTTGGTGGTTATCTCGGTGATATTATCGGAGAATGTGAATTTGAGAAGCTCTATATGTGGAATGCTCCAATGCAAGAATGGGAAAAGTTAAATAAGGAGTATGTCTTTAGGGGTTTTGAGGCTAATAAAGGTATTATTGTAAAGTCAGCTGACTATTGTAGATTAGGTGGGGTTACAATAACTGCAATTGAGCCTCCAACGATGCCTTAGGGGTTAAAATGAAGAAAAAAATCTTATTTTTTATTTTTGTTGTTCTTATCTTTTTATATGGTTGTACTAACAATACTTGTGAAACTGGACTCTATACTGGTGAAGGGGATTGTTGTAATTATGTTTGTGGTAAGGAATGCCCAAATGGTTATCAAGAAGGTAGTTGTGGTTGTGAGTGTGAAGAAAGTGGAGGAGAAGTTCCTTCAGATACAAATATAGATGGGATATTTGATTCTGATGGGGGTATTAGTCCACCTGTTTTGCCTAGTCCTTAATTATTTGTTTTTTTATCTTTTCTTCGTTTGGCTTTAATCCAAGTTTTGTGAAGAAAGTACAAATATTTCTAATGTCTCTTTCTAAGAATTCTCTAGCTCTTGGATGTTTTAGTGAGCTACATTGAGAAAAGTCAATGAAGACTGGTCTTTCATTGAGATTTAAGATATTGAATGCAGAGAGATCAGCATGTATCATGTCTGCTTTGTACATTCTTTTAATGTTGATGATTATCTCTTTTAGGAATTCTTTGGGGTTTTTTGGTTTTTTATCTTTAAGTCTTGGTGCGATCTCCCCATTACCAATGAATTCCATTACTAATACATTGTTCTTGAATTTCATCGGTGTTGGGACTACGACATTTGCTTCTCTTGCTTTTAATAGGTTTCTATACTCTCTTTGAACCCAATGTAGGATAACTACACGCTTTCTTTTTTTAATATGTGCATATCTTGGATCGTATTTGATGTAATCATACATTTTGTTGAAATCACAGGCTTCTAGTCGGTATATTTTTACCATTACCCTGCCGTTTTTCCCTGTTGCTGAGAAGATATTTGCTTCTTTTCCTATTGAAATTGGGCTTTCGAGGCCATCAAAATAGCCTTCGCTAATTAGCTTGAAAATGGTTCTTTCAGTGAAATTGTCAAATACATTACCCCAAGTTCTGAACTTTTCTCTTGCTTTTGTAGGCATACTCTAGTTGAGGGTAATGCGGTTTAAATAAGTTGTCAAAAACTGCTAATTAGGGATATGTTCTTACTTGAAAATAGTATCAAAAGCGAAAGCTTTATATACTAGTAGTACTATACAATAGTAACATAAGAGGGGTGGTTACTTACCTCTAACTGTGCTTTTGAGCACCATTAATATGTTACAATCATCTAAACACCTCTTTTCCCCAGCAAATGTCTTTTTAAGGCATTTGCTCGGGGTTTTATATTCATTAAAGCTTATAATCACCTCTTTTTCCCTGGCAAGGGCCTTTCGGGGTTTTTGCTGGGGTTTTATATTCAAATTGTGTTATGTCAGAAATATACATATTTCTGAGCATGCTCAAGAACCGCCTGAATTTGATAAGCTATTGGCGATTCTTGACAAAACATAACATTTTTAAACTACAACATATTTCTTAGTAGTAGATATCATATATAGCTTAAACACTATATGTGGTATGGCCCGTCACGAGAGTACCCACTGGAGTTGACGATAATATTCAAGCAATGAATTTGGGAGTTAGTGTTTACGGGCTACAAGATTATTAGGTTTATACGACATAAGAACAAGCATTTAATTTATCATATCATCATTCATCAATTTATGTGTAGAGTAACTAGGGATGTTAATAAGTTATAAAGCTTGTTCTGTGTTAATAGTTAATTGGAGGAGGCTATATTACACTCACTATTCATTCATTTACCAAGGGTACAATGGTTAGTTAAGTAATTGAGCTTCTTCTACAAACGGAGTTGGAAAATATGGGAAAGATAAGTCCAGTATCATCAAAGTACATTGTTCATGCAACTATTGAAATTGATGGAGTTGTTGATAGACCAGATGTTATAGGCGCTATTTTTGGCCAGACAGAAGGGCTGTTAGGATCAGATTTAGAATTAAGAGAGTTACAAAGAAGTGGAAAAATAGGTAGAATTGAAGTTAATGCGGAGACCAGAACAGGGAAAACCAAAGGTACCATCCTTATACCTTCAAGTTTAGATAAGGCTGAGACTTCAATAATTGCTGCAGCTTTAGAGATAATCCAAAGGATAGGTCCTTGTACAGCAAAGATTGCAGTTAGTAACATTGAAGATGTAAGGGTAAGTAAAAGAAACTTTGTTATTGGGAGAGCAAAGGAACTATTAAAGGACATGATGGATTCTACAATGCCTGATTCTCAAGAATTAGCTGATGAAGTAGCATATTCTGTTAGAGTGATGGAAATTGAAGAGTACGGCAAGGACAGATTACCTGCAGGTCCTTCGATAGATGATAGTGATGAAATTATTATTGTTGAAGGAAGAGCGGATGTGATTACTTTGCTAAAACATGGTTTCAAAAATGCAATAGCTATGAATGGTACATCGGTTCCTGAGACAATTATTGAATTGAGTAAGCAGAAGGTAATTACTGCTTTTGTGGATGGAGATCGAGGTGGAAAATTAATCATAAAGGGATTATCAGAGGTTGCCGATATTGACTATGTGAGTTTTGCTCCTGATGGAAAGGAAGTGGAAGAGATTACAAAGAAAGAAATCCATAAAGCTTTGAGAAGTAGGATTTCTGGAGAGCAGGCTAACCTTGAGTTAGGTAAGGATCCTGATAGGCTTGATGTTCCTCAAAAGAGGCCTGGCTATAAGCCTATTCCTAATTCAGCTCCTGCACAACAACAGAGACCTGCACCTAGTGCACAAAGGCCATCAGCACCTGCACAACAGAGA
>CAZMIO010000002.1:0-217889 GCA_964566535.1 uncultured Methanosarcinales archaeon | reverse complement strand
ACAGAGACCTGCACCTAGTGCACAAAGGCCATCAGCACCTGCACAACAGAGACCTGCACCTAGTGCACAAAGGCCATCAGCACCTGCACAACAGAGACCTTTTGTTCGGCCTTCGCAATCACAGCATCATTCACCACAAGCTCCACCTAGGAATAAAGCGACTCCTGATGAAATAAAAGTTTTTAAGGGCATGTTAGAAGACCTTATTGGGACAAGGGGAGCGCATATCTTGGATGATAAACTTAACATTCTTGGGAAAGTTCCAATTAGTGAACTTCAAACAACTATGAAAAGTTTGAGCAATAATGTCTATGCTATTGTTTTTGATGGTGTAATTGATAGGGATCTTGTAAGGATTGCAGAAAAAGCAAGTGTTGATTACTTGGTTGCAATGGATCTTAGGATAAAACCAACTGAAACAAGAATAGAAGTATTGACTGTGAATGATTTGTAGATTTTTTTAATTTATTTTTTCTTTAAGTTTTTCTTGACACTCTTCTAGATTATTTAATTCGCAGAATTTCTCTTTGATTATCTCAGGAGATCTGATACCTCCAAACTTTAATTGGTTATTGATTACAAAAGATGGGAAGCTTGTTATGCCTAGTTCACTAGCTAATTCGTCTTTTTCATCGTTAGAGATAATTCTTTTTGAATAGCTTATTTTTTCGTTAAAGATAGATATAACTTCATTGACATTGTCTTCAACTTTTTTGTTTATTTCTGGGTTGTTGTTGATTACAAATAGTTCTAGTTTATTTTTTTCTTCTGGTCTTGTGAAATAATAGTTTGCTCCGGAAGCAGATGGTTTTATTGTGAATTTATTGTCTTTTTGTATTAATGCGCTCTTGAATTGGTTGAAATTAGATGTGCTTTTGATGCTATTATCAAAAATATAAGAAGGGATTGAGTTTAGGTTTAGTTCTGTAATTAAATCTGAACTTTCTTGAGTGTTGAATTCTACATGTTTTATTATGACTCCAGGAAATAGTCTCTTTATTATCTGAGTCATCCTATCTGCATCACAACTTGGACAGTCATTTTTGTTGATGATGGTAAGGCTTGTAGTTATTGCTTTAGTATACTCGCATTTTGCGTCTTGAGTATTTGGATTAGTGCATGTGCCTATTTTATTTTCCATTAGGCAATCATTGTCGTTGATACATTCTGGTTTTGTGTCAATAATCGGTTCTTTGATTATTGGATCATCTGTAGGTGTAAAACTTTTGAATAGGAAATAAATTAGGAGGATCATAACGACTAGTCTTGCCCATTTAGTCCAAGATGGTTTTTTTTCTTTAATTTCTTCTTTATCTAAGGTACTCTGTGTTTCTTCAATTGGTTTTTCTTTTGGAGTTATTGGTTCTTCATTATTGATTATGTCATTTACTTCGTCTTCTGGTTTTTGAGACTCTTTGGGCTTGGGTTCTTCTTTATCTGGAGTACTTTGTGTTTTAACTTTTGTTTCTTCTTCTGTTGTTGTAGGTTCTACTTTTTCAGTGATTTTTTCTTCGGTGACTTCTTTTTTTGGACTTTCGGTTTTTTCTGGGTCTTTTTCACTTGAAAGTTTTTCTTCTTTATTGTTTTCAATTGATTCTTCTTTAATTTCTTCTTCTGGTTTTTGAGACTCTTTGGGTTTAGTTTCTTCTTTTTCCTTTTTTTCAATCTCTTCTTTCTTTTTGTCTATTCCTTCAATTCCCCTGTTGAATTCTTCTTGGCTAATTATTCCTGATTCAAGGCTTTCTTTTAAGAATTTGAGTTCTTCTTCTATTCTAATTTCTTGTTCATTATCCATTTGAGCACCTTATACAGTTATTTCTGTTATTATGTTGGTGAGTTCAGTTGATTCTCCCTGGATGTAATCCATATCGTAAGCATTTCCAATTCTTACATATTTACATCCCATGATGTATGTTGGAACTGTGCTTTTGCTGTTAAATTTCTTGAAAAGTTCAACTTCTGACCTAGGGATACCTTTTTCTATTTCGGTTGTTAATGTATTGTCCCCTATATCCAATTCCCAGTGATAAGCGGTTATTTTGTCTTGTTCAATTAATTTTTTAACGGTAGAATCGAATGCTTTTTTTGCAGTACTGCATTGAGGGCACGTAGTTGTTGTGAATAATCTCATTATTGGTTTTGCATCTTTATTACATAGAGGTTCATTTGTATTCTTAAATTCATTTAAGTTTACTTTGGTTTTTTTGGTTTCTTCTCCGATGATTATGTTGGCTTTTGATTTAAGTTGAGTTATGTACGTTTCAAGGGCCATATTTTCTTTTTCTGAGAATAATAATAATTCAATTTGGGGTTTTACCTCTTCAAAAGGTGCATTTTCAAGTGTTTCTTTTTTGTCTTCATAGAAAAACAATATTTCTGATTCTGATACTTCTATGTTTTTAGTTATTATGTTATTTATCAGTTTGTCAATTAGTACTTGTTTTTTTATTTGAGTTTCAAGTTCAGCTAGTGAGGTTCCTATTTTATCTAATTCATCGTAGAACTCTTCCTCTGAGTTGAATGAAGTTATTAGTTCAGTGATTTCTTTGTTTAATTCAGTTTCACTAATTTCTATATTTTCCTTTTTTGCTTCTTGGAGTAGTAATGTTGCTGTGATTTTTTGATCAATAAATTCATCTAACGTTAAATCTTCGTTAATTTTCTTTGCTATATTGAAATCTTGTTCTATTTCATTAGCAGTTATTATTTCGTTATTTATTATGATAGTTTTAGTGACTTTGTTCTTTGGAATTAAGAGGTCTTTGTTTATATATAATGTATATCCAATAATTAGTACAACAACAATCAAAAGAATTAGGTTATTTATTTTTTTATCTTCTTTTTTAGAGTTTTTTTTAGTCAATTAGCTCACCTTTTTCAAATCACCTCCCTTTTTTGTTTGATTAAAGTGCTTTGATAGATAAAGTTTTCGGTATTTTATTGGAAATCCATTAAAAAAATAAAAGGGGAGAATAGACGCACAATGCTCTTGATCTCTTCTTATTTAAGTTCTCCACCCTCTTGCGCTTTTGTTCTTTGAAGGAGCTGAGAACTAGGTTGGTTAAAAGGTTTTTTGTTAGAAAAAAGTAGCAGGATTGGAATAAGCCGCCTTTTGTCAACCCCAAAACAAAATCTAGATGATTTTGTCGATAGGTTGTCTTAGCATTCGACTATGCGTCATGTAAAATTTGACTTGCACAAGTCAGGGCTCGCCGTTTCATCCTTTCCTTTTAGAACGTCAGTGGGTTAACTCATTCTTGTTGCCAAGAACTTCTCTCACATCATCCTCCTAAAAGGTGGTATCGTTTCTGAGCGGTTGCCATCCATTTCTGAATCTTACTCCCGTAAGTGACTGCTCCACCATGATTTCGGAGTTTAACCGCGAATCAAAGGCTTCAGTGGGCGGACTTTCCTCAGTTCAAACAAGTGAAACGCCATAAATTTTCTTGCGAAAATTTAACGTCACGTGGAACCGTTAGCTAAGTACCAACCCTGCTAAGAAAAAGGAGGTTTTTTGGGTATATAAACTTAACGCTCGAATGTTACTACAATCATCGGAGCTTTTCCAGAATACACTTGTCTTTGTTCTTTTATTCTGAATTTGTGCTTTTCTGCGTATTTCTTCAGTGAATCGATGGTCTCTGAGATTAGGACTATCTTGCCGTCTTTCTTTAGGGTGAATTCTGCTTGGTAGAATAGTTCGTTGTAGACCTTTTCTATGTCTTTCTTGTTTAGGTTTGTTATCTTTGGGGGTTGGGCTATGATTCTGTCTATAGTTTCTTTTTCAAACTTGGTGTCTAGCCATTCTACGTCTATTCTTGCAAAGTTTATTAGTTTGTGGGTGCCTGCTATCTTTGCGTTTTTCTTTGCGTTGGTTATGTATCCTAAAAATGAGTCGTATCCGTAGAGGTTTAGTTTGTCTGTTTTTCTTTTTTTGTCTGCTTCTTGGAATACTTTCTCTGAATTTATTTTTTTGAACTTTAAGAATGCGAATTTGTCTTTGCTATAGTAATTTATTGGGAATTTTGAGAGGTATAATGCTGTTTCAATAGGTATTGTTCCTGAGCCTGTAAATGGATCAACTATTGTCTGGTCTTCTTTACAGTCTGCTATTCTTAGTAATGAATAGGCGATTGTGCCCCTTAGGGATGATTGATGTGTGAATATACGGTATGTTCTTTTGTTTAATTCAATTCTAGAGAAGTCAATCCCAAAGTAGCATTCGTCTTTATGGATGTAGATGAAGAAAATTACGTCTGGACTGTTTAAGTCTACTTCCTGATTGTAATTTTTTTCTTTTTTTATCTTGTTAATTATCATCTCTCCTGTTTTTGCACAGAGCTCTTCTGAGGTGAGGCTTTCATTTACTTTTCTACATGCTACTTTGAATGTAGCATTTTTATCTAGCCATTCTGATAAATCTAATTTTTTGATTTCTTTTTCTAGTTTATCGAGTAAATCTTTTTCATTAAAATTGAAATGATTGAATAGGAACAGGATCTTATCCACTGATTGTGCTTTGTAGCAGAGTAAAGCTAAGTCTTCTAGTTTCTTTGGTTCAAATATTATGCATGAGTCTTTAATCTCTGTTTTTGCATTGATTAATTCTTTAATTTCATCTGCAGAAATATCTTCAATTCCTTTTGATGTGATCGCTAGTGCTTTCATGTAGTCTCTTTAGACGTTTCCTTATTTAAATCTTCTTTAGGATTATCGTTAGTATTGATGTCGTCTCTAACTATCTCTTTAGGTTCGTTATTGATTTCTTCTATTTTTTCAGCTATCTTTTCTTCAGTTTTAATCTCTTCTTTATTAGTTTCATCAGTCTTGTTTTCTTGATTATTATCGTTTTCTTTAACTATTCCTTTATCTGAATCTTCTTTGAGGATTTCTTCAGTGTTGATAGTTTCTTTAGTTGCTTCCTTAGGAGTATCATTGTTTTCATTAACTTTTTCATCATTACTTTCTTCCTTAATGGGTTCAGGGACATTACTATCTTCTTTGATTATTTCTTTAGGTTCATTATTGTCTTCATTACTCTTTACATCATCATTATCTTCATCTGAATCTTCTTTGTGGTTGTTTCCATTTCCATTCTCTTCAATGTTGCCGTTGTCTTCTTTTATTATCTTTGCAGCTGCTACTATTTTATCTCCTTCCCCTAGTTTCATCAATCTTACGCCTTGTGTTGATCTTCCGATTACTGAGATATCTTTTGCAGGGGTTCTTATGATGATGCCTTTTTGGCTGATAAACATTAACTCATCATCATCAGCTATTGATTTTATTGCTGAGACGCTTCCGTTTCTCTCTGTACAGAGGATGTTAATAACTCCTTTTCCTCCCCTGTTAATCAAACGGTATTCTTCAATTTGCGTTCTCTTACCATAACCGTTTTGGGTTATTGTTAGTAGTGTTTTTCCAGGTCTTGCTATGACCATGCCTATGATATCATCATTTTCCTTTAGTGTTGCTCCTCTTACTCCTCTTGATGAACGTCCAGTTGGTCTTACGTCTTCTTCTTCAAATCTGATTGCAAGTCCGTTTTTTGTTGCTAACATTATTTCTCTATTACCATCAGTTTTAGAAACGTTGACTAGTTCGTCGTTATCATCTAGTGTTATTGCAATTATTCCCCCTCTTCTTGGCTTTCCGTATGCTGATAAGTTTGTTTTTTTAATTGTGCCTTTTTTTGTGGCCATAATAAGGTAATGTTGGTCATCAAATTGTTTTACTGGTACAAATGCAGTTATTTTTTCTTCATTACTTAGGCTAAGTAAGTTGATAATTGCTTTACCCATTGTTTGTCTTCCGCCTTCAGGGATATTGTATACTTTTAACCAGTATATTTTTCCTTTGTTTGTAAAGAAAAGTATGTGTGAATGAGTATTTGCAACGAATAAGCTTTCGACAAAGTCTTCTTCCTTAACACCTGTTGCTATCATCCCATGGCCCCCCCTTCTTTGTTGTTTGTAGGTTGTTAGAGGTTGTCTTTTGATGTAGCCAGAATGAGTTACGGTTATTACCATCTTTTCATCTTTGATTAAGTCTTCCATATCTAATTCTGTAACTTCTTCGGTAATTTGAGTTCTTCTTTCATTTGCATATTTTTCTTTTAATTCGAGAATTTCTTTCTTTATGATATCTAGAATTTTTTGATTAGATGCCAAGATTGATTTTAATTTTTCTATTAATTTTAATAGTTCTTTGTGTTCATTTTTTACTTTTTCTTGCTCTAAGCTAGTTAATCTTTGAAGTCTCATCTCCAGGATTGCTTGAGCTTGTTCTACTGAAAGTGTGAAGCTAGATGTTAAGGAAGTTTTTGCTTGTTCAACTGATTTTGATTCTTTGATTAATTTTACAATTGGGTCTATGTTATTTAGTGCTACTATGATCCCTTCAAGAATATGTGCTCTTTTCTTAGCTTTGTTTAATTCAAATTCAGTTCTTCTTTTTATGATTTCTTTTCTGTGGTCAACATAATATTGAATTATTTGTTTTAGGTTGAGGATTTTAGGTTCGTTGTTTACTAATGCCAGCATGATAACTCCAAAAGTTGTCTGGAGTCTTGAATGTTTGAAAAGAAGGTTTAGGATGACTTCATGGTTAGCATCTTTTTTTAGTTCAACGACTATCCTCATTCCATCTCTATCGGATTCATCCCTAAGGTCAGAGATTCCGATTATTTTTTTGTCTCTGACTAGATCTGCTATTTGGGAGATAAGCTCTGATTTGTTTACCATGTAAGGGATTGCAGAAATAATTATCTTCTTTTTGTCCTTCTTTTCTTCTAGGTCTGCTTTTGCTCTGACCCTAAGTTTGCCTCTACCTGTTTTGTACATATTTATGATTTCATTTCTCCCGCAGATTATTCCCCCTGTTGGGAAGTCTGGACCTTTGATTGATTCCATCAATTGTTCTATTGTAATCTTCGGATTGTCTATTTGTTTGATTACTGCATCTATTACTTCGCCCATATTGTGAGGGGGCATGTTTGTTGCCATACCTACTGCAATTCCAGAGGTACCGTTGATTAATAGATTGGGAACTTTTGATGGGAGAACAGATGGTTCTTTTGAGCTATCATCAAAGTTAGGTACAAATTTTACTGTATCTTTGTCTATGTCTTGGAGCATCTCTTCTGAAAGTTTGTTTAGGCGTGCCTCAGTATATCTCATAGCTGCTGCAGAATCTCCATCAATACTACCAAAATTACCTTGTCCCTGAATTAATGGATGTCTTAATGAGAAGTCTTGGGTTAGCCTTACTAAAGTATCATATATTGCTGCATCACCATGTGGATGGTAACGAGCCATACAGTTACCTACTACATTAGCTGATTTTTTGAATGGTTTGTTATGTAGGAGGCCTGTTTCCCACATAGTGTAGAGAACACGTCTGTGAACGGGTTTTAAGCCGTCTCTGACATCAGGTAGTGCTCTGCTAACTATAACGCTCATAGCATAGTCTATGTAAGACTGTTTCATCTCATCTTCAATTAATTTTGGGATGATTTTTTCAGTAGGTTTTGGACTACTTTCTTTACTATTCTGTTGAGTATTTTCTTCCATTTTAATATGTCAGAAATCGAAGATTTCTGAGCATGCTCAAAAACCACTTTATAGGTTTAGGTAATTTTTGACAATCTCTTTTGATTTAACATGGTGGTTTTTGACAGAATTGAGGTGAGACCTCAGTTAATTTGAATGGGTGGGGGTTTATAAGTATTTTGGTTGAATTTTGGCTTTATAGGGGCTGTAAGTGGTGTATTTGGGATTAAGAGTTGATTTCCTTGGTAATTGAATTTCTTATACTCATTGAAAAACCACAATAAACACACCTCTTTCTTTTGCTTGTAATTATTTGGCTTTGGGACTGATACTTCATCTTGTTTTTGCATTTGGGGCATTGTAGAAGGAACATTTTATTCTTCTTTCGGGGTGTCTTTGGTTTGCTCTTTATCTTCTTCTGTTGTTTCTTCTTCGCTTTGTTCTTTTGGATGCATCATCTCTTCTACTCGTTGGTCTATTTCTGAGTCTCCTTTTGATTCTTCGTCTGTTGTTTCTCCTTCACTGTTTTCATCTGACTCTTTTGTTTCGTTTGTTGTTTCTAATTCTAATGTGCCTTCATCTGATGCTTCTTCTTCGTTGCCTTCTTCAGTGGTCTCTTCAGTCTCTTCTTCTTTTGGTTCGTCAATGATTTCTAAATCTCCAAGTTTTTCTTTTTCCTGATGTATTTTTGGCTCTTCTTCTTTTGGAGGTTCTTCATCAACAATTTCTAATTTAGTTTTATTTCCTTTATCATCAACTAAATCTATTTCTTTTTCTTGGGTTTCTGCGTTTTTCTTTTCTTGTTCTGCTATTTTTTTGTTTTCTGCTTTGATTTTTTTTATTTCTTGTTCTTTGTTTTCAATTATTTTTGCAATACTTCCAAAGTCTTGGAATTTATCTTGTAGTTCATCTTCAGCTAATTGGAAGTAATCAAAGAATTTTTCAGTTAGTTTTATGAGCTTTGAACGGCCATGTTTTATTCTTGTGATGTAACCCATATCCTCTAGTTCTCTTAGGTGGTCGTAGGCTTTATTCGTTCGGATATGGATTAATTCAGATTGTTTAATTGGGTATTTGAATGCGATAACTGCTAACGTTTCCATCAAAGTTTTGCTGAGTTCTGTTTTTGTGACTATTTCTTTGACTAAAGGGAGGTGTTCATCTTTTATGGTGATTTTCCAGTATCTGTTTTCGTTGACTACTTCTAGTGATGAGTTTTTCTCTTGATAATCTTTCATTAACTCTTCTAGGGCTATTTGTACTTCTACATCTTTTCTTTTACAAAGTTTAGAGAGTTCCTCAACGGACATTCTCCTTCCTGAAGAAAAAAGCAGCGCCTCTGCTTTATGTTTTAAGTTCATGCTATTAACTTATATTTGTTCTCCTCTTTTTTAATCTTGTTGTTTTTTACTAGCTCTTCAATTATAACTCCTATCTCTTCTTTAGGTATCCCGGTAAAATTGGAGAGTTCATCATCATCCATATCTTTCATCTTTAGCAATACTGCAATTGAATTCTTAAATGAAGCCTTCATGTTTCTCTTTAAGAAGTCATTTTCAACATTTAGCTTTTTAACTTCCATATCCACACCGTGTAATCTTGCTTGCATGTCATTTACCATATTTGAAACGTCTTTACTTTTGAAGATAATTTCATCTGGCTTTATTATGTCTATTGAAGAGGGCATATAGTCAAAACAGAATGCGACAAGTTTTGGGATTCCTTTGACAACTATCTCTAATTCAGCAAATGTACTCCATAATTCTCCCTGTTGCTTTGGATCTGCAAAAGATTCGTTTAAAATTATTAGATCTGAGTCATCTCTGATGCCTGTGATGTACTCTTTGATTTTTTTTTCGATATGTTCTTTGGGTTTTCCAAGAACTTCAAGTATCGTTTTGCACCTGATATGATTTTGTTGAGGTTGTTCAGTCATTTTTTTAGATTAATAGTATGTAATTTAAAAAATTATCGATTGGGGCGAGTGGTTATAGTTTCTTTTTGATATGTCAGAAATATACCACTAGTCTATTTGACCAGTGGACAAAGTCCACAATCCAATTATGGATGAGGGTATATTTCTGAGCATGCTCAAAAACCACCTAGATGATGTTAGCTATGCTACAAGCATGCCACCCATCTGTGGTGGGTGGTTTTTGACAATTAGGATTATGTTTAGGAATATGAGTAATGCTATGAATAATGAAGGGATTAGTTTTTTTAATTTGGTGTTGGGAGATTCATAGATTGTGAGTATCTCTGTTTTTTGAGGGGATAGTGCTGTTAAAGTTGGACTTAAGCTATTTTTTATCTCCTCTCTCTTGTTTAATAGTGGTTGGGTTGTTTCTTCTTTTTTGTGAGGGGTAATTTTAATTTCTTTTGTTATTTCCTTATTTGTTTTTTGGTTATCTTTATTTATCTTTATTTTTAGTTTGTAATCTCCTGGCGGAGTGTTAGGTAGTTGATTGTTAAGGGAGATTGTTTTTGATTCTTTTGGAGCTAATTTTATTTTCTGTTTGTTTGATTCTCTATTTCCACTATATGATTTGCTGCCCCTGTAGACATAACTCCAAACACTGAAGTTGTGAGGGGAATTGTATTTATTTGTGAGTTTTAGTTTGAAGTTTAAATCATCGTTTTCTTTAATCTCTTCTGGAAAGTCGATTAGTTTAAATTCATCATCGGTATTTCCTGAATTTCCATCTTGTTCTATGTATTTGTATATCACTTCTGTTGTGCAGTAGTCCGAAGATAGTCCATCTATGTTGATCTTTTTGGTTGCTTTAGCATCAATACCTTCAATTATCAAATTGTAATCTCCATCTTCAAACTCATATCCGCAATTTGGATCTATTTGTACTGGGATTGTGATGCTGTAGTTAGTGTAGCGAGAGTAGAGGTTTATCTTTGATTTTTCACTTAATTGCTCGTCATTATTTTTTTCTATCCACGCTTGGACAACATTTTTTCTTGAATTACCTTTGTAGATATCTGCTTTAACTCTTAACGTCTGTCCAAATTTTGCTTTATTGTCTGATAGTCCTAGGAATCTATTTATGTTGATCACAGAATCTTTTTGGATGTTATATGTGGATGATAAGATGGTTTTTATTATTATTAGTTTTTCTGCAGAATTATCTGATAGGTTTTGGTCATCGCACAAGGGGTAGAGTTTAGATTTTATGAGCAACACTTTATCACTTTCATCTATTTTTGGAGTATATGATTTTTTATTTGTATTTGTTGTATTGAACTTCTTTTTTACTATGTTGCCAAATAAATCCTGAATCCAATATTCAATGATGAACGGATATGTTTTTTTGTTTAAGTTGTTATAGAATGATATCTTTTCTTCTTCATCGTAGATGAACTTTTCTGTTGAGATGTTGATTGATAAATTGCATGGTATCGAATAAATGTTTATAGCCTCGAAGTCCATACATGCTGGGCTAGTTTGGAAGGTGGATTTGGGAGACGATGAGTTTATTATTGATCCGCAAAGAGTATAATTGCCTGCGCTTTTTGGAATGAATTCTCCTGTGGATGCATAACCTGTACAACCAATTTCTCTTGTGAACTGGGATTCTTTTATTAGGTTATTATGGGTTATACTATATGAGACTGTTATGTTTTCTTTGTTTGAGCAAGGTTTTTTATTTTTAATCTCTATCTTAAAAAGTTTAGTATATTTTTGGTCGAGGTATATTGTTTCATCTAGATATGCCTTGAGGATGATGTTGTTTGTTTCTTTTGGTGGGTTGTTGTTTATTTGGGAGACGCTATTTTTATGACCAGGGGTTCCATTGATATTAGTTGATTGGTAAAAGCTTTCATTGAAGTACTCCATTGAATAACCATTGTTGTTTGCAATTGATGAGTTTATTTTTACTGAGTCTAATAGATTTAGGTTATCATCGAATAGGTAAACTGTTTCATCATTGTTTAGTCCGCGGCTCCCTATTGTTGAATCTGTAATGTAAGTGGTGGTGTCTGGAAGGATTAAGGTGGAGTCATCTTCTATGATCAATGAATAGCTTGATGATTTATTGATGTTGATGGGGATGAGAGTTTCATTAGCTTTTCCATCAGATATGTAGAAATTAGTTAGATTTTGCCATTGCGAATGATATATTTCTATAAACTCCTTGTTAGTGTCTGAGCCTTTAGGATTATACATGACTTCGTTAATCATTATGGTTGCTGTAGAAATCTTGGAGATGATTAGTAAGATAGAAAGTAGAACTGTTAGTTTTTTCACTAATTCCATCTAAAGAATGAAATGTGATGGAAATTTTATATAAACTTTTCTTTATTCAACAATCTCTGTTGATGTATTCGGAGTTAGAAGTTGTGTCAACAACATATTCATTTGAGTATTCTATTCTTCCAGTGGTTGACGATTCATCGAATTTGATTCTTAATAAATATGTTTTGTGCTTTCCTAGATGGAATGCTCCACTAGCCTTACATCCTGCTTCAGCTTCATCACAAATTGTGAAGTATCTGTATTTTTCTACTAGTCCAGGGAATGATTTTAATTCTTGATATTTTGAGTCGATGCCTACTACTTTGGATTCAACAACAACTGAATCTGGTGTTGCCGCCATTTGATAAAACATTTCCCCTCCAGCTCTACCCGAGACACACGCTGGCTTTACTGATGTTGTTTCGATGAATGTGTTATCTTCGTTTGTCTTTATTGGATTGATGGTTGCTATATCTATTTGAGGGAAGCATTCTTCTGGTTCATCCACAATCTCCTTTGTATCTTGACAGACATATTTAGTTATTTCTCTAACTGTTTCTTCTTTGACAATTTTTTCTGGACATGTTGTACAATCTAAATTACAGTCTTTTTGTGCAGGACATATGACATCAGGACATTTTTGACTGTATTTAAAACCAAGAAATATTGAAAGAATTATCAGTAAGATGACAATTATAATCCAGATTACATTTAGGTCAACTGGTCTTTCTGAGAAAATTTTGACATTTATAGGTAGCTTACTCATTCTAATTTTAATCTATTGTATTGTAGTATTTAAACTTTATCATTCCACTTTCCAGGGATTGTTACTTTGCAAGTACATTTATTTTCTTTTAGATTATTCTCTTGGACTTTGAAACAATCTCTTTTTATGAGTAGTTTGTTACATTTATGACAATAAGTGTTGTTATGTTTCTCGGTTGTTATATTCCCAATGTAGATATAGTTTAGACCCACTTTTTTTGCTATGGACTTTGCTTTAATTAAAGTTTCCTTCGGAGTAGTTCCGAGATGGGTTAACTTGTAACAAGGTCTGAATGAGGAGAAATGTAGCGGGACATTCCCTCCTATATTTTCTTTTATCCAATTGCATAGGTCGTTAATGTCTTGTTCTTTATCGTTTAATGTGGGGATGATTAGGTTTGTAATCTCTAACCATATATTGTTCTTTTTTAGAATCTTTAATGTGTTTTGGACAGGTCCCAGCCAGCCCGTTGTAGTGGTTTTGTAGAATTTATCAGATCCTTTTAGATCTATATTTGCTGCGTCTATGTATTTGCACCATTTCTTTAATGGTTCTTCATTTATGAAGCCGTTGCTTACGATTACGTTTTTGATTCCATTCTTTCTTGCTAATTTTGCAGTATCTAAGACATATTCGTAAAATACTGTTGGTTCATTGTATGTGTAGGCAATACTTTTGCAGCCAGATTCTATTGCTTTTTCTATTAGTTCTTCTGGCTGAAGTTCATATTCAGGTAGTTGGTTAGGTAGTCCTCTTGCTATTGTCCAGTTTTGGCATTGTTTGCAGTCAAGATTACAACCTACAGTGCCTATTGATAGTGAGGGGGTACCTGGGAGAAAATGATATAGTGGTTTTTTTTCAATTGGGTCTAACGCAACTGAAATGGGATTTGCGTAAACCAAAGAAAATAGTTCGTTTTTTATGTTTTTTCTGACACTGCAAAATCCTACTTTGTTTTTGGAGATTGTACAAATTTTTGGGCAAAGGGTACATTGAAGTTTACCTCCTTTTTTTGTGTAGAATAGGGCCTTTTTCATTGGCATTTTAATGTTATCTAGGTATTTAAGGTTTGCTTTTGGATTGTTACTATTTTAGAATGCTACTAAAAGTTTTTAATATACCTTGCCCAGATATGGGATAGGTGATAATGTTGGGGATATTTGATTTTTTGAATAAAGGTAGAGCTAAAGCTAAAGAGGGTGCTGATATACCTCCGATGCCACCTCCTCCAGCAGATATTTCTGAGGAACATCAAGGGGATTTAGGGGACGCGCTTCCGCCCTTACCAGATATAGAAGAACATCATGATGATATTGAGGCTGAATTGCCACCCTTACCAGATATAGAAGAACACCATGATATAGATATGCCTCCAGTTCCTGATGAGTTGAAACTTCCTGAAGAGAATGAAATTAAATTTCCCCCACATCATGAAGAGATTGCTGGACATCCATTTTCTGGAGATATTCCTGTAGTGCCACCTTCTGGGCCTAAGGTTGAGGAAATGCCTGTGATGAGCGTCCCTCAAGTTAAGAGAGATGGGCCTTTGTTCGTTAAGAGTGATATATTTAAGAATGATGTTCTTGATAACATTGCCAGAATAAAGAGTGAAGTAAAAAGTTCAAACGAGGTTGTTTCGAGGTTGGTTGATTTTGAACAAGATGAGAATACTATCTATAGAGAATGGCATGCTCAAATGGAAGATTTGCAGAAGAAGTTGTTATCAGTTGATAAGATTTTGTTTAAATCTTAGAATTCCACCGATCTGTGATTGGTTTAGGGTGGAATTCTGAGGATGTCAAAAACCATATATGTGTGGTTTTAGACAAGCGGTTAAGTTAAAAATAGGTGAGAGGGATAAAAATGAATGGAGAAATCGGAAATGCGCCTGTGTTTGTTAAAATTAATGAATATAAAACTGTTGCTAGTACTCTAGACGCTATTAGGAGTAAATTGGCCGATGCAAAGGATAATCTTGGGAAGATTAGTGAGATTAAGTCCCAGGAAGATAGCGAACTAAAGGAATGGGAATCTTCATTAGGCGAGATTGATAGGAAAGTTGGAGAGATAAATAAGGCTTTATTTGAACATCCAAGTGCTTAAGGTGAATTTATGAAAAAAAATCAACAACAAGAAGAACCATTATTCGTTGGTGTAAGGGGCCCTTTAGAGATTAGGAGGAATTTGTTAGAGGCATCTAGGGGTGTTGTTGAATCTTTGAAGCGGTATGAGACTCTTAAAGTTACACGAGAGAAAAAGATGGTTGCCGTTACTAATCTTAAGAAAGATATTAAGGATATTTCTAAGTTAGTCTTTAAGTTGAGGGCTAGTTTGCCTACTGTTACTGTAAAGTCTCCCCCCATAGCAAAAGAGAAGGCAATTACTGTAGTTAAGAAAGAACCTGTTGTTAAGAAATTTGTGAAGAAAGTTGCTCCTGTAGTTAAGAAACCTAAGACTGAATTGGATAAGTTGGAAGATGAGTTGAGTGATATTGAGAGTAAATTGAACAGCATTTCTTAAGAATTTATTTTTTAGTTTTATTCTAGAAACTTTTTTATAGTGTTCTTGGTTAGTTATTTGTTATGCGGAGATGCCGGAGTGGCCAAATTACTTTTTAGTAAGGCTAAACGGGATAGTTTTTGGCAGTACGGTGCTAAAAATCCAAACTCAAGTTATTGAGTAATGAGGTCTTCACAAGAGATCGATGAAATGCTTTATGGGCCATCTATTGGCTTAGTGCCTACGGGGGTTCAAGTCCTCCTCTCCGCATTTGTTTTTTCTTGGTTCTGCTGCCATTGTTATTAAAAATTTATAATGTACGAATTGGCATTTACCAACAAACATTTTAGAAAAATTCCACGTATTCCCAAACCTTTTAGAAAAACAATGTTTTTCTAAACCTTTGAGAAAAGTAAACTTTTCTAAAAGTTTATATACTAATCCTTAGATTGTAATATTATGGTAGTTGAGATATGTGCAATTGGCGGTTATAATGAGATTGGTAAGAATATGACTGCTATTAAGTACAAAGATGAAGTTGTTATTATTGATATGGGGATTCATCTTGAAAGCTATATCAGGTATACTGAGGATGAAGATTTATTTCAGCTAAGTTCTGCTGAATTGTTGAAGGTTGGGGCAATACCTAATGATAAAGTGATTAGTGATTGGAAGGCTAATGTTAAGGCGATAATTCCCACTCATGCACATTTGGATCATGTTGGTGCTTTGATTTTTTTATCTAATAATTATAGTGCTCCGATTCTTTGTACACGTTTTACTAACGAGGTTATCAAGGCGATATCAAAAGATGAGAAAATTAAATTAAATAATCCGATAAAGGTGTTGAATTCTAATTCTTTTTATCAGGTTTCTGATAACATTAAGATTGAGTTTGTTAATATGACTCATTCAACTCCTCATACTGTGATGGTTGCAGTACACACTCCTGATGGGACTGTGGTGTATGCTAATGACTTTAAGTTTGATAACAATCCAATTATTGGTAAGAAGCCTAATTATGCGAAATTGAAGGAGCTTGGGAACAAAGGAGTATTGGCTTTAGTTGTTGATTGTACGAGGGCCACACACCCAGTTAAGACTCCTTCTGAGAATGTAGCTAGGGAGATGCTAAGGGATGTTATGTTAGGTTGTGATAGTAGGGGACATGCAGTCATAGTTACTACGTTTTCTTCTCATTTAGCTAGGTTGAAATCAATTGTTGAGTTTGGGAAGAAGATGAATCGAAAGATTATATTTTTAGGGAGGAGTTTAGCTAAGTATGTTGAAGCTGGACAGAATGCAGGATTAATTGATTTTTCTAAGGATGTTGAGATTGTTAAGTTCGGTTCTAAGATTAAGAATAGGATAGGAAAGCTTGAGAAACAAAGAAATAAAGTTTTGTTGGTTGTTACTGGACATCAAGGTGAACCTAAAGCTACTCTTTCTAAGATGGCTAGGAAGGAATTGCCATTTAGGCTTAAGCCCGAGGACCACATTATTTTTTCTTGTACTGTAATTCCAAGTGAAGTGAACATTGAGAACAGGAAAGTTTTAGAGGATCAATTGAAAACTTATGGCGTTAGGATTTTTAGGGATATACATGTTTCTGGACATGCTTCTCGAGAGGATCTCCGGGATTTGTTTAATTTAGTAAAGCCCAAGCATATCATTCCTGCGCATGGGAACCAAGATATGAAGGAAGCTTTGGCTGATTTAGCTGTTGAGAAGGGTTATAAAGTTGGGAAAACAGTACATTTGGTTAATGATGGGACTAAACTTAGGTTTTGACCATAAAAAATATAAATAAGGGCTTGTTTCTGCTTTACCATAAGGGGGTTATTAAATGAAACTTACATTAGCTGAACCAAGGTATTTAAAAGACAGTATATCTATAATTTCTGACTTAGTTAACGAAGCAAGATTTAAGGTTACTAAGGATGCAATTGAATTAGTTGCAATGGATCCTGCAAATGTTGCAATGGTTGTTTTTAAATTGTTAAGTTCTTCTTTTACTGAGTATAGTGTGGATAAGGAGACTGAGATTGCTATTAATTTGGCAAATTTTAAACAGATACTCCGGAGAGTGACTCCTAATGATATGATTAGTTTGGAGTTTGATGCTAACAATAAATTGAAGGTAACTTTGAAAGGGCATACAATTAGGACTTTTAGTTTACCTATTATTGAGATTGAGGATAAGGAACAGACAGTTCCTGAACTTAAGTTTCCAGTAACTATTAAGACTCCTGCTCAGGTTTTGACAAATGCTGTTGAGGATGCCGATATTGTTGCAGAGAGTGTTAGTTTACATGCTGAGCCTAAGAAATTTACTGTTAATGCTGAAGGTGACTTAAGTAATGCCAGCATTGAGATTAGTGAATCAGAAGGTATTAGTATTGGTGTTGAGGGTACTGAGAAGATTAAGTCAAAGTATAGCATTGAGTATCTGAAGAAGATGATAACTGCTTCTAAGGTTGCTGATGATGTTTTGATACAGTTTAATAAGGATTATCCTTTGAAGTTAGAGTATAAAACTGTTGATAAGGTTTCTTTGAGTTTTATATTGGCTCCTAGAGTTGAGAATGATTAGGTAGTTTTTTCTTTTTTATCTATGGGAAGAAGTATAACAAGAGAGGTATTGTTATCAAGCTGATTAATGTTGTTAGGAATACTACGCTTGAGACTACATCTGGTTCGTTGTTGTATTTTGTTGCTAATATTGAAGAGAAGACTGCTGCCGGCATTGCGGAGTTTAGGATTACGACCGATCTTATGATTCCAGTTAGGTTGAATAATTTTACTGAGACTAATCCTAAAAGTAGGCCGATTCCCATTCTTAGGAATGAGGCTAAGAGTGTTGTTGGGAAGGAGGTTATTTTTACGCTTGATAGATTGTAACCTAGAATGATTAAGATTAATGGAATTCCCATCATTCCAATGAAGTTTAATGGTTCTAGGAGTAAGCTAGGGATATTTATTCTCAGAAGGTTTACAGTTAACCCCAGAATTGCTGCATATATTAATGGAATTTTGAGGACTTCTTTTATGCTTTCTTTCCAGGGTTTTTTTGAGGCTATGGAGACTCCTAAGGAATAGATTAGTAATGCATTTGGTATGAAGAATAATGTAGCTGCAAAAAGGCCTTCTGCTCCGAAAGCTAAGAAGATTATTGGGAATGGAATGTTTACTGTGTTCATAATTGAGATTGGGATGTATAATCCAGAATGTTTTCGATTTAGAATTTTGAATACTATCCAAGCTACTATTCCACAGCCGAACATTATGATTAATGCAGAAGCCCAAATGTTTAATGCATCTTTTAGGATTATTTGTTTTTCAAGCATAGAAGTGAAGGCTAAGGCTGGTAGGGCTATGTAAATTGAGATGTCTACAACTGCTGACATGTCGACTTTTTTTATTTTTCCAAAGATGTAACTTATGAGAATTACTATAAATGCTGGTAGTACTGTGTTTAGAACGTTGACCATTTTGTTTAGGTACTATTTACCGTAGCAATTAATTCCTTCGAACTTTTTTCTGTATGACTCTAGTAAAGGTGTTAGCGTCCTTTTTGGAGGGGTTGCTTTTTTTATTCTTTCTTTTATTTCTTGATTGCTTAATTTTACATTTAGCGTTCTGTTTGGAATGTCAATTTGGATTATGTCTCCGTCTCTAATTGCTGCTATTGGTCCGCCATTGTATGCTTCCATTTCAACATGGCCAATACAAGGTCCTGATGTTCCTCCGCTGAACCTTCCGTCGGTGATTAATGCTACTTGTTTGTAGCCTGCTCCTTTGATTGTGTCAGTTGGAGTTAACATTTCCGGCATTCCAGGAGCTCCTGTTGGTCCCTGGTATGGTAGGACGATAACGTCTCCTTCTTCTATTTGCTTTTTTTCAATTGCATCTAGTAAATCGTCTTCTGTAAGGAATACTTTTGCAGGTCCTTGGTGAGTCATCATGTCTGGCTCTACTGCTGTTTGTTTAATTATTGATGAATGTGCTATGTTTCCTTTTAGAACTGCAATTCCCCCTTGTTTCATGTAGGCATTGTCTAGGGTTCTGATTACATCATCGTCTTTTACTTTACCTTCTTTTGCGATTTGGATTATTGATTTATTATTTACTGTTTTTGAGTCTTTTAGGGAGTCTTTTAATCTGTTTAGGACTGCTGGTACTCCACCTGCGTTATGGATGTCTGCCATCTCATGGTCTCCTGCAGGGATTATCTTGCATAAGTTTGGTGTTTTTCTTGAGATTTCGTCAAAGTGATCTACTGATATGTCGACTCCTGCTTCTTTTGCAACAGCTGGGATGTGTAGAACAGTGTTAGTTGAGCCTCCCATTGCCATGTCTACCATTATTGCGTTTTCAAAAGCGTCTGCTGTCATGATGTCTTTTGGTTTTAGGTCTTTTTTTACTAACTCTACAATTCTTTTTCCTGATTCGTAAGCTTGTTTCTTTTTTTCTGGGTCGTCTGCTAGAGTTGTTGAACATTTGGTTAAGGACATGCCTAAAACTTCTGTTACGGTTGCCATTGTGTTTGCAGTGAATAATCCAACACAAGAGCCTGCTCCGCAAGTCATGCATGGTAGGAGGGCGTTTGCTTCTTTTTCTGAGAGCTTTCCGCCTTTTACTTCTCCAACTACGCCAAAACCTTCGATTGGATGGTGCTTTACTCCATCTTTTACATTGGCTTTCATTGGTCCGCCTGTAATCATGATAGCAGGGAGGTTTATTCTTCCAGCTGCCATAAGCATTCCTGGAGTTATTTTGTCGCAGTTAGTTACTCCAACCCAGCCGTCCATTGAATGTGATAAGGTCATGATTTCTATGTTGTCTGCTATGTGTTCTCTTGATGGTAATGAGAGGCGCATCTCTACATGCATTGCAATTCCATCGCAAACGCCTGGAACTCCCCAGACAAATGGAATTCCTCCTGCGTCTCTTATCCCTTTCATTACTTCGTCTGTTAGTTTGTCTAAGTGAATGTGTCCTGGGATGATATTGTTGTAGGAATTTGCAACTCCAATGAATGGTTTGTTAGATTCTAGGTCTTCTGGCTTTACGCCTGCTGATAATAGTAGCGCTCTATGAGGTAGGGTTGCTATATCTTTCTTTATTATGTCTGAATGCATTTTATTTGTCCTCTGTAAGGTATTAGGATTTGGATGGGTATTTAAATTTAATTGTATATTCTAGTTATAGGTAATTTTATATAAGTGTTTTCTAATAAGTCTGATATGAACCGAGAAGGGACTATTGAAGTATTATCTGATGAGGAAACTAATATCCATCGATACTGGACAGATATTATGGAGGATTTTAGGAGACACACACATTTTATTGATATTAAGAAGTTTAGAAGGGAATTAGGAAAATTAGATGGTGAAGTCAGCAAAGTTGCATATCTAATTAGAAGTTTACATTCTGATAGAAGAGGGAACACCTACCTTAGACATTTCCTGAAATCTCTAAAAAAAGCTGAAGCACCAGGGTACATATCAAAAAGAAAGATTAGAGAAAGGTGGTTAAAACGGGCTTGTTCAGATATTGAAGAGGTCTTTGAAGAAATAGATGATGAAAAAAGGGATTTAAAAGAAGGGAAGATGGGCCTTTCTAAGAGGGCATTGTATTTAAGATATAGGGGGAAGTTTAGGAAGCTTAAGAAATGGGGATTTCCAGTAAGGAAACATTTTGAATTGGGATTGTTCTTAGTAAAACACTGGAATGATACAATGGTGTTTCGAGCTGGTTTTGATGAATATAATGAACTGTTTCATAAGGGATTTCCTGCTGTTGCTGACCTAATTAATGAGGAGAATTGGGAAGAGATTATACAATTTAAGTTTGAGGTTGGAAGTTATCAACTATATTATGTTCTTGCTTATGGAATACCTGTTGTTAGAGATATTATCTCTGAATTTGGTTTTAAGAGCGTTTTAGATGATTTTAAGAAGATTGTTAGGATTGCTCCGACTAATTATCGACCTCTTCTAATCCAGGGATTTCCTAATATTTCTGATTTGATCTCAGTTGGGACATGGTCCGGCATTATGAGGATGATAAATGCATCAAAAAATAGTTCTTTTGCACTTCTTGCACATGGTCTACCCAAAGTTAAGGAGATTATCAATAGGGATACGTGGGAAGGATTAGTTAGGTTGGTAGAGGTCTCAGGTCCATATTCAGATCTGCTATTTATATTTACCCTTCCTGCAATAAAACACATTATCCGGCCTGATAATTGGGGTGAGATTGAGATTGGACTTAGGAACCTTGCTTTTAGAAAAGAAGAAAGTAAATGGTTATTTTCAAGAGGGATCCCCTCTGTAAAAGATATTATCACCTCGGAGAATTGGCAGGAAGTTTTCGAAAAGTTATTAGAAGGAGAGAAAAGTGGTGACCTTTTTTCACCAGATGGAAATCATGACCCAACAATATCAAAAGCATTGCCTTTTGTCAGGCACATCATAACAAGGGGGAATTTTAATTTTATTTTTCGTGAACTGAAGTCTATTAAAGATAGTGCACCAAAATGCTCAAAAGAGGTCTTGTTGTATGGCCTTTCTTCTGTTCAGCATATTATCAACAAGGATAATTTTATTAATATATTTAATGGACTTAAAGATATTGCAAAAAAATCAAGTAGGTATAATAATGATAGACCTTATATCTCCGGTTTAATTTTTAGGTGTTTATATTTAATAAAACATACTATTACTGAGGAGAATTTTGACAGAGTTATTTCTGTATTTGATCAGATAATTAATTTTATAGAGTCCATATTTTATAGAGAGATTATTCCTTTATTAGATTATTTTATTCCAAAATTTAGTGTGTCAATTAGAAATCTTGGTGATTTTGAAGAGACTTGGAATGTTTATATGTCAAATTATCGTTTTCTTAAGAAGGTAAATATTGATATTCTTGTGATGGGGCTTAATTTTAAAAAAGGATTGAAATATGCAATTGATAGATATAGGGAACGGATGAGTGATGCCAGGTATGTTACTTTTCAGGGTTTAAATTCTCTAGGTTTCTTATGCTGCCATGTTACAAATGCATTTTCAGGTGGTGCTGCAGGAGGGAAGGAAAAAAAGAGTGATCCGTTTGGGAATATAATCTATAATATCGAAAATCCAGATAGTTATAATCCAAGTTGTTCTATTATTAAACGTGATGGATATTACCGACTTCTTGAAATAGAAAAGATGGTATGGAGTGAGATGGTCGAATGGACTGATGAATTTGAAATTGGTGGGTCTATTGGTGTTGTTTTTGATTACGGTTATATATATGAAAGTTATATTAAGGATGCAAAAACATATGATGCAGTTGATGAAGAAACTAAAAGAAGTTATAGGACAGGTCATGTAGATCGTAGGGAACCAATTGTTTCTGTTATGAAATTTAATAGGAGTTTATATAATGAGGTTCTTCCACAAAAATGGACTGCTTCTGGAATTTTTTATACAAGGGGATGCAAGGATAGTGTTATACAAAGGTTAATTGAAATCAGTCAGAATCTTTCTGGAAAAGAATATTTTAATGGGGAACATTGGTATAACAGGGGAGCACCTGAAAAAATAATTAAGTGGTTTCCAGTAATTGAGATTGACAATACTTCTATGACATGGAGAACTGTTTTTGATCCGAAACCAAAGAATTATAGGGAGAGAATTAGGGGGAAAGTAGGAGAGGTTTTGCAAAGATTAAGGTAATTTTGATGGTTGAGGAAAAAGAATAAAGATTAACTATATATTTGATAACAATAAAGATTAAAAGTAAGTTCTAATTCTTTTTTATTAAATTGGAATTTTGTGCATTAGCATCAGGTTCCTCTGGGAACTGTTTTTATGTAAAAAAAGGTGGTACGGCTGTTTTGGTAGACTGTGGGATATCTGCGAAGCAAGTGACTGAAAGGCTTGATTCTATCGGTGAGTCGATTGATAAGATTAGGGGGATATTTGTTACTCACGAACATACTGATCATATACGAGGGGTAGATGTTCTAGCTTCTAGGCATGAGATTCCTGTTTTTCTGACTAAGAAGACTGCAGATGCTGCTTTGATATGTAGGGAGAAGGGTTTGATCCATACTATAAAGAATGATGAGTTGGTGAATGTTAATGGGATTCATGTTCAGGCGTTTTCTAAGTCTCATGATGCTTTTGATCCTGTTTCTTATTGTTTGGAGGCTGGTGGGAAGAGGCTAGGGGTGATAACAGATATTGGATATGCATGCAAGAATGTAGTTTCAAATATTTCTCAGTGTGATTCTTTGATACTTGAGTCTAATCATGACATTAATATGTTGAAGAATGGAGGATATCCAGCTTACCTTAAGAAGAGGATAGCTTCTAAGTATGGGCATATCTCTAATTATGAGGCTGCTTTATTGGTGTTGAGCTGTGGATCTAAGAGATTACAGAGCATATTGCTTTCTCACCTTAGCCAGAATAATAATACTCCTGAGCTTGCGCTTAGGGCTTTTGGGTTGTTAAATGAAAGAAAAGATATTGATCCTGATGTTTTTGTTTCTTGCAAAGAGAAGGCTTCTGATTTGGTTAGAATAAGATAAAATGTCAGAATTTTCCATCTGGTCTCTGATTAGTGATTCAACATCCAATGTGGGCTTCAGGAAAATTCTGAGCATGCTCAAGAACCAACAGGCGTAGCAATAATTTGTTATATTCCATCTATCTTTGATTGGCGGTTCTTGACAAAATAAAAAATTATTTCTTTTCGAACATTTCTCTGATTCTCTTCCCAACTATCTCTATTGGATGTTCTCCAAGAGCTTTTCTTTTTGCTAATAGGTTTGGAGCTCCTTTTCTGGACTCTTCAAGCCAGTCTTTGGCAAAAGTTCCATCTTCGATTCTCTTTAGAGATTCTTTCATCCTTTCTTTGACGCTTGGGTCAATTATCTTTGGTCCGTTGTAGTATTCTCCGAATTCTGCAGTGTTTGAGATAACTGCATTCATCTTTTGAATACCCCCTTCAAACATTAAGTCTACAATTAGCTTTAATTCATGCATACATTCGAAGTAGGCCATTTCTGGAGGATATCCAGCTTCAACTAATACTTCAAATCCGTATTTTACGATGTCAACACAACCACCACAAAGAACGTTTTGTTCTCCGAAAAGGTCTTCGTAAGTTTCTTGTTCGAAAGTACATTCTAAGACTCCTGCTTTTGTGAATCTCATTGATTTTGCCATTGCTAATGCAATGTCTTTTGCTTTTCCGCTTGCATCTTGTTGTACTGCTACTAAACCTGGAACTCCAAATCCTGCTTTGTAAGCTTTTAGTTCCTCAGTAGCGGGTGCTTTTGGGGCAACCATTATAACATCAATGTCTTTTGAGGGGAGGATTTGTTTGTAGACTATGTTAAATCCATGACTGCATGAAAGGACTTTTCCTGCTTTCATGTGCTGTTCAATATGTTCTTTGTAAACTGGTGCATGGAATTCGTCTGGTAACAGCATGTGGATAATGTCTGCTTTTTCTGAGGCTTCTGAAATTGTCATAACTTCAAATCCATCTTCCTTTGCTTTGCTCCAGCTTTGATTTGGGTTGTCTCCTAATTTTTCGGTTTCTCCTACAATAACATTAACTCCTGATTCTTTCATCATTATTGCCTGAGCAGAACCCTGGCTACCATATCCAATAACTGCAACTGTTTTTCCTTCTAATGCTTTTTCGTCAGCATCTTTATCATGTAATATGTTTACCATTTTTTATTTCCTCCTGTTAATTAATTGTGTTTAGGAATGTGAGAGTATTTATAAAATTAACTTTAATTATGTTGCTGTTTGAATCATTTTAAGTTAGATGATACTGCATCTCCCATGTCTGAGCATGTATTTTTTCCACCTAAGTCTTTTGTTTTTACTTTTCCCTGCTTAATTACTGATTGGATTGAGTTTACAATTTGCTCAGCTGCTTTTTTTTGGCCAATTTCATCTAACATCATTGCTCCTGCCCAGATTGTTGCTAATGGGTTTGCAACGTTTTTATCTTTATATTTTGGGGCTGAGCCGTGAATAGGTTCGAACATTGAGATTCCTTTTGGGTTGATGTTTCCGCCTGGTGCTAATCCTAATCCGCCTTGTATCATTGCTCCTAAGTCAGTTATTATGTCGCCAAACATATTTGGAGTTACAACAACTTCAAACCATTCTGGATTTTTAACAAACCACATTGTTATTGCATCTACATAATTGAATTCGTGATTGATATTAGGATATTTTTTTGAGGTTTGCTCTACTATTTCTCTCCAAAAGTTGTAAATGTTGTTTAGTACATTTGCTTTGTCAACTGCTGTAACTTTTGTTTTTCCCTGTTTTTTTGCTAGTTCAAAAGCATATTCTATGACACGCTTGGATCCTTTTTGGCTTAGAACTCCAATTTGGTAAGCTATTTCGGAGTTTTGTGTTTCTATGTCTAGATTGAACTTTACTTCATAAAGGGATCTGATAACTTCTAATTCTTGTTTTGATTTTCCAATCTTTGCTCTGTTTCCAATTCCCACATAGAAGTCTTCAGTATTTTCTCTGACAACTGTGAAGTCTATGTCTTTTGGTGTTTTATCTTTCAATGGGCACCAAACTCCTTCTAATAGTTTGATAGGTCTTAGGTTAATGTATTGGTCAAAGTAGAATCTTGTTTTTAATAGAATACCTTTTTCTAATATTCCTGGTTTGCATCTTGGGTCTCCTAATGCACCTAAGTAGATTGCTTTGCAGCTGTTTTTAATTTCTTTTAGAGTGTCTTCTGTGATAAGTTCTTTTGTTTTAAGGTATTTTTCTGCTCCGTTATCATAGTTTACCCAGTTGATGTTGAAGTTGTTTAAGTCTGCTGTTTTATCTAGTACTTTAACTCCTTCTCTGATTATTTCAGGTCCTATTCCGTCTCCTGGCATCAATGCGATTTTGTAGGATTTCATGATAATTATGTTAATTAAGAATGGTTTATATATGTTTTGTTAGATGGTTGATGGTGGGTTTGGGCGATGTTCGTAGAAGGTTACATTTAGTAATAGCCAGGGTTTCTCCGTCAACTGATGGAGATACAATTCGGTTTGGAGATGAGCTTCAGCAATTTGATACATTTTTAGAATCTCAGGAGCATCTATCGTATGGTTTTGTTAATGCTCAGCTAGATCCAGCAAAACATCCACAAATAATGACAGTTGCTGAATTGATGAAGTATGTAGTTTATTTGCAACAGATTCTAACTAGTGTTGTGGCAAGTCATATGGGTGCATTTAAACGGTTTATTAAAAATGAGGCTGGAGAGTATATTGATAAAAAAGGGAAAAGGGTTGCTCAAAAGCTAAGGCAGAGAGTAGGGCCTAAGGTTGAGACTGGTTTTCAAAGGGCGCTTGTTTTATTAAAAGAGTATCTTTACTATAAAGGTAAGGGCGATTCTCAGGGTAATATGCAACTTTTGGTTCAAGCAATGAACTCTATAGAAAGAGGGATTGAAATGTATTCTGAGGCAGTGATTATGGAATTAAGGTTGAGATTAGAAGACAAATTACCAGAGACGGATGATAAGGAATTTGAAGTGGAGAATATTGTAGCACAATACTACAAGGAAGGGAGTATCTATGTTTTAGGAGAGGTTTCTGCGTTTGTCATGGGTTATTTAACTGGAGGAGAAGGGATTATTGTGTATAATGGTAAGGCGTGGGGTAGGGTTAGAAAAGTTAGTTCAAAAAATGTTTCTGATTTTAGACAGGGAGAGATACTTATTGCTGAAAATCCAACTCCTGAAATCAATGCTGCTATGATGAAATCTAGTGGAATAATCACTCAAAAAGGAGGGTCTACGTCTCATGCTGCAATGATTGCAAGAGAGCATAAGATTCCTTGTATTGTAGGGAGAAATTCCATTCTCAAGGATTTTGATACTGGGGATTATATGTATCTTGATGCGGATGAAGGGCATGTTAGGAAGATAACTGAAGCAGAATATCATGAGATTGTTGCAAAAGATGGGGAATCTCGAAGAGAAGGTGGTGGGACTCCGGACCAAGGAGTTCTGTCATTTAGGGGTCTTTTCCCGCTTCAAGATCTTGAAGCTTATAGGGATGCTAAGGTTTTTGTGCTGCCGCTTTCTAAGAGTTCGAATATTGAAAAGGTTGGTGGAAAAGCTATTAATCTTTATAGGTTAATGAGGATGGGTCAGATTTCGGTTCCTAATGGCTTTACAATAACTGTAGATGCTTACATCTATGTAATCCTTAAGAATTATGAGTACTTGACTGAGAAATTAGTCGATATTGGTAAAATGTCTGAGGAAGAGATTGAAGAAATATTTCAGAGAGTAAAGATTCCGGATGAAGTTACAGCTCAGATAAGGAAAGCATACAAAGGGATTGGTTCTGGGCATGTTTCTATTAGGAGTTCAGCAACAACTGAGGATACCGAAGAGTCAACTTTTGCAGGATTGCACAGCACTTATTTATTTAGAAGAGGGATGAAATTGATAACGACTAATTTGAAACGGTGCTGGGCTTCGTTGTATTCCCATAGAGCAGTATATCATAGGAGCAAGTTAGGTATTGATGAACAGAAAGCTAAAATGGCTGTTGTTGTGCAGAATATGATCTATGCTGATTACTCTGGTGTTGTGTATACGGTTATCACTGAGAAGTTTAATTATACAAAGATTGAAGGGGGCCAAAGGAGGAAGAGAACAATTGAGCCTTCTCGTGACCATATGAAGGTTGAGGTGGTGAAGGGCCATGGTGAGGAACTTGTTTCTGGCAGAAAGACTCCTACTATTTTTGTTATAGATAAGAGGAATCTTGAAGTACAGCATATTAGCGGGCCACTAGAGCATGAATTGGGTGGATTACTGATGGGCGTTGTTAATACTTCGCGCTTTATTGAGCAGAAGAAGAGAGGAGTTCCTCAAGATATTGAATTCTGCATAAGGAAAAAGAAGATATGGACACTTCAGACAAGAGATATTGCGGTTGCTAAATAATTATTTTTCTATATAATTTAAAAGTCCGCCAGCGTTGATTATGTCTATAGCAAACTGAGGAAATGGTGCGAATTTATATTGTTTTTTGTCTGATAAGTTAGTTATGGTTCCTTGTTCTATGTCTATCTCTAATTCATCTCCATCTTTTATTTTGTTTTTTAGGTCTTTGCACTCTATCGCATAGAAACCGTTGTTTATGCAGTTTCTGAAGAAGATTCTTGCAAATGAATCTGCAATAATAGCTTTTACTCCTGCTCCTCTTAGGGCCCAAACTGCATGTTCTCTTGAACTTCCACAACCAAAGTTTTCTCCTGCTACTATGAAGTCTCCTTTTTTTACGTTTTTTACAAAACATTCATCTAGATCTTCCATTGCATGTTTAGCTAGTTCTTCTTCTTTGTCGATATTGAGGTATCTAGCTGGAATTATTTCATCTGTGTTGATGTAGTCTTTTTTGTAGATGTGGGTGTGGCCTTTCATTTTGATTATAAGTATCTCCTTGGATCTGCTATCTTGCCTTCTATGGCTGATGCTGCTACTGTTGCTGGGCTTGCTAAGTAAACTTCTGATTTTGGATGGCCCATACGGCCTGTGAAGTTTCTGTTAGTTGAGGAGATACATATTTCTCCTTCTGCTAGGATCCCCATATGGCCTCCTAAGCATGCTCCACAAGTTGGAGTTGATACTGTTGCACCAAATTCCATGAAAATGTCTAGTAAGCCTTCTTTGTTTGCTTGTTTCCAGATGTCTGTTGTTGCTGGAACTACTATCATTCTTGTATTTTCTGCTATTTTCTTTCCTTTTAGGATGTCTGCTGCAACTCTTAGGTCTTCTATACGTCCATTTGTGCAGCTACCTAAGTAAGCTTGATCTACTTTGATGCCTTTCTTTAATTCTGAAATGAATTTTCCATTGCTTGGTAGATTTGGTACGGTTACGATTGGTTCTAAGTTTGAAATATCATATTCTTTTGTTTCTAAGTAGGTAGCGTCTTTGTCTGATTTTACTATTTCAAACTTTTTGCTTGTTTTTTCTTTTAGGTAAGCTTTTACTTTGTCATCTGCTTGCATTATCCCTGATTTTGCTCCTGCTTCTATTGCCATATTTGTTATGGTCATTCTTGCTTCTATTGAAAGTTCATCAATTGTACTTCCTGTAAATTCCATTGCTTTGTATAAAGCTCCATCTACTCCGATGTCTGAGATTATATGTAAGATAATATCTTTTGAGTAGACCCCTTTGGGTAGTTTTCCGTTGATGATGAATTTTATTGTTTCTGGGACTTTAAACCAAAGCTTCCCAGTTGCTAATGCTGCTGCTAAGTCTGTTGAGCCAACACCTGTCGAGAATGCACCTAGTGCTCCATAAGTGCAAGTATGTGAGTCTGCTCCTATGATTAGGCTACTTGGGGTAACATGGCCTTGTTCAGGAAGTATTGCGTGACAAACACCATGGTTGCCTATCTTGTAATAGTTTTTTATTTTGTTAGAGTGTACCCATTCTCTTAATCTTTTTGCTAGTTCTGCTGATTCTATGTCTTTGTTTGGAACGAAATGATCTGGAGTAACAACTACTTTTTCTGGATCGAAGACTTTTTTTATGTTTCTTTTATTTAACATGTCAATTGCAGGAGGGGTTGTAACGTCGTGGCATAGGACTACATCTATGTCTGCGTTAATTAATTCCCATGGTTTAACTTGGGTTTTTCCACAGTGGCGTGCAAGTATTTTTTCAGTTATTGTTGATGGCATTTTAGTTTGGTTTGTTAATCATCCTCTTGAAATTGCAGTAACCCCTGTTCTTGATATTTCTTTTATCCCAAATTGTTTCATTAAGTCTATGAATGCATCAATTTTAGCTGGGGCCCCTATCAATTCAGCTGTTACTGCTTTTTGAGTTATGTCGACTATCTTAGTTTTATAAATTTTAGTATAGCGTAAGACTTCTTCTTTTGCTTTTTTATCGGTGATGCTTATTTTTAGTAAGCATAGTTCTCTGATGACTGAACTAGTCTCACGCATTTCACTAACTTTGATTGTGTCTACTAGTTTGTTTACTTGTTTTTCAACCTGTTCTAGTGTTTCTGTGTCCCCTTTGACTGTTATGACCATCTTTGAGACTCCTTTCTTTGCCGTTTTACCTACTGTTATTGTACTAATGTTGTATCCCCTTCTTGCAAACAATCCAGCAATTCTTGTAAGTACTCCTGGTTGGTCTTCAACTAACATTGAGATTACATGAATCTTTTCTTTTGTCATATTTAATCATCCTCGAAAAATTTTCCAGGTCCGACCATACAGCCTCCAAAAGCATCTTTTACGTTGCCACCTGGTGGAAGCATAGGTAAGATGTTTGATTCTTCTTCTACTTGAATGTCTATGATTGTCGTAACATCATTTTTTATTGCTTGTTTGAAAGCATCTTGTATTTCTGCTTCTTTTGTAACCCTTATTCCTTTAAGTCCGTATGCTTCTGCAACTTTTATGAAGTCAGGGGTATTGCCTAAGTAAACTTCTGAATATCTTTTGTCTGAAAATAATTCTAACCACTGTCTTACCATACCCAGGTATGAGTTGTTTATGATGATGATGATTATTTTGATGTCTGCTTCTTTTACTGTGCCTAATTCCTGAATTGTCATTTGGAATGAACCATCTCCATCTACTAGGAAGACGTTTGAATTTGGTTTTGCAATTTTTGCTCCAATTGCAGCTGGGAAACCAAAGCCCATTGTTCCTGCTCCTCCTGAACTTATGAACGTTCTTGGTTTTGAGAATTTTAGGAAGTGGCCTGCAAACATTTGGTGCTGACCAACTCCTGTAGCAACTATATCCTCGGGTTTTAGTATCTTGTTAATTTCAAGCATTACTGTTTTTGGATGTAGTTTGTTTGATTTGGGTGTTGGGACACAGTCATCACATGTTTTTTTATTGTGTTTGATTTTGTTTGTCCAACTAGTTTTTTCTTGGTATGTTAATTTTTTGATTGTTGATGTTAAGTCTTTGATTATATTTTTTGCATCTCCTACTATTGGGATATCTACTTTTACATTTTTTCCAATTTCTGCTGGATCTATGTCTGCATGGATAACTTTTGCATTCTCTGCATATGTCTTTAAGTTTCCAGTGATTCTGTCGCTGAATCTACAACCGATTACAATCAATAGGTCTGCGTTTACAGTAGCATAGTTTGCAACTTTTCTTCCATGCATACCTACTGTTCCTAAGCTTAATGGATGGTATTCATCAAAAGCTCCTTTAGCCATGAATGTTGTGGTTACTGGGATCTTTGTTATGTCAATAAGTTCATGAAGTTCTTTTGAAGCGTCTGATAGGATAACACCTTGACCAATAACGAATAATGGTCTTTCTGCTTTTGAGATTGCTTCTGCTGCTTTTCTTATTTGTAATGGATTTGGCAAAAGAGTTGGTTGAAATCCAGCAATCTCGACTTCTTTTGGAATTGGTTTAGTTACTTCTTTAGTCTGAGTATCTTTAGGTAAGTCTATGTAGATGGGTCCTGGTCTTCCTTCTTGAGCTATTTTGAAGGCTTTCATAATGACTGGAGCCATTTGATTAGGGGTTCTGACCTGGAAATTATGTTTTGTTATTGGTAAGGTAATGCCCATCATATCTGCTTCTTGGAAGGCATCATTTCCAATTAATCCTGTTGGTACTTGTCCGCCAAATGCAATTATTGGTGTTGAGTCCATATATGCGTCCATTATTCCTGTAACTAAGTTGGTTGCTCCAGGCCCAGAGGTTGCAATACATACACCGGGTTTTCCAGATGCCCTTGCATACCCTTGTGCTGCATGAGCTGCTCCTTGTTCATGCCTAACCAATATATTTCTTATTTTACTCTTGTAATCTAGGAAAGCATCATAAAGTGGTATGACTGACCCTCCGGGGAATCCGAAGGTTACATCTACATCCTGTTTGATTAATGTTTCAACAATTGTTTTTGCGCCATTCATTTTATCACCTTAATAACCTACTTTGATTTTCTGTGTTGATTTATTTTTCTTGAAGTTTAATGCTTTGTTCGTACCCTTGATTAATGCAATAGTAGATGCCATAATTATGTCTTCATCAACTGAATCTGCTTTGAATATGTGGCCTTTTTCATCTTGAACTTTTATTGATACCTCTGCTAGGGCATTAGTTCCCCCTGTAATTGCTTTAAGTGAGTATTCCTTTAGTTTGATTGAGGGGTCTGTCATTGACCTTACTGCATGTGCGACAGCGTCAACTGGTCCTAAACCGATACCTTTGCCAGTTTTCTTTTTTCCATCTATGATTAATGTGACTGTTGCTTCTGGTTTTGTTTTGTTTCCAGTTGTGACTTTTACTTCGTCTAGTTGTACAATCTTTTCTTCTTTTGATAGTTCGCCTGCTACGTTTGTGGCAACTGCGATAATATCTTCCTGCATCAATTCTTTTTGTTTGTCGGCTAGTTCTTTAAGTTTTGACAATACTTTGTTAACTTGTTCTTTGGTTAAGTCATATCCTCTATCTTTTAAGATTGATTCAACAGCATGTTTACCTGAGTGTTTTCCTATCACAATATTTGTTCCAATCCAGCCAATTTCTTCTGGTTTCATAATCTCATAGGTTGATTTGTGGCTTAATACTCCATGCTGGTGGATTCCTGCTTCGTGAGCAAATGCATTTTGACCAACGATTGCCTTATTTCTTTGGATTTTTATTCCAGTTAGTTGTGAAACTAATTGAGATGTTTTGAAAATTTCTTTTGTGTTAATTGTTGTGTGGAAGTCTTTGAAAAAATCATTTCTTGTCTTTAGGTTCATTACTACTTCTTCTAATGAACAGTTACCTGCACGTTCCCCAATTCCGTTTATAGTGCATTCTATTTGTGTTGCTCCGTTTCTTATTGCCTCTAATGAATTTGCAACAGCGACACCTAAGTCATTATGGCAATGAACACTGATTATAACATTGTTTTTTTCTATTAATGTGTTTAGTTTGTCATAAATGTATTTGATTCTTTTCCCGAATTCTTCAGGTTCTGAATAACCTACTGTGTCTGGGATGTTTATAGTATTTGCTCCTGCTTCTATTGCAGCTTTTACAACATCGACCATGTAATCTAAGTCAGTTCTTGCTGCGTCTTCTGGTGAGAACTCTATGTCTTTGCATAACAAGCTTGCATGTTTTACTGTCTTTGAGACAAGGGAGATTACTTCTTCTTTAGTTTTTTTTAGTTTCTTCTCCATATGGATGTTGGAAGTTCCTATGAATGTGTGGATTCTTGGATTTTTTGAATGTTTTACTGCTTCCCATGCTCTGTCTATGTCTTCTTCTTTTGTTCTTGCTAAACCGCAGATGATTGGGCCTTGGACTTCTTTTGCAATCTGTTTTACTGCTTCGAAATCTCCTTGCGAACTTATAGGAAAACCTGCTTCGATAACATCTACACCAAGTTTTGCTAATTGTTTTGCAATAATTAGCTTTTCTTTGATTGTTAAACTAGCTCCAGGGGATTGTTCACCATCTCTTAAGGTGGTGTCAAATATTATGATCTTGCTCATTTTTTCTTTTTGAGTGTCGTTTGGTTCCATTTTTTATAATTTTTTTGGATTCTTAACTAACTTTGGTTTAAAGTTGCAGTGGCCCTGTAGAATGTGAGTAGGGCTTAAAGTAACACCAGAACTAGCAAAAGAACTAATAAAATCTTGCTTATTGATTTAATTTGTTTTTGCTCCGGCATAATAGGTTTATGGTGGGAGAAGGAGTATTTAAAGTTTGTTGTTTCTTGGTTGTTTCGCTAAATATTTATATTAGTAGATTTAAGTTTGAATTATGCCTTATGATATAATTATTGGTAGGTCTGAGAAAGACAAGGAGAAGTTTGGTAAGGACGGAACAATTTTTCTTGGAAAGCAGTATGTGAAGATGGGACATACTACTTCTTTATCTAATGAGATCTATATGGATGTTTCTAGGTCGCATGTTGTGTTTATTTGTGGTAAAAGGGGTTCTGGGAAGTCGTATACTATGGGGGTAATTGCAGAAGGCATATCTGATTTGCCTATGGAGGTTAAGGATAATATTTCCGTTATAATGCTTGATACCATGGGGATATATTGGACTATGAAGTATGCTAACAAGAAGGATACTCACATATTAGATGAATGGGGGCTGAAGAGTAAACCGTTAGATGTTACAATTTATACTCCTACAGGATATTATGATCAGTTTAAGAAGCAAGGGATACCCACTGATCATCCTTTTTCTATAAAACCTTCAGAATTAAGTCCTCATGATTGGTGTTTGACTTTTGAGATAGAGGTACATAGCCAACATGGAGTTTTGATTGAGAGAGTTGTTCAGGATTTGATGAAAGCTAATCCTGATTTTTCATTAGATGATGTTATTAATTTAATTAAGAAGGATGAGAAGACAGAACAACATGTAAAGGATTTTGTTGAGAATAGATTTAGTTCTGCTAAGAAATGGGGACTTTTTGGAAAGGATGGAACTCCAATAAGTAGTTTAGTGAAAGGTGGGCAGGTAACTATAATTGATGTTAGTTGTTATGCTGTTACGCCTGGAACTGAAGGGCTTAAGTCATTAGTTATTGGTCTTATATCTCAGAAATTGTTTATCCACCGGATGATATCTCGGAAGATGGAAGAGTTTAAATCTATAAAAGGGAGTGAACACTATTCTTTAGATAGCGGGGAGAAAGAAAAACAGCAAGATCCCTTGGTTTGGCTTGTGATTGATGAGGCACATGAGTTTTTACCTAAGGAAGGGAAGACTGTTTCTACTGATGCTTTGTTGACTATACTTAGGGAAGGAAGACAGCCAGGTATTTCTTTGATACTTGCTACACAGCAGCCGGGTAAGATACATACTGATGTTATGACTCAGGCAGATACAGTTATTTCACATAGGTTAACTGCTAAAATAGATGTTGAGGCATTGGGGATGTTGATGCAGAGTTATATGAGAGAAGGTCTTGATAAGCAGCTTAATTATCTGCCTGCTATAAAGGGTTCTGCAGTTATATTTGATGATGTTAACGAAAGACTATATCCTATGAGGATAAGGCCAAGATTTACATGGCATGGTGGAGAATCCCCAAGTGCTTTGAAAGAGAAGAAAAAGGTTTTTGATTTCTAGATAAGGAACGTTATAATCTGCCCAATAAATCCTGCGAAAAGAGGGGTTAGTAGGTTATCGTCAAGTTCGTCTACTAAAGTTTCTATGATTGTTGCGGTAAAGGCCATTGAGATGATTATGTATGCTTGGTAGGTTCCCATGAGGATTACAATTCCGATCAGTAGGTTGATTACAAGTTCGGATAATGTTCCAATTGCTGTTTTATTTCTGAAGAGGAGGGTTGTACCAAACTTTTTACCTACCATTGCTGCAATCATATCTCCGAAGATAGTCATCAGTAGTGCTGTTAATGCGATTTTGAAGTCAAAGACTGCTAGGCAAATTATTGTAGCACAAAGAAAGTAGACTGCACTGTGGACTCTGTCTTGTTCTCTTGCCTTCATGAAGTGAGAGAACCCTGGAATTTTCCAATTTAAGTCTAGTCTGAAATACTCTAGGGTGAGGAATATCATAAGAACACCCACTAAGGTTAATAATGCACTGTTTTGGTTGTAACTATCTTTAATGACTATAAAAGCAATTATTAAAAGAAGTATAGTAAAATGTGTTGTTTTTCTTTTTAATTCCTGGATTATGACTGAGGACATAAGGATAGTTTAATATTTCTTATTTATATAGCTTTCTATTAAATAATAAATAAAGAAAAAAATTATTCTTTGTTTTCTTCTTCTCCTTCTTCACCGGAGTAAGAAGGAACTGCAGCTTTACTGATAATTATTATGTCTCCAATGCTTTTTACAAGTTGGTGAGGCACAATAACTCCTTTTGCTGAACCTAGAACTTTACTTAGAAATGAGTTCTTTGTTGCTCTAACACGCCATCCAAACACTTTGTTCTGGGTTAAGATACTTTCTTCAATATCACCAAAATAATCTCCTGAGTCTGTAAACACCTTCATATCGAATGTTTCAGATATTTTTTTCATCTTTAGCATAGTATACCACCTTTCCTACACTGAGATTAATGGTTTATCTATTTAAATTTTTTGATTGGGCAAAATATATATGGGTGTTTTGGTTGGATATGGGTATTAGTGAGGGATTTTCTGAAGAAATGGGGGATTTTAAGGGGAATCTAGAATAAGACAAGTAGAATCTTTAAGAAACATTTATAAGTAATTTGTTGGATTCTATTCATATGGGGAAAAAGACTTTATTGGCAATAGGTGATTTAAAGGACTTTGATACGTTTAGGAAGTTCTACAAACAGAGAAGGTTCTTTAGGGGAAGTGATATAATTTTTAAGAGTGCTGACTATGATTCTATTCTTGAGGGAAAATTTCCTAAGGTGAGTACAAAGGAAGTTATCGTATTTCTTTTCTTTCCTTTTGAGTATTGGGATAAACACATTGAGCCTAAACACTATAGGGGAGTTTATGGTAATCGGGGATTTTATTCTAAGTTCATTAAGTTTTGGGAATTAATGAAAGAGAAGGTGGATGAATCTTACGCTGATAAGAAAATTTCTTATGTTAACCCTCCTGGGAACTTGGCTGTTGATAGAGACAAGGAAGTTACAAAGAGTATCGTTTCTAAGGCAGGAGTTATGGTTCCAAAGAAGTTTGGCACAAGGAGTGTTAGAGCGGTTGTTAAGTTGTTGAATGAAGGTTATAAGCTTTTTATTAAGGTAAGATTTGGATCGATGGGTAAGGGGGTAACTTATTTAGAGAAGGGAAGGTGGATGACTAACTTTAGATTTAGGGATGGTAAGATAGTGAGTAAAAAATCTGATTATGGCTGGACTTTTATTGATATAACTGGCAAGAAGGATTTTTTGAGTGAGATTTTGAAGAAGGATGTTATTGTTGAAGAAGCGATTAATCCTTTGCTTGTTAAAGGAAGGAAGTTTGATTTGAGGTTATATGTGTTTAAGGGTGAAGTTCTTTATGTTTATGCTAGGAGCACTGATGCAGAGGCAGTTACTACAAATATTTCTCAAGGTGCTATTGGGGAGGGTCCAAGTTTTGTTAATTCGCTTCCAGAGAAACAACTTGAATTTGCTAAAAGGAATGCAGTAAGGGCTATTAAAGCATTAGGATTGAATTTTGGTGGTGTAGATATTATGTTATGTAGCGATCATAAGAGTGCAATGTTTATTGAGATTAATGCATTTCCGGGTTTTCCTAAAGTTAGGAGATTTAATTTGAGTAAGTTTTTGATTGAAGAGATTGTTAAGGAGTATAGAGAATGAAAATAAGGAAAGCTGGTAGGGAAGATATTAAAGAATTATTTAGGCTGAAGTTATTATCTAAGAAAGAGGAATTGAAGTATAGCAGTACATTAAAACCCTTGAGTAAAAGCAAGGGGTTCTATAGGGGATATTTAGAGGCTGATTTGGAAAAATCTAATCGGGCTTTTTTTATTGCTGTTGAAGGCAATGATGTTGTAGGGGTTGTATTTGGACAGTTGTTTAAGCCTTTGAAAATCTCTAATTATGGTATGAAAGGATATATAAGTAATCTTTATGTTGTGAAGAAGTATAGGGGGAAGGGGATTGGAAAGAAATTAGTTTTAAGGATGATTAAATGGCTTAAGGATAATAATGTTGGCCATATTTCATTGGAGATTCATATTGATAATAAAGGTGCACAGAGTTTGTATCGTAGATTAGGTTTTGAAGATTATACTATTAAGATGGGGAAGAATGTTTAAGCTGCTGGTTTGTAAACATCATCCAACCATTGGTGTAATAGTTCTTGTGCATGGCCTTTCTTTGCTGCGTGTCCTTGTGTTGTAACGTATGGTTTAGTTGGGTGTCTTGTTTCTTCTATAATTCTTACTTCTTTACCCTCTGCATCTTGTACAGTACTCTCGGCAATGACTTCTAGGCCAGATACTTCAGTTACTCCCCATTTATGATGTTTATGTGTTTTTGTTTCTTTTCCATCCCCTAGTTGAATTTTTTTGTCGCCTTTTTGGTATTCTCCTAAGTCCACTACCTTGCCCTTGTGATAATGAGCAACAGCTTGATGACCTAAGCAAACGCCATATAATGCAACTTGCTTGTCAGGATTGGCTTCATTATGTTTATCTATTGAGGCTATTATATCCTGAACCTCTTGATTATCATATCTTCTTTTATGACTCCCTCCTAAGATAATTCCATCATAAGGTAATCCCTCAGACTCTATTTTTGATTTGGCATCCTTTATATTTACAGAATCAACTTTTGCCCTTCCAGAAGCGTGAGTATTAACCGTTTTTTCTAATTCCTCAATGTACATACTTTCATTGTTTATAATGAGAATTCTTTTTTCAGTGTCAGGTTCATTTGGTTTTCTTTTATCTTTGGCCATAACTCTTTATTTATGGTTGGGCTATAAAAATATTTCTAGAATTAATTTAAGCTGTTTCTATTGGAAATTCTAAAAGCTGTTCGAACTCTTCTAATGTTCCTTCTTTCTTTGCGTATTCAAAGATTCCACTTTTGGTCATTAAACCTGTTTCTAATACTTCATTATTAGCAACTTTTAGAACATGAGGAAGAATCATTTCACTTAGATGGATAGAAGCGTCACGAGGAATAGCAGAAGGGAGGTTATCTACACAGTAATGTGTTACCCCATTAAAAATGTATGATGGTTTTTGCCATGTTGTTGGGATGCAACTTTCAATTGCACCGTTTTCATCGCAAGAGATGTCAACGATAACTGCTGTTTTTTTCATCAGTTTTAACATATTTTTTGTAATGATCCTTGGCTCGTCTGGATACCAATCAATTGCATTAACAATGATGTCTGCTTTTGGTAGGAAAGGAGTAACGTCTTTTGTTCCATCCCTGTAAAGGACATTTGGTTTAATCTTAGTATATTTTAGAACTTCTTGAGAGCCTCTAGAAACTTTTCCTTTGCCGAAAATGTAAATGTTTACGTTGTTGTGAACATTTGCTTCTTCTAGTGCTTCGTAAACTTTTTTTACGCTGTGATATTGTTTGATTGGTTTTAGTTTTTTGAATCTGTTTATTTGTCCATTTTTTGCTAGGACCTTTCCGTATAATCTTATTCCTTCATACATTCCGACAATGCCTGCTTCAACTCCTAAGTTGACTAATCTGTCTCCACTATCATCCCTTATATTTTCGTAAGCGTAAGTTGTGGAATTTTGGTCTAAGAATTTTTTTAGTAAAGCCATGTTTTGGCCTTTTTCAACGTGAAGGTAACCCATGATGATTTGGTTCTTTCTTATTGTTGCCATTGGTGGTTCTTTAACTCTTACAATCATTTCACAATCATAAACATCATCAACGATTTTTGCTCCTGCTTTTTCATAAGCTTTGTTAGAGAACCTGCATTTTTTTCCTGCGTCTCTTTCAACGAAGACTTTGTGGCCTTGTTTAGTGAGCAAGCTAACATGATCTGGGATTAAAGGTACTCTTGCCTCCCCCATCTTCTTTTCTTTCGGTATTCCAATTATCATTTTGTAAATTGTTAATATTTAAGGACAGAAAATAAACTATACTATCTATGATCTGCGCCCCCTTTCAAATTAGGGACGAGAAAGGGTTTATAAATGTATCTTTTTTATTTTGTAAATTTTTATCAAAACAATTAAATACGCGACCTGTTTGGTAATATTTTATGATTTATTTTGATAAAAAAATATTTTTGATGTTGATTTTATTTATTCCGTTAGTTTCTGCTTTAGATTATCCTGAAGTTAGTAATTTTGTGACTGACAAGGGAGATGTTATTGATACTCAATATGAATCGGCTATCTCACAGTTGGCTAAACAAATAGAACAAAGCACAACTGTTGAGGTTGCAGTTGTTACTGTTCCAACACTTGATGGTATTGATGTTGAAACTTACGCTGTTGAATTATTTGAGGAGGCAGGGATTGGTAAGGAAGATATTGATAATGGTATTTTGATATTAGTTGCTATACAGGAAAGAGAATTTAGAATTGAAGTAGGGTATGGACTTGAATCTACCATACCAGACATAACTGCAATGGAGATTGGGAACAATGTTTTAACGCCTCATTTTAAGAGAGGGGAGTTTGGTTTGGGAATTTATAATTCTGTTGCAGTTATTTTTGGATACTTAGAAGACAATGAGGAAGTTATTTCTAGGTATAAGTCAACTTATGCAAATGGTGGTGGGTCAAGAAGTAGTTTTTCAAATATTTATTCAATACTAATTTTATTTTTTATTATAAGTTCAGTGGTTGGAAGGATATCTGGTGGTAGGAGATCTAGAATTGGATTTTTTCCGATATTTTTTGGTGGAGGGTTTAATAGAGGTAGTGGCGGATCTGGTGGGGGGCTTGGTGGTGGAGGTTTTGGTGGTTTTGGCGGAGGATTTTCAGGTGGTGGTGGGTTTTCTGGCGGGTGGTGAAATGTTTAAGGAGGATAATTAAAATGTATGAAGAAATAATAAATGAGTTTAAGGAAAATCTTGGAGATAATTTACTTTCAGCTGTTAAGTTTGGAACAGAAGGCGAACCAAATAATCTTTTATTTATTTTGGGAACGCTCGATTATTCGATTTTAGAGAAGATTAAGCCTGCTGTACTGAAATGTTCAAAGAAGAATAAGATTGTTCCTCTCTTTTTTACTAAGGAAGAACTTGATGATGCTTCTGATGTTTTTCCTTTGGAGTTTTTGGATATAAAACATCCTCATGATGTTTTGTTTGGTGAGGATTTAATTGAAGAAGTAAAGTTTGACAAGAAGCAAGTTAGGAGACAGCTTGAGTATGAACTTCGATCTAAGCTTATTCATTTAAGGGAAAATTATGTTTTTATTAAGAAACCGAAGGAAATTAAGGAACTATTGAAGATGGCTATTCCTAGTACTATGCCTTTGTTTTATGGGCTGTTGTTTCTTAAGGATGTTTCGCCCCCTACTGAATTAGATGAATTGTTTAAGGTTGTTGCTGAGAAGTATAAAATTGATGTTGGTGTTTTGAAGAAGATAAAGAATCTTGATGGGGACACTTCTGGATTGGAAGATAATGTTAGAGATTTGATGGTGTTTTTGGATAAACTTATTCATGTTGTTGACCAGATGAAAATATGATGATAATGTTTATATAGTTTAAGTAGTTAATAGTAAGAGGTGATATTATGAAGAAAGGACCAAATGTTGGATTAATTGTATTGATTAGTGTTGCTATAGTTATTTTTATTGGAATATTATGGTTTATTGGGACATATAATAGTTTAGTAAGTCTTGATGAGACTGCTGATGCTCAGTGGGCGAATGTTGAGAGTTCTTATCAGAGAAGGTTTGATCTAATTCCTAATTTAGTTGAGACGGTTAAGGGTGCTGCTAATTTTGAGAAGGATACTTATTTGGCAGTGACTGAGGCTAGGACTAAATGGCTTAATGCTGGAAGTATTGATTCTAAGATTGCTGCTGCTGGTCAAGTTCAGTCTGCACTTGCTAGGTTGTTAGTTACTGTTGAGAATTATCCACAGTTAAAAGCTACTGAGAACTTTGCTGGATTACAAGCGCAACTTGAGGGTACTGAGAATAGGATCAATGTTGAGAGAGTCAGATATAATGAAGCTGTGAAGAATTATAATAAGAAGATTAGGTTCTTTCCTGCTAATCTAATTGCTGGAATGTTCGGGTTTGATAAGAAAAGTTTGTTTGAAGCTGCATCTGGTGCTGAGAATGCGCCTGCTGTTAGTTTTGAATAATTTTTTTTATTTTTTATGAAACAAATTGTAATTCAGCCAGGCCTGGATGTAAAAGGGTACGATTGGGCCTCACTAGTAAGAAGTTTCCTGAGTAGTCAACACCAATTGTTGCATCGATTCCTTGATAATATATTTGACCTAATGAAAGATACCTTCCTTGAGGGATAGATTTATCGAATCCTTTAATTGGCCGGATTGGGAATGCAAATGGATGACGTAGTGCAAATGTATCCTCTCCCTCTCTTTCTTTAAATCTATCTAGATATTTGGCAGCTTGTTCTACACCTCCTGCATATACAACCATTAATGGATGGTGGTATGCTTGACTTACTTGATAATCCTGAGATGGATATCTGTCAAATGTTTCGAACGGAAGTACTACTGCAAATCGAGGGTTGTCTACTAAAAAACGTGAATCAGCAGATACATCACAGAAATCATCGTATCCATACACTGGTATGTGTCCACCATCGGGGTGCTCTTCTGCCAAAAGTTTTGTGATGGTCTCCTGATCAATTTCTACTGCAACAGGATCTTGTTTGGTTAATTTACTCGTCCTAATTTCACCAAATATATCTGGTGTTAGAATGCCTCCACCATGTACTATAATATTTACTAATCCTCCCTCTCTAGTAAATCTTCCTTCATGATCTGAGCCAGTATCTATTTCTGAGTTTGCAGTAAACCAATGATCCCAAACCGTTCTATCTCTCTGAAAATGATAGCGCCAATGTTCTGGAATAAATTTATCAACACCAAAATTATTAATTCTAGCAAGTACTAGTTCTGGGAGAGAGGCTATACGTACACCATATTCTCTCATTTTAGTTAGGACTAGTTCATGACCTTTAACAACATACATGTCATGGAGGGAAGTTAATTCTATATCTGTGCCCCAGTCTACTAATTCAAATAATGTTGGGTCTCTTGTAATTTCAGGTATAAATGATTTTGGGATATTCATAGTTCAATTGAGTAGTATTTATCAATTTAAAAATCTTTATTTTAGAGTTGAAGTGGTGTTTATTTTTTTTATTATACAAACTTTTATATATCTTATTCTGTTCTTTTTTCTTATGGGGACTGGTAATCAAATAAGGACTGTAGCGTTACTTGGTTTATTGACTGGGCTATTGTTGTGGGTTGGTAATGCGGTTGGTGGGATGCAGGGTCTGACGATTGCTTTGGTGTTTTCTGTTGTTATGAATTTTGGTTCTTATTGGTTTTCTGATAAGTTAGTTCTTGCTATGTATAAGGCTAAGGAAATTAAGGAAAGTGATGCTCCTAAGTTGTTTAAGGTTGTTAGAGATGTTGCTCATTTGGCTAATATTCCTATGCCTAAGGTTTATATTATGCCTAGTGATAATACGAATGCTTTTGCTACGGGACGAGATCCTGAGCATGCAGCTGTTGCATGTACACAAGGGATATTAGATTTACTTAGTGAGGATGAGCTTAAGGGAGTTATTGCTCATGAGATGAGTCATATTAAGAATAGGGATACTTTAATTCAATCTATTGCTGCAACTATTGCTGGAGTTATTTCATATGTTGCTTTTATGGCTAGATGGGCTGCTATGTTTGGTGGTTTTGGTGGTAGGGACAGGGATGGTGGTTCTGGAGCTGAGCTATTGGTGTTAGCTATACTAACTCCTATATTGGCTACAATGATTCAGTTGGCTATTTCTAGAAGTAGGGAGTTTTTGGCTGACGAGTCTGCTGCTAAGATTTTACATAATGGACAAGGTTTGGCAAGTGCTCTTGAGAAGTTAGATACTGCTATTGTTCATCATCCGTTTAAGGTTACTAGTACAACACAGACCACTGCTCATTTGTTTATTGTGAATCCATTTAGAAGAGGGGGCTTTGTAAGTTTATTTATGACACACCCTCCAATTAAGACTCGTGTTGAGAGATTGAGAAGTATGCAGGTTTAAGAGTCGTATTCACTATCCAAAACTTTTCTAATCGATTCTGCTTTTTTAGGACCAATCTTTGCTATCTTTTCTAGTTGTTCTTGTTTTGCATTTACTATCTTTTTTATTGATTTGAACTTTTTTAAGAGTGGTTTTGCTAATGTCATGCCTACTCCTGGGAATGAAGAGATTATGTATTCTTGCTGCTCTTTTATTGAGAATGCTCTCTTTTCGGAATGTGGTGTGAAGTCAGATGATGTTTCTTCTTGTTCTCTTTTTGCGATTATTCCCATTAGGGCGGCAGATTCTCTGAAGTCTTTTGTTTGGATGATTGGGATTCCATAAGAGATTGTTATTGTTGAGAGCATACCCCTTATTGCATTTGGGTGGATGTTTCTTACTGAGTAGATGTCGTCTTGTCCTTGAATCATGATTAATGGTCTTTCAAAGTTTGCTTTTAGGTTTTTTACTTGTAATAAAAGTCTGCCATCTATTATTGAGTTGATGAAGTCTTCAACTGTCTTGAATTCTACTCCTACTCTTGAGCTTAGTAGGAAGTCTGCATGTTCAAGTTGTTCTAAAATTAAATCATGGCCTTTGTCAACTAATTCTTTTATTAATTTTGAGCCTTTCTCTCTATGGTCTGCAAAGATCTTATGCTTTTTTTCAGGTGTTAAGTAATCGTCTAGTTTTTTTTCAACTTTTTGGAGTACTAGTTTTATATTGTTTTTTAGTTCGTAGAGATTTCTATACATCCGTTTTTCTTTGTGGTGGGCTGACCATCTGTAGCCTTCATCTCTTGTGTTACTTGCCATTAAAATGATAACGCGGCCTTTTTCTTGTCTTCCTGTACGGCCCCTTCTTTGGATGGTTCTAATTGCTGAAGGTATTGGTTCGTAGAACATGACTAGGGGAACTGCTACAATGTCTAGGCCTTCTTCTCCTATTGATGTTGAGACTAGAACATTATATTCTCCTGTTCTGAATTTGTCTAGAATTTCTTTTTGTTGTTTTTGGCTGTAGCCTGTATCTCCTTTTTTTACCTGGCCAACGAATATTTTTGCTCTTATTCCTGGTATTTTATTTATTTTTTCTTCAACATCTAATGCGTTATCTCGGTATTGGTTGAAGATTAATGTTTTAAAGTTAGGGTCTGCTTTGATTTCTTTTTCAACTATCTTTTGGAGTTCAACTAATTTTGGATGTTCTATTCCTTCATTGTGCAGTTTCTCAGTTTGTATCAATGCAGTTCGATAGTTTAAGTCTCTTACAATGTTCTTTACTGCTTTTACTTTTGTTGTTATTGATTCTGCCTGCATTTTCTTTAAGTATTTGTATAGTGGGGCAATGCCTTGTGTTTCTAATAGTTCTAATGCATGCTGCATTTTCATTATTTCTGCTAGAACTGAGATTGATGTCCACACTGTGGAATCGCGTTCACCAGATGCTGCTCTTCCTCTTAGTTGTGCTTGTAATGCTAAGAGGTCTCTTTTACTTACAAATTCTAAGTCATTTTTTTGGAGGACTCCCCAATTTCTTAATCTTTCTAAGCGGTCTTTAAGGAAGTTTTTGATATGTTTTTGGACTTCATGGAACGGTGGGGGAAGAGTAACTTTTAGCCACTCCGTTTTTACTTCTTGGACGTATGGTTTTACATCAGGGTCCTCATCTGTCCTTACTTCAACTTCTTCAACATAAAGGTTCTTACAAACTTCTTTTATTTTATCCATGTCTGAGCCTGGTGATGCTGTTAGTGCTAGGATTCTTGGATACTTTGCTTTTTTTTGGTATTGTGATGCAACAAAAACGTAAGAATAATCTCCTACTGCATGGTGTGCTTCATCGAATGCTAGTAATGATGCTTCTTCTAAGTTAATTCTTTTTGTTAGGATGTCGTTTTCTAATCCTTGAGGTGTGCTGATAATTATCTTTGCGTCTTTCCATAGCTCTGCTCTTTTTTCTGGCTTTATGAGACCTGTGAAAAGAACAATTTGTTTGGGGTCTATGTCTAGGTGTTTTTTTAGGACGGTTATGTGCTGGTCAGCTAATGGTTTTGTTGGAGCTAGGATTAATATTTTTGAGTTAGGGTAATGGTTAAGTCTATGTGCTGCTAACATTACGAATAGAAAGCTTTTACCCATTCCTGTTGGGAGGATAACTAATGAATTCTTTTTAGTACAGGTTGAGAAGATAGTTTCCTGGTAAAGTCTAGGTTCGAAGTCTTTTATTTGTACCATCTTTTTTTCAAGATTGGGGAAATTGGTTTTGATTTAAAAGTTTATATGTTGGAATAACTCTATTTCTAAGAATAGTGGTCTTAGTAGTTTTTAAATCTGTTCAAAGAAGATAGGTACTGTGATTGAGTCTTTAGTATATGAATCTCTTGAGACTATGTTGATGAAGTATTCTTTTCCGAACTCAATGTCATCTGGGAGTTCTATGTAAACTGTTTTTTTGGTTGATTTTCCTTTTGGAACCCTTAATGATACTCTTGTTGGTTGTGATTCTAAGTCGAATTCTTGGTCGAATAGTCCAACTGAAATCATTGTGTTCTTAACTGAGATACTTCCAGTATTTGACATTGACAGTTCCACTGGCATGAATCCAGAGCCTACGAAAGAACTTGGGTTGCTTGGAACCCTTACTGATTCAATGGATAGTTTGCTTTGTCTGAATATGTTTCCCACTTTTATCTGAACTGTTTCTGAATCTGATAATAGTCCATCTGAAACTGTGAATGTGACTGAGTAAGTTCCAGATTGCTGGAATGTTGGCCTCCAGGTGAATGTTTTTGTTGCTGGGTTGAAACTAGCTCCTTTTGGGAGTTTAGATGTGGTGAAGGTTAGTTTGTCTCCATCTGGGTCTGTTGCTGATACTCTAAATGTAAGTGTTTGGTCTTCTTTTATTGATTTTGGACCGATTGGGTTTAGGGTTGGTCCGTCGTTGACTTCTCCTACATTGATAGTTAATGTGGTTTCGCTTTCTTTTCCTTCGTTATCATCAGCTTTGATAGTACATGTTGTTGTTCCATGCCAATTCTTTATTGATCTTAGGATTAGTTTATTATCATCTATTCTGCAGTCTACTTTTCTTCTGTCTTCTTTGGTTATTGAGAATGTTAATGTTTCGTCTTTATCTGGATTAGTGGTATATTCACTCAGGTCTTTGATATGTGTAAAGGTTTTAAAATCTTCATCTAAGTCTGCAGCTGGAAGGGGTTTCCATATTGGGGCGTCGTTTACTGGGGTTACTAATATAGATACTGTTGCAGTGTTGCTTTCTTCATCAGAACTGTCTTTACATTTGTATTGGAACGAGTCTTCTTCATCACTGTTGAAGTTAAGGTGGGGAGTATATCTTACTTTGTCTATCCCCTCGATATCTGTTAATGTTCCATGGGACGGTTCAAATACTGTATAAGTTAATGTGTCATCAGTATCGTCATCTGAACAGCTTAATGTTATGTCAATTGGAGTGTCTTCTTCTGTTTCTTTATCAATATCTTCAGCTGTTGGAACATCATTTACACTTGTAACTGTAAATGTTGCTGAGTCTGAATCTGATAAAGCAGCTTCGTTATCATCAGTTGCAGTAAATGTTATTGTTTCTGCGCCATTCCAGTTATTATGTGGAGTTGAGATTGTTACAACATTGTTTGAGTTAATCTCAACTGTAAGTTCTGAGTTTCCATCATAGGACCAGATTATGTCACTTCCATCATATTCTTCTATAAAATCATTTAATGGAATATTATCAAAAGTTTCACCTTCATTAATTGTTTGATCTGGGATGTTTTTAACATTAGGGGCGTCGTTAACTGGAGTTATTGTTATGTCTACTTTTGCATCGTCACTTAAACTTCCATCTGAGCAGGTGTAAGTGAATGAGTCTGTGCCATGGTAGTCCGTGTTTGGTGTATATCTTACTGTATTTGCGTTTACTTCTGATACTGAACCATCTGATGGGTTTCTTACGTTAAATCTTACTGAATCTCCATCTGGGTCTGAACATGATAAATCTACGTTAACTGAAGTGTCTTCATTAGTACTTTTCTGAATATTTCTTGCTGAAGGAGCATCATTTCTGCTATTGACTGTAATGCTTACAGTTGCAGTATTTGAATCTACAGTTCCATCATTACATTTGTATGTGAATGAGTCCGAACCATGGTAGTTTGAACTAGGCGAGTAAGTTACCTTATTCCCATTGATAGTACTAAGTGAACCATGACTTACATCTGAAACTCTGATATAATCTAATGAGTTACTGTCAGCATCTGAACAGCTTAATGTAATCTCTTTTGAAATGTCTTCGTTGGTTGATTCTTGTATATTTCTTGCTGAAGGAGCATCATTTCTGCTATTGACTGTAATGATTACAGTTGCAGTATTTGAATCTACAGTTCCATCATTACATTTGTATGTGAATGAGTCCGAACCATGGTAGTTTGAACTAGGCGAGTAAGTTACCTTATTCCCATTGATAGTACTAAGTGAACCATGACTTACACCTGAGACTCTTATGTAGCTTAATGAGTTTCCATCGGCATCTGAACAAGATAATGTAATTTCTTTTGAACTGTCTTCACTTGTTGACGTAGTTAAGTCATCTGCTGTTGGTCTTCTATTTACATTATTAACTGTAATTGTAATCTCTTCACTGTCCGATTTTGTGGGATTTCCGTTATCTGTAACTGTAAATTTTACTTTAGTATAAGTTCTGGAATCGCTAAATCCTGGTCTCCATGAGAATGTTCTTGCTGAAGAATCAAATGATGCTCCTGATGGTAGGTTTGAAGCAGAGTATGTTAATGTGCTGCTATCTGAATCAGTTGCTGATATTGTGAATGTGAGTAAAGTATTTTCACTTGTTGATTTAGGACCTATTGCAGATAAAACAGGTGCGTCATTTACTGAGTTGATTGTTATGTCCACACTAGCACGATCACTGTCTAGTTCCCCATCATTACATTTGTATGTGAATGAGTCCGAACCGTGATAACCACCGGTGGGAGTGTATCTTACTGTGTTGGTGTCTACTTCTGTTAAAGTTCCATGTAGAATTGAATCTGAAAAATATGTATAAGTTACTGAATCTCCATCAGGGTCTGTACATGATAAATCAATATCAACTGAATTATCTTCATCAACAGAAGGAATTAAGTCATCAGCTGTTGGTTGTTGATTGATGTCTCCTACTGTTATAATAATAGCTTCGCTGTCTGATTCTCTTGGGTTGCCATCATCAGTTATTGTGAATGTTACATCTTCGTAAGTTCCAAAGTCTTCGAACACTGTCTGCCATGTGAATGTACATGTTGGTTCATCAAAGTTAGATCCAGTTGGTAAGTTTTCAGCTGAACAAGTGATATCATCACCTTCAGCATCTGTATAGCTCAATGTGAATTCTAGTAATTCTCCTTCATCAACTCTCTTGTTTCCTATTTCATCTAATACTGGAGCATCATTAATTGAGTTTATGGTTATGTCAACATCAGCATTTGGGCTGTCTGTTGTTCCATCATTACACTTGTACTCAAATTTATCAGTTCCGAAATGATCACCATTAGGTGTGTATGTAACAGTATCGCTATCTACTTCTCCCCAACTTCCTTCAGATGGATCAAATACTGTGTAAGTTACTGAATCTCCATCTGGATCTGTACAGGATAAATCAATATCGACTGAGGTATCTTCATCTGTAGTTGTTGTTAAGTCATCAGCTGTTGGAGCTCTGTTAACATCTCCTACTGTTATTGTAATTGAATCACTTGCTGATAAAGCTCCATCAGAAACTGCAAATATTACATCTTCATAAGTTCCTTCATCTCCGAAGTTAGTTTGCCATGAGAAGGCACATTCTGATTCATCGAAGCTAGATTCAGCTGGTATGTTTTCAGCTGAACAAGTAATGCCTGTACTGTCAATGTCATTATAATCCAAGGTAAATTCAATTGATTCTCCTTCTTCTGCATGTTGATTTCCAATCTTAGCTAGAGTTGGCGCATCATTAACTGAGTTGATTGTTATATCTACATCAACACGTTCACTATCTAGCTCCTCATCATTACATTTGTATTCGAAAGAGTCTGAACCATGATAATCTGAAGTTGGCGTGTATGTCAGTGTGTTGATGTCTACTTCTGTTAGGGTTCCATGTATAAGTGAATCTCGGAAATAGGTATAAGTTACTGAATCTCCATCAGGATCTGAACATGATAAGTCAATATCAACTGAACGATCTTCATCAACAGAAGGAGTTAAACCGTTTGCTATTGGTTGTCTGTTGACGTCTCCGATTCTTACTGTAATTGCTTCACTTGCTGATAAAGCTCCGTCAGAAACTGTGAATGTTACATCTCTGTAAGTACCTTCGTCTCCGAAATTTGTTTGCCATGAGAATGTACATGCAGATTCGTCGAAGCTGGATCCAGTTGGTAAGTTTTCAGCTGAACAGGTAAGGCCTGTGCTGTCAACATCTGAATAACTTAATGCGAATTCTAATAATTCTCCTTCTTCAATTCTTTTGTTTCCTATCGCATCTAATATTGGGGCATCGTTAACTGAGTTTATTGTTATTGAAACTGTTGCTTGTTCAGTATCTACAGTTCCATCATTACATTGGTAATTGAAAGTGTCAGTTCCTTGGTAATCGGCATCGGGTGTGTATGTAACAGTATCGCTGTCTACTGCTACCCAACTTCCTTCAGATGGGTTGAATACCGTGTAAGTTAATGTATCTTCGGTATCAGCATCAGTACAAGATAAATCAATATCCACTGAAAGATCTTCATCAACAGTTGCTGTTAGGGCATCAATTTCCGGATCATCATTAATTGAGTTGATTGTTATATCTACATCAACACGTTCACTATCTAGCTCTCCATCAGAACATTTGTATTCGAAAGTGTCTGAACCGTGATAGTCAGCGGTTGGTGTGTAGCTGACAGTATCGCTGTCTACTTCTGTTAAACTACCTTGAGGTGGGTTAGATACCGTGTAAGTTACTGAATCTCCATCAGGATCAGTACATGATAAATCAATATCCACTGAAAGATCTTCATCAACAGTTGTAGTTAAATCATCTGCTACTGGGGGCCTATTAACATCTCCTACAGTTATTGTAATAGCCTCATTGTCTGAGCTTATTGGATCTCCATTGTCAGTAATTGTAAATGTTACATCTTCATAAGTTCCTTCATCCCCGAATCCTGTTTGCCATGTGAATGTACATGCCGATTCATCGAAGCTAGATCCTGTTGGGAGGTTCTCAGCTGAGCAAGTTAGGGTATCTTCAGTGTCAACATCATCATAATCTAATGTAAACTCAATTAAGTCTCCTTCTTCTGCGTGTTGATTTCCTATTTCAGTTAGAATTGGAGCGTCATTTACAGATTGAATAGTGAATGTTCCTGTTTTTACTTCACTATTGAATTCGTCATCTGAACATTGGAAGGTTAGGAAGTCAGTTCCAAAGTAATTTTCATTAGGGGTGTAGGTATAAAATCCATTATCTTGGTTCTTTATAGCAGTTCCGTGTGTTGTTTCATCTAAGATTGTTTTTGTGAAAGAACTATCAGTGTCTCCACATGTAATAGCAAATGTTCTAGGAGTATCTTCAATTACGTCTTCTTCGAAATCTCTAGCATGTGGAGCATCATTAATTGCATTGACAGTTACAATAACTCTAGCAGTGCTTGTTTCTCCACTACCGTCTGTGATGGCATAATCAAAATACATATCATCATCGATGTCTTCTCCAGGGGTGAAGGTTATGGATTTACTGTCTTCACTTAAAACTGTGCTTCCGTGTGAGTAATAGTCTTCAATAGACCGTGGGATTGTTACAGAGGTAATTGTCAGGACATCTCCATTAATAATATCTGGATCTTCATCATTAGCTAAAACTTCAATTTTGACTGGTATGTCTTCATCAGTTGTGGCTGTGTCATCGTTAGCAGTAGGGCCATCATTAATTGGGTTAATTGTTATTGGTACTGATGCTGCGTTTTCGCTGTCAATTCCATCATTACATCTGTAGGTGAAAAGATCGGCTCCATTTTCATTATAATTTGGAATGTATGTAACTAGATTATTTTCTAGGCTTAATGTTCCTTTTGCTGGTTGGTTTGCAATAGAGTAAGTAAACTCAGTAGCTCCATCAATAAGATCTGTACAACTTAAAGTTATGTCAACTGGCACATCTTCATCTGTTGTTGTGCCATCAACATCTGCAGCTACTGGGGCATCATTAATAGCATTAATTGTTATTGAAACTGTTGCTGCATTACTGCTATCAACTGTGCCATCATTACATTCGTAAGTAAATGTATCTAGTCCATTCCAGTTTGGATCTGGAGTGTAAGTAACTGAGCTGCCACTAATTGTGCTTAATGTTCCTTTATCTGGATTATTTTTAATTGAATAAGAAAATTCAGTATCTCCATCAATAATATCTGTACAGCTTAAAGTAATATCGACAGAATCATCTTCATCAACTTCTTCATCTAATGCATCTGGAACTGGCGGGTCATTTTTTGCATTTACAGTAACTGTGACTGTTGCGGTTGCTGTCTCTCCAGCTAAGTCATCGATAGTATAAGTAAAGCTGTCTTCATCATTAAAATCCCCATCTGGAGTGTAGTAGAGGTTGTCCATATATCTTGTGACTGTCCCATCCTCTGGTTGAGTAAAGTCTTCTATGTGGATTTCGTCTCCATCAACAATATCGATATCATCGTCATTTAGTAAGACTCTAATAATGTTGCTTGTTGAGTCTTCATCAACTATTAGTTCGTCATCAGTTGTTGTTGGAGGATCGTTTGCTGGGATGATGTTAATGGTTACTGTTGGTTCATTACTATCAACTGTACCATCATTACATTTATATGTAAATGAGTCGTCTCCATTATAGTCTTGGTTAGGTGTATAAGTTACCTTTTTTCCACTTTTGATTATGCTGCCTGAGGTTGGATCTGTTACAATATGGTAAGTAAGGGAATTCTGGTCAACATCTGAACAATCTAAGTGGAATTCTTTTGAAGTATCTTCATCAGTAGTTTCTGAAATGTCATTAGCAACAGGAGCATCATTGATCGCGTTTATTGTAACGTAAATACGATCGAAGTTTGAGTCAACATGACCATCATTAAGTTGGTAAAATGCTATAACATTATCAGTTGAGTCTTGATTTGGTGTTAATTCAACTGTACAAATATTTTCATCATCACAAACACAATTTTCTGTTTCAGTTGCACCCCAAATGCTAATGATTGAACATGTTAATGTATCTTCTTCATCGACTTCTAAAGTATCCAAGGTGATTGTAATTGGAGTGTCTTCATCAGTATCTTCTACAACTGTAAATCCTTGGGGTTGGTCATTAACTGGGGTAACGGTTATTGTTACTAGGTTGCTTTGAGTGGATAATGTTCCGTCTGAAGCCATGAATGTATTTGTTTTTTGACCATTCCAGTTAGAATCTGGTTGGATTGTGACTTGTCCATAGACTGGTGAGTTTTTATCATTAACAATACTCACTGTCATATCATTTATTGAACCTATTGAGAATGTTAAGTCATCTCTGTCTGGATCTGAGAAATAGTCAAGAAGGTTGAATGTGATTGTAGTGTCTTCCTCTAGTGTTTGATCTGGAATATTTAGGTCAAGGACAGGAGCTGCTTCGTTAACTACAAATTCTAAAGTATCTGTTTTGCTGAATCCTCTTTCATCTCTTATTGTACCGACAAATGTTTTAGTTCCACTTGGACCGTATTGTGAGGGAATTACTGTTATTAATCTAAATGCTGAATTAAAATTATGGGTTGTTTCAGAATATTCTTTTATGATGTCTCCATTTTCATCAAGTACAGTTCCTGTGATGTACATTGGTTTGAAAGCGGTAGATCCGCTAATCTTGAACTGGATCAGGTCTCCGTAATCTATTGGGGTTGTTAAGCCGTCAGTTCTTGTTACAATAGTTACAACTGCTGAGATTGTAGGTAGAATTAGTATTGTTATGAGTAATATTGTTAATAGTTTGTTAACTTTCATTTTGGATTACTATCTACTTTTTGGAACTGTTTTTTGTGGTCTGTAACTGACTCCAAAGCTACCAGCCCATCTTCCACCAACTCTTTTTACTCCTACACTAGCTGCCCAGTTGCTTGTTTTTCCGCCTATTCTTCCTTGCAGCTCTGCTCCAAGAATTCTGCTTAATACTGGGTCTTTTTCTACTGTGCCTGCGTTTAGGTTATCAACAGTGTAATTACCTTCTCTGATCAGTTCTGAGAAGTCTGTATCAGTAGTTCTATCACCAACAAGAACTCCTGCTTCTACTCCGAATGCCCAAGCGTGGTCATCTCCAAAGTATCTATGGTAAGTTCCAGTGTAACCAGTCCCATCTAGAGTTAGAGTGTCTGTTCTAGAGACGTCCCCATCTGCTCCTGGAGCGTTATTTGGGATTAATGGATGTGATCTGTCATTAGGCAATAACCTATAAACTCTTCCGCCTATTGAAGAGTGGTCTCCTTTAGCAACTGATAAACCACCACCAATTCCAGTTGATCCTTGGTTTGTTACAAATGCATTTAAACTTGGTCTAACTCCAATTTCTAAAGCTTGCCTTGTTTCTTCTTCATCTGCTTTAGCTACTGCTTCATCTCGTTCATCTTCTAATTGTAATGCTCTTATTTGGAGTGAAACATAATCCCCAAAAAGTGAGTTGTATGCTGCATCGGCTTTTACTCCTTCGTCTTTAATTTCTCCTAGTGCAGTGTAGGCAGCATCTAAGCTTAGTATTAGTCTTCTAGCAACTTTTTGATATTCAGCAACTTCATCAACATGAGTACCGTTTAATCCTAAGAGTTCTGCTTCGTGTTCTTCAGCTATTCTTTCTTTTTCAGCATCGTAGGCTGTTTTGTCGTCTGCTCTACCTGCTCTTTCTGTTTCATAAGCTTGGTTCTTAGCTGCAATTGCTATCTCTAAATCTTCAACTCTTTGTCCAGCTTCACCTAAATCATAGAGTGTAGTTCTAAGTTGTTTTCGAGTAAAATCTAAATTTCTATTTGCAGCATCTAGGTCAGCTGATAATTTTCCAGCATCTTCTGCTCTTTGAGTTGCAACTGCTAATATCTCGTCTAAACTTTCTTTTGTTCTTCTGGCTTCATCACTAGCATCACTTGCTTCGCCTAATTGTCTATCTTTTTCAGCAACTTGTCTACCTAAACTTGCTATTTGGCTTGTAATATTGTCAACACCAATTCTAACTGCTTGGCTTGAATCACTGAGGATTCCCCCATAAGCATCAACCACATCTACTAATTCGGCTAGTTCAGGTGATGCTTCGTATAAAGCAAGTTTTGTTCTTCTTTCTCTTTCTCCTGCATCAACGACTGATTGGGCTTGAGAGCCCTCTGGGTCAACTAGAGATCTAAGGTATACTTCTCTTATTGCAGGAAAAACTTGTAATGCGTTATCTCTTACTACTGTTGATGCAGCTTTTTGATCAGGTGAAAGCTCAGTTGAAGCTTGCATTTCTTGGTAATTTTTTCTTGAATGATAAATTACTACTTCATCGCCTGGTTGAAGGTCATCCCATTTTATACCTGTTAATATTTCATAAGCTTCAGCAACTTTGGCGATATCGTTAACTCTTTGATCATCTTGAGTTTTGGTTAATGTAAGGGATCCACGAGCATCGTCCCATGCTGATGTTACATAATTTGTATTAGTGGTTCCAGTTCCAATATCGATGTAAGTCGATGGTCCGTTCGCAACGTGTTGTGGACCAGGATCTGCTCTTGCTTTCTCATCAATAGGTACAACTGTAACAGCAACGTTGCCATCTTCATCAACATGTGCATTGTTCCAGAATCCTGCATAAGGACCAACTTCTAATTTTGATGCTGCTTCTTCAGCCAGTTCTGTTCTAAGGTTTCTTGCTCTTTCTCTTACCCTTTCATAACTTGAAGTAAGGCCTTCTAAAGTTGTTGAGAGGTCTACTCCTGTTTCGGGGTTTGGTAAGGGAGTAGGTGTAGGTATTTCTTGAGCTAAAGCATGAGGTGATAGAAGTTGATAAATAAGGCCTGCAGTTGTAGCTGCTGTAGCTAGGCCCAGCGTTCTAATTGGTTGAAGTAGATTAGAATTTCCATCATTATCCTTGTATTGTACCATTTGTTTCCCCCCATGAAATTTACTGAAATTATAATATAATCTTTAAAAAAGGAATGAGTTTATCTTATTTAAAGCTTTTCTTATTTTTTACTTGTCAGTAGAGATATTCAAAGAATTCAAATCAACCTTTCCGCTTGGTTCAATCCTATAGCTGTCCTCATCTTCGTGATGTGTTGAGAATTCAACAATTTCTGAGTCTTCTAAGCCAGTAAAGCGGTGTTTTGTGTTAGGATTTATTAAGACTGAATGACCAGGGAGCATTACTTTCTTTTCTTCGTTTACTTCCATCAAAACTCTGCCTTTAAGGATGTAGAAGGTTTCGTCTTTGTTTTTATGAAAATGGATTGAGCATCTATGACCTTTTTTTAGAACTAATTTTTTTCCGCAGTAATCTCTGTTGACTATCCACTCTTCATGACCCCATACTTTTTGTACTATTTTATGATCTGTCATCATCAACCAACTTTTTGTAAATTTTTAAGTAATTTTGAATATTTTCTTTGATGGTGAAGTATTTCTTAGGTTTTTTACTGAATTTTCCTTTTTGCATGTCTATAACTGCCCCAGCTATTGCTTCTGGATTCTTAGGTGGTATTAAAATGTATTGGCCTGAAACTACTTCTGGTAGTGATGTTGTGTCTGAAGTTATTACTGGGATGTCAAGAGCACATGCTTCTGCTGCAGTATAACCAAAACCCTCGGTAATGGAAGGAACTACTACACAATCAGAAGAGATTATGTATTTTGGGAGGTTTTCTCTTTTTTGAGGTTCTAATAAGATTATGTTCTTCTCTATCTTTAGTTTTTTTATTAGGTTGATTATGTGATTGTATCTATCTTCTGGGCTTTTGCTTAGGATAAGTAAGAGTTTTGAATTTGGTAGGATTTTTGATATTTGGGGAACGGCTTTTACTAAATATTCAATACCTTTTGTTATTCCTGGACGACCATAAGAAGTGTAGATGAAACTATCTTTTATATTTAGTTTTTTTCTGATTTTATTTTTTTCATTTTTGTATTTTTTTGGATTGAAGAAATCATAATCAATTCCATTATAGACAACTTTTACTTTTTGTTCTTTGATGTTAGATTTTAGTAATGATTTTTTTGTGGAATCTGAGACGCATGCATAGACATTGAAGTTTAGGGCAATGATTAATTTTTCGAATAGTTGATGGAGTTTGGCAGATAAACTGCTTAGTCCTGAAAGGGTTTTCCAGTTTTTTCCAAGGACTTCATGGACAGTAATGATTGAGGGTTTTTTGTTGAAGAGTGAAGCTATTTTTGCAGGGAGAGCTCCGTTGTAGGTAGTGGTGTGGATTAAGTCGTAATCTTTTGATAGACTAATTGTTCTGGGGATTGCGAGGAATGAGAACCAGTATCTTCTTAGAAATTGAGGACATCTATGTCTTATGATTGTATAGTTATCTTTTTTTTCTATCCCTTGCGTTCCATTTATCCAGGATGTGAGAACTGTTACTTTGTGGCCCTCTTTGGTCAATCCTTTAGCAAGATTTTCAAATACAGTTTCTACTCCGCCAATGTGGGGGTAGAAATTTTCTAAGACAAATAAAATTTTCATTAGGAAAAGTTAAGTAGGTTAATTTAAATTATTTTTGTTTTCTTCGTTTTTTTCAATTGCTATCTTTCTTACAATGTTCTCTACTTTCTTTTGGTTTCCTCTGACTAATAAGTAAATGTAGAATAGACTTCCAATTAAAAACATGAAACCTGCTACAATGAAGAAGTCTAGAGTTCTTGCAAAGCCAATTGATTTTATGAATGGAGATACCAGGTTTGGGAATAATGTTAAAATTAGGAACAATGACCAAAGAATAACCCAGAATAGATACTCCTTAGCTGTTAATTCTTTCCTCTTATGGTGGAGGAAGGTGTAATAGATCATAAAAATACCAAATAATGTTCCTAAAATCTGAATCCCTAAAATTCCTTGTGCCATTTTATTTTGTTATTTTCCACCAAATCATGTTTAATACAATTTTTATTCCATCTATGATTGTTGTTCCCTTATATCTATCTACATAGATTGTTTTTATCGGAATTTGGGTATAACTTAATTTATTTTTTCCAATGTTTGCTATCATTTCAGACTCCATACTGTAGTCTGAGGCTTTCCATCTGATTTTTTTATATGCATCAGATGTGAATGCTCTATAACCACATTGAGTGTCATGTAATTCTACGTTATATAATAATTTTGTTATTCTGTTTATTATGAAGTTGCCCAGTTTTAGGATGAAGGGCATTTCATTGTTTCTTTTTCTGTAGCCCAATATTACTTCTTTATTTTTTAATTCGTTTAAGAAGTTAGGTATTTCTGAAGGCTCGTGTTGGTTATCTGAATCTAAAACAATTATTTTATTTGCTTCTTTTTTTAGGGTAAAATCACAACCTGTCTTTAGAGCTGCACCCTTTCCTAGATTGATAATGTGTTTTAGTACAATGATCCCTTCTTGTTTAGCTACTTCGTATGTGCGGTCTTTTGATCCATCGTCCACGACTACGATGTTACTGAGATATTTTTTAGTCTCTTTTATTACGTTAATAATGTTTTCTTCTTCGTTATAAGCGGGGATTACTGCCCAAACATTATCCTGTTCCATTTGGAGAAGTAGAACTATTGTCTGTTTTTATATCTTTGGAATCAATTGTTTGATTGTCTGAGGTGTTTCCTGATTCGTTTGTTACTTCTTTATCTGAATTATTCTGTATATTTGTTGTTTGTTTGTTTGATTTATTTTCTTCTAACGTTTCGTCTGTTGTTTTGTTATCTTCATTCTTATCTTCTATTACTTCTTTAGTAATCAGTTCTTCTTCAGGTTCGTTGAAGTGAGGAAGGACATTTTCTTGTTTGCCTTCCCAGTCAACCTTCCATACGATAATTCTACTTCCGAAAACACTTCGCTCATCACTAAATTTCTCAAAATGTTTTAGACCATGACCTTCCATAAAGAATAGTCTTGTGAACATGCTGCCTGTTAATTGAGGGGACATGAATAAGTTTACAAATCCGTCTCCGGATGGCATTACAACCATGCCTAATCCAATTGTATCGTTATATTCTTTTTTAACTAGACCTTCTTCTGTGGGGTATATTAGGAAGTCTGGATGCTTGACTCCCTCCGGTGTACCAATACTGAAGTCCATAGTAGTGGTGTTTAGAAGTCCTTGACCTCCACCAATGTTACATGCAAATGTTTCATCCGATAATTTTTGACATCCGTTAATTCCAGAAGCATAACCTGGCCAAGGAGCAATCCAATCATTAACTGCTTTGCTGTTTGTTAATGAGTTTACCTGATTGATAATGTCTTTTGCTTCATTTTCAGAATAATTGAATCTATCTGATAAATAATCTATTGATGATTGTTCATTTTCTTTGTATTCTTTTTTGCTTATTGTATTATAAATTTGAGCTTTGTTAAAATCCCATGATCCAAAGTGAGACCATACTCCTGATTTTTGGACCATATCTTCTGAAGTTATGAAGTAGTTCTCTGGAGGGTCGCAGTGAGTAAAGTCTAGAATGTTTGTGGTTGCTTCTTCATCTAGATCATGGCTTAAGAGGACGTTTTTTGCTTCTTCTTTATCCAAAACAAAAATTTGATATAATATTTCTGTGGATTTTGCAGTATCTTTGATATCATTGTTTACTTCATCAAATGCTTTGTGGGCACCACAATCCAACATTCTTAATATCCCAATGGCTGTGTCTTCATCGTCTGTTAAGAGGACTCTCCCGATCCAGTGTGCTTGAGGGGTATCCTGGGTGGTGCCGTCGAATGTAACTGCCCTATCACCTATTGCTTTGAACCAATGACCAAAATCCCACCATGAGTTTATAATTGCATCTGGAGCACCCTCTCTATTTATTTTGTCTAGTGAGTTATACCATGCATCATTCATACTAGGTATTGAATTTTGTGCAATTGATTTTGCTGCATTCCATGGGCCTAATAAGAGCAAGGAGAGTAATATGATCACAGCCAATTTGGATAAAATTTTGTGTACTTTGAATTCATTAGAGATTGTATTATGGAGATATTTGTATAATACTCCTAATGCAATTCCCATTGCTATGCTAAATGCCGGAACTAAAAGGAGGACCCATCTGATACCCTTTGTTCCAGCATATAATGTAGATAGGATCCATACAGTAATTAGGGAAGCTACCATTAAATTTACGTTTACTTCTTTTTTCATGGTTGATAATATAATCTTTAGAGCAATAGGGATCAATAATAGGATTAAAAAAGTGATAAGTTCTGGATTTGTAAATGATAAAATTATTACTGTATACCATATTGCAGAGAATAGTATGAACCAAAGATCATTAATGTTTTTAGAGTCCTTTTTTGTTAAGGCTAAAATGATCCCCATTAATGCTATGATGAATAAAAATTTACCGCCAATATTGGATATTAAGGAATCTATTCCTGCTTCGTTTTGTTCAGCTACAGTTGTAAGTACATTTGGCCAGATTCTATCCACAGCAACGTCTTTGATCTTTGTAAAGTCAATTGGGGAAAGGAATCCATTTTTGAAACTATCAAAACTTGTAAATGTACTGACAAAGATGGCAGATGAGAGTAAAAGGACAATGCCTATAATTAAGATGTTTTTTCTTGATTGACGTTTTAAATTACTATTGGTGGTTTTTTTATTACTAGTGATTAATGAGTGGACAAGGTAAACTAAGTATGCTATTAGTACAAAATCAAAAACATACCACCATCCCCCCCATGCTAGGCTAAAAATTCCAACTATTAGCCCTGAAAGTGAGGCGAGAATTATTGAGTTTTTTAGTTTGTCTGTTTGAATAGCTTCTATGAAGAGCCAGGCTACCAGAAGAGGTAATAGGACATTATATGCATCTGTATCTGAGAAACCCCCTACTGTTCTGTTTAAGAAAGCAGGACTTATTGCAACAAACGTTCCTGCAATAAACCCGCCGAAATTTCCACCAACCCTTCTAGCGATGAAAAATGCTGGAATTACTGAGAGTGTTGCGATTATGACTGGAATGAAAAAAGCAACTTTCATTATTCCTACTTCTTTATTGAAGAAGCTCCAAATGTTATAAACGTATGCTTCAAAATAAGGATGGAATACATCTGGGGGATTTGGTCTTCCTAATGGGGCAAACATGTGATTGTCCCATTGGATTCCGTCTTTAAGTTCATCTCCCGGGAAACCATGGTCTATAATATTCTTTGCTTGTCTCATCCAGAAGTATGGGTCTATTGCTATTAAGTAGGTCTGACCATTATCGTTTTGTAGTTGAGATTTTAGATGTTGAGATGTAGCCGTAATTTGTTGGTCTAGTTGGCCCTTTTGTTCTTTGAGTACTTTTTGAAATTCGCTTTCAACTAGTGCATTTTTGTTATTATCAGGTAGATTAGGATACTGTTGGTCTATTTGCCCTCTTATTTGAGACCTCATAAAATTATGGACATTATCTCTGGCCCAGTTATCAGTTACTGGTAGGTATGCAGAATGGATCCTTAGATGAATACTTAACGACATAACAAATAAGATTATAATCAAAGGAATCAGAATGTTTTTATGTTTTTTTAAAGAGCCAAATGTTTTTTTGTAATCTAATGATATGCCTTCTTCGCTATCCTCTTCTTGGTCAGATTGGTCTTCAGATTTTTCTTTTTTCTTAAAAAAACTTTTTATCTTGCTAAAATCAAAACTAATCTCTTCCTCCTCTGATTCTTCAGTTGGGTTTTGTTCTGCGGCTTCAGATTTAGCTTCTTTTTTTATTTCGTCTTCTTTATCATCTTCCTTCTTCCCTTTGAACATATTAGTTATCTTACTGAAATCTAGAGAAACTTCATCCTCTTCTTCATCATCTGATAGATCTTTTTCTTTTGGTTCTTCTTTTATTTCTGGTTCTTTTTTTATTTCCTGAATATTTTCTTCTTTTTGAGGTTCTGTTTCTTTTTGAGAAGTCTTGGAACTTTCTAAATCTTCTTTGTTTTCACTCGAAAGTTTGTTTATTTCTTCTTCCTTGGATTTATGAGTAGTTGTTTCTTTATTCTCTTTCTTCTTCCCTTTGAAGAAGTTGGAAATCTTACTAAAGTCTAAAGAAATTTCATCATCATCATCTTTTTGGTCATCAAACATCCTAATCTTTTAATTGGGAAAAATAATCTTAATAAAAATCTTTTGATTTTGTACATACTCAAAAACCCCACTACCTCTTACTTGCCCTATCTTGGTTGTATTTTGACATGTCGGAAACTATAGATTTCCGAGCATACTCAAAAATCGTGGTGATTTTTGATATGTCATAAATGAAACATTTCTGAGCATGCTCAAAAATCTCGATTTTTGACAAATTTTATAAAACCGATTAGTTTTTGGTGGTAGAATAATGAAAATTGCATTAGTTAATGTATCTGACGGAGCTGAGGCTTACGGTATTATTAGTTTAGCCTCTTATATTAAACAACATAGTGATTTTAAGGACATAGGAATTGTTAGCTTGAATGAGTTTGGGGGCTTTATCACTCAATCTGATATTCCTGTCGAAGACTATATTAAAAAAATAGTAGAGATGAAGCCAGACATTGTTGGTTTGTCAGCGATGACTGTTTTTTATGGGAAGGCAATTGAGATAGCTAAAGCGATAAGGCAAAATGAAGCTATCAAAGATTGTAAAATTTTAATTGGGGGAGTTCATATTTCAACTTTGCCTAGTTCTTTCAAATTAGTTTTTGATTATGGGGTTATGGGGGAAGGAGAGGAGACTTTACTTGAATTGTTTAGTTATATTCATCAGAATAAGGAGGAGGATTATACTAAACTTCAATCTATTAAAGGGATAGTTTATCATAAAGAAGGAGAGATTAAGATTAATGTGGGGCGGGAGTTGATAACGCCGCTTGATAAGATTCCGATGCCTCTTCCTGAGTTTGCTAAATTGAATGTAATGCCCAGGTATGAGAGGGGCAAAAAAATAAATGCTGTTGTAATTATGACATCGAGAGGATGCCCTTATGATTGTGTTTTTTGTTCGACAACCAACTTTTGGGGGAATAAGATAAGGTTCTTTTCAGCTAAGAGGGTTGTTGATGAGATTGAGATGTGGTATAATGATTATGGGGCTATTATGATTGGGATTTGGGATGATTTGTTTACAATAAATAAACAGAGGCTAAGGGAGATTATTGATTTACTTAAGGAAAGGGGACTATTAGGGAAAATAAGATACGAGTGTTTAGCTAGATCAAATACTATAGATGAAGAAGTATGCGTACTTCTTAAGGAACTTGGCGTGTATGAATTGAATTTTGGATTTGAGAGTGGTAGTCCTAGGATGTTGGCTTTCTTGAAGAAGAATTCAGTTACACTTGATCAACATAAAAATGCAATAATACTTGCTAGGAAGCATGGAATTAGTGTAACTGGAAGTATTATCTTTGCGAGTCCTGGGGAGAAAATCGAAGATATGGAAAAGACTCTTGAGTTCATTGATTTTTGTATAAAGAATAAAGTAAGCCACATATGGTCATTTACGATGACTCCTTTCCCAGGTACAGAGATATGGAGGATTGCAAAAGAGAGAGGGATAGTAAGTGAAGATATGGATTGGAGTAAACTTTCTCATTTTAATCAGGAGGATCCTCCCCTTCTTGATGAAGATATTAAGCTTGAAGATTTTAAAAAAATATGGTTTAAGAATAAAAGTAAGCAGAGATACTTTTTGGTTAAGATCTGGCTGAAAAACTTTAGGGATGCCCCGGTTAGGACGACAATAGATGTATTTAAGTCATTTAGATTCTTGAAATTCTTTACTAAAGACTTTTTTTAGGAACGTGTTTAGAACAATTTTAGATTTTTCATGAAGAGTAATAGTTTAGGTTCTGTAAGTAGAAGGTGAGATATTAGTTTTGAAGGCGATTCTCTGCTATTTGATTCAATAACCCGCTTTGTTTTTTTGTTTGATAATAATTTGATTAGATAATTATAATCTTTATCTGAGAAATTATCAAGTGTTTCCCTTATTTTCTTGTGGATGAAAAGTTGGCTTCCAATCTTCTTTCTCCACTCTTTTTCGTAGTCCAGGTTGTTTGTTATTGAGCTTGTTAATGCTTTTGAGCAGATTAATCCTGGGATGATTCCTCCTCCGGTGGTGTTTTTGGTTTGGCAGGCAGCATCCCCTACAAGGAATGTGTTGTTTTTTTGGGTTTTTATTTTGCTGTTATGTATAGGGATTAATCCTGCCTGTTTTTCGATTATCTTTCCTTTGAATTTTTTTATGAAGTTTTCGAAATGGAATTTTGAGTTGTTATGTGCAGCTAGGCCTACTCTTGCTATGTCTTTTGATTCTGGGACGAACCATCCAAAGAAATTTGGGAAGTTTTTACCAAAGAAGGTTTTGTAGGTGGAGGGGTCGTTTTTTGTCTTTATCCTGGCTTGAATGCCTAATAAGAACTTTCTGTTGTTAAATAGGCCTGATGTTTTTGCCACTTGACTTAATGGGCCATCAGCTCCAATTAGGATGTCTGTTTTGATATTCTTTATTTTTTTATTTTTTAGGTCTCTTATTGTGATGTTGTTACCTTTCATGTTCATATATCTGTGGTTTAGGTAAGGGGTTGTTTCTCCGTCAATTGCTTTATTGTATATATAGTGGTCAAATTTTTGTCTATCTATGATAAATTCTTCTTCTTTTAGGTTGAAACTGATTGAGGTCTTGTTTGGGGCTACTACTTCGATATTATTTAATTTATTTAGGATGAGGTCTTTTTTTAGTTTTAGGACTTTTTTTATTGAAGAGGTTAAAATTCCAGTACACTGAATTGGAGTTCCTATCTCCTTGTGCTCTTCTATCAGATTTACCTGGAATCCTTTTTTTGATAGTAACTGGGCAGTATAGCTACCTATTGGGCCTGCTCCAATTATTGAGATACTTGTCATTAATCAGGGGAATTTCAGTTAAATATTTAAATAATTTCATATTTCTACGAAGGATAAGGGTTATTATAACTATGGGATAGTTATAGTGAGTAACTACTCTAGTATACTCAAAAAGCGAAATATTTATATAGTGGATTGGGTTAACTAGCCTTTAATAACATATTAATATATACCAATTTAGTTGGGGGTAATAAGAAAAATGAAAAATAAATTAAAAATGATTTGTGTTTTGATGCTATTTATAGTAAGTATGGTAGCTAGTTCTGTTGCTGTTTTTGGAGCTGAACTTCAAGATAGACAAAGCTTTGATTCAGTAAGGGATATCAAAGTTGGTGTTGAAGTAAATGATGTAAGGTTAAACCAAAATGTAGACAGAAAGAACATTGAGAAGACTGACGAATTAGATGTTTTAGTAACACTTCAGTTTTTAAGAAAAGCTGCTGCTACAAGCAATCCGGCTAGCCTAGGTGGTGTTGTTGTTGAAGCAACTCTAACAAGCGACGGACATAACAACGATAGAATAAGCGAAGTTTCAAAGGAATTTACAGCTAAGATGGGAGACATCTATGATGAAAGATTCGATTTAGAGCTTCCAGCAAGAATGGAACAAGGAGTTTATTCATTAAAGATTAGAGTTGATACAAACACAAATTCAAAGACTTATTTCTACAAATTAAGAATTGATGCAACAGATCATCTATTAGAAGTAAGAGATATCATTCTAAGCCCTGAGAACACAGTTAAAGCTGGTAGAACATTACTAGTTAGTGCTAGAGTTAAGAACAGGGGAGAAAATGATGAAGAAGATGTTAAGGTTAAAGCAAGTATTCCTGAATTAGGAGTTAGTGCTTCTGACTTCATTGACGAAGTAGATAAAGAAGATTGTACAAGTGACGATTGTGATGATTCAATTACAAGCGGTACACTTTATCTAAGAATACCAGAAGATGCTGAAACAGGGGATTACGATGTTGTTGTTGAAGTTACCTTTGAAGATGGTGACTCAGAAATAACAGAAACCGAAACAATTCATGTTTTAGGCGTTGAAGGACAAGAAGTTATTGGTAGTGATTCAGGTAAAACAATCATATCAATCGGTCCTGAAACACAAGATGTGACAAAAGGAGTTGCTGCTTTATATCCGGTAACACTAACAAACACAGGTAAGAGTTCAATAACCTATGTTGTTGATGTTGACGGTGCTGACTGGGGAACATTCCAGGTAAGTCCATCAAATGTTGTTGTTTTAGATGCTGGTGAATCAAAATCAGTATATGTTTATGCAACTGCAAGTGAGGGCGCAACAGCTGGAGAACAAATGTTTTCAGTTTCAGTTACAAGTGGCGACAAAGTACTAGAGCAAGTTCCTCTAAAAGCTAATGTTGGAGAATCTGCTTCAGCAGGATCAAGTGCTTGGAGTAAGGTTAAGAGAGCTTTGGAAATTGGCTTGATTGTACTTGTTGTTTTGTTAGTAATCTTAGGTTTAATAATCGGCTTCAATAAGTTAAAGGGAGACGACGAAGACCAAGAGAAAGACGACGGTCAAACCTATTACTAACTAAAAAACCTTTTTTATTTTTTTTAACTTTTTTTTCTTTGAGTTTTGATTCAATTGAACTTAACCTGTTAGCGTAAGCGGGTTTTAGATATATTAGGTGTTTAATGATGATGTCATACATAAAAAAGGGTTTCTTACTATTAGTATTATCGTCCCTATTGTTTGTTCTATTGCCTTTTGGGTATGGGGCAGAACCTCTTTGTAATTGTCAAAGTATAGATTATAAGTTCTCTATAAGGAATACAAATGATTTTTCTGAGAATTATAACATTAGTGTGGACAAATTTAGTGATTTTATCTCTATTAGTGAGGAGAGTGTTTTAGTTCTTAAGGGGGGAAGTAAGGCAATAACTGTTACATTAGATATTCCTTGTGACTTGACAGGAAGTCATAGAATTAATGTAGTTGTTGAAGCCCTAAAAAGCCAAAAGACGAGTAGCATTCCTCTTAATCTAAATCTTGATTCTTGTTATGGTTATGATGTGAAGTTTGGAGAAGAGATACCAATAGGTAGCGAGAAGAGCAAGGCTACATTTAGGACTTTTGAAGGTAATTACTCATTGTGTACTGGAGAGAAGGCTGCTGTTCCTATCTTGTTGACTAATCTTGGTGTTGAGAATGAATATAATTTTGATATAGATGGAGCAGATTGGTCTAAATTGTCTGGTAAGAGACTGAAATTAGCAAAAGATCAGAGGGGAGTAGTTTATTTAAGCTTATTTCCCGAGGAAGATGTTGAGGGAGAGTTTGAAATAGATTTTAGTGTTGTTAATAAAGTTGGGAAGGTTGAGAAAACATTTCCATTACATTTTGGTGTTGGGGAATGTTATGGTGTTGGTCTAGATATATTTGAAAATGAAGATGAGATTTGCGGTTGTGAGCCTAAGAATTATGAGATTATCTTAGAGAATAATGGTAGGTTTAATGAGACTATTGATTTTCTGATTGAACCCTTTTATGCCGAGGTTAATGGTGGGGAGAGTGTGAGGTTAGGCCCTTCTGAGAGCAGATCATTAAATCTTAGTTTTGAGCCCCCTTGTAACGAGCTTAAGAGAACTCAGGTTAAAGTAACTGGGTTTTTAGAGAGCGATTCAGCCGTTAAGATGAGTGACGAACTGAATATAGGTTTTATTCCAACTGAGAAATGTTTTAGGGCTAAGATTTTTGCTGATAAACAAGTTACGATTGATTATAGTTCTGAGTTGGTCCCTTTTACAATTAAGAATGAAGGTGAGATTGTAACTGATTACTCGATTGATGTTGATGGCCCCGAATGGGTGAGTCCTGAGATTGAGAGTGTATCACTGAAGCCAGGAGATGAAGTTAAATTAAATTTGATCTTGGGGATTGGGGGGGGCGATGTTACGGATGTTACTGATGGGAATGCTACTGAAGGAGGTGCTGTTACTGAGGGCGATTATGTTGTTAGGATTAATATTAATTCAAAAGATTATTCTCAGTCTAAGGTAGTTATTCTGAAGCTGAGGGAAGAGATACCTTTTAAGAATATTAGTGAGTTTTTTGATAAGAATTTAGGCATTATGTTAGGGATTATATTCTTGGTTGTAGTTAGTTACATATTTATTTCTAGGAACAAGAAGAAGATTAGTATTATCAAAAAAAATAACATTATCAAAAAAATTAAGTTGAATAAGAAAAACAAAAAATTAGTTTTTAGAATCCTGATGGCTGTTTTATTTTTGGCTTTGATTATTGCAGTATATTATCTGTTGAGTTTGTTGAATGTTTTGGATGGAGTATTACATTTTTTATTTTGGTACCAATATTATATTTATACTTTGATTGTTGTGGTAGTTGTATTGATTCCACTTGTTATGTTTTTTGTGAAAAGAAAAAAGAAGAAGAAAAAGAAAGTGAAGGAAATTAAGAAGGGCAAGCTAGTGGTTAAGGAGATTAAAGAAGTTAAGAAAGAAGAAAAAATTGAGGCAGTTAAAGAGTTGAAAAAAGAGAAGGTAAAACAGATAAAAGATACAAAGAAAAAATCTACTGGGATTTTTAAGAAGATTATAGGGGTAGTATATATTGTTCTTATTGCAGTAATTATTATTGGAGCGTTAACTTACTCTTTTTTTCAGTTTAATGAAGTGATAAATGAGTTCTTTGTTACCTATCTCTATTATATTGTTCTTGGTGTTGTGCTACTGATAATATTTATTTTGATGATTAAGTATAACAAGAAGGTAACTAAGTTGTTCTTGGGTGAAGAAAATAAGAAGAAAAATGAGGGCAACAATAAGGTTGGTTCTAAGAAAAAGAAGAAATAGTATTGTGTGCTCTTTGCTATATTATTGAACTAGTTATTATGAAAAGTTCGTAGACTATCCCTGCTAGGAACATTAATATTAGTAGAAATCCTACGATGTTATTTTTGTTGATTGAATATTCTGGATTTCTTTTCCCTACTTCTTTTGCTTTCCAATACATAAGGACAACAAGGATGCCAATTGAGCCACCCGATATTGCACCGGTGATATCTATCACTTTGAAAAAAGAATTGTCTATTTTTGTTAAGATGATTATTGCGGACGCTACTAATGGGATGAGGCATGTTAATGAGGTGGATAGTTTTTCTTTTAGTTTGAAGTCGAATCTGTACATTTCTTTAAGTGCTAATCCTATGGCTATGAATGATGTTGCCATTGTTAGGATTCCGAAAAAAAGACCAAATAATAATACGTTGTTACCAAGTACTTTTCCTAAACCAATAACTGCACCGTCTGTCATGTTTTCTTGGCCAGTTATTCCTATGACAATTAAGGCAAATATTATGTAGATGACCATGGAAATTAAGGTTCCTGTTATGATAGATTTCTTTAGATATTTTTTATTTTTTTGAAGTTCTTCATTCATTTCGGGAACGGCTACTACCCCCATAAATGCAAATAGGACAACTCCATAAGGGATGAATATATTTTTGATGTCAAAACTGATTAGGTTGTTGATATTTATTGAGGGGTACCCTACTATGATGAATATTAATATGATTACTAAGATTAGTCCCACCATTATTAGTTCGCTCTTTTCTATTGCGGCAAGACCTCTGTATATTAGGTAACTTCCAATTATGAAGAAGGCTATGGAGTAGATTAAGGGGTTGCCTCCTAGGAATGGGCCAAGTAGTTTTGAGAGGAATTCTCCTTCTTTGATTGTGTATGCTATTAGTGCCCCATACATTCCAAAGATCATTGAAAGAACCATAATCTTCCTTCCTGCCTTTCCTAGATAAATATCTGCATAACCGGTCATTTGATGACTCTGTTTTGTTCTTAATGAAATCTCTCCCATGTAAAGGTTGATTACTAGGGTGGCAATTCCTAAAATGACAATATTGAGAAGACCTGTGAGGAACCCTGCTTTGACAACGACAAATGGGATAGCAAGAATACCTGCGCCAATTGTCATTCCGACTAATGTTGCTATTGCTTCTAGAGAATGTTTCTTTGACATGAATTGATATTTAGTTGAGAATTATATAAACTTTGCTGAAGAGATTTCAAATAGTTTAAGTTTATTGGGCATTCGATCATTTTTAACCGAAAATAAAGATAAGCATTATTGTACTTATGATGTTGTTATGAGGAACAAGCATGCTAAGAGTTTTTTTAAGATTGTTGGTTCCAGAAATCAAAAAAATATTCAAAAATTTGAAAGCTTATCTTAAGGAGAGATGGGGACATTGGGATTTGAACCCAAATCCGACGGTGTAGCCCTTGGTAATCATCGGCAGTGCCTCATCGCTCCAAGACTGGAGCCATCTATACTAGCCAAGTTATACTATGTCCCCACTGTTGTTTTTAGGGGAGGGGGTCATTATATAAATATTCTTATTTTTTTATTTTGTTAGAAGGAGAGTATGTCTCCGATCTCTGTTTTGGTTTTTTTGATTGTGTTTTCTGGGAGCTCAAGAACATATCTTGATTTATTTTTTGGAGTGTAGAAAGTGAACGGTTTGAAGTTTTCTTTTATTTCGATGACTTTTTTTTCTTTGTCTAAGTAGATGATGTCTATTGGGAAGAAAACAAAGATCATGTGTAATGGGACCTTTTTATCTTTTTTGTAGGGGAATACTAATCCCTTGTCAATTAGTTTTTTGTGGAAGATTAATCCTATTGATTTATTTAAGAAATTGTTGCAGAATCTTAACTTATTGACTAAAATTTTGTTTTTTGTCTTGTTTTTTATCGGCATATGTTTTCCAAGATGGTTTATTTATTTATAATTGTTCGTGTTTTCTATATTGAGTCTACCGAAACATTTAAATATGTGTGTTTAAATAATAAAACTAATTATGCTATAGGGTAGGTAATATAGGGTGGGATAAATAGGTTTTATCTTTTAAAAAAAGATGTTGATCATTCAAAAAAAGGTGGTACCATGATGGAAAAAGAGGCTAAGTCTAATCTTAAGATAATTATTTCTGCTGTTATTCTGTTGGTTGTTATGTCTGTGTTTGGAAGTGGTGTTAACATTGTCATCCATAATCTTATGAATGGGACAAGGCTTAGTGCTGCGAATAACTCCTTTGTGATTAATATCACTATAGAACCTACTGATGGTGAATACGCTACTCCGTTAAATGTTAGTAATGTAACTTTTTGGTATAATAGCAGTGGAAAGTTAAGCACTCAGTATGCGTTAATCGGTACGAACCAGACAGCTGGTGGAGTACAAATGAATTTTAATAGTACAACAATTGGTTGGGATATCTCTAATATCACTAATGGAACTTACACAATTAATATCACTCTCTTCGTTAATAGTTCAGCTGATGCTTCGGTGGCTGCAAATAGTACAGCCGTTTTTAACATTTCTGTTGATGGAGTTTTAGCGTCTATGTCCGGGACACAGTATCCGGAAGATCAAGGATCAACTACTCAGTTTATTAAGGTGACTCCTGATGATGCGAATATTGATACATGTAAGGTGTATGTGAATAGTTCAAATGGTATTGACATAAATTTCACTACTGCAAACTTTACAAACAGTACAGCGAATGATTTGGCTTCTTTGCAAACTTGGACAATTGATGTTCTACAAAGTGGCTATACTAATGGTACTTATAATTGGAGTGTTTGGTGTAATGATACTTTTGGTAATGTTAATGAAAGCTTATTTGAGACTAATTACTCATTTAACCTTGTTAGTAATTCACTAACTGTATTACCTGTAAATATTAATGGTTCCGTATTAGGTTCTTCATCTGATAGTCTGAACTTTGTTGATTATCCGATTACAGTAGGGGTTAATGTTACTGGTTCAAATATAGATTCAGTGTGGTATATATTGACTAATGTGGCTAGCGCTGTTGGTCCTCATACTAATGAGACTATCTATAATTTATCAACTCATAATATTAGTATTATAGATGATACCACTAATCCACGGTTAGTTAATATTTCTACAAGGATTAATAGTATATATAGGAATCCTGGTGCTCATGGTGTTTGGTTCTGTGCGAATACCACTGGGGGGGATGTACACTGTAATAATGTTGATGCGCCTGGTGGCCTGATTTGGTCTGGTCAACAAGCTGGTTTTACAATAGAGGGAGTTAATGTAACCCAACTGATATCTACATTTAATGGTTCTGTATTGGGGAACTTGACAGTCTTTTATGAGAATGGCACTGCCCTTACAACTCTATCTGAAGGCGAATTTGTGAGTCCTAGTTTGTATAATTATACCTTTAGGATAAATATGACTGATGATTTAGGATATCCAGTTGTAATTGAAATTGATGGGATAGATATAAATGAGACTTATTTAGCTAATATAAGGTTATCCAATCTGACTGTTAATGAAGGTAACGCGCTTCAGGACCAAGTAGGTCATGGATATAACTTAACAGTGGCATGGTTTGAGATAGCTAACTTTGTTCCTTCTGCTAACAATTATAAATATGGAAGAGCAATTTATGATAAATATTATAATGACTACTATTATTGTGGTGGAACGTTCTCCAATCCTAGTTGTAGTGAAATTTCCAATTGTAGTGCATCTACAAATGGGAAGGATATATGGGGAATAAACTATACGAACCATGAAGATTACATCCCAACAGATTCTGCATGTTACATAGAGGAAGATGGCAACTCTTACATCTATATGGATCATTTCTCAGGAGCTTTGGGGTCAGAAGATGTTGTGGCACCGAATGTGACTTTTAATTACCCAATTTCAGGAACTAATGTTAGTAATAATGGGACATATATTAATATTTCATTTGCTGATGCTGGAACTGGAATTGATAATAGTTCGATAAGAATAGATTTTGAAGGAGGAACTACTGGAGTCTCTCCTTTTAACTTTACAATAGCTAACTTAACAACTGCATGTTATGATAGGTCTGATGTTAGTTCAACAAACCCAGTGAATGCGTCCCATGTAGAATGTTACTTTAATCTTTTTGATTATGGGATTCACTTATCTGATGGATCATGGAATATTAGTGGTAATGTGACTGACAGTAATCGGACTATTACTGTGGCTCGATTAAATTTCACAGTGGATACTGTTGCACCAACCTTTAATGCATGGAATATTACAAACACAAGTATACAAAATTGGAATGAGAATAATACTGTATCAAACAATAATACGGGCCATAATATTGGAATCCTACAGGGATCTTCAATAACTGCATTTATTAATTTTACTGATGCTGCATCTGATGTTAAGCATATAATATTGCAGATGTATAATGATACAACAGATAGTTGGACGACTGTTCAAAATGATACTAATGCATCACATATTAGTGATGGAAGTGTTTACAATATTACTTATGCACTTTCTAATGCATCAGACAGCTTCCAATCGGGACATAATGTTTCATTTAGAATGCAGGGAGTTGATTATGCAGGTAACGTTAATACATCTGGTGTATTAATAGTACAGGTAAATGATAGTGCTAAGCCACTTATACAAGTAGGTATTAGTCAGACTTCAAATACATCTGGATTTGGAGGAAACTTAACAAATATGAGTTCTACTTCATTCTGGGTTGAAGTGAATATTTCAGAGAAGCAGAATTTGACTATTGCAAATATTAGTATTGATGGAGCTTTGACTCAAACTGGGAATTGTAGTAATTACCTTAATCTTACTACTGCAGCAGTTCCAGTTACTTTGACTAATTTGACAACAATTAAAGGGACTGACTATAGGAGTCAATTCACATCTCCAGAGATATTCCATAGTAGTTGTGGTACTGACTTAGGAGATGAACAATCTCATTGGGTGGTTGTTACTGCTCAGGATTCATGGGGGAATATTGAGACTGTAAATTATACTTTTACAGTTGACACGCGTGTTCCTTATGATATAACTTTGGGTTATAATACATCATTGGGAGGAACTGTTTCTGGTGTTGCAGAAGGTTTACAGCCATTTAATATATCCAATTATGCTTGGGTATCCATTAATGTGAGCAGTTCATCTTCTGGATTGAGGACATTGCAGTATAATACAAGCTGTAATAGCGCATTGGCTACAGTACAAAATAATACAGATTTCCAACCATTCAATAATACCTTGTGTTTAGCAGCAACCTCTGGTACTAAGGACATAATGATTAAGGCTACAAGTACTGCAGGTGGTGTGAATACAACAACGTATAGTATTGGATTAGATAGGCATGCACCAGATATTACATTGAACTCAATTGAGTCAGTTGCTGCTGCGTCTATAGAGGGAGTAGAGTTTACTGAGAATATGAGTTTGAATTTTTCAACTCCTACTGAGACAACATATCTTTCATCAATCGGATATTATCTTGATGGTGGAGCATATACTCTTCTGGTTGGTGGCAATATTGATCAGAAATTGAGCTATAATTACACTATTAATGTAAGTTATGGTGGTAAGCATACTCTTACTTTACAAGCAAATGATTCGGTAGGTAATACGGCAAATGCAACGACGTATACATTTACAACAGTGGGATCAATTGATGTTGATGGGAAAGCGTCTGAGTTAAATCTCTCATTAGGGGATACTCACATTGCTGGATTGAATATAACTAATGCTAGTAACGGTGCAATTATAGAGGGAGGCTATGTATTAATTAATAGTAGCGAAACCCTTTTGGTTGACATTAAATTGTTGATGAATAGTTCATCCACTAGTTCAGTGAATGTTACTATTGACGATATCAATGCATCAGAAGCTAGTTGGCAGAATCTTAACTTTACTGTTACAAGCAACGCAGAGATAGATGAACTTAATATTAGGAGAAACTTTAGTGCAGCTGTTCTGAGATTTGTGAGGTTCAATGGTAGTACAATGAGTGACTTTATCCCTAATACGAATGCGTACTTTGGAAGAGTTGAAGTAGGGTATAATCTTTCAGAAGCTAGGATTATAAATGGATCAGTGTTTGTGGCAATGTGGTTTACAAATGTCTCCGATTATTCATCTAGGACATTAATAGATCCATGTACTACTGCAACTGGTGGAGCAACAACACCATATACACCTACAAAAACGACACCTTGCTTTAATGTGACAAATAACATTAGTTCAACAATATTTGTACCGAGTTTCTCGGCGGTTGTTGTTGTGAATGATACGATGGCTCCAACGGTTACTGTAAATCATCCACAAAAGAATGAGGGAGATAGTGCATTTATACTGAATGTTACTGTATCACAGGATACAAGTTCATGTCAGTGGATGATTAATACAAGTGCATACTATGATGGAACTGATTCAGTACGAACAAGTTGGGTGGATATGACAACACCATCATTATTGAGTGGGACTTCATTGTATACATGTCAATCATTATTACCTATCGGGTTGGCAAACTTCTCAAGCTCTAAATTGGGAATGTATAACATAACTTTGAACATTACAGATAATGCAGGAAACCAGAACATAACTGCTTATATCTTTAATGTGACAGATAGTGTAATGCCTACATATACAAACCTCACTAATGATAGTATATCTTCATCTGGTGCGACTATTGGGATTGAATCTAACGAGTATGTAAATGCATCCGTAAGGTATACTGTAGGGATGTCTCCAACAAGTAGCATAGTGACTTCACAGAGTAGTCCATTTACTACCAAGAAACCTATAATAACTTTAAGCCTGGCGCCATCGTCATACATAAACTATTCAGTTAAAGTATGTGATGTAGCAGGAATATGTAATACAACTGGAGTGTATAACTTTACTACAGCAGGAGAAGAAGATTCATCAGGTGATGACACCACTACTACAGGTACAGGTGGAGGAGTTACTGTTGCAAAAGCAAACAATGTAGCAGCAAAGACAAGTCATTTATGGAGTTCATTAGCGGCTGGAGAAAGCATTAGTATGAAGATATCCAACAACAAGATTGCATTTAAGGAAGTAAAAGTTACAACAGCAAATGCTTTGACTAGTATGAAGCTTGAAGTTGCGAGCTTAAAAGAAATGCCTTCATCATTGACTGAAGCATCTGATAAGGTCTATCAATACTTGCAAGTAACTAAGACAAATTTGGCTGATAGTGATGTGGATACAGCGACAATCAAGTTTGAAGTGACTAAAGTATGGTTGGCAGAGAGTGGTGTTGCAGAAGACGATGTTGTATTGCTAAGGTATGTTGATGGTAAGTGGAATGTGTTGACTACCGATAAATTGGAGAGTGGAGACTTAACGGCAACTTATATTGCGAACACTCCAGGATTTAGTTACTTTGCAATTGGAAGTAAGAAAGGGGCAAAGACTGAAGCGCCTGCTGATACGCCTACTACTGATGAACCGACAGATATACCTCCTGGAGAGTCAGGTGAAGGAGTTACTGAGCCAGTAAAACCAATAAGTACAGCAATCTGGGTAATAATAGCGATTGTAGCGATAATAATCATTGCGGTGATTATTTACTCGGCACAAACCAAGAAAAAACATTAAATTTTTTTATTTTTTTCTAATTTTTTATTTAATTTAAGTTTGTTAGATTATTCTATAGAAATAGCCCCATAGCCAACTGCAGAAGAATAATTGTTTATTATGTCTCCAGATGTGTAGTAATGGAGTAATCTTGCTTTTTTTGCGTTTAATAGGTTGGATAATTCTATAATTGCGGCGATAGGGTATTTTCCACAGATTGTGGCTCCTGTTTGCTGTATGTGGTCTAGGAAGCGGTAGCTGTTGAGGTTTATGATTTGGTCAATGGCTGTTTTGTCTAATTTGTATAAGTTTTCTTTTATGTTTTCTTTGAATGGATTGTAGTTATAATGTTCTCCAAAATGGGTAAAGTCTGATGATGCTATTACTATTACCTGTTTATTGAGGGTTTTTATGGTATTGTGGATACTTTTAGCGATGTCCCCTGGGTTTATATCTGGGGAGACAATAATTGGGCTTATTTTGAGTTTATTGGGGTTGTCTTTACTTATGAACTGTAGAAATGGTAGTTGGACTTCAATTGAGTGTTCTGACTTGTGGGCTTCTTCGTTTTGAGGGATATTGGAGCTGTTTATTAATGCATTTCCGAATTCTTTGTCATTTTCTACAATTCCGAAGGGAGTTTCCCAATCGTTTAGGGATACGCATGATGGGTAGCCAGAATGACTTAGACCTAAAAGAATGAATGTGTCTGGGAACTTAGATTCTGCTATTTCTTTGTATGCCCAGGCTGCACAAGGTCCTGAGAACTCATAGCCTGCGTGAGGGGCTATTACGCCTATGGTTTCTTTTGTTCTTTTTTTTAATGGTAAATCTCCTGGTCCGAATTTTGACGTGAAGCAATTGTTTAGTTGTTTGTCTAATTCGGTTGGTGAGGATTCATAGAATTGGCCTGCTACGATTGGTTTTCTAATTGGCATTATCTTTTGTTTAATGTTTTGCTAGTTTAAATAATTTATTTTTTGAATTTATTGTTTTGGATACAAAAGATATTTAAGTCAGTGTTCCTATATTTCTTGATATGGGGAACCAAGAGATAGCTAATATTTTCTATGAGATTGCAGATATTTTGGAGATTCAGGGAATTGATTTTAAACCGAGGGCTTACCGGAATGCGGCTAAGAGTATTGAGAGTTTGTCTTCTGACCTTATGGAGATTTTTAAGAAAGGTGAGTTAAGGAAAATTCCTGGTGTTGGTGAACATATAGGTGAGAAGATTGAGGAGATTCTGAAAACTGGGAAATTGAAGTATTTTGATAAGTTGAAAAAGAAAGTTCCAAATTATATTGAAGAGTTTATGAAAGTGCCAGGGATGGGTCCTAAGAAGGCTAAGTTGCTTTATGAGAAATTAGGGATTTCTACAATCAAACAATTGGAGAATGCTGCAAAAGGACATAAAATCTCTGGATTGGGGGGAATGGGTAATAAGTCAGAAGAGGATATACTTCGTGGAATTGAGCTATTGAAGAAAGGTAAGGGACGGATGCTGCTTGGTCATGTTTATCCTACTGCTGAAGAGATCGTTGGATATTTGAAGAAGTTAAATGGGGTTCAGGGGGTTGAGATTGCTGGTTCTTTGAGGCGTATGAGGGAGACGGTAAGGGATATTGATATTTTAGTTGTTTCGTCTAAGGCTGAGAATGTCATGGGGCATTTTGTTAAGTTCCCAGATGTTATGGAGGTGTTGGCTAAAGGTAAAACAAAGGCTAGTGTTGTTCTTAAGGGAGGGGTTCAGGTTGATGTTAGGGTTGTTGGTAGGGATGTGTTTGGGTCGGCAATGCAATATTTTACCGGTTCTAAGGATCATGGCATTGCTCTCCGGAATATTGCTATTAGTAAGGGGTTGAAACTAAGTGAGTATGGGGTGTTTAAGGGGAAGAGGGTTGTAGCTAGTAAAACTGAGGAGGACGTTTATGGGAAGTTGGGATTGTCTTATGTTGAACCAGAAATGAGGGAGAATAGGGGAGAGATAGGTGCAGGTTTGAAGGGAAAACTTCCTGAGTTGATTGAGTATAATGATATTAAAGGAGATGTGCATGTTCACTCAAATTATAGCGATGGAGTAAATAAAATCGAGGAGATGGTTAAAGGAGGGATTAAGTTAGGTTATGATTATATTTGTATAACTGACCATTCACAATCACAAAGGATAGCTAATGGGCTAGAGGAGAAAAAGTTGTTGAAACAGATTAGTGAGATTGATAGGCTGAATAAGAAGTTTAAGGGGATTCGGATATTGAAAGGTTCTGAGGTTGACATTAAATCAGATGGTACACTTGATTTTCCTGAAGAGATATTGAAAAAGTTAGATATTGTTATTGGTTCAATACATTCAGGGTTTAAGTCTTCTAATGAAGTGATGACTAAGAGGATTTTGAAAGGACTTGATAATAAGTACATCAACATTTTTGCACATCCTACTGGTCGGTTGGTGAATAGGAGGGAGGCGTATCATGTAGATCTTGAGAAGGTTTTTGAGAAGGCTAGGGAGAGGGAAGTTTTTTTGGAGATTAATGCTTTTCCTGACAGATCTGATCTTAATGATGTCAATGTTCTTCGGGCTAAGGAGGTTGGAGTTAAGTTTTCTATTGGAACTGATTCGCATAGTGTGAATCATTTACAATTTATGAAGTATGGAATTGCAATTGCTCGTCGAGGATGGTGCGAGAAAAAAGATATTTTGAATAGTTTTAAACTCGATAAGGTTCTGAAGATGGTTGAGAGGTGATATTATGGATGATAAACTTGGTAAGATTAGAAAGAAACTTAAGAAGGAAGCTGAAGAGGGCTTTGAGGTAGATGAAGACTCAGATATTCCTGTTCATGAAAAATATGTTAAGGAAAAGAAGGTTAAACGGATTAGGTAGGGTTATTTTTCCCAGCTTTTAATTTCGTTTGCTAATTTTTTTATTCTTTTTACGTAGCTTTCTCCTAGTTCTTTTCTGAACCTTGTTATCACTTTATTTAATGTGCCAGGTTTTGTTCCGAATATGAGATTGTCTGCGTGAGCAATTATTTTTTCTTCTCTTGTTTTTGGAATATAATCTTTTAATGGTAATGGGAGGGCTTGTTTTTTTATGTCTTGTTTTCTGATTCCAACACCAATATGTCTTTCAGCGATTCTTGCGCATTTTGGAAGTTTTTCTTTTCTGAGAATTTTGGCGCCTTCGATTCCATGTTTTATTGAGAATTCTCCAAGGGTAAACTTTGTTCTGCCTGTATCATGCAGTAATGATCCAATTTTTATTAGATGGAGGTCTATTTTAGGTACTTTCTTTGCAATACTTAGTGCTTTTTTTTGCACTGCTTTAGAATGGGCTAGGATTATTTTGAATACTCTTTCAGTTGGAGAATGTTTTTTTAGAATAGCTATTGCTTGTTTTTCAGTAATTTGCATAAATTGTTTGGTAGAAGTTTAGTTATATAATACTTTTTATTGGATCTAATGTGGAGGATAATATGTTAGTGTAATTTCTTGAAGGGATTGCTAGAAGGAGACCTAATAAGAATCCGTAAAATAAAATCTTTAGTTTTTCTTTCTTTTTCATTTTTTGAATGGGGAATGAGGCAGGTTAGCGCTTTTTGCTTCCCTTAACCGGCCTCGATGATATAATTTTTCCTCACCTCTTTTTCCCTTGCGAGGAATAATTAGGAGGTGGCTCCCTTTTGGTTGAAGTGGGGGTGGTTGAGAAGAAGATTCCAATAGGGAGCCGGTAAATATCACTTCTTTTTTATTGTGTGAAGTTCTCTTCTCATTTCTAATTCCCACATCATTCCGATTTGTTTCATATCTTTGTTAAATTTATCACTTAATTTGTATGTCTTCTTGTATAGGTCATAATCAATCATGCCCATACTTTTCATCGGAGTTAATATCCGATCGTAAAATTGCCTTTTGTTGTATGATATCTTTACTTTTTTGCCTTTGTAGGCTGGATCGTCAAGTTGGTCTGTGATGAACTTTCCTTCATGAAGTTTTGTTGCGAAAAGAGACATTTCAGTCTTACCTATCTCGCCGTCGTTTTCTTTGATCATTTCGATTAGCAGTTTAGCTACTGTAACCTGCTGTTTTGTCGCGAAGATAACCTCATAGATATCTTCCGGGAGGTTAAATCTGTCATACAATATGACCATATTATACTTAATATGATAACTAGTATATAAATGTTTCTATTATGTAAACCAGTATAGTAAATAGTATACTGACGAATAATAAGATAATAAATTTTTTATAAGCTTAGTTTTTCTTTTTCTCTATGAAGACGAAGGTTTCTATTGTAAAATGTGAGGACTACGACGAGGAAAGGGTATTTAATTCTGTTAAGAAAGCAATAGGGGATATTGGATTTAGTTTTGAGGGGATAAAGAAAGTTTTGATTAAACCCAATGTTTTGAGTCAGTATGGGCCAGAGACTGGGATTACGACTCACCACGCTGTTGTTGATGCTGTTTGTAAAATATTGAAGGAGAAAGGATGCGAAATAATTATTGGGGAATCTTCTGGGTGGTATATGGATGGGGGAACTAAACGGGCGTTGGAGATTTCAGGAATGGATGTAGTTGCCAAAAAATATAATGCTAAGTTGCTGCCATTTGAGGAAGCTGAAATTAAAAAGATTAATGATACTGATGCGAAGGTTTTGAAAGAGATTAATATTGCGATGCCTATTTTTGAGGCTGATTTGGTAATTAATATGCCTAAATTAAAGACACATGAATTAATGAGGTACACTGGCGGGGTAAAAAATTTGTTAGGGACATTACCTGGTGGGCTGAAGCAGCAATGTCACTTGATAGCTAAAGATGAAGATAAATTTGGTAATTTGTTGTTGGATATTTATCAGCATATTAAACCTGGACTGACTATCATGGACGGCATTCTTGGATTAGAGGGGGAAGGTCCTGGCTCTGGAGGGACCCCTAAGAAGACCGGGTTGCTACTTGCTTCTAAGAATGCTATTGCTCTTGATATTGTTGCGGAACAGATAATTGGTTTTAAGCCTGAGGAAGTAGCTACAACTAAGTATGCTGTTGAGAGGGGAATATTTAGTAGTTTTGATGATGTTGAGATTGTGGGGGAGTTTGTTAAGATTGATTATGTGAAGCCAACAAGAGCTGCAACTAAAGTTCCTAAGTTTTTCCATGATCTTGTTTTTAGGAATGCAATGGTTTACCCATTTATTGATGTTGATAAGTGCAAGAAATGTATGATTTGTGTTAGGGTATGTCCTGTGAAGACTATTGAGGTTAAAGGTGATGGAGAGGATAAGGTTGTTTTTGTTAAGAAGAAAGAATGTATACATTGTTACTGCTGTCATGAAATGTGTCCCTATAAGGCAATTGACCTGAAGAGCTCATGGTTTATTGAGTTGTTGAGGAAGGCTAGGAGTAAATTAAAGAAAAGTAAATAAAATTTATATATTGGTGTTAATATTAGGTATTGTAGGTGGTTTAGATGGAATATAAAACTATTAAAGATTTAGATGTTTCTGGTAAAAGGGTTTTAGTAAGGGTGGAATTTAATGTTAAATTAAACAAAGGAGAGGTAGGCGATGATACTAGGATTAAAGAATCACTACCCACTTTAAAATATCTTCTTGAGAAAAATGCTAGATTAATACTTCTCGCGCATTTAGGAAGACCACAGGACGAACTGAGTGGGGGGAAAAGTGTTGAAGATGTAAAGAAGGATAATTCACTTGCACCTGTTGCAAAACATCTTTCTGGATTATTGGGGATGGATGTTAAGATGGCTCCTGATAGTGTAGGAGATGAAGTGAGAACAATGGTAAATGAGTTGAAGGATGGAGGGGTTTTATTACTTGAAAATTTAAGGTTGTATAAAGAAGAGCTTGATAATGATTGTGAGTTTGCTAAGACTCTTGCTAGTTATGGAGATATTTTTGTCTTTGATGGGTTTGGTGTTGCGCATAGGGTTCAGGCTTCACCAGTTGGTGTTCCTCTTGAGATGATTGCCCAGGGTAAGGAAGTTGCAGCAGGGTTACTTATGGATAAGGAACTTAGGCTGTGGGAAGAGGCTAGGAAAAAGGAAGGGCATAGGCTTTTAGTTATTGGTGGAAAAAAGTTAAATGAGAAAGTAAAAGCGGTTGGTAATCTCTATAAGGCTGTTGATTCTGTTTTGGTTGGTGGCGCTGTTTATAATATCATAATTGCTGGAAAAGGAATTGCTGTTGGTGATTCGCTAATAGAAGAGAAGGGCAAAGACTATACTGGAAAAGGAAAGGAATTGTCTGGAGAGGTAGGGAATTTATTGCTTGCAAAGAGAGTTGTTATTGCAAAGAAAGGGGATTTTTCTGATTATAGGGAAATCTCTGTTGATGATGGGGTTCCTAATGGATATATGATAACGGATATTGTTATTGATGATGATATTAAGGCAGAGATTGAAAAGGCGCAAGTAGTAATCTGGTTTGGTAATATTGGGATAAGTGATGCTGAAGTTAATGGGGCACATCCTTTTGCTAAGGGGACTGAAGATTTTAAGAAAACAGTTAGTAAAAATGCTTATGTTATTGTGGGTGGTGGGGATTCGATTACTGCTTCTGAAGGATTAGCTAATAGTGTTATTTCAACTGGAGGAGGAGCTGCTATTGCACTTTATACGACAGGTACGTTAGATGCTTTAGAAGCTTTGAAAGGTAATAAGGATTATTTTAACTGATAGTTGATAATGGGATAATAAAGTTTATATACTAATTTTTATAATTTTTATTTTATGGTTGATAAAAGGGAAGTGTATAAAAGATATAATCGAATGTTGGAAACGGCATTGCAAAAATATTTTCAAACTTATTCTTCACAGCTTAATTCAGATGAACCATTAATTAAAATTAAGTTATTTGAAAGATTAAAACCTGTTCTTGATAGATCTGCTGTGATTAAGAGGAATTTACCTGGGAAATATGTTCCAATGCAAGAAGTTTATAGGGAGCTATACTCTGAAATATATGGATCACTATATTTTGAAATGTTAAGGGAAGGTAATTTAAGCGAGATTTCTAAGTTTGAGAAAATGGTTTTTAGGGGGCTAATTAAGAAACTGTTACGTTTTAACTTTAGAAAGTTTATCAAACTTGCAATTAGGCAAGAAGTGGGGATGATATTTAGAAGTAGTTTAGAACGTATTACCTCATTAATGGTATTCCGCCAGGGGCATTTTTGTTTTAGGTTTGTTTCTTTGATTTTTCTTCTTTCTAGTATAAATGCTATGGCAACATTAGTTATTGAAGGGGCAAAAATACCTTATGTTACGAATTTTGCAAAAATTGCCCATATTCAGAGAAGTATTGATAATATTGTACGTATAGTCATGTCAAATCGAGCGTATTCTGAAGGCGTAGGAGTTACAATGGGTGGTTTAGTTAGTAGGGGTGGAGCCAGAAATGAGATGGGTAGATATGATAAGGCTTTGGCTAATGCTTATAATGATAGTATAAAACATTGGCTTGAAGCTAATGGGTTTTTTGATGAGGGTCTATGGAGGGAATTTATGGGTGCTCCGCCTGATAAGGCTGCGTTGTGTTTAAAGAGACTAATAAGGGGAAGATTATCTAATGAATATCGTATTATTGTTTATTCTAGTATTACTAATAATATTGATGTAAGTGAAGAATGGGATAGGGAAGTTTCAAAAGGCACTCAACAATTTGAGCCAATTAGGAACGTAGTACAAATTGTAGATGCATTTATAGAGAAATACGATAGATTTGGTGGAGTTGCAGTACAATCCAAAGGGAAAGTAAAATTTCAGAATGTTACCCAACGAAGACTTGAAAGGAGTACAAATATTATTGGGGTGAATATTACTAGAGAAGGTTTTTTGAGTTTTGAAATAGTTCGAAGGTATAGGATGCTAGAGAATGGTAAAGTCTTAATGAGGAATGCCATTATCACTTTAACAATAGTTCCAGATAAACACCATGGGCCATTTCTACCTATTTATTTTAATCCAAAGAGAGGTTAACTTTTAGCAATTCGTTTAATTCTTTTTCTAGTTGTTTTTTTATTTCTTCTATGTTTATTTTACTTAATTCTTCTTTTGTTTTTGATATTTTTGTATTGCAATTGATTATGTCTTCATTTGTTTTGTTTAGGTCGGTTTGAGATTTTTCAATGTCTTTGTTTGTTTGGTTATTTTCAATTTTTTCTTTGATTTCTAAAAGTTTGTTTTTTAAGTTGTTATGTTTGGCTATGAAACTTTCGAAGAAGTCTTTAGTTAGGGTTTTTATTTCTTCTATTGTCTTTTCTTTTTTTCTATCTTTTAATTCGATTTCATTATTTGCTGCTGAGCTACTTAATTTTTCTAGGATGGATATTATTTTTAGTTCTTTGTCGTTGAGAATTGTAGTTATTGGATCTTTGAGGTAATCTTCTATTAATTTTTGGTTTTCGAAAGCTAGTCTCTGATATTTTTTTAATGCTGTTTCTAGTACTGAGAATGATTGAGATAGTCTTGAATTGTTATTGCTAAACTCTTTTTGGGTTTCTTCTTTTTCTTCTTTAAGTTTATTGAATTTTGAATAATCTTCTGAGTTTTTTAGATTTTGGATATTTTTGGTGAATGTTTCTTTTAAGTTATTTAGCTTGCTGCTTGAATTTTCTAAATCAGTCATATCCTGGCTTAATGTACTCTTTTGTTTTATTTGGTTATTTAGTGAGATGACACGTTCACTGATTTCGTTAATTTTGCTTATGTTTTTTTCTTCTATGTTTTTCCTTAATTCTTTTATTTGGTTGTCAAACTCTTTTATGTTTTCTGCAACTGCTCTTGATTCATTTGAAAAGAATTCCTGCATTATTTGATATTGTTTTATTGTGTTACTTCCTAAATTGTTTAGGGTATTTCCGAATGAATTACAGAATTCTAGAACTTTATTGTATTCGTTGTCTATGACTATCTGTTTTAGAAAAATCTCTATTTTTCTTATGTACGCATCTCTGTTTCCTTCCATCATTTGTATAGCTCTGAAAGGAATTTTTGGGTTTTGTAGTTGGGCAGTTTTTAGGGTTTCTAAGTTAGTTAACGTTTTTTCTTTTATTTCGCTTATTTTGTCTTTAGTGTTGCTTATTTCAGTGTCTAATTCTTTGAATATTTCTTTAGTTTTTGAGCTAAACCATTCTTGTAACTGGTCTGTTTTTAGCTCTTCTTTAGGAACTTCTTCTTCTTTTGCAAATAATTTCTTAATAAACTCGAACATTTGACTGAATAATGCTAAAATATTTATAAAGGTTGTTTTTAATATAGCTTATGAAAAGAAAGTATAAAGGGAAGCCGAAGTATCAACAAGATATAGCTAAAGAGAGGATTTCTAAGCTATTTTTGGAGGCTAAGGGAGTTTTTAGTAAGGATGCTAAGCTGGCTAATAGATACGTTCATTTAGCCCGTAAAATAGCTATGAAATATAAGGTTAGGATTCCTTCGAAGTTTAAACGTCGGTTTTGCAAGCATTGCTATAGTTATTTGGTTCAAGGTAAGAATAGTAGAGTGAGGTTACAGAAGAGTAAAGTTGTTATTTCTTGTTTGGACTGTAAGAAGTTTATGAGGTTTGAAATTAAAAAACAGAAATAATGTGTGGATTATTTGTTCTTATCCGTATAGTAAGATATCATTTCCTTTGCTTCTTTCTTTGAGGAGGATTTTTCCTATGTTGTTGTTCTTTTTTATTTTTATTAAACCAGTTGCTCCTGATTTTGCTGTTAAAAGATATTCTTCGTTTACATAAATGTCAATATCTTTGTGTTCATTCTCAACACCTATGTCGAAGACAATGAATTTGCTTTTTAATTCAAGGTTGTAGGGAAGTTCTTCCCCTTTTTCTCTTGGGGTGCTGCTACTTGTTCCTTCCTGTGATTGGATATCTATACTGATACCTAATTTTTCTTCGATTTTGTTAATGTGCTGTCCTTGTTTACCTATGATTCTTGAGATGCAGTCTTCTGGGACTTTTACAACTGCTTTGTTGTTTGAGATGACATCTACTTCTGGATTGTCGCAATATTTTTGAAATTCTTCTACTATTGGGGATGCTGCTAACTTATGAATTCCTGGTTTGGTTTCTTGGCCGCTTTCTACTGGTATTACCACTGTTTGTTCACCGTAGGAATAAATTTCGTAACTTAATTGCCCTGTTTCAAATTCATTAACTACTACTACTGGACGGGCTAAGTCTGCTTCCGTCATTCCGTTTGGAACTTTTACGGTCATCTTTAGGCTAAGTACTTTGTTTATAACTCCGTCTTTTATGAAGACTACTGTGTCAATAATTTGGGGAATAACTCCCATCTCAACTCTTCCGATAAATCTTTGGATTGCATCAATCGGATTTGTAGCATGAACAACTCCTACCATCCCAACACCAGCTAGACGCATGTCCCCGAAAAGCTGGAAATCTGAAGTGTTTCTCATTTCATCGAAGATAGTATAGTCTGGTCTTGACAGGAGGAGGATGTCGTGGATTTCTTGTGCATCTCCATGGGAGATTGCATATTGAGTTACTTTATCTGATAATACTAGGTCTCTTGGAGCTTCTACTGTTTTTACTACTTTATCTTGGGTGGAATAATACTCTGCTAATGCTTGTGCAAAAGTTGATTTGCCCATTCCAGGAGCACCGGCAATTAAAATTCCTTCTGCTTGTTTGGCCACTCTTGTCATCAGTTTTTCACTGAGTTCATAATCTTCTATACTTAATCTTCTAACTGGCTTAACTGCTGTAATTTCCCAACCATCCGAGAAAGGAGGTTTTGTTATGACAATCCTGTACGGGCCTAATTGAACTATTGTTGAGCCAGGTCTTTCTATTTCGATAAAACTATCTCTTCTTAGTTTAGCTTCCTCGATAATCTCTCTTGAGATGTTTTGAACTTCATCTTCTTTTAGGACCTCTTTTCTTAGTGGGACGAATTCCCATTTTCCTGGAAAACCTTTTTTTGCGTAAGGTAAGACATTTTCTCTTAGATGAACTGACATTGTTTTGTCGTCGAAAAATCCTTCAAGCTGAATCTTCTTTATGGCTTGCTCAGGTTCTATATAGATTACATTCATCCCTTTTGCATCTGCAACTCTTGCCTGGATTTTGTCTGATGTGAGTAGGGTTCCGCCTGATTCCCATGCTAATTGTCTAATCAGGGCGTCAATTTCACCTAATGAAGCGTGTTTTATATCTACTGCATTAGGTCTTGCGCCTTCGAACTTTAATTCAAAGTCTTTTGCTAAATCTTTAACTCTTTTTATTTCATCGAGTCCTAGAAATCCTATTGCCTTGTTTAAATTAGCTTGGTGTTCAAGCTCTGCCAGAACTGCTTCATGAATGACAATTTCTTTTATATCATATTCGTTGTTTTTTATTTTCTCTGAGATGATCCCTTCAATTATAACAGATGTGTCTGGGATTAACTTTTCTATTCTTTGCATTTTGTTTTACATTTGTTTCTTACATGTCGGAATACCACTATTTTTAAGGAGGGTGGTTTACTGTGTAAACCTCCAATATACTGAATGGTATTCTGAGCATGCTCAAAAACCACATTAATATTGTTAGTGGCATATTCCACATGCCTCTATGTTTTAGCATGATGGTTTTTGACATTTATATAGTTATTCTTTATCCTTGAGTTAGCATAATAAAAAATTTACCTATATTTTTAATGAATATTTCAATTTTTTGGAGGAATGATACATCTACAAGTTCAATTGAGAACTCTTTTTCTTTTTCATATATCTTTCCGTTTTTATCTTTGTAAGATAATAAGATAAGATAATTGTTTTGGTCTATATCCATATTGTTTCCTAAGAGGTTTATGATAAATCGTTTATCACTAGTTAATTGGTTAATCTCCCACTCTTTTCTGATTCCTCCATGGTCAAGTATAATCTTGATATCTACTGGGGTTGAGTGCGATATCTTTTTTATTAAAAACGAAACTGGGAATTCATCTTTGTAAGTTACTATGTGAGGATAAGTTAGGTTGTTTATTTCAATTGAAGGTTCGTCTAATATATTGACTTTTGTGTATGAAGTTTTTGATATGTCCTCATTTATTGCGGTGACTACTAAATCTTGTTTGTTGGTTTGTTTTGGTATTATGTTGAAATCAATGTTTTCTCTTTGAGAGATTCCAAGATCTAGTGTAGTACAGTTTTCTTTTAAGCAAATTTTGATGTTTTCTAGCAGGACATTTCCAATGTTTTTAATTGAACAATGTAACTCTGTACTTTCGTACATGTATAGTTCTTCTTTATCAACTGAACAGTTTAAATCTACATTAGTGGAATAGACTTTTTCTGTTTCTTCTCGTTTTTGTTCGATTATTAGATTCATATCTTCAAGGGAATATGATGTGCTACTTGCAGTAGATGTAAATGAGGTGGAGTATTGATTGTCTGATGAAGTTAGTATTTCTATTGGTAATGTATAGATGTAGTTGTCATTTAGTTTGCTGCTGACCTTGATTGGCCAAAAAATACTTTTCTTCTCTTTTGGTTTTAGATAGACTATTTTATTCTCATCGTCTGCTAGGCTGACTTCTTTAGGTTTTGAAATTGAAAGTTCGGTTGATGTGTAATAGTCTTTTAAATTTTCAATTTGAACTTCAATAAGATTAAATGAATCGAAGCTTACTGAATCCTTAGTTGAGATTACATTTATGGAATAAGTGTCTGGTGTTTTCCCAGTGTGTTCTTTTAATGAGGCATCAACATTTAACTTTTGGGTGTCAAGTCCAACATTACTCCCTAACCATTGGTACTTTGTGGATGGAGTATTTGTATCTAATGCTTCTTTTAGTTTGATATGTGATGGGTCTATGTAGCCAAGTTCTCCATATGTTACATCAAAAGGAATCCACCCGTGCCCCGGGAAATAGACTTCAGCCCATCCATGCAGTCCCCAGTTTGTTGGAGCATCTGATGAATTAGTGTATGCAACTCCTGAGATGAATTTTGCAGGAATTCCTAATGCTCTGTTCATTGCTATGAAAAGGTTAGTTAGTTCGTCACAAACACCATATCCTGATTTTAGGACCCACGAAGCATTTTGGGAAACTTCAGCAGTTAATGTGCTTAAATCATAATCAATATTAGTTTTAACCCATTCTCCTATCTTGAATTCTACAATAAATAAGTCGTCTTCACCCTGCGCTAACTGGGATGCTAATTTGATTATTTCTCTTTTGTCAGAGTCGATTGTTTCTGATGGCGATATGAATTCTATTAGTTCATCTGGAATATTTGCTATTGGAAATTGTACTTTTTCTTTTATTTCTTTATACTTGTTATATGTTTTTATGTCTGAGTTTACACTAAATTGTAGCTTTTTTTCAGAAGGATTTGTCCATTTGAATTCTGCTGTGTTTTGCTTTACTCTTGATTTGGGTGTTGTTGTTATTTGTAGTATCTTTTGTCTGTAGTTTTCGTAAGGGTAGAATGAAAGGTTTGCTGAAACATATTCTATGTTGTAATTGGGGTATTTTGGTACTATTTCCATGTCTGATGAGATGTTTAATTCTATTAGTAGGATGTTTGAATTGTAGTATTCGTTTGCTAGGATGAATGGGGATAATAGCAATAGGATTAGTAATGAGATTCTCTTTTTCATATAATAAATTAGAAGTTATTTGTTTAAAAGCTTTGTTATTTAAATTAAGGGAAAGTAAAAAACGGTAGTTATTTATAACTCTTGGTTTCTAAAACATAGTATGTTCTTTAAACACGAAGAAGAAGAACCAATAGCAATTCTCACATGCCATAGTGGAGACTTTGAGTTAACAAAACGAGTTACTACAATTGGAAGATCAAAATCAAATGATATTGTATTGCCATCTCCTAATGTTTCTCTAAAACATGCAAAAATCTATTATGATATCAGACATAATGTTTTTTATATTGAAGTTGAGCCTGATTGTGAAATAATATATTTAGGCAAAATACAACATCAAGGACGATATATTATTAGCGATACTGAGAAGATTTGCATTGGCGGAATAGAATTTACATTTCACCCAATACTTGCTATAATTGTGGGTTTTGATGGAAAACATCACGTTCTACCAAGAAATAGACCAATTACCATTGGAAGAGCAGGAGATATTAAGACTCCTTCACACTTTAAAGGTGTTTCAAGAATCCATGCAATGATCAAGTATGACAAAAAGGGGAGAAGATACGTAATTCAGGATAATAGTACAAATGGAACATTCATTAATCAAAAACGAGTCAAAAGTAAGGTTTTGGAAGATAATGACAATATCATGTTTAGAATACCAGGGGATGAACTCCCATCTGGATTAACGTTTAGGTACTTACATTATGAAGGTGATAAAGAGATAAAAGTAAAAGGCTTATCTCACCAACCTGATATTAGAGCTGAAATTGAAGCTTTAGGTGAACAGGCATTTTCGGATTTTAATCAAACAGTTATTGCTCTTTTAGATAAAATTGGATTTGTAAGGGGAGGAGAAAAGTGGAGAGATTTTGAGAAACAACCAAGATGGGTTCATTATGGGAAGGGCCATCCTATGAATATTTGCAGTGAGCAAGCGCAACCTTCTTGGCATATTGATAGATTTTGTCAGAGATGTTTTAAAATTTTCATCCATCCAAATAAGGAAGGATTTTTTGAGGTTTTGGTTACTGTATTGCAAATATTAGACAGACACTTTGACCATTTTGAGGGTAAAATAATGTCTCAAAGTTCACCTGCACATATCCCTATGAGGAGTAATAGAAAAGGACCTTGGGACAATCATGATAGGATCATTGTTTATAGTATGGCGACTCCGGAGGATAAAGATAAATCTCTTGGACATTTTTATAATAAAGCAAGTCATGTTATTAATAAATTAAAAAGTGGATTGGCACATTTAGAACAATATGCTGAAACGTCCGGGCGACCGCCTTATACTAAGCAGGTAACTAATCTTATTTTCGTTAGGCAAGGTGGCGGATATCATAGGGTTAAAGGAGATGGATACAAAGATGAAGAGCTTACTCCAAAGTATCCAATGCAATTTGAAGGTAATCATTGGGAGTTTATTAAACCTGACTTACCTCAATCTGGAAAATGAAATTACCTCCTCTTGATTAAACTTATATCTATTCTTTTAGAATCTTTTAACATGAACTTTCATAAAGATAATGAAAGAAAATCTGAAATAAAGAGTTTTATACTGAATTGAAATGAAAAAAACGCCGAGGGGTTGATTTGCAACCTAAGGACTTCGTCCGATAGACCTCTGTAGGGAACGTAAAGTTCCCTGCCGCAACTTTATGAACTAGTTATTGTTGCGGAAGTAAGAAGAAAATAAAACGCCGAGGGGAGGATTTGAACCCCCAAATCCGTAAGGAAACAGGATTTTTACAACCTATGTAGCAATCTTACGCCATATCATTATGTCTGCGCAGTACCAGGTTGTGCCACCTCGGCATTTGGTAATACATAACCTAGTTTTTGGAACGTTTCATATTTATTTAAATGTTTTGGGTTTTTGGGCTTTATTTCTTTTATCCATTTTTTAAGCATAATTTTCCCAGCGATACATAGTTTCGAGATATTTCTACTTTTCCATGTATAATTATTGAATTTAAGTTCTTTTAATAATAAAGATAAGTCTTCAATTAACTTTTCAGAGGCAGATCCAAATTCTATTTTGGGATAACAATTTCTATTTGTCCCGTTTTTGTCAAATCTTAAACATCCGTCTGTATCAAATAATCCTTTGATAAAATTTAATTTTACTTGTTTATTTGATTTTTTTATATAATCAGGAATCCTCACAGTATGTGTTTTTCTTCCGGGTTTAAATCCATAATCGATAAAAAATGAAGTAACCTCTCTTTTACATATTTGAACCCCAAAACAACCATTTTTCCCTCCACTTCTGAATTTTGGTTTAAATTCTTTGTTAAATATTGAACTCAGAAGAGGTATGACGTTGTCATAATAGTAGTCTTTTTCATTAAGGGCCCCTCTTAATTCCCAAACAGTGCCAGTATTGGTTCGGTACAATGTTCCATCTCCAGTATGCATACCAATCAGTTCTGCAATCTTTGAATTTAATTTTTCTAACATTTTAAATCACCATTCCCTCTCTGTTGAGACTATTTAAATGATTTATATATCTTCCGAGGGTCCATGTCCAGTGGGTTGTAGTAAGAAATCATAATTTAATAGTTGAAGCATGTCTAAATGATTTAAACTGTGAGATTTAAAATAAAGTTATTGCTGACTAAGTAGTTTAATAAGGGTGACAAAAGGTTTATAAATGAAATAAAGTTCTCTTAAGGTATAGCGGAGTAGGGCAGTCAGGAGTGCCCGATGGGCTCATACGGTTTGTTAGAGCCTTAGACACCCATATTGGCGTATGCTAAGGGTAAAGGTCAGTGGTTCAAATCCACTCTCCGCTATTTTTTCTTTTTTAGAATTCTAATCAAAGCTTTTGTTCATCAGTGTGTAATTTATGCTGAATCTGTCTTTCAACGTTCTTGAAAACTTTATGTAGGGTTCTTGCTAAGTCCCAGTCGCTTTCTTGTGATTCAAAGACTCTTGTTGGAGCTAATGCTTTAATCCTGATGTCGTATTTCTTTTTGCCGCCTTTTGAATGAGCTTTTAGATGGACTGATACGGAAGTTACGTTCTTAAGTTCTCTTGCAATTTTCTCATAGTATCCATTTATTAGGGTATTTGCAGCTTCCTGCTCTTTATCATCTAATACGTTTATTCCTATTACTTGGATTGGTTCCATGGAGTTTTTTATTATGTATTAACTTTAAATATTTTTTGTTTGGCAATATTTATATATCAGAATACCACTGTTATTAAAGAAAGGTGATTTACTACGTAAATCACGACTTACATAGGTGGTATTCTGAGTATGCTCAAAAACCATCTAACATGTTAGTGGCATGTGAAACATGCCACCATGTTTTAGCATGGTGGTTTTTGACATAATATAAGTTTTGTAATGAACGTTGGTGTTTAGATGGTAACAATGTGCGGTATTGATGAGGCAGGTCGTGGACCACTTTTGGGTCCTTTAGTTATGGCTGGAGTTTTAGTAGAAGATGAAGCAGATATGAAAAAACTTGGTGTGAAGGATTCTAAATTATTGACAAAAGACAGAAGGGAAAGTTTGTATAAGGAAATAGTCAAGGTAGCTAAAAAGTATAAAATTATTTCTGTGGGGCCTAAAGAAGTTGATAATGCTGTGGAGGGCCACGATGGTTTGAACTTGAATTGGTTGGAAGGAAGGAAAATTGCTGAGATAATTAATTTTCTTAAACCAGATAAGGCAATAATTGATGCTCCGAGTAATAATATTCCTGCTTTTAAGGCTTATTTGTTAAAATATATTAATGTTAAGGGGGTTGAACTAGTATTGGAGCATAAGGCAGACTTAAACTATCCATCTGTAAGTGCTGCTTCTATTCTTGCTAAAGTAACTAGGGATAATGAGATTGAGAAGATTAAGAAGAAGATTAAGAAGGATTTTGGTTCTGGATATATGTCTGATCCTAAGACTGCTGACTTTTTGGAGAAGAACTTTGAAGTTCACAAGGAGTTGTTTAGGAAGAGTTGGATGCCTTACAGAAAGATGGCAGATAGGAAGAATCAGATGAAATTAGGTTCATTTTCAAAGTCTATTGAGAAAGTTGAGAATAAAGACAAAGGCCTGCTTGATAAACTTAAGAAATTGGAGCATTTGGGATATGAATCTATACCTGTGAAGACCCCTTATGAATCTGTTAGGTTAAAAGGGGCTTGTACGATAACTTTGTATAAAAGTGGGAAGTTATTGGTTCAGGGGAAAGAAAAGGATAAAAAAGTAATTGAGAGTATTCTGGGCAAGAAATGAGGGAAATTGAACAAAAAACTTATAAATTTCATTGTTTAGGTTTAAAAATATGACAAGAATCAATAAGATGGTGATGAATGGCTTTAAGAGTTTTGCCAAACATACTGAAATCTTGTTCAATACTAATTATAATTGCGTACTTGGTCCTAATGGTTCTGGTAAGAGTAATGTTTTAGATGCTTTATGCTTTGTTTTGGGTAAGAGTTCTGCTAAGTCTATGAGGGCTGAGAAATCAGCTAATCTGATCTATAATGGTGGTAAAAATAAAAAGCAGTCAAAGCAAGGAGAAGTTAGCATCTATTTTGATAATTCTAACAAAAGGTTTCCAACTGAAGATTCTGAAGTAAAGTTGACTCGTGTTGTAAGGCAGAATGGTCAGAGTATCTATAAGATAAATGACAAGGTAAGAACAAGACAACAGATTATTGACTTACTTTCAGTTGCTAAGATAGACCCAGACGGGTATAATATTATATTGCAGGGAGATATTGTAAGATTTGTTGAGATGAGGCCAGAGGATAGGAGGGGCCTTATTGAAGAGATTTCTGGAATATCAGTCTATGAGGAGAAGAAACAAAAAGCAGTGAGGGAACTTGAGAGGGTTGATGGGAAGCTGAAAGAAGCTGAGATTGTACTGACTGAGAAAAATACTTACTTGAGGGAGCTTAAGAAGGATAGGGACCAGGCATTGAAGTTTAAGGATATGGGGGACCAAATTAATATTAATAAGGCATCTTTGTTAAAATTACAGATAGATAAAAAAGAAGTTGATAGAAAAGGATTTAAGGAAAAACTTGATCAAGGAAATAATGAGTTAGGGGAGATAAATGGAAAGATTAATGAGTTTAAGAAGGGGAATGAAGAGAAACGGAATAAGATAGAAGAAATAACTAAAGAGATAGAAGAGAAAGGGGAAGTAGAGCAGGTTAAACTCAATAAAGAAGTTGAAGATCTAAAGATTGAGATTACTAAGAAGAATTCTAGGATTGAGACTCTTAAGAATGAGCTTATTAAGATAGACCAACGGAAGAAGGATATTGGGAAGGCAGTTGAAGAAATTGATGAGAAATTAAATGAATTAGGCAAGAAGAAAGAAGAGATTGGCTCACAGAAGACAGAGCAGTTGAATGAGAAGGGAATTATTGAGGGGAAGGTTAAGCAGTTTAAAGAAAAGAATAAGTTAGATAATATTGGTGAAATTGAGAAGAAGACTGAGGAGTTAGATAAACAAGGTGAGGAACTTCAAAAAGAGATTCATAGTTTAAGGGAAAATCAACATAATCTGATAAGGGAGAAAGATGGGATATTACATCAGATAAATACAATTGATGAGAAGATAAATAAGGTTTCCCAGATTGAAGAGGAGTATAAGGATGAATTAGATGGACTTAAGAAGAAGAGGGAAGAGTTTAAGAGTTCTACATTAGAGTTGAACAAGAGATTAAATGAGGATTCTTCGTTAGCTGTGCAGCTTGGTAGTGCGAGGGGTAAATTACAAAATGCTTCGGAAGAGCTTGCAAAATTAAGTGCTAGACAGATTAGTATTAGGGAGATGGCTTCTGGCAATGTTGCTGTCCAGAAAATTCTTGCTAGGAAGGGAGAGATGGCTGGAATTCATGGAACTGTTTCTGAGCTTGGAGATGTAAATTCTAAATATGCTCTTGCTTTAGAGGTTGCTGCTGGTCCTAGGATAAGGAGTATAGTGGTTGAGGATGATAAGGTTGCTTCGAGTTGCATTAAATATCTAAAACAAAATAAGCTTGGAACGGCTACTTTTTTACCTATAAATAAGATTAAGGCGAAGGAGACGTTTTCTGAGGTGAAGGGTCTTTCTGATTCGAAAGGGTGTCATGGTTTGGCTACTGATTTGATTGAGTATGATTCTAAATTCAAAAAGATTTTTTCTCATGTTTTTGCAAATACGCTGATTGTGGATAATATTGATGTTGCTAGAAGGTTGGGGATTGGGAAAGCAAAGATGGTTACTGTTGATGGGGATGTTACTGAATTTAGTGGAGTGATGCAAGGTGGATTTAGGGGTAAACGGAAACAGGGAATGGGTTTTAATCAGAAAGAGGTTACGAATAATATTAATGAGTACGATGGTATTGTTGGTGAGCAAGAGGGGGTGATTAGTACACTTGAGAAAACAAGGAAAGAGAACGAAGATAAGATTGTAGAGCTTAGGGCACAAAAGGCGAATTTAGAAGGGGAGATTATCAAGACTGAGAAGAGTTTACATCTTGAGGCAGGAGATGTTAATATTTCTATTAAACAGAAAGATGAATTGAAGGATAAGGAGACTAAGTTAGAAGGACAGATAAATGAAGAACAAGATAAGATAAGTGAGAAAAATAAAGAATTGGCTGCGGTTAAGGTTGAGAGGGAGAAGCTTAAGGTGGTTATTAATCAACTGAGGAGTCCTACTTTAGTTGCTGAGTTGAATACTTATAATGAGAAGCTGAATCTGATAAATGAAGAGGTAATTAAGGTTGATTCTGAGCTTAAGAATATTGATAATCAGATTGATACTATCTATAATCCTGAGAAAGAGAAGACAAATGAGATATTAAAGTTGATTGATAAGGAAGCAGTACAGTTCAAGGAGGAATTGGCGGGACTGGTTAAATCTGCCGAAGAACAACAGACTAGTTTGGCTGGTAAAGAAGAAATGGTTAAGGAATTTTATCTTAAGTTTAAGGGTTTATTTGGAAAGAGGGGCGAGATTGGTGATGAGATACAAAAGAATGAAACTGTTATAAATGAAAAGTTAGGTGTTAGTAGGGAGATTGAGATTAGAAATAATACTTTGTCTATCAAGCATGCAGAGTTGAGTGCTATATTAGCTGGATTGAATCAGGAATTTGAACAATATGAGGGAGTTAAAATCGATACTGAAAAGACAGAGGAACAGCTTAAGGGAGAGGTAAGTAAGTTTGAGAAGCTTAAGAATGATATTGGCTCAGTTAATATGAGGGCTTTAGAGATTTATGAGGACGTTGAGAAAGAGTTTAATAGTTTGGTTGAGAGGAAAGATACGCTAGTAAGCGAGAAAGATGATGTAACTGGAATGATGGATGAGATTGAGGATAAGAAAACAAGTTTATTTATGAAACATTTTGATGTGGTAAATGGGAATTTTGGAAAGATATTTGAGACTTTATCCACAAAAGGAAGTGCGCATCTAGAGCTTGAAACTCCTGATAACCCTTTTGATGGTGGGTTGAGTGTTAAGGTAAAGATTACTGGAAACAAATTTATGGATATGAGGTCTTTGTCTGGCGGAGAGAAGACAATGACTGCGCTTGCTTTTATTTTTGCGATACAGGAACATGAACCAGCTTCATTCTATATACTCGATGAGGTTGATGCCGCATTGGATAAGCATAATTCAGAAAGATTTGCTAAATTGGTTGGACAGTATGCTGAGAAAGCTCAGTATATAGTAATTTCACATAATGATGGAGTTATTTCTCAGGCTGAGAATTTGTATGGTGTAAGTATGAATGAGCATAATATCAGTCAGGTTGTTAGTTTGAAGGTTTAGATTTATCTTCTGAAGTAGAACCAGGTATCCATGTGAAGTTATTCTGTTTTATTTCTCCGATGAATGTCCTGTAGAATGATGTATAAATCATCTTTAATGCCATATTGGCTCTTCCTTCACTATCAAGCCTTCTGACAGAATTATAGAGTTTTGTATTGTTTATCACTCTGAATTTTCCATGTCTTTTTGTTTTTCTTACAAAAGCATGGTCTTCACAGAAGGTTATACCTTCATCAAAACCATTGGTTTTATCAAAAATATCTTTTCTTGAGAAAATGCAGATTCCTGCTGCATGAGGGTCAACATATTGAACCATCTTTTGCCATGCGTTATAGCTATCGTACATTAGTTTATCCCTAAATTTTGTTGAAATAGGGATTAATGAAACTGTAGCAGAACCCAAATTTCTTCCCTTGAATTCTTTTATTGCTTTTTCTAGAAAATCGGTTGGTATTCTTGAATCTGAATCTAGGAAAAGAAGGATGTCTCCTTTTGCGGCCTTTGCCCCATTATTTCTACCTACTGCTGGAACCCCTCCTTTGACTACACGTGCATTGTGTTTTTTTGCTATACTAATTGTGTTGTCTTTTGATCCAGCATCAGCTATGATTATCTCATAGTCTTTGAAGGTTTGCTTATCTATTGATTCAAGCAAGTTTGGCAATAATTCTTCCTCGTTTAATGTTGGAATTATTATACTTATCATAGGAAATAGGAGGCAATATTGGTTTATAAAAGTAATGGAAAAGGTAAAGGGAAAAATGTGCCGGTCTGGACTTTTAAAAAGGCACCCTTGTAAGAAATATTGAAATATGAATGCGCCGGCCGGGATTTGAACCCGGATAAATGGCTTGGAAGGCCATTGTCATAGCCATTAGACCACCAGCGCATAAGTAAAAGTAAATAGAAATCAGTTATAAATTTAACTGTTTTTGCTAAAAAATGGCAAGTAATATATAATGGCCCGCTAATTGTAGTAGGTATGGGCAATGGAATCTGGGAGCATAATAATCTGTTTCTTGCTGTAGTTGTGATGGTGTTAGTGGTAGTCGGATGTAATTCACTTCAATTTGTGGTATGTGGGGATAATAGATGTGATGTTGGTGAAGGTGAGACATGTGCTGTAGATTGTGAAGGGAAGGTTAAGAATTCTAAGATTGTGAGAGAGACGTTAAAGGAAGGGCAGAGTGGGCTATATTGGTTTAATGGAAAAAGGTTCGAACTAAATGTATTGATGATTAATGAAGTCGTTGACCCGGTTGGAGTTAAGTTAAATATTAACCAAGAGATTACTCCTTTGCTTAATGTGGGTGATAAATTTGAGAAAGAAGGAGCTGATTTTTTTATTAAGGATTTGATTGTGAACAGGAAAGGAAAGGCTAATGACAAATTAGTTTATGAAATTGATAACAGGACTAAGGTTCTTGGAGAAGGAGAACTTCATAATTTGGTTGTGGATGGGGACGACTATTATGTGAAGAATTTGATAATTGCAGACAAGCATAATCCTGAAGCGGTTGTAAAATTTGAGATTAATGACGATTTTATAAGGAGTTTGAGGGCTGGAGAGAAGTTTACTAAAAAGGGACTGGAATTGGGGATTGACAGTATTGTTCTGAACAAGGGGAGAGATAATGTTCCTGATATGGTTGAATTTACAATTAATGGTAAAAAAGAGACTTTGGAAGAAGGAGGGGAGAGGTTGTATGATATTAGTGGAGGGGTGTTTGAAGTTAAGGTTTTGATTATTGGAGATAACGGGAATGATGCTCAAGTTAGACTTAATGTTAATAACAAAGATGAATGGACGTTTGCTAGAGGGGAGAAATTTACTTTAAGTGATGATACCGTATTGAAAGTAGAAGATATTGTGATTAATGAAATTGGGGAGCGGGGAGGTAATTTAATAGAGGTTTCTTTGGATTATAAGGTTAATAAGATATTGAATGATAAATATAATGATAATAAGGTTAGTTTGATTGGAAAGGACTATAATGTTGATATTGACGTTGTTGATGAGTTTTTTGAGGATGATCTGGTTGGTGAGAATTCTGCTCGGTTTGTTTTGGATGGGGACGTGATGGACAGAGTATTTGAGGGAGATACATTTTTGGTGGATGAGTCATGTAAGATTAAGGTTAATGAAATAAGTTCTTTTATTGACGATGAAGAGCTTGTTGATGTAACTTTTTCCTGCTCTCACTAGAATTCTTTTTTTAGTCTGCTTATGAACTTTTTGAAGTCTTCTTTTTTTACACTTGCACCACAAGCATGTTCGTGGCCACCACCATGGCCTTCTAAGCCATGCAATGCTTTTTTTAGTATTGGTGGGAGTAGTTTGTGTTTTGATCTTAATGACATTCGCATTTCTCCGCTTTTTTGTCTTGCGATTATTATTAGTTTGTCCGGGAATCTGTGCAGGAGTTCGTTTGATAAGTCTCCTGTGAAGCTCATCTTGTCTTCTGTGTAAGTAAACATAAGGATTTTGTCTTTAGGATCTTCCTTTAGGACACTGTTAAGTAATTCTTCATACACTTTGTTTATCTTTTCGTATTTTTTGAAGATGAATTTCCCTTTGGAAGTTTCTTGGTTTAGTATTTCTTTAGGGGTTTTTATTCTAGTTAGTATTTTGACGCATTTTAAGGCATCGTTAGTTTGACCTTTTAGGATGAATGAGAATATTTTTACTAATCTTCCTAACTCTGTGTTGAATAGGATGTCCCCTTGGTTTTTAGAGTTTGTTCTAATTAAATCTGGGTACTTGTCTTTGAACTTTTTTAAGAATGGTGGGATGAACCAATCGCCAATACAACCGACTGCAGCTATCCACATGTCCTTTTCAGCAACTTGGTAGCAGGTGTACGTTACTGGAGTGTTGTCGTCTTTATTTGCAACTCTTGGGTTGAATAGTTTTATATTTTCTCTTTCGAAAGGTCCGTGGTGGTCTATCCATACTATTGGAACTTTGACTGCGTCGATGAATGACTGTTCAACTATGGCTATGTCTAAGATGAATACTTTGTCTGGTTCATATTCATCTACTTGTCTTACAAATTTTTCATCTAATTTAGGGGCGCTTTTTAGAACGAAGCCCTTTCCTTCTTTTATGTATCTGTAAAGTAAGAGGAATGAGCACAATCCGTCTGGGTCATCATGGAAGAAGAATAAAGGCTTTTTACAGTGATTCAGTTCTTCTCTGATTTCTTTAATTTGTTTTTCTGTTAATGGCATTTGGTTTATAGATTAAAGTATGTATAAAAACCTTTTGGAAAAGTTTTTAATTTAATATCCATTAATATTGCTGATGAGGGTGCCTTATAAGAAACATGAGGGGTTTGATCCATTAGGTGATTGTGGTAAGGGAAAATGTCCAATATGTGCTAGGAACTTTGCTAGATATACCTTGAAGAACACTGTTAAATCTGAGAATTTTAGTTCAGATTCAAATTCTGTCTTTGTTGGGCACTATAATTATCCTAATGTTAATGTTGGAGTACTTGCCCCTCCTGAATTGAAGGAAGATTCATGGCTTTATGATGCGCCTAGGTATTGGGCTCAGAATAATTATGAGATTCCTAAGATTGTCAATTTTAGGAGCTCTTTGTTGAATAATAAGTATGCTTCTAATGTATTAAATGCTCGGAAAAATGAGAAGTTGATATTATTGGGTCAGGAATTGGCAATGGCTTCTAAACCAGCTGCTTTGGAGGTTAATCTGAAGGAGAAACCTAGATTTAGGCTGCAAACAAATGATCATAGTCTTCCGATGGGGCCTTCGACTGATTTGAAGAAGATAATGTTAACGGAGAATCCAAAGATTCCGCGTAAGATTGACTATGTTGTTTCTGATTCTGATTTGAAGACAACTGAAGGGATAAAAATATTGTATAAGAAGGATGTTGATGAGAATACGCTTACTAAATTGTTTTCAATTGGAAATCTGGGTCTGAAGAAGGATAGGAGATTGGTTCCTACAAGATGGTCAACGACAGCTGTTCATGATATAGTAACTAAAAATTTATTGAATAATATCAAGAACTCTCCTTTATTTGATTATAAGGCTTATTTTGGCTCTTATCTTGGTAATTATTACTTGCTTCTTTTTTTCCCTGAAATTTGGTCTTATGAATTGTTTGAAACTTATGTTTCATCAAATACAACTATGGAGTCTAATTTGAAATATATGACTGATTTTGAACCTTATGAAGGCAGAAAAACTTATGCTCAAAATTGTGCAGGTGGTTGGTATAGTGTAAGGATGGCCATTGCAGAGCATTTAGATAGGGTAAAAAGACAAGGAAGTTGTTTAGCTATAAGATTAATAACAGATGAATATGCAATGCCTTTAGGCGTTTGGGTGACAACTGAGGCTACAAGAAAGGCATTGAATAATAAGTCTATAGGGTTTTCAAGTATGGAACTTATGCTTAAATATGCTAAAATTTTTATAAAGAAAAAATTCAATTTTGATTTAGAGATTATATTAAAAAACAGTATTCTTTTGAGAAATATGAAACAACAATCTAAATTAACTCAATTTTTATGATTCTTAACTTTTAAATCACCTAGGTAATATTTGAGCTATTAAATTATGATTTTCTACCACAACCCACTGGACACGGACCCCCGGAAAGCATATAAATCATTTAGATAGTCTCAAATGGGGAAAAGGTTGGTGATTTAAAATGAATCAAGAATTGAGTAATGAAAATTTAGTTGAATTAAAAGATTTACTTGTACCGCCTTTTTATATTCGTCTAAATAAAGAATATAAAGAATTTTTAATTGAAAATGCTTTAAAAAAGAAAAAAAGCTTGAAATCTTTATCTAAAGAAATAGGATGTTCTCCAGGTACAATAAGAAACTTTAGATACTCTAAATTAGAATCAATTAATGCCGATGCTCTTAAGAGATTATTAGAATTTTTGGATATTCCGATTTGCCATATAGAGAAATATGTCATATCTGTTAAAAGAGGGTGCAGTAATAGAGCAGTTCAAATAAAATTGCCCATTAAGGTAAAACCAGAATTGGCATTACTTATGGCAAAATCATTTGGTGATGGATCTATTTTATCTGATTGGAGATTTAATTATACTAATACTCAGTTAAATCTAGTAAAAGAAGTAGTTAATGCTGTAAGTACATCAATTGGTCAAGGGGAGTATACATTAAACCATAGAATAGATAGAAGATGTTATGAAATAAAACTTTCTCCAGTAATTGGATACATATTATATCTAATTGGAGGTATTAAGGGATATAAACTTGATCAGAAGTCCAAAATTCCAAATTGGATATTAAAAGCAGATAAAAAAACTAAATCCTCCTTTTTGAGGGGTATATTTGATGATGAATCCTGTGTTGATCATAGTAGAAAAAATGTTAAAAGAATTATAATTGCTATGGGGAAGAATCAGATTTATGAAAAATCTATTAGACAATTTTTTAATCAAATTGTTGAGTTGTTAGCGGGATTTGATATCTCTACTGGGAGTCTACATGTACAACAAAGATATCAAGATAAGATTGTAATAAGACTTGGAATATATAGAAAATCAAATTTAGAAAATTTTAGAAGATTTATAAATTTTACACATGTAAAGAAAAGAAAAACACTTACAAAAATGATTGATAGTTATGTTGATAAGCATGTAACGAAAAAGATAGTTTTGAAAACTTTAATCAATTCAAAAAAATCCTTAACTACCTTAGAGGTTGCTAAATTAAATGATCTCAAGATGAGAACAGCATCATTTCACTTGAATAACTTATTTAGAGAAGGTATAGTTAAAAAGATAGAAGGAAAGCCAACATTTTATTACTTATAGAATGTTTCTAACATTTTGAGGAATAGTGTTTTGTTTAATAACATTAAGAGTCAGAAGAAGTTGAGGGAGTTCTTAATTTGATTATTGAATGTCAGAGAAAGTGGCTCTTCCATCAATACTTTGTACTAGACTATATCCTGGATTGCCTATTAATCCAGTCTGAACGTCTAATGATCCAATCTGAACAACACTTTCCAATCTGGAATCTCCACCAACATTTACATAATCCACCCTTAAGGGGGCACCATTAGCTATTAACCTGGTTAAAGGGGTAACAGCATTTGGATCTAGTGTTGGGAACCCTATCCCCCCATCTGGGTCTCTGGTCATTTGGATTGCAATTTGTGTGCCATCTGAATTCGTTCTATTTAATATTGATGCATAACCTCCGTCATCATCTAAATCTTCATAACCAACTGAACTTTTATAACGTCTGTCATTGACAACCACAGCATCACGTCTAACCACCGAATCACTGTAAAATGGATTCTTATCTGGAGGAACTGCAGAAGAGTCTAAATGTGCTATTGCATATCTTTGTTGACTATGATAGGTCCATATATCTCTGACCCTTTGGGTTGCTGGGTATGCAATAGCTACTAATGCTGCCACGCCAATTAAAGACATATTTCTTATAAATGGACGCATAGGTTCTCGTTTCTTTTTTGGTTTTTGCATTTTTGGTAATAGTTTATTGTATTACTGTGAATATTCTTTTAAGAAAGAGTGCTATCTATTTAAATTTGATTATTATTTAGCTATTATTCTCAAAGAATTCTTTTATTTCTTCCTCGTATTTTCTTGTTACTTTGACATCATAGTCTGTTGGGAAGCATTTGTAGTAGTTTGGCCAGATGTACCTTTCATCTAGGAAGATGGTTACTCCTTTGTCCGTTTCTGATCTTATGCAACGTCCTGCGTTTTGTAATGTTTTTGTTACAGCTGGGAAAATGTAGGCATAATCCCATCCTTTTCCGAACTTTCTGTCATAGTAATTGATTAATTCTTTTGTTTCTAAGTTTGGTTTGTCTAATGGTAGGCCAACAACTATGACCCCTTTGAGTAAATCTCCTGGTAAGTCAACTCCTTCTCCGAATGAGCCGGATGCTACTCCCAATAGGACTGCACCAATCTTTTTGTATTCATGGAATTTATCTAGGATTGTTTGTTTATCTTGCTTACTGAGATTTGGTTCTTCTTGGATGATTGTCTTTTTGCATTTGTAGTTGAAGTATTTGTAAATTGAATCTCTTAGGAAATAACTTGGGAAGAAGATTGCGGAGTTGCCAGGTATTAGGTTTACGACTTTTGCTATTATTTCTGCAATTCGTTCGTATTGTTGTTCACTTCTTTTGGTGAACTTTGTTGTTGTTTGTGGGATTATTAGGCTGAGTTTGTTTTTTTTTGGGAATGGGCTTTTGTATTCTTTTTCTTCTGCGTCATTAAATCCTAGGATGTCTTTATGCATTGATGTAGGAGTTAATGTGCCTGACATTAAGATTGTTGAGTGAGCGTTGTCAATTACGTCTTTTGTTATTAGTGAAGGGTCTAAGCATCTGTAGATTAAAGTGATTGAGTTGTCAGTTCTTGTTAATATCCTTGAATATCCTTGGTCTTGACCTAACCAGTTGCTTAAGAAGGTTGAGATTGCGCCGATGTAGGATTGTTTTTGTTTTTCTCTGATTTCGTCTCCGATGAATTCTAAATCTCCAATCATCTGTTCGTAGTTGTTGATTAAGTTTATTCTGTTTACGAAATCATCTTTTTTTATCAGTTCTTCTTCTGAGTTTATTTTGTTTGCTAATTCAATTAGGATTGTTCTTATTGAGTTTAGATGTTCTTCTGTTTCTTCGTAGCTGTATTTTCTTGCTTCTTTTAGTGCACGTTCTAGCATGGATGTTGTTAGTTTTTGAGTTAGCAGTTCTCTACATCTTTTTGGTAGGTTATGTGCTTCGTCAACTATTATTATTGCGTTTTCTAGTTGTTTGCCTGCTTTTTTGAAGAAAATGTTTCTTATTGCTGGGTTGAATATGTAATAGTAGTCTGCGATTATGACGTTTGATTTTTTTGCGAGAAGAGTGGAGATTTCATGAGGACAGAGTTTTTCGACTTCACATGTCTTGATTACTTGTTCTGTATGGTAGGGGCTTAGAACTTTTAGTTCGTTTAAGGTTTTTTTTGCTTCTACAGAAACTTTATTGTCTTGAGTTTTGGTGTTTGAGTAGAACTCACATTTGTTTTCTTCCTTTAATGCTTTGCAGTATTCATTAAATTCGTTTGAGTAGAGGGCATCTACGCTGGGTTGGATACACATCCACTTTTTTCCAATGATGTCAGTTGTTATTATGTTTACGTTGTGGTGTTCTTTTATATCTTTGATTGTGTTTATTGCAATTTGGTGTTGGGTATGGCGTGATGTTAGAAAATAGATTGTTAGATGATTCTTCATTGCATAAGGTATTGCGGGAGCCAAGGCTGCAACTGTTTTTCCTAATCCAGTTGGAGCGTGGATGATTAAGTTGCTTTTAGTTTCAACTGCTTTTTTTATAGATTCAATTAAATCGTCTTGTGTATTTCTTATAGTTTTATAAGGAAAGAGCACTTCTTTTTTGCTGTCCATTAATTTGATGAAAATGCAGTGTTATAAAAAGATTTTTATTATAGTCGATAGTTTGTTTTTGATATAGTATTAGTGGAATTAGCTGTGGATAGATCATCACCTCACTATGGGATTTTTCAGACTTCTTTGGATTTTTTATTATCATATACAGACCATCCTCAACAAGGTCTTCATGGAGCATTTGAGATATTTAGAGGTTATTTTCGTTATGTCAATCCTTCTGAAGGCTCACCAAGGGTTGAAAGAGAAGTTATGGAAACTTTATGGGATAGGATGGAAGAGGAAGCACGTGACAGAGATATTCCTTTCTCAAGTAGAAGAATGTATGAACCTTTTATTGCTGTTCCTTATGAATGTCCTGGTGATGGAGATGAACAAGAAGTTCAAATTGAGGATGATGGCCAGATTGAAATTCAGGCAAATATATTCTATAGTAGATTAAAGTCAATGTTTCTTGGATTACCTCGGGATGAATGCTTTACTTTTTTTCAGGGAGTGAGAGTAGGATTAAATTTATATTTTGGAGTTTTGCAAGAGGAAGAACAACCTAATTTTGATTTGAGATTAAATGCTATGGCTTCAGCTCTTAGCTGGACATATTCAAGAGGTAAGAGTTATGGATTTGCCCCAGATATTCGAGCTGAGGCTGAACAACTGTATCATGCTCGTAAGGCAACATTATTTCGAAATGAAGAACAAGGCTTACCAATTACTATGGGGGACTTGTTTAGTTTGATGAATATGGCTTATGTATTAGGTTCAGGAATTGAATAACTATATTTTGCTAAAAATGTTCACTAATCAATAAAAACTTAAAAACAAAACATTTATATACGTAATACTATTCATTATAATATATATTTTGTGGGGTGTAAGATGGACAGTGTCGTTACAAACAATAAAAAAATATTCAGCGTTTTTTTGAGGGAGAAACCATCCATGATGTTGGTAGACCTTAAGAATGCTAAAAGTCAAGTCTATGCTTCTGCTCTTGCAAAAAAAATTGATTGCACTTATTCTCATGTTGTAAAAATTCTACAGGAAATGGAAAGATCTGGTCTGGTGAATTTTGAGAAGCAGGGAAGATTGAAGTTGTTGTCTTTGACTAAGAAAGGTCAGGAAGCTGCTGAGCACATTGATAATTTTAGATTACTTCTTTAACAACAAACTTTTTATTTTATAGTTGATTCTTTGATTTTAAATGGGACTTGTTAATGATATTGTTGGGCTTTATAGGGAAGCTGCTACTTTGCTTCCTGAGGATGTAGTTGATGGGTTGAGTAGGGCTGCTAGTGTGGAGAATGATTCAACTTCTGCTGATGTTTTGAAGGATATTCTTGAGAATATTAAATTGGCTAAGGATGAAGGTAAACCTATGTGTCAGGATACTGGAACTCCGATATTTTTTGTTAGTTATTCTAATAAGTTTTCTCAGAAAGAGTTGAAGTGGGCGATAGTTGAGGCTACTAAGATTGCTACTACTGAAATTCCTTTGAGACCTAATGCTGTTGATCCTCTTAGCGGGAAGAATACTGGCGGAAATGAGCCAGTTATTTATTTTGAGGAATGGGATAAGGAAGGTTTGCAGATTGATCTTATGTTGAAGGGGGGAGGTTCTGAGAATATTGGTAGGGAATATAAACTGCCTGATGATTCACTTAAATCTGGACGGGATGTTGATGGGATTCGGAAGTGTGTTATTGATGCTATGTTTAAGGCTCAAGGGAAAGGGTGTAGTCCGAACATAATTGGTGTTGGAATTGGTGGTGTTAAAGAACAGGCTATTATTTTGGCTAAGCAACAGTTGCTTCGTAGATTGGATGATAAGAATTCTGATTTTGAGTTAGATAAGATTGAGGATGAGTTGTTAATTGATGTTAATAAGTTAGGTATTGGGGCTTTGGGACTTGGTGGTAGGGTTAGTGCTTTGGGTGTTAAGGTTGGGAAGCAGATGAGGCATCCTGCTAGTTTTTTTGTTGCTGTTAGCTTTATGTGTTGGGCTAGTAGGAGGAAGAGGTTGGTTGTTGAGGGTGATGAAATAAAAATAGAATAAATAAAAAATATCATTAAAAAATAACCAATAAAAATAAATCAATAATTAGGAAAACTAAAAAATGATAAAATTGGAAATTCCATTAAAAAATGAAGATATTCTAAATCTTAAGGTAGGAGATAGGGTTTTGTTGAGTGGTGTAATCTTTACTGCAAGGGATATGGCTCATAAGTTTTTGTTTGAAGAGATTAATGATGAGTTTAAGGGGAAGTTGGGTGGTGGAGTGGTGTATCATTGCGGGCCAATTGTTAGGAAGAAGGAAGATGGATGGGAGATTGTTGCTGCGGGTCCTACTACTAGTATTCGGGAAGAGCTTTATGAGTGGAAGATAATTTCAGAGTATGGAGTTCGGGCCGTTATTGGGAAAGGTGGGATGGGTAGTGGGACGCTTGATGCTTTGAGTGAGAATGGTTGTGTATATTTGCATGCTGTTGGTGGAGCTGCTGTTTTGATTGCTAACTCTATCGTTAAAGTTGGGGATGTGTATAAGTTGGAGGAGTTTGGGATTCCTGAGGCGATTTGGGAACTTGAGGTAAGGGATTTTCCAGCTGTTGTTACGATGGATGCTCATGGAAATAGTTTACATGATGATGTTTTGAAGGAATCTGAAAAAATCTATAGGGAGTTGATACGATGAAAAGGAAAAAAATTAGTATTGTTGGTTCAGGAAATCTTGGAGCTACTGCAGGTCATCTGATAGCTTTGAAAGAATTAGGAGATGTTGTTTTGGTTGATATTGTTGAAGGAATGCCGCAAGGCAAGGCTTTGGATATGAGTGAGGCTATGCCTGTTGAGGGGTCTGATGTTGAGATTATTGGTTCGAATGGATACGAGGCGACTAAGGATTCTGATATTGTAGTTATTACTGCAGGGATTCCACGTAAACCTGGGATGAGCAGAGACGATTTACTTGAGACTAACACTAAGATTGTTAAGACTGTTGCTGAGAATGTTGTGAAGTATTGTCCTAATGCGTTTTATATTCTGGTTAGTAATCCGTTAGATGCAATGGTTTTTGTTGCTAGTAAGGTTACTAAAGTTGCTAAGAATAAGATAGTTGGTATGGCTGGGATATTGGATTCTGCACGGTTTAGGAGCTTTATTGCTGATGAGGCGAATGTTTCGGTGGAGAATGTGAATGCTTTTGTGATGGGTGGACATGGAGATACAATGGTTCCACTGGTTAGGTATTCAAACATTGCTGGGATCCCTATTTCTGAGATGATTTCGTCTGAGAAAGTTGAGCAGATTGTTGAGAGGACACGTAAGGGTGGTGGGGAGATTGTTGGGTTGTTGAAGACAGGTTCTGCTTATTATGCTCCTGCAACTGCTGTTGTTGAGATGGTTGAGGCAGTTTTGAAGGATAAGAAGAAGATATTACCTTGTGCTGCTTATCTTTCTGGTGAGTATGGTGTTGATGAGCTTTTTATTGGAGTTCCTGTCAAGTTAGGTGCTAATGGGGTTGAGGAGATTATTGAAGTGAAGCTGGATGATTCTGAGAAAGAGTTGTTTGACAAGACAGTTTCGCATGTTAAGGAACTGACTGAGAAGACTAAGGGGATTTTGGGTAGTTAGGAGCAGCTTTTTATCATATTGATGAAGTACTCATGGATTCTTGTATCGTTAGTTAGTTCTGGGTGGAAGGTTGAGGCTAGGATGTTTTTTTGTCTTACTAAGACTGGTTTGTCTTTGTATTCTGCTAGGATTTTAGCTCCGTTGTGAACTTTACTTATTACTGGGGCTCTGATGAAGATTCCATGGAATGGTTGTTCGAATTCTTTTATGTCTAGGTCTGTTTCAAATGAGTCTATTTGTCTTCCGTAACTGTTTCTGCCTATTGAAATGTCTAGAATGGAGAGTTTTGGTTGCTGACTGCCTAGAATTTCTTTTGCTAGTATGATTGCTCCTGCACATGTCCCATAGATTGGAAGGCCTTTTTCATATAGTCTTTTTATTTCTTGGTCTAGTTTTGTTGATTTTAGCAGTTTGCCTATTGTTGTTGATTCTCCGCCAGGAATGATTAATCCGTTGATGTCTATGAGGTCAGCTGGGAGTCTAACTTCAACTGTTTCTATGTTTAGTTTGTCTAGAACTTTCTTATGGTCTTGGATTGAGCCTTGGATGGCTAGGATGCCAATCTTCATTTACTTCCCTCTTTCCTGCATCCTAACATCTAATTGAGAAATCTCAAGTCCTTTCATTGCATCACCCATTCCTTCTGAGACTTTTGCAATGATTTCTGGATTTTTGTAGTGGGTTGTGGCTTCGACAATTGCTTTTGCAGTTGATTTTGGATTTTTTGATTTGAAGATGCCTGAGCCAACGAATAATCCGTCACAGCCTAATTGCATCATTAATGAGGCGTCAGCTGGTGTTGCGATTCCGCCTGCTGCGAAATTAACTACTGGAAGCCTTTGAAGTTTTGCTGTTTCTCTTACTAATTCAAATGGTACTTTCATGACTCTTGATTCATCTCTTAATTCAGCATTTGACATGTTTTCTAATCTTGCAATTTGATGGTTAATTGTTCTCATGTGAGTTACTGCTTCAACAACGTTTCCAGTTCCGGCTTCTCCTTTTGTTCTGATCATTGCTGCTCCTTCATTTATTCTTCTAAGAGCTTCTCCTAAGTTTTTAGCTCCGCAAACAAAAGGAACTTTGAATTTATTTTTAACAACATGGAACTTTTCATCAGCTGGTGTTAGAACTTCTGATTCATCAATGTAATCAACACCTAATGATTGTAGAATTTGAGCTTCAGCGAAATGGCCAATTCTTACTTTTGCCATGACAGGGATAGAAACAGCTTGCATTATCTCTTTTATCATCTTAGGGTCTGACATTCTTGCTACTCCGCCAGCAGCCCTAATATCAGCAGGAACACGTTCTAAGGCCATCACAGCAACTGCACCAGCTTTTTCTGCTATTATTGCATGTTCAGCTGTAACAACATCCATAATCACTCCATTTTTTAGCATCTCTGCTAAGCCTCTCTTAAGTTTATAAGTTCCTTTTTCTGTTTCTTGTTCCATTAAAATCCCCCACTGGAGAAGGTGTTCTTGGAGGATTTATAAAGTTTATTTATTCTTACAGATAAAGAGGCAATGTCCTAGTTGAAGAGGTTCTAGAATTTTATAGTCAATTATTGTCATTTCTTTTTCTAGGTCTTGCCTTAGTTCGTTGAATATTGCTTTTGGTTTTCTGGTTATGTCAATAGAATTAGCCTTTACCACTAATAGAGCATATCCGTCTTTTTTTAGGAATAGGTTAACATTTTTTAGGAAAATCTGAAGTTGGTTTCTTTGAGAGATATCTTGGTAGACCACATCTACTAAAGAGACTTTATCCTGATATTCTGATGGTTTGTTTGCGTTAGCTAGGATTGGAGCAATGTTTTTTCTATGTTCTGCCATGAAGACTAAATCTCTCATCACTCTTGGTGCTGAATCTACTGCAAAAATGAATCCTTTGTCTCCTACGATGTCACTGACGTGAGAAACAGTAGTTCCTGTGCTGGAACCTAAGTAAAGTATTGTATTGTTACTTCTTATGAAAATGTTATTTGTATCTTTTACTATTGCAGCTGCAAGTTTTGATTTTCTTGGGTTCCATTCTCGATATTCTATGTTGTTTTCTGTTGTGAGGGATTCGTCATAAACGGTTTTTCCGGGTGTTAGGTTTTGGGTGTAGATGATCCTTCTATTTATACCTCTAAATGATTCGTAAACTTCAAATATTTTTGATTGTTTAATTCTTGACATTTTTTAGTTGCGTGTATTTTATTTCACATTCTTTTTTTAGTTTGTTTGCGATAAATTTACCTTTGAAAAAGTCTACCTTTACTGCGATGGATATTTTATCTGCTAATGTTCTTGCCATCTTGCCTTGTTCTGATTTCTTTGTTTTTTGGATTAAGTTGTGAGAGTATAGGATTCCATACTTTGGGCAGTTAGCTCCTGTTTTTAGGTGTCTGAACAATGCTTCTTCTGCTCCAAGAAGTTGGATGGTTGAGGCAGGCATTGTTGCAAGGTGTTTTAACGAGCCTGCTAACTCAATTAGTCTTGCTGCTGTTAATGCTCCTGCTAATTCTGACATATTTTGACAGGTTTCTTTTGTTAGTTCTTCTAGGTACTCTTCTTGTTTTTTCCTTAGATCATATAGGCTTAGTATTTCCTTTGCAAGGTTTAGTATTGGTTCCATATCTCTTTTTGAGAATTCTGAGCCCATCTCTGATTTTGATTTGTGGTTTTTTGCAATTAAGTTTACTAGTTTTTCATGATCCTCAGTTGCTTCTGAGATTTCTGGATTGTTTAAGGAGAACCATTCTCTTAATTCTTTTGTTAATGTGTTTATTACCCTGTCTAACCCGCTGATGTTCTTTATTGCTTGGATTATGATGGTATCATTTGACACTGATTCTTTTATTTTCTTTTTTGTTAATGCTAGATTTCTTTTTTGGAGTTCATTCTGGTACTTTTGGTCTCTGAAATTGTCTAGAATCCTATGAAGTTCTTTTTCTCCCGGGGCTTCTATTTTAGGGAATTTTTTTGATAGTTCTGCTTCGTATTTTTCTTTGTTTTGGTATTCTTTTAGGTCTTTGAACAATACTTTACTGATTACCTTAAAGTGTTCGTTAAAGACGAATGTTCCGATTAAATTTGAAAAAATGTATCTTTTATGCATAGGTTTTAGGGGAATAGATATATTTATAAAAGTTTGTTTAAATAGGATATATAAGTAAATGAAAAACCAATAAAAAATAAATCAATAATGAAATATCAATAAAAATTAACCAATATTAAATTAAAATTTTGAAAATAAAAAATACGATGAAACAAGGGTAATTAAAATGGTATTGCTGTATATTACTTGTAAGGATAAGGCTGAGGCAAGAAAGGTTTCTAAGCTTTTACTTGAGAAAAGGTTAATTGCTTGTTCTAATATTCATGCGATTGATAGTATGTATTGGTGGAAGGGGAAGTTGGTTGACGATAAGGAGTATGTTGTTATTGGAAAGACGAAGAAGAAGAATGTTAAGACAATTAGAGTTGAGGTTAAGAAGATACATTCTTATGACGTTCCATGTATAATGGATATTGATGTGGATGCTAATTCGGATTATTTAGATTGGGTTCGGAAAGAGGTTAAGTAATTATTCTCCACAAAGTTTTAGAAGTTTATCCCACTCACTGTCTGTATGTTTTTGGATTGTTTCTATGATATGTCTGTTTTCTGGTTTAAACAGATGTTTGAATCTGCCTTGTGCTTTTAGGTAGTCTTCTACTGGTAATGGATTAGATGGTTTGTAATTTAACTTGTATTTTCCGTTTTCTATTTCGTATAATGGCCAGAATTTTGATTCTACTGCTATTTTTGCTAGTTCAACTGTTTTTTCAGTAGGATATCTCCAACCTAGTGTGCATGGTTGTAGGCAAACAATAAATTTAGGACCTTTTATCTTGAATGCTTTTCCTGCTTTCATTGATAAGTCCATTAAGTTACTTAATGAAGCTTGAGCAATGTAGGGGATGTTATGTGCTGCTACAATTTTAGTAATATCTTTTCTGAATTCTTCTTTTCCTTGATGAGCTTTTCCAGCTGGAGCAGTTGTTGTTGAAGCTCCTAATGGTGTAGCAGAGGATCTTTGAATTCCAGTATTCATGTATGCATTATTATCGTAAAGAACGTAAAGGATGTCATGTCCTCTTTCTAACATTCCTGAAAGGCTTTGAAGTCCAATGTCGTATGTTCCACCATCTCCTCCAAATGCTACGAATTTTATTTCTTTGTCAATCTTTCCCTTTCTCTTTAATGCATTATATGCAGATTCAACTCCTGCCATTGTAACAGCAGAGTTTTCAAATGCTGAATGTATGAATGGAACGTTCCATGAGGTGAATGGGTAGATTGTTGTGGTTACTTCTAAGCAGCCTGTTGCGCAGGAAGTTACAACTGGTTTGTTGGTTGAGGCTAGTATAGTTCTAACTATTTGGGGAAAACCACATCCGGAACAGCTTCTATGTCCTGATGTAAGTTTTTTATTTTTTTCAATATCTTTTGCTAATTCTTTTATGTTCATTTTCTAAGTCCTATGTAGCTTATTTCTTCTAAATCTTCGTTTAATAGTTTAGTAAATACATCTTCAATATCTGTTTCATAGATATTTCTTCCACCTAAACCGAAAACGCAACTATGAAGATTTGGTCTCTTCTTTAAATCGTATAGTGAGTTTCTGATTTCGCTATAAAGTGGAGCATGTGAACCAAATGAAGCAGCACGGTCAAGAACTGCGATTGTTTTTATGTCTTTTAGAGCTTCCATGACTTCTTCGTAAGGGAATGGTCTGAATAATCTTATTTTTAATAAACCAACTTTCTTTCCCCCCTTCCTTAGTCTATCAATAACCGTTTTTGTTGTGCCGGATGTTGAGTTCATTGTTACAATAACCGCTTCTGCATCATCCATCTGATATTTTTCAAAGTAATCATATTTGTTTCCAGTTATTTTCGAAAGTTCTTTTCCGATCTCTAAATAAGCTTTTTTTACTTTCTCCATTGCCGGAATTTGCTGGAATCTTGTTTCGAAATAATAATCTTGTAGTTGTAATGGCCCGTAAGTAACTGGTGTGTTTGTATCTAGGAGCGGTTTGTTGGCTACGCGTTCTCCAACAAATTTCTTTATGGTTTCGTCGTCGTATGTTTTGATGTTTTCTACACCATGAGATGTTATGAATCCGTCTAAGTTTACCATAACTGGAAGAAAGATACCTTTGTGCTCCCCTAATCTTGTTGCTAGGAACATATTCTCATAAGCTTCTTGTCCGTTTTCACTGAATAACATTATCCAGCCTAAGTCTCTTGCTCCCATTGCATCTGAATGGTCACAATGAATGTTGATTGGAGCGGATAGGGCTCGGTTAGCAACTGCCATGACCATAGGTAACCTTAATCCTGCTGCAATTCCTACAACTTCCCACATCAATGCCAATCCCGCTGATGCAGTTGCTGTCATTGATCTTGCTCCTGCTGCAGATGAACCAATAACACAAGACATTGCAGAATGTTCAGATTCAACTCGTACCATTTCACTATCCACTAGGCCGTCTGCATGGAAATCTGCGAATTTCTGCATTATAATTGTTTGAGGAGTAATTGGATAGGCTGCAACTACGTCTGGATTAATCTGTTTCATCGCTTCTGCTACGGCTTCTCCACCAGTTATTGCTTTTATGTTTGACATTTTATTTAGTAAACTCCGATTCTTTTTTGTTAGATATACATTTTACTGGGCAAACATTCTGACATATAAGGCACCCTTTACAATAACTTAAATCAATTTCTCCTCTTTTGTCATCTTTTGCTCTAATGCAATTTTCAGGACAGTAAACAACGCAAAACATACAGTTGATACATTTGTTTTCATCAATGATTGGTCTAAAGCTTTTCCAGTCTCCTGTTTTGAAATGTTTGGATGATCCTGCTTCATCTATAAGGCCACCTATTGGAAGTTCTTTACTACTTCTTTGTTTGCTGAAAAAGTGTTCTTTAGTCATATGGCATCGTAGGCTCTTTTTACTCCATCTATTGTTTGATTGGTTTTATCTTCTCCTAATTTTTTTAGGAATTTATGCTTAATGCTGTCAAATACGGCTTCAATTGGGATTATGTTTGTTGCTTTAATCAATGCTCCTAACATTGGTGTGTTAGGAAGATTTTTACCAACAGTTTCTAGTGAGATCTTTGTTGCATCTACACAAAATATTTTGCCATTAAAATTTGTTTTTTTCTTAATGTCTTCAGATGATTCATTAGTGTTAACTATCAATGTGCCTTCATCTGTGAGGCCTTCTGCAACATCTACTGAGTTTACTAAAGTTGGATCGATTACCATGACTACATCTGGCTGGACAACTGGAGCATAGGTTGTAATTTGTTTATCTGAAATCCTGGCATAAGCTTTCATAGGAGCACCAGCTCGTTCGGGGCCATATTCAGGGAACGATTGGATAAATTTACCTTTACTCATTCCAGCTTCAGCTATAAATTGCGAGGCTGTTTTTGCTCCTTGACCACCACGCCCATGAATTCTTACTTCGAATATATCTTTCATGTTATAAAGGATGGATTGCTGTTTTAAAAATGTTTCCTTATTCATAAAGTATATAAATAAGAAGAGTATGATTTAGGATATGGCCTTTGGTATAATAAAAGGGGTAAGAGATGTTAATAGGTTGAATCAGATAATTTTAATTCTTTTTGAGGGAGGTTTTGGCTACTTACTAAACAAGATTAAACTTGGCCATAAAGTTCCCCTTGGTAAAAAATTAAAACTTAGGTTAGTTCGGGATAGGCTAAATCCAGAAGTGAGGGTTAGATTAATATTGGAGAAATTGGGTCCGACTTTTATTAAGTTTGGGCAATTGATGAGTGTTAGGCCGGACTTAATTCCTAAGAAATATATAAATGAGTTTGAAAAACTTCAGGATGATGTTGAGTCAGTTCCTTTTAAGGAGATTGAGAACATGATTGAGGGTGAGTTTGGGCAGCCAGCTAATAAATTGTTTAGGTCTTTTGATAAAGAGCCAATTGCATCAGCTTCTGTTAGCCAAGTTCATAAAGCTGTTCTGAAAAACGGTAAAAAAGTTGCAGTTAAAGTACAAAGGCCTAAGATTAAAAAAATAATTGAAACTGATATTGAGATAATGAAAGTTATTGCTGAGCTTATTCAGAAGCACAGTCCCGAGTTGGCTAAGTTTAATCCGGAGGGGATTGTAAATGAGTTTGCTCAGTGGACCGAGAAAGAATTTGATTTTAAGAATGAGGCAAGAAACGCAAAAAGATTTTATAAGAATTTTAAAGGGAGCAGAACTGTTTTTATTCCTAAAGTTTATGAGGAATATTCTACAAGTAAGGTGTTAACTTTAGAATATATTGATGCGCTTGACATTAGGAATATAGTGGCTATTAAGAAAAAGAATTTGAACCTTGATAAGGTAATTAAAAATGGATTTGATGCAATCTTGACTCAAGTTTTTATTCATGGGTTTTTTCATGCTGATCCTCATCCTGGAAACATACTTGTTTTAAGTAACAATAGGATATCTTTTGTTGATTTTGGTATAGTGGGTAGATTTAATGATGATTTAAAGAGGAAATCTATAGATTTGTGTTATGGGATTATTGAGCAGGATTCTGAAAGAATTGTTGATGTCTTTTTAGATATGAGTGATATGAGTGATGGTAAAATAAACAAGGATGAGTTTAAAGAAGAAGTAAAAAATGTTATTGAACCTTTACAGGGAAGCGAATTAGGGGAAATTAAATTAAGTCATGTTCTTGAGGAAATCCTTGATATTGCTCTTAAATATAAACTTAAGATGCCCATTGATTTTGTATTATTTGGAAAAACTATTGTAACTTTAGAAGGAATTGCTTTGGAGTATGACCCTAAATTTAATATTGTGGTTAGTATCAAACCATTTATTGAGAAACTTGTCAGAAAGAGTTTGAGTCCGAAAAAGATTGCTAAGAACTTTATTAAAAGTGCAGTTAAATTCAATAGTTTGTTGAATAGGCTTCCTGGAGAAGCAGAGGCCGTTTTAAATAAGATTAAAGATGGGACGATTAAGGTTGATGTAGAAGATACTGATATTAGGAAGCTGTCTCTTGAGATTGATAAGTCAAGTAATCGGTTGGTTTATGGTATGATTATTGCTGCCTTATTGGTTGCTAGTGCATTGACAATTCAAGTTAGTGGGCCTACTTTCCTAGGATTACCTTTAGTTTCATTTATCACATTTGTTAGTGCCATGACTTTACTTTTCATATTTTTTGTCTCAGTAGTGAGGGGCGAAAAAACATAAAAGGAGGTCTTAGGAATGAAAATTCCTAACTCCTCAAACAAATTTGAGGTGAATAAATGAAAAAATTAGTACAAAAAAGCGTTTTGTTGGGTTTGGGGGCTGCAAGTTTAACTCGGAAGAAGGTAGTACAGCTTGTGGGACCTTTAGTTAAGGAAAAATTGCTCAGTAATAAGGATGCAATGAATGTTGTGAAGAAGGTTATGACTGAAGGAGCTAGAGAGAAGAAACGGATTGATAAAATAATTTCTGTTGAATTGAACAAAGCTAAGTCTGTAGCTAAGAAAACAGGAGTTAAGGCTAGGAAGGGAGCAAGAGCAGTTAAACGAGTTGCTAAAACTGGTGCAAGAAAAGTAAAAAGAGCTGCAAAAGCTTTGAGAAAAAGGTAGAATGCCCCAGGCAGTAGTTCATGTATTGTTTACTATTATAGTTATAGATTTATTTAGGGACTATGTTATCAAAAATAAACGGAGTATTCCTTTGCTTTTTGTTTTTATTGGAGGGGTAGCTGGATTATTGCCTGATGCTGATATACCAGTTTATTGGCTGTTTAAGAATATTTTAGGGATTCAAGTAGAGTGGTTTCATAGGACTATAACTCATTCTTTGTTTTTTCCTTTAATGTTTTTAGCTATAGCTTTGATTTTTTTGAGTGTGAGTAAGAAATATTTTATTTTGTTTGCAATAATTTCGTTTGGAACTGGATTTCATATATTTCTTGATTATGTGTTTAGTGGATACATCATGCCTTTTTATCCTTTTTCTACTGCTACTTATGGTCTTGATTTATTTACTAAGACTGGATTTGTTGCAATAGCGAATGGAGTAGATGCTATTGTGCTGTTATTGTGGTTATGGCACGAAGAAGTTAGACATAAGATTAGCGACTTTATCTAATTTTAGTTCCCTTGAATTCTTTATTTTCTAGAACTTTTTCTAGATTGTCAATATCCTTTCCTATGATTGTAACGTTTAGATTTAATTTTTCAGATTCCTTTGCAGCTATTGGGTCAAATGGCATGTTTAGGCCTGCTGTCCATTCATCTCCAACAAGTTTTCTGAATTCTCCCCACGTTGTTTGTTTAATAGGTTTTGCATCTTTGTGTTCTTTTGGATTTTTATCATAGACATAATCAACATTAGTCATATTGATTACGCTTCTGATGTTTAAGTTTTTAGCTAACAGGACTGCATCATAATCGGTGCTCCATCCTGGTTTCCACCCTGCTGCAACTAATACCGGTTTTTTTGGGCTGATTTTCTTTGTTGGATCGATTACTATGTTTTCTTCTGCATTACTTTTGAATATTGTTTTTATTAGATTAGCATTTAAGATAGTCGCATTTATTCCTAGCCAGTCAAGTTCTTCATTGTCTAAGGAAGTTATCTTTTTTGCAGAATCTTGGTAGCGTCTTGCTAAACTTCCACCACCACAGTAGATTACAAATGAGTTACCTTTTTTTATTTGTTTGTTGATTAATTCTTTGAACTGTTTTAGAAAAGTATGGTCTATTTCCTCTGGAATGATTAATGAGCCCCCTAAAGAGATGATTGTTTTCATTTTATATTGAACCTAATCCTATAAATGTTATTCCTACGATTATGATTGCTATGCCCATCCATTTAAATTTATTCATTTTTTCCTTTAATATTTTCATAGACCATAAACTTACCCAAATGTATGTTGTTGCGATTAAAGGATATAAAACTGATAGTTCTCCGCCTTTTAATGCAGGGATGAAGAGGATAGTGCCTAGTGCATAGAAACTTAAACCAATTAGGAGGTTGAAATTTTTTATTAGTTTAAATGGATTTAGACTAAAGTCGTTTGCAGATTTTTTTAAAAATATTGGGCCTAGTGAACCTAACAGGGATGCAAGGAGGACTAACTCAATAGCCCATACTTCAGTTGGCATTTGGGACCTCTGTTTCGTTGGTTGTCGAATTGCTTTTACTTCCCAACCCTATAAAGCTTATACCTATTATTATGACTACTACTCCTATCCACTTAGTGGAATTCATACTATCAGTTGAGAAAAATATTGGAGAAAATATACTAACCCATATATAGCTGGTAGCGATGAGTGGGTATAGTACAGATAGTTCTCCTCCTTTAAGGGCTTTGATTAGTATGATTGCTGCAACACTATAGATAGCAAGTCCTAAGGCTATTAGGTATATGTTAAGCGGTTCTATGCCAAATTTATATATTATTTGGGCAGAAGAAGTTAGTAAAGTACAAAGTATTATCAATCCGATTGCCCAAGATTTTGTAGTCATAAATCCTCTTTATTCTTTTAATAATATTTCAATAATGGACGCATATGCTGGACGGGTAATAAATACTCCTACGCTAACTCCAATTATTGTTGTAAGTGCAAATCCTTTTAACATACCAGCTCCTGCGAAAATCAATGGGATCATTGCAACTAATGTTGTAAAGTAAGCAGCCATTATTATGAAGAATGCGTTTTTAATACGATCTTTCCAGTTGAAGATAGATTTTAATTCTCCTTTTAATGTTTCGTCTGTGATAACAATTTGATGGTCGACACCAGTACCAACTGCAATTAGTATACCTGCTATTGCTGCTAAGTCAATGTTCCATCCGATTAAGGATGCAACACCCAGAAGGATAATGACTTCTGAGATTATGGTGATAAACATTGGAACTGCTACCTGAACTTTTCTGTATCTTGCAAATATTATTATGACTACAGTTAAGACGGCTAGTAAACCTATTAAGATGGCATTATTTAGGAATTCTTCACCTAAGAAAGTGGAGATTGAGTCTGTCTTGATGATGTCTAATTTTATTGGTAAAGAACCTGTGATTAGTATTGTTTGGAGCCTTTTCATATTCCCCAAGGCATTAAAAATTCCTTCTTGTTGAGTATTTCCTATTCCTGAACCAGAAATCTGAATGTTGGTTTCTGCTTTTCCTTTTAATTCTGCACCAATACTTAATTCATCTACTTTTTGATTGTCAAGTATAAGGACTAAACTTTCACTAAGGTAAGTTTGAGAGTTTTCATCAGTTATTACTTCTAAATCTTTTGTTGCTTCTGCTTGACGTTGAGCTGCTTCAGGATTTAATGTCATGGAAAATCTAAATCTACACAACCACTGTCCGTTAGCTGTAGTGCCGCAAGGTTGTAGTGGATTGATACCTGCACATTCAGCGGATCTACATACATAAGTGATATCTTTGCCTCCGCTAAATACAGTTTGATTTCCAATTGTTGCTTCGAATTTTCCTTGCTTAGCCAGCAAATCTTTAACTTCTTCTTCGTTTGCTCCTGCTATTTCTACTACTATATATTGATTGTCTGATAAATCTCCTGCTTCTCTTACTATGATGTCAGATAATCCAAAAACGTTAAGTCGCTCTTTAATGTTGCTAAGTAGGATATCCATATCTGATGGAGAAATCTTTTTTTCTGGGCTTAGTAAGACTCTTGTCCCTCCTTGAAGGTCTAATCCTTTTCTTATGTTTGTTTTTGGGGCATCTTGTACAATAAACCCAAGTTCTTCAACACCCAAGGATATTTGCTTGGTTTTTGGAACTTCTACTTCTTTAGTTATTGTTTGATTGTGAGTTTCATTTATTGGAACAATTTCTTCTATCGTCTTTTTTTCGGTTTCGTTTAGTTCAATTGTTTGGAATTTTTCTCTGGTTGTTAATCTGTATATTCCTTTGTTGGTTCTGATTTGAACTGTTTTGTTTACTTCGAGTTGAGACACAGCTTCATAGTACTCTTCTAAATTGTTAATTATTTGATTATCTAGTGCGACGATTACTTCTCTACTCATCGGAGGAGCATTTGGTCTTGGTCTTTCTATGTTTGATAAAGCTGCAGAACTATTTGTTAGTATATTTCTTATGGCAACACCATTGTTACCAAAGTTTGGATTAATTGCTATAATTGCTAATAATAAGACTATAATTAGGATGACTACTCTAAAGTTTTGGAAAACCTTTTTTATTTTCATTCTTCTTCAACTGGTTTGTTCTTTTTTTCAAGGTATAATTTTAGTATACCTGCATTTTGAATCCATGTGTTGATTAGGTCTACTAAAAGTCCTATTAGCAGGATAGTCATGATTTGTCTGATGACCTCTGATTGGGAAATGATTAGTGAAACAATAACTGCTGCGATGGTTGTTAGTGACATCATCATTCCTGTTTTGAATGCGCCAGCGATTCTATCAATTACTTCTCCTTCTTTTTTTTTTAGAACTCTTGTTGATAGAAGTATATCTGTATCTACTGAGTAACCTATTATTATTAAGAAAGCAGCAATACCTGCTGTACTTATCTTCATCCCCATTATGTTTACGATTGCTAAAGTAACTACAATATCTGAGAATGCAGCTAAAATGACTGCAACACTTGGAGCACTGTATTTGACATATAGTATTAGGAGTAAGATGCCGATTATATATGCTAATATATCTGTAAATGGGTTTTTTACCATGAAGATGAAGATGGCTGCAAGAATTGCTAGGGCTAGTGAGATTAACTTATGTTTCATCTTTGTGCCGAAGTAAAGGAATACTACTGCTCCCATGAATAGGAAAGCTATGTAGATTGCTTTTATTGCTTCTTGAAAGAAACTAGCTCCTAAGGATGAGCCTACGAATTCTACGCTATATTCTCCTTCAACTAATTCCTTGTTTAGGTTTTTTTCGATTGAATCTATAAATGAATTTACTTCTTCGTTTTTTGTTCCGTCAATGTCTGATGTTATGATTATGCCTACTTGCTTACCTGTTTTTGTCAATGACCTTACTGAGATATCATTTTCTGGATAATCTGTAGAGAGTTTTTGTTTAATATCTAATAGGTTAATTGGTGCTTTTGTGGGAATAGTTATTGTTAACCCCCCTTTTAGTGAAACATCTTTGTTAATGAAATCTCCTGTTGTGGAGTATTGGTAACCTATAGCTATAATTGCTAAGAATAATAATAGGAAAGGTATGACTAATAGCTTTTTGTAATTTTTGTCATAAAAGTCTTTTATTTTGTTTGGCTTTTCTTCTTCCATCTAGATATAAGAAAGTTAGATGGTTTTTAAAGTTTATGGTAAACTTTTTTTTGTTTATTCATCAACCAAAAAGTATATAAACATATTTCCCTTCTTTAGGACTATGGCAGAAGCAGTTGAAAACAAAATGGGGGAACTTTCTGGACAAACGTGTCCTATGTGTCATAAGAAGACTATGGCATTGACCGAGGGTGAGATGGAGGTTCCTTATTTTGGAAAGCTTTTAGTTTTTTCTATGACTTGTTCAAGCTGCAAATATCATATGGCTGATGTTGAATCTACTTCGGGACAAGAGCCTAGTAAGTTTACTCTTGAGATTTCATCTGAGGAAGATATGAAGATTCGGGTTATAAGAAGTTCTCAGGCTACAATAAAGGTTCCACATATTACGACAATTACTCCAGGTCCTGCTTCGAAAGGGTATATCACTAATGTTGAAGGTATATTGAAGAGAATTAAAAGAGAGGTTGAAAGTGCTCGTGATTCTGAGGAAGATGTAGCTCTTAAGAAGAAGGCTAAGAACATGCTTAAGAAAATAACTAAGATTATGTGGGGTCAAGAGAATCAGAAGATGATTATTGAGGATCCGACTGGAAATTCTGCTATTATTTCTGATAAGGCTGTAAAGGAGAAGTTGAAGGTTAAGAAGTAATTTAAATTATAATAAAATTTTTATAATTCAATAGAATTGTTTTTCTTAGGTGATGTTAAATGGTAAAAATTGGAATAATTGGTGGGTCGGGGCTTGAAAATCCAGAGATTCTTAAAGATGCGAAAGAGGTTGAGGTTGAGACTAAGTATGGTAAGCCTAGTTCTAGTTTGATGACAGGTAGTATTGAGGGTATTGATGTGGTTATATTATCAAGACATGGAAGGCGCCATGAGATAATGCCTACTAATGTTCCGAATCAGGCGAATATTTTGGCTTTGAAGGATCAAGGGTGTACACACATCTTAGCTAGTTCTGCTGCTGGTTCTCTTAAGGAAGAGATTAAGCCAGGTGACTTTGTGTTGGTTGACCAGTTTATTGATAGGACTACTAAGAGGAAATCTACTTTTTTTGAGAAGGATCATGTTTGTCATATTCCTATGGCTGAGCCTTTTTGTAAAGATATGAGGGATTCGTTGTATGAGTCAGCGAATGAGTTAGGGATGAGAGCTCACGAGAAAGGGACGGTGATTACAATAGAGGGTCCTCGGTTTTCTACTCGTGCTGAGTCTCATTTATGGAGACAGTGGAAGGCTGATGTGATTAACATGAGTACTGTTCCAGAATGTGTTCTTGCTCGTGAAGCTGGGTTATGTTACGCTGTTGTTGTTATGTCGACTGACTATGATTGCTGGAAAGAGGGTGAGACAGTTGATATTCAGATGGTGTTAAAGACATTTAAGCAGAATGCTGATAATGTGATTAAGCTGTTCTTAAAGGCAATACCTAAGCTTAAAGAGAATGTAGAATGTAAGTGTAGGACCGATATTAAGACGTCGGTTATAAGTTAGGTTAGGGAAAGTTAAACTCTGTAACCAGCAGATCTTAAAGCTTCTCTAAATTCTTCTGCATAGTCTGTGTCAACTATTATTGCATCATCGCACACTAGGCCGTTTCGTTCAGCCCTATTATGGGCTCTTCTTACTTCATCCATTATGTCAAATTTTGGGTGATGATCTCGTTCATAAACCCATAGTGAAACGTAACCTTGTCCACCACCATTCTCATGTCTTGCTTCTGCCATTACTGCTATTTCATCTTTTTTAACTGCTATAAACATATCAGGGCCATGTTTGTCTGTAATTGTTCCAACAAGGTCCTCAGCTTTATCTCTTGATAGAAATCCTTTAAAATCTACTTCACTTAAATCACTTTCTTGGTAATCAATATTAGCTGGTGGCATGTTAGTGAACCAATCAATTCTATTTTAAACAAGAATGAGCTTTGTAACCGTCTTTCTTAGCTGCGTCTTCTGAGTCGAACCAAACCAATTTTTCCTTCTTTATCTTCTTTGCCCACTCACACTTTGGTGCGTGGTAGGATGAGCCGGTTTTGGATGCTGCGAATTTGCCAGGTTCAGTTGTTTCTGTTATGGGTTCTGCCTTTCCTTCAACAATTGGTTCTGCTTTTTCTTCAACAATTGTTTCTGTGTTCTCTTCGATAATAGGTGCTTCATCTTCTAATTCATCATCGTCTCTTTTGATACTTGCGACTGCTATTAAGAATCCAATTAGTGAAAGGAGCATTGTTATGAAAAATACTGCAGAGTTTATTGAACCTTTTTTGAAGTAGATAAATAATAGGTTAATTAAAACTATTGCGAATATCGACATAAGTAAAGTACTTCCAAATCTGATCTTATAATAAACTGCAACTAATGCAACTAGTGAAAAAAATAATAATGCGAATAGGAGAGCCAACTCTCCAATTATGAATAATCCGCTTAAGTTAAATGTTAGAAATATTAATCCAATGAATACAATTAGTACAATGATATCAGTTACTAAGAATAATGCAGTATTTCTTTCCCCCATAATTTCTAGTTAAGGTATAATTGATATATAAATATTTCTATTCTAGAGTGACAATTGGTTGTTTTAACTTGTCAAGAACTACCCATTGGAGGTGGGTGGAATTCTGACATTTAAATTAGAACTCATCTACTTCGTCTAATTGCTTTAGTAATCCTCTTTTCTTTAGGAATCTAACTTGAGTTGGAGTGTACTTAAGAATAACGTCACCTTTTTCGTCTCCGCCATACTCCCATGGTTCAATAATCACAATATCCCCATCTCTTACCCAGAGTCTTCTTTTTAATCTTCCTGGGATTCTGCAGATTCTTGTCTTTCCATCTAGGCATTTAACTCTCATCCTAGAGCCGCCTAAACGTTGTTCGAGAAGTCCTAAAACTTGATTTCCTCTTGGAAGTCTAATTCTACTGATTTCTTGTTGAAGTTTTTCTTGTTGTTCTTGTTCTTCTTTCTTCTTACTCATATCTCGTTTAAGAAGGCCGGCTAACTTATAAAGGTTTTTGTTTTAAAAGTGAACACAAAGTTTTATAAAATGGTAAACTTAATTGGTTAATATGGCGAGAATATCATTGAAACTGCCTAAAGAAAAGAGGTTTAAGGGTCCTGCTTCTATTTGGAAACGGCTTTTTGCTTTTTTGATAGACTTAATAATCATAGATTTTGTTATTGCTCTTCCTTTTAGAAGGATTCTTGTGAACCTTATGCCTGCGGGAGGATCATATTCTCAGACATTTGACTTTTTGATTGAGAATCCAGGGTTTACTGGTTTATTGACTACTATTACTTTGTTTATTGGAATTTTATCTTTATTGTACTTTGCAATATTGGAATGGAAACTGGGCCAGACGATTGGTAAGATGTTCATGAATGTATTTGTTGTAAGTGAGAAAAAGAAGATGAAGTTTTGGCAAGCAATTGTTAGAAGTTTATTTGTTTTACCTGTGTTCCCATTTATCCTATTATGGCTGATAGACCCAATTGTGATGTTCTTTAATAAGGATAATCAAAGGTTAAGTGAAATATTTAGTAAAACAAAAACAATTCAGGATTATACTGTTTGATGAAGGTGATGATAATATGAAAAACAAAAAATGGGGATTCATAATTGTTTTTTTAATTATACTAGGGTTAATTAGTTTTATTATGGCAGGAATCTTATCTTTATTTGTGGATAATGATTTTGATAGCGTTTCTGGAAATGTTGCATTAATACCTATAAAAGGAGTTATATCTAATGGAGAAGGGGGACTGATGGGCGATGTTGTTTCTTCTGATGAGATAATTAACTTCCTTGAGAAAGCTGAGAGTAATCCTTCTGTTCAGGCAATAATACTTGAGATTAATAGTCCTGGAGGGACTCCCGTTGCTTCTGTTGAGATTGCTGATAAGGTAAAAGAGATTAATAAGACAACAGTTGCGTGGATTAGGGATGCAGGAGCGTCAGGGGCTTATTGGATTGCATCTGCAACTGACCATATTGTTGCAAATCAGATGTCAGTGACTGGGTCTGTTGGGGTTATTGCTTCCCATATTGAATTTGCTGGGTTTATTGAAAGGTATAATATGTCTTATCGTAGGTTTGTTGGTGGGGAGTATAAGGACTTGGGAGACCCGTTGAAAAGACTGAGTGCGACTGAGAGGGTTATGCTACAGAAAAAGATTGATAAGATGCATGATTACTTTATTGAGGCAGTCAAGGAGAACAGAGACTTAGAGGAATGGCAAGTTAAAGAGATTTCTTCAGGAATATTTTATCTTGGTTCTGAGGCTATGGATGTTGGGTTAGTTGATGAGCTTGGTGGAGAGAAGGAAGCTGTTAAGTTTATTGAAACTGAGATTAATATTACTGCAGATATTGCTGAATATATGAGGGAGAGATCATTGTTTGATGTTTTTGCAAGTGCCCTTAATCAAAATTCTTTTTTTGTGGGTAAGGGAATAGGTACAGCATTTTTTGAAAAAACTGAGACAAGCAGTAGATTAGATATTTGGATTTGAGTGTAGGCATAAAATTTATATAACTTTATGGTAGTTGGTTGAGTATGAAAAGGGGTGTGATGATTTTAGTAATGTTTTTGCTAGTTATTGGTCTTGTTTATTCAGTTAATTCTGAGATTTTTGAGGATGATTTGGCGGGAGAGGATTATGTTCCTGGAGAGATTATTGTGAAGTATAAGGAAGAGCCAGCCAAGAAAGGTTTTAGGAGCAGGATGATGGTTAGATCAAAATCTATTGATGAGTTAGATAGGGAATTTAAGGTAAGGAAGAAAGACCAAGTTTTGAAGAAAGACAAAAGGATTCAGAAAATTAAGTTTGCCAATAAGAAAGATATGAAGAGGGCGCTTAGGGAATATAAGAAGAACCCTAATGTGGAATTTGCAGAACCTAATTATATTTTGAGGACGTTTGAACAGGCTGATGACATACATGTGAATCAATGGAATATTCCTAAGATTAATGCAACATTGGCATGGAATATTACAAAAGGGAATGGAACTGTTATTATTGCGGTTGTCGATACTGGTGTTGATTGGAATCACCCTGATCTTGATTTAAGGATATGGAATAATAGTGATGAGGACCCTTATGACGGAGTTGATAATGACGGTAATAATTATGTTGATGATTATAATGGATACGATTTTGTGGATACTTCTTCTGGCTGTGCAGATGGAGAGGATTGTGATGGTAATGAGGATAATAATTCAATGGATTTTCATGGTCATGGAACTCATGTAGCTGGAATTGTGGCTGCTGATACAAATAATGGGGTAGGCGTAGCAGGGGTTTGCTGGAATTGTACTATCATGCCGATAAGGGCAGGGTATAAGGAAGCTGATGGTGATGGGTCCCTAACTGCTGCTGATATATCTCAAGCACTGCATTATGCTGCTGATAATGGGGCTGATATCATTAGTATGAGTTTTGGTGGTGGGGATTCGGCTGTTGTACAGGAAGCAATTGATTATGCTTATAATAAAAGTGTGATACTAATTGCAGCTGCAGGTAATGAGAACACTAATTCTATAACTAATTCATATCCTGCTGCTTATTCGAATGTAATATCTGTTGCGTGGACAACAAGTACTGATACCAAAGCAGGAGGTTCTAATTATGGCTCATGGGTTGATGTTGGTGCTCCAGGTGACAGTATATACAGTACTTATTATGATAATACTTATGCGACTTTATCTGGGACTTCTATGGCTACTCCACATGTTTCTGGAGCTGTTGGTATGCTGTTGTCGTATAACTCAACATTGAACCAATCTGATGTTTTGAGTATTCTTAGAGGGAATTCAGATAATCTTACTGACTTTGGTGCTTCTGGATTAACGATGCCTAGATTAAATATCTATAAGGCATTACTTTCTCTTGATAAGATTGTTCCAAATATTACTTTTGTTAATGCGACTCCAGAAAATAACAGTGTTAGTTTTAATAATTCAGTTTTTGTAAATATTACAAGTACAGAGATTTTGTCTGCTGCATTAGTTGAATGGAACGGGACTAATAACCAGACGATGCAAGGTTCTGGGAAGAATTGGTTCTTTAATGAGACTCAGATTAATTTTGGAAATTATTCTTATAGAGTTTTTGGGAGTGATGCTGCTGGTAATTTTGGAGTTACTGGTGTGAGGTATATCTTTGTAAATGCTTCATGTGTTTCTGCTAAGGACAATATGACTTTGATTTCGAACACTACTTTTTGTAGGGACACTTTTAATTTGGATAGTGGGGTTAATATTGCTGGGAACAACACTGTATTGGACTGTAATCAAAGTATACTTAACGGGAGTGGGGATTTTACTAATTTAAATTCTGTTGGGATTGAGGTTAATCGGAGTGTTGAGAACATTACGATAAAGCGGTGCACAATAGAGAATTTTAGGATTGGGCTTTTGGTGAACTATTCTTCCGATGTGACTGTGAAGAACAATAGTATCTTTAATAATTCTGCTTGGGTTGTTTTGTCTAGTCTGTCTGTAAATTTATCCTATAACTATTGGGGGACTATGAATGGAACATTTATAGATAGGAATCTTTCTGGTTATTTGTATGATCCCTGGTATTTGAACTCAGATTATTTGATTGATTCTGATGGAGACAACGATGGTTATTCTAATATTTCTATGGGGGGAACGGATTGTAATGAGACTAATCCTTTGATTAATCCAGGTGTTAGTGAGAGTTATAATGATATAGATGACAATTGTAATGGCATTATTGATGATGGTGTTGTTTTTGGAAATGCATCCACTGTAAATACTACTTCGTTTTCAGTTTTGAATGTTACTATAGCTAGCTCAACTGATTTCTCACAGATTTTTACAGGTGTTCAGAGTGTTAACCTTAGTAATGGTACAGATACTGTTGTAACGTTTAGTTATAATTTTAGCAAGGCTTTTTTGAATCTGTCTGCTGTTACTGTAGATAAGCAGACATCTAATGATTCTGGATTTGTTGTTGTTAAAGGGATTAATCTTAGTCTTCATAATTTTAATAAGACTGTCTATATGGATCATTTCAATTCAAGTTCTTCAGGAATTTGTATAAGGGATGAGGAGATTAATAATATTTCAGTTATTTCTACTTATTGCAATGAGACTAATGAATATCCTTTGAACTGTACAACTAGTGGTTATAATTCAAGTGGCTATTTGTGTACTTTAGTTGGGAATAAGTTTAAGATTGAAGGTTTGAACCATTCTGGGATCAAAGAAGCATGTACTGATAAGGATAGCGATGGTTATGGTGTTGGTTGTTTGAGTGGAGCAGATTGTAATGACAACAATGCCGGTATAAACCCTTCTGGGACAGAAGTTTGTGGGAATTCAGTCGATGAGAATTGTGATGGCTCTGACACAGCATGTCCTGCATCTTCTAGCGGCGGTAGTGGGGGGGGAGGTGGAGGAGGAGGCGGTGGAGGCGGTGGAGGGGGTAGTAGTTCAACGACTAGTTACGGGAAATTGTGGCCGGTTTTGGTTATTGGTGAGAATGTTATGGAGATAGATAAAGATACTATCAGTATTTCTAAGGTGATTGTTAATGCTAAGAATGAGGTTAAGAATGCTGAGGTTAAGGTTTCTAATTTAGGTAAGGTGAAGCCGAGTGTTATTGAGAAGGACGTTTACGGAGTGGCTTATGAATTTTTAGAGATTAGTAAGAAAAAGATAGTTGATGAAGATATTGAGAATTTGTTAGTTACTTTTAAGGTCGTTAAAACGTGGATTGTTGATAATAATGTTGATGAGGATTCTGTTATTTTGAATATTTATGATGGTGGGTGGAGTAAGTTGGGAACGGAGAAGGTTAATGATATTGGGAAGTTTATTACTTATGAATCAACTGTTGGTGGATTTTCTTATTTTGCGATAACTGGTGAGAAGAAAGCTGAGGAAGAAGGCGTTAATGAATCAATTGCTGAAGAGATTACTGGAGAAGTTGTTGATGAGATAGATAGTGGTGGTGATGTGGGATTTGGATTGTCTCTTGATGTTGTTAGAGACATAGGTGTTATTGTTATTTTAGGTATTTTGTTGTTTATTTTGGTAATTTCGATTGTGTTTTTTAGGAGAACGAATGGAATTAAAAAAAAGAAAGTTTATAAGAATTTTTAGTTATGATGAATCTGGACAGCTTGGTTCAATATTCTCCAACTGGGTTGATGTGGTAACCATGGGATTCTAGTCTTGCATTGAGTGTAGTTATTAAAGCTGATGCTTCAGCTCCATTTTTTACTAGGTAACTTACATCACCAGTGTTACCATCTCTTGCTGGCATCCAAGTATACATGAATAGTCTTAGTCTTGCTTCTGGGAATACTTCATCTACGGCTTCTCTTGTTCTATCTCCTACATCAGTATAAGGAGCTCGTCTTTTTTCTGGATCCTTGAATACTTCATCTACGGCTTCTCTTGTTAAATCTCCAGTAATCTTAAGCCTTGGGACCCACCTAGTATCATCTGGGTTTTTAACTCCGCTTACTATTAGTTCTGCTTCAAGTTGTTTAACCATTTTATCACCATTTATTCTCCAAGAAATCTTGGAGTGTATTGTTATGTTCACCCCTCTAAGTATCAGAAATGGTAGTTAGTATAAAAAGTTTATCTAGAAGGATTGGTATGTTAGAATAAATTAAATAACTTTCCTATAAAGAATATGTAGAATATAATTAGAAGCCATCCTTCCCATTTTGTGATTTCCTTTCCTAAGGTTATGAAGAAGTAAAGGAGTGTTGCTATGACCATTACTGGTAGTGCGAATGTTAAGATGCTTGATGGTATTGTGATGTCTCCAAACAAGACAGCTATGCCCATTACAGCGAAGGAGTTGAATACATTTGAGCCAAGAACATTTCCTAGTGCCATTTCAGTTTGACCTTTTCTTGCTGCGGAGACAGTTACCATTAACTCAGGTAATGATGTTCCCAATGCTACTGCGCTAGCTGCGATTACTTCTGCTCCAATACTGAAGATTTGTGAGAGTTCTATTACAGATTCGACTGTATATTTTGCCCCTATGAATATGAAAATTGAACTGGCTATCAAAATGAGAATTGTTGTCCAGTTTAACTTTTTTTCTTCGAGAACCTTTTCCTCTTTTTTCACCTTGTCACTTATCTCAAAGTCTCTATGCTCTCTTTTTGTTGTGGAGGTGTAGATTAGGTAGAGTATAATACCTGCGATGCTGAGGAGCCCTTCTCCAAAAGTAAAAACTCCATCAAGGAAGGTTAGTGTAAGTAGGAAGGCAGAACCAATTAACATTGGTAAGTCAACGTGAATGAGTTCGAATTCAATTTTGATTACTTTTTTGCTTATGATGGCTGCTATTCCTAGAACGAAGAATATGTTTGCGATGTTTGAACCTACTACATTTCCTGCAACTATTCCTGGTGAACCTTTCATTACTGCGATAATGGATGAGATGAGTTCTGGTAAAGATGTTCCGATTGCGACAATTGTAACTCCTATGATAAATGGAGGGATTTTGAAGAAGAGGCCTATTTTTTCAGCAGAATCGGTAAAGTAATCTGAGGCTTTGATTAATACAATGATGCTTACTAAGAATACTACAATCCATGTTAGTGGGTCAGCCATTTTGTTTTATGCTATTGGCTTTATCAGTAATCTTTATAAACTTTATGGACTTTAGTATTTGAATGATAATTGGTTTAACTGGGGGGATTGGTTCGGGTAAATCCGCTGTTGCAGGAATGTTTGGTAAATATGGTTATAAGATTGTTGATGCAGATAAGGTGGGGCATAAGTTGTTGAATGAAGAAATTGTTAAGAAGAAAGTGATTGGGGAGTTTGGTACAGCTAATCGGGAGAAGTTAGGCAGGATTGTCTTTAATGATACAAGTAAGTTAAGAAAACTGAATAAGATAATGTGGCCATTGATATCTGGTAAGATTAAGACGTTAATAAAAGGTAAAAAAAAAGTAGTAATTGAAGCTGCTGTTTTGATTGAAGCTGGGTGGCATAAATATGTTGATAAAGTTGTTGTAGTTAAGACTAATAAGGAGAATCAAATGAAAAGGCTATTAAAGGTTAAAAGATACTCAAAACAGGTTATAAACAATATAATTAAGGTGCAGACGAGTCAGAGCAAAAGATTAAAATATGCCGACTATATTGTTGATAACAATAAGTCATTAAGTGAATTGAATGGGCAAGTTAAGGGGATTGTAAGTGAGTTAAAATGAAAGCAAAAATTGCAGTTTATCCTGGGTCTTTTGATCCTGTGACTAATGGACATATGGATGTTATTGAGAGGGCTATGAGAATATTTGATAAAGTTGTTGTAGCTGTAGGGGATAATCTTGAGAAAAAATCTTTATTTAGTGTTGATGAAAGAGTAGATATTCTGAAGAAAGTAACCAAAGGGTTGAAGGGTGTTGAAGTTAAAAGTTTTTCTGGTCTTCTTTTAGATTTTGTCAAGAGGGAGAAGGCAAGTGTAATAATCAGAGGTTTACGTGCAGTTTCTGACTTTGAATTTGAGTTTCAGAGGGCTTTGATGAATAGAAAAGTTGACAGTAAGGTTGAAACCATATTTATTATGACAAAAGGAAGCTATTGTTATCTTAATTCTAGTATTGTTAAGGAAATGGCACAGTTTGGTGGATGTGTAACTGAATTGGTACCTAAATTAGTTGAGAAGAAATTGAAAGAGAAGTTTAAATGATTAGTTATTTTGGTTGTTTTTTTAAATTAGACATAATCTATTTTTATCTCCGTCGGTAATTTTATAATACATAAGGATAGATTTATATAATTAAATTTATTCTCTATTCTTATGGATACAAAAAGGAAAGCAAAAGCAAAGCTTCCGACAAAGTATGGGGATTTTGATATTTATTGTTATGAATGCAAGGAAGGGTTCCATGCGGCTTTAGTAAAGGGGGATCCAACTAAGAAAGGCATATTGGTTAGGGTCCATTCTGAATGTCTGACTGGAGATGTTTTTCATTCTCTGAAATGTGATTGTGGGGAACAATTGGATAAGGCTTTGGAGATGATTTCTAAGGAAGGGGGAGTTTTACTTTATCTTCGTCAAGAGGGAAGGGGGATTGGTTTGTTGAATAAGATTAAGGCTTATAATCTGCAAGATGAGGGCTTTGATACCGTTGAGGCGAATGAGAAGTTAGGTTTTAAGGCAGATCTTCGAGATTATACAGTTGGTGCAAATATATTATTGGACATTGGTGTGACTTCGATAAGACTATTGACAAATAATCCTAAGAAGATTGAAGGATTGGAGAAGTATGGGATTAAGATTGCTGAGAGAGTTCCAATAATCATAAAGGCTAATGTGAAGAATAAAGACTATCTAGATACTAAGAAAAAGAAGTTAGGGCATATGATTGATTCTGAAGGGTTTGTTAAGAAGTGATGATTAAGTTTAGAATTTTAATAATGGCATTATTCTTCCAATATCTTCTTCTTTGATTACAAATAAGGTGTCTGTCCAGCAGCTCATTGTTTCTACAATGTTGATATCATTGTCCCAGAACAATGAGTAGAGGTAGTTGATAACTCCTGGCGTAGTTTCTATTTCCTTTGGGCTTCTTAAAGTTATTTCTACTAGGTCTTTGTTTTCTTTAATGATCTTGCTTTTGAATAGTGTTCTTATTTTATCTAGAAATTCTTCAGTTGTGATTAATGTTATGGCATTTGTACCTTCAATTAGGTTGAAGATTTCTGCTTTCTTCTTTATTTCTTTTTCTAATGTTAGAAGGTTATCAAAGTATATGCTTTTTTCAATTACTACAACAATTATTTTATTTTTTATCTCTACTTTGCTTTGTTTAAGTATTTTTAGAACTTTAGATTCTTTTGTTTCGTATGATTTTAATTTGTCTGAATATCTTCTGCAGGCTATTAGTATTGCATCGAAGTTTTTCTTTAGGTCTATGTCTGAATCTTCTGCAATTTGTCTTGAAAGTTTGGAATAATTGATTATTCCTTTTTTCATGCCATCCTTTATACTTGGGTGATTTGAAATATATTGTTCGGTCAGTTTTGTTATATTCATTTTAGCCTCGCTCTTAAAACGTGAACCTTCAGATATCTAGAGTAAACATCGTTTCCTTCTAATACCTCTTTTATTTTAAATGATTGATTTAATTGTTTATTCAGATTTTTTAATGGTGGGACTGCAATGCCAATTTTGTCAAAAGTCATTCTACCATTCCAGTAATCAAATTCTTTTTTTGTTATACTATTTTTATTTTTTAATTCTCTTAAATCTTCTAATAATCTGGAGACATCAGTGAACTCAGTAAGTTTGTTTTTGTAAGCTGGATAAACAAAAGCTGCAGTTGACACATAAAAATCTACGGAAGGATACTTTGATCTAACTATTTTTAGTATTTCTTTCCAGTTTTTTGGCATATTTTTTAGGGAGACGAATGTTCTTGGTAGGAACAGTCCCTCTTTATTAAGTAGTCCTGAGATATTTTTTAATGCTAGTGCTCTTTGTTGATTGTTTAACATGTTTAGTACATTATCTGCTAGAATGAAATCGAATTTCTCACTTATTTTCATTTGTCTCCAATCTTGGGCAACTAACTTCTCTTTTCCTTTGTATGCCATATGTTGTTTTGATAAAATCTTATAATGCGCCTTTGAGGCATCTATTAATGTCACATTAAGCCCGTATTTATGTGCTAAACTTCTATATTCTACTGTACAGCCCAATATGGCCATTTTAATTGCTTTCTTTGGCTTTCTTGAAATTTTGTCTAAGATATATTTCTCAATTATAGCTAACTCTGATATTGAAGGTCTAGCTGGAGGTAGATAAAACTGCCAGTCGTATGCTTTGTTTTTAATCCACGATGTTTTATTACTCATTTTAGTATCTCCTTTGCTTCCTTTAAATTGTAATCAAACCATTTTTTGTTTTTCTTTTCAATTGACAAGCCAATTAGTCCAATTAAGAGGTATAGTCTGTAGAGTTTTTTTCTTTTTTCGAACTTTTTTGAGATAGATCCAAATTTATGGTATCCTTTTAGGAATGTTTTTTCGTGTTCTTTTGAATCTTCGAACATCCACCATAGTGATTTTACGAGGTCTAACTCATTATGGCCTGCTATTGACCACTCAAAATCAATTATGCCTGTTATTTTTTTGGAGTTTGCGAAAATATGCGAACAGTGATAGTCTTTGTGCAATAAGCAAGGTTCTGAATTGATATTTAGAAGGTGTTTTCTTTCTTCAATGTAGTTTAATGATTTCTCTATGAATGATTCTTTTATTTTAGGTGTTTTTGAAAGTTTATTTATTTTTTCACCCAAGTCGAAGAAAACAAAATCTGACCATGTGCTGAATTTTGGAGAGATTTTTGATCTGATAATCCATCCGTAAGATGAGAATTTTATGGAGTGTATTTTTGCAAGCAACGAACCAGATTCCCTTATTAATTCATCGCTGGTTGGAATCTTACAGACTACAGCTGAATTAGGAGGAGTCATCTCTTCACCTACTAATTTTGAAAGGAGGAGATAGTTTTTTGGAAATATTTTTTTTGAGGTGTCGAGACTATGCACAGTAGGCACAGGAATGTTGATTTTATTCGAAATAAGGTTGTAAAGGTATTTTTCTTTTTCTGCTTTCCAACCTTCTTTAGGATATATCTTTAGAACTAGCTCTCTATTTGGGTTGTTTATTTTTATGATGTAGTTTTCGTTGATAATTCCTCCTCTGATTTTGGAAGTTTTTATGACCGTAGATTTAGGGAATACTTTTCTTACTGCTTTAGTTGCTTGTTGATCCGATATCATTCTTGGTTTATTGTGTTATGTCGGAATACCACCATTCTTAAAGATGGTGGTTTATTACGTAAACCACAAATATATTGAGTGGTATTCTGAGCATGCTCAAAAACCATCTTATATGTTGGTGGCATGTTTTACATACCCATGGTTTAGCACGGTGGTTTTTGACATGTCTTATTTTGGACAAACATGTTTATAAATGTTTTGGTTAAGTCAATATATTTATATAGGGTTTTTGTAAGTATAGTTTAAAATGAAAACATACTTACTCGCTATGCTCGTTCGTAGCTTTAATTTTAATATAAATGCAAGGTGATAGATTAAAATGAAACTTATTAAGAATGGGATTTGTGCTGTTGATGGATTTGAGGCTGTTGGCAAGCATATTGGTATTAAGAAGGTTAAGAAAGACTTTGCAGTTATTTATTCTGATAGATTATGCTCTGCTGCAGGGGTGTTTACTTCTAATAAAGTTAAAGGAGCTCCTGTTGTACTGACTCAGAAATATTTGAAAGATGGGAAGGCTCAGGCTATTGTTATTAATAGTGGGATTTCCAATGTGGCTACTGGTAAAAAGGGATATGAAGATGCAGTAAAGATGTCTAAATTAGGGGGGGTGGAGTTGGATGTTGATAATGAGAATGTTTTGGTTGCATCTACTGGTCTAATTGGGGCTTATTTACCCATGGATAAGATTGAGTGGGGGATTAAGGGAGTTAAGGACGAACTTGTGGGAGATGGTTCTGATGCTTCCGAAGCTATATTGACAACTGATAAGGTAGTTAAGGAGATTGCAGTTGATTTTGGTGGTTTTAAGGTGGGGGGCATTGCTAAGGGTTCTGGAATGATTCATCCAAATATGGCTACAATGTTGGGTTTTATTACAACTGATGCTAAGATTAGTGCTGGAAATTTGAAGAAGATGTTGAAGAGGGCTGTTGATAAGTCATTTAATATGGTAAGTGTTGATATGCAGACTAGTACTAGTGATATGGTTTTGATAATGGCTAATGGTAATGCAGGGGAAGTTAGTGAGGGGAAGTTTCAAGATGTTTTAGACTTTGTTTGTTTGGATTTGGCTAAGAAGATTGCAAAGGACGGGGAAGGAGCTACTAAATTAATTGAGGTTAATGTTAAAGGTGGGCCTAGTACCCAAGATGCTAAGAAGATTGCTAAGTCAATAGTCAGTTCTGATTTGTTTAAGTGTGCTGTTTATGGGAATGATCCGAATTGGGGCAGAATAATGTGTGCTATTGGGAATTCAAAGGCAGAGTTTAGCGAGGAGAAGATTGATATTTATTTTAATGGAGTGAAGATTGTTAATGGTGGTGTTGGAGTTGATTTTAAGAAAGAGAAAGTTATAAATAGTCTTAAGAAAGGGGAAGTAAAAGTAATTATTGATTTGAATGAGGGTAGGTTTGAGGCTACTGCTTACGGGTGTGATATGAGTGAAGAGTATGTTAAGATAAATGCCGATTATCATAGTTAAAGGTGAATGAAAATAAATCAATAATTAAAAAACTTAATCAATAAAATAAATTAATGAAAAATAATCAATTAATAATTAAAAATCAATAAAAACGAACCATTAAAAAATAATAAATCAATAGTTGAAAAAAATAAATGAAATAAAACGGTAAAAATAAAGGTAATTTAAATGAAAACTCTAAAGCAAAAGATAACTACTTTGATTGAGGCGCTTCCTTATATTCAGAGATATCATGGGAAGATTGTTGTAATTAAGTATGGTGGGAATGCGATGATTAGGCCTAGTTTGAAGAAGTCTGTCATTACCGATATTGTTCTTTTGAAGCATGTGGGGATTAATCCTATAATTGTTCATGGTGGTGGTCCTGATGTTAATAAGGCTATGGCTAAGGAAGGGATGGGGCCTAAGTTTGTTAAGGGACTTAGAGTAACTGATGAGAAGACGATGAAGATTGTTGAGAAGGTATTTGAGGGGATTAATCAGGAGATGTGTAAGTATATTAAGAAGGCAGGTGGGAAGTCTTTGTGTGTTTCTGGGAGAGATCATAAGCTTATTAGTGTGAAGCAGAAGGATAAGGCTCTTGGTTTTGTTGGAGATATTAAATCAATACATCCTGCTATTATTACTAGTGTGATTAAAGAGAATTATATTCCAGTTGTTTCCCCTATAGGAGTTAGTAGCGATAATGAAGTTTATAACATTAATGCAGACACTGCTGCTTCTGCTCTTGCAATTGCACTTCGGGCTGAGAAATTGACGATATTGACTAATGTTGAGGGCGTATATGATGGCGGAAGTCTTATTTCTCAGTTAACGATAAGGGCTGCAAAGAACAAGATACAGAAGGGAGTAATACGGAAGGGGATGATTCCTAAGGTTGAGGCTTGTGTTGAAGCTGTTAAGAATGGATGTCAGAAGGCCCATTTAATTGATGGTACTATGAAGCATAGTTTGTTGCTTGAGATTTTTACTGATAAGGGAGTAGGTACTGAGATTATTAAGAATGAGAAGAGTAGAGGGTTTTAGTATAGGATAATTCTTTTAGAAGTTTGATCATTAAAAAATACCAATAATTAAATAAATTTTAAGTTAAAATAATAGAATTTTGCTTGATTAATCGTAGAAATCAAAATTTGTTTGCATAATTCTTTGTAGAAGTAATTATTTCTATATGTTTTTCCACAATCTTTAAATAGGAAGACTTACAAGATATGTTAATATTGTTTACATATTATGTATTATGTGTTTACATAGTATGTTATTACCTACATAATATGTAATTAGTGCCTACATGGTATAGTATGGAATTGAAAAAAGAGCTGATTAAGGAGTTATCGAAAGAGGAATTAATAGATGAATTTCTACAGTTTTTGGGTGATAAGTATGGAATTACTGACGAAGATATACTGAGTTCGATAAAGAAGAAGGTTCCGGAGGATACTATTCCTATTGATGTCTTTAAGAATGATAAATTAAGTGCTTTAGAGACGATAAGTAAGTATTTACGTGAGAATTGTGAGTTGACGTTTTCTAAAATTGGTAAGTTGACTAATAGGGACCCTAGGATGATTGGTAGGACTTACTATAATGCTTCTAAGAAATTGTCTTCTCGTTTGGTTAGTAGGGGGTCTAAGTTTCATTTAGGGGTAGAGGTAATACGGAATAGGAAACTGTCGGTTCTTGAGAATATTGTTTCTCATCTGAAGGATAAGCTTAGTTTGAGTTATCATGAGATTGCTGTTTTGTTGAATAGGGATGATAGTACAATCTGGACTGTGTACAACAGGGCTAAGAAAAAGAGGAAGAATGTCAGATCTTGAAAAAAGAATAAGGGGGGTTGAAAGAGAAGAGATGAAGGATTTGACAAAGGTAATGCTATTTGGCATAGTCCCTTTGATGGTTGTGATATTTGGATTAATGTCAACTGAGGTAGGTGTTGTTGGTTATATAACTCATGTTCAGGAGAGTAGTTATACCGATGATCTTTATTTAGTGTTTAACTCGACATCTGATTATAGTTGGGTGGTAGGGAATGTTGGAGAATTGAAGTCTGTTCGGTTGAGTGGATCTATTAGTAGTGGAGGGAATGCTAGAGTTTATTTAGATACTGATGGAGTGAGTTATTTGATTTATGATAGTAGTAGTGCTGATGAGGGGTTAGGCGGGATTACTGGGTTGGTAATTTCAAATATAACCTTAACTAATGATACGGTCCCGATAATTAATGGAACTGGGACTAATGATCAGATAATCGACGTGTCAGAGACTAATGTTTCTGACAAAACGATTGAGCCAATATTAATCGAACCAATAAATAATACTGAAGATGGTGGGCCAATAGCTGAGAAGATAATAGACTCTACCTTGCGATATCAAGACAACTCAGTTTATGATGAAGATAATGATGGTACGGAGACTTTGATTGGAGCTATTGATTTTAGAGTTGATAGTTTATTTAACTGGGATGTTTCGTATGATAAATTGTGTACTAAATATGAGGTTTATAGTGTTGAGAATGTAGAATCAACCATAGTATGTTATGGGGATTTAGAATGTTGTAGTCTAATTGATCTGGTTCCTGAGAGGGGGGATTGGAATGAGACATTCTATTTGAACTATGGTAAGTATGGTGTCTTGAATGATAATATTGTTTCTGGACAAGTGATTTATGCTAACTATAGTTTAGAGGTTGAGGGGGCTTACTCCGAGGTTGTGAGTTCTTCAGTTAGTCAGTTGGATGCTGAATTCATTGAAGGAGAGGTTGAGTTTAGTGATGTTTGTGTAGATAGTTGCTTGCTGTTTGGATTGAACGATTCTTCTTATGGGCTTAGGGTAGAAGTGGGTAGCGGAATTTTAAATATAGATTCAATTAGTTATAGTGTTGTTGAGGAAGTTGTTGTTCCTAATGTTACGTTGAATATTACTTTAGATGAAACTTTGACTAAGAAAGGAAGGGTTGAGATTGGTAAGCCGGTGAAATGGTCTAAGCGAGTTAAATTGAGTGATATTAGTAATGTGACTGTTAAGGTTCATGAGGGGGCGGAGAATATTGTTGTGAGTGAGATTGAAAATGGATTCAAAAAGAAGATAAAAGGTGCTAGGGTGAAGAGGAAAGGTAAAGGGGTAGGATTTGGTGTTATGGAAAGTGGTGAGGGGTTAGATGAGGGAGATGATTTAACAGAAGTTGTAATTGACAAATTTATTGAGGAAGTAGAAATTGAGTATGAGACTCCGGGTCCGGAAGCTACCGAGGAGGGGAGGGGAGATTATAAGAAGAAGATAGTTGTTAGTTCTGATACTCACTATATAGATATACTTGCTTATACGAGTTTGACTAAGGAAGTGGGTGTTGGGGCAATTAAACTTTATTGGATTACTGATGGTCTAAGGGAGAGGGTAGATTTTGATGCTTACGATACTAATAGGAATGGATTAGTTGATTATGTTGAATGGATTGTTCCAACACTTAGCAACCAGACTTATGAGCTTGAAATTGCAATTTTGAATGTACAGAGTTATCCAACTTTAGGTGGGGAATGGACTGTAATGTTTGAGACTACTGGAATTGGGGATTTGGTGATTGAGGCTTCTAACGGTACAACATGGAGTAATGTTGATGAGCAGAATGATTTGAAGTATTTAGAGACTAGGTGTGGAGATGATTCACTGGACTATGGCTGGATTAGTGGTTCTGTGGTTATTGAAGATTATAATTGTTCGACTATTGGATACCACACTGTTAAGGTGCTGACTAGTGGGAAGCATACACAGAGATTTAACTTCTCAGGTATAGTTGATTATGCTAACAATATGGTTGTTGTTGCTAATAATATGACGTTCTTGACTAATGGTACAACAACTATTTCCTTTGAGATTAATGCAACTATGACAAATACCACTAATATGAGTGTAGGTAATGTAACTTTAAGGACGGGGAAAGTTAATCCGATGCCTGTTGGATATTATAATGATTCACATGATGATAATTCACTCGATAATATCCAAGATATTTTTGTAGTTGGAGATTATGCTTATACTACAAGCTTAAGTGATGATAGATTTGTTATACTGAATATTTCAAATAAAACTGGTCCTACACCTGTTGGGGAATATACTGATAATGATCCACCATACTCAATTGATGGGACACAACAGGTTTATGTTGTCGGAGATTATGCTTATGTAACTTCGTTTACTGATGATGCATTTACAATAATAAACATTACAAATAAATCTGGTCCAGTTGCAGTAGGCAGCTATAATGATTCAGCTGTCCCATATTCCTTTGACCAAGCATATGCTGTGCATGTAGTTGGAGATTATGCATACGTTACTTCAAGGAATGATGATTCATTTAATATTGTTAATATAACTAACAAATCTGGTCCAGTCCCAGTTGGGGAATATAATAATAGTGCACCACCTTACTCAATGGATTATTCCGAGGCTATCTTTGTACAGGGAGATTATGCTTATGTAACTTCACTGGTGGATGATTCATTAACAATATTGAACATAACAAACAAATCCGGTCCAGTCCCAGTTGGAGAGTATGTTGATAGTGACTTGCCATATTCTCTTGATGGTACAAGAGGGATATTTGTTTTGGGTAATTATTCTTACGTTACCTCATATACTGATGATTCATTAACAATATTGAATATAACCAACAAGTCTGGTCCAAAACCAGTTGGAGATTACAGTGATAGTGAACCACCTTATTCATTGGATGGTGCATGGGATGTATTTGTAGAAGGAGACTTTGCATACGTTACTTCGTATGATGATGACTCTTTGACAGTTCTTAATGTCTCTGATAAGTCTAATCCATTCCCTGTTGGCTCTTATGGTAATTATTCTGCATTACCTTACTCACTTGAGCAAGCTAATGCAGTGCATGTTTTAGATGGATATGCATATGTATCATCTAGTGTTGATGATTCAATAAATGTTATAGACATTGACACTTATTTACCGGCAGGAATATATACGTCTCAGATATTTGATTTAGGATTTATTGGGATATGGCAGAATATAAGTTGGGTTAATGTTTCTGAGCCTAGGACTAATGTTACATTCCAAGTTAGGAGTTGTAATGATGTTGATTGTGAAGGTGAAACATTGGTTGGACCTGACAACACCAATTCTAGTTATTTTAACAATAACTTGCAAGGGAACTTGTCAGGAGTTGGAAATATTACAGATAATCAATATGTTCAATATAGGGCTTTCTTTGTGACTAATAACTCCCTCTTTACATCGGTGTTAGAGAATGTAACTATATTTTATATTGCTGATAGTTTGAAACCAACTATTAGTTTATTGAATCCGGGTGATGGTCTTAATACTACTAATACTTCGATTAACTTTAATTGGACGGCTGTGGATAATAGTGATTTGAACCTTTCTTGTAATCTTACAATAAATAGTCTAGTTAATGTTTCTGGCATTGAATCTGCGAATAACACTCCTACTAATATGACTGTTGGAGGATTTGGTGATGGCACCTATAGGTGGAATGTGACTTGTTTAGATAACTCAAGTAATTCAAATACAAGTTCGACTAATATTTTTACAGTTGATACGACTGCTCCTTTTGTAGGACTTATTAGTCCATCAAACATTAGTTGGGTGAACACTCGGAATGTTACATTTAACTTTACCTTAGATGAATTACTTCCAGATGTATGTTGGTTATATGTGAATGCTAGTGATACATGGACATCAGTTGTTAACAATACAGATCCAGTTAATGGAAAGAATAATCTGACTTATAATTTGAGTGATGGAGCGTATATATGGAATGTTTGGTGTAATGATTCGATGGGCTTTAGCGCATTTAATGAGTCCAATCTTACGTTCTTTGTAGATACTATTTTCCCTAATATAACTAATGAGAATAGAACGCCAACTGCTGTTTATACTAATAGTACATTGAGATTGAATGTAACTGTTGTTGATGATAGGGGGCTGGATACAATATGGGTGGAAGGTAATTGGAGTGGTTCTTTGGTGAATTATACTAACTTAAGTGAGATTGGTAGTGGATTTAATATTACTGTAAATTTGAGTTACTTGTTGAATCAGAAATTAGTTGGATGGAGAGTCTATGCGAATGATTCTGCAGGAAATCTTAATACTAGTCCATTACGTACGTTTTTTGTAAATAATTTAGGACTTCCTCCTACACCTAATTTGACTTCGCCTGTGAATAACTCTGTTGTTGTGTTTGATAGTGCAACGTTTGAATGGGTGAGGCCAACTGACCCAGATAATGATAATTTGACATATGACATTCTAGTAAGCAGGAATGTTACATTTACTGATATTGAAGCAAATATTACGTTGATTAATAATACTGAATCTTACAATATCAATGGGGCTTATAATCTGACTAAGGGAACAAGGTATTGGAAGGTAAGAGCAAAAGATCTTGTAAACTATTCTAATTATAGTGATTATTGGCAGATTACAGTTGTAGAAGCTGTTATTAACTTGACTAGTCCAGCAAATAATACCATATTCTACCCAGGAAATGCTACTAACATAACTATTAAGGAAGAAAGAGGCAACGAATGGGTAAATAATGTAATAGTGCAAATAGATGGGACGAATTATACGGCAGTGAATGATACTGATTCTAGTAATGACATTGATTGGTATTATTTGTATACTCTTCCATCAACTTCTCCAAAGGTAATTAATATTACCTCAATAGGTTATAACAATACTGTAAATGAGACAGTTACTCATGATCTACAATTAGTTTTGTCTAAACTTAATTCTTCGCTGCCTACAGTGGATTATGTATGTTCGAATGCTACATACGCAATTAATAATACTCAATCAAAGATCTCATTTAAGACTGCTCTTGATACAATAGCTAAGAAAACAAATGTCTCGATAGTAACTCCATCTGGAGATATCTTTGAACTTAATTTATCATCCACTAATAAGCTTAATCTTACTTATACCTATGATTACTTCTATAAGTTAGATGAAGTTGGGAACTATACCTTAAAGGCGAATATAACTGATGTTGAGGGGAACAGCACAGTGTATAATTATACTTTTGTATCTTATGCAAATACTACTGGAACTGATACAATTAATTTGACTTCTATTGGGACTACATCCACTAAATTGTTAGATGTGTGTGGTGAAAATGTTTTATACAATGGGACTTTCGTTTTAAACAGAACTATTTTGGCTGGTTCTAAATATGATGTTAAATTTGAAACAGCTGATCCGATAATTATCTTTAATTCCGTGGGACTTAATGGAACTTATGCTCTTGCGCTTAATTATACTAACATAGCTAAATCAATTACCGCTCCATCTGGTAAAAGGGTAGTTATTGAGTTTGAACTGAAGAGTAATTTTACTACTCAGGATAATATTACAATAATCTATAATTATAGTTCAATTGTGTCTGCTTTGGACGATGAGGATGGGCTTGTGATGTACAAATGTGATTCTCAATCAGATTGCTCGTGGTCTTTGATTAGTTCTACAGTTGATGCTGCAGAGAATATAATTACTGGTACAACAGGGAACCTTTCGGTATTCTTAGTTGCAGAAACTGCGGTGACAACTACAACTGTAACTGCAGATGCTGTTGGTGGTGGAGGCGGAGGCGGAGGAGGCGTTGGGGGAAGGAATCTAACTTTACCTGTTGGGCTTGACTTAATTTCAAATGAACCATTTGAAATGGTAACGGACGACACAATAACAATAGATATTGTTGCAAAGAATATTGGCAAACTCTCATTACACAATATTGCATTGAGTGCGATAAGCAATTCATCTAATGTTGGAGTGAGTTTGGAGAACAGCCTTATTGAAAGGTTGAGGGGAGGAGAGGAGAATGACGTTACTTTGACTTTAAAATCCCTGGGAGAGGAAGGAAGATATAAGATCACTGTAAATGCAGAGGTTGAAAGGCCGGAACTTAATGCCAGTACAGATATTTACTTTGATATTAGGAAGAGGGGTTATGTGAACAGGACAATTATATTGACTAGAATAGAGTTTGCAAAAGACTTGTTCAAAGAGAATCCAGAATGTCTTGAGTTGGAAGAAGTATTGCGAAATGCTGAAGATGCTTTAGCAGAGGATAACCTTGCTGATGCTGCATTATTGATGAATTCTGCTGTTCAATCTTGTAGAGACTTAATTGCTGCAAAAGAAGATGGAGTTGCGTGGTTACCTTCCCCATTAAGGGGAATAAGTGTTAATGAGTGGATTATATTTGTTATTGAGTTATTAGTGGTTATTGTGATAATGGTAATTGCAGTAAGATACTATATGAGGAGAAGGGCATTGATCTAGTTTTGTTAGGTTGAATTATTCTATTTTATTTTTTATCTTGTTATAGAATTTAGTTATTTTTGGGTAAATCTTTTTTTGTTTTGATTTTGGCAGATTGGTATAAATAGAGTACATTTGCTCATAGATGTCAAATGCCTTATCTAGGTTGTTTTTGATGGCTTTATTGCCTTCCCTGAGTAATTGGTTGATACTTCTTTTCTCTGTTTTGAGAGGGGTTTCGAGTTCTTTTTCTCTCCTTTCTAATGCATTAATTTTTCTTTTAATTTCTAGTTCTTCTTTGATGATTTCTTTTCTTTTCTTTGATTCTTTCTTAACTTTCTTTATTTTACTTTCTTTTTCTGCTAATTTCTCTTCAAATTCTAAATCATGCAAATCTTCAATTTTTTGCTTGTATTTGTCTGGTTTTACCAGTTTAGTTTTGTATAATAATTCATTTAGTTTATTCTCGAATTTAACTGGTTCTGGTGTTGAGATGTTTCCTGAGTCTAGGATAGTTTTTATTATCTTTTCAAACTCATTAAGGATTTCTTTTAGTTCCCCCTTTGAAATGTCGTCTGAGTTATAACATATTTCTGATAAGTTTTTTGAGAAGAAAACAATGTTCTTATGTTTCTTTTTTAATTCCTGCTCTAGTTCGTCAAAAGTGAATCCCGGAGGGATTTGTAAAAGTTCTGAGAAAAAAGTTCTGATTATTTTCATTAATCTATCATATGCATCATGAGCAGGCAATGATTCTAGATTCTTCTTTAACTTATTTAATTCGCTTAGGTAAAGCATTGATGGTTCTGTCTTTTCTTCTAATCTTGGTTCTTTTTCCTTTCTTTTTCCTTCAGGTAATGCGTGTTCTGTTTCTTTTGATTCCCTTTTTGGTTCTTTTTTTGTTGGTGTAATTCTATCTTTTAAAAAGTCCCTTAGTATGATGATTGTGAAAATTATTACAAAGATTAAGATAAGGATTAGTGGAGCCAATAATAAAAGAGACATCCTATATCCTAGGAATACTACTTCTTGTGCTGATGCGAAGGGTATTATGAGTGATAAAATGAGGAGTAAGGATGAAGTGAATGATATTCTTCTGAATAACATGATGTTGCCTTTCTTTTGAAAATATATAAAATCTTATAACTACTGTTCAGTATTGTATTTGTAAGATGGGGTAGTTTATTGAAAACAAAACATATTTATAGGTGTTTTTTGATGAAACTAGTATGGCAGATAAGGTTTCGAAAAAAGAGCTTCATAAACATTATAATTCTATTGTTAAGATTAGGGATGAGGTTTCTAAAGTTATTGTTGGACAAGAGGATGTTGTTAATGGCCTTTTGAGGGGGCTTTTAGCTAATGGTCATGTTTTTGTTGAAGGAGTTCCTGGGGTTGCAAAAACTTTACTTATCAGAACTTTGGCAAATGCAACTGGTTGTATCTTTAATAGGATTCAGTTTACAGTAGATCTATTGCCTACTGATATTAGTGGAATAACAACTTATGATGAGAAGAGGGGGTTTTCGATTGTTAAGGGACCAATTTTTGCAAACTTTGTGATTGCTGATGAGATAAATAGGGCTCCTGCTAAAACACAGTCAGCTCTTTTAGAGGCAATGGCTGAGAAACAAGTTACAATTGGAAGGAAGACGTTTAAACTTGATGAACCTTTTTTTGTTATGGCTACTCAAAATCCAATTGAGACAACTGGGACATACCCTTTGCCTGAAGCACAGATTGATAGGTTTTTGTTTAAGGTATTTATGAGTTATCCTAAGGTTGATGATGAAGAGAAGGTGATGGATAATAATCTTACATTAACTAAATTTGAGGATTTTAATGTTAAGGCAGCTACAAACCCTCTTGAAATAATTAAAATGCAGGAGTTTGTTAAGAGAATTTATATGAAAGATAGCATTAGGAAGTATATCGTTAGGATTGTTGATTGTACTAGGAATCCAAAGAAGTATGGGGTTAAGCTTGGAAGGTATATTGAATGGGGGGCTTCTCCTAGGGCAACTATTGGGTTGTTTATAGCTTCAAAAGCTGAAGCTCTTCTTCGTGAGAGTCCTTTTGTAACCCCTCAACACATAAAGAATATTGCGTATTCTGTTTTGAGGCATAGGATCATCCTGAATTATGAGGGGCAGGCAGAAGGGGTAAAGACGGATGATATCATAAGTGAGGTTCTTTCTAGGGTCCATGTTCCGTAAAATATCTAATTTGTGCAGACAATGGCAAAACTAAGAGTTGATTTAAAACCAGCAATTAAAAGGTTAGAGATAATCACTAGTGGAGTTGTTTCAGCATGGGCGGTTGGGCAGTATAAGAGCGTGTTTAGGGGGAAGGGGGCTGAATTTGATGGTTATAGGGACTATTCACTTAGTGACGATTCCTCTTTGATAGATTGGAAGGCTAGTGTAAGGGGACATAAGTTGATCGTTAAGGAGTTTATTGAAGAGAGAAATCTTAACATCTTTTTTTTAGTGGATGTTAGTGCAAGTATGGTGTTTGGATCAACACATAAATTAAAGAATGAGTATGCTGCTGAGATTGTTGGGTCATTGACACATATCATATTAGAGGCAGGAGATAAAATTGGGATGGCTTTGTTTAGTGATAAGATTGTGAAGAAATTTCCACCTAATAATGGGAGAAACCAGTTTTATATTGTGTCAAAAAATTTAGTTGATTCTGGTTCATATGGGGGAAAATATGATTTAGTGGAAGCTATTAAATTTTTAATAGGTTTCTTAAAAGAAAGAGCAATAGTGATGATAGTATCTGATTTTATCGGTCTAAAAGGAGATTGGCAAAAATACCTTAAGATTGCAGGTCATAAATATGATCTGATAGGCGTTATGGTTAGGGATCCAAGGGATAGAGTATTGCCTGCAGACAATACGAACGTTTTTGTGACTGATCCATATTCTAATAAGCAGATTGTTTTTAACCCTGTTTTACTAAAAGACGGTTATGAGAAGCACGTTAAGATGGAAGAGGAAAGGATTAAGAAGGTGTTTTTAAATTCGAATTGTGATTTTATTAATTTATCGACTGACACTCCGTTTGAATCTGCTTTTGTAAATTTTTTCACTAGAAGACGGAGGAAGGCAAAATAAAATGTATCTTACTTTTGCACGGCCAGTATATTTGTGGTTCTTGTTAACAGTTCCTATACTCGTAGTTATTCACTTTATCACTTTAGGACATATTAGGAGAAGGGCATTAAAATTTGCAAATTTTGAGGCTATTGCACGAATAACTGGCGGGGGAGAGGGATATAGGCCAACTAAAGGGGCAGTATCCAATAAGAACCTTGCTTTATTGTTCATAAGATTGGTTGTTCTTATTTCACTAATTTTTGCAATATCTGATACTAATTTATGGTATACTGGGGCTAGTTCTGATTCTGATTTTGTTATAGCCCTAGATGCTTCTGCGTCTATGCTTGCGGATGATATTGCACCTAATCGGCTTGAGGCTTCTAAGGAAGCAGGGATATTCTTTATTGATAGTTTGGAGTCAAGAGCGCATGTTGGAGTTGTGTCTTTTGCAGGTATTTCAGTTGTTGAGCAGAAGCCGACTATTGAATTAGATTTTGCACGAAAGGCTATTGAGAATATTGGAGTGAGTTCAACTGGTGGAACTGATTTAGGGAATGCAATTGTGACTGCTTCTAATTTATTCTTTGGAGAAAGGGATAAGTCAATTATTTTGCTTACGGATGGACAAAGTAATGTTGGGGCAGGACCAGAAAGAGGACTTGATTATGCTGTTAAGAATGGTATAACTATATACACAATAGGAGTTGGAACGGAGGAGGGAGGTTCGTTTTTAGGGTTACAGTTAAAGTCTAGGTTAGATGAAGAGACATTGAAGTTTATTGCTTTTAATTCTGGTGGTGAGTATTTTAAGGCAGAAAGCAAAGAGAAATTGTTTGAGGCTTATAATAAAATTGCTACTTCAGATGATAGGAAATTATCACTTAATATGACTTGGCCTTTGATTACAATTGCTTTAATATTGTTGTTTATGGAATGGATTTTTATAAATACTAGGTATACTACTATTGGTTGATGTGTCCTGATTTGGTAAGGTGGCTTTTAACAAGAAGGTTTATAAATGGTAGAGGTTTTCTATAGTTATTAAGCATATTAGAGAAATACTTCTTTTATGTTATTAATCGGAGGAAACGAAAATGGGAGATTTTAATAGAGATGGTGGAGACGGTGGATTTGGTGGAGGAAAAGGCGGTGCTGGATTTGGACCGCGAGAAATGCACAAAGCTAATTGCTCTGAGTGTGGACAAGACTGTGAAGTTCCGTTCAAACCTACAGAAGGCAAACCAGTTTACTGCAGAGAATGCTATAGAAAAAGAAGAAGCTTTTAGTTCTTTGTTTATATGTCGGAATTCCACTATTCTTAAGAGTGGTGGAATTCTGAGCATGTTCAAAAACCACATTATGTATTAATACAGTGGTTTTTGACAGTCAATAGTTAATTTTTTATTTCTTTTTTTATTTTTTCTTAGAAATTGTTTATAGCTAATGTTGATAGTTAGCTTTGTGTACTTGGTCCATCATTCCCTGCATTAATTCCCAGCAGACTCTTTGGCCTTCTCTGACACTTATGTGACTGTAGTCTTCTGCAGCGCGGTAGACTGGTTCGCCTCCTCCCCAACCTGGTCTCCACATCGTTTCTCTACCTTTAATATAGAATGTGGTGAGTGGCTCCATTTCTAATGGGTTTTCTTGAGATTCCATCGGAATATGTAATGAAAAATAGTATATAAGCTTACTGATTACTTATTAACTTAGCAACATCTATCATCCTGCTTGAGTAGCCCCATTCATTGTCATACCATCCAACTACGACTACATTGTTGCCGATGCATTCTGTTAATAATGAATCTAGGATGCATGAATGTGGGTTACCTATGATATCCGTTGAGACTAGTGATTCTGTGCTGAATTCTAGGATGTTAGCTAAGTGGGCTTCTGAGGCGTCTTTGAATGCTTGGTTTACTTTGTCTCTGTCTGTTTTCTTCTTTACTTCAGCTATGAAATGGCATAAGCTGCCATCTGGAACTGGGACACGTACTGCTGTGCCTATGAGTTTGTTGTTTAATTCTGGGATTATGAGACATATTGCTTTTGCGGCTCCTGTTGTTGTTGGAACAATGTTTAGTGCTGCTGCTTTTCCTCTTCTTAAGTCTTTATGAGGGGCGTCAACTAATCTTTGGTCTGCTGTGTAGCCATGGACAGTCGTCATGATGCCGTCTTTTATCTTGAAATTGTCGTTGATTATTTTTGCCATTGGTGCGAAGCAGTTTGTTGTGCAGGAAGCATTTGAAACTATATTTTCTCCTTTGTATGTGTGGTCATTAACTCCCATGACGATTGTTTTTACTGGTTTTGTTCCTTTTGCTGGTGCACTTAATAGGACTTTTTTTGCTCCTGCTTTAATGTGGAGATTTGCTTGGTTATATTCTCTAAATCTTCCGGTACATTCCATTACTAGGTCCACATCTAGTTTTTTCCAAGGTAGTTTATTTGGTTTTGTTTCTGCGAAGATTGGGACTTTCATGTCGTTGATGATAATTGAGTCTTTTCTTGCTTCTAGCGTTCCGTTGAACGGGCCGTGTACGCTGTCGTATCTTAATAAGTGGGAAAGAGTTGCTGGGTCTGTTAGGTCGTTGATTGCTGCAACTTCCATTTCTGGGTCTCTGATAGCTGCTCTTAGAACTAATCTTCCTATTCTTCCGAAACCGTTAATTGCAATTTTCATTATATCACCTTTTTTTGTTTTATTTGTTTTTTAGTTATATAAATATGTTGATTTATGGGTTATTATTTTCCAGTTCGAAAGGGAACCAATTTATTTTGTGTTCTTCCATGATGAACACTTCGTGATCATTAATCTCATCTGCAAATTGAGTTTTTATATTGTTCATTATTTCTCTTAATTCTTTACCATTCTTTACAGCAAATTCAACTGCTAGGTCATATTTACCAAGTGTAACGGTTGCAAAAGTCGATTGAGGAATTTGAGAAACAAATTCTATAATTTTGTTAATTGAAGTTAGGTTTTTTAATGAGTAACTAATCTGGAATTGTTGTAAACCAAATTTTTCAATGTTAATATCTAAAACATGAGTACCAATAATGTTTGCTTGTTTTAGTTTTTTTATTCTATATTTAACTACATTTGTCTCTGTCTTTGTAATTTGTGCAATTTCGATTAAATTAGTTCTTGAATTTTTTGCTAATGTTTTGATTATGATATAATCCAGATTATCTATTTTTGGTTCTGACAACTCTACTGGGTATTTTGTGTGTAATAATTTTCCGTTTTCATAAAAAAATCTAAAGTTGAATTTGTGAACTTCTGGCATTGTTAATATTTCTTGTTCTGACACATATTCTCCAAATTTTTCTCTAAAAGGGACTAGAAAAGAGTATAAGTCTCTCATATCCTTAGATAATATTAAAAAAATAACATCATATCTTCCTTCAAGACTTGCCAAATATGCTGTAGTTTTGTTATTTCTGATGAACTCTATTATTTCTTTGTCAATTTCAGGGGTTGTTTTGTGAAATTTAAAAAAAAGTTTGTAGTAAAATCTGTTTAGGTTTGAGGTGAGTATTGTTGTTATGAAGTTTTTGATATATCCATTTTTTACTAATCTTTTTACTCTAAATGAAGCTGTTTCTTTTGCGATGTTTAATTTTTTCCCAAGTTCTTTGAAAGATATTCTGCTGTTTAAATCTAGTTCATATAGTATCTTTTTATCAATAAGGTCTAATTTGTTCATTATATTACCATTAATGCAGATTTACTTATAAATATTTTCATTTTGAGTGATATTTTAGTAGATAGATTGATATACTGTATTTAATATGTTACTACTATGACATCGTTAATAAATTTATATGATGGAAAGGTATTTTATCCGCCTAATAATTCAACTTTAGGACATGCTGCTTTGGTCTTACCTAAGATGGAAGATATGGATAGAAATATTGGGGAATGAAAAGTGATAGAAACTACTCAAAGTTTGGAAGATCAAGTTGGTAGGTTTATGGATATTTATGGGGCTAGTGTTACATCTACCATATCTTCTGCAATCCCAGATGAAGGAATTAATAAATTGGCTGATGCTATTCTTACTACTCTTTCACATGACCAAAAGAGTACTATCTATGCTTTTGGAAATGGGGGAAGCTATGCTATAGGGAGGCACTTTACACTTTCTTTAGAACATAGATTAAGAAATGGTAGATTTGGAATAAGAATACAAAATGGGGGAGATGTTCATTCATTACAGCACGATGCTGAATATTTTGGATATAATTCAATATTTGTTAATGTATTGGAAAGAGGGGGAGCGGATTCTAGTGATCTTGCTATATTATTAAGTGGAAGTGGAAACTCAGAAAATATAGTTGATGCAGCTAATTATTGTAGGGACAAAGGGGTACCTTATTTTGCATTGACAGGTTCTGATGAAGGAAAATTATCTGGAAGCGGACATACTCCTATAGTGACACTACCTGATCAGCAAATGGGAGAAGATGCTATGCAAGTTTTGCTTCATTTAGCTATGGAGTGTTCTACTTATAAAATAACAACTGGTGGTGAGGGGTTTGAGGAATTTAAAGCTGATTACTTGTCACAATTACAATCTGGATTAGATAAAGTGTCTCCTGCTTATTTGTTAGGGTTAAGTGAGAGTGTTACACATGCTTTTTTAGCTGGTAAGGGTGTTTATGTTTTAAGTCCAGAGGGAGATGGAGCAAGTATCTCTGCAGAGCATACAGCACATAATTTGAATTGGGATGCTGTATATGAAATAGAAAATGCTCCAAAAAGGTTTGTTTATTCTACTCCAACCATGTCTGATTATGGTGGAACTGCTAATGATAGAGTTATGAAGGGTTTTGCATCTGTTCAACAATTAGAGAAAGCGAGTGAAGGAGATTTATTGATTTTGTTTGCTCATAATTTAGGGAGCTCTTCTGTTCAAAATACGCTTGCTAAAGCTAAAGAGCAAGGTATGGAAATTTATGTGATTGCAGGAACTATTCCAGATGATCTAGATTGTGCTGATGTAGAATATGTTTCTTTAGGAACTGATGATCCATATGTAACGGCTGATCTTACTCAAATGTTAGGACATATGACTGGTAGGGTAACCAACCTTCTTTTGAGAAAAGAATTAGGACAATATGATGATGGAGATGAGTTTGATTATTTGGTAAAAACTGATCTTGCTCAGAGAAGATTAAGAGATAATGGCTGAAGGAATTAAAATGAATATAAAAATTTATGATGATACAATAAGGGACGGAGAACAGCAAGTTGGTGTTTTTTTTACAACCACACAAAAAGACCGTTTAGCTGAAGCGTTTAAAGAAGTTGGAATACAAGAAATAGTTTTAATGTCAGGAGTGCATGAAGTGGAAGATGGTTTAATTAAAAAATTAGCTCAAAAGAATATTCCTATAACTCCACTAAGTATGCTTGATGAGAGGTATGTGGATTTAGCAGTTGAGAATAATGTTAAGAGAATAATGTTAGTCTATGGCGTTTCTGATATTCTTCTTAATAGTCGGGGGGTGAGCAGGGAGGAAATTCTTGAAAGGTCTATTGATGTTGCAAAATATGCAAGATCTTGTGGACTTTATGTAGATTTTGCAGGTGAAGATTCAACCAGGGCTGATTTTAGTTATCTAAGTCAGCTTGGAAGGTATTTACAATCTTTTATTGATTATTTTTTTATTTGTGATACCATTGGAGTATTGAAACCTGAAGAATCAGGAGATTTTGTTCGAAGATTTATTGGAGAAACAGGAAACAGGGTTGGATTACATTATCATAATGATTTAGGTTTGGCAACTGAGAATACAATTCAAGGGGTATTGTCTGGTGCTGAAATTATTTCTGGAACATTTACAGGGATAGGGGAGAGGGCAGGCAATATATCTATTGAAAATGTACTTTTGAGGTTAAGAGCTGAACATGGTATTGTGGCAGAGAATATAGACTATAATGGGATTCCAGAAGTTGTCGCCTTAGTTAGAGATTTTTCTAGAATGGGTCCTGCAAAACCTTTTAGTGAAGAAGCACAATATGTGGAATCAGGATTGCATGTAAATGGTCTATTGAAGGATCCTAGAACATATAATCCCTTTCCTAAGAAACCTCCAATTCTGTTTTTTGGAAAACAAAGTGGAGCAAGTAACTTTCAATATTTGTTTGAGAGAATATTGGAAGATCCGCAGCCTAAGGAGAGATATCTTGAAATGAGAGATGTGATAAAAGATATGTCAATAACTCAAAGAAGAAGTTTTTCAACAAAAGAGGTTAGGGAAATGTATGAAAATGGATTATTGTGACATAACTCAAGTCATAGGCTTAGCTTATGGTCAAGGAAGAGGGAGCAGGAATCTTAGGAGGAGTAGAACTGAACATTTACAGTCGGGTAGACATAGCTCTCAAACAGGGGACCATTCTTTTTTTGTTAAGGTTGGGCCTTTGGAATCTGTGGTTAGAGATGGAGACCCCTTGATTCTAAGAACACATCCAGAAACTGGAGAACTGGTTGATCATTGGTATGAACCTGAGTTAGTAATTTTACTAGGAGAAAATCATGAAGTTATTGGGTATGGTTTAGGTAATGATTTTACTGCACATGGTTTAGAACTTGGTGAGGGAAGGTATAAGAAAGAAGATGGAACGTGGCATGATGGGACTGATTTGGGTAAGAGGTGGCAAGGGAGTACATCCATTGGGCGTATTCTTACACTTGATAATAGGGAATATCTTAATAATTTGGAGATTGGTATTAGAATAGAACGTGATGGTGAAATTATTTATGATAATAGTTATTCAACTGTAGATAGAAATGTAGAATTTGCAGATATTCCTGGGCTTATTATGAGAATATATAATGGAAAATATAAGGGAGATGTACCACCATCAAAAGAGATTCAAATTGAAGGTGATTTTCTTCCTGCAGGAACAGTCATAATGACTGGAAGCGGACTAATGCTTCCAAAGAGATGCTATGCTCAGGAAGGAGATATAGTTACTGTTTATTCTCCACAGATTGGAGAATTGAGAAACCCAGTTAGGACTCAAACATAACCCTTCTTACTATATTTTGTATGTAAGAGTTTATGGGCTTTTTCTGAGCCGGGTTTTCCCAAATATTCCTTGTAGAGCTTGGTTGCTGCTGGGTTTTTGTGAGATTTTCTTAGCTTCTTTTTCTCGTCAACTTTTATTAATGCGTTGATTCTCTTTTTTAATATTTCTTTATTATGAGAGGGGGGTTGTCCACCACCACCTATACATCCACCGTAGCATGCCATGATTTCTATGAAATGGTATGGGCTTTTTCCTTCTTTTATCTGGTCAAGAAGTTTTCTTGCTGCTCCCATTGTATGGACTACACATATTTTTATCTTGTCTTTTCCTATTTTGATTTCTGCTTCTTTTATTTCGTCCATACCTCTGATGCTATGATAGTCGATTGCTTTTAGGTCTTTTTTAGTTAGCCAGTCTGCTGCTGTTCTTAATGCTGCTTCCATAACTCCGCCTGTACGGCCGAATATGTCTCCTGCTCCTGAACTGGCTCCTAATGGGTTGTCAAATTCCGAATCTTCTAGTTTGAGGAAATCTACATTTAGCTCTTTTAGTAGCTTGGCTAGCTCTACTGTTGTTAGAACGAAGTCTGCTTCTCCGTTGAATTCTGGTCTTAAGATTTCATATTTCTTTGCAGTGCAAGGCATTATGTCGACAAGTATGATATCTTTTGGGTCTTTGTTTATTTTTTTAGCGTAGTATGTTTTTACTAATGATGCTAGAATTGCTTGGGGGCTTCTACATGTTGACATGTTTTTATTTAATTCATTGTAGTAGAATTGCTCACCAAATTTTATCCAAGCTGGGCAGCAGGTTGTTATGAGGGGGAGGTTTTTGTTTTCTTTTAGTCTTTTTATGAATTCAGTTGCTTCTTCAATTATTGTTATGTCCGCTCCTAAGTCAGTATCGAAGACTTTGTCAAATCCTATTTGTTTTAGGGCCGTAACCATCTTTTCAGTTACCGGAGTTCCTGCTGGTAGTCCGAAGAGTTCTCCTAAAGTAGCTCTTATTGATGGAGCAGTTTGTGCAATTAGGAATTTGTCTGAGTTTAGGGCATCTATAACTCCTTGAACATCACTTTTTTCTGTTAATGCTCCTGTTGGGCAGGCAACAACACATTGTCCGCAGTTGATGCAGGAACTTTCTTTCATGTTGTGGTTAAAGTTAGGTGTTATTCTTGTGCCTACTCCTCTGTGAGCCATTCCAATTGCATAAACTGTCTGTACATCATTGCAGATCCTTACACATTGTTCGCAGAGGATACATTTGTTGTTGTCTCGTCTTATTGATACGCTGGAATTGTCTGGTGGTTCATTTCTTTCTAAATCTTCGAATATTGAATCTTCAATCATAAGTTCAGAAGCATATTTTTGGACTTTGCACATTAGGTTTTCTTTACAGATTGTGCAGTTTAAGTCGTGGTTTGCTAGGAGGAGTTGGATATTTAGCCTTCTTGCGTCAAGGACTTTTGGAGAATGAGTGTTGATGTCCATGCCATCTCTTACTTGGGTGCAGCAAGATGCTTGTAGTTTTTCCATTCCTTTTACTTCTACAACACAGAGTCTACAGGCCCCAATTCTTTCTAATCTTTCGTTGTAGCAGAGATGGGGGATGTTGATACTGCTCTTTTTAGCAACATCAATAATGAATTCTCCTTCTTTTGCTTTTACTTCTTCTCCGTTTATTTTTAGTTTAATCATTTTGTTTTGAATTCTTTGTTGAATTGGTTTAATGCAGTTAGAACATGGTTGGTGCATGATTGCCCTAATCCGCATAATGCGGTGTCTCTAATTGTTTTTGATAGTTTTTCTAGCAGTTCAATGTCTTGTTTGGATGCCTGGTTTGTTTTTATTTTTTCTAGGAGTTTTAGGACATGGACGTTGCCTTCTCTGCATGGCGTGCATTTGCCGCAGGATTCATGTTTGAAGAATTGTGATATGTTTAATGCTAAGTCTAAGATGTTTCTTGATTTGCTTACAAAGATTAATGAGCATGAGCCTAATGATGCTTCTTCTTTGCAGATGTTTTCACTATTTATTATTAGGTTTGGTTTGTAGGGTATTAATCCTCCAGCTGCTCCGAAGTAAACTGCTTTTGGAGATTTTGCTTTTGCTAGTTTTGCTATTTGGCCTAGTTTTGAGTTTATTTTTAGTTCATAAACTCCAGGTTTTGAGACATCTCCCGATATAGAGAATAGTCTTAGGTTGTCGCTCCAGTCTTTTTTTGTTAGGGCTAGTGGTACGTTTGCTAGGGTTTCTACATTGTTGATTACTGTTGGTTTTCCGTATAAGCCTTTTTGTGGTGGGTATGGTGGTTTGAAGTGAGGGTAACCTCTTTTGTTTTCTATTGAGGAGATGATGGCTGTTTCATCACCACAGATGTAAGCTCCTGCACCTTGGATTATGTCTATTTTTATTTTTGAGTTTCTTACTAGGTTACTTATTGTGCTTTCTAGTTTTTGTTTTAGGGAAATGTATTCTCCTCTTAGATAGATGTATGCTTGTTTTGCTTTGATACAGTAAGCTGCAATTAATATTCCTTCGATTATGTTCTCTGGGGCTTCTTCAAGTAGGAGTTTGTCTTTGAATGTTCCTGGCTCTCCTTCGTCTGCATTGCAGATGATGAATCTTTCATCTGCTTTTGTTTTTCTTGTTAGCTCCCATTTTAATCCGGTTGAGAAACCAGCTCCCCCTCTACCTGTTAGTCCTTTCTTTTTTAGTAGGGCTATTGTTTTATCTGGGCCTAGTTTTTTCACTTTTTTCCAGGCTTGCAAACTTGATTTTTCTAATATTTTCATTTTAGCATCTTTTTTAGTTTTGGTTTTGTTATGTTTGTGATTAGTTCATCGTTTAGCATTAATGCTGGGGGATTATTGCAGCAACCAATACATGATGTGAGTTCAAGTGAGAATTTTTTGTTCTTTGTTGTTTCGTTTACATCTATTTTCAGAAGTTTTTTTGCTTCGTTTATTATGTTTAGAGAACCATTTAGGTAGCATGAAGGGCTGTTGCAGATTCTTATGGTGTTTTTCCCTTTCTTTTTGAAGTTGAATTGAGTGTAGAAGGAAGCTGCTTCGTATATCTTTACAACTGGAATGTTTGTTTTCTTAGAAAGGGACCTTATCTCTTTTTCTGGGAGAGAATTGTGTTTATTTTGGATTGCTCTAAGTTGGTTCAATAAGTAGGTTCTATCCTCTTTTTTTTGCATATTGGTTTTACTGTTGTTAAGTATTTATATGCGTTTCTGTTTTTAAGGATTAGAAATTGGTTAACCATAATTAGCGTGATCGTAACCTTCTAGCTCATCTGGGAATGCAACTACATAGTTGTCTGCTGGGACCACCCCTTTGATCATCACCCTACTTGGTTCTTCTGCAGATCTATCTGGATTAGAAAGGGGTTGTTTACCAGAATGAGGTTTTATGTCAGCACCCCTAATAACATTAGCTATACTATCACTAGTTTGATCTGCAGGTCCTAGGTTTGAATCTAAATCGCCGCTTGTAGTTTGTCTTGGTTCATTCATTTTTTTCACCTTGTATTTGAACTTTCTAGATTATAGAACTTGTATAAAAATGTTGCGTTCTTATAATGGGTAGAATTTATTGTTTTTGCTACGAAGAAGCTATGTCACTTCGCTATGCTCGTTCATTGAGATTTTTGTTGCTATTTATTGCTTCTTTACCTTAGCAACGAAAAATCCTTCTGTATCATTATCTTGAGGCCAGATTCTTAAGCACTTTTCTATTTCTTCGTTGAACTTTTTTCCTTCGAATTCTAGGATTGGTGGGCTCTTTTTGATTGGGAGGTCTATTTTTTCTAGTTTTGCTTTAGGATATTTTGTTAATAGGAAGTCAACTACTGATTCGTTTTCCTCTGGTTCGCAAGAGCAGGTTGAGTAGACTAAGGTTCCGCCATCTTTTAGGTTTTGGTAGGCTGTGTCTATCAATTGTTTTTGAGTTCCTGCTAATCTTTTGACAACGTTGAGGTTCCAGATTCTTAATGTTTTTAGAGATTTTCTTATTGTTCCAGTTCCAGAGCATGGAGCGTCAACTAAAATCTTATCGAATTTGAAGTCTTTGAAGAAACGGCCTTCCATTAGGGTGGTTATGTTGTTTGTGATGCCCATTCTTTGCAGATTTATTCCTAATGGGGCTATTCTTATTCCCTTGTAGTCATTTGTTACTAAGATTCCAGTATTGTTCATGTATTGGGCTATTTGAGTTGATTTTGAGCCTGGAGATGCGCACATATCTAGGATTGTTTCGTCTGGCTTTGGGTCTAATACCACTGGAGGTATCATTGAGGCTGCTTCTTGCACATAGATGTAGCCTAATGAATGTTCTATTGTGTTTCCTATGTCTCTTCTGCCTTGATGATGTTCAATCCAGAATCCTTCTTTGCACCAAGGTACTTGAGTAAGGGTCCAGGTTTTCTCCATCCTCTTTTTTAGTTCCTCTATTGAGATTTTTAGGGTGTTTACTCTAATTGAACGTCTTAAGAATGTTAAGGAGTATTTTTTGAACAGTTCCCAATCTGTTAGTTTCTTGTAGTGTTCTATGAATTTTGGTTTGAATTCAATCTTTTCTTCGATGTATTTTTTCATTTTAGTTGTTTAACCATATAAGGGCCTTCTTTTTTGTAGCCTAGCTTTTTGTAGTAGTTTCTTGCTCCTATTCCTGAGATGATGACTACTTTATCTCTGAAGTAGCTTTTAGATATTTCTTCTGCTGTTTTTAATAACTTTTTCCCTATTCCCATATGTTGGAATGATGTTTTTGATCTTTTTCCGATTTTTAGTGCTGGTGAAAATACATGGAGTTCTCTGATTAATACTGAGTCAGCTGGAATCTCTTTCCTTAGGTATTGTTGAGGGAATCTTAGTCTGCAGTAGCCTAGAAGGATATTGTTTTTAGTGTCTTCTGCTGAAATAAAGAATTCATTTCCATCTGAAGCTGTGTAATGTTGAGTTACTATTTCTATGTCTTTTAATCTTATCTTTAATTTGGGATTTTTGTTTAATTTATGTCCTACTTCTCTACATCTTATGCAGTTACATTTTATTTTCTTTCTTATTAGTTCTTTTTCTACGTATTGCCTTAAGTTTGTTTTGTCAACTCCGGAACTTGTCATGAAAGTCGGAATGTCTCTTTGAACTCTGCTTATTCTAATCCATTTTGGAACCATGTCCTTGAATTCTGCTATGATTTCTGCTGCTTGTTTTGTTGTTAATGGTTTGAATTTGTTTTTTTTGTAAATGTTGTATAGTTCTGTTCCTTCTAGGACCATGCAAGGATATAATTTTAACATGTCTGGGCGGAAGTCTTGGTCCATTAGTATTGCTGCTAATGAGAATAGGTCATGTTCTTTGTCTACACCTGGTAGGCCGGGCATCATATGATAAGAAACTTTGAATCCTAGGTCTTTTAGAACTTTTGTTGAATCAATTGAATCTTTGATTGTGTGACCCCGTTTTATTTTCTTTAGTACTTGGTCGTAGACTGTTTGGACTCCTAGCTCTACTCTTGTGCAGCCTAGTCTTAACATTTCATTTGCATGTTTTAGCGTTGCGTAGTCTGGACGTGTTTCAATGCATAGGGCAACATTTCTGACATTTGATGTTTCGTTTTGTGTTTGTATTTTTTCTAGTGATGATTGTGATTTGTTTTTTAGGGCGAATAGTTTTTTATGGATTCTTTTGATTCTGTCTTCATTGTGGATATCTCCTGGTAACTCGAAGAATTTCTTGAACTTTTCAAAGTTGAATTTATCTTTTGTGAAGAATAATGAGCTAAAGTCGTTCATTGCTTTTAGTGAGTATTTTATGTAGTCTTCTTGGTATTTAGTTGGGAATGAGGGGAAGGTTCCGCCCATTACGATGAGTTCTATCTTACTTATGTCTTGGCCTAGGACTATGTATTGTTCTAGTCTGTTGAAAACTTGGAGGTATGGATCGTATTTGTTTCTTATTGCTCTTTTTGTTGCTGGTTCTTTTCCAGTGTATGATTGAGGGACTGAGCCAAAATGGCTTTTTGGTCCACCTGGACACATTATGCACGGACCCTTGCCTTTTTTTGCATGAGGGCATTGGAATGGTCTAGTCATAGTTGCTACGACTGCAACTCCGCTGATAGTTCTGGTTGGTTTTGTTAGTAGGATAGGGGCTATTTTAGGGATGTCTTTCTTTTTTGCGTTTAGGAGAATTTCTATGTCTGTTGGGATTTTTTTTATGTTGTGTTTAGAGCAGAGTCTAATCTTGATTATGTTAAGCTGCTTCTTGTTTGGCTTTTTTTTCTTTATTACTGAGGTTAGTTCTGTGTAAAAATCCATATGGTTTACGAAGAGAATATTGTTTATAAACCTTTGTTTGTAATGAATGGGTATGAGGTTACCTCATATGAAGTTCTAGAATATCTTTATCTGCTAATCCTTTGTTTAGTTTTCTGAATACTTGTCCATCGAATTTGGCAGATGGACCCCATAATCTTGCGAATTTGAATTTGTCTATGAAGTCACGGTGCAGTTTATTGCAAACATCATGTATTGTGCTTCCTTTAGTCATGATCAATGGTTCTTCCATGTCTGCTTTTTTGTTTGCTTCTTTTAAGAAGATTCTGATGAATCCCATCTTGTTATAGATTGCGTCTTTTAGTTTGCCTATATTGTATTCTTTTTCTGCTGATACTACTAAATCTGGTTTGATCTGTTTTTTTATCTTTTCAAATGTTGGTTTGTCAATTAAGTCTATTTTCGTGATAACTGCTAATGCTTTTGTGTAGATTTTGTCTCCTGTTATGCAGTCTATCAATTGACCGTCATCTATATCTTCTCTAATGAGGATGTCTGCGTTATTTAGTTTCATCTCTTTTGCTATGCTGGTTATTATGGTGTGATCTATTTTTGTTAGCCTGGTTGTTGTGCCTATTGTTATTCCCCCTTTTTCTTTTTTTGTAATCTTTACATCTGGTTTTTGCTGGTTGATCCTAATTCCTGATTGGTATACTTCGTTTAATATTGCTTTATAGTGTTCTGGAGCTAATGCATCTACTAGGATGAGGATTAAGTCTGCAGATCTTAGCATAGCTATGACTTCTTTTCCTCTTCCTTTACCTGATGCTGCCCCTGAAACGATTCCTGGAACGTCTATGATTTGGATTTTTGCGAATTTGTAGTTTAGTAGTCCTGGAACTGCGCTTAGAGTTGTGAAGGCATATTTTGCTATCTCTGATTTTGCATTAGTTAGTTTGTTTAGTAAAGTGGATTTACCTACTGAAGGGAATCCTAGGAGGATGACTGTTGCATCCCCTGTTTTCCTAACTGAGAATCTTGTGTCTCCTGATGCTTTTCCAACTGATGCTCTTTGAGTTGCACGTTCTTTGAGCATTGCAAGCTTTGCTTTTAGAAGTCCAATTGCTCCTTGGGTAGCTTTGTTGTATTTAGTAGTAGAGATTTCATGTTGGAGCTCTTTAATCTGCTCATAAATATTAGATTTCTTTCTTTCTGTAAGTTTTACTTCTCCTTTTTTCTTTGATTTTACTGATTTCTTCTTTCCTGCCATTGTAATTAATAAGAGTGGGAGATTTATAAAGTTGTCTGAAATTATTTCACAATAACTAAAAATCCAAAGCTTTATATATCTAACAACTAAAAATGTAAATATAAAAGAGGTGTTGAATGGTACAATATTTTGAAGGTATTCTTAAGATAGCGAATTTACTACTGTCAGTTTTTGCTGGAGTTGTTGCTGTTTCGCTATTTAATGTTTCAGGGAAGAAGGAGTTTAAACCTTGGAGAATGCTGATTTTTGCTTTGGTCTTCTTTGCTGTTCAAGAAATATTGGGGGCATTAAGGGCATTTAATATTTTTTCTACTCCTTTTTTAACGCATATAGTTCCAACAGTTATTCTTGGTTTCTTAATTGCTGCTTTATTGCTCCAGATTAATATTAATGAGGGCAAGAAAAAATGAGTTCACATCTTGGAGCGTGTGTAGGGGCTGTGGCACCGTACTATAATTTGGTACTTGTTTTGATAGTTGTGATTCTTTTTATTAAGTTGTTTAAGACCCCTAATAAGAAAGCGTACATTTTACCTTGGAAATTTTTGTTCTTTTCCATTTTGGTTTTTATTGTTGAAGAGATATTCACTGTTCTTGATATGGCAGGAGTAATGTCTGTATCTAAGATAGTATTTCCTTTACTTGAGATGGTGATTATAACTTCGTTTATCTATATGGTTTTGATACAGAAAGATTATGTTAAAAATAAAAAATGAATAAAAAAGCATTATCTCCACTTATGGCAACAATCCTGTTGGTAGTATTTGCTTTAGTCATAGGTACGGTTACTATGAATTTAGGTAAGGGGTATGTTGAAGAGACAGAACATGAAACTGGTGAGGGAGATGGTAGGGGTTCAGTAGTTATTAATGTGGATGATGTATTAGAAGATGAACTGAAAGAACTTCAACTAAGATATATTAATGGTCAGATTTCTAGGGAAGAATATTTGGAACAAGAGAAAGAAATTGTCGAGGACCCTTCATCTTAGATGAAGGGCATGCTTGAAGCATTGCTTGACAACTTTAAGCGGTCCTTGAGCATGCTCAGAAATATATTGACGATATATTTCTGACATATTAATTAAGTTTATACTGTTTTTTCTAATTGACTTACGATACTCCAGATTTGAGTTCTGGTGTAAGGTTCGATGTTGATATCGTTAGCTATCTCGTCTAGTACATTTAGTGCCTGGTTTACTTTCATAGAAATATCGGTTGAGTCATTCAATGTGTTAGCAAGTTCTTGTAATTTTAGTTTGACATTTTTTGGAACTGATGCTTCTTCGCTTAATTCAGTAAGTGTCTTTATGACTTCTTTTATTTGATCAATATTTTCTGAGGACATTTTATCTCTATTTATTATCTTTAAGTTTCTCCATTACTTCAGCTTGTAGTTTGGTCGCTTTTTCTTTTATCTGTGATTCTTGTTTCTCTAATGCTTTAATTCTAAGCTCAGACATTTCTTTTTTAGAAGTTAGTTCTTTTTTTAGGTCTTCTTTCTTTGAGGAAACCATTATTCCTCCAATGATTTTGAATGCTTCTTCTGTACCTTCTAATTCCTTTAATGCTGATTTAATTTCAACTGATTGCATCTGGAATTGTTGTTTTTGCATTAATAGGCTCTGGACATTTTGCTCAAATAGTTGTAACTGATTTATCTTCTGTTCAACATCTTTCGGAACGTTATTTTCTGCCATTTTATCTCGCTTTAATCTTTGTAACTTGAGTTCTTGGTTTAAATAGCATCTTACTACCACAATAAGGGCATCTTATCTTTTTTCTTAAATAGTCTTGTGAAACTTTCTTATTACATTCAAAGCATTTGTATTCAACCATTTTTGACACCTTCCTCTTTTTCTTTAGTTGGAGCTTCTTCTTCAACTATTTTTTTACCTAATGAGTAGGCTCTGCCTGTGAACTTTGACTTACATTTATTACAGAACCAAATTCCTGCTGATACTCTTTTGACTTTAAGTTGACTACAATAGGGGCATTTGTGCTTTCCTTTCAGTACTTTTTCTATGGCATCAACTCTCTCTTTTACCTTTCTTCCGTATCTTGCTCCAAATCTTCTTGTTGATCCAATTTTTTGTACTTTTGCCATTTTTACTTGTATTACCTCAGGTGTTAATTTTGTTATTTTAAACTTTTCTGTTTCTACTGTTTTTAGGGAAAAAGCCACATTTAAATTCTTTTCCCTTTTAAATGAGAGTGGGGCTGCCCGGACTTTCAAAAAAACTGGGTTTGAATACATTAAACACAGTTTAATATTTGAACCGGGGTCGTCTGGTTTTTTTCTATAAGGGAAGAACCCCTTATTTACCCAAACCAGAAAGGATATCCAAGCTACCCTACAGCTTAATGTCATACGAGCTTAATATGTTGCTAGTATAATCCCATTCGTGGGTAACTTAATGGATGGAGGATAATCTTCTTTTTTAAACTTATCGGTGAAATTAACTTGTGAGATTACCTAATAACATTTATAAAGCTTTAATTGTTTCTAAGGTATTATGTCGTTAAGTGAAAAACAGAAGCATGAACTGAAGAAATTTGTGAAGGAATTAGAGTCATATAGGGGTAGCCATACAGAATTAGTCTCTGTTTATGTGCCTCAAGGTTACGATCTTAATAAGATAATTAATCACTTGAGTCAGGAGCAAGGTACAGCTGTTAATATTAAGTCTGCTTCTACCAGAAAGAATGTTATTTCTGCTTTAGAGCGGATGATTCAACATTTAAGATTGTTTAAGAAAACTCCTGAACATGGTTTGGCAATCTTTGCAGGTAATGTTGCTAAAAGGGAAGGGCAAGAGGATTTTGAAGTTTGGAGTATTGAGCCGCCTGTTCCGTTAAATACAAGGATGTATAGGTGTGATAAGCAGTTTCAGTTAGAAGTTCTTAGGGATATGATGGATATAAAGGAGATGTATGGTTTAGTTGTTGTTGATAGAAGGGATGCCAATATTGCTGTATTGAAGGGGAAAACAATAATTCCTCTTTTGAAGACACATTCACAAGTTCCTGGTAAGTATAAAGCTGGAGGTCAGTCGGCTGCTAGGTTTGCTCGTTTAAGGGAAGGGGCTATAAAGGAGCATCTTAAGAAAGTTGGAGAGTATATGAAGGAGCAGTTTTTGAAGAAAGAAGGATTGAAGGGCATAATTCTTGGAGGTCCTGGTCCATCTAAGTATGATTTTGCTGAGGGTAATTTTATTACAAATGAGGTTAAGAAGAAAATTATTGGGATCAGGGATTTGTCTTATACTGGGGAATTTGGATTGCAGGAATTGGTTGATAAGAGCCAAGATCTTTTAGCTAAGGAAGATATTGCTCATGAGAAGAAAATAATGGATGAGTTTTTTAATTTGCTTGCGAAGAATCCTGGAAAAGTATCTTATGGCGAGAAAGAAGTTATGGACAATTTAAAGAATGGTGCTGTTGATACATTGCTTTTATCCGAGGCGGTGGATGAGAAGTTAATTGAGAAGTTTGAGGAAGCAGCTGAGGAAGTTTCTAGTAATATTAGGATTATTTCTGTTGAGACTAGAGAAGGCGTTCAGCTTAGGGATATGGGTAAGATTGCTGCAATTCTTAGGTATGAAGTTTCTGTTGAGTGAAGTTAAACATAAAACTTATTAATTACAACTCTACTTCTAATCTTATGAATTTAGCTGAGAAGGCTTATTTAGAGCTTTATCCTGGAAGGGAATTAAGTCATGAGATTAGTTTAAAATATTCTGGAAAGTTTAAACCTTACAATGCTAATGTTCGGATGAGACGGGATAAGATATGGTTTAATTTGAGTAAGAATTGGAGAAAGATTAGCAGAGATATTCAAATTGGATTGATACAATCGTTAATGATTAAGATTCTTAAGGATAAGAAGAAAACAATTAACACTGATTTGTATGAGATATTTATGAAGAAGGTCCATTTGTCTGTTCCTAAGACTGAGAATGATCCCATTCTTTTTGAATCATTTAGTCGGGTTAATGATAAGTTGTTTTATGGTTTAGTTGAGAGGCCTAATCTTAAGTGGGGAGGCCCTACTGTAAGAAAGTTAGGTTCGTATGAATATGGAAGTGATACGATAACAATAAGTAAGGTTTTTGATGGGCTGCCTACTGAGTTAATGGATTATGTGATGTATCATGAGATGCTGCACAAGAAGCATAAGTTTAACTCTAAGAATGGAAGGAATTATTATCATACTACTGAGTTTAAGCGGAAGGAGAAGGAGTTTCCCAATAGTGAAGGGATTGAGAAAGAGATTAGGAGGTTAGTTGGGAGGAAGGTTGTTAGGAAGAGGGTGATTAGGCCTTTTTGGAAGTTTTAGAAATATGGATGAACAATATCTTAAGAAAATTAAGTTTTGGTATGTGTTGGTTTTAGCAGTAATGGGGTTAATACTAGTGGTAGTATTGAGTTTAATGTTTGTAGATTTTAGTAGCTTTGATATGAAAGGGATGATGTTAATAGTTACCTTGGTTGTAGTTGTAGCTCTTGTTATTTATTTTGGTTCTTATAAAAATCATAAAACTTCAGAGATTATTGGCGAAAAGGGTAAAAAACCTAGTTTGAGGTCTACTTTGAGAAAATTTATGTCACAAAAATTTCCTGATTTTGTTGAAGAAAAGAATGATAATCAAGGGATTAACAAATCTTTTTTAGTATACAGAGTTAATAATGAACTCAATTTCAAATATTTAATATTTCAGACTTCTAAGTGGGGAAATCAACTTTTTGTTGAGACTTCAAATAAAAATCCAATAATTGAAGGAGATACAACTCAAAATAAAAGATTAGGCGAATGGGAATATGCTACTCAGGAAAGACTGGAGAAGCAGTTTATTCAAATAGAAAAAAAGATAAGAAAACGGCTGTAAAAATTATTAGGAATCTATGTTTAGACGTTTAAACTGTTTTGGGTTCCTTTTGAGGAAATTCAAAAGTTTTTGAGATGTTTAACTCAAAACCATTTTGGAATACTGAAAGGATTCCAAAAGCTTTAAATATCATTGCCATCCTCTTAAAATAAGTCGTTTTTGAGCTTAAAATTTAAAAAGGAGGATACATTATGCCAGAAAGACTATTACCGCTAGCTGCAATGGAGAAGATGCTTAAGCAATCAGGTGCTGAGCGTGTTTCTGATAAAGCAAAAGCAGCATTGAAGAATATTGTTGAAGAGAAAGCAAATGAGATTGCTGTTAAGGCAATCCAACTAGCAAAGCATGCAGGAAGGAAGACCATTAAAGGTGAAGATATTAGATTAGCTGCAAAGGAATGATTATAATTAACAGGTGAGGAATATGGCAGGAACAAAACCAACAAGTGTAGGTTCACTAAAGAAAGGAGATTGTATTGTTATAGAAGGAGTAGCATGCAAAACAGTTGATACTCAAGTTTCAAGACCAGGTAAGCATGGTCATGCGAAAGTAAGGTTATCTGCGGTTGGGCTAATTGATGGTAAAAAAAGGATTATTGTAATGCCTGGCCATGATCATATTGATGCTCCTATTATTGAAAAGAAGACTGCTCAAGTACTTTCTATCCAAGGAGATTCTGCGAATGTTATGGATGGCACAAGCTATGAAACATTTGATTTGAAGATTCCAGAAGAATTAAAAGGGGAAGTTGTGGATGGTTGTCAGATAGCGTATTGGGAGATATTGAACGATAAAGTTATGAAACAAGTACAAGGTGGAGACTAATGGTTAAGTTCCCTGAAGCAGAAGCAAGGCTTTTTAGAAGCATTTTTGTATGTAAGAAGTGCAAGACTAAGAGAAGAGCACCCAACATGAAGGTTATTCAAGGAAAGATTAGCTGCAGGAATTGTAGTAGTAAGGCTTTAAGAGTCGTTAGAAAGAAATAGTAAAAAAAGAGGATTTTGAATGAATGCTGACATAATTACTTTCATCCTATTTGTTGTTCTAATGTCTATTTTCCTTTATGTTAAAAGGAAAAATCTTCATATTCAGAAACTTTTGTTCCCTGTTTTTTATCTCCTTATCTATAGGACAAGTCTTGGTCTTAAGTTGATGGATAAGATATCTCATAAGTACAGGGAGTGGGTAAAATTATTTGGATATATCTGTTCCGGATTTGGCTTTTTAGGTATGGCGTATATTTCTTATGGCGTTTTAGATATTATGGTTAGGTTTTTTATTTCTCCTACTACTACTGAGACAGGTTTTGCATTAGTTTTGCCAGGGACTTCTATACCAGGAGTGGGGTATTTGTCTTTTTGGTTTTGGATAATTCCTATTGTTTTGCTTGCTATTGTTCATGAGTTTTCTCATGGTGTTGTTGCAAGGGCACATGACGTTAAGGTTAAGTCATCTGGGTTTGCTTTTCTTGGGATACTAGCTCCTATTATTCCTGCTGCTTTTGTTGAGCCAGATGAGAAGGAGCTTGAGAAGAAAGAAGACATTGTACAATATTCAGTATTTTCTGCTGGACCTTTGTCTAATATTATATTTGCTTTTTTACTTTTAATGTTTTTACCATATGTTGCTGATTTTTCTGGGAATACTTTAGCTCCATTTGAGGATCAGATAACTTATCCAGTTGGTTTTTCTGTTGATATCTTAAATGAGAGTCTACCTTCTGGTCTTGCTGGTATGAGGGGGCATGTTTTGATTGACAGCTATAATCATGAGAAGATTGATAATGCTAATGTTTTTATTAAAGATGTATCGTGTAGGGAGGCTGGTGAGGTTATCTCTTTTGGTAGTGGTGGGGATGTTTATTCTGTTGAGGCTATTGGGCACCCAGATGATGGGAAGAGGGCATTTGTTGGCGTTCATAATATTAAGAATGAAAGAAGGGTGAGGCCAGAGTACGAATCTATTAAAGGGCCTTACTATTGGTTTAAGGATTTGTTTAAGTGGTTATTCTTATTGAACTATTTTATTGGATTGATTAATTTATTCCCAATTTATATAACTGATGGGGCAAGAATGTTGAGGGTTGCTATTGGTAAATTAGTTAAGAATCAAGAGAAGGCAATTAAGGTGTGGTCTTTTATTAACATGATGTTCCTGTTCTTGATCTTAATTGGGATTGTGTCTACTTATCTGAAGAAGGTTGGGTTTTTTTAGGAAAATGAGGAGAGGGAAACTATTGTTTTGTTTGGTGCTTTTGGTAGTAATAGTTGGATGTCCGAATATTTCTACTAGTGAAGTGACTTCTTCTGATGCGATTGGTGAAGTATTTAACTCAGATGGTTCTATGTATGATATACCTCACTCAAATATGGATATTAAGGTTAAGCGATATGTATGTGATGTGGATACTCTAGAGGTTGAGTATGAAGCTATTGTGAACAGTTGTAACGATAAAGGGTGTTCTAATACTGTAACTTGTATGAATAAGGTTGATATGGAGAGAGTTGGGGAGATGTTTTATCTGAATGGGATTAATAGTAGAGTAAGTGGATATAGGCGAGTTGGTGTGCCAAAAGATGGAAGTGATCATTCTATTGAGCTTTGTTGTTTAGGTGGTTATAGTGCTATTGATATTGAGGGGGAAGGCGTTGATTGTGCTTATGTTGAGATTTCTAATGTGGATGTTGAGAGGAGTTGTCCTTAATTAATAAACATTAAAAAGAGTTCTAAAGTTCTTGGTTGTATGGGAGTGGGAATATGTTAAAGAATAGGACAATGGGTACTGATAATGAGTATTCTATTTTTATTGGTAATCGTAAGAAGAGAGGGGGAAATGGTGATCTTGCTGGGATTGAAATTGGTGGTGGTAGACTTATTACTCTTGCTCAATTAGGCCATAGAGCTCAGGGGTTGGGTAGTTCATTAACATATTCTTTGATTGGGCCGTATGCTGGTCGTAGAGCTTTTCCAGATATTTTCTTAGAGAATGGAAGCAGACTATATTATGACATGGGACATCCTGAATATTGCACTCCTGAGGAAGATAATGTTTTAGGAGCTGTAAAACATGATCAAGCTGGAATGAGGGTTCTTAATGAAACAAGCCATCTTTTACAAGGGAGAGTTGATAGAGGAGAGGTTTCATATGACTTGGGGAGATTAAGGGGTCAGATTGTTACACATAAGAATAGTCAGCATAATGGGATTTCATGGGGCCCTCATCAGAGCTATCAGGTTGAGAGGGGAGATGGTGCACCTTCACTTAGGGAATATAGGGGCATCTAATTCCTTTTTTTGTGTCAAGAATGCCTGTTATTGGTTCTGGTAGGGCTAAATTAGAAGGGGATGGAAGATATGAGCTGTCACAAAGAGCCGAGTATATTAGGGAAGTTGCCCACATTGATACAATAGTTCATAGGGGAATAATCAATACAAGGGATGAACCCCATTCTGATAGGGGGAGGTTTTATAGGTGGCATCACATAATGGATGATGCTAATATGAGTGAAGTTTCTAATGCTTTAAAGTTTGGAACTGCTTCAATAGTTTTTTCAATGATTGAGGAAGGGAAATGTCCTTTGGTTGAGTTAGATAATCCGGTTCGGGCGTTAAAAGTTGCATCCGAGGATGTTGATTTTAGGGTAAAGTATGATGTTACTGTTGATGGTGTCCATAAGAAATTATATATCTGGGAGATTAGCAGAGTTTATCATGGAGCGGCAGCAAAGGCATTTCCAAATATTGAGGAACAGACTGGCGATCCACTTTTAGGATGGGTTATGAGGAGATGGGATAGGGTTTTAACTCATTTTGAGCAAGACAATGCAATGGATCTGTATAGGGAACTTGATTGGGTGATTAAGAGATTTTGGACAGAAAAATTAATGGGGAGGAAAGGGACTTCGTGGGATGAGGAAGCTCCTAGAACTGATAGGGGGTATCATCAGGTTTATCCTGGTGGAGGATTATTTCCTAAGTTGAATAAATTGCCTTTTGAAAGGGGAGGGTTAGAAAGGATATGTGATGATGGAGAGATTAGGGAGGCTATGCACGTTCCCCCTCAAACAACAAGGGCAAAGTTGCGTGGGGAAATGGTTGAGCAACAAAATGCTGGGAATGTTTTAGTTGGTCCTAGTTGGAGTTATATCCGAGTATATGAGGCTAGGGGGGATACTCCTTTTAGTCCTGGTTTATATCTTAATTATGATCCAAGGGAGACTGAGTGGGAGTTCCGTACTCGTAAGACGGAGGATTCTTGAGAATTTAATTGGTTCTTCTTTTTTTAGACGAAAAGTTAATATAGTCAATTTAATCTTTATCTGTTATGGCAACTTTAAAACAATTAGAACAGGAAGTTGGGAAGTTAAAGCAGAGGAATATGGATGTTGAGTCTAATAAAGGTTGGGAGACAAGTTGGACTAGGAGAAGTTTATTGATGTTGTTTACTTATTTAGCAATTGGTTTCTATCTTTATGTTATTGAAGTTTCTAATCCTTGGTTGAATGCAATTGTTCCTGCTTTTGCTTTTATGCTGTCTACTTTGAGCCTACCTTTCTTTAAGAAGTTGTGGTTGAAGAGAGTTAAGAAATAATATGTTATTAAATATTGCAATTATATCTTAATTCTGGGTTTCTTGCAGCAGCTACTGCATCTAGTCTTGTTACAGGAGTTGTTTGAGGTGCGTTTTTGACTAAATCTGGACTGTTTTTTGCTTCTTCTTTTATTTTGATTAATGTTTCTATGAATTTGTCAAGCATTTCTTTTGGTTCTGTTTCAGTTGGTTCTATCATTATTGCACCAGGGACTATTAATGGAAAGTAAACTGTTGGTGGGTGGAAGTTGTAGTCTAGCAAACGTTTTGCTATGTCTCCTGTTGTGACATGGTTGGGCATATCTTTGTCTGAGAGAACGAATTCATGTTTGCAAAGGATATCGTATGGTAAGTGGAAATGGGGTTTTAGTTTTTCTTTCATGTAGTTTGCATTTAGGACTGCAATTTGGGCAACTTCCTTTAAGCCAGATGCTCCTATTGCCCGGATGTAAGTGTATGCTTTAATCATTACGTTGAAATTTCCGTAGAATGCTTTTATTCTTCCAATTGAGCTTCCTTTTTTGTAGTTTAGTGTGTAGTTGTTATTGTCTTTTTCTATTATTGGTGTTGGTAGGAATTTTGCTAATTGTTCGCTTACCCCTACTGGTCCTGAACCTGGACCTCCACAGCCGTGTGGTGTTGAGAATGATTTATGCAGGTTTAGGTGGATGACATCTATGCCCATGTCTCCTGGTTTTGTGATTCCTAGGATTGCGTTCATGTTTGCACCATCGCAGTAAACTAATCCTCCTTTGTCGTGGACAATTTTTGTTATTTCTAAGATATTTTCTTCGAATAAACCTAATGTGTTTGGGTTTGTAAGCATTAGGGCTGCCACATCTTTTGTCATATGTTCTTTTAGTTCTTCTAAGTTTACCATTCCTTTTTCGTTTGATTTTATTGTGATTGTTTCGTAGTTTGCCATCGATGCTGTTGCTGGATTGGTGCCGTGTGATGAGTCTGGAACGATTATTTTTGTTCTTTTTTCTTCTTTATCTTCAAAGTATTTCTTTATAATCATCAATCCAGTTAATTCTCCGTGAGCTCCTGCTGCTGGCTGTAGTGTGAATTGTGCCATGCCCGTTATTTCAGATAACATCCTTTCTAGCTCAAACATTAGTTGTAAGGAGCCTTGGTTATTTGGATTGTAAGGATGGATGTTTGTGAAGTTTTGGAGTTTTGCAGTATCTTCGTTAACTTTTGGATTGTATTTCATTGTGCAAGAGCCAAGAGGGTAGAATCCGTTGTCAACTCCAAAGTTTTTCTTTGAAAGGTTAGTAAAGTGTCTAACTATATCTACTTCAGAAAGTTCTGGTAAATTATTGTCTTTTCTTAGGAATTCTTCTGGAATAAGGTTATCTTGTTTTGGAGTGTCTAGTTCTGGTAATGTTGTTCCTAGACGTCCTGGTTTGCTTTTCTCGAAGATTAATTGCATTTTTTGATAACCTCTATTAGTTCGTCGATATCTTCTCTTGAGTTTAGTTCTGTTGTGCAGATTAAAATGGAATCTTTTAATTCAGGATAGAATTTTTCTAATTTTAAGACTGAGATGTTGTTTCTTTCTAGTTCTCCTATTGTCTTTTCAAAATTGTCGAGTCTTATTACGAATTCATTGAAGAATGGTTGTGTGAATGGAGTTTGACATCCGTTTTCTTTTAGTTGGTTATGTAGGTAGTGTGATTTTTGAAGGCATAGCTCTGAAACTTGTTTTAGTCCTTGTTTTCCTAGTGTTGCTAAATGGACAGTTGCGGCTAAGGCGCATAAAGCTTGATTAGAACAGATGTTTGAAGATGCTTTTTCTCTTCTAATGTGTTGTTCTCTTGCTTGTAATGTGAGGACGAATCCTTCTTTTCCGTTTGTATCTTTTGTTAATCCCACTAATCTTCCTGGAACATACCTCATGTATTCTTTTTTTGCTGCTATGATTCCGAGGTAAGGTCCTCCGAAATTTAATGGATTACCAAATGATTGGCCTTCTCCTGCTACGATATCTGCCCCTAGTTCTCCTGGGCTTTTGATTAAGGCTAATGATGCTGGTTCGGTTACGCATGTGACTAACAATGCTTTTTTTTCGTGGGCTAAATTGCTGATAGTTTTTAGATCTTCAATACAGCCGAAGAAGTTTGGATTTTGGATGAATATGGCTGCTGTTTTATCTGAGATAAGTTCTTTTATTTTGTTTATATCAGTTGTTCCGTTTTCGAAGTCTACTTCAATTAATTCTATATTGTGGAAGTGAGCATATGTTTTTACTGTTTCTATGTATTCTGGATGGATTGTTTTTGATAGAAGGATTTGGTTTCTTCTTGTTATGTTTGCTGCCATTATGCATGTTTCTGCTAATGCTGATGCTCCGTCGTACATAGACGCATTTGTCATGTCCATACCAGTTAGTTCGCAGATCATCGTTTGGTATTCATAGATTGCTTGCAGAATTCCTTGGGAAATTTCTGGTTGGTATGGTGTGTATGCTGTGTAGAATTCTGACCTTGAGATGATATGGGGGACAACTGATGGTATGAAGTGGTTGTATGCTCCTGCACCTATGAAGTTTTTTTGTAGTTTGTTTTTTCCTGCTATGTTTTCTAGATGTTTTTTTAACTCTAACTCCGACATTGGTTTTGGAATCTTTAATTGGTCTTTTAGAATTAGTTCTTCTGGTATGTCTCTGAATAATTCATCTACATTTGATATTCCTATCTCTTTTAGCATTAATTCTTTGTCTTCTTTTGTGTTTGGTATGAAGTTCATTCAAATCATCAATGTTTATCTTCCTTAGTCATATTTGTATATTCTTCGGCTGACATTAAGGAATCTAGTTCAGCTTTGTCTTTTACTTTAATCTTAAACATCCATCCTTCGTTGAATGGAGTTTTGTTAATTATGTCTGGATTGTTAACAATTTCTTCGTTTACTTCTACAATCTCTCCACCGACTGGTACGAATATGTCCGAAACGGATTTTACGGATTCTACCACTCCTGCTTGTTTGCCTTTCTCAATTTGTTTTCCTTTTTCTGGCAGTTCTACGAATACGATGTCGGTTAACTGACTTTGTGCGAAGTCTGTTATGCCACAAACTACGATGTCTCCCTCTAATTTAGCCCATTCGTGTTCTTTAGAATATTTTCTGTCTGTTGGATTTTCCATGGTATCACCCTTTGTTTTTACTACAAAATTCGTATATTGGCTTGTGAACAATCTTTGCTTTATATTTTTTTTCCCTAACTAGTATATATATTTCATTATCCTCTTTTGCATGTTCTATGTTAATCATTCCCATGCCTAATCCTTTTTTGAATGTTGGGGAAAATGTTCCTGATGTTACAAAGCCAATTTCACTGTCATCCTTTAGGATTTTGTAGTTTTCTCGTGGAATTGCTTTGTCAATCATTTCAAAAGCCATGATTTTTCTTTTCAGATTTTGTTTTTGTTCTGTTAATGACTGCTTGCTAATGAACTCTTCTTTGTCTAGTTTTACTGTGAAGCCTATATCTGCTTCTAGTGGGGTTATTTTGTTGTTTAGCTCATGTCCATAGAGAGAATAACCTGCTTCAATTCTTAATGTGTCTCTGGCCCCTAAACCAATTGGTTTTAATCCGAATTCTTTTCCTACTTCTAAGAGTTTGTTCCAGATAAGGGGTGCTTCTTTAGAATCGAAGTATAGTTCAAATCCTTCTTCTGCCGTATAGCCTGTTCTTGAGATTATTGTTTTTATGTCCTCAATATTATCTTCGGTGAAGTGGAATCTTTTTAGGTCTTGGAGGTTTGTCTTTGTTAGTTTTTGCAATATTTTTTCTGATTCTTGTCCTTGGATATCTAATTTTGCTGTTTCGTCTGAGATGTCTTTTATTTCAACGTTGAATTCTCCTTTGTGTTGTTTAATCCACTCTAAATCTTTGTTTATGTTTCCTGCGTTTACAACAAATATGTAATTGTTATCGTTGAAACAGTAGACGAATAAATCGTCAATAATGGTGCCATTTTCATAACACATACATGTGTAGAATGCTTTGTTTGGTACTAGATTTTCTATGTTGTTTGTGATAATTTTGTTTATGAACTTTTTTGCATCAGGACCTTTTATTTGAAACTCGCCCATATGGCAGATGTCGAATAATCCTGCTTTTGTTCTTGTTGTTGTATGTTCGTCAATAACATTAGTATATTGTACTGGCATTAACCATCCTCCAAAATCTATTATCTTGGCGTTTAGTTTTTTATGTTCTTCAAGTAAGGGAGTTTGCTTTAATTTAGTCATTAGTTAGTTAAATTCTAAGTTGTTATAAAAATATTTTCATATGTCGGAGATACATTAGGTTTTGGAATGTAATATATCTCTGAGTGTTTGAAATGCAAGGCATTTCTAACATGCTCAGAAATGTTCCATTTCCGACACATGATCAAAAACCATCATGATTTAGCATAATGGTTTTTGACATAGTTTTATATAGCTAATAAATATCTAATTTTAGTATGATCTCGGTAATATTGATTGAACCACAAACAGAAGGGAATGTTGGGGCCATAGCAAGAGTCATGAAGAATTTTGAGCTTAAAGAGTTAATATTGGTTAATCCTCAGTGCAATCATTTAGGTTTGGATGCGGTTTCTAGGGCAAAGCATGGGAAGGATATTTTGAAGAAAGCTAAAGTTAAGAAGGTTAATTATCTGAAGAGTTTTGATTATTTGATTGGTACTACTGCTATGCTTGGAACTGATTATAATATCCCTAGAAGCCCTATTACTCCTGAGCAGATGGCTGGAAGATTGCCTAAGAAAGGAAAGAATGGCATTGTTTTTGGAAGGGAGAGTTCAGGATTGACAAATAAAGAAGTTCAGATGTGTGATTTTGTTGTTACAATACCTTGCTCTAAGAAATACCCTACCTTGAATTTGAGTCATGCAGCCACAATATTATTTTATGAATTGTTTAAGGTGGGTGAGGGGGAGAAGGTAGGTGAACATATTACAATGGCGTCAAAGAAGGAGAAGGAAGTTATTTTGAGTTCTGTTGATGATGTTTTGAATAAATTAGACTTTCAGACTAAAGAGAAGAAAGATACTCAGAAGATTATATGGAAACGAATTGTTGGGAAATCTTTTTTAACTAAGAGAGAAGCGTTTGCTTTGATTGGTTTTTTTAAGAAGGTAGGAAAGAAGTAGCTGCCATACCAGCTAATCCTACGAATAACAATGCTCCCAGTATCATCAATATTACCCCTACACCCAATGGAATCAAAAATACAGCTGCAAATGATTTGAAGTTTGTGAGGTTCTGAAGTTTTGCAATGCCTATTGTTCTTAGGTAGACCGTCCATGCGATGATTGGCAACGAGATGATTAGGGTGATGATTGAAGTTGTAATTTCTGTTCCTATTTTGGCAGAACCGATTCCAGGCATTAAGAATATGTAAATTAATAATATGACTATTGAGAGAAAATAATGAGGGGTGTCTGCATAAACTAATGCTTTGAACGTTTCTGAGAATGGATTCTTACCTTTCATAAGTTTGACAAATAAATGTATAATTCCTGTTCCGATGAATATTCCAATTGCCCCTATGATTATTACTACGATTGCAGAGACTAATGCTGCAGGTAGAGCAAAAGCCCCGATTTCAGAATATTCCGGTGATATACTGAAGATTCTGAACATATAGATTGAGTATACTATATTTGTGATTATTGTGAATGTAATGAAGAATATGAAAGCATCTTTAATTCCTTTGTCTTTCTTTATTTTTGCGAAGAACTCCTTAGGTTTAGTTATTACTGATTGTATTTTTTCTATGAATTCCATGTTAGTGTGTGAAGTGGGGACTAATTATTTAAGCTTTTCGATAAATTCTCTTACTCTAGGATCTCCTGTTGTTACTGCATTTGGTCCTAGACCATAATATATCTTTTCAACTTCGGAGCCCCATGAGAAATCCCCTTTCTCTTTTTCTACTTTTTGGATCTTAAATTCTCCTAAATCGACACCCTTTCTTAGATGGTAATAAATACTCCTTAATGTGACTTCTGGGAAGACTGATTTGTAAACTTTGTAGATGTTATAGCCGTAGTCTTTTTTTAAGAAGTATAAAATTTCAACCATGTTCTGCCTAATTGGAGATTTAATTGGTCTTCCTCTTTTCATCTTTATCGGTGGGAGATGGTGTTTTAAATATCTTTTGTAAGTCCTATATAATGGGAATAAATAGATTTATATAGGTTATTACCTATTGTGTCCTTATGAAAGAAGATAAAGGTGAGTCTAAAGATGGGAAGACTTCTAAGGCTAAGAAGGTATTATTGGCAATAGCTATTGCAATAATATTGGCAATGTTTATTGGCTATGGTATAAATACTTTTTATGATAATCCACAATATGATGATTTTTGTACAAATCCTTTAAGAGAAAAGCCAGTTCTTATTGAGAGGGATGATAAGGAATGTATCAAAGTTAATCAGGAGAACTTACCTCAGGAAGAAAATTGTTATGCCGAGAAGGGAAGTCCTAGATATGATATCGATGATAATGGATGTAGGGCTTTTAGAGAATGTGATTACTGTAGTAAGGAGTATGATGAAGCTAGAGAAGAATTTGGAAAGAAGGTCTTTATTGTAAGCTTGATAGCCGGGCTATTATCTATTTTGGTAGGCGGGTTGATATTGAAAGTAGAAGCAGTTGGTTCAGGCATTATGGGTGGTGGAATACTTACTGTATTGTTTGGGACTATGAGGTATTGGGGTAACTTGCAGGATGTGGCAAGGTGGTTGATACTAGGTCTTGTTTTAGCAGTGTTGATATGGGTAGGCTATAAGAATTTTAAGAAATAATAATTGATTTTTTATTTGTTCTTTTTTAGTTTCTTTTCTTCTTCTAGAATTGATAGGGTTGTTTTGATGACTGTGTCTGGGTTTAATGATATTGAATCAATTCCTTGTTGAACAAGGAATCTTGCGAAATCCTCAAAATCCGATGGAGCTTGGCCACAGATTCCGATTTTGCTATGGTTCTTTTTTGCTTTGTGGATGACTAATGCTATTAGCTTTTTTACTGCGAGGTTTCTTTCGTCGTAAATGTGGGAGACTAGTTCTGAATCTCTGTCTAGTCCGAGAGTGAGTTGGGTTAAGTCATTTGAGCCAATGCTGAAACCGTCGAAGATCTTGCTGAATTCATCGGCTAAGATGATGTTTGATGGAATTTCACACATTACATAAACCTCTAATCCATTCTGATGTCTTTTTAATCCGTTTTTTTCCATTTCTTTTAGAACGCTTTTTCCTTCTTCTATTGTTCTGCAGAATGGGATCATTAATACTAGGTTTGTTAGTCCCATTTCTTCTCTTACTTTTTTTATTGCTTTACATTCTAATGCAAAACCATCTTTATAGTCAGTATAGTATCTTGATGCTCCTCTCCAGCCAATCATTGGGTTGTCTTCTTTTGGTTCGAATTCTCTCCCACCTATGAGGTTAGCATATTCGTTGCTTTTGAAATCTGAGAATCTTAAGATGACTGGTTTTGGATAGAATGCAGCTGCAATTGTTGCAATTCCATGTGAAAGTTTTTCAACGAAAAAATTAGTTTTGTTCTTGTAGCCTTTAGTTAGTTTGTCTATTTGTACTTTTGCAGCTTTATCTTTAAGTTTGTTGTAGTTAATTAGTGCTTTTGGATGGATTTTTATGTATTCATTTATGATAAATTCTTCTCTTGTCAATCCAACTCCGTCGTTTGGGATGAATGAGAACTCAAAGGCTTGCTCCGGAGTTGCAATATTCATCATTATTTTTGTTTTTGGTCTTGGTATTTTTTTGATATTTGTTTTTGTTATTTTGAATGGAATATTTCCTTTGTAAACATGACCTTCTTCTCCTTCTGCACAGCTGACTGTAACTAATTCTCCTTGTTTAATCTTTTGAGTTCCGTTGTTTGTACCTACTATACATGGAATTCCTAATTCCCTTGATATTATTGCTGCGTGGCAATTATTTACTAATACAGGTGTGTATTGTTCTGTAAATACTGTATAATTATGGTTATCTGCTACTGTGATGTTGAATACATCTACTTCCTCTATGTTTTCTTGTTTATTTACTCTTAATTGTTTGATGTCTGATTCAATTAATTTCTGTAATTTTTGTTTCAAATTTTTATCAAACCTGGTTTCTTTGACTACATCTCTGTCACTGATGAGAAGATTGCTTTTTCTTCTTTTATTTATACCTGAACCATAATTTTGATTGTCAAATAATTGTCTGGTGTTGAAAAATCTTGTTGCCATTATTTTCCTATCAGAAACTCCTTTTACTCTTTGTGTGTATTTTGTTAACTCATTAATTTTTTCAACAATTTGGATGTTGTAAATATTTCTATTGTTTGTAACTTGTGGTAAGAATCCTAGTCTTAAGCATCCAATGATTACTGATTGGGCAAGATATTCTTTTGAAATGAATATGTTTATTCTGTTGCTCTTTTTGTTAAATGTACCGTCTCCATCAATTACTCCTCCAAGAAAATTGTAAATTACCTCTTCATCTGCCGTAAGGATTGTCTGTACTAAGGATTCTTGCTCTTTTTTTAGATCATATGCAATTTGCTTGGAATACACTCTGTAGGCATTGGCAGACCCAACAACCTTTTCTCCACGAATGAAACCGCTACTTGGTTTTTTATTTTGTACTTTTGCATCTTTATTATATAGCTCGCTAAAAATATTAGTTACTTTTGAAATGAATCTTTGTTTTTCAGAAGTTGGTTTTTGTATGAATGTTACTTCACCATGCGTTCTACTTGTGTAAATATGGCCATCAGTACTAATTGCTCCTAATAAGTAAGCAAGTTTTTTGTCTTTTTCAGTTGGTGCTGTTAATCTTGGTATTAATTGGGCAGCAGAAATACACTCATTTGCAGACAATATCTCATCGATTCTTGTATCTACAATTTCACTGTTTCTGATATTGATCATTTTATGGTCGGGTGTTAGTTTCAAGCAATTATTTTCTGCCTTCCCTGTTTGGGAGATTGTGACTTTTATGACTTTTGATTTTTTTTTCATGATGGCAAGTACAGGTTTCCATTCTATCTTTAATGTACTCTTATTTAATGACGGGACTTTAAGTTTGTTATAATCATCAAGAGAATATATTTCTTCAAATGTCATAAACCCCTTATCTGTTAAGACTCTTGTTTCGCCAGTAAAGCATGTTCTACCTCCTCTGTTTGTTACTATAGCACTTGCTATCTTCATTATTGGTTCCCAATCTGGATCTGTCATGTCTGCAACTAGAACTTCTCCTTTTTTGAACTTGTGGATGTGATGAGCGTCTTTTAGGATTGTAGCTTTGCCTTGACCAATTCTTTCTCCTACACTTCTGCCTGTTACTATCATCTGACCTTTCTTTTGGATTTTATATGTTTCTAGTATGTTTTTGTTCTTTTGACTTTGTACTGTTTCTGGTCTTGCCTGGACAATGAATAACTTATTTGTTTCTCCATCTTTTGCCCATTCCATATCCATTGGTTTTTGGTAGTGGTCTTCTATTATTGCTGCCCATTTTGCGAGTTTGAGAATTTCATCATCACTTATCACAAACTTGTTTCTGTCTTCTTGGTTGACAGGGATATTTTTTGTTGTTGTTTTTGAGCCTTCGTTACTATAAATCATCTTTATTTTTTTGGCTCCCATTGTTTTACTTAGGATTGGCTTGAATCCTTTCTTTAGTGTTGGTTTGTGAATATAGAACTCATCCGGGTTGACTGCGCCTTGTACAACATTTTCTCCAAGGCCGTATGCGCCGTTGATTAGGACAACATCTTCAAATCCAGATTCTGTGTCAATAGAGAACATGACTCCAGCGGATGCTAAATCTGATCTAACCATCTTTTGAACTCCAATGCTCAATGCTATTTTGAAGTGGTCGAATCCTTTGTCAACTCTATAAGAGATTGCTCTGTTTGTGAATAATGAGGCAAAGCATTTTTTGCATGAGTCTATTAATTGAGATTCTCCTTTTATGTTAAGGTATGTTTCTTGCTGTCCTGCAAAACTTGCGTCTGGGAGGTCCTCTGCTGTTGCTGAGCTTCTTACTGCTACATCAACATTGAGACTGTATTGTACTGCTAGTTTTTTGTAGGCTGATTTTATTGCTTCTTTTAATTCATCTGGAAACTCAGCGTTTTTAATTAGTTCTCTTACTTTTTGGCCTCTTTCAGATAGATTTTTCATATTTGTGGTATCTAGATCTGAAAGGATTTCCTTTATTTTGTTTTTTATTTTAGTTTTTTCTAGAAGATATCTGTATGCATAAGCAGTTACGGCAAATCCGTTTGGAACTATGACTCCTTTTTTTGTTAGGTTTTGATACATCTCACCTAATGAGGCGTTTTTTCCTCCAACTAATGGAACGTCTTTTATTCCTAACTCTGAGAACCAAAGAATAAACTCTTTATTATTATTCAATCTAACACCTCTTTTTGATTGATAATTGATATACTGACATATAAACGTTTTGATTTTGAGAAATGATGATGAATATTTCTAAATATGGGCTTTATGTTTGCACCATGGGCAGAGATAGATTATGAATTTTGTTGGATTGTCTATTGGAATTCCTAACTCACATTTATTACACTTGATTTCCATTATGTCCTTTTTTTATTCACTAATTTTAGAGCTTCATTAAACCTAAGTAATTTATTCTTTGCTCCATGGTGTTGTATGACTGACTCGGCATTTGTTTGAGCTAGTTTCATTGCAAAGTTAATATCATTCTTTTTTATTATTCCGCAGATGAATGACGAGGCAAAAGCGTCTCCTGCCCCTGTTGTTTCGATGATTTTGATCTTGTTTGGTTTTTGTTGGTAGTAATGGGTTCCATCATAGGCGAATGCTCCTTTCTTTCCTTCGGTGATTACTGCTATTTTTGGACCAAGTTTTGTGATGTTTTTTAGTAATTGAGGGATATTTTTTCCTTTAACTAAGTATTCTGCTTCGCATCTGTTAAGGACGAAGACTTCTGTTCTTTTCAGGATTTCTTTGATATTATTAGCTCCTTTTTCTGCTAAGTACGGACTAATGTTGTATGCTATTTTGATTCCTTTTTTTTCTGCATATTTTGCTAACTTTTTTTGTGTGTTTAGGGATTCTTCTAAAAGGCAGGACATGTACAACCATTTTGTTTTTAGTTTGTTTAGTGGTACTTCACTGAATTTTAGATTGTTATTAGCTCCTTTGTATGCTAAGATTGTCCTATCATGTTTTAGTGAGTCTAGTATGATTGAGTAGCCGGTTGGTTCTTTGCCTTTTGCAGCTAAGATATCTACTTTTTCTTCTTTTAGTTTTTTTGTTATGTAATCTGCATTTGAATCATTTCCTAGTTTTCCTATCCATGCTACTTTATGGCCTAATCTTGAGAATGCTACTGCAGTGTTTGTTCCACAGCCACCTGTTGTGAAGTCTAGTTCTTCAACTAATATTTTACTTCCGGTGGGATATGCTAGATGGTCTGTTGTTTTTCCTTTTTCTTTTATTCTAATTAGTTCAGAGAATTTTGTTTTTGCAAATACATCTACTGTAGCGGAACCTACTGTGATTACATCGTACATATAGCTAACTCTGATTTATTGATTATATAAACCTTTCTAATGATAGAGAAAGACAAAAATGAATTATAATTTGTTTGTCTTTCTATACCTAGTTTTGGATATTTGTTATAACTTACTTTTGTCCGCAACTAGGGGATTGTTAGCAAAACTTTTATTAAATGAAGAGTAACTAGTATTTTATATGAAAGTTGAAAAAACTGGATACTATTCATGGAAACTAGGCAAACTGTCAAAGGGATGTCGGTTGTGTGTTAAGGGTCAGAAGAGTGTACTTTTCATTACTGGCTTATGTCCTAAGCATTGTTCCTATTGCCCTATAAGTGAGAAGAAAGCTGGTAAGGATGTTGTTTACATTAATGAATGGCCTAGTTCTGCAATTAATGATGTTATTGAAGAGATTAAGTTGTGTAGTTCTAAAGGCGTTGGGATAACTGGTGGAGACCCATTGGTTAAGGTTGATAGAACTGTTGAGTTTATTAAGAGATTGAAGAAAGAATTTGGGGGGAAGTTCCATGTTCATTTGTATACTCCTATGAATTTGGTTAGTTCTGTGGTTTTAGGGAAGTTGTTTTCGGCTGGGCTTGATGAGATTAGGTTCCATCCCGATTTGGATAAAGTTGGGGAGTGGAAGAAGGTTCTTTTGGGTAAGAAGTTTAAGTGGGATATTGGAGTTGAAATTCCTGCTGTTCCTGGGAAATTGAAATTGGTGAAGAAATTGATAGATTTTTTAGATGGAAATGTGGACTTTCTTAATATTAATGAACTTGAATATTCTGACACTAACGCTTATTATATGGGCAAGGAAGGATTTAAGACAAAGAATGAGATTTCTTATGGGATTAAAGGGAGCGAAGAAATGGGTTTGTCTTTGTTGGAGTATTGTAAAGGTAAGAAAGTGAGTTTTGATGTTCATTATTGTAGTGCTACATTGAAAGACAAGGTTCAATTGGCTAAACGAATTAAGAATAGGGCTATGAATGTTAGGAAAGATTATGATTTCGTTGATGAAGAGGGGATTTTGGTTAGGGGGGCGATTTATTTCGAAGAGTTGAGGCCTGGATTTAGTTATAGGCAAAAGTTGGAGAAAATAACTGACAATAAAAAAATGAAAATGGATTATATTAAGAAATTGAATAAAATTATGATTGGTTTGATTAGGGATTTTAAGATTAAGAAGAGTATGATTGAGGTTGATGTGGAAAAATTGAGGATTTTGACTTCTGTTGAAGAAGTTGTTAGAATGAAGGAAGGGGTTGATAGAAATTTACTTGAGAATGTTGGAAAGGATAAGGGGTTGTTATGTGATAAAGATTTGTTCTTAGCTGTTGTTGAGGAGTATCCAACATTTGATCAATTGGAGTTGAGTGTGGAGTTTTTGTAGGTCGGTGCGATTTCTAGAATTACCCTTATATTTTATAGAAAACTTTATAATCTCTGAAGGTAATAGGGTAGAATATGAAAATAACTATAGACACAAAAGAGGACAGCCATACTGATATTAAAAGGGTTATTGGGATGCTGCAGAATTTAGTTGGAGAGAGTAAAGTTTATAGTAATCAAGGAAATATCTTTGAAAGTGGAGATAGTGAGGTAAAGGTTACTGAGACTGAAGTTAGTGATGAGAAGCCGGCTGCATCTGGAAATGTGTTTGGGAATATTTTTGGTGGTACGGAGGCTGAAAATACACCTGAAACACAAGAAACACAGGCAAGTGCTACAGAAACTCAGGAAACTACGGAAAGTGTAGAGACAAAGGACGATGATCCACAAATACTTCCTTATGATCTATGAAAATGGTTAAGTACAAATTCATAGAAGGTCTAACTTCTGATGTGATGTTTGAGGCGTATGGTAAGAATTTAAAGGAGTTATTTGCTAATGCTGCTGAGGCTATGTTCTCTGTTATATGTGAGATTAAGGAAGTTAAGGCTAAGTATTATGAAGAGTTTGAGATGAAGGCTGAGAATGCCAGTGAATTGATGGTTAATTGGCTTCAAGGGTTAATAGCTATTGTTGATACGGAGGAGATGTTTTTTTCTAAGTTTACGATAAAGGAGATTGATGAGACTCATGTTATTGCTAAATTGGGCGGGGAATCAATAAGGCCAGAACTTGGTGGTACAGTTGTTAAGGCTGTTACTAACTATGGCTATAAGTTTGAAAAAACAAAGAAAGGATATAAAGTTAGAGTTAGTGTGGATATTTAAGGGTAGAAATTGATTGACTTTGAGGAGATTTCTTTGTCAGTATCAACATCAATTAGTTTTAGAACGAACATTTCATCGTCGTTTTCTGAGTTTAAGTAGCTAGGTGTGAATGAATCCATAGTTCTTGAAACTGTTGCGTCTTGGCTTATGATAAATTCATCTGTCGCATGGATTATTTCTCTTGATTCTTCCTCTTCAGCCTTATCGTACCATCTTAATTCGACTCTTGCTGTAAACTTAGCACCAGCACTTACAATTTTATATTTTACTTCAGTAACCTTAATTTTTGGATGATCTCCTTCTGTTGTGATATCGTCACTAGTAAATCTGAGTCCTGCGTCGATTTCTGTTTTTACAACTGTTACTGGTTCATCTTCTGGTTCTGTTATTACTTCTGGTGTTGTTGGCTCTTCTGGTTCTTCGCTTATTTCAGTTGTAATTTGATTGTTACCTACTTCTAAATTTTCTGGTTCAGATATGACTGCTCCAGCAGTGGTAGTACATTTAGTGTTATTAATTGACATGAAAACAACGACTCCGATTAATATGACTATTGTTGTTAGATAGAGAGTTCGTTCGATAGCTTTCTTGTTTACTCTAATTGCTACCTCTATCTCTTCACCTTCGCCTTTCTTTTTTTTGGAGCCTTCATCAGACCCATTGAAAAACTTTGCACTCATAAAAAAGTTAATAGAATAAATGGTATTTAAAATTTTCGGTATTTGTTAGCTTAGTCTTGGTCTATTTTCAAGATTTTTTTTAATCTTGTTTCAAGCAATTTTAGCCTTAGAACCTTACTTATCTTACTTTCTTCAATATCAATTTCCTGGAATTCTCTCTTAATAGTATTGATCTCAAAATCATCCTTATTTGTAGATAGCCCGTCACCAAGTTCTTCTATGGCTTTAAATATTCTTAGACGTTTAGTTATCCTAAATTGCGCTTTTTCGTAGAGTGATTCTGGCTCTAAATTATAACCTAAAAGGGAGTTGTAAGGATAATCTTTTATCTTTTCCTTGGGCAAGTTTAAGGTCTTGGGATAAAGTAGATTCACATTATCTCTAATTTTCTGTAAATGCCCATCAATATCTTCAGTTCCATCATAGAAAATATCTCCATTTTCTAAGTTCTTTTTAGTAAAATTAAATTCTTTTATCAATATATCTTTGGATGTATGTAGATCTCCTTTGGTAATACCTAATTTAGTCGTAAATAATATTCTTTCAACTACAGAATCAAATACTTTACCTGAATTGAAAGAGTCTACCTTGTCAATTAGAGTTATCGGTAAGTTAGTCTTTTCATTTAGTAATTCTTTGTTAATTCTTGTCCAATCTTCGTTTATTTCTAAAGCGATTTTTGTTTCTCTTAATTCAGAATCCTCGAACTCAAAAAAATTGTGGGATATAACTTTTTCTATAGTTTCTTTTGGTAAGATAAATAGAACTTCTGTCCCAATTGATTCACCTAGTAAAGTACCAAATGAGTTGTCTAAGGGGACTTGTTGATCCAGTTTTAGGCTACTTTCATATGCTTTGGATTCACAATTATTCAGATTCACGTCACAATTATAAAAAATTGTTCCCAATTCTGTAGGTACAATAAAGCCATAATAAGTTCCATTAAATACAACACTATTTTGAGTAATTTTAAATCCTTTTTGTTGAACTATTTTTTCATATCTATAGAATGGAGATTCAATAGACTCCTTATTACTGTTAATTAAGGATTCAGTCTTTCCATACGTGGAATCAACGAAATCAATACTTAAAAAAACGGAAACCGAAATAGCTAAAAATAAAACAAAAAAAATAAGGAGAGACGAAGTTTTAATTATTGATTTTTTTACGTCTAAATTATCGGAAGAGAATATATTTAAAATTTTAAATGGAAAATGTTTGTGCCTAAAATACGCGTTATGATTGAAACATCCACATCTTTGCAGTAATTTAATTGATATGATTAAGAAAGAGCTAAAAAAGACAATAATTAACGGACTCAAAATCAGATTCAAATAAAGTTCATTTATTGTTTGAAATAATGGTATTATGCCATATGATATTAATAATAGCGCGAGGAAGCTCAAAGTAGCGGCAAAAACAAGACTTATGAAAAGCGATAAGAATATTGTAGTAAGATTATACCCCTTATCTGATTTTTTGAAATAAACAAATGATTTAATCAGAATGATGATGAAAAATAATAACGGTAATAATATCTGGTTAGTAAATAGAAATAAAACTGCAAATGCTAATGAGATGATAATAACTCCAAATTTTTCCTTATTTTTTTTATATAAGTGGTCAAGGATTGATAGGGAAATACCTAATAATGTAAGTGAGATTAATCCTAGAATTAAGAAATTGAATGAGTGGGCTAGGAACAAAAATGAGGTAATAAATAAGATAAGTGTTAAGGAAGAAATTGATTTTAGGTATCCTGTAAGGGAAAATGGTTTAGGTCTAGTCAATGATTTCAATGCTTCTTTAGCAACATTAAGTTGGTATCCTTGTTGAGTTAAATGTTTTGTAATCTGAGCATTAGAATAACCTTTGGTTTTTAGATTTTTTATCCAGTTTAGTAGTTGTTTATTTACCATTAGATGAGTTGGTACTGCTTAAACTACTATTTAAATATATGTTAAAAGAATTATTATAACCCAAGTTTCTTATCAATATCTTCGGCTGTTTCCTTTAGATCATGGCACATATTTAGTATATCTTTTTGTAATTCATCTATTAATTCGCTTAGATTGTTCACTCGTAGCATATATTTGTTTCTTTCACTTACTACAATGCCTGATTCCATCAATTTGTTTATGTGGTGAACAACAGTGCCTCTTGAAAGTTGAGTTCGGTGGGCAATTTCATCAGATGTTAATGGTTGTTTGGTCTTAGCTGTCCTTAATAATTCTATAAATATACGAAAGCAGGATTTGTCTTTGTCCCTTAGATTGAAGAGGCCTAAGGAAGTACCTAAGTATTGTAGCTCTCTATTAATTGATTTCTCAACTGGTTTTCTAGATCTAAGAATTGTTATTTTTTGTCTGTAAATCCTTATCATACTTCCTTATTTGATTAAATTATATATAAACATTGTGTTTTTTATATACTTTAGAACCGAAAAGCTTATATAGATGTTAAGCTTAACTGTTATTCGTTGACTTTAAGTCAACCAAATCAAACTGATGGTAAAAATGAACAAACAAAAAAAAGACACAAAAATTCAACAGAAAAAGGAAGAAATTGACCCAAAAGAGGTTAAGATTAGTGAATTAACGGATAGTTTACAAAGACTGCAGGCAGAGTTTGAGAATTATAAGAAGAGGACAGATAAGGAAAAGAATGAGTTTGTTAAGTATGCTGAAGGTAAGTTTATTTTGAAGATTTTACCAATATTAGATAGTTTTGAGCTAGCTCTGAAGGACGTTTCGGTTGACGAAAAGTTTGTTAAGGGTATGGAGATGGTATTTGCTCAGTTTTATTCTGTGCTTGAATCTGAGGAAGTAAGACCTATTGAATCGATTGGGAAGAAATTTGACCCTTACAAACATGAAGTTTTGATGAAAGAGTTTTCAGATAAGGAAGAAGATACAGTTATTGAAGAATTACAGAGAGGGTATATGCTTAATGATGCAGTACTGAGGCATAGTAAGGTTAAGGTTAGTAAGGGCAAAAAAGATGATAAGAAAGGAGACTCTGCTAAGTGAGGTTTTGGAGATTGGCAGTGAATGTCAAAGAAGGAACAATTGCTGTAAGCACGGTAGCGGATGTTTAATTAATGATGATTTAACGAAAATTTCATTGTTTTTGGGTTTATCAGAAAAAGAGGTGAACGAAAAGTATTTGGAAGGAGTTGAAAAATTTAACACAAGGTTGTTACGGCCTAAAATTGTTAGAGAAGGTAAGCCGTATGGTGTTTGCATATTTTTTGATGAAATGGGATGTAAAATTCATTCAGTAAAACCAACTGAATGTAAGGTAGGCAATTGTGGAGAACATGGTGAGGAGTTGAGTAAATGGTTTATGCTCAATAATTTTGTGAATGCACATGATCCAGAGTCGATAAGGCAATATGCAATTTACCTTAAGACACATGAAGCATTGCCCGGTGGCGAATTGAGAGAGCTGGTTTTGGATGAAGGGAGGTTAAGGAAGATATTGGATTTTACGATATTGAAATAGGAGGAATAAAAATGGCAGAAAGAAAATTAAATTTTAGTATTAATGAAGGAGATGCGTTTTTTGCGCACGAGATGAGTGTTAACTTTAATCCATCTCAGTTTGTTTTGGATTTTAAGTGTGTAACGCCTAGGATAGACCCAAGAAGTCAGGAGAATGCAGTTATATCAATTAAGCATAATGTAGTTTTGGTTGATCCGCTTCATGCTAAGAAGATTGCTGCTTTTCTGCTGAAGAGAGTTGAAGATTATGAAAAAGAGTTTGGCAAGATAGAAAAGCCAAAGGCAATCAAAGAGTTTGAGAAGAAACACAAGAAGAAAGATGGTAAGAAAGATGATGAAAAGGCTCAACAAGCGCCTAGCTACTTTGGTTAGGGAATGATAATTAAAACACGAAGGTGAAATAAAAATGACAGAAAAGAAAACAAAAACAAACAAGGAAAAAATAATTGGAATAGATTTAGGTACATCAAATTCAGCAGCTGCGGTTTTGCAAGCTGGAAAACCAACAATAATCCCAAGTGCTGAAGGTACTACACAATATGGGAAAGCATTTCCATCAGTAGTTGCATTTACAAAGGATGGTCAGAAATTAGTTGGAGAACCGGCTAGAAGGCAGGCTGTAAGCAACCCAAAAGGTACGATAACTGCTGCTAAAAGAAAGATGGGAACTACTTTTAAGTATGAAATAAATAAGAAGGAGTATACACCACAACAGATTTCTGCTTTTATTCTACAGAAGATAAAAGAAGATGCTGAAGAGTACATTGGAGAGCCAGTAAGTAAGGCAGTTATTACTGTTCCTGCTTATTTTGATGACAATCAAAGGCAGGCAACTAAGGATGCAGGTACAATTGCTGGTCTTGAAGTTGTTAGGATAATTAACGAACCAACAGCAGCATCACTTGCTTATGGCCTAGATAAATCTGACAAAGATCTGAAGATTTTAGTGTTTGATTTTGGTGGAGGAACTCTTGATGTTACAGTAATGGAGTTTGGTGAAGGGGTTTTTGAAGTAAAATCAACTTCTGGAGATACTCAATTAGGTGGAACTGATATGGATGGAGTTTTGGTGAACCATATTGTTGAGGATTTTGAGAAGAAGGAAGGAGTTAATATAAGTGAAGACGATACAGCAATGCAGAGATTAAGAGAAGCTGCTGAAAAGGCTAAGATTGAGTTAAGTACTACAATGGAGACTGACATTAATCTACCTTTTATTACACAGAAGGATGGAACACCATTACATCTTAATCTGAAATTGACAAGGGCTAAAGTTGAACAATTAGTTGAGTCAATAATTCAGAAATGTAAAGGTCCACTAGAACAGGCAATAAGTGATGCAAAGTTAGATGTTAAGGATATTAATAAGATTATTCTTGTTGGTGGACCTACTAGAATGCCTGCAGTTAAGAAGTTTGTTGAGGATATTGTTGGCCAAAAGGCAGAGAGAGGAGTAGATCCTATGGAATGTGTAGCTCAAGGAGCATCTATTCAAGCCGGAGTTTTGGCTGGAGATGTTAAGGATATTTTGTTACTAGATGTAACTCCTTTGACTTTAGGTATTGAAACTTTGGGTGGAGTAAAAACTGAATTAATCCAAAGGAACACTACAATTCCTACAAAGAAAAGTCAAATTTTCTCTACTGCATCTGAGAATCAGCCAGCTGTAACAATCAATGTGTTGCAAGGGGAAAGGCCAATGGCTGCTGACAACAAGAGTCTTGGAAGATTTGATTTAGTGGGGATTCCACCTGCAGCAAGAGGAGTACCTCAAATAGAGGTTACTTTTGATATTGATGCAAATGGAATACTGCATGTAACTGCTAAGGATTTAGGAACTGGTAAGGAGCAGAGCATTAAGATTACTGCGCCAAACAAACTTTCTGAAGAAGAAGTTGAAAAGATGAAGAAGGATGCAGATACACATGCTGAGGAAGACAAGAAGAGGAAGGAAGAAGTTGATGTAGTAAACCAGGCAGACTCTTTAGTGTTTTCTTCAAAGAAGATGTTTAAAGACTTTGAAGGCAAGGTTGACAAGAAAGAACTTGAGACTGTTAAAGGAAAGATAATGGAGCTTGAAGAGTTGCTTAAGCCTGAGAAGAAAGATACAGCGAAGATTAAGAAGAAACTGGATGAAGTGAACGAACTAGTTCAGAAGATGTCAGCTGAGATGTACAAGAAGGTTGCTGAAGAACAAGCTAAGAATCAGAAGGCTGGTGCTGCTGGTGCAGAGACTGCTAAGGAAGAGAAGAAGAAAGATGACAAAGTGGTTGATGCAGAGTACAAGGTAGAGGACGAAGATAAGAAGAAAAAGAAATAATATAATTTTTTTATTTGTTGACAACTGATGTGAAATAGGGGGGTATAGCCCTTTGTACTTTATGTGCAACTGATGGCCCTCCACTCACCCATTGAAAATCGGGATAAATGGTAAAAATACTGGCTGTGAATGGTAGCCCTAGAAAGGGGAACACTGACTTTATGTTAGGTTTGATTCTAGAGTCAGCTAAATCTGCTGGTGCTGAAGTTGAAGAGATTAAATTAAAGGAGAAGAAGATTAATTTTTGTGATGGTGGAGATAAACATTGTCTTGTGAAACATTCTTGCTGTATCACTGATGATATGGATGAGATTTATGGTAAATTGGAGGAGGTTGATTTGGTGATTTTGGCTAGTCCTTCTTATTTTAGCAATGTAACTGCTAGGATGAAGAATTTTATGGACAGATGTAACCCTTATTGGTTTAGTAAGAAATTGAAAAGAAAGAAAGCTTTTATTTTGGGTGTTGGTGGTGGGATTGATAAGTCCGTTAAGGAAACGATGGAGATATTTCGTACTTTTCTCCGGATACTTGAGATGGAAGAAGTTGGTTCGTATTATACTAAAGCTGATAAGATTAATGAGTTAGAAGGTAACCAAAAGGTTATTAAAGAAATGGAGAGTATTGGAGAGGGATTAGTTAGTGGGAATTGAAATGACAAAGGACTATTACAAAACTTTAGGTGTGGAGAAGAACGCAACTAAAGAGGAGATTAAGAAAGCTTACAAGAATCTGGCGAAGAAACATCATCCTGATGTTAATGATGGGGATGATGCTACTGAGAAGTTCAAGGAATTGAATGAAGCTGCTTCTATTTTGGGTGACGATCAGAAGAGAGCACAATATGATCAGTTTGGAGATGCTGATGCTTTCAAGAGGTCATCTGGATATGGTGGATTTAATACTTCTGATTTTGGATCATCTGATTTTAGTTCATTTGATTTTGGAGATATATTTGACAGATTTTTTTCAGGTGGTTTTGGTGGAGGTGGAGGTGGTAGAAGAAGGAGAAGTCCTCGTGGTGGGGCTGATTTGAGGTATGATATGGAGATTACTTTAAAGGAAGCTGCTGATGGGATTAAGAAGCATATATCTATCCCTAGATTGGAGAAATGTCCTGAATGTGATGGTTCTGGTGCTGAATCTGGCTCTGATGTTACTGATTGTGATGATTGTGATGGTTCTGGTGTTGTTAGGAGAACTCAAAGAACACCATTTGGTATGTTTGCTACAACTGCTGCATGTAGAAAGTGTGGCGGGGAAGGTAAGGTTATTAAAAATGAGTGTCCTGAATGTGATGGTACTGGATTGGTCAAGAAAACAAGGAAGATTGAGATAACTATTCCAGCCGGAGCTGAGAATGGGACTAATTTATTAGTTAGAGGTGAAGGTGAGGCTGGAGAGAAAGGAGGAACTACTGGAGATTTGTATGTTGTAGTTCATGTTGAGGAGCACGATGTCTTTGAAAGGGAAGGAGATGACCTAAATGTTAAGGTTGATATTCCGTTTACAATTGCTGCAATTGGTGGGGAGATTGATGTTCCTACATTAGATGGAAATGCTAAGTTGAAGATACCTGCTGGGACTCAGAGTAACACAGTTTTTAGGATGAGGGGAAAAGGAATTAAACATTTACATGGCTCTGGGGAAGGGGATGAGAATGTTGAAGTTGTTATTGATGTTCCTAAGAAACTGACTGGGAAGCAGAAAGAAATTTTGAAGCAGTTTGAGAAGGAAAGTAAGAAGAAAGGTTTTTTGAAGAAGGTTTTTGATTAGTTTCTAATTTAGATTTTTTATTCTTTCTATGCCATTGATTTTTTTAATTATATTTAAGGATGCTTCTGGTACTAGTGATTCCCATTCTTCGTTGTTCTTTATTTTATCCCGTATTGTTGTACCGTTGATGTTTTCTATCATTTTTACTTTTATTACCTTATAGTTGGCTTTGGTGAAAAGTTCTTCAGTTAATTTGTTGCCCGTGTAGATTATGTTGAATGGAGGAAGAGATGTTTCTACATGGTTTACCCACCTTTGGTCGTCTTGGATGTCAGTTACTGGAAATATTTCATAGTTTGAGATATTTTCTTTTTTTAGTGAAATAGTTATCATCTCTTTTCTTTCTTCATAAGAAAAAGGATTTTCTTTGGTGTCTGAATATTGTGAAGAGCCTATTGCGATGATGACGTTATTGTTTTCTTTTGATGCTGTTTTTATATCTTCTAAATGGGCGTTATGGAATGGTTGGAATCTTCCTAAGAATAGTGCAGTTGTCATTTTATTTGGCTTTTATTATTGGTATACTCTCTGTTTTATGTTTGTTTTGATTAATCCTTTTTATTATTTCTTTTTCTAACTTTGACTTTGAGGTTTTGTTTTTAATTGTTTTTAGGATTTTGTCAATCTCTTGATAATTTGCTCCAAGTTCTTTTTCATCAGTCTGACCGTGGAATAGTTCTGCAGTTGGTTGTTTGGTTATTACATTTTCTGGTAACTTTAGGAACTTTGACAGGTTAATTACTTCTGTTTTGTAAAGGCTGCCGATGATTTCTATGTCGCAAGCGCCATCTCCATATTTTGTGAAGTAACCTAGTGCTATTTCTGTTTTATTTGAGGTTCCTATTACTAAAGCGTTATGGTTGTTAGCGTAGTTGTAGAGAATGTTAGCCCTTATTCTTGATTTTGTGTTGATGTGTGCTATCTTATTTATTTTCCAACTGACTCCCTTGAATGGTTGGATGAATTTGTTGATTGGGATGATTGTATACTTTATTTTGGCGAATTTTGCTAGTTCAATTGCATCATTAACATTTTCTTTTCTTGTTAATCCTGATTCAGGCATTAGGATCCCTAGAATGTTTTCACTGCCTATTGCTTTGGCAGTTAGGACTGCGGATAAGCTTGAATCTATTCCTCCAGATAGTCCAATGACTGCTTTTTTGAAATTGTTTTCTTTGAAATATTTCTTTATTTCACTTATTATTTTTTGGTATGTTTTTTCCATTTTGATGTTTGTTTAGAAGGTATTAGGGTTTATATAAAGATTTCTTATATTAAGAAAGTTCTTTTAGTTTTGAGCTTTTATATTGGTCTTCTTTGTATGATCCTATTCTTATTATCTTGGGGTTCATCTGTCTTCTTGTTAATTCTTCTTTTAGGTTTTCTGAATATGAGTTTTGATCGTAACCTAAGCATATTATGTCTGGGTTTATTTCTTCAATGATTTCATAAGGATCCACTTCATATCCTAAGATTGCTTTGTCAACGAATTTAATGTCTCTTACGTGTTCTATTCTTTCTCTTTCGTTGTATTTTGGAGTTTGTTGTTTAACTGATTCTATTGTTCTGTCCAGGGCCACAACTACGACTAGTTTATCACCGTGTTTTTTTGCTTGTTTTAAGAAGAATAAATGGCCTGGATGAAGTAAATCAAATGAGCCAAAAACCATTACTGTTTTCATTTTTATTCTATTAGAAGGGGGTTAATTAGTGTTTAAATAGTTTCTGTCGAAGCGTTTATATTCCACTGTTTTGTTGAGTATTTTTCTTTTTCTAGTTTATTTGCTAGGGCTAGTTCCTCCTTTGTTAGTTGGTCTTCTACTAGTTCTATTTCTAGGTTGTCTTGGAACCCACTGATTAATGCCTCTTTTAGTTGGTTGTATGAGATTTCTTTTCTTAGCTCGTTGTTTATTGAGGTGACTCTTGCTTTTGTTTTTTTTATATTTTCTTCTTTATTTTTTATATTGAATGTTGAGACTAACTTGTCGTAGTCAAGGTCTATTAGTATAGAGCCGTGCTGGAGGAGTTTTTTGTTCTTTCTGGTTTGAGCAGAACCCACTATTTTTTTATTATTTACTGTAATTTCGTAATAAGATGGTTCATTGAAGCAGATTGCTGACTTTGAGTTCTTTGTTACTGTTTCATTCATCTCTGGATTGAGTTTTAGTTGTTTTAGTGCTGAGAGGATTCCTTTGCTAATTAGTTTGTATGAGTCAATTATTGATTTTGGCATTAGTGTTTCGTCCATGATTATTGAATAGGTTAACTCTTTGTCATGGAGGACTGTTTTTCCTCCTGTTATTCTTCTGACAATGTCTATGTTTTGAGACTTGGAGTAGGGTATGTTGATATCTTTTATGTTTTGGAAGTAGCCTAGTGATAATGCTGAGGGGGCCCATCTGTAGAATCTTATAACTGGTTTTTTTGAGATTAGAAGTGCTTCGTCAATTGCCATGTTCATTGAGGCAGTGTTGTAGTTGGTGTTAATTAGTCTAACTTTCATTGGAATACCTTTTCTGCGTTGTAGGATGATCTTACTAGTGGTCCTGAGTAGACATGTTTGAAGCCAAGGTCTTTTGCTGTTTGTTCTAATTCTTTGAATTCTTCTGGAGTATAGTATTTTTCTATTTTATGAAGGTCTTTTCTTGGCTGAAGGTATTGTCCGATTGTTAGGATGTCTACGTTTGCTCGCTTTAGATCTTTTAAGGTGTTTATTATGTCTTGTTTTGTTTCTCCAAAGCCAATCATCAATCCTGATTTTGTTTTTATGTTTTTGTTGATTGATTTTATGTTTTTTAGGAAGTTTATTGAGTTGTTGTAGCTGCCTTGAGGTCTAAGTTTTTGGAATAATGGTTTTACTACTTCTATATTGTGGGCGAAAACATCTGGATTTGTATTTGTTATTGTTTTTATTGAGTTTACGTCGTTTTGGAAGTCAGGTGTTAGGACTTCTACTTTGCAGTTTGTTAATTTTTTTATTTTTTCGATTGTTTTTGCGAAGTGATTTGCTCCGCCATCTTCTAAGTCATCTCTAGTTACTGATGTTATGACAGCGTAATTAAGATTTAGTTTTTTTATTGTGTTTGCTATGGAGATTGGTTCTAAAGTATTGATAGTATTGGAGGTGTTGTGCTGAACGTTACAGTAATTGCAGTTTCTTGTGCATGAGTCTCCTAGAATTAGGAATGTTGCAGTTCCTTTGTCCCAACACTCCCCTTTATTTGGGCATCTTGCTTCTTGGCAGACGGTGTTTAGATTATGTTCTCTTACTAAGGAGTTTATTTTTTGGTAGTTTTTTCCTGAAGGGAGCTTTACTTTGAGCCAGTCTGGATGAGTTCTCATACTATTGGGAGATGTTTTTTTATTTAAGTTGTTTTTGGTTTAGAACTAGAGTCTTCTTAAGATAAGGTCAGCTACCATAGTTATTATGTCATATGTTTGGGAAACAGCTGGACAGTAAGCTAATTCTACGTTGCTTAGGTCTTGAATTGTTTGGTTAGATGAGATTGCTGCTGAGATTAAGTTTATTTTTTCTGCTGCTTTGTCTCCTACGGCTTGGGCTCCTAGGATCTTTTTTGTTTTTTTGTCAACTATGATCTTTAAGGTTATCTCTTTGTTATTTGGGAACCATTCTGGCTTTGATTTTGACTTTGCTTTTGCGGAGATTATGTCGAAACCTTCTTTTTTTGCAAAGTGCGAGTTTAATCCAGTTGACGCAATTTCTATTTTGTCTAATACTGTTGCAAACGTTGTTAGTGTTCCACTGTATGATTGAGATGAACCTGCTGCATTTGCTCCTGCTATTGTTCCTTGTTTATATGCTGATGATGCAATTAATGAAGGCCATGGTTTTTTTGTGATTAAGTTAATTGTTTCAATACAGTCTCCAACTGCGTAGACGTCTTTTACTGATGTTTCTAGTTTTTCGTTAACTTTGATTCCAAACTTTCCTAGTTTTATGTTTGCTTTTTCTGCAAGGTTTTTGTTGGATGATACTCCTGTTGCTAGGATTGTGATTTCGTCTTTGTTGATTTTGTCTATTTTTTTGTTTAGATTAAGTTTTATCTTTTTTTCTTTTAATGAGTTTTCAATAATTTCTGAGATGTCTTTGTCTAATGATTTTGGTAAGATGGATGAGAGTGCTTCGGTTATTGTTACTTCAACATCTTTGTTGTTTAGTGCTATTGCAGTTTCTAATCCAATTGCCCCTGCGCCGATGATGTTTGCTTTTTTTATTTTCTTTGTTGTGGTGATTAGTTTTCTTACATCTTCTGGAGTGTGGATGGTGAAGAGGTTATCGTTGTCTTCAATTCCTTCTATTTTTGGCTTAATTGGTGAAGAACCAGTTGCGATAATTAATTTGTCGTAGGTTAAGGTGTTTTCTTGGTTGCCTTTTTGGTATGTTAATGTTTTATCTTTTGTGTCTATGTCAGTAACTTTGCTTTTATTGATAAGTTTTAGTTTCATTGCTTCTGAATTTATTTTATGTTTTAGTTCTTCTAGTTTTACTTCTCCGTCTATTGCAAATGGTAGTCCGCAAGGGTGCATCAAGTCATAATCTTTTGAATCGATTATAGTTATGTCTATTGACCTGTCAACTTTTCTTGCTGATAAAGCAGCTGCAAAACCTGCTGCTCCTAAGCCAATTATTACTAATTTAGTCATATGGTTTTAGAAAGAGTTGTATGATTTAAAGGTTGTGGTTTAGTTTTTGAAAAGGTTCCTTATATTTTCTTCATTGGGTTCAATTATTCCTTTTTCTGTGATGATTCCTTTTACATATTTAGCAGGAGTTACGTCAAATGCAGGGTTTTTTGCTTGGCTGGCCTGGTTTGCTATGGAAACTTTTGAGAGGGTGTTGTTGTTGAGGCCGAACATTTCTTTTACTTCTGATTCGTCTCGTTCTTCTATTGGTATATCTTTGCCAGATTTGGTATTTGGGTCAATTGTTGAGGTTGGAGCTGCTACGTAGAAAGGAATATTGTTTTCTTTTGCTAATACTGCTTTTGTGTAAGTTCCTATCTTATTTGCTACATCTCCATTTGCAGCTATTCTGTCAGATCCTACAATGACCATGTTTATTTTTCCTTCTTTCATGAAATGTCCTGCTGCATTATCTGCTATGACTGCATGAGGAATTTGTTCTCCAGCTAATTCGAATGCAGTTAATCTTGAACCTTGGCATCTTGGTCTTGTTTCATCTGCATAGACAAAGACATTTTTTCCTTTTCTTTTTGCGGTGTAGATTGGTGAGAGAGCTGAGCCCCAGTCAACGAATGCTAACCATCCTGCATTGCAGTGAGTTAGGATGTTGTGGTTGTTTTCAATTAATTGTTCTCCGTGTTCTCCGATTTTCTTACATGCTTCTGCGTCTTCATCAGCAATTTCTTTTGCTATTTGTATTGCTTCTTCTTTGTTATTTGCTTTTAGGACTTTGTTTACTGCATAGAATAGGTTTTGAGCTGTTGGACGAGTGTTTTTTATTACTTCAGCTGCTTCGTTTGGGTCTTGTCCTGCTATGAAGGCTTGTGCCATTGCGAATCCTGCTGTTGCACCAATTGCTCCAGCTCCCCTTACAACCATTGTTTTAATTGCTTTTGCTGTTTCTATGTAGTTGTTGCAGTTGAAGATTTCGAATTTGTGCGGTAGAAGTGGTTGGTTGATTAGCTTGATTATGTTGTCTTCCATCCAAACTGTTCTGTAATGTTTTCCGTCTATGTTCATTTTATTGTGAAGTTGAGATCGACATTGGCTTTGCCGTCTATTATGTTTATTTTGTGTTTAGTAGTTCCGCACTGAACTATTAAGTGGTCCTTACATTCTTTATAAAAATCTTTTTCTTCGCAGAAGGCTTGAGTGTAGGTGCGGAACTCTGGAGAAGTTGATTGTGGTTGGTTGTTCTGGTTTTCTAAGTTAGCTATTGCTAATGTAGTAATGGTTGTTTCTTTTCCTAATAGGAAGGAGAATGTGCCTACGATAGCTAATGCTGTTATGAGAGTGATGATGAGTAGAATTTGTTTTTTTCCCATGATATTAAGTGAAACTAATGATTTATTTAAAGTTAATCAATGCTGCTTGTAAATCTGTGTTTTAACTGAAAAACTTTTTATATTACTTTAGTTTTTATTTTTCTGAGGTGGATAATAATGGTTGATTTAAAGTCTAAGATAAGAACAGTTCCGCATTGGCCTATTGAAGGTGTTATGTTTAGAGATATTACAACTTTACTGCAGGACCCTGAGGCTTTTGCGCAGGTTTGTGATGAACTGTACGAGAGATATAAGGATGAGCCAATAGATGTTATTGTTGGGATTGAGAGTAGAGGGTTTATTTTTGGTTCTGTGCTTGCTTATAAGATGGGAAAGAGTTTTGTTCCTATAAGGAAGCCTGGTAAGTTGCCTTCTAAGACTATTTCTGTTGAGTTTGAGAAGGAGTATGGTAAGGATAAGATGGAATTACATGAGGATGCAATAGAGAAAGGTCAGAAGGTTTTGATAGTTGACGATTTGCTAGCTACAGGTGGGACAATTTCTGCAGCAATAAAACTCGTTGAACAACTTGGAGGAGAAGTTTTTGAGTGCGCTTTTATTATTGACTTACCTGATCTAAAAAGTGGAGAAAAGATAAAAGGTTATAAAATCTTTAAGATGATTGATTTTGAAGGAGAATAGTTAGAATAAGAAAGCTTCTTTAACTATTCTTTCTGTTATTTCTCCTGTGATATTGGTTTGGAATAGTTTTTTTGCTTCTTCTTTGCTTTTTGAGTTTGCTAATGCCCAGCCTAGCTTTACATATGCTGTTTCTGATGTCATGTTTTCTGCTGAGATTACTCCTGCGTCTATTAGGTCACGACCTGTTGAGTAGATGTTCATGTTAATCGTTCCGTAGATACATTGGGATGTCATAACTATTAATGATTTTTTCGAGAGTTTTTTTATTTCTTCAACCATCCTGTTTGGTATATGGCCTAGGCCAGTTCCTTCTATGACTAATCCTTTGTAGTTTTCGTAAGTTTCGAGTTCCTTTAGGTTGAATCCAGGCCTCATCTTTATTATTGCCACCTTATCTTCGAATTTACTTTGGAGCTTTAGCTTGTTTTTCTTGTCTTTTTTTGTGTATGGTGTTTGGGATAGTTCTATTCTTCCGTTTGTGAAAACTTTTGCAATTGGGAGGACGTTGATGCTTCTGAATGCGTCTCTTCTTGAAGTATGTAGTTTTCTTGCTTTGTTTCCTTGGTGGATGTAGCAGCATTTGTCTTGGGTTGTGCCGTGCATACAAATTGCAACCCCTGAGAAATCTGATTTTGTTATGAAGTTGGCGGCTGCAATTAGATTCATTGCTGCGTCAGATGAACCTCTGTCTGATGAGCGTTGCGCTCCAACTAATAGGATGGGGATTGGAAGGGATTGTAACATGAAGGATAATGCTGCTGCTGTATAGTGCATTGTGTCAGTGCCGTGAGTTATTATTATTCCATTTGTACCTTCTTTAATTTCTTTGTCAACTTCTTTTGCTAGTATTTGCCAATGTTCTGGTTCCATGTTTTCTGAAGACATTTGGAAGAGGAGCTTGCTTCTGATTTGAGCTATGTCTTTTAGTTCTGGGAATAGTTCTACAAGATCTTCTGGTGAGAACTTAGATTCTACACCACCTGTTCTGTAGTCTATTTTAGAAGCAATTGTTCCTCCTGTATGTAGGATTGAGATTATTGGTAAGTTTTTGTTGAATGTGACTTTCTTTTTCTTTTCTTCTTTCTTTTCATCGTATTTTTCTAAGGTTTTTATTTCTTTTATGTTCTTGTTTTCAATTCCAATATTGTATCCTGATTGGAGTTTGATGATTATGGAGTCTTTATCTAAAAGTTCAGGTCTTGGCATTAGAATTCCTTTTATTGTCTTGTCTTTTGTTTTTACTTCTATCATGTCGCCTACTTTTGGTTTTGTCATAAGTTGTTAATTATTCTAGACAATATATAAATTTTGTTGTTTGTTAGGAGAAATTAGTATCTAACCCATATAAGAAGGTCGCTCTTCTTTCATCTGCTTTGCCTTTGCTTCTCTGAAGTGGTTTTGTAATGTTTTGTACATTTCTTCGACTTCCTTTGTTGCAGATGGTCTTACTATTTTTAATGCTTTTTCGAAGTGTTTTATCGTTACTTCTTTTGCGTTTATGTCTTTTCTTAGTGCGTAGATTGCTGCTTCTCTGCAGATTGCTTCTATGTCTGCTCCTACATACCCTTCTGTTTTTTCAGCTAAATAGTATAGTAATTTATCAATGTCAGAGAGGTCTTTGAAATTAGTTATCTCTTGGGATTCTTTCTTTTTTAATTTATTTAAATCTTCTTCAGTTATAGCTTCATCAGCAGCCATTTTTGATATGATTTTTGTTTTATGACTTATCTTTTTATTTTTAAATTCCTCATCAAATTCTTTAATGTCTTCTTTTGAGATTCCTAATGGCATCCCTTTTGTATGAACCTTAAAGACTTCTAATCTTGTCTTTTCATCTGGAACTGGTGTTAGGATGATCCTATCAAATCTCCCTGGCCTTAGTAATCCCGGGTCCATGATATCTGGCCTGTTAGTCGCTGCGATTATAACTACATCATGCATTTCTTCTAATCCATCAATTTCTGTTAAAAGTTGGTTGACAACTCTCTCCGTTACATTTGAATCTGATGACATCCCTCTTTTTGGAGCTATTGAATCAATTTCGTCAAAGAATATTATTGTAGGAGATGTTTGTCTAGCTTTTTTGAATACTTCCCTAACTGCCTTTTCGCTTTCTCCCACCCATTTAGAGAGAAGTTCTGGCCCTTTTATTGAGATGAAGTTTGCTTGTGATTCTTTAGCAACTGCTTTTGCTAAGAGAGTTTTACCAGAACCTGGTGCTCCATATAGTAATATTCCTTTTGGAGGCCTTACACCTAAACGTTTGAATGAGTCGGGATGTTTTAATGGCCATTCAACTGCTTCTTTAAGTTCTTGCTTTACGTTTTCTAATCCACCAATGTCTGTCCAGCTCACATTTGGTGTTTCGATTAAAACCTCTCTTAATGCAGATGGTCTTACTACTTTTAGCGCTTCTTTGAAATCGTCATGATTAACTCTAAGTTTTTCAAGAATTTCGTTTGGAATTGATTCTTCTTCTTTTAATTTTAATTCTGGAAGGATCCTTCTTAGTACAATCATTGCCGCTTCTTTTACTAGGGCTGATACGTCTGCGCCAACAAACCCGTGTGTGATGTCAGCGATTTCTTTTAATCCAACATCTTTGCTCAATGGCATATTTCTTGTGTGAATCTTTAGAACATTTAGTCTTCCTTCTTTGTTTGGAACTCCTATGTCAATTTCTCTATCGAATCTGCCTGGTCTTCTTAATGCCGGATCTAGAATGTTTGGAACGTTAGTTGCTGCGATTACTACTACTTTACCTCTTGTTTGAAGGCCGTCCATCAATGCTAGAAGTTGTGCTACTACACGTCTTTCTACTTCCCCTTTGGTCTCCTCTCTTTTTGAGGCTATTGCGTCAATTTCATCTATGAAAATAATTGAGGGAGCGTTTTTTTCGGCATCCTCAAACTTTTTTCTTATGTTCTCTTCTGACTGGCCATAGTATTTGGACATTATTTCTGGTCCGTTGATAAGTATGAAATGAGAATTGGTTTCGTTAGCTACTGCTTTTGCTAAAAGGGTTTTACCACAACCTGGAGCTCCATGTAAGAGGACTCCTTTTGGGGGTTCAATACCTAAACGTTCGAATATTTCGGGATGTTTTAGCGGAAGCTCAATCATCTCTCTAACTTTTGTTATTTCATCTCCTAGTCCGCCAATATCTTCGTATGTCACTTCTGGAACAAGTTCTTCTTTTACTTCAACTGCTTCTGGTCTGAACTCTACTTCTGTTTGTTCTGTTATTACTACTGGTTGTTTCGGGTTTGTTTCAACTACAACGAATTTTATGTCTCCAAAACCAAAACCAATTCCCATGGAGTTGTTTTCATCTAGTACAGAGAATATATCATCAAATAATGGGGATTCGGTCATTGTTGTTCTACGTCTTTTGGTTCCACCTAAAGAAACAATATCTCCTTTTACAATTGACCTACCTAACAAGCCATGTTTGAAGAGGTCCGGGGAAGCTCTGATGACTATACCCTTTCTTGCTGGTGCTATTATTATCTTTTTAGCTTCTTTGACATTTGCTTTTTTAACTTGAATTAACTCACCAATACCTGTTTTGGCATTTCTTCTGATAATACCATCCATTCGGATTATGTTTAGGCCGATGTCTCCAGGGTAGGCTCTATCAGCAATTGCAACGGTCTTTCTTTCTCCTTCGATCTCTACAATGTCTCCAACTCTTACGCCCATCTGCTGCATAAATGTAGAATCAATTCTAACTATTCCTTTGTTAACATCATCTTGGATTGCTTCTGCAACCTTTAATTTCAACCCTTTTTCAGTCATTTTAATTACGGTGAGTATATAATCGTCTTTTATAAAATTTTTGTTTAGATTAAATGAAAAAATAAATCTGGAAAAAAGAATTAAGCTTCTTGTTTAGCAGAGACATCTACCTTGGGTAATGGTATTGGCGGTGGTAGATTAACGTGCTGGCTTAAGATTAAAGCTTGAATATTGCATTTTGTTAGAACAGTGTTTAATAGTGGAGTCATTATGTCCTTATCTACTTTCTGTTCTTTTTTCCATTCAGCCATTATTGAGTTGATTTTTTTTGTTTCTTCCATTAACATTAAGTCTCCGCCAAGAAGTATACTACCAACTTGGGGTTCATATTCTGATGAGAATTCAAATATAAATTTTAGAGCCTTTTGCTTATCTTTCCCAACAGGAAGATCAACTTCTTTGATATCTTTTATTGTAACGTTGTTTTTAATGTTAAGCTTACCTTTCATCGCTTCCTTTCTTTCAACATTTATTTTTGTAAAATTAAATCCCAGTATTGTCATATTATCACCAATTTTTGGTTTTATAGTTAGATATATAAAGTTTTTGATAATCCTATCTCTTATGAAGTATAAGTTGGTTTGTTTTGATGTTGATGGGACTTTAATAGACAATGTAGTATATTCTTGGGAGTTGTTTCATGACTATTTTAAGACTGATACTGGTAAGAGGGCTGAGGCTCGGGAGAAGTTCTTTTCTGGGAAGATAACTTATGAGGAATGGGCTTTGCACGATATTGAGTTGTGGAAAGAAGCTGGTGCACGGAGGGAAGATTTAGTTAAGGCTATTAAGCATTTGAAGTTAATGGAAGGCGCTATGGAAGTGATTAATGAACTGAAGTCGAAGGGTGTTAAGTTGTGTATTATTTCTGGTTCTATTAATATAATTCCTGAGACGTTGATTCCTGGGTTTAGTGATTTGTTTGATGATATATATTTGAACAAGATGAGTTTTAATTCTGCTGGTGAGATAACTGACATAAAGGTTACTGAGTTTGATATTGATGGTAAGGCTGAAGCGCTTAAGATAATTGCTGCTAAGGAAGGCGTTACGCTTGATGAGTGTGTTTTTGTTGGAGACCATCTGAATGATCTGAAGATTTTGGAGGAGGCGGGGCTTGGTATTGCTTTTGATCCGAAGGATGATAAGTTAAGGGAAGTTGCTGATGTTGTGATTGAGAAGAAGGATTTACGGGAAGTGTTGAGGTATGTTATTTGATAATGATGGGGGCAAGTTGTGATGAAGTTTTTCAGAAAGATATTTTTTCCGGTACTTATAGAGGTACTTATCATTTGAGACACCCTTTTGATTCAGAGAGGATGTTATTATGTGAGATTCATGAAGTTGATGGGAGAAATGGAGTTAGGCCGATTGGGACATATGGCAGAGAGGACGTTGCCCATCAGGGAGATCGTACAGAATATAGGTTGATTAAAGTTCCAGATGGTTATGTTGATGAAGTGACGAGAGTAGTACATTTGCAAATATTTGGAGAAGAAGGATGATTATTTTGTTTTTAATGATCTTATTTCTTTGATTAGTAATGAGATGGTCCTGGTTATATTGTCAATAATTGTAATATTTGCTTCCTTTGCAGTTCTTGATAAGGGGTTTAGGTCAACTGTTATTATTTTCTTTTCCATTTTCTTTAGTGCTTGGCATCTATCTCCGTCTTCTAATGGGACGAATACTACATCTGCTTTTGCTATGCCTTCTGGATTGCAGAATCTTCTGTTGTGTTGGATTCCTTTTACTAATGGTTTTGTTGGTAGCAGGACTTCTTTTGCTCCATGTTTTTTTAGGTGTTTTGCTATTAGTTTTTCTCTTGTTTTTGATGAGTGGAATATGTTTACTTCTAGTTTTGCTGGGATTACTTTACTTAATTGTACGATTTCTTTTGGTACTAATGCTGCTACGTTTCCATTTACTGAGATTATTGGATGTTTTGCGGCTTTAAGAAGAACTGCTGCTTTTTTTATTTGCTGTTTTGCTTTTGTTGTTGTTTTTTCTCCAATAATGTAGTCGAATGCTTCTCCTCTTCCATGTGCTATTAATCCATGTTGTGAGGTAATTCCTTTTTTTACTCCTTCGACTATTAGATCTCTTGTTTTTAGTGATGTGTATCGTGGATGTGAGGGTGGTACTGCCATTTTATTTAGCTGCTTTGTTTGTTATTGTTAGTTTTTTTGAGCCTTTGAATTTGGTGTCTGCAAAAACTGCATTACCTAACATTATCATTGAGGCCTTTCCATTATTTTCTTCTATCTTTTTGATTAGATTCTTTACCCTTTTGTTCTTTAATAAGTTGCTGTTTGTTGCGAATTCTTTTGATATGATTATTACGTCTTTTAGTGTTGGTTTCTTTAATTGTTTTATTTTTTTAAGTGCTTTTTCTCCTGCTTTGTTAATCTTGTTTTGTTTATTTTTATTTGTTATTACTGTTTTTGTATCTAATTTACTGAAAACTTTGTAGTGGATATGTTTTTGTTTTATTCTTAGTTGTTTTACTGTTAGTGGATGGCCTTTTTTTAGCTTTGCCATGAATCCGCCGTTGAATTGTCCGCCAACATCACCTAAGCCTGTACCATTTATTACTTCTGCTTGGTGTGCTAATATTGCTAGTTGCCTTTTTGATTTTTTTAGTCTTAGGAGTTTGTTTATTGCGTAAGCTAATGCCAATGCTGATGCTCCGCTTAAGCCAAATCCTGTCCCGAATGGAAGTTCTGCAGTTATGTGGATTGTTAATGGTTGAGGTGTTAACTCGTTTCTTACTGTTGTTAATGTTGGTATTCTGAATGTTTTGTTGTTTAACAGGATTTTGTTTTTCTTTGACTTTTTTACTTCGACAGCTGCTCCTTTGGTTACTGTGAATCCAATTCCCAGGGAATGTCTCTTTAGTTTATTTCTGTTTTCAATTATTCTGAAGATACAGCTTACATTTGCTGGAGAGAATGCTTTTGCCATTATTTTGATTAAATTAATCCTATTTAAAAAACTATTGTCTATTGACAAAAAAATAGTACCAGATTAGGACTAGGATTAATAGAAAGAAGCCTTGGCCATAGATAAAAATGAAATCATGTATTTTCCATGTTGTTTCTATGCTGTAAACTATAGATAGAGGATAGATTAGAAACAATCTTAAGAAGTTTGTGATGATTATTATTGGCGCAAAGAATAAAAATCCTTTTATTTTTGTTTTAAAGTCAACACCAACAAAAAAGGAGAGCATAAAGAAGAAAAAGATTAATTGCTCAATACCAGTACATATTGGGCTAATTTCTACATTTAGACTATTGTTGTATAATAAGCTGAAGTTGTTGATGACAACTTCGATTCCAAATAGATTTTGCAGGAAATGGATAATGTTTATGGTAATTAATTGGATCGGATAAGTTATTTTTTGATATAGGTTATAGCTATTAAGAAGATGGTATATTGAAAGCAAGGAGATTGATAAGAACATACTTAGAATATCCAATCTTAATTTTTTTTTTGATTTTTTACTCATAAAATAGATATTTGGGATGATGCACTATAAAATATTTGTTGTAATTTAAAAATAACAACATACTTTTTTATAGATTAATACCTAAATTCCTCTTATGGACATTATTAAGGCAACTTCTGATAGAAGTATGACTAATAAGGTAGTTAGAGTAGCTAGGTAAGATCAATAAGATTCATAATGCACCAAATGGCCGCTATTACGCTATCTCTGATCATACTGGGTCTATACTCGTTTTTAGCAACTTAAGTCTTATGGTTGGAGACACAATTAGTGTGGTAGGCAAGGTTCTTTCTGGTGGAAATAACAGATTATATATTTTTTCTAATCAAATAACTAAGTTAGCAGTTCAAAAGCCTAAACGCTTCCCACCAATACAACAACCAAAGCCACAATTTGTGCCCAGCCAAAGACCCTCTGTTCCATTGCAACAACCATCAAGAATTATAACACTTATATCACAATTACCAGTATATCAGAAGCTAAAAGAATTGCTTAACAATATAGACAAAAAAGTATTGATTATCGGTTTAGTACTATTACTTCTTATAGTTAGTATGTCCTTTTATTTTTATAATAAACCTAAAAAAACAGAGATACCGTCTTTTTTAGAGTCTGTTAATGAAGATTTTGCAGGGGCCCTTGATTCTTGTGTTAAAACAAGGAATGTAGAGAAAAGGGATAAATGTTTATACAGGGCTGCTCCTTATGCTCTAAAGAATAATGTAAGTTTAGCAATAGATATATGCAAAAAGATTGAGGATGGATCTGAAGTTAATAGATGTTTGAATTTTCTGAGTATGTATGTGGTAAAAAGAGATATAAATTTATCAATTGATATCTGTAGCAATATAGGGAATGTTTCTTTGAAAAATAATTGTATTTTAAGTCTGGTGCCTGATTTGGTTCAGCAGGATACGAATAAGACTTTAGAATTATGCACCCAATTTGATATTAAAGATGATTGTAATTATAACATTGCTTTTAATCAAATAAGTTTAGAAGAAAGCAAGGTTTATTGCGAAAAGATAACTGATTCGAATTTAAAAGCTTCCTGTTTAGATGATATTAAAATGAATTTTGAAATGTTTAATGAAAGTTTTGTTATTAATGAAACTATAAATGAAAGTATAAATGCAACCTAAAATGCAATTAAAAAAATCCCTCCTTTTTTTAACAGTTTTAATTATTTTAACCAATCTTGTTTATGCTGATTTAGTGGCACATTATAGTTTTGATGGTGATGACATGGATATGGATGTGATTAATGATGATTCTGACAATGGAAATATTGGGACATTTTTTAACAAAAACACAAAATTACTAATGAGTTTTGATGATGGAACTGCTAGTGATGAAAGCGGTAATTTGAATGATGGTACCATAAATGGAGCAGTTTGGACTAGTGGTACTATTCATGGTGCTACTCAAGTAGGTGGTAGAGTTGGAAATGCTTTAGAGTTTGATGGGGATGATGATTATGTTGAAGTTCCTGATTCTCCTGAATTAAGACTCGAAGAGCATACAATAGAAGCTTGGATTAAACCTACCTCTAGTGTTGTTGATTGGGCAAGAATAGTTGGGAAAGGCGATGGTAAAAATAGAAATTATGGTTTATGGAGACATTCAGATGGCTATATATTATGCCAGATTTATGGTTCTCCTAGTAATGTTAATTGCCTGAGTGATAATAGTTACCCTGTTGGAGAATGGTATCATGCTGCTTGTACATATGATGGAAGCAATGTAAAGATGTATATTGATGGCTTAAATGTAAAAACTTGTCCATATACAGGCACACCTGTTACATCATCAGATCCAGTAACAATAGGTTATGCAGGCTTTCATACCTTTTTCAACGGCATCATCGATGAAGTAAGAATCTACAATAGAGCATTAAATGATGATGAAATAACTGCAAATATGAATGGTGGTAGTATAGCAACTGATGGCCTTGTTTCTGAGCATAAATTTGAAAATATTGATGGCACTTATACCCATGACACTGCAAGAGCAGTTAGTAACGGTGCTTTTGAATTTGATGGTGTTGATGATTATGTGAGTGTTCCTAATTTACCAAATACTGATGAACTTACAATAGAAATGTGGATTTACCCCCAAGGTAGTGTAGGTGATTTTAGGGGATTGTTCGGAAATCAAGGTTGGACAACAGGAAATATTCATTTTCAAATTGGAACTGATAACAAGATTCAGTCTGCTATAAATAGCAATGTGCCTCCAAGTGCTTTTAGCACAACAACTTTTGATAGCAGTAATTTAAACAGATGGTTTCACATCGCAGTAACCTATGATAAAAGCGAGGGTTACCATAGGATGTATGTGAATGGAGTAGAAGAGGCTGATGAACCTATTACTACTGCACAGACTATTACTTTATCAAATTTGCGAATAGGAAGTACTTATGATGATAATAGGTTGTTCAACGGCAAAATAGACGAACTTGCAATCTACTCTAAATCATTAACTCCAGAAGAAATCCAAGATCATTTTATTGCTAAAAAAGCAAAGTTTACTGACTGGACAACTGGTAAGGTTGGTACTGGATTGGAGTTTGATGGTGTTAATGATTATGTTGAAGTATTAGATTCATCATCTCTCCACTCAGATAGAGAACTTACAGTAGAAGGTTGGTTTAAACTAAATGCCTTTGATGAAAGATGGCAATCCATATATTGGAAGGGAAATCCAGGTTGTGGTACTGGTTGTGAGAGAAGAGAATATACTTTTTGGGTACGAAATAATGGACTTCTACATTTTACCTCAACTCCCGTCAGTAGAATAGGAGTTGGTCAATTAGCATGTAATGCTCCTGCTGGAACAATACAAACAAACCAATGGTATCATTTTGCTACAATAATAAGTGCTGATGGAAATTACATGAAAACCTATCTTAACGGTGAATTAAAAGCAAGTTGTGGTTACGACACTTCTGGAATAAGGGATACAACTGGGCCTTTTAGAATTGGAGCACAACCCACTGTTGGAAATAGTTTCAACGGCGTCATCGACGAAGTGAAAATCTATGATAGTGCATTAACAGAAGAACAAATAAGCGAAAATTACGATAATGCAATGAATCCTCCAACTACTCCAGGCTCAAGCGGTTATAGGGGTGGTGGTGGAGGTGCTCCGGGTTTTAAGCCTAACTTAATAACTTTGGTGATTATGATATCATCTTTGATTCTTTTGTCTGGTTATGATATTTTGAGAAGAAAGAATTTTTAAGTTATAGCAAAGAGTACAAATATGTCAGAAATGGAACATTTCTGAGCATGCTCAAAAATGCGTTACATTTTTGACATTTGAGCAATAAACTGCTCTTTGCTTATTAGGAACGGACAACTATTGTTCAATTAATTTTGTCCGTGACTATACTTTAATCGATTATTTTAGGGATTACATTATTTCTTTAAAATTATCTTAGGGACTACATTATCCCCACTTAATGAATATTTTATCATAGGTATGAATTATTTGATTGTAAAAAAATTCTATAATTGGTTTGTAGAAATTAGTATCTACTTTATTTAAATCAGCTTTATGACCTATAGATAAAACATTATAATACTCTTTTCTTTTTTTATTTTCGATGATTAAAGGCGGGAATTTATTATTAATCAATATGAGATTAACAAGCATCCTTCCTGTTCTTCCATTTCCATCATAGAAAGGGTGTATTCTTTCAAATTTTTCATGGAAAACTGCAGACAATATCAGGGGATGAAGATTTTTTTTATTCTTGTTGTACCATTTTAACAATAATGACACGTCTATCTTTACTAACTCAGCAGGTGAAGTGTTAAATGCTGCTCCAAAAACTCTTACATTATGAGTTCTATAATTTCCAATTCTTTTATCAATTTTGTTTAAGAGCATTGAATGTAGTTTTATAATCAAATCATTATTTATCTTAGGTCTGGTTTGAATAATAAAATCAAATGCCTCTTTTTCATTAATATGATCATAAATTTCTCTTAAATCTCTTCCTTCAGGAGTTTTATTTTCATTTAATAAAAGATTAGTTTCCTCTAATGTAATCGTATTACCTTCAATTGCATTAGTGTTATAGATATAGAATGTTTTGAAGTCTTTAAACATATCATTTATTATTTTTTTATCTTGAACTTTTAGTTTTTTATTGAAATCTTTCTTTAATTGCTCTAATTTCTTTAATTGCACTTTGTTTAGGAATTCTTTATTAATATCAATATCTTTTTTAAGTTCTTGCTCAATTTCTTTTATCTTAGATTTTGGAATCCTGTCTATTTTGTCTTTTATTTCTTGTTTATTCATAGGAACTTTCCCAAGATAAGCAATAGTCTTTGTTTTTATTTTGTTTTTTAATCTAACTGAAATCTTAAGATAATTATATTCATTCTTACCTATCTTTTTCTTTTCAATATACATTGAGATATTTAGGGACTACAACTATATAAACATTTTGTTTTTAGGGATTACAAATACCTCATTACATAATCTATAATCTGAGAAGCAATAATTCTTTTTTCGTTTTGTTTTAATGTTGTTATTTTTTTGTTTTTGTCTATGATTAGGACTTGGTTAGTGTCTGAGCCGAAGTGGTTTGTTTTTACGTCATTTGCTACTATTAAGTCTGAGTTTGATTTTTTTAATGTAGCGAAGGCTTTGTTTATTAATTCTGATTTTTTTAGGTTGTGTTCTGCTTTGAATGCTACTAGGAAAGTCTTTTTGTTTAGTTTTTTTATTTGGTCTAAGATTTTTATTGTTGGTTTTAGTTTTAAGTTTAGTTCTTTGTTTGACTTCATTTTGTTGTTTTGTTTCTTTATTGTGAAGTCTGAGACTGCTGCTGCGTGGATTATGATATCTGCCTTTTTTACTGATTGTTTTATTTTTTGGTATAGATTATTGACTGAAGTAACTTTTATGTCTTTGATGTTTTTGGATGGTTCTATTTGAGTTTGGCCTCTTAGTAATGTTACATTAGCTCCTCTTTTTGCTGCTTCTTCTGCTAAGAAGATGCCCATCTTTCCTGAGCTTTTGTTTGTTATTGTTCGAACTTCATCAATATCTTCTGATGTTGGGCCTGCTGTAACTATGATTTTCTTTCCTTTTAGTTGAGTTCTGTTTATTAGTAAGTTTAAGATTTCTGTTTTTATCTTTTTTATGTTTGCTAGACGGCCAATTCCTTTGTAACCGCAAGCTAACTCGCCATATTCCGGGTCAATGAAGTTGTAGTTTAGCTTTTTTAGCTTTTTTATGTTGTTTTGTACTATTTGGTTGTTGTACATCTTTGAGTTCATCGAAGGGCAGATTAAGACTGGGCATTCTACTGCTAGTGCTGTTGTTGTTAAGAGGTCGTTTGCTATTCCATTAGCTAGCTTTCCTATTGTGTTTGCTGTTGCTGGTGCGATTATTAGAAGGTCTGCTTTGTCTGCTAATGAAATATGTTTTATTTTTTTGTTGTTCTTTAGATAGTTTTTGAAGTTGAACTTTTTGTTGAAAAGTTCTGTGTAAGTTTTACATTTTAGTTTTTTGAATTCTTTTTCGTCTATTAAGTTTAATGAGTTTTCTGTTAGGATTACATCTATATTGAATTCTTTTAGTTCTTCTACTAAGTCTAAGATTTTGTAGCATGCGATTCCAGATGTTACTCCAATTATTATGTTCATTTTTGACTATCAATACGATTTTTAATTATTTTTTCCCAATGGTTTAAAATTATTAGTTTATCTTTAAATAAAAACTTTGAATTTATTCATAGCTCTCTTTCTTTGAGGGGAATTTTCCTTCCTTAACGTCGTTTGTGTATGATTTTACTGCTTTTGTTATTATTTCATTTAGGTCAGCGTATTTTTTTACGAATTTTGGTGTAAAGTTATCGTATAAACCTAGCATGTCGTTTGAAACTAATACTTGACCATCGCAATTTGGGCCTGCTCCGATTCCAATTGTTGGGATGTCTATCGATTTAGTTATTTGTTTTGCTAATTCTGAGGGGATTGCTTCTAAGACTACCCCGAATGCTCCTGCTTCTTCAAGTTGCTTTGCTTCTTTGATTAGTTTTTCTGCTGTTTGCTTGTCTCTGCCTTGAACATTGAATTTTTCTGCTGTTTGTGGTAGAAGGCCAATGTGGGCCATGACTGGGATGTTTTCTTTTGTTAGGGCAGCTACGATAGGTAGTTTACCTTCTGGTTTTACTGCATTTGCTCCTGCTTTTATTAGGAGTTTGGCGTTTTTTATTGCGCTTTCTTCGGTTGAGTCTGATTGATAGGGTAGGTCTGATATGATTAGTGCTTTTTTTGCTCCGTTTGCTACTGCTTGAGTATGTCTTATCATGTCTTGCATCTTAACTTCCCTTGTTCCATCAAAGCCGTATACAACCATGCCTAATGAATCACCAACTAGGATTATATCTACTATGTTGTCCATTATTTTAGCTATACTGTAACTGTAAGCTGTAAGGACAGAGATTTTTTCGATTCCTTTCATTGATCTTATTTTTGCTATTTTCATCTTATTTTTTGAGGGTATTAGGGTTTAAATCATTTACTACTCCGGCTACGATTAAGGGGAATATAATTGATGCGTCTCCGTGTACTTTTACTTGTGGTGCTTTTGCTTTGATTTTCCCCCATGTTACTGCTTCGTCTGTTTTTGCACCTGAGTCTGAGCCGTCGTATTCGTTTCCGGTGTTTACGTAAACTGCATAGTCTGCACCTTCTTTGAAGATTTGTGCGTTTAATGTGAAGTGTTTTGAAACTCCGCCACCTAGAATTATTAATCCTGTTTTTTCTGCGTTAGTAGTTAGGTTTATGATATCTTGCATGTCTTTTGAGATGTCAACATAGAAATCTTTATGTCTTTGTTTTGCGAAGTAGATCATATCTCCGAATGCTCCATCGGTTAGAGCTGGGCAGAAAACTGGAATCTTATTTTTTGAGGTCCAGTGTAAGACTGATTCTTTATTTTTTATTTCTTTTCCTGCTAAGTCTATAATTTCTGAAGTACATAGTGGTCTCTTCTTTTCTTTTTGTAGTCTGTAGGCTTTGTCTAGGATTGGAGTTAAGGTTTTTTCGAAATAAGTGTAGCGGTCACTTGTTATGAATATGTTTCCTGTTCTGTTTATTCCTTTATCGAATAATATTTTTCCGTTTGAGTTGAATTCACCTAGAGCGAAAGGTTTTATTGATTTTATTATGTCTTCTTCAATCCCACCTGCACTTGTTATTAAGACATGGACTAGTTTATGTTGAACTAAGTATTTGATTACTTCTCTTACTCCTGAAGTTATCATGTTAGAGGTTATTGCTAAGTAGATTGTTGCGTTTTCTCTAATCATTGCTTTGATTATGTGGATTGCTTTTCCTAGGTTAGTTGCTTGGAATCCTGTTTGGGAGTATGATTTTATGAATTTGTTGAAGTCAAACTTTTCGTTGAAATCGTAGCCTTTTATCTGTGGGAAATGGTCCAGATTTGTGCAGTTTTGGGGGATGTATCCTTGTTTTGTTTGTTTCATGGTTATTTTGGTTTAAGAATAGGTTTTGTATGAATATAACTAATAGAAAAGAATTAAGATCCGAAATTTCTTACTGTGTTCATAGGGTTTACTAACGGAAGAACGCTTATAAATGTATGGATTTTCTTTTGTTATTTATAAATAAACTCATAATATTTTTATATGACTTATTAGATTAGTTGGATTGGTGATAAATTATGGTAGATCATATCCATGTGCCTAGAATAGGCGATGTTAGTCAAGATAATTATGCTGGATTGGATCATGGCCTTAGGACTATTGAAATGGGTTATGCTACATTAAGGGTTGCTGCTATAGCTG
>CAZMIO010000001.1:113522-331861 GCA_964566535.1 uncultured Methanosarcinales archaeon | reverse complement strand
AGAATTATTGGTCAAACAACAACAGGCAAAAGAAAAGCCAGAAATTATAACTTTCAGAGGTGTTCGAGGAATTAAAGAATTACTTTTAGAGATTTTAGAAACTGGTGGGAAAAAACACCATACTTTTGGTTCAACTAAAGAATCTCTTATGCTCGGTGATGCTTGGTGGATTAGTTATCACAAGAAAAGATCTCAACAAGGGATCAAAGCGAAATTACTTTTTAATAAATCTCTTACATATTGGAAAGCTGAAACAAAATATCCAAACTCAGAAGTTCGTTATACAAAAACAGGATTTGAACCACTAACAGAAACAATAATCAAGGATAATAAAATTGGGATAATAATCTGGACAGAGAAACCGTTAGGAATAATCATTAATCAGAAAGATGCTGCCAAATCTTACGATCAATTCTTTAAATTGATGTGGGATACAGCGACTCCTTACCTAAACAACAAAAATTAGAGCAATTTATAAACAACTAAACCAATTAAATCTAAAAAAGAGGTTATATAATTGACACTATCTTTAATCTTAGCAGCAGCAATTGGACTAGGACATTACCTAAGTGAAAAGTTCTGCATAGCCTGCACAAAATACAAAGGAGAAGTAATTTCATTCACTGCAGGGGTATCAATAACCTATATCTTCTTACAACTTCTCCCAGAACTTTACTTTGGAGTTTCAGAACTAGACCGTTCCCTATTCGTCTTCGTCCTGATAGGTTTCTCACTCTTCCACTTAATTGAAAAATACATCTACCAAAACGAACCAAGGAAAAAAATATCAGATGATTTAATAAGAATCCATTCAATTGGACTTACAATATACTATTTAGTCTTAGGAATAGTTCTTGTAAAGTTCATAAACAAAAGCACAACTGATGGAATACTATTCTTCGCACCAGTTTTCTTACATACTATAGTGGCCAGCCTATCAACACATGGAATCCATGGAGTTTACGGACACCATCACAAAAGCGAGAAATGGTCAACATTCATACAGTCAATAGCAGCATTAGTAGGAGTAATAATTGCATTAACAGTAACTGTAACTGAAAAAGTTTCATTCGCACTAACTGGGTTAGTTGCAGGACTCTTATTGTACATCGTAATCAGAGACCTTCTACCAAAAGGAAAAAAAGGAGCTCCATTATTCTTCCTTTTAGGTGCAGTCATATATAGTGCAATAATAATAGCACTCTGGGGCATATAAAATATAGAAATGTTTAAAAATGTCAGAATCCTAAGAAAATCTCACTACTATTCAAAAAAAAGGTGATCAAATGAAAATATTCATAGATACAGCAAAACTAGATGAAATCGAACAAGCGTATTCTTACGGAATCCTAGATGGTGTAACAACAAACCCATCATTAATAAAAAAAGCAGTTGATGACTACAAAGCAAAGAGAATAAAGATAGACATAAGGGCGTACATCAAACAAATTCTAAAAACAGCAAGAGGAACACCAGTATCATTAGAAGTAATCGGAACAACATACAAAGAGATGGTAGAAGAAGGAAAGAAACTCTTCAAGCTATTCAACCCAGTCGCAAAAAACGTCTACATAAAAATCCCAGTCAACCCAGCACTAGAAAGAGAATCAGATAAATCATTCGATGGAATAAGGGCCATAAAAGAATTATCAAATCTAAACATCCCAACAAATTGCACCTTAATCTTCACACCAGAGCAAGCATTACTAGCCGCAAAAGCAGGAGCATCATTTGTAAGTCCATTCGCAGGAAGAATTGATGACTATATAAGAAAGGGAAATAGGATTTCATTTGACAAAACAGATTATTTCCCAGAGCACGGCTGGAAAAAAGGAAAGCTCCTAGAGGATAATGGGGTCATGTCAGGTGTTAACCTAGTCAGACAATGCATACAGATAATAGCAATGCATAACCTAAAAACGAAGGTCCTAGCAGCATCAATCAGAAACGCAAGGCAAGCAAGAGAATGTGCTCTAGCAGGAGCAGACATAGCAACTCTACCATTAGACGTAATCAAAGACCTCCTCACACATTACAAAACAATCGAAGGCATGAATGGTTTCGTTAAAGACACAGTAAAAGAATATGCAAATCTGTTAAAATAAAATGACCAATAAAATTGACAATTCAATGATTATCATATTTGGAGCAACTGGCGACCTCACAAAAAGAAAGCTAATCCCTGCCCTATACAACCTTTATTCTAAAAACCAATTGAAAAACATACCAATAGTCTGCATAGCGAGAAAAAAAATAACAAAAGACAGGTTTATCTCAACTTTAAACATTAATCAGTTCATTCCAAAAAAGAATAACAAAATCCTGAAAGGTTTCCTAAAAAAGCTCCACTATTTCTCTTTCAACTTAGAAAAAGATAATGACTACAAGAACCTAAATAATTATCTAAGCAAAGTAAAAGAAATCCACAGATGCTCAAACAACAAAATATTCTACCTCGCCCTATCACCTAATCTATTCAAGAAATCAATAGATGTTATAAAATCAGCAAAACTTCTGAAAGGAAACAATAAAGTTGTCTTCGAAAAACCTTTCGGTAATAACCTCCAGTCGGCAAAGGACCTAAACAAAAAAATATCCTCAGTTTTCAAAGAAAGAAACATCTACCGAATTGACCACTATCTAGGAAAAGAACTAGTACAAAACATCCTAGTCTTTAGATTCGCAAACCCCATCTACGAACAGATATGGAACAACAAATTCATCGACAATGTACAAATCACAGTCTCAGAAAAAATCGGTGTAGAAACAAGGGGCAACTATTACGACAAATACGGAGCAATCAAAGACATGGTGCAAAACCACCTTCTACAAATCCTAGCACTAGCCGCAATGGAATCACCACAGTCATTAGATGCTAAACATATCAGAAATGAAAAAGTAAAAATTTTAAGCGAATTACAAAAACCAAAACCCTCAGATATCGTAACAGCCCAGTATGAGTCAGGAACCTTAGATGGAAAAAGAGTCCTAGCCTACAAAAAAGAACTAAACATTCCAAGGAACTCAAAAACCGAAACCTTCGCAGCAATAAAGACATTCATAAACAACAAAAGATGGAAAGGTACTCCATTCTACCTAAGAACCGGAAAACACCTAAAGTCAAGATTCGCAGAAATAAACTTAGTCCTTAAAGATACATCTTGCAAATTATTTTCAAAAAAAGAATTATGCGACCTTCCAAATGTAATCAACTTCAGAATTCAACCAGACGAAGGAATAGCAATTAAATTCAATGCAAAATACCCTGGCTACCAGATAAAACTACACCCAGTAACGATGGAGTTCTGCCATCATTGCGAATTCGGCATAAACTCTCCAGAAGCATACGAGACCCTCATACACGAAATCCTAAAAGGAGACCAAACATTATTTACGAGATGGGACGGAGTAGAAGCCAGTTGGAAATTTGTTGATAACATAATAAAGACCATAAAAAACAAAACTCCTCTCCCATACAAACCAGGAACTTATGGGCCTTCGCAATCAGACACTCTCCTAAAAAAAGATGGTAAAGTTTGGATACTGCCAAAGGAGGAGAAGAAATGAAACTAGGATTTATAGGCCTCGGAAGGATGGGGAAGAATATGGTCTACAACCTAAAAGACAAAGGCCATAGCGTCATAGCAAACAACAGATCTCCTAAACCAGTAAACGAAGTTAAAAGAAAAGGAATTCAAACAGCATATTCAATCGAAGAACTAGTAAGAAAGCTCCCAAAACAAAAAATAATCTGGTTAATGGTAAAATCAGGAAAGCCAGTTGACTTATTAATCTCACAGCTTCTCCCACATTTAAAAAAAGGAGACATAATCATAGACGGAGGAAACTCATATTTCAAAGACTCAATAAAGCGACATAATCAACTAAAGAAGAAGAACATCCATTTCCTTGACTGCGGAACTTCTGGAGGCATGGAAGGCGCAAGACGCGGAGCTTGCATGATGGTTGGCGGAAACAAAGCAGCATTCAAGAAAACAGAACGTTTATTCAAAGACATGTGTGTCAAAGACGGATATGGTTATATGGGCAATTCAGGAGCAGGCCATTTTGTAAAGATGGTACACAACGGAATAGAATATGGCATGATGAGTGCAATAGCAGAAGGGATGGCGGCAGTAAGAAACTCAAGCAAACATTTCAAGACAGACATAAAAACAGCAGCAAAAGTATATGCACATGGCAGCATAATAGAAAGCAGACTGATGAGTTGGTTCCTAACTGCATTAAACTCAAAAGAATTTAAATCAATTTCAGGAGAAGTTCCAAAAGGAGAAACGGAAGACGAGATGAAACACTTAGAAGGCATATCAAAAATGCCAATCCTTCACCAATCAAGATTAATGCGCATCCAATCCCGAAAAAAACCCTCATTCGAAGGAAAAGCAATAGCCGCAATGAGAAATCAATTTGGCGGCCATGCTGTAAAGAAAAAATGACAAAAATAATTCTAAGAAAGAATAAATCTCAATTATATGAATCTGCAGCTAACATAATAGAGAAGTCAGTAAAAAAGCTACTAAAAAAACAAAAGACAATCAACCTAGCAATCCCAGGAGGGAGATCTGTTCCAGGAATCTTCAAAAAACTAAAGAACAAACCAATTGAATGGAATAAAATCCATATATTCATGGTTGACGAACGACTAGTCCCAATAACACATAAAGACTCCAATTTCAAACTAGCAAAACAAAGCTTCCTAAACGACCTAATAAAAAGAAAACTTCTCCAAAAACAAAACATCCATCCCTTCATCTTAAACAAAAAGAAAGACAAAGGAACGCTAAACTACAAATCAGAATTAATAAAACATAATAAAAAATTTGACATTATCCTTCTAAGCTCAGGTGAAGACGGACATGTAGGGGCACTTTATCCTCACCATCACTCAATAAAAAACAATTCAAAGTTCTTCATAGCAATGAACGATTCCCCCAAACCTCCTCCAAAGAGAATGTCCTTATCAAAAACCCTTCTAAAAAAATCAAAAGTGGCAATCATCCTATTCCTTGGACCAGCAAAAAGAGAAGCATTTATTAAGTTCAAAAACAAAAATACAAAAGTAATCAATTGCCCAGCTAAATTAATAAATTCAATAAAGGAATCCTACGCTTTAACAAATCTAAGATGACAAACCAAAAAAACCTAAGGGACATAGCAAACTTATTGAGAAGAGACGTATTAATGATGACCACAAAAGCAGGTTCAGGCCATCCAACAACTTGCATGTCCTGCGCAGAAATAATCTCAACTTTATTCTTCAATGAAATGTCTTACGACACCACCAACCCACTAAACCCAGACAATGATGAATTCGTCCTAAGCAAAGGCCATGCAGCACCAATACTTTACGCTGCCCTCTCAAAAGCAGGCTGTACAAAAACAGATATCTTATCATTAAGAAAGTTCAAAAGCCCTTTTGAAGGCCATCCAATGCCCTCATCCCTAAAGTGGGTCAAAGCAGCAACTGGATCACTCGGACAAGGAGCAGGCGTTGGAGTTGGAATGGCAATTGCTGCAAAGCTCCAAAAAAGAAAATTCAGAACTTACGTTCTATTAGGAGATTCTGAATCAGCAGAAGGTTCAGTTTACGAATCATTAGAATTAGCATCTCACTACAAATTAGACAATCTTTGCTTCATAATAGACATAAACAGATTAGGTCAAAGAGGCCCAACAATGCTCGGCCACAACATAGAAGCATACCAACAAAGATTCCCATCATTCGGCGCAAAAGTTATTGCAATCGACGGCCATAATGTAAATGAAATCCTAAACGCCTTAAAAACAGCAAAAAAAACAAAAAACAAAACAACAATCATCCTAGCAAAAACATTCAAAGGACGCGGAGTCTCTTTCTTAGAAAACAAAGAAGGATGGCACGGCAAAGCATTAAATGAAGACCAACTAAAAAAAGCATTAAAACAGATTCCAGATAAAAAACAGCCAAAAATAACTATTAACAAACCAACAAAATCCAACTTCAAAGAAAAAGTCTCAAACAGTCCAATAAAAGTAAGCTACAAAGAACCAATAGCAACAAGAGAAGCATATGGCAATGCCTTAGCAAAGCTAGCAAAACAAAACAACTTAATCGCAGCTACTGATGCCGAAGTCTCAAATTCAACATTCTCAGAAAAACTAAAAAAATCAAACCCAAAAAGATTCATAGAAGCATACATAGCAGAACAAAACATGGCAAGTATGGCATTAGGTTTAGCAGCAGAAGGAATGGATGTTTTTGCCTCAACATTTGCTGCATTCTTATCAAGGGCCCACGACCAAATCAGAATGTCGGCCCTCTCAAGCGCAAACATTACATTCGTAGGCTCTCACGTAGGAGTCTCAATTGGAGAAGACGGACCATCTCAAATGGGACTAGAAGACATTTCAATCTTCAGAGCACTACCAAACAGCATTGTCCTATACCCAAGCGATGGAGTTTCAGCAGAGAAATTAACGGAATTAGCATCAAAGCTAAAAGGAATAAAATACATAAGAACTTCCCGTCCAAAAACCCCTATCATTTACAAAAATACTGAAAAATTCCCATTAGGAGAATTCAAAGTCCTAAAAAAGTCAAACAAAGACAAAGCAGTAATAATTGGAGCAGGAGTTACATTACACGAAGCACTCAAAGCCCACAAGATTCTAAAAAAGAAAGGGATCAACACAGCAGTAATAGATTGTTACTGCATCAAACCATTAAATACAAAACATTTACAAAACACAATAAATCAAAGTGGAAAAAAAGCAGTCATTGTAGAAGACCATTATCCGGAAGGAGGAATGGGGGAAGCAATAATCAGTAAACTCTCAAACATCAAAACAAAACACTTAGCAGTTAGAAAAATGCCTCACACAGGCCCTCCAGACATTTTACTTAAGGACCAGAAAATAGATTCATCATCAATTATAAAGAACGTATTAAACATAATAAAATAAAATGCCAATAAGCCCTTTGCTTGCAGAAAAGATCTCATACTCATTAGGATGGATAAATCTATTCTCAATGTTCTTAGTTCTAATCTCATGCAGATGCACACCTTCTTTTGTACCTCAAAATATTAGAGATTCTAAATTCTTCCAAAAAATATTTAATTGGCATTGCTATTACTGGTGGTTATTCATAATATCAGTTGCATTGCACGGTTTCCTTGCAGTAACTGCTTATGGAAACCCATTTGTTTAAGGAGGTAATTAAAGATGGCAAAAAAATTCACTAAGTGTAAGGTATGTCAAGATATACATTATGGCGAAGCAGGACCAGAAGACTGTCCAACATGTCATGCAAAGAATGCATTCGAAGACATAACTCCGCAAGAAGCAAAAGAACGACTAAATCTTTAAAATGACTCAATTTACTGGGGAAATAATAGATATCAAAGATGAAACTCCAGATGTAAAAACATTCAGATTAACACCTAATGAAAAAATAGATTTCATCCCAGGCCAATACTGCCTTGTTTCTATACCCAACAACGAAGAACTAAAAGGGGAGTCAAGACCACTAACCTTTTCTTCATCACCAACAAATGAATTTGTAGAATTAACGGTAAAAAAGATGGGCCTTTTCACATCAGCACTATTCGAATTAAAACCAAATGATAAATTAACCATTGAAGGCCCTCAAGGGAAAACATTAAACTTCAACGAAGAAGTAAAAGAAGACATAGTCTTCATTGCAGGCGGTTCTGGCATTACCCCCTTCATCTCAGCAATAAGATATGCAGTTGAAAAAAATCTAAAAAACAACATTACTTTATTCTACAGCAATAAAACCAAAAAAGATATAATCTACAAAGAAGAACTCAACAACATCAACAAAGGCAACATCCAGATCATAAACACTTTAACTAAGGAAGAATGGGATGGAGAACAAGGAAGGGTCAGTAAAGAACTAATCCAAAAATACATCAAAAACATAAACAAACAGCTCTGGTACGTCTGCGGACCTCCGCCAATGGTGGCATCCATCAGAACAATCCTCGAAGAACTAAAGATCTCAAAAGAAAACCTAAGAATAGAAGACTGGCAGATTCCTGGAAAACACGACAAAAATTAGTATAAAAACTTTACCCAATAAACAAAATTACCTTGATCCTTATAATATATAGAAGGTATATTTATATTAATACCAGCCAAACATTATCATTAGAAAACAATAAATTATTTAAAACAAATTCAAAATTAAACAACTAAACTAAACGGAGGATGAATAATATGGCAAAAGTAACAGTATATAGCACAAGTACCTGTCCATGGTGCACAAAAGTAAAGGAGTTCTTAAAGGAAAGTAAAGTAGAGTTTGAAGAAAAGAATGTTGGCGAAGATGATACAGCCAGAAACGAAATGGTTGAAAAATCAGGCCAGATGGGAGTTCCAGTTATAGATATTGACGGAACAGTCATAGTTGGCTTTGACCAAGAAGCTATAAAGAAAGCTCTTAAACTATAAATGGAACAGACTAGCCAAGGTGTTTAAAAATGATAAACTTCGATGAGTTTGGACCAGAAAAAATAATTGAGGTCTACAATCCCAAAGTGGGAATGCGCGGCTTTGTAGTAATCGACAATACAGCACTAGGTCCAGGCAAAGGTGGGATTAGAATGACACCTACTGTAACTTCAGAAGAAGTTTTTAGATTAGCTAGAGCAATGACCTGGAAAAACGCTTTAGCTGACATCCCTTTTGGCGGAGCAAAATCAGGAATTGTCGCAGATTCTAGACAATTAACTCCTAAACATAAACAAGCTATTGTTGAAGCATTCTCAAAAGCAATTAAAGTAGTTGTTCCAGATCAATATGTTGCAGCCCCAGATATGAACATGGCAGAAATTGAGATGGAATGGTTTGCAAAAGCAAATGGCAGCAAACAATCAACCACTGGCAAACCCTCATCAATGGGCGGACTACCTCATGAATTGGGCTCAACAGGATTTGGAGTTTTCCATGCAACAAAAGTAGCAGCACCTTTCGCAGGTCTAGACTTAAAAAACGCAACAGTAGCCATAGAGGGATTTGGAAATGTTGGTTACTTCGCAGCTAAACACTTAACAGAACACGGAGCAAAACTAATTGCAGTCTCGGACAGCAGAGGGACCATCCATAACAGCGAAGGCTTAGATTTCAAAAAATTAGCAAAAACAAAAAAAGAAAAAGGTTCAGTAATTCATTATAAACCTGGAAATAAAGATTGTTGTGAAGACATTTTAGCTATCAAAGCAGACATATTAATCACAGCAGCAGTACCTGATCTAATCAAAGTCAGCGACGTAAGAAGATTAAAGTTCAAATTAATTGTTGAAGGAAGCAACATTCCAATGACACCAGGGACAGAAGAACTGATCCGTGAGAAAGGAATATTAGTTGTTCCTGACTTCGTAGCAAACGTAGGAGGAGTGATTAGCTCTTATGTTGAGTACAAAGGAGGCACAGAAAAGGAAATGTTTAAATTAGTTGAGAACAAAATCACTAATAATACAAAAATTGTCTTGGAAACCGCAAAAAAGAGAAAAATCTCACCAAGACAAAGTGCATTAGCAATTGCCAAAAAAAGAATAAGAGAAAAATGTAAGGTGTGCAAATGAAATACGATACAATCATTATCGGTGGAGGAGTAGCAGGCCTGGGAGCAGCAATATATGCTGGAAGATTCCAGATGAAAACAGCAGTTATTGCTGAAAAATTAGGCGGAACAATAATTCTTACTGATGATATTGCAAACTACCCAGGATTCAAGAACATAAAAGGAATTGACCTAGGAGATAAGATAAGGGACCATGCAAAAGAATACAACGTAGAAATCATCGAAGAAAAAGCAACAAAAGTTGAAAAGCAGGCTGATGGCTGTTTCAAAGTAACAACTGGCTCAAAATCACTAAAAACAACATCAATTATCTTCGCAACAGGAACAGAATACAGAAAACTTAAAGTTCCTGGAGAAGAAGAGTTTACTGGAAAAGGGGTCCACTATTGCGCTCTATGCGATGGCACATTCTATAAAGACAAAATAATTGGAGTTGTTGGAGGATCAGACTCAGCTGCAAAAGAAGCACTACTCTTAACACAATACGGAAAAAAGGTTTACATAATCTACAGAAAAGATAAAATAAGGGCAGAACCAATAAACCTTCAAAAAGTTAAAGAAAACAAAAAAATTGAAGTCATCCCTAACACAAACATCACAGAAATCAAAGGGGATAAGTTCGTTAATAGCATAATTCTAGACAAACCCTACAAAGGAAACAAAGAATTCAAATTAGATGGACTGTTCGTTGAAATCGGCCACATTCCACTATCAGGCCTAGCAAAATCAATTGGCGTAAAACTCAACGAAAAAGGAGAGATTATGGTAGACAGGCAAGGAAACACCAATCTAAAAGGAGTCTTCGCAGCAGGGGACATAGTTGACTCAAGATTCAAACAAGCAATAACAGGAGTCGCAGAAGGCGTAACAGCAGCTTATTCAGCCTACCATTATATTGATACTGGTAACTTCATCTGCCATACTGGAGATGAGGATGATTAGACTCAATAAATAACACTAAACTTGATACAAAACATTATGCCCCCCTCCTGTATAATATACTAATCTACGCGATTCGTCAAGAATAAAACCAGATTCTCCCATTCTGAGGTTTTCTAATTCGAGGTCATCACATCCAAAAATCTCATGAATCACTCCCTCTATCTCATGAACTGGATATTCATCAGTAGTAGGTACCATACTTATTTGTTCTCTTTCAAACCCCATTAACATAGGAACACCGGCATTAATTAATTGTTCAAAAATCCCTTTATTTCTTTTGTCATGATACCAATTTTTTGTTAAAAACAAAACCCCTTTCCTTACATCAACTTCAAGCGGATGCTCTGTTCTAGAATAAGGGATTAGTTTACCTATACTTTCTATTGCAGACCGCCTTGTTTCTCGAATTAATTCTTTTATCTTTCTAAAAGTTAATTTTCGAACTTCTGCCAAAATCATAGGCTTATTAATATTTTTAATCCTTTTTCCTATTTGAGCCATTAAAAACATCCCACATCTAGGAGACTCTTTTGAATTATGTAAATTTTCTAAAGCTTGTTTAAGATTTACAAAAAAGTAAATGCCATTATGAAATATTGTACCTCTCAGATAAGGATCATAATTTTTCGGTGGAACAGAAAATGTTGGTGAAATCTGTGAATAGTCAGAAATAAATCTGTTATATATCAAAATGAATCTAAAAAGATCATTATTATCAATACTTTCCAATAATGGACTAAAACTATGTGGTTTGAGAGATCTCAACGTTTCAAAAAATTCACCCTTACCTCCACATATTGCATGACGTTGAATTACTTCAATTAATGCCCTGTCCGCATAACCAGATAAAATTTCGTACAATTTTATGCAATTCCCTCCCCTAGGTTCTTTCCTGCAGTGATAATTGTAATTTCTCATAAACTTTTGCGTTTTTTCTGTACCTCTCTCCCTTTCCATTAATTTTATTCCAAGTTCTTCTTTCTCTACATGATCATATACAGGTACATCATTAGATTCCGTAAAAAAATAAATTAAATCACCCTCCATGCTGCAATGTATTAATTCTCCAGTTCTTTCCACTTCCGCTAATTTTCGGATAACATCAATATTTTCAACACATTGCTTACGGAAAGCAATAGCTTCAGAAAGATTATTTAACAGAGTATCAAAATCCTGTTTTAGATATACTAATAATTCAAGAATATTAGATATAATTTTTTTAAAATGTCTATTATCTATAAGGTCTATCTCAGGATACCCGTCAATACCTCCAAACCAGAGAGTTTGACCTTTACGGAGCACAGCCCCTAATGGAAATATGAAAAATCCACCAAATCCTAATAATTCATTGGTTCGTTCTTCATTCCTATTTATATATTCTTGATATCTTTTTGCATCTTGAAATGCAAATGATATACCAAATGATACTCTATTTACTGGCGTACTTTCAAATTTTTCACTTAGGTAATTTTTTTTCCTAAATATCTGTTCCACAGGACTCAATAAGTGCCCATCACCTGCAACCATCCGTAAACCTTCATCAGTTGTTGCATGAAACAACCATCCAGGATGTTGGAATAGCTCATGAACTCCATCTAAATTAAACCCAACAATTGGAACATGTAGAAAAGGCGGAAGAAAAATAATAGAGCCAGGCGGAGCAGGAATATCTAACATCTTCAACTTCTCAATCTCATCCCCATCAAGCATCCTTCTAAGTTCATGCTCAACACTTTTTATACTTTCAATTAATGTATCTTTACGTCTTTCTGTAACTCGCCTTCTTCTTAAAACCCTTTCCCCAGCATTACCCAGATCCGCCTCAACAAACCCTCTCTCAATCTGATATTTTAAGAATACAAAACTCTTAATAAACTCAGTTTTCCTCCTATAAGTTCCAATCATATCCATTTTATCAATACCTAAACTTAACTTTACTCTTATCTTTACTAAAAATCACTTTCTCAATATTGTAAGTTCCAAATCTTGGAGCTTCTGTAAAACCTTCCCACGCACTCTCAGCTAGAATTCCCTTCTCAATCCATTCAAACAGCCACTCATTTGTAAACTCAGGATCCTCTTGCGAAAGTCCAGAACCCATCCTCAAGATCCATTTCTGGTTCAATATCTCATGAGGCCCAATTGGCGGAGTTAATATCAAAGGAATCCCTAATGCAGCATAAAACACAAGTTCACTGGGCTTTGTCCAAAGAACATCAGTTGTCCGTAATATCTGATTAAATCCGCTGAAATGACTTTTTTTATCCAAACTGCAAAAAATATTAACATATTTGCCAAGTTCTTTCTTCAACCCTAGCTCCTCAACAATACTCTTAAAAAACTCTTCAATCTCAACCCTAGTCCCAGCAATAAGATTTACTCTGATATCATGCCGAATTATCTTCCCCTTAAGGCTCCTTAGTATAGCAGCCCCAATCTTTCTCTGAGCACCTGCCCCTCCAACAACAAAAGTTAAAGTTAATGGACGCTTACTATTCTTCTTATAAGCACCAGGAATCTGTTTTTTAATAACCTCTTTCAACCTTCCAAAGTATATCTTATTTGGATCTAGATTAGCAAGTCTTTCTCCTAAATCTTTCTTCAGAATAGAAAGGTCCTCCCCCATATTTTCTTTAGGCAGAGGAAAACCTGTAAAGAATATATTCTCCCTGGGGACCCCATAAGCAATTAACCTCTTTGTACTATGCTCCGTAGGAGTAAGGTAATACAATTTCTCACTTTTAGGATTTTCAGGAACCCACACTCTGTTAATATCAGTATCGGTAACAACACAATAAACATCACTTACATCTACATGAGAGGCAGCAAGGGCAGGAGCAAAAAAAGTGCTTACGAACGGAAGTTCCTTCTTCTCCTCAGTAAATTCAACAAGACTCTTTAAAAAACCCTTCTTAATCAGCCTGTGCATATACAACGATCCAAAATTAGGTTTTGACAGATCTCTAAAAGGATAATAAGGAGAGATAGATTCAATTTTTTCAAAAGCAGCCCTCAACGTCTTACCAATAATGGGAAAAGAATCAATCTTAGACATACTTTCATAAATGGATTGAAACCATAACCATGTCCTTTTTTCTTTAGGTGTTATAATCTTATCACTATTAGCTGTAATTATTCTATCATAAGCAATGTCTTTCAAAGGGTAAGCAGCTCTCTGATGACCATAACCCATATCAACAGATATAACCCATGCTTTATTCTTAGAACCAACCACCTTACCTTCTGATTTAGCCATAGCTTACCCCTGACAAACGACATATATAAAACCATTGATTTTTTATATGAGCTAACACCTATCAATCAAAATGAAAAAACTTCTCCAATCAATTGAATCATTAAAAGCAAGCAATATTTCAATTAAAGTAAAAGAAAGGATAACTGAATTCAATAACATCACATCAGAAGACGAACTATTCAAAGAACTCTGCTTCTGCATAATGACTGCCAACTACCAAGCAGAAAAATCAATACAAATCCAAGCAAATATAGACAACGGCTTCATAACCTTCACAAAAGACAAACTAAAAAAAGAATTAAGAAACAACGGCTACCGTTTCCCAAACGTAAGGGCAGAATACATACACGAAGCAAGAAAACATCGCAAAATCCTAAAAAACACAATCAATTCTTTAGAAGAACGCGAACTAAGGGAATGGATAGTAAAGAACGTTAAAGGCATAGGCTTCAAAGAAGCATCCCATTTCCTAAGAAATATTGGCTTCAAAAACTCAGCAATCATCGATTTCCACATAATAGACATCCTAGCAGACAACAAAATAATAGCTAAACCAAAAACAATAACAAAGAACAATTACTTAGAAATCGAAACTAGACTAAAACAATTAGCAGAAAAAACATCATTAAACTTAGCAGAACTTGATTTGTATCTCTGGTATCTAGAAACAGGAAAAATCTTAAAATAAAAAAGAAAAAAATAAATTACTTAACTACTTTTTTTTCTTTTTCTTCGCTGCTTTTTTCTTAACAACTTTCCTTTTTTTTGCAGGCGCTTTTGCTTTCTTCTTTTTTGCCATATGTTATCACCTTTTTTTGTTATAACCCATCCCTGAGACTTAGTGTATATAAACCTTTTGAATTACCCTTCATCAGAAAAATCAAACCCTCCATGCATATATTCAAAGATTAAATGATCAGCTTCAATCTCCCCTCCATCCTCTACAGCTTTCTTTAAAGCATCAATCGGTTCAACTGCCTCTTCAAATGCCTCATCCCTCTCTTCTCCATCTTGAGCCGCATCAGAATACACCATTCCACATTCACCCACCATAACCTCATAAGCACTAGTAACATCAGAATACTCAGATCCTTCAACTAACCCACAAATACCTGGAATTAAAGTATTTGTTACATAATCTGAACTAAACCTAGCCTCATACCTAGTAAGGAATTCACCAAATGTAGCTGTTATGTCATCAACCATACAAACTACTATTAAACATACATTTAAAAACATTACTCTCCTCCAAAAACATATGGAAAAAGATTTCATAAAAAACTTTGAAAAAAAACTAAAGAAAACAATAAAAGATCATAACCTCATAAAAAAGTCAGACAAGGTTATTGTAGCTTGCTCAGGAGGAAAAGACTCAACAGTACTACTCTACCTCCTAAATAAATTGGGCTACAAAGTAGTGGGATTAATTATAGACTTACTCGTAGGAACCTGGTCAAAAAAGAACCTAAATAACATCCAAGAGTTCTGCAAATCAAATAAAATCAAGCTCCACGTCATAAATATTAGAGACGAGATAGGCTCCTCAATCTGCTACGTACGTTCAGGAATCCAATCCAAAGTTAACCTAGGCAACTGCACAATCTGCGGCGTAATAAAGCGTTGGCTGCTAAACAACAAACCAAGAGAACTTAAAGCAGATAAGATAGCAACAGGACATAACCTAGATGACGCAGCAGAAACAGTGTTGATGAACTACATGAAAGGAAACCCTGAACTGTCTATTGGCTTAGGCCCAAGAACAGGAGTAATCAAATCAAAAAAATTCGTCCAAAGAATAAAACCATTATACTTCTTTTCAAACAAAGAAATAAAAAAATACTCTCAGCTCCATAACTTCCCAGTCTTATACGACCCATGCCCTTGTTCAATCGGAGTTTTCAGAAGAAACATAAGAGAACTATTAAATCTTCAAGAAAAAAAATATCCAGATATTAAACTAAACATAGTAAACAACTTCTTAGAATTCCTTCCAAAACTAAAAAAGAAATTCATATCAAACAAAGAATTAAACTATTGCAAACTCTGTGGAGAGCCAAGCAGAAAAGAAGTTTGCAGAAAATGTAGCCTCATCAAAATACTCAAAAGTTAAAAATGCAACTTAACATAAAAGTAATCCCAAACGCAAAAGAAAATAGCATCACAAAAGAAAACAATATCTTAAAAGTCAGAGTAACAGCACCAGCAGTTGACAATAAAGCAAACAAAGCAATCATACCTCTACTAGCAGACTACCTAAAAACAAAAAAGTCAAAAATAAGAATCATCAAGGGAGAAAAATCAAGAAACAAGCTTATTGAAGTTCTTCAATAACAACCTTATTCCATCCAACAGAACTAACCCCATCTACCATAATGTAATCCTTGGAAGAAAAACTTCCATCTTCCTTCTTAACCATATAAGCCTTATCAACATTATCCAACATCCTAAAATCATTCCTTGAATCTCCGATCCCCACACTCTCCATCTCACCAAACTTCTTCCTAAACAACTCAATCAATATCTTCACAGCCTTACCCTTGTCACTACCCCCCATAATATGATAGAACCTACCACCATGAGTCTGCTTCAAACCTAACTTCTCAACCTCTTCCTTAAACATCTCAACTTCATCAGAATTAATCTTTATCGGCTCACTAAACTCTCTTTTCTTAGCCAACTCAGCCTGATTAAGAGGCAACCCAGTTGAATTAGAAATTTCCTCAACCGACATATCTGAAAATCCCTCAAATGAAACTTTCTCCTTCAAACCTTTAATCTTACTAATAAGCTCATCATGACTTAACCCTAGCTTAATAATAAAATAATCTTCATCCGAAGAATCAAAATCAAATTCAAACTCAAAATATCCTTTAGGAATAAAAACACCCCCTCCATTCTCAGAAATAAATGGATGCTTGTTCCCTAATTTCTTACGATACAACTCTATCTCCAATCTCGTTTTACCAGAACAAATAATCAAAGGAATGCTCTCCCTCTTAATCAACTCCAAACCCTCCTCCGCCTCATCATAACTATAATCCTTATAATCAAGTAAAGTCCCATCCAAATCAGTAAAAATTATCTTCTTCATAGAAATCAGAATATACATCTGTTATTTATACTTATTGCCTGTACTTCTTCTTCAAAATCTTAACAAACTTTACCCAGTCCTCCTGAAACTTAAAATATTTGTGAACATTATTCTTAGCATAAGACTTAGCACTATTCTCGACAATCTGAGCATTCTTCAAACTCTCCCTATACCCCACCATATCTCCATTCTTAACACAAACCTTAGCATACTCAACACTTGTTGATATAGCTCTATACTCCAGATTCTTATCAAGAAAAAACTTAGGATAGCTATCCAACTCATCCAGACCAAAGTTAAATAACTTCATCTTTTCCCTTTCATACATAAACCTGTGGATATCCTTACGCAACTTCAGCCAGTAAGGCAGCCGAGAAGGAGGAGGCAAATGTTTTATCACAAGCTTATTATCAAACAAAAACCTAAACTTAAAATGTTTAGCATTCATCAAATAATCCAAATCCTCACCACGAGGAATATATGGGTCAAAGGGAACAACATCAAAGAGCAGATTATTAATAACCATATTCCCCCCTAATGCATTGCTCGTTTCATGCAACCTTTTTTTAGCCCTAATGTTATTATAGACTTTGTTCAGATGTTTCTGCTTCAACCAATGTTTCTTCCATGGGGGAGGACTTTTAAGCTGCTTGAATTTATTATTCTTATTAACATAATAGCCAGTCTTACCAACTAACTTCTTCCTCATCCCATAACATTTACACATAAATTCTTCAGCCTTAATAATAAAATCATCCTTCTCCACAACTTCATCATCATCAAGAAATATAATATTGTCAATCTTCTTTATTATTCCAATTATCAGCCCAATATTACGAATCCCTCCATAAGTATCTGCACTAATCTTTGACTTAAATTCCCCAGACAACTTAACTCCCTTAAACAGTCTCCTAATCTTATCTAAATCAATCTTAGTAAACACATGAATATCCAAATCAGGAAACTCATTAGTAATCTTCCGAACCTTATTCTCAACTTTTTTATGTAATGGAGAGATAATAATATGTATCTCACATTTATTCTTTAATTTCCTTAACGACCTCAATAATCTTTCCAAAGTTCCTTTCTCTTTGATAGGAATTGGATGATCAAAAGTTTTAGAAGTATCATTTTCAGGAAGTGTCCAATAAGTTGGTATCACAATAATATTTTTCATTATATCTATTCATTAAACTTATCATTAAAATACTTTACTAATTCTCTATCTTTTTTAATCTTAGACATCATTTTTACCCACACCTTTTGCAGCCCATAATAACTCCTTGCATTTTCATTGGCATATTTATTAACATCAACCAAAGTAATCTTAATATTTTTCAGATGCTGAAAAGAATCCTTAAACCTAAGTCTTATAATTGCGTCAAAATATAACAAAATATCAGTTAGGATAAGCTTTAGGTAAATTCTATCTTTTAGAAAATGTCCTGGGTAGGGACATAAAAAGTCTAAAATTCCCTCATCAAATTTACCATCCTTAATCAGCTCAGAAAGTTTCCTCCGTTGATACAAAAATCTGTAAGAATCCTTTCTTAATTCGGCACAATGTTCAGCATGAGTATTAATAGTAGGATAATGTCTAACACCCAGCTTATTGTCAAGTAAAAATTCATATCCTAAAAATTTAGCATTTATCAATAAATCAATATCTTCCCCCCTCTCAATAAATGTATCAAATGGAACTACTTCAAACATCTTCCTATGCAAAACCATGTTCCCACCAAGTGCAAAATTAGTCTCATTCAATCTTTTTTTATTACCTATTATCTTAAAAGAGTCATTCATATATTTGTCTTTCCTCCAGAAAAAATCCCACCAACTATCTCCAAATTTCTTAGTTGGATAAGTATACGCTCCATCCCTATTGATATAATATCCAGTTATACCTCCAATCAATTTACCGTTATATTTCTTTCCAACAAATTCTTGAGCTTTTTTAAGAAAAAGCTTATCTTCAACAACCTCATCATCATCCAAGAATACCACAATATCAGATTTGATCAAATGAGAAATAATCAAACCTAGATTCCTAAACCCTGAATAATTCTTAAAATTAATCTCTTCAGCTAACAGCTTAAATCCATTAAAGTTGAAGTACCTATGAAGCTTCCTCAAATCTTTATAACTTATTTGAGTTATCTTAAAATACTCATTATATGGTTCTATAATTTCATTAATCTTTGTTTTAATCTTTTTGTGGTAAACAGGATCAACAGTATCATTTAGAACAATAACTCTAAAATTTTTGTCCTTCAATCGTTTCAAACTAACCAACAAATCAGGAAGAGTATTATTATTTTCAATCTTTTTTCCATACGTAGGTACAACTATTGTAATACTGTCCATAAACCATTTATTATCACGAACATATATAAAATTTTGCTTTACATCAACTTAGTTTTTAACAAACTTAATATACTAGTTATATCTCGATAAAGATATGGAAAAAGAGAAGAATTACGATATAGTTATAGGCATTCCTTCTTTTAACGAACAAACATCAATTCCATTTGTTACAAACCAAATCGATAAAGGATTACATAAACATTACCCTAACAACTCTTCTTTAATCATTGACTGTGATAATGGTTCAACAGACCTAACAAAAGATACATTCAACAACATAAAAACAAAAACACCTTCTGCTTTCATGGAAACAAAGAAGGGAGATATTGGCAAAGGTTACGCATTAAAGATGCTCTTTGAATTAACTAAAAAGTTTAACGCAAAAGCAGGAGCATGCTTTGATGCTGACCTAAGAAGCATAACTCCAGATTGGATCAAACTTCAGTTAGGACCAATAATGGAAGGTTATGATTTCATATCACCAGATTATGTCAGATACAAATACGATGCAACAATAACTAATAATATCTGCTATCCATTAATGTATGGATTATTCTGTCATGATATTAGAAATCCAATTGGAGGAGATTTCGCATACTCAAGGGAAATGAACAATTACTGGTTAGAAAAAGCCCACTGGACAAAAAACACATCCTTATTTGGCATAGACATCTTCATGACAACGAATGCAATTCTTGGAGGGTTTAAGGTTGCTCAATCTAATCTAGGAATCAAAGCGCACAAACCAAAAGATCCAAGCAAGTCCCTAAGCCCAATGTTCAGACAGGTGATTAGCACATTATTCAAAACAATAATTCTCAACAAAGAAAAATTGTTAGAGTTCAACAAAGTAAAAAAAGTACCTCTCTTGGGAAACTCTAAAAAAGTAGCTCCAGAAGAATTTTATGTTGATATTGAAAGCACCAAAAAAAGATTCATCAGCGGCTTTGCTAAGCACAAAGACTTAATCAAAAAGTGCATATCAAAAGAAGACTTCGCAAAAGTATGGGGATGCGCCTATCATAACAAAGTCTACCTACCTCAAGAATTATGGACAAAAATTGTTTACGACTATATCATTACATATAAAAAATATGAATCAAACTCCTCAGAAATACTTCAATCATTTACCCCATTATGGTTTGCACGTATCTACTCATTCATCAATGATACAATTGACATGAATACAGAAAAAGCAGATATCTTTGTACAAAACCAAGCAAAAGAATTCTTCAAACAGCGCCACTACCTTTTAGATAGACTATAACTTAATAACAACCCCAATATCAGCAACATTACTACCAGTCAAACCAGTAAAAACTAAATCATCCATCTTCTTAAAAAAAGCATAACTACTATTCTCCCTAAGAGCCCTATTAACATCCAACCCTAACCGATTAGCCTTCTCAAGAGACTTACCATCAACAACAGCACCAGCAGTATCAGTAGGCCCATCAATACCATCAGAACCAATACAAATCAAAACAGAATCATCCAACTTAGAAATCTCAGGTATAGCACCTAAACACAACTCCTGACACCTACCCCCTTTCCCCTTACCTCTAACCGTAACCGTAGTCTCACCAGCAAACAAATAAGCAATTCCATTACTTTTTCTTATTTTCTTATTTTCTAACGATTTATTAGATCTTTCATTTAATGGTATTTTTTTATTGATTATTTTTTTAATTAAATTTTTTCCAACTAATTTTGCCTCACCCTTCAAAGTATTAGTCAAAACAACCGGCTTAAAACCCAACAACAACGCCTTCTTCCTCATACCCTCAAGCGCAACCGTATTATTCAACAACAAGATATTATCAACATTCCCTAAACCCTTACCAACAGTTGGTCCAGATGCAATTGTACTAAGGGAGTCACCAACAACATCAGAAAAAATCAAAGAAACAATCTTAGCCTTAGTTAATTTAGCCAACTTCCCACTCTTAACATTAGACAATCCCTTACGAATCATATTCAACCTATTAATATCAATCCCAGAACTAAAATGCTTATTCACAGAACTCAAATACTTCTCAAAACCAATATTCGGATAACAAAGTAAAGCAGAACCTCCACCAGACACCAAACAAATAACCAAATCATCCTCACTTAACCCCTTAACCAACTCAACAATCTTCTTAGTACCCTTAACATTCCCCAAAGTAGGCACAGGATGAGTCCCTCTAATAACTTTTATCTTCTTCAACCTAATCTTCTTAGTAGAAATTATAATCCCATCATCAATCTTCCCACCCATTATCCTCTCCAACTCCTTCCCCATCAAAGAAGAAGCCTTACCAAAACCAACCACAACTATTCTCTTATATTTCTTAAGATTTATTTTCCTAATTTTATTCTTAAAGTTTTTAACAATTAAATTATTATTCTTCAAGTTAACTTTATCCCTAATAATCCTCTCAGTATTAATTGCATCTAATCCAGAATTAATTATCTCTAACCCTTTCTTCCGTAAAGAGCTAGAACCCAACTTCTTAAGGTTCCTTATCACCATCTTACCTCTTCTTTTTTCTCTAAAGTGCCATCCACGAAGGATTCTTCTTAAACTTTCTTCTATACTCAGGTATAGTAATTATTGGAGGCCTTTGTTTATCAATTATCTTCATATGTTTAAGATAATACCTACTTTCTTTATCAGTTGTAATGATTTTATATATAGTCTTAATACTCCCAACATGTATCAATTTCCCAAGAGTATTAGCTCTCTTAGCAAAAACACCTAAAATTGCAAACGCCATCCTACTCAAACTAGCTAAACTCTGATTCCTATGAACTCTCCGAAGTAAATCAACTTGAGCCATAGCCCTTAATCCAAACTTCTTCCTCATATCAATAAGCATAGCTGTTTCAACACCATATCCTGTAAAATAAGGTATCTTCTCAAAAGCAGTTCTCCTTCCAGCACCTTCCCCACTTAAAGGCTGAATAAAACCGGCTAACCGAGGAAAGTACATATTAAACAATGGCCTTATCAACAACTCAGTTACTCTGCCACCACCTAATGACTCTAATTTATCACCAATTTTGATTGGTCTTTTGTAGAATGGTTTAACAAACTTAAGTTTATCATTTGTCAATAAAGGCCCAACCAACCCATAAACAAACCTCGGATGAATATTCTTAATATCAGCATCAACCCAGCAGACAATAGTTCCTTTAGCAACATGCAGAGCCTTCCAAAGATTTTCTCCCTTACCTCTGAAATCTCCTTGTTTTTTTAGAACCTCAGAAGCCGCAATAGCAATTACTCCATGCTTCTTTGCAATGTCTAAAGTCTCATCAGTACTTCCAGAATCCATAACAATTATCTCATCAATTAGTCCATGTTTATCCATTAAATTACTCTTAAGGACAGAAATAACCTTTCCAATAGTATCAGCTTCATTTAAAGTGGGGATAATTAGACTAATAACTTGCTTCTGCTTATTTTTAAGCTCAACCAATCTCTTAATATTTGAAAAACTAGAAGCCTTAAATCTGTACTTCTCAAACCATTCAGGTACGTTCATATTTCTCCCCCTAAATCGATTTTAACCCCCCTCCATTTATATAACTTATGTTTTGTTTTTTCAGCCAAGAAGGAAAAGTTTTTAAATGCTCCTAATTTTCACTACCCAGATGGCAGAAACTAAAGAAGAGAAGAAAATATTAAAAGTAAAGCATAAGAAATGGTTCCAGATTATTGCACCTAAGCTACTTAGGGAGAATCCACTAGGGGAAACACTAGCCAACGAACCAAACGAACTTATTGGTAAAACTGTAAGCGTAAATCTAATGAATCTTATTAATGATTCAAAAAAACAAAACATCAACATCAAATTCCAGATAAAATCAATTAAAGAAGATAAAGCATTAACTGAAATTATAGGTTATGAAATAATCCCTGCTTCTCTAAAGAGACTTATCAGAAAGGGTAAAAAACGGGTGGACATCTCATTCATTTGCCACACATCAGATAACAAGAGAATAAGAGTTAAGCCAATCCTATTAATCAAGATCACCACAAAAGGTTCTACTGAAACAAGTTTAAGAAAAGAGACAGTTGATTTCTTGACTAAAACCTTAAAGAAATCAAGTTATGAAGACATTTTAAACGGTCTAGTTTCTCACAAACTTCAAAGTTTCTTAAAATCACACTTAAGAAAGATTTATCCTTTAGGTATCTGTGAAATAAGGTACCTAGCAATTGAAGAACTAAGAAAGATTGAAGGATTAGAAGAAGAAGTTGAGATAGTTGAAGATAACGAAGAACCAAAAGAGACCAAGCCAGCAGAAGAGAAACAAGAAGAGACAAAAGAAGAATCAAAACTTTCGAGTGAAAACGAGAAAGGGTTAGAGATGTCAGAAAAGCGAAGCTTTTCTGAGCATGCTCAGAAATCTTCGATTTCAGACAAGCCTAAAGATTCTCAAAGATCAGAAAAAGAAGAGAAAAAAGAAGCTGAACCAGTAGAAGAAAAACCAGAAGAAAAACCAGAACAATCACCAGTAGAAGAAAGCTCAGGAACAGAACCAAAATCCGAAGAAGCTCCTAGTTCTGAATAGTAATATTTATTAACCATCATCTAAATTATACTTATATGAATAAAATTTTATTAACTGCAATACTAGTGCTGTTTTTAACATCTTGTTCAACCGAACAAACCAATACCAACGAACCAATCACAATCCAACAGGAGGCCAAAACTATGATACTAACAAGCAAAGACTTTGAGAATGAAGATCAAATCCCGAAAGATTTTACATGTCAGGGTACAAATAAAAATCCACATTTAAAGTGGGAAGACGCACCATCGGAAACAAAAAGCTTCGCATTAATTGTAGATGACCCAGATGCTCCAACCAGTACATGGACACACTGGTTAGTTTATGACATTCCAGCAGATGTAGCGCAGATACCTCAAAACTCAGTTCCAGGTAAACAAGTTACAAATGATTTAGGAAAAGAAGAGTACGGAGGTCCATGTCCACCAACAGGAACTCACAGGTATTTCTTCAAGCTCTACGCATTAGACATAGAATCATTAACAGACGTGACAAAAGACAACTTCTTAGAAAAGATAGAAAAACATACCCTAGCAAAAGCTGAATTGATGGGAACTTACAAGAAGGAAAAATAGCCCTAGGCAGACTTTCGCACTGATTGCGAGCGTTTAGCGAGCACGTGGGGCTTTATGCCGCACCTTGCGTGTCGACCGAGCGTAATCAGTCGTTCGAACTGCCGCCAAAAGGCCCAGAACCTCTTATCCTTGACCACTAGACTATAGGGCTATAACATAAAAGTATTAAAATCACATTTAAAAACTTTCCCAAAATACAAAAGATTAAAAACATCCAAGAATTCTATAATCTATCATGAAAAAGTTAATTTCACAAGGAGCAGAAGCAAAGATTTTCCTAGAAAAAAGCACAATAACTAAAGACAGATTCAGGAAAACATACAGGATAGAAGAAATAGATAACAAACTAAGAAAGTCAAGAACAAAAAAAGAAGCAAAAATCCTTGACAAACTTAACCTTATCAGTTTCCCAGCCCCTAAACTAATATCCTCAGATGACAAACAAACATTAGAGATGGAATACCTAAAAGGGGAAGAACTAAAAGACGTCTTAGAAAAAGGCAATTACATCAAACTTTCAGAAGAAATTGGAAAAAAAGTAGCAACCCTACACAATAACAACTTAATCCACGGAGACCTAACAACCTCAAACATGATATACCAAGACCAAATATACTTCATAGATTTCGGCTTATCATTCACCTCATACAAAGTAGAAGACATGGCAATTGACCTACACCTATTAAGACAAGCATTAGAATCAAAACATCACAAAATCTGGGAAAAATCCTTCAACACAATAATAAAAACATACCAAAAAGAATCAGAGAAAGGAAAGGAAGTTTTAAAAAGACTAGAAGTAGTAGAAACCAGAGGACGTTATAAAAAAAGAAAATGAACATAATAACCTCAAAAGACAAACAAGAAATAGAAAAAATAAAGCAAAGATCAAAAGAAAACTTAGAGTTAGCTCTAAATAAAGTAAAACCAATAATTAAGGACGTAAAAACATTCAAAGATAAATCACTAATTAACTACTCCAAAAAATTCGATTCAGCAGAATTAACAAAAAGCCAAATTCAAGTCTCAAAACAAGAAATTGAAAAAGCATACAAAAAAGTTGACAAAAACATCATAAAAGCAATAAAGCAAGCAAAAGAAACAATCAAACAGTGCGCAGAATTACAATTACCAAAAGAGTGGAAAAAGCAGATAAGAAAAGGGATAACTGTTGGACAATTAATAAGACCTCTTGACAGCGTAGGATGCTACGTACCTGGAGGAAACTTCCCCTTACCATCAACTGCTTTAATGACAGTAATCCCAGCAAAAGTAGCAGGAGTTAAAGAAATAATTGTCTGCACTCCACCAAAGGAAAACATTGACACAATAATCGTAGCAGCAGACATAGCAGGAGCAGACAAAATATTCAGAGTAGGTGGCGCACAAGCAATTGCAGCAATGGCCTACGGAACAGAAACAATTCCAAAAGTTAACAAAATAGTTGGTCCAGGAAATATCTTTGTAACAGCAGCAAAAAAACTAGTCTACGGAGATGTAGGATTAGATTTCCTAGCAGGCCCTTCAGAGATAATGATATTCGCAGAACAAGGAGATGAAAAAATAATCGCAGCTGACCTTATCTCACAAGCAGAACACGATGTCTTAGCATCAAGCATACTAGTAACAACAAACAAAGAACTAGCAGAAAAAGTAAAAGACGAAGTCAAATCACAATTAAACAACCTATCAACATCCACAATAGCCTCAAAATCAATCAACACTTACGGAGCAATAATCATAGCAGACAATATAGACCAAGCATTCGATTTGATCAATGATTTTGCTCCTGAACACCTAGAAATCATAAGCGACGACCAAGAGCTACTAAAAAAAGTAAACAACGCAGGAGCAATATTCCTAGGCCCCTACAGCGCAGAAGCAGTAGGAGACTATGCTATAAACAACCACGTCCTACCAACAGGACAATTTGCAAAAAGCAGGGCAGGATTAAGCACCCTAGATTTCATAAAAACACCTTCATTCCAACACTTAACAAAAGAAGCATTAAACAGCCTAAAAGAAACAATAACCACAATAGCAAAAACAGAAGGCCTAGATGCACACAGAAAGTCAATAGAAGTAAGGTTTAAATAGTACCACTTCTGATAGTGATAATATTAACCAAAAAATGATTTTACCAAAAAAAGCAGTACAGGAAATGGAACCTTACGACCCCCCATTAGAGGGAAGAAGAGATAAACTTAGATTAGACTTCAGCGAAAACACAGTAGGACCTTCTCCAAGAGTTCTAAAAGCATTAGAAAAGCTAAATGACAACGAGTTTGCCTGCTATCCAGAATATACTAAGTTCATCAACAAAATAGCATCAAATATAAACGTATCGCCTCAAGAAATATTGTTAACAAACGCAAGCGACGAAGCAATCAAAGTAATATACGATACTTACATAGAAAAAGGAGACGAAATAGTAATCCCAATACCCACATTTACAATGTTCAGAGTTTATGCAGATATTGCAGAGGCAAAGGTAAAGAGTGTTTCATACGCAAAAAACCTTACATTCCCAACAAAAAAAGTACTTGACGCAATAACTAAAAAAACAAAAATACTAATCTTAGTTAACCCAAATAATCCAACAGGAACTCCAATTGAAAAAAAAGATTTATTCAAGATTGTAGAAAAGGCAGCAAAAACAGAAACCATAGTAATCATAGACGAAGCTTATTACCAATTCAGCGAAGAAACAGCACTTGGCCTAATAGGAAAATTCGACAATCTATTCATTCTTCAAACATTCTCAAAAGCATATGGTTTAGCAGGATTAAGATTGGGCTACATTGCATCAGACCCAGATAACATTAAAAACCTAAAAAGAGTAGCTTCACCTTATTCAGTAAATACAGCAGCAATGGTTGCAGCATCAACAGCAATAGATGACCAGGATTACTTAAAGTGGTATGTGGGTGAAGTAAAGAAAGGAAAGAAAGTGCTCGAAGAAGGATTAAAACAACTCAAAATAAAAACATTCCCAACAACAGGTAACTTCTTAATCGCAAACTTCGGAAAAAAAGCAATAGAAATCAAAGACCAACTTAAAGAAAAAGGAATCCTAGTCAGAGACAGAAGTCATTTACCTTTACTAAAAGACTGCCTCAGAGTAAGCATTGGAACAAGCTCACAAGCAAAACAATTCATCCAGACACTAAGGGAAATCCTTGGAAAATGAATAACGGATTATTGATATTTCTATCATTAACTGGCTTCCTAGCCCTATATTGGATTTTATTCGGACAATGGAATCATAATAAAGTGATGAGGGAAGCCGAAAGGAAAGCAGAAGAGAAACAAGATAAAAAATGAGATATTTACCATTAATCTTACTATTAATAATCTTAACGGGGTGTACAGACATGGAACAAAAACCAAAAAAAGAGTACGACATCAAAGATTATGAAGTTGCAACATTTGCAGGCGGATGTTTCTGGTGTACAGAAGCTGCTTTCGAAGGCAGCGAAGGAGTAATAGATGTTTATTCCGGATATACTGGTGGAGATAAAGTTGACCCGACTTATGAAGAAGTTACAACTGGCACAACTGGACACCATGAAGCAATCCAAATTGTCTACGATCCTAAAATCGCCACATACGAAACATTACTCGATCTTTTCTGGAAATCAATAGATCCAACTGATGATGAAGGCCAGTTTGTAGACCGTGGCTCACAGTACAAAACAGCAATCTTCTACCATACTGAAGACCAGAAGAAAGCAGCTGAAAAATCAAAGAAAGATTTAGACGAATCAGGAACACTCAAAAAACCAGTTGTAACTAAGATTCTGCCACTAAAAGACTTCTACAAAGCAGAAGAATACCATCAAGATTACTCTCAAAAACGAACAGTCCAATATAAGATCTATGAAGCAGGCTCTGGCAGAAAACAAACATTAAAAAGAATCTGGGGATAATGAAAAAGAAACCAAAATTAACACCTCTACAAGAGGAAGTAACCCAAAAGTGCGGTACAGAACCACCTTTCAAAAACGAATACTGGAATAACAAGAAAGAAGGAATTTATGTCGATATTGTTTCAGGAGAACCATTATTCAGCTCAACAGACAAATTTAAATCAGGAACCGGCTGGCCATCCTTTACCAAACCATTAGACCAAAAAAACGTAGTAAAGAAGCAAGACAAAACATTAGGGGTGACAAGAACTGAAGTTAAGAGCAAAAAAGCATCCTCACATCTCGGCCACGTCTTTGATGACGGCCCACCTCCCACCAAAAAAAGATACTGCATAAATTCAGCTTCACTAAATTTCATACCAAAAGAAGACCTAGAAAAAGAAGGATACAAAAAGTTTAAAAGCCTGTTCAAGAAATAACATTAAAATGAAACAATTAATCATATTCGATGTTGACGGAGTCCTAATAGATGTATCTAGATCATTTAGGGTTGCAACAAAAAAGACAGTAGAATTCTTCCTAGAGAAAAAGATAGACATGAAAGAAGTTTATCAACAAAAACTAAAGACTGGATTCAATGATGATTTTGACTGCACAGACGCAATCCTAAAGAAACACAAGAAAAGAATCAAAAGAAAAGAAATAATCAAAAAATTCGAGGAATACTATCTAGGAAGAAACTTCAACGGATTGATAAGAAAAGAAAAGCTTCTCCTAAAAACATCAGTAATAAAGAAACTAGCTAAAAACAACACATTAGCCATATTCACAGGCAGGTCAAAAAAAGAACTTTCATTCACATTAAAACACTATAAACTAAAAAAATACTTCAAAAAAATAATCACAGTAGATGATGTCAAAAAGAAAAAACCTAACCCAGAAGGCATAAAAAAGATTATAAACTCAGTTAAACCAAAAAAGACATTTTACGTTGGAGACTCAATAGACGACTTCAATGCATCAAAAAAAGCAAAGATTCCATTTATTGGAGTCATCCCACCTTACGGAGATAAGAAGAAATTAAGGAAAGTATTTAAAAGTGCAGACCATACCATATCTAACATAAACAACATAATAAAAGTAGTAAAATGAGAAAAGCAACAATCGAAAGAAAAACAAAAGAAACACAGATTAAAGTAGAGCTAAATATAGACGGCAAAGGCACATCAAAAATTAACACTCAAATCGGATTTCTAGATCACATGCTAGAATTATTCGCAAAACACGGATTATTCAACCTAAAAGTGGATGCAAAAGGAGACCTACAAGTTGACCAGCACCACACAATAGAAGATATTGGAATTGTACTAGGGCAAACATTCGGAAAAGCCCTAGCTGACAAAAAAGGCATCAACAGAACTGGCTTTTTTGCTTTTCCCATGGATGAAACATTATCAATCTTCGCAGTTGACATAGCTGGCAGACCATACCTTAACTTCGAAGCAGAATTCAAAAAAGAAAAAATCAACAACCTAGAATCAGACTGCATCTCAGAGTTCTTCCAAGGTTTCGCTAACGAACTAAAAGCAAATATCCATGTAAAATCATTTGAGGCTAGAACAGACCACCACAAAGCAGAATCAATCTTCAAAGCTTTTGGAAAAGCAATGAAAATGGCATGCTCAAAAGACAAGAGAGCATTAGATGACATTCCTTCTACAAAAGGTAAAATCTAATTAGTTCTTTTTAATTTTCTTTTCTCAAAATAAGTGATATAGAACATAAATATTCCAATTAGGAGTAAGATAGCTCCAGAAACTGATTCTACAGTAAGATAAAAAATACCTGCTAAAAAGAATACAATAGACAAAACCTTCCATATAATCTTAACTTCAAACTCACCATAAGAAGTATCAATCAACTCAGTTTTATCTTTCTTTGTAAACCTAAGATGTTTCTTATCAACCTCTTTCTCAAACCCCTTTAACTTAGATATTTCAACTTCAGGAAAACTATTACCAGAATGCCCACATCTTCCACAGATATACATGGTTGGAAGAGCACCAGTCTGCTGCAGAGTAGATTTGTCCATCCTAACGCTACCAGATTTACACTTCGGACAAACCCTAACATATTTCTTACTCTTTTTTTGTTTGACTTTTTTCGCCATAAACTATCTCATTAAATTTAATGTATTTAAATCTATTGAAAAACACAATCTCAAAGAAAACCTTATAAATCATACACTCTCTCAACCGCTTATGCTAGTAGAATCATTTTCAGGAATAAGGGGAATCTACAAAAAAGACCTAAATGAAGACATAACTAGAAAGTACGCGTATGCTTATTCTCAAACACTAAAAAAAGACCCTAAAGTAGTTATCGGAACAGACACAAGGGCCTCAGCAGAACCCTTAAAACAAGCAATCTTTGACATATTCAAAAATATAATAGATTTAGAAGTTGCAACAACACCAATGACAGAATTAGCAGTGAGAGAATATAAGGCAGACGGAGGAATCATAATAACTGCCTCCCATAACGAACCAGAATGGAATGGTTTTAAGTTCCTAGACAGCGATGGTGCAGTATTAGACCCAAAAAAAGCCTCAGAAGTAATAAAAAACTTCCATAAGATAAAAGACCTAAAAGAAGAAGAGTTCTTAGACCTCATCCATAAAAAAGACCCTACAGTCCACGAAATCCAAAAGCAACACGAAGACATAAAAGCCCGTTACTACAATTTCATAATCAAAACAATAGGGAAAAAACACATCGAACAAATAAAAAAACTAAACATAAAAGTTCTCTTAGACCCAAACGGCGGAGCAGGAATTACAAATATTGACATATTAAAAAAAATAAACAAAAATTTCATTGCAATCAACACAAAACAGGGGGAATTCAAAAGAACAATCGAACCAAACGAATCCTCATTAAAATCATTAAAAACCAAATTAAATGAACTTAACGCAGATTTCGCAGCTGGCTTTGACTGCGATGCAGATAGAGTTGAAATTCTACTAAAAGATGGAAATATGGTATCAGGTCAATATGTATTGGCATTAGTGGTTGACCAAATCCTAGAAGAACAAAAAAACCCAGAATCGCAAACAATTGCAGTAAACGATGCAACATCCTACTTAGTAAAGGAAATCGCAGATAAATATAAGACTAAACTAGTAGAAACAGAAGTTGGGGAAATTAATGTAGTTAACGCAATGGTCATAAACAACTCTCCAATTGGTGGGGAAGGCTCGTCAGCAGGTGCAATAATCCCCTCTTCAAGATGCAGAGACGGAATTCTAACTCTCCTATCAATCCTAAAGCTAATAGCAAAAAGAAAAAAGCCATTAAACGAAATAATCAAAGATTATCCTGTCTACTACACTCTAAAAGACAAAGTAAGCATAAATCCAGAAAAAACAGCAGAAATAAAGAAAAAGATTAAACAATTCTACTTAAAAAAAGGATTCAGAATCCAAGAAACAGGACCAACAGGTGGCCTAAAGATTATAACAAAAGACGCTTTTCTGTGGTTCAGACAGTCTAAAACAGAGCAAGGAATTCTAAGAATAATGGCAGATTCTAAGTCTAAAGAAAAAGCAGAGTTACTCCTTAAGGAAGGCAAAACATTTATAAATACCTAAATTTGATACTTTAAGCGGGTGAAAGGTGGTTTCAGAGTTAGGTAAGGGTGACTTATCCTAAGATAAAAAAAGAGATAGCTGGAACTGGGTAAAACCTACTAAAAATGCAAGAAATACAACAAAGACCAAAAATAGAAGAAGTAAAGAAATGCCCTGATTGCGGCTCAGAAGAGATAATCAGGGATAAAGCCGAAAGATACTGTAAAAAGTGCGGCTTTGTAATAGATTAACAATTTAGTTCTAATGTGGTTAGGTAGTCCTATACAAATTATTCAACTTCCAGTAACATTTATAACCCCTGTTCTAACTCCCAAAACCTATGACAAAGATATATTTCCAGACCCATGGCTGTTCAACAAACTTCTCAGAATCAGAAGTAATGCAAGGCATCCTAACTACTTCAGGATTCAACATAATCAAAGATAAAGAAGAAGCAGACATAATAGTATTAAACATCTGCACAGCAAAAGGAGAAAAAACAGCATTAAGAGAACTAAGAAAATTAAACGAAGAACATGGAGACAAAAAATTAATCGTAGCAGGATGTATACCACCAGAATTAATACCTAAGATCAGAGAAATAACAGAAGACGTATCATTAATCTCAACACATAACATAAAGAAAATCTCAGAAGTCGTTGAAGAGATGATTCATGACAACCTCATAGACATAGTTGCAAAAGACGAAGACGAAATAAAACTTAACTTACCAAGAATAAGAAAAAACAGCACAGTAGGAATAATACCAATCCTCTCAGGCTGCAACTCATCTTGTGCCTATTGTTCTGTAAAACTAATAAAAGGAGACTTGATTTCATACCCAGTTGAAGAGATCCTAAAAGAAGTAAGAAACTCAATAAACAATGACTGCAAGGAATTATGGGTAACTTCACAAGATAATGCAGCATATGGATTAGAAAACAAACACCCATCAACCCTACCTGCATTACTAAACCAGATTCTAGAGCCAAACAGAGAGTTCAAATTAAGACTTGGTATGATGAATCCAGGAAATGTCCTCCCAATCTTAGATGACTTAATAAATATCTATAAAAACGACAAAGTTTTCAAATTTCTACACATCCCAGTACAATCAGGAAACGACGAAGTATTAAAACTAATGAACAGGTCTTACACAACAGCACAATTCAAGGACATAGTTAACAAATTCAAAGAGCAAATCCCTCATATCACAATCGCAACCGATATAATTGTAGGATTCCCAACAGAAACAGACGAACAATTCGACGATTCATTAAACCTAATAAAAGAAATAAAACCAGACGTAATAAACATCTCAAAATTCCAACCTCGTCCAAACACCAAAGCACTAGACCTCCCACAGCTAGACATAAACACAATAAAGGACCGCTCAAGAATGCTAACTGACATATTCCATAACATCTCAAGAATGCAGAATGAACGGTATCACAACTGGGAAGGACCTATTCTAATAGACGAAAAGGGAAAAGACAACACTTGGGTTGGCAGAAACTTTGCCTACAAACCAGTTATTGTAAAAGGAGACCTAAAATTAGGCCAAACAGTGAATGCAAGAATAAACAATATCACTACTTTTGACCTAAGGGCAGAAATTATAAGGCAGACTATTTAAATCTTCAATATATTAGATATTCTATGGAAGAACACCAAAAGTTATTCATATATAGTCTCGTAGTCACTGTAGTCCTAGTCTCATCTTTATCAGTAATTGGTTATAACAACATCACCCTCCTCCAACAAGAACTAGTACAACAACAAACAGAATCTAATCAAAAAATCTCTGAACTTAATGAACTCCTAGAAAGCGATATGACTTTACTACAAAATCTGATCTCAAACCTAGATAAAGAAACAAAGAAAACCAATAAAGATCTCTTAGACTTAATAACTACAGTTCAGACAGAATCACAAGAATCAATACAAAAGGCAAAAGAAGAGTTAGAAAAAGAGATAACTTCAATAGAAACCCTATCAACAGACTTCTCAAAAATAGTTGATGAATCATTAGAATCGGTAGTATCTGTATTAACAGATAAAGGCCAAGGTTCAGGAGCAATCTTCACAAGAGATGGAAGAGTTGTAACTAATTTCCATGTAATTGATGGTGCATCAACAGTAAACATCTTAACATACGATAAAACTATCCACAGAGCAATCATACTAGGGATTGATGCAAAAGCTGACATTGCAGTATTAAAGATTGACACTAACGAAACTCAATTCAACAGATTATTCTTCGGAGATTCAGATGATGTTAGAGTTGGAGAGTCAGTTATCGCATTAGGTAATCCACTAGGCCTAGACTTCACAGTTACACAAGGGATTGTCAGTGCAAGAAGAACAGCATCAAATGGATTCTCATACATCCAAATAGACACCCCAATTAACCCAGGAAATTCAGGAGGCCCAATCCTAAATACAGCAGGAGAAATCATAGGCATAGCAAACTTTAAAGTAACTGGCGGAGAAGGAATTGGCTTCGCATTACCATCAAATGTAGCAGAAGAATCAACAGACAATATATAGAAAGGTTTATATTATATTATTTCTATTTAACTCTAAATGAAAAAAAGAGGTAGAGACAAGAAGAACCACTTAGTTCTATACATTTTCCTAATATTATTCATCCTACTCATCATAGTTTCAATCCAGCAAGCATATAAATTCACACATCCAAAAAGATCAGCAGATTTCTCAAATAACCGCCATCCGAAAGATCATCAATTACCTTACGAAGACATTGAGTTCAAAAGCAGAGACAATATCATGTTAAGAGGTTGGTTTATCAAAAATGACAATTCAAAAGGCACAATCCTTCTAATCCACGGCTGGAACGATACAAAAGAAGACTTACTAAACCATTCAGCATACCTTTACAAAAACAATTACAGTTCCCTACTCTTCGACTTACGCGCATTCGGAGATAGTGATGGGGACTTCACCTCACTAGGTTATTTTGAAAAGAACGACGTTCTTGGGGCAATTGATTACATAAAATCAAGAGATGACATAAACCAAAACTTAGGTGCATTAGGACAATCAATGGGAGCAGCATCTTTAGTTCTAGCAACAATTGAAACCAACGACCTAAAAGCAATAATCCTAGACAGCAGTTATGCAACAATCCACCAAGTAACCGGAAGACGATTTAAAAGAACTCACAATCTGCCAAAATATCCTCTAGCAACACTCTTAACATTCTTCGGAGGCCTACTAAATGATTTCAACGCTTTTGATTTGGCACCATTAAGATACATTGACCAAGTTAACATCCCCATATTCATGATTCAAGGAGACTCAGATAAATTGGTATTCATCGAAGAAGCAAGGAGACTATACGATAAAGCAAACCAGCCAAAACAAATATGGATCACTGAGGGAGCAGATCATAGAAAGTCATATGAATACTACCCGGAAGAGTATGAAGAGAAAGTAGTGGGTTTCTTCAATACCCATTTAGAAGAAAAATAAGAAATAAAATGTCAGAATTTTCAGAAAATTCTGAGCATGCTCAAGAATCGCCTGATACAATCAGCAATATTCCACTGAAATATGACTGGCGATTCTCGACAAACTAAAAGAACTTCTTACATTCATCAATACATAATGTCTTGTTTGTCATCTCTATTGACTTAGGACCATCTGTAAATCCAGTTGCTGCTCTGATAGCATCAATATTCTCACAAACAACATCACTTTCCTGATGTACAGCCTGCATATAGAGTAACTTGTTCTTATGAACTCCAATTGCTTCCTTCCAGACAACAATCTCAGGCATATCGCTTCTGTCTCTTCCAAGATCCTTTGCAAACTCCATTATCTCTGCAGTTGACCTAACCTTAGACGCATTGTCAACCACCCTTATTCTAGTAGCATCCTGAAACATCTTAATAGTTTCCTCAACATTAGGTTCTCTTTCACAATCAACTATCAAAGTATGCAAATGCATCAAAGTAGATGAAACACTTATTGCAGTTGTAAATATCTCAACGTCCAATACTGTCCTAACATCAGGTCCATGGTGCGAAGGAAGTTCCAAAACAGGAACAATTGCATTAATCGGTCCATGATAAATATCCCACGGATCAGCTCCCCTCCGAATCATTGTTGCCTGCACTTCCTTAATGCCATACTTTTTGTGAACTTCATTCAAAGTCCTAGCAAGTCCAGTAGTATTACAGCTAACAACCCGTATGTAATCCTTTCCAACAGCACTATCATAATTGCATTGTGCAGTAAAACTTACTTCACCAATATCCGCTTTCTCCCCACCCTGGAATATTGCCTTGACCTTACTTGGCACATAATATTTCTCCTTGTTCTCCTTCCCAATCTTTTTAGGAGTACAGTCAACAATAATATCTACCTGTTTAATCAAATCATTAACATCCCCCACACATACAACCCCATTCTTTTCAATCTCTTCCTTACCATTCATTGAATAGATTGGAATCTTCTTCTGAACCGCCACCAACATTTTATAATTATAACTATGAGCAGTAACTCCAACTAATTCCATATCATCCTGTAACTTGACAGCATCCGCTACTCTCTTACCAATCGTCCCATATCCAATAACTCCAACTTTTATTGCCATTCTATTCTCCTCCAGTTTTATGTATATATGTTTTTTCTATAAATTTCCGAAAATTCTACTCATTCTTCATCGCTTCTCTAACAATAGCTGCACTACCTTCTGACTTAAACGCTTTAATATGATCTGAAGCAGCATTATATGACTCTTCCTCAATAGCTGCTCTACATTCATCACTCATTGCATATATCTTGTCAAAAAACACCTTTGTAGCATACTTACCATTCCTTCCAAATACCATCTCAGGGTTTTTCCCTTCCATCGGCTTATTCTCAAGCACCCAATCAACCATCTCTTGATGCAGTTCAGGATGGAACTTCTTCAGATTGTCAAAAACAATGTTCTGAAACAAAGTTGCAACGTTCCCTTTCAAAATATCTCCGTGTGGGAACTTATCCTTAATGATCTCAAGTGGAGTTCCAGTTATTCCATGCTGTGCAATCCTAACATCAAATTTATTATCTCTAAGTGCCGCAGCAACCGCTTTTGTCTGCTCAATATCAATTGTAACCTGAGCAACTGGCTTGCCATCCCCATCATAAATATTTCCATGAGTTGAACCATTTGCAATAGCAATAACATTTGGCGAAATTCCAGCTTCATGCAGTTTTGTAATATAAGTAACTGCTTCCTCTGGCTTTGTAAGTATCATACCTTCGGCACCCTTTCTACCAATTTCTCCAACCTCAACCTCAAGACCAAATTCATTGCCTGCCATTTTTTCTTGAATAAATTTCCCTATTTCAATAGTTGCCGCTAGATTAGGCGCCAACTCCTCCTCAACTGTTTTTCCTTCAAAATCAAACAGATGCGAAGCATCAATTGCAAAGCTTGTATACCCTGCCTTAATCTGAGCCTCAATTAACTCTTTTGTATCCGAAATGTCCTGTGCATCTCCTTTCTTTATCCCAATATGGTCAGCATGTAGTGCCCATATATCATGTCCAACTTCTTCATTAGCCTCTTTCAAATTCCTAGCCAATGTTTCTGGAGTCAACCCAGAATAACCAACATGTTGGTTACATTCAGTCCTTGCCAATTCTGTAATTAAAGCAGCATCTAAATCCTTAGCCGCCCTAAAAATACCTTTTGCAACACCTATTGTAATCCGAGTATTGCACGCAAGTATTATGCACCCCTTATCTTTCAAAGCCTTAAATATCCTATTACTTGGTATAGGTTCATTCATTATATCCACCCTTTTTTGTTTAACATCTATGTTTAGCTTCAACATGCCTAATTGTACCTGTCTTAGCTCTCATAACAATTGAATGAGTAGTAATATCATCACACCCTACAACAATTCCTTTTAGCAATGGCCCATCACTAATACCAGTAGCCACAAACATAACCTCATCGCCCTTAGCCAAATCTTCTAGCCCAAAAACTTTCTCAGCACTAATGCCCATTTCTTCAGCCTGCTTAATACATTTATCATCATGCGGCTTCAATATTCCTTGCATATCTCCACCTAAACTCTTCAAAGCAGCAGCAGTAATAACGGCCTCAGGAGCACCACCAATCCCCATCATAACATCTATTCCAGAATCAGGAAGAGCTGCTGCAACACCAGCAGAAACTGTCCCATGTCCGATTAATCTAATCTTTGCTCCAGCATCTCTAATGTCCTTAACCAATTGTTCATGCCTAGGCCTATCTAATAATATAACTGTAACTTCTCCAATTTCTTTATCAAGAGCTTTTGCAACATTAGTAAGATTAGTCTTAACATCAGTTTTAATATCAATAACACCTTTAGCCTGAGGCCCAACACATAATTGGTCCATGTAAGTTCCAGGAGCCTTTAACAAACAACCCTTAGGAGCAGCAGCAAGAACAGATATAGCATTTGGCTTGCCTTTAGCTAAATTAGAAGTACATTCAAGAGGATCAACTGCAATATCAACTTTAATACCTTTCTTAGTGCCTATTTCTTCCCCAATAAACAGCAATGGAGCCTCATCCTTCTCCCCTTCACCAATAACAACTTCTCCATCAAAATCAACAGAATTAAATCTAGACCTCATAGCATCCACAGCAGCTTTATCAGCAGATATCTTATCACCCTTACCCATCCACTTAGAGCAGGCTATAGCTGCAGCTTCTGTAACCCTTACAAATTCCAATGCTAGGTTTCTGTCCATTTTACCTAATTAATCCTAAATACACCTAATATTTAAATATTTCGATTATCATACACTATCATACGAAAATAGAAAGGTTTAAATACTCTCTAATATACTATAAATCTTCATGAAAGAGCGAATTACAATAACTTTGGATACCGACCTTCTAGCTCAAGTAGACAAGAGAGTTGACGGAGAAGAGATAAAGAACAGATCTCAAGAGATTGAACTAATCCTAAAAGAAGCATTAGGCACTCAAATTCCAAAAAGAGCAGTGATCTTAGCAGGAGGCATTGGCACAAGGCTAAGACCATTAACCCTTAAAACACCAAAAGCATTAATTGATATTCATGGAAAAACTTTAACAGAACACCTTTTCGATTTACTAAAGAAGTATGGTATACGTGATGTTACTTTAGCTGTAGGCCACCTAAGAGAAACAATTAAAGATTACTATCAAGACGGATCAAAGTTTGGAGTTAATGTAAATTATATTGAAGAAACAAAACCATTAGGAACAGCAGGACCACTAAAGATGGCAAAAGACCAATTAACTGACAGCTTCATCTGTTCTAATGGAGACGAATTAAAGAAAATCAACATCCCAAGAATGTTTAGACTCCACAAAAGAAAAAACGCATTAGCAACAATAGCATTAACAACAGTTAATGACTCCACACAATATGGTGTTGCAAGACTATCCGGCTCAAGAATATTAGAGTTTGTAGAAAAACCAAAAAAAGAAGAAGCACCTTCAAATCTAATCAATTCTGGGTTCTACATCCTAGAACCAGAAGTCCTTGATATGATTCCAGAAAACAAATTCTCCATGTTAGAAAAAGACGTCTTCCCAAAACTAGCTGAAGAAGGCAGATTAAGAGGATTCCCATTCGCAGGACAATGGTTCGACACCGGTAACATGGAAAGGCTAGAAAGGGCAAGAAAGCTATGGGAAGATATCAAACCCCATGAACAGTTCGAAGGGGAAGATTAACCTAAGCAGCATCAGGCATATCCATAAAGAACTTAAATATCCTTTCTTTATCATAACAACATCCAACTCTTCCGCCAACAATCCCACCATGGATATTTCTTACAGCAAAAAGACCAGTACCAGAACTTGCAACAGGATATTCACTTAGTGTCATCCCTTCCTCAAACATTATCTCAACCGCATCACCAAACGTAAGGTCCAAGAACGGCATACCTAACTCGTCTGCTACCCACCGTTTGTACCTCTGAACAGATTCAAGATCTAGAGTAGTCTCATGACCAGATTCCACTAGTTCTCCTCCACGTGCTAAAAGATTGTAAAGATCTGGCCCAGGGAAATTTTGTGAGCAGACTAAAGTACTCACTCCATCTCCACGTTCAACCACACTAAATTCAATCCTGTATTTTAAGTCATGATTCAAAGGAGGAAGTCCATAACGTTCTTGATCTTCATTAGAATAACCGCATAAATTCTCTGCACGGTACAAAGCATTCTTCAGGGTGTTTTGAATAAAAGAAAGGTAACTAAGGTGGTTTCTTGTTAATTCAATATCTTCAGGAATATTATTGACTATCTCAACTCCCCCCCCATAAGTGATATGGCAGAATCTGTTTTTTAAGGCAGCACCTACTTTATCCGCCATCTCTCTTGGTGTAAATGTACTTCTTGATTCACCTGTTGCTAGTTCAAGAAGAAATTCAAATGGAAAACTAACAATATCAAGTGATTGTCTACAATTATGCTCATATTCTTTTATACTCATATCTAAATCTACTTCCTGACCCTCAGCAATGAAATGATCCACATAACCATTTGGCCCAGTATTAAAAAGTGGTAGAAACGAATCTGATCGCACCTGATTCAGATCATGACCTACAAAATTGGCTAATCTGTGATCTTCAAGAGACATTACAATATCTAAACGAATCCGTTCTAATCTGCTCAATTCATCATAAAATGGAACTCTTGATTCATCAGCAAACCAATCTGGACTACCGAATAATGGGAGATTACTCGCCAAATATTCAACCAATCTAGTTTGAAGTGCATTTTGTTCCAAGAAAACACCATTCTTCGGATCTGCTTCTCTTATTTTTACTCTACCTTCCCTTACTATATCATGAAGCCTTCCTTCATCAATATCCAAATTATCTAAAGTCTGCTCAACTACTCCACCAGCAATTGCTAAGTATTCTCTAATCATATCTACTAGTTTATCTTGATCTTCTGATCTCTTAGCTAATTGCATTACAGCCAGAAATGAATGTTAATTTATAAAGGTTTTTGATCAGTTACTACTTTTGGATAATTACTAAGAAAACTCAACAACAATTCATTTTACTCCTTCTTCATAAAATAAACCATCAACATAATAGCACCAACAGTAATTGCAGAATCAGCAACATTAAATGAAGGCCATATTCTAAAATCTAAAAAATCAATAACATAACCTAACCTTATTCTGTCAATTAAATTCCCAATAGTCCCACCCAACAACAAACCAACAGACAGTGGAACATAACCCTTAGCAGGAATCTTATTATAATAATAAAGTATCAGTCCAACAACAAAAACAGAAATAAATATCAATAATCCTTGCTGACCTTTAAAGAGCCCAAAACCAGCACCTGTATTTTTAATAAAAACTAAATGAAAAACACCTAAAATCACAGGGATTGGACCAGTTATATTCACAGAAACAAAATATTTAGTAATTTGGTCAAGAACTAAAACAATTAAAGCACTAAAAAAAACAAATTTGGCTTTACCACTCTTTTTTTCTATCATGCTCACCATACGCAACTCTTTCTAAATTAGCTAGTCTCTGATTAATACTCTCAAGTGTAGCCCTTAAACCATCTAGTTTGCTGGATACAATCTCAAAATCCTTACCAACAACTTCTTGTCCCCCTTGTTGCTGAGGCATCATCGGAGGAGCAGGTTGTTGAAATTGTTGAGGTGGAGCCATTTGTTGTGGTGGTTGCCCCATCGAAGGAGACTGACCATATGAAGGTTGCTGTGGTGGAGCACCAAAACCAGGATCATGTCCACCCATACCCATACCTTGCCCGCCTAAACCAGGATCATGTCCACCCATCTCTGTACCAGGACCTCCAGGTCCACCAGGTCCGCCCATCCCTGCATCGTGAGCAGCTAGACCTTTATCAAGACCCATCTCTAAATCCTTTCCAAAATCATCACTTTTCTTCCAGAACATTAATTTATCCATAAATGACATAGTAAAACACCTCTAAAATATCAATTTATTTAGTGTTATTTAAATCTTTCTCAATCACTACCAAATTATTAATCATAAAAAACCTTTTAAAAGAATATTAGATTCTTTTGTCCATGGGAAATACAGCAGATAGCATGGGAGGAGCACACATTCATATGGGGTTAGCAATCCAAGTAGAGAGATATCAGGAGAAAGTTGGGGGAGAAGGATTAGTAACTGCAACAGAACAGGAACTATCGCTCTTAACAGATATAATCCAAGCAGGACTTGTCGTTAGATTGCCCACTTTAGACGTTGATAGTACTGGAATGACAGTTCCTATTAAAATAGGGGAATCAGCCTATTTAGCAACAGTTTACTTTCCTCTATATGCGCAATTTACTCATTCACCAGATTCTTTTTCTATTAATGCCGTATTAGAACCTGATGAATCTAGAGAGAGACATATCAATTTATGGGGAGGTCGCTTAAGAGAACCAGTAAAATCTCATCACGAACTAAGAAGAAGATTTAGTGGTGTAGATGATCTTTTACCTCCAGTTGATTCAATCCCTGATGAACACCTAACTCATCAGTAGAAGGACATTCCTCATTAATGATAGAAGTCTTAGGCCAATGACTTTCAAAATCATATTTAGCACCATTAGTAAAAAGTCCAACACTAGCTCTAGTCTCCCCTCCAACCTTCTCATCCTTCCCCCTAACTATCGGCTCAGGAACAGGAATAGCTAATCCTGCTCTCAAATACTCCCTCATAACCATATGATTAAGATGAGTCCCATCACCAAACTTCATAACACCCTCAAATGAAGCAGCACTCATTTGAGCTTTCACTTTCCTAACAGCATGCCTCTCTTCACTCAGCCCAAAAGCAGATAGAGCAGAAGCATGAGAAAAATCCTTTACATCCTGAGAACTCCTTAACCACAAATTCCCAATACTGTCGCTCTTACTAAACAACAAATTCCTCATCCTTAAATAATCCATGTAAACTCCAATCCTTTCACCAATACCTTCTTCAACAATCCTGTCAGGAATAAACAAATCACCCATATCATCGGGCCTTGTCTCAACAACTTGCCTCCCAAAAACATGCCTTCTAAATGCGGCTCTTGACTGACCATCATAACCACCCACCTCAACCTGTGGCAATAGCATCCGTTCAGGAACTCCAGGAAGCTCTCTTCCAACAAAAAGATCCATACCATAAAATTGAGCTCTCTCCCACAATAATCTAAAGTCATCAAGATTAGTGAACTCCAAAACATCAGGATCATAACCCATGACTAAATTGACAAAAACATTTATCAGATCTTTTTCAGAAACACCTTGTGAATATGAATACGTCCTAACTGTACTTGTATAATCCTTTGTAGCAAAACTAATACAAACAATATTATCCGGACCTTCCCTCATAAATCTATTCTGCTCCTTCAGACCATCCCTATATACCGTACTCAACGCCTGAACATCTACTGTCATCCTACGTACATCACTATACTCAATACCCTTCATCTCAGTCTTACCCTCTTTAACCTTAAACTGCATTACTGGATTTCTATTTACACCATAGACCAAACCACTTTGAGCAAGATTATGCATAGATGGAATACTTCGTTTACCAATAACACCTCTAACAAAAGAGTCCCATGCTTCCATATCTCTAAGATAAACAATTCTATCATATCCTTCACCATGTAACCTGTCAACACCTTCAACCAATCCACCACCATTCATCCTCCCATATATACCATTATCAAAAACAGCATCAGTAGCAAGAACATAAGGATGAAACTCTTGTCTCTCAGCTGTAACTAAATCATCAATAGAATCTCGTCTAAACAAAACAGCTTCCTGACCAACATGTTCAACTGCAACTATCCCGTTATCATCATCTCCATACAATAAATGACGTTCTACCATACAAAAAACAAACTCAAAAGAATATAAAATGTTATTGAAAATCACCAAACCATACTTTTATAAGAGTACCAAATATACCTATTTATATGGGACAACAATTAGAATTAGATTTAGTACATCCAGATAATGGAGAGGGAGGATTAGTTAATACACTACCTGGTTACGGGATAACACAAGGAAGTATGGGGCAATTTAGAAGTGGAACCTCTAGAAGTGAAATTGCCAATGAAAACTACGCCGCTCTAGAAAGAATAGTTACCGGACTTAATAACTCAACTGTACCTCATGATATACTAGTTATGTTAAATTCTGCTGAAATCCTAGCTTTGTATGCTGGTGTTGGTCAATTAAGAAACCCTAATCACAGACCTTCCGATATTTCTGGAGTGAATCAAGAAGAATTCATGGCAATGGACTTTGAAGACCAAATATCCTCACTTGTAGGCTATGGGATGGAAACATACAGTGGGGTAAGGACAATGAGGAGAAGGGGATTTACAGACCACCCTACAAATCCAGGTCAATTAAAAGAAAGGATGGCTACTATTGACGATGAAGCAAGAGATCAATTTGCAGAATCATTACAACAACCTCTAAGAAGAATCAGAGGACAGCAAGACCCAGATAGTACACTTTACAACCCAGATATAGAAGGCAAAAAAGACCATACAGCACGAAAAAAATATGTAGCTCATATTTCTGATAGATTAAAAAGAATGTACGACAGAAACACACAAAGAACTTAAAATTTATTTAGAAATCAAAACAGCATTAACTGTTCCATCTTGTCCTGGTCTTGAAGTTATTTTAGCCTTACCCATTTCTGTGTCTATTTCTGCACCTTTTGTCATTATATTTCGTCTAACAAAATGTTTGTTTGCAGGACTACCAGTTATGGTCTTTATCTTAACTTTCTTATGTTTCTTAGTTTTAGGATCTAGAATATTAGCTTCATCAATACTCAACAATCTAATCTTTCTGTTATTTCCTAAGGTCCTTATCTTCATGGACCTTTTCTTTTTCTCTACTTTGGTCAGCGATGGTTCTCTTCCTAATTCATACTGCTTTTCTTTCTTATAAGCAATATACCTTCCACCGCTTTCTTTTCTCTTTGACATTGTTTGACTAACTGCCATAGAATGTGGAAAATATTCCTCATTTATAAAGCTTTGTGTTAATTATAATCTCTCCAGGTATGCCCACATTTAACACACTTCAAGAATTTAGTTTCAGGTTCGTCTCCAGCCCTTGTCTGCAAAAGCCAAAAATAAGCCTCATTGTGAGCACATTTAGGACATACTACCTTTGTCTTTGGTAGCGTCTCAAGATCAGAATTCTTCTCAATAACTTCAACTTCCTTTACAGGACCACTTATAGCTTCCTTTATCTTAACATTCTCAAATTTATTAGTCTTATAACCACAAGAACACACTAAAGCCTTCTTTTTCTTTTCATCTTTCTTAGGCATCAAAATTGATCCACATTTTGGGCAAAACATTTTACATCACCATTTCATTTTATGACCTTATACAAAAGTTAAAATCATTAAACACACAAACCGCCTCGACAAACCATATCTTAACATATCCAAGGAAAGGAACCTTAATCAGAGCATTTCCTAAAATCTGCTCTTCAGTTATCCTTGTCTCATCAATACAGCCGGTTAGGTCGCAACTATTTATTGAGTTTTTATTCGTCCTATAGTTATCTCCCTTAGTCTGGAAAAAATAATCTCCTTCCTCATCCCATTTTTTCACAACTCTATGAATAATTGGGTCTGGTCTAGGTCTTCCAGCATGACTCTTAAAAACAACAATGTCCCCTATTTTTATATCTTTTGGTTCTTTACCATTCAAAACCATAATATCTCCTTTTGAAAACCCATTTTTGGAAGGATAACCAAGAAAATCCTCTTTTGTAATGTCATTATCTGTGTACCACTTCCCACCTTTTTCCCACCAATCATCAAAACCTTCATCATGATGCATTGAACCAGAAACAACAGCTACAATCGGAAAATCAGTTGCTAGTACAAGCCCAAGACCTGGATACACAATAAATTTTATCAGCACAAAAGCAAGCACAATATTTACTATCCAGCTCCATATACTGTCTTCTTCCCAAATAAATTGCCATATCTTCTTTAATGTCCCCTTAAAGTCCTTTTTCTCCATAACTCTCTATTTTTGACGAAAGTAATAAAAACTTATCGGTTTTAACTAATGCTATGGAAGGCAAAAATAACGATTATTTTGAAGGCACTTTGCAATTACGAAACCCTGATGAAAAGATCATCAATTACGTAGAGAAAACAGTAAAGGAATCCAAAAAAGTTTTCATCGCAAGAACTGTAAAAACAACAAATGGAGTCGACTTATACTTATCTTCAAACAAATTCCTCAGAAGTTTAGGAAACAAACTAAAAAGAAAGTTCAGAGGAGAACTAAAAGAAAGCCCTCAGTTATTCACCAAAAACAGACAAACATCAAAAAATGTCTACAGGTTAAACGTCATGTTCAGATTACATGGCCTCAAAATAGGGGACATAGTAACAGTAAGGGATGAAAGAATAAAGATAACCTCAGTTAAAAAGAAAGTCTTTGGGAAAGAATTAAAAACTGGAAAGAAAGTGACAGTTGATTATAAAGAGCTAATTAAATAACCTCTCGTTCTTATAATCCTGTATAACCTTACTCAACATATTAACCTTATTCTTCTCCAAATCAAACTCTTTCTTATCAACTAAAGCAAAATAACCATTCTCTTCAATATTTAGCTTCTTAGAATCAACAAACACAAAAGGCAACCTACTCTCAACCTTCTTACTGACCGGTTTCTTGTAAACAATAACCTTAACATTCTCCTTCAAGATTTCAATAGCTTTCTCACTAATCACATCAGGGTCCTCAACCAGTAAAACATCTCCGTCCATTATGTTTAACATGTCTTTCTTCTCATTCAACTCATTAAATCCTAAATTATCCAGTTTCTTGACCAAAACCTTATCTCCAATATTAGATAAAAAGTAAATCAAAGTAGTTATTTCATCCTGCAAAGAACCAATATCCTTATCCTTCCCCTTTAGCTTAGAATCAAATACCTTTATCCTCCTATCCCTAAACCCTAGAAGCTCCTTCATCTTTTTGTCAACACTAGATTTATTCATTCTCTTAAACATATACTCAAAACCTTCCTTAGTATCCAAAAGTTCCTTCCTCAACTTAGAGTTCTGCATCTTAAGCATTTCATTATCACGTACAGCTCTCCTTAAACTATTCTCAAGTTCAATATAGTCCTTCTCCTTAACCCTCTTCTCAACAATAACTTCCCTAATAATATCCCTTCCCTTTCTAGACTCATCAATCATCTCAAGTGAATCCCTAATGTTCAAACCCTTACTCAAAACCATTTCCAACAACTGTTCCTTAATACTCTCCCTTCCATAGTGCTCAACATATACATTCACCTTGTTCAACAAAGGCCTCATCTTCCGCAAAGCAAAAAAAGCACTTGCCAAAGCATCCTCTTCGTGTTGATTCTTCGTCTTAAACTTCCTAACAACTTCTCTCTTCTCAACAACCTTAAGGTCGTAATCAGGAGAAATAACCTTAGCACCCAGTTTAATCCCTAACTTCTCAATAAACCCAGGATTCTTCTTCTTATCAGTACCAATAATCACAACCCTCCCAAAAGGAATCAACTTAGTAATTAAAGAATTAATGTCAAGCTCCTTAGAAGAATCAACAGAAACAACATTCCCCTCTAAATCAATAATAGCATAACCAGCAGTAGTCCCTGGATCTATACCTGCAATAAGTAATTGTCTTTCCCCCATTTAGAATTATTATTTAATTACTGTTTTATATAGTTTTCTAAGATTCTAATTTTTATGGTATCACTTTATCCATATCGCGATATTTACCAAGTTCTTCATGTTCTTTAACATGTCTATCCATATTTCCGGCAGCACGTGTAACAAATCCACCAATCTCGTCTCCTGAGATACCATTCACCCTAAATATAGACTCGTAATAAGAAATTAAATCCTCTCCGATTCTTGTAACATGCAGTGGTAAGGACTTGGTTTCCTCTTCTCCTGGTGAAATTGTTCTAAAATTACTAACAGAAACCCCCCATAAGTAGAGTGCAAATTGAACACCATACTTTAGATAAACGGGGCTTGATAATAGTTCTGGAAGATCATGGTTTCTACCAATTAGTCCACGGGCAATGAATTCGATTGAGTCTCCCTTTGCATAAAAAAAACAATTCATATAGTCTCCTTCAAATAAGCCTATCTCAAGATCACTCTTCCTCTCAAGTGGAGCATACACTTGCCAAGGTATAAATAACCCTTCATCTTCTAATCTCGCCAATGGAAATCCGTATTCTCCTTCAAACCAAAACTCATCTGTAACTTCATATTTTCCTAAAAATGAATCAACGGACATCCCTCCTTTAACAATTTGCTCTTCAGCAAGCTTCATAAAAACAAAGTGAGCAACTGCACCAATACCATACCGGAGAATATCCTGACCAAACTTAAAACTACTTACTCCACTTGTCTCCTCTAACGTCAACGCATTCGCTGTCTGCATAACTGCGTCACCTAACTTTGGAATATCTATCTAACTAAGAAATTCAATTCACTTTTAATATTTTATTATTAGTTACCAGTACCAACTCAAAATTTAATAAAGTATATTTTTATTACACAAAGACCATCAACCAAACTTATACCGCAAAACTTATATATGTATTACTCTCACTACATAGTATAATGGAAACAGTCACTATACCAAAAGGAGAATACGAAAAACTCAAGAAATTAGAAAAACTTGACTTTGATCTTATTAGGCAGTTTTCTAGTAGCTTAACAGACCTTAGACAAGGTCGTTTTAAAAGGCTTGCTTAGCAATATCTTCAGCTACACTTCTAAATTCATCTAATTGTTCTTTTATATGATCTATTGTATCTTGCTGATTCTTCTTACTGCTTGTAGCCACTAAAAGTATTAATTTTAGATCATCATATATCAGATAATATACTCTCTTTTCCCTTATTCTCTTCTCACGTAAAAATGGATATCCTAATGGACTCCCACTATGGGGACTTATTGCAAGTTGCTTTGGAAATTTCTCAACAATCACCCTATCAGATTTAGGCCAATTACCAATCTCTTCCAAATAAGTGTCAGTTCCAATAACCTTGAACATCATAAGTTAATTTACTTTTAGCTATAAATAATTAACTGAAATAAATAAAAACTTACTATAACTGTTACCCATATTTGATAAGCAAAAGATTTATAAGTAACTACTCATTATTAACATAATATGTTTGAACATTTAGAGATTTTAACATACATTGCAAAAAAGAGTGGTTTATTCGCTACTTTAGAAACCTCAACATTAGCGATATCAAAAGACGTGGGCATCCCACAGCAAACAATAAGCAGAAAACTAAGGGATATGGAAGATCAAGAGTTAATCAAACGACAAGCAACACCAAACGGCCTAATAATCTCAATTGACACCAAAGGAAGAGAATTTTTACAGCAAAACTACAATTCATTATCAAACATATTCAAACAAAAGAAGTCATCAATAACAGGCACAATAGAAACAGGTATTGGTGAAGGCTCATATTACGTTTCACAAAAAGAATATCAAAAGCAATTCAAAGAAAAACTGGGATTCAAAGCATTTCCAGGAACGCTAAACCTTAAAATCAACAAAGAAGAACTAGCACAATTTTTAGCTGACAAACAACCCATACAAATAAACGAATTCACAACAAAAACAAGAACATTCGGTTCAATAAAAGCTTACAAACTAAAACTAAACAACGTAGAAACTTCAATCGTAATCCCGGAAAGAACAAGGCATGACGAAAACATAATCGAAATAATAGCAAAAAACAACCTAAGACAAACATTAAACCTCAAAGATAAAGACAAAGTAAAACTTTCATAAAATGCAAAAAAAAATAGGAATCGCAGATACAATGTTTGCCAGAGTAGATATGGCAAAAATAGCAGAAAGTACAATTAAAGATAATCTAGAATCCACAAAAATAGTAAGATACACAGTTCCGGGTGTAAAAGACTTGCCAGTAGCATCAAAAAAACTAATTGAAGAGCAAAACTGCGATATTGTCTTAGCACTAGGTATGCCAGGAGGGCAACCAATAGACAAAACATGCGCTCACGAAGCATCACAGGGACTTATCAAAGCACAACTACTAACAAACAAACATATCATAGAAGTTTTCGTACACTTAGACGAAGGAAAGAACGAAAAAGAACTACACCAAATGACAAAAGACAGAACAACTAAGCATACATTAAATGCAATCTCATTATTAAGAAGCCCAACAGCATTAAGTAAATTCGCTGGACAGGGAATAAGACAAGGCCACGAAAGTGTTGGTCCAATATAATTTAATCGGGGGATGGTAAAATGAACGAAAAACTAGGTTTTGTAGTTTCAGACTACAACGCAGACTTAACTCACTTGATGAGTAAAATAGCACAAGAACATGCAAAATTCCTTGGAGCAGAAGTAAAAGAAGTGTTAGTAGTTCCAGGAGCATTTGACATACCGCTAGCTACAAAGAAACTTATTGACAAACAAGAAATAGACGGTGTAGTTACATTAGGGGCTGTTATTGAAGGAGATACAGACCATGACACAATTGTTGCCCAAAACACAGCAAGAAAGATAGTTGACATCTCAGTAGCATCAGGAAAGCCAGTCTCATTAGGAGTCTCAGGACCAAAGATGACCAGAGCAGATGGTGTAAGGAGAGTAGAAGGCTACGCTAAAAGATCAACTGAAACTGTAGTTAAGATGATTAGAAAGTTAAATTAACTCTTTTTCTTTATTTTTAACCACTTCTAAGTAATAAAGATAGAAAGCTTTATATAGGGGTAAATAGCATAAAATACTCCATGACAGATAGAACTTTAGCAGAAAGAGCAGCTTATTGTATAGCTACGAGAGAAGGGAGGCTAGGCAGTGGAGCGCACGGAAATATTTACCTTGACCCAGATCATAAAGAGAGAGTTATCAAGGCAACACAAGTGGCTTTCCATAAAGGCAATGGAGAAGCTCCCCAAGAAGACGATTATACTGAAGTCAAATCATTAGATTCTCTAGACGGAGTACCTGTTCGCTCAGGGTTAGCATATCTTGCATTAAACGAAGCAAGAGTTTTAGACATACTCAATGATAATGGGGTACGAAACATACCTGAATATCACGAACACTGTTTGTTAACTCACGGAGATGATGCATACTCTTGTATTTCAATGGGTAGAGTTCAAGGTAAACCCCTAGATGGCAGACTAAAAGGTACTGCAAAGCTTCCTGCCATGACAGGTAGAGCATTATATCTGAGAGATTTAGCGACTTTTCTTGAGGACATGAGAGGCATGCAAGCACTACATGGAGACATAAAGAATAGCAGTCTGGTTGGAAGAATAAGAAGAAGAAAGGTTTATGGCGCATCTGTTGTCGATTTTGAACTTGCTCAAATTCCAGAAACATACAGGCCATTTGATGATGATAAATACTTAAAATTAAAAGGAACCTCTCAAAAAAACCGATTAGGAAGATGGGTTTATCCAGAACCACATGGCATGACAAGAGGTATGGTAACTCCTGAGCTAGCAAGAGGAGACCCTCTTATGTCTGAAACAGACTGGTTCCAGGCGGGACTTATGGCTTATACTTTATTCACGGGTAGAGATGGCAGAAAAGACCTAAATCACATATTACTTAGAGGAAGGCCAAGGGAAGATTTCATGACAGAGGTCGGAGGCGTAAGGCAAATAGATTCGGCCGTTTTAAGAAAAGACCTTCTAAAAGAAGACATCCTAAATCTTCTTGATAATATGGTGGAAGATGGAATACACCCTAACGCCATAGAAGCTGTTGAGTGGACCTTAGATCCAAATCCTGAATATAGACGTCTATTCCCTCTAAGACAAGTCCTTGGTGATATTGCAAGCGGAAGAATAACAGTTCGATAATCAGAAATCAACTTTTCTTCTTTATTTTTATCTTCTTAGTATGCTGGAACTTAGTACTAATACAAGGTATCTCCTTAATCTCATACTTATCAGGATGCTTTGTCTTATACGCCTTCCAATGTTTACTTTTTGACATAGTCCTAAGGAAATTTACCTCATTTAAAAACCTTTCTAAAAATCTATTTAACTTGTAAGCTCGTTTAGTTTATCTTGCTTTCTTTTCAAACCAAATCCAATTTGTTTATTGAATAATTCTAAATCTCTTACAATTAGGGCATAAACATTTCTTTTTAACCCATAACCAGGATACAGCTTGGTTGAAATATCAAATTCTAATAGAATATTTTGTATTTGACCCAATCCCTCAGAGTTTATAGAATACAATTTAATAATTCCCCTATTTCTTTCTTTAATTATACTCCCTTCATCATCAAACAACGCCCTTAGAAACTCTTTTTTGATTTCATTGTTAGAATTCATTAATAAATCATTTATTTTCCAATCTTTCGAAAAGTAAGTGGCATATCTCAATAAATCTTCATAAGCTAACTTTGACCTTAATCTAACAAATTTAATTGGTTCACCAGTTATCCCAGAGGTGTTCCATTCCCATGATGGCTCAAGCCCATACACCTCAATAAGATCATCATTAAATTGCTTAAGCGACTCTTCATCTCTTACCTCATATTTGATATTATAATCATGCCTAGTTATATAGACAGCCCCATCACCGATTGAATGAGCAATTATCCTCGCTTTCTCTTTTGTCAATTTCTCAAAACCTTGTTTTAATTTTTTAATTCTCATAAGATTATATCTAAACTTGGAGAATAAAAAATTAATGGTTTTAAGAAATAAAAAAGGAACCACGATTGCTCATGGTCCCTCATATCCCCATAGCCGGATTTGAACCAGCAACCTTCCGGTAACGACTGACGTCCAGTCATCCCTTGCATTGCGCATATGGTCAAAACGTATCTATAGCCACCAATTACTTGGTCACAGCCGAACGCTCTAGCCATTGAGCTACATGGGGTTTACAGCTAAAAAACCCCTAGAAATTTATAAAGTTTTGTATTTAAGGCAATATTTATATAGTTTGAATCCAAGATTTCCCATATGCAATTTCCCTTCACTATTTAGGGCTAGGAATGTCAGAAATGCAAGGCATTTCTGAGCATGTTCAGAAATCTTCGATTTCTGACAATGCCAATATAACACGTTTTTTATTTATTAAAAATTTCAACCATTGGATTAAAAATTTAACCGTATTGATAAAAAGAGGATTAAATGACAAATCAAAACTTTCACGCTCTAGATGTCAATGACACTCTAAAATTATTAAACACTTCTGATAAAGGACTATCAAAAGATGAAGCAAAAGATAGACTAGAAAAATACGGATTAAACACAATAAAACAGACAAAGAAGATACACCCTCTCATGATTCTGTTCAGACAATTCACTTCATTCATAGTTATAATCCTAATTGCAGCAATCATCATCTCTTTATCCATTGGTGAAAGACTAGACGCAATAGTAATTGGAATAATAGTAGTCATAAACGGAATCTTTGGATTCATCCAAGAGTACAAAGCAGAAAAAGCAATCGAAGCACTAAGAAAACTAACAGCTCTAAAAGCAAGAGTAGTAAGGGATGGAGAAGAAATAGAAGTTGACTCAAAAGAGCTAGTTCCAGGAGACATAGTTCTTTTAGAAACAGGAGACAAAATCCCTGCAGATGCTAGAATAATGCACGTAGCTGCATTACAAATAGATGAATCCTCATTAACTGGAGAATCAGTACCCTCAAAAAAACATACTCAAACACTAAAAGAAACAACTTCTGTCCATGACCAGGAAAACATGGCTTTCATGGGAACAATAGTAACCAAAGGCCGCGGTCGTGCAGTAATCACTTCCACAAACATGAACACCCAGATTGGAAAAATCGCAGAGATGGTCCAGGAAGTAAAAGAAAAATTAACACCATTACAGCAAAAACTAAAAGAATTCGGAAAATGGTTGGGATATGTAACTTTAGCAATATCTGCAATTGTTTTCTTAATAGGAGTGGGAAGACATTACTTCGTAACAAATTCAATTGAAATAGCATTTGTTAACGAAATGTTCTTAGCAGCAGTGGCACTAGCAGTAGCAGCAATCCCGGAAGGACTCCCAGCAATTGTAACAATGTCATTAGCATTGGGCGTCCAAAGGATGGTAAAGAAAAACGCCCTAATAAGACAATTACCAGCAGTAGAAACACTAGGCTCAACTAATATAATCTGCTCAGACAAGACAGGAACCCTCACAAAAAATGAGATGACAGTAAGAGAAATATTCCTAAACAACCAACTACTAACTACATCTGGAGAGGGATACACTCCAGAAGGACAGTTTAAACATGAAGGCCAACTAGTCAACTCAAAAGTAGTTAGCCAATTACTAAGCATCGGGGCATTATGCAACGACTCAAAACTAATTAAAAAAGAAAAGTGGTCTATTTTCGGAGATCCAACTGAAGGAGCACTACTAGTTTCTGCAAGAAAAGCAGGCCTAACCAGACCAGACCTAGAAAAAAAATACCCAAGAACAAACGAAATCCCATTTGACTCTAAAAGAAAGTGCATGACTACAATCCATACAGTCAGAAGAGAAGAATTCGCCTATGTTAAAGGGGCACCAGACGAACTTCTAAAAAAATGCAAGACAATACTAAAAAACGGAAAAATTTCACCTCTAACTGAAAAAGAAAAAGACATTATCTTACAAATAAACAAAGACATGGCAAATAGAGCATTAAGAGTTCTAGGCTTTGCATACAGACCATTAACAAAAGGATACAAACTAACTGAGCAAGACATTGAAAAGAACCTAACTTTCGTAGGTCTGCAAGCTATGATTGACCCTCCAAGGGAAGAAGTTAAACTAGCAATCAAAAAATGCGAAACAGCAGGAATAAGAACAGTACTAATAACTGGAGACCACCAATTAACTGCAATTGCAATCGCAAAAGAGCTAGGCCTATACAAAGGAGGAGACGCTTCATTAACCGGCGAAGAGCTAGACAAACTAACTGATGATGAATTTGAAAAGATAGTAGATAAGATAGTCATTTATGCAAGAGTCTCTCCAGAACATAAAGTAAAGATACTAAACGCATTAAAGAAGAAAGGCCATGTAGTTGCAATGACTGGAGATGGAGTAAATGATGCTCCAGCACTAAAAAATGCCGACATTGGAATCTCAATGGGCATTGTAGGAACGGAAGTTGCAAAAGAAGCCTCAGACATGGTCCTAACGGATGATAATTTCGCATCAATAGTTAATGCAGTTGAAGAAGGAAGAGGTATCTACAGTTCCATAAAACAATTCATACAATATACACTCTCCTCAAATTTAGGTGAAATTCTAGTCATATTCATAGCCATCCTAATTGGCTGGCCACTACCATTAATCGCAATCCAAATACTATGGGTTAACCTATTAACAGATGGCCTACCAGGCCTAGCATTAGGGCTAGACCCATTCGACAAAGATATAATGAATCGTCCTCCAAGAAAAAAGAACGAAAAGATAATCGATAAAGGAGTTCTCCAAAATATACTAATAGTGGGAATAGTGATGTGCATAGGAACTTTGGCAATGTTCTATGGTTACGGAACTGAAAGCTTAAAGGCCAGATCAATAGCATTCACAACATTAATCTTCTTCCAATTATTCAATGTACTCACATACAGAGCAAAAAACTTCATGATAGACATGACAAACTCAAAATTCGTAATTGGCGCAGTTATTGTCTCAATCCTAATGCAGTTTGCAGTACTATACACTCCACTAAACATAGCATTCAAAACAGTACCTTTGGGCGGAATGGATTGGCTTTTAGTCTTAGTAGTCACCTCAACTCTATACTTCATTTTAGAGGCAAGAAAGATGTTTATAAAAAGTAAAAATCATTATCATGCAGTTAGATAGATACTACTTTAAAGTAACATCAATAATAAACCTTATATACTAGTTCTTCACCCTTTTTGTCATGGCAGATCAAAATGGCTATGAAGCAAGAAGGGATAGATTTCTTGATGAATATAGCAAACGAAATATTAGAGGTGCATTACAAGAAGCATTAACCGATCCTAACGTAGTTGACAGAGTCCAAGCATGGCCAATGATGGAGGACGAAGGAGGATTCCTACTTTATGTTAATGATGGGCAAGTATATGTGGGTGATACTGTAGTTCAGGATAGATCTCTTTTAAGACAATACCAGGGAAAGGGTTTAGGCGAACCATTATTGGATTCGGGTCAAAGATTACAAAGATGGACTCCTTTTGCAACTCAAGAGTTTGATTCATATATGGATGCGTTTCTATCACTCCATTCTGGTTGTATAGACTCCGAGAATGGAACATTAGTTTTAACAAAATGGAGACTACATAGCAACGAGCTAGATCAAGAAATCACAAGAAAATTATCTGATTCAGAAACATTACAACCTGCAACAAAGTTGGGAGATGTAGCTACCCTTAATGACTATTTAGAATTAAATAAATTAAGATTATTCCACGATAGACCAGTTCTTGTTAGGGGACAGATTCCATTAGAAGATACACCTTATGTAAGGTTATCAATCCGTCAACAAAGAAGTCCTATGATGGATATAGGTCAACTCCATCGTGCATCATTATATGAGATTGTAGCTGATCATAGAAGAGATGAAGAAACAATGGAGAAAGTTCAACCTTTTTACAGAAAGATGAGGGGACTGCTTGACCTAAATGAAAGATCATTAGATTTAGAGGTACTATAAAAAATGGAAAAACAAACTAAAGAACTCATAAGAGATCTTGCTATTGACGCAGTTATACTTGGAACACTTATGGCTGCCGGTAGGACTAGTCCTCAAGCACCTAAGGAATTAGAAGTGCCAGTACCTATAGAAATTGAAAGAGAATCTACTGACTCCCAATACAAGTCACCTAATACTGATCTCTTTGATCCTACAGATGAGATATATGTAATGGCTAATCCTAATAGATAATTTTAAGGCATTATATTCTAAAATACTAACTTTTTAATATCTTCAGATACACCAGTGAAAAACGTATTGGAAAAATAATGATAAACTTTTAATATAACACAAATTAAAACAACTTATTATGAACTTCCTCTACAATAAAGTATTCTTAGAACACGACACTGGAATGCATCCAGAAAGCATACAAAGACTTCTTTCACTAGGTGATTTAAAAGAAACCAAATTAATCAGCGGAGAACCCTACCTCCACTTCGTACACGAAGAACCATACATTGCTCAAATAAAGAAATCATGCAAACTAGGACAACAACTAAATCCCGAAACAATGCTTTCAAAAGGCTCCTACAAAGCAGCAATCTATGCAGTAGGCGCAGCAATCATGGCGTCAAAATCAAATGACTTTGCTTTAGTCAGACCACCAGGACATCACGCTAATAACGACCCGACATCCGGATTCTGTTTGTTCAATAACATTGCAATCGCAGCTCAAAAGCTAGCAAACCAAAATAAAAAAGTCCTAATAATAGACATAGACGGACATTGCGGTGATGGCACTGAAACATTCTTCTACAACACAAACAAAGTAATGTACCTCTCTCTCCACCAATATCCAGCATTCCCTTCTTTTGGAGACGAAAACCAAATTGGAGAAAAAGAAGGAAAAGGTTTTACAATCAACATCCCATTACCACAAACAACAGGAGACGACCTATACCTAAAAGCTTTCAAACAATTTTTACCAGTACTAAAACAATTCAACCCAGACGTAGTTGGCGTTTCAGCAGGATTTGATGCACATCATAAAGACCCCTTACTAAACCTTAACCTAACAACAAACACATTCCATGAAGTAGGAAAACTTTTACAGAAAAACTTCAAAAACATCTTCGCAACCTTAGAAGGAGGTTATGATATAGACTTCCTTCCACAATGCGTCCATAATTTCACAGACGGCATAAACAACAAACCGATGAAATACAAAGAAACTCCAACTAAATCTTCAGAAGAAGTCAAACAAGAACTAAACAAAAGATTAAACAATCTGCAAAACAATCTTAAAGAATTCTGGAAATTCTAAAACTTTTTATAACTATCTTAAATCCCTTCATTAGATGAGCGAAGAAGAAAGTGATTTAGAATACCGGTTGGATGACGAGACTGAAATTCGCGTAATTGATTACTCCATCAATGGTTTAGAAGATAGTGCTCTTGCCTACTTATTAGGATTGCGTCACGCAATCAAATCAGGGAGTTTTGACATGATAGATGATGGTCAACCAGACCCAACAGAATTATGTAAGATGATTGCATTCCTTTATGCTCATAAGTCATCAAAACTTGAAGGAGAAGAAGCTCTTGATTGCGCAAGAGCTGCACTTGAATACTGCCCTGATTACGAGCATAAAAACGGTAAGGTAGGAGTTCGTATAGGTTTAACTAACGTAGTAGTTTCTAATCAAGGAGTAGACCCTTATCAGACTGAATACCATATAACACTCTCCCCTACACCACAAGAGTTAGAGAGAAGCAAAAGTTTTCTAAGACAAGCAAGAAGCTAAAACCTAAACGTTTATATTAGAAGTAAATTCTACAGCAATTAAGATGAAAATCAGAGAAAGCGGTATGCCTGAAGAAGAAAGATGGAACCAGTTCTTCAATCCAGTTAGCATTCTAAAAACAATGGGCATAACTAACAACATCAAAAACGTAGCAGAGTTTGGCTGCGGATACGCAACATTCACAATCCCTACAGCAAAGATAATAAGAGAAAATATCTACGCATTAGACATAGAACCAGAAATGATAGAATTAACAAAAACAAAAGCAATAAAAAACAAACTAACAAATATAATCGCAATTCAAAAAGATTTCATGGCAGACGGATCAGGACTCAAAGACAAAAGTATCGACTATGTCATGTTATTCAACATCCTACACCTAAAAAACCCAGAAAAACTACTAAGAGAAGCAAATAGAATCCTAAAACCAAAAGGAAAGCTAGGCATCATCCACTGGAACTACGACAAAACAACTCCAAGAGGCCCTCCAATGAATATAAGACCAAAACCAGAACAATGCATTGAGTGGGCAAAACAAGCAGGATTCAATAACCCAGAAAAACACAACCTTAAACCATACCATTACGGAATTGTTATGACAAAAAGAAGTTCATAAAACTACTCCGCCACTAAATAACTTTGACAAACTGTCTCTATATTCCTTAACGTTGGATCTAATCTCTCAACCAACTCAGCAGGTGCACTTCCCCTATATTTACCAACATCATCTAACAATTCCTGAGCAATTGGTACCTGATCTTCATCAAGGGACCCTCTAAACGAGTCCACCCGTTCTGAATCACCAGGGGCTATAGCAAAGGCCTCACATATTGCATCCGCCATTGCTCCAGCTAGATCCTATTTCCATCTACCATAACTAAGATGAACAGCTCTCTCAGCCAGTAGAGCATACTGTTCTGCAGCTTCAATCCAAGCTTCTTTATCCATATCCATAAGAATCAGCAACTATTCAAGTTATTTAAATCTTTTCACCTAAAACTTCTTCAACCTAAACAACTTATACTTATCCTCAATATAAACAAATAAAAACCCAATTGTATACCCAAGCAAAGCTCCACCAATCACATCACTAAGGTAATGCATCCCTAAATAGATTCTGCTCAACCCAACCAACATAACAAAACTTATCCAGAACCACTTAAATTTAGGAAATTCTTTGTCTAATATCGGCAAAGCAGCAAAAGCAGCTGCCGCATGAGTACTTGGAAAAGAAAAATTAAATGCACTTATTGCAAAACTAAGATCGGCAATTGGCCTTGGCCTTGCAATCAAAAACTTCAATATATAAGAGATAACTATAGATGAAATAAAAGCACTCCACAATGGCCCTATCCATTCCCTTTTTCTCTCATTCCACAAAAACATAGAAGTTATCAAAATCAACACAATAAACACATTCCCAAAATGGGTAATACCGCTAAAGAAATAGTCAAAAACAGGATTCTCCACATACTCAACAAAAGTAGGAACTTCATTATCAACTAAGAAACTAGCACCTAATAGTATAATGCCCAACAAGATCAATATTACCCTATTCTGTTCCATTTTCAACCTTCACAAACTTACCTACTAATGTTACTGATAGAAATCCAGATATTAAAAAGATTCCCATAATAACGTCCAAATTCCCGCCACTAACAACTTCCTTCACCGGAATGCTCAAAGCTCCAATAACCAGCCCTAACAAAACATACAATGTTTTGCATCTATCTTTCTTAAAAAGAAAAGCAATAAGGTGAGATATTGTAAAAGCGCCTAACCCAGCACCAAAAAGAAACATCAAAAAGAAACCAATATTCCCAGTAATGTCATGCAGCACATCTAACATAAACTTATACATACCCATTATAAGCAAAATAAAAGCCCCAGATATCCCTGGCAAAAACATTGCACTTATAGCTAAAAACCCACCTAGAAAAACATAACTTAAACTTGGAGTTACTTCAAGAGGTCTAATAACAGCTAAAACCAATCCAATCACTAACCCAACAACACCAAATAGTACATTAACACTATGGTGTCTCTCAATCTTATCATAGATAGTCTTCGAAGAAGCCAATATCAACCCAACAAAAAATGAAATAGTATAGCCAAAATAATTATCAAGCAAAAAACTAACAACTCGGGACATTATCAAAACAGCACTCCCAATACCCAGCCCTAAAACAACCAAAAAACCAAGGTCCATTCTCTTAAATCCTTCTTTAACCTTGCCTAAACTCTCATCATCTCTGTGAACTAAATAACCAAAAATATCAAGAACAACCCTAAAAGAAATATTCTTAACAGCATTAATCAATCTAGAATAAATCCCAGTAATAAAAGCAATCGTTCCGCCAGATATCCCAGGGATTATATCACATACACCCATAAGAAAACCTTTCAAGAAAATCACTAAATTCATTTCATCAACTCCTCAGCCTTAGCCAAGTCAGAAGCATCAGCAATTGGAATCCATTTCTTAGCCATAACACAATGAACGTCCCTTCCGTTAACAACATCCAAAACAACATCAGTAAACTCAATCTCTCCCCTCTCAGACTCTTCTAACTCCCCCATATCTACTCCATCAAAAACATAAAGTGCAACATTAGCAATATCCGAAACAAACTCCTTTGGTTTTTCAACAACATCCTTAATCAAACCATCTTCAACAACAAAAACTCCAAACCTAGATGGATCATCAACCTTCTGAGCTAGAATAGAATTATCAAAATTTAAACAAGCCTCAATATCTTCCTTAAAATATAAGTCATCCCCCATCATCAGCAAAAACCTATCTTTCAAAACATTAACATCATAGTCGGCAACCGCCAAAAGCGCATCTCCCGTACCGCGTTGCTGTTTCTGAATAACATAAGTAATTTTCATCCCATCATATGAAGTCCCAAAATGCTCCATAATCTTTTCTTTCAGATAACCAACAACAATCACAATTTCACTAACCAACCCTTTAAGCTGATCAAGATTACGCTCTAGTATGGCCTTTCCATCAACCTTAAGCAAAGGCTTAGGAATATACTTAGTAAGCTCCTTCATTCTAGTACCTTTACCAGCAGCAAGAATTATAGCTTTCATCTTATCTTAACAGCCCCAACCCGCCCCTTAACATATTCAGAACCAACTTCATCCTTAACCATATCTATAACATTAACAAATTTCCTTTTAACATCAGCATACACCTTTCCATTTTTCTCAAACGCATTCTTATGCTTCTTCTTAAACTCATTAACATGTTCTTTAACCTTCAAAGGAGGCCCCATCTGTAATTTAGTCTTAGAAAGTTCCTTCTTATCAACTATAAAGTAAAACATAGCATCACTACCTTCCTCCCACTCCCATCCAGAACTCAACACATTAAACTCATAAAATTTCATCATCTTAACAATATGCTCATAAACCTTCAAAAGCTTTGCTCCAACTACATCCTCCTTCCCTTCCAATGCCTTAACATCCAATATCAATAAGTTCTTCCCAACAGCCTTCTTCTCCAACTTATCTAAATCAATCTTCTCAATCTCAAAAAAATTCTTAGATGGCTTTCTGACAAACTCCTTACACCTAGACCTAAAAACCTCAAACTTCTCTTCACTCAAAGCAGCAGAAGCATTCCTCTCCTTCTGCACAGGATCAACAACAATTATTGGAGAGTAAGTCTTAGACTTATTCAATTCAAACATAACATCCTTTCCCTTATGATAACCTTCAACATCAATAACAACCTTACCCTTCCACTTAGCAGCATTCTTAACCAAATTTAAAAATCCACCATAGTAAATTGTCAATATTTCACATATATACCCTGAAAAACCCTTAATATAACTCTCAGCCCCATAGCAATTATTAGCTTTACAAAACTGTTTAGTCAACAAAATCTCATCTCTTAACTTCTTATGTTTGTTAACCCATTTAGCATGCAACGGACTAATGTCCGTTATATTCATGGCATCATTAGCTTTCTTTATTTCTAAAATAGGAATTATTTCATAAGTAAACCCATCTCTTTTCAACTGAAAGTAATCTCTAGAACCATGCAGCCTAATTAAATTCTTAAAAACCTTCTTAATACTTTTCTCTAAAATGTCAGATATCTCTTCACTCCTTCCCTTAAACTTTTCATAATCAAACAACACAAACATATCTGCATCATGCATACCACGAAGCCAAGTCCCCTTAGCACCAGACCCGCCAAGGACAGCCTTAGCATCCAAAACATTACTTTTAACTTTAGATAGAATTTCATCTACCTTAGCCATGATCTTTCTGTCTTCCTCCACACTAGGCTTAACATCCGCTAGCACTTCATCTAATATTTTCATAACGAAAATCTAAGTTAAAATCATATAAAAGCTTTGTTATTTAATCAAAGGAACAAGGCAATTTTTTAATTAAATTAAAAAATCCAGCCATGGCCAGATGAAGCTTATCATGTTCGTATACGTAGTATACGGTTATGGTAAGCGAAATAGGATTTTTCAAAGAAAAATCCGTCTGTGCCGTGGTTGGCGGGATTTTTGTAAGGGTATAGAAAACATACATAACAAATAACTTTAAGCAACACTCAAAGTATTAGAATGAGTAATCTTCTCCTTACCATTCATCTTAAACTTAGAAAAGGCAGACTCCAAACTAAACTCTCCAATAATCGGTAAAGCTGACTTAATCCTATAGCTGATTACTCTCTCTTCAGTTGGATTCAAATCATCAATAAGCCACTTAATAACAGAACCCTTGTTCTCATGCCTTAATATCTGTATTGGCTGCAAAATTCCTAAGTGAACCTCTTTCTCAATATCAACAATGTTCGGAACCTTATCAATAATCTCAACTGATTGTAATGACACTTTACTCCTATTCTTAACAGTTAATATAATCTTCATCTGAGATATCCCACCTTCACTTCTCTCAAGGTTCTGAGCACTCTTCCTTATCACTAATGGACTTCTATAGATTAAATATAGAATAACAGCAACTATTGCCAATACAACCACTAATATCAAAGGAAGGTAATTCTCACTAATCCTTATCTCGGCCATATTCTCTTCTAACTCAACATTAAATTCAAAAAAGTCAGTTCCATCCACATTAATCATTTCTGCCCTTGGATGTATGGAAGTAAACATACTCCTTAATCTACTAGTCTCAACTCTTATTGGACCTGTAAACTCAGGGTTATTTGACTTAACGATTATTTGTTTAAGTGTAGCCAATGGCTTCTTATCAGTATCTTCTTCAACTGATGAATACTCGACAATCTCTACAGGCTGTATCAAAGGCCCCTTAATTATTTCTTCTTCCCATGTTAAGGTTATCTGGATAACATCATCTTGAGGTAATGTGAATTCATCAATTTTCTCAACTATTTCAATAGTTTTAGTTTCCTCAGGACCTAGCTTATCAACAATCTCCCTGTTGATTGTATCACTTTCCAAACGAATCAAAACTTCATCATATTCAATTATATTGTTATTTATCAATTCAATCCTGATAGGAACCTCATCACGCGGATCTATTGACTTAGGCATATTAACATTAACAGTTACAGATGGAGAATACCCTCCGACCAAGTCCCCAGTAGATTTTACTACAACTTCAGCATTCTCTTTTAAAGTTTCACCATTATCCCCAGATTTAACATTTATTTCAACTAAATATTTCCCAATAGCCTTTATACTCAATGGATCAAGATAGATTGAAGTAACCTTAGAAGACAAAGGGCTGACAGTTACAATAATTGGGTTAACTAGCGGCTTTGTCAATATCTCCCAATTAGGAAAACTTAACGAATAAACTCTATATTCAATCTCTTTATCCAACTTATTAGTAATCTTCAACTCAAACTCAGCTAAATCTTCAACAGAAATCTTGTTTTTAACCGCATTTAACTCAAATGTAAATGTATCCTCTACAATACTCTCAGAAGTATGATTGTCAGCACTAACTACACTAACAAGTAACAGGAATATTACAGGAATTATAGCAAAATATTTCATTAGTTTATTCATCCACCTACCACCTAGGATATACTAGTATACTCATCTATTTAAAGCTTGCTGTTACTCACTCAACAACAACCTTTATAAATCCCCATAATCTCCCACTTACTATTCGATGGATAAGCAGGTTAAACATTAGCTCGCTTATACTGGGGACATGGTAATTCTATCATAGTTTCCTAATGAACATGATATAGTAAAGGACACAGTATTTGAACATAAATGTGCCTTTACTATTAAGAACAGACAACAATGTTCAATAAATATTGTCTGTTCCTATAACTAGGAGGTTATACAAATGGCACGAATGCATTCAAGGAAGAGAGGAATTTCAGGCTCAAAAAAGCCTTTAAAGAAAGCAGTACCAACTTGGTCTAAATATACAGCTAAAGAAGTAGAACTTTTAATATTCAAATTAGCAAAAGATGGAAAAACAAGTTCTCAGATAGGAATAGTCTTAAGAGACACATATGGGGTTCCTGATGTAAAGACTCTAACTCAAAAATCAATAACAGCTATTCTAAAAGAAAAGAAGCTAGCTCCTGAATTACCAGAAGATCTTCAGGCTTTAATCAGAAAAAACGTAGCTCTACTTAAACATCGGCAAAAGAATACTAAAGACCAAACATCAAAAAGAGGGCTGCAATTGACTGAATCAAAAATTAAGAGACTTGTAAAACATTATAAGAACTCAGGAAGATTAAGTTCAGATTGGAAATACGACTCAAAGAACGCTAGTATTTTCATAGAATAAACCCTAAAATGGATTCCTACGATGTAGTAATTGTTGGGTTAGGCCCAGCCGGCTTAATGGCAGCAAGAGTCTTAGAAAAAAACAACATCAACTTCTTAGGAATAGACTCTAAAAAAGAAATAGGCCTCCCACTAAAATGTGGGGAAGGGATTAGGGAAGACGAATTTATAAAATTCTTCGGCAATACTGATTTTAAGTTTGTCAGAAACAAAGTAAAAGAGCATGTAGTACATCATAAAAATTTTAAAAGGAGCTTTAAAGCAGATTTCCTACAGTTAGACAGACCTGATTTTGAAAAGTTCCTAGCAGGCCCAGTTAAAGATAGTTTAAGATTGAGAACAAGATGCAACAATATCAACATAAAAAACAACCTAGTTGAAATTAAAACAAACAAAGAAACAATTAATGCAAAACTGGTAATCTTATCTTGTGGTTGCGATTATAAGATTCAAAAGAAATTCAATCTTGTAAAAAAGAAACAAACCTTTTTTGTGTGTTATGGTGGAATTTACAAAGAATCTAAATTAGAAAGAGACAAATTCCATGCTTTTTTTGATGATGAATATATGGGCTATTTATGGGTGTTTCCGAAAGATAAGAACACTTCTAATATTGGATTTGGTACAGTAAACAAAGGAATTAATGTTAAAGAGACACTAACTGCTCTTCTAAAAAAATATGGTATCGACGCAAAACAAATAAGCCCATACGCAGGGATTATCTCTTGCTCAGGCCCCATTAAAAAGACATACTCAAATAGGCTGCTTGTATGCGGCAACTCAGCAAACCAAGTTTATGCTGGAACTGGGGAAGGGATCTATTATGCCCTAGAATCAGGGATACTAGCAGCAAAGACAGCAGTTAAAGCAATAAGAAATAACAACTATACTGAAAACTTCTTAAAAACATATGAGAAAACATGGAAAAAAAGTTTTGGCAAATTAATGAAAGCAGGTATGATATTTTTTGACCTTCAGTCACTAGCCACTAAATCAAATAAACTGGAATATTTATTAAAAAAACCATCTGATAAAGAACTATCACAATTTATTGTAGATGGAAAAGTTCCACTAAGGGCAAGAATAGTATGGATCATAGGCAAGATACTAAATAAAATCTAGAAAAAAATACTTCCCTTATTTCTCAGCAACAAAAACTCCATATGTCGCAATATTATTTTTATCAGAAAATAATCGCTTCTGATTAAGACACATTAAAGTGTTCTCATGAATACATTTAGGTGCTAATCTGAATGTGTCCAGCAATAAAGTAAAAAGATATATTCCTATACCTAATCTATAAATCCTATTTCTTGTTTTCCTGATTGACTTAAATTTATCATGATATTTAATATTCTTAAAACCTGCCTTTCTTAGATCATTAAACACATCTTCTTTTGTAGGTGCAGTAGACAAGCCCCATCCAATTAAGCATTTCTTCAATACCTTCCTTTCTTTTCTATTAAGATCTTTTCTTGCAAGATAACCATCCGAAATAACCAGCTTCCCCTTATTCTTCAATAATCTATAAGCCTCATTAAAGAAGTCTAACTTATTTTGTGTATAACAAACACTTTCAATCCCATATATTTTGGTAAAAGATTTATCTTGAAATGTAGTTCTTGTATAATCTTGCTGAGAATAACTGATATTACTTAACCCTTGCCTATCTGTTTTCTTCCTGGCTTTTTTTACTTGCAATTTTGATAAAGTAATGCCTACAATTTCTGCATTATGTCGTTTTCCAATATGCACGCACGTTCCACCTACCCCACAACCAGCATCAAGAATTATATCATCATCATTGATATCCAAACATTTAACAACAAATTTATTGGTATTAAGAATAGATTCTTCAGTAGTTTTTGTATCCTCTTCCCAAAAACCATAATGCATTCCAGCTGTTTTTTTAGAATAAACCAGATCATAAAATATTTGAAGCTTATCATAATAGCTACCAGTCACTTTATCTCCAATTTCTGACATTTTTACCATAAAACTCCTACAACCATCTAAAAACAAAATAAGTTATATCAACTTATTTATAAAATTTATTATACCTCGGACTTCCCCACCATAACATTTTTAACTGATTCTACACTATCGATTTAACATGAATCTAAGAAAACTAAAGTTTATCACAAAGCTAGCATTATTTAGAGTAAGCCCTCTCCTAAAAAGACTAGGGATCAACTACGATATTTCAAAAATCCTAAACACTTACTACAAAGACGAGTTCAAAAAAATCCAGGTAAACGATAGAGCAGTCCTTCTCCCTCACTGCCTTATTCATAAAAACTGTCCTGCAAAGTTCTCTAAAGAAGAGGGAGTATTGTGCATCAACTGCAAATTGTGCAGATGCGGAGAAATAAAGGAGTTATGCCAAAAAGAAGGATACCAGTTCTACATAACTCCTAGTATGGGCTTTACAAAAAGATTAATCTCAAGAAAAGAGATTAGGGCAGTTATTGGCTCAACTTGCGATTACGAAATCAACAAAGAGATGAAAAACGAGAAAGTAAATTCAAAAGGATTAGAACTAAAAGACAAGAAAGTCATCCCTCAACTTCTCCGTCTTAATGATTACAACTGCATAAATAATGATATGGATTGGGATAAGTTAAAAATTATTCTCAAAGAAAGCTAAACCTTCCTCTCAGTCATATACTCAGCTAACTTACTAAAAAACGAATAACCCTCAGCACTCATCCTCTTCTCCAAACCTTTCAAACACTCCTTGCCCTGCTCAACATGTATCTCAGCAAGTTCTTTAGCCCTATCAATTGAACCAGTCTTCTCAAACACATCAACGACCTTCAATATCTCTGATTTAGTAGCAGTATTTTTCCCAAACACCTTAAGAATCTCCTTCCTCTCCAAATCAGAACAATTCCCAAGCGCATTTATCATAAGCAAAGTCATCTTCCCTTTCATAATATCAGAACCAAATGTATTACCTTTTTTAGAATCTGAATCAATATCCATCAAATCATCTTGTATCTGAAAAGCAATTGCAATATTAACTCCAAAATCATGCAACAACTTCCTCTCATTCACACCAATCCCAGCTAGTACCCCACCTAACTCCAACGAAGTTGCAAATAAATTACCAGTCTTTAGAGCAGCCATCTCTAAATAATCCTTCTCCCCAACCTCAGAAGAAAATTCATTATACACATCAAGTAATTGCCCCTCATTCACCTTCCTATAAGAGTCCTGAATTAACATAACAGCCTCACTCCGAAGCCCACTTGAAAAACTACTCTTAACTAAACAATCCAAAACCAAAGAAAACATCATGTTACCCTGAATTATTCCAGAAGAAACCCCAAACCTAACAGACTCCCTACTAAACACACTTCCGTTATACTTCTTCTCAGAAAACTTCTTAAGAAACATATCCTGATACAATTTGTGCATGCTTGCTTTATTCCTTCTAATTTCATCCTCATCCATAATATCATCGTGAACAAGAGATGCAGCATGATACAACTCAAGACTTATTGCAGGCAAAAGAATCCTTTTCTCCTTCTTGCCGCTAAACGCTTCATAAGCTTTAATACAAGATATAGCCCGAAGCCTCTTCCCACCTCTAAGGATATACTCTGATAACATATCATAACTATCCTTCAAAAAACCGCTCTCATTACCACTAACAGAACCAGCTAGCTTCTCAAGCTCTTCATCCACTAATCCCTTATACTTCTTTAGTTCTTCTTTCATATTATCCTCTCAATAGTCTCCTTAACTCGATTAATCGTATCAGATGAAGTTGAAGCTCCAGCAGTAATCCCTACCTTCTCTTTACCTAAAAACCAATCCATCTCAAGCTCATTCTCTGTCTCAATATATTTAGTCTCACAAAACTTTGAGCATATCTCTGCCAATCTCTTAGTGTTAGAAGACATCTTGCCTCCAACAACAATCATCAGCTCAGATTTTTTAGCCAACTCAATAGAACTAGACTGCCTATCTTTAGTTGCAATACAGATAGTATCCTTAATCTCACTATCCTGATTCATCTCTTTAATCTTAGCAGAAATCTCATTAAATTGTTTAACATCTCTAGTAGTCTGAGAAACTAAAGTAATCTTGCCCTTCTTATCCTCATCATTCAGCTCAAGTAAATCTTTAATAACTTTATAGTTCTTAAGATTCCCAACAATACCCTTAACTTCAGTATGCCCCTCATCTCCAAATATGATAACCTTCCTTCCCTTCTTCTCTTCTTCCTTCGTGATGTCATGCACCTTCTTTACAAGTGGACAAGTAAGGTCAACAACCTTAACCCCCCTCTCCTTAACTCCTTCAATAGTCTTATCAGGAACTCCATGAGCAGATATTACAACTACTCCTTTATCAACACCCTCAAAACTATCAATCATCTTTATTCCATCTCTCTCTAACTGCTCAATAACCTGTGGATTGTGAATCAACTTTCCTAAAACAAAAACATCCTCTCCATTCTTAAGCTTCTCAATCTCATCAACAGCCCTCTTAACACCAAAACAAAAGCCCATTGTTTTAGCTAATTCAACATTCTTATTAACAGTCTTAGTTAAATATACATCACTAAACTCTTCCTTCAATTCCTTAAACTTCTTTTGAGCCTCACTCTCATCCTTAAACAAACCAAAAACAGCAGAACCAGAACCAGTCATCAGAGCATTCTCACCAATTTTATTTTTAACCGTTTCAATCATTGGATTTTTTTTAATGATAGAATGCTCAAAGTCATTATGCAAGTGATTAATATCAAAAGATTCAATTAATTTTTGAGATTTCATTTCCTTACCAATAACCCCATAATCAAGATTACCATAAGCATCGGAAGTATTAACAGAAAATCCAGGATAAACCAAAACAACATGATACTCATCCAAATCCTTAATCTTCTCAAGTATCTCACCACGACCCTTACCAAAACAAGTCCCACCTAAAATATGAAAAGCAACATCCATCCCAATATCTTCACTAACCTTAATCAAATCCTCTTTACGAAGTCCAAGATCCCATAAAATATTCAAACCTTTCAAAACAGCAGCAGAATTTGAACTCCCGCCAGAAAGGCCAGCACCAATTGGAATCCTCTTATTAATCTTAATATGAACTCCTTTTCTTATTCCACATTTCTCTTTCAACATCAAAGCAGCCTTTACAGCTAGATTTCTAGTATTCTCAATCTCCTTAACATTACATTCAATCTCAACCTTGTCACCATCAATCCACGTAAGTTCAACATCATCACAAAGTCCAATCTGTTGAAACACTGTCTCTAGATCATGATATCCATCTCCCCTCTTCCTCAGAATATCTAGAGTAAGATTCACCTTAGCATATGATTTTAGTTTTATTGAACTCATTTTCTTGACAACAGCACAGCACTAAATGCTTGCATCCCCATTCCTTTTCCAAATTCTGTAAGCTCTTCGCCTGAAGTAAATGTAAGTCCAACCCCACCAACCTCAACACCAATCAGCTCAGCAACAGCTTCTTTAATCATGTCATGATGCGCCTCAAGTTTAGGCTCCTTCCCCTCAACCATTATTCCGACATTATTAATCTTATATTCAGACAATTTCCCCAAAATAAACTTAACATACTCTTTACTATCTTTAATACCTTCTTCTAAACACATCTTATCAGCATAACAACCAATAGACCTCATACCAATAGCCTGACTCAAAGCATTAAACAAAGAATGCAATATCACATCTCCGTCAGAATTACCTTTTAATCCCTTACCAAAAGGAATCTCAACTCCACCCAACATTAACTTCTTTCCATCTTCAAACCGATGGCTGTCCTGCCCAACCCCTATCCTATCTCCAATAACTTTCTCAGCAAAAACTAGATCAGAAGGATTAGTAACCTTAATATTTTCTTTATTAGTCTCAATAACCTTAACTCTTCCGCCAATCCTCTCAACCAGTGCAACATCATCAGTTGCATAAACATCATCAGTATAGGCTTTCTCAAAAGCCTTCAAAGCAACACCATACTTCATTCCTTGTGGGGTCTGCATCTGCCATAACTTATCTCTCTCAAGAGTCCTCTCAACAAACCCATAAAGGTCAACTTCTTTAATTGTATCTTTAGCCTTATGAGCAGCAACAGCAGCTCCATGATCCTTAACAGCTTTAATAACTTCAACAATACTCTCTTCAGAAACAAAAGGATTAGCAGCATTATGAATCAGCACAACATCCTCCTCCATCCCGTTCTCAATAGCTCTAATTCCGTTACAGACAGAATCCTGCCTCTCTTCCCCACCTTCAATTACCTTCTTTATTTTATTAAATTTATATTTACTAACCAACAATTTCGTCTCATCAATATCGTCCTTATTAATCACAAGAATTATCTCATCAACATCCGAACAATCTTCAAATTTTTTGATAGTATGGTAGATTAAAGGCTTATCAGCTAAAGAGAGCAGTATCTTATTCACTTTACCACCCATTCGGCTACCCTTACCCCCACCTAAAATAACAGCGATATTCATCGTAAAAGAAGAAGCAAAAACGCTATATAAATATTATGACTTAACAACCAAATAAACCTTATCCCTCTCCCTAACTACACCACTAACCTTAACCGCAATATGTTGACCTTTCTTACCATTACTAACTTTCTTATGGTCCAACTCCATTGATTTAACCACTTCCTCCACAACACCAGTTGTTGGACCCTGAAACATAATCTCATCCCCCACCTTCACATCACCAGCCTCCAACTTAATCTCTGCAACCTTAACCTTCTTATAGAAATTTCGAACAAACCCAACATACTTCTTCTTAGTCGTAGCAGAAGAACCATAAACCTCACTCCAATCCTCATCATTAGGCTTCCCCAAGTAAAATCCAGAAGAAAACCCTCTGTTATACACAGTCTTCAACTTCAAAACCAACTTTTTCTTCAAACTATCAGTAAGCTTACCATCAAAATAAGCATCAATAGCAGCCCTATAACACGAAACAACCGTCTTAACATATTCAGGACTCCTATTCCTCCCCTCAATCTTAAAAGCAGAACTCCCAGACTCAATCAACTTGTCAATAAAACCCAATGTACACAAATCCTTCGGTGACATAACATAATTATTGTCTAACTTCAACTTATGCCCTTCCTCAGGATCCTTAACAACATATTCTCGACGACAAGGTTGCAAACAATCCCCTCTGTTAGCCGACTTATCAAAAAGAAATTGAGAAATAAAACACCTCCCAGACACAGAAACACACATAGCACCATGAATAAAAGTCTCAACCCCAATTCCTTTATTTTTTATTGAGTTTTTTTTATTGATATTTTTTTCCATTGAATTTTTCTTTATTTTTTTAATGATAGTTTTTATCTGATCCAATGATAGTTCCCTAGCCAACACAATCCTTTCTAATTTCTTTATTTTATTTTTTAAAAATGTTATTTCATTGGAATTTGATATCGATGACTGGGTAGACAAATGAATCCCTAAACCCAATTTCTCACATTCATCAATAACAGCATAATCCCAACAAACGATAGCATCCACCTTAGCCTTTTTAGCCTCTTTCAACAACTTCCTAACCTTCTCAATCTCATCATCATAGATTATAGTATTCAAAACAAGATAAGCAGAAACATTCTTATCATGACAAACCCTAACAACCCGACTAATTTCACCAATCTCAAAATTCTTAGCATTAGCTCTCATATTCAGCTGCTTAACACCAAAATATACGCCATCAGCACCAGCAGCTATAGCAGCCCTAAGACTAACCCAATCTCCAGCAGGTGCAATTAATTCTGGTTTCTTTACCATAATAAATAAGAATTATCTAGACTTTATAAAAATACCTTAATATAACAACATATCATCAACAGCCCTTAAAAACCTTCCAAACGGATTCCTTTCTTCAGCAGCCACCCTATTAGCCTCAGCAATACCTGCATGTCTCCTAACATACTCTAATGCATCTGCCAACGCCTCATGTTCTCTTGGCTCTTCCCTGTATCTAGGTACAAAAATTCCATCATCTCTAATGGTTCCAATTGCAATATCTCTTCCGTTAAAAGGTCCGTTAACTACTGCTCTATAATATAAAGTCCCATCTTCATCTAATCTACCCATGTCAATTGTATAATCACAGAGTACTCTTCCATCACTTCTAACGCTAATCCATGGATAATTAGAATCTCTTGGTGCCATAACCGCATGCCATGTTATTTCAATAGCATAATATTCGTCAGGTGACTCTAATATATCAGTCAAAGGTTTAGAAAATTCAGCCTGCCTATGTGGAATTCCAAAACTATTGCTCGGCTCAATATATACTCCATCCATAAAAGAAATTAGACATTACTCATATAAAAATAATTCTAAATTAAATAACCAACTTCACACCATCAAGCAAAATCTCAGGCGCAGCACAAATCTGATCTAGATGAATCTTAGCATAAATTGAACCACCAAACCAATAATTCGAACCAATACCAATATGCGCAGTACCTAGTGCCTTCTCATCAATTATTGTAGCCCCAACAACCTTAGCGTTAGGATTCAACCCAATCCCCAACTCCCCAATCCTTCTGACAGAAGCAGGATGTTTAGAAACAGAAGCAGCCCAATCAAGAGTTTCATTAAGCTCCTTAGCTTCATCTCCACCCTCAATATTAGTTATACTCCCTTCCTCAATAGTTAGCGTAATCGGTTCCTTAACAATAACAGTTCTCTCCCTATTCCTAGAGCTAACATCAATCACAAACTTCCCTTCAACCTTCTTCCCATTCGGAGGAATATACACCTCCCCAGCAGGCAAATTCCCACCTGAACCAGGAGTTATGTAATTACCATCAGCAGAAATTGCACTAGTCCCTTCAACATTAAAAGAAAGGTCTGTTCCTGCCGGTGTCTTTAGCTGAATCTCTTTAGCATCATCAAGCTGCTCCTTAAGCTTCCTATGCTTAACCTGCAACAATCTATAATCAACATTAATTGCATTCAGAATATAATCAATCTTACTTCTTTCCAAGTTCCCGAGGCCCGGAGTCGAAACAAATCTATAACCTTTCTTGTGACAAAGCTTTCTAAAGCTCTTACCTAACTCCTTAATACTCCCTAACGTATTCGAGGTATTGATAAAAACAACATTATTCTCTTCTAGACTACCAAGAGACTCAATAACATCATTATCAGCAATAGAACCTTTTTTCTTCTTCTCCTGAATAACCAGCTTAGCATTAATGTTCATTGCCTTCGCAGCCAAATAATAACCACCAGACAAGATAGCAGAAATATCTCTGCCCTTCTCCCCCTTATCTCCAATTATCAAAATCTTCTCATCCCTAATACCTAAGCAAGGAATAAATATCTTCTTCAGAAAGACAGCACTCCTCTCACACTCAGTAAAGAGGTTGTTCTTTTTTAGCCACTGCAACGCCTCTATTGACTCCATAATTTTTTGTTAAAGATAAGCATTTTTAAAGTTTTTGTTTAAGTTAGTTATTCACACCTCACCAAACCCCAAATTATATAAACAACCACTTCAAACAATCCATCATGATCAAAGCAGTTCTATTCGACTTAGACAACACATTGATAGACTTCATGACAATGAAAAAGATGAGTTGTGAAGCAGCTTTATCCGCAATGATAGACGCAGGATTAGAAATCAACCACACAGAAGGAATGAGGGACTTATTCGAACTTTACGACGAGCACGGCTTAGAAGAACCCCAAATATTCCAAAAGTTCATAAAAAGAAAATTAGGAAAGATTGACTACAGAATACTAGCAAATGGAATAAATGCTTACAGAAGAGTAAGATGGGGCTTCCTTGAAGCATACCCCAACACTCACGAAGTTCTCCTAGAACTAATAAAGAAGAACAAAAAGTTAGCAATTGTAACTGATGCACCAAGACTAAAAGCATGGCTAAGACTAACATCGATGAAACTCCATAACTTCTTCGATGTTGTAGTCACATTCGAAGATACCAAAACAACAAAACCATCAAGACTCCCTTTCGAAGCAGCATTAAACAAACTAAACCTAAAAGCAGAAGAATGCTTGATGCTTGGCGACTGGCCAGAAAGAGACATAAAAGGAGCAAAAAAGCTAAACATGAAAACTTGCTTCGCAAAATACGGAAACAGAAAAGTAAAATCCTCAGGAGCTGACTTTGAAATAAATAATATTAAAGAACTTCTAGATGTTGTTAATGAGTTGGAGTAGTTATTCTATAGACCCAAAAACCTTAAATAACCATTCTTACCCCACAAACCCATGCCAACAATATCACTTTGCATGATCACAAAAAACGAGGAAGCATACTTAGAACCTTGCCTTAATTCTGTCAAAGACTTAGTTGATGAAATAATTATAGTGGACACAGGTTCAACCGATAAAACAATAGAAATTGCAAACAAATTCAACGCAAAGATAGTAAAAAAACCATGGAACAATGACTTCAGCCAAGCAAGAAACGAATCTTTAAAGCATGCAACAAAAGATTGGATACTAGTCCTTGACGCAGACGAAACAATAACAAAAGAAGACCATAATAAGATAAAACAACTAACAGAAACTAACACTCATCTAGGCTTCATGCTAATCCAAAGGTCTTACACCAACGATTCCTCGTCGATAAAATGGAGTTCTTCAAAAGATGATCCTTACCAAGAATCAAAACAATACTCTGGTTGGGTATACTCAGGAATCACGAGATTATTCAAAAACGACAAAAGAATTCAGTTTGAATACCCAGTCCACGAAACAGTAAAAGAGTCAATAAAGAGAATAGGAAAGATAGAATCAACAGAAATCCCAATCCATCATTATGGAAAAACAAAATCAAAAGAAGAAATGAATAAAAAAGGTGAGATGTATATGGAAATCGGAAAAGAGAAATTAGACGAAAACAAACCAAAATTCTATTACGAATTAGGAGTCCAAGCAATGGTCTTAAACAAATTCGATGAAGCAATTACCAATCTAAAAAAAGCAATCGAGCTAAACAAACAATGGCCGGCCCCATATATCTCTTTAGGAAACATCTACTGCAAACAAAAAAAGTTCGAAGAAGCAATAGCAATCCTAGAAGAGGCAAAGAAAGTAGATGAAAAAGATAGCAACATACATAACAACCTAGGAGTAGCTTACGAAATGGTAAGAGACGACCGTTCAGCTTTAGAATCATACAAACATGCAATCAATTACAATAAACAAAATGTAGATGCTTATAGTAATGTCACAAGAATACTTGTAAAACATAACAAGATTGATGAGGCTATACCTTTAGTGAAACTATTGATGGGCTTTAAACCAAAAGACATCGCTAACTACAGTAATCTAGGCATACTGTTCATCCAAAAAAAGATGCTAACCGAAGCAATAGAAGTCTTCAACGAAGGATTAAAGATAGAGCCTGACAACAAAGACTTAAAAGATAATATTGAAAACACAAAGAAATTAATTGAGGCAAATAAAAAATCATAAACAACTACAATCACAAGAATCATTAACCAACATACTCTCACCATAACTAAATCCCTTCCCCTCACACTCACTTCTACATCTATTTTCACAAAACTCTTCAGCTATATCATTAGGGTCAACAGCAGGAATGTCATAGATATACAGAGAATAACCAATATTATCAACGGGAGAATAATCTCCAAGCCATTCCAAACAAAACTTCTCCCTCTCACGAAGACCAACAAGATTATTCACACTAACAGCAATCAACCCCTCTTCAGGAAAACAATTAGCTTGAGTAAAATTTATCCCTCTATACTCTGGTCTATCATATCCCCAATAACCCAGCCTAATAAACCCTACATCATTAGCATCCATCCACTTCTTAAGTCCCTTCAAATCCTGCCCCCAATCAATGTTAGAGTCAGCTAAATACTTATGTCCATTCTCAGAACCAACAAATTCGTTAAAGTAAGCCAGATAGTGAGGATATACCATCAACGAACTAACAACATACCACACACTCAAAATAACCAACCACCATTTAACACGACGCAACCGAGCCAACCTACTAACAAATACAAAAATAAAAGGATATATGGGCAATATGTGCCGGAGACCAATATTGATATGGTTAAAAAAGAACGTAAAGAAGATAAAAGCAGGGGGAATAATCAAAAAATAATCAGCCAATTTATTAGGGGACCTCAACATCTTAAAATAAACCAGGGACAAAATCATTAACACAATAGTAACTATTGGAGTCTTAATCAAAAAAGCCACAATAAAATAATACCACCAGCCTTGGGAGGAATACATCCCCATCAAGTAGCCTGGATGTCCATCATTAGAGTGAGAAACAACATAAGTTAAACCTTCTACATACTTTCCTACATGTAAGAACCCATACCCACCAGCAACTACCAAATAACCAATTATAAAAATCCCTACAACCATACCATACAAAATAAAGGCCTTCTTACTCTTAAGTACATTAAAAAACGAACTATCTTCCTTCTTCTTCAATACAACAACAACTAAAATCAACAAAACATAAATTGGAATAAGGTACAATGCAGTAAATTTAGACAGCTGCGCCAACCCAAACGTCACACCGGCAATAACGAATGATTTAACACTAATATCATTGATAAACTTCCAGAAATAATAGACGGCGATAAAAATAAAACACGAAGCTCCCAGATCTATCGTAGCTAACCTGGAATGAGCCAATATATTTGGACTAAAAACATAAAGAAACAACGCAAACAACCCAGACTTTACTCCAAATAATTCCTTAGCAAACTTAAAAACATAGAACCCCAATAACAAAGCCAACAAAATCATTGGAATTCTGCCAAAAAACAATATCTTGTCCGCATCATTACCATATTCATAGAAAAACTGTTCCCCAAATTCCCAATGATACTGCCCCTCACTTTCATAAGCCTCAGCAAGCGCCCAATTTGTACTATTCAATGGCAATATTGGGTCCAAGAACAGCAAAGGAACCGTAGATATCATATCAATCAGGGGCAAAGCCTCAATATTCAGTCTAAAATCCCATGTTTTAATGTATGAGTAACCAGAAGCAAGATGACTAATCTCGTCCGTAGTAATTGATTTATCTCTAATACTAGTAATTGCCAAAGTAAACAATACTAAAAGAAGTAACACAACAATAAAATTCGCTCTTTTTTCAATCGTATCACTTAAACTCATCTTATTCAATCAACGTAACCTATGTTCAATACTCACTAATCTCTTCAGCTCTCCCTTTCTCTATAAGCACATTAGATATCTCAAAAGGTAGGCTTGCAACATCCTCTTCCTCAAAAGGACCATACTCCTCAAGCTCCTTGCCTAAAAACCTAGGAACAGCATGCAAAAATCTGATTAATTTAGTATCTCTCTTCTCTCCTTTATTGGCTTCCTTTACCAACCCGGAAGCCTCCTTCTTCTCCTCGATATTCTCGGGAACCTTGCCCTCAAGAACATTACTCAAAATCCCTTCCCTTCCAACATTAAGCGTACTTAATATCGATTTGAACAGAACTTCTTCATCCTTCAGTAAGATAGAAGTATCAACTTCAGCCTTAATCCTACTTTTATCTATTGCAAGGTTAATTATTTTCCTCTCCCTTCTCTCGTACAACTCCTTCAAGATTCTCTTAATATTCCTTATTTGTTGATCTATCTTGTCCCTTTCACCCAAAGACGAAGAACCTTCTTTTTCAGAAAGACTTTTTTTCTTATCCTGGATATAGTTAACAACATCTTCGAAGAAAGAATCATTAAGTTTCTGTAAGGCCTCCCTATCCTTCTCCCTCCTTAAGAGCTCAAAAAGGGCCTCATACGAAATAACAATCTCTTTAGTTTCATCCACTTTATCTCCCTCAATAAAGCAAAACCTAATGTCTATTTAAATTTTTAGTTACTTAAACGCAAATATTATATATCAGAATACTGCTCTTCCTAAAGTGGTGATTTACTACATAAATCACAGATATCCTCAGCAGTATTCTGAGTATGCTCAAAAACCACCTCATATGTTAGTGGCATGTGGAATATACTACTCATTTAGCATGGTGGTTTTCGACAAAATGACAAAAAATCATAAATCATATGGCAAAAATAGAGTTTAAAGACTTACAGTTCCAAGAAAAAGCAGATCAAATAGAGGTAACTTTCCAGAGATTGTTCACTTTCAAACTAAAAAAGGAAGACTTAAACAAAATAGACGCAAATAAAGTAGAAAAAAACGCCATTATCTTCAAAAACATCAATGAAAACAAAGCAAATAAAAAACTAAACAATCTCCTTCAGAAAGGATTCAGCCACCTAAGAAACAAACTCACTAATAAATCAACCATATACATACACCAAAACTCGGGGATACCCTTAATCGGCAATATCTCTTTCGGTTTAGTAGACAGAAATACCAATATCATAGAAGTAAAGCCCATAACAAGCTGTAATCTAGAATGTATATACTGCTCAGTTGATCAAGACAAAAGAGAAATAGACTTTGTAATTGAAGAAGAATACTTATCAAACGAGTTCAAGAATCTAGTAGAATTCAAAGACTCAAACAACATTGAAGCACATATAGCCAGCCAAGGAGAACCCCTCCTTTACGAACCTTTAACAGACCTTATAAGAAGCATCTCAAAGCTACCACAAGTCTCCACAATCTCCATAGACACAAACGGAGTCCTCCTAACAAAGGCCAAAGTAGACCAATTAGTAAGTGCTGGCCTAACAAGATTCAACTTCTCAATCAACGCCCTAGACTCCAAAATAACAAAGGAAATAGCAGGCAAATCATACAACATAGAAAAAATCAAAGAAATAGCAGAATACATAGCAAAAAAAACCAACATAATCATAACACCAGTACTCCTCAAAGGAATAAATGAGGAAGAAATGCCTAAAATAATAGAATTCGCAAAAAAGATAGGCGCAGACCTGGGAATTCAAAACTTCCTACCTTACAGATTCGGGAAAAATCCTGTAAAATCAATCGACTTCGACAAATTCTTCGATAAGCTAAGGGGATGGGAGAAAAAATACAACTTAAAGCTAATAAAAACAGAATCAGACTTCAATATCACTAAAACCAAACCATTACCTAAACCATTCAAAAAAGGAGATATAATAAAGGCCCAGATAGCCTGTCAAGGACGTTTTAAGGGCGAAAGAATAGCCATATCTGACAATAGATCCATCTCAATACCTCATTATCACAAAGAGGCTCCTCAAATCAAGCTAAGGATAACCAGATCAAAACACAACATATTCATCGGAGAACCAGTCTAAAACATCAAATCAAAAGAATTCTAAACATCTAAAAAATCACAAAGATTTAACAAATTTTAAAAAAATAAAAAAAAAGAAAAAAATTAATTTCTTTATTCCTCAGGGTCGACTACAGGGTCATCTACTACAGCTGCTGCCGTTACTTCTGAAACAGTACCTGTTGCAGTTGTAACCTCAACTTGTTCACCTTTCAAGTCATCAGCATAGTCTTGATAATCAGCTAAGACTTGTGATGCTTTTCTGGTGTCTGCTGCAGAATATCCAGCAACTAACAATGCAACGTTTCCGTTAGCATGCTCAATCAACTGAATCTTACCTTTTCCAGCTTCGAAGCCTGCTGCACAATCTGCAGGGTTTCCTAGAGCTTCTCTAGCTTTGCTGTTAGCACAAGGTCCACCAACTAAGATAGCATTCTGAGCCTTAACATCACTTACTTCTTTAGCAAGCTTTGTAGCTCCAACTTCTATCTTTTGTATGGTTACTGAGTCAGTTCCAGATGCAGTCCCTTCAGTTAACTTAGTCACTCCAGCAGTTACATATACATTAGCAATTGCTTCTTTCTCTGGAATGTTTATCACAACAGAGTCCTGATCACCACTTGTGTCGTGCTCAATAAATGAACCCCATTTGGTCATTCCATGTTTCATATTACTGTCGCTCTCTAATGCTGTTCCTGGATCTTTGTCAGTCCAATCTTCAGTATCTGCTATTTGGGAACTAGTCGTTACACCAGATGCAGATATCTTACTGCTAACTACTGTAAAACTTACATTTACGTAGTTCTTAGCAGCATCAGTCGATGTATCATCCCTAGTTATTGATGGAGCTTCCAAAATCTCAGTTCCGTTAGATAACAACCTAATCTTATGTCCATTTTGTGTCCACAAGTCAGCTCTCTTATCTCCGTCACTTCCATCATTTCCTATATCGCTAGTATCTCCAGCTATTTTTGTCAAGTTAGCATCCACATAACTTCCATCAACAGTTAATTCATATAAATAACCATCTTTATAGAATTCTGCCTTTCCAGCTGAGTCAACACTTACCGGGTCTGAATCTCCACCGATTTCTTTCAATGTTATTGTATTATCGCTGTTACTCATCTTCTTTATCTGCATTAGGTGGGAGTACTTGTTTGTTTCAACAACAAAAAAGTCATTTCTCCTAACATTTGTAATGTTAAGGTCAAAAGCATCTCCACACTTATCACTTTCTGTTGTAGCTCCTAGTTCACATGTACCAACAAGCCTAGTCCCATCAGAAGACAGAATAATTGGTGCTGCATCAGTGTTGTTGTAATACCAAAGTTCTTGGCTCAACTTAAGACCAGCTTTGTTTGTGTACTGTAGTCTCATTTTTTTGTTTCCACTTGGCGTTAGTTTGATTTCATCCAAATCAGATGTACTCATACTAGCAAACTGGAAGTCAATGTTCAATGTATTAAGCAAATCAACAACATCTTGGTCATCAGCTACATGCTCTGAAAGTTTTCCACCTACAGGCACATAATAGTTATCTGTTGACTGCCATGCAATTTGTATTGTGCTCAACGTTACTTCACTTGATGTGTTACTCCATACCAAGTCAGCTACTCCATCAGAGATATCATTTGTACCGATAGTTAAAGTTCCATCTGTATTATCCGCACTAGAGTTACTATCAACTAGCTTTAACTTTTGTGCCCCTAGATAGAATTCAACTACATCAGCAGTTACATCTCCAGCTTCATTTGGTAAAATTTCTTTAATACCCAGTTGTGTACCATCTTCAAGGTTTTCAGTATTTGTTGTTTCCAAAGCGTCTGTCGTCTCACCATTAATTACAAACTTAACCTTGTAAGGTGCAGTATCTGTAATCGTTGTAGCAGTAACCTCGTAGTCATTACCACTTATGGTATATGTTTTTGTCTCTCCTTCTTCTAATGTGTCAAGAACAGCTCCACCCATCATTTCAATGGTTAGTTTAGAACCAGTTGTAAATTCTGTGTTCAAAACGCTGTATTCTTTCCCTAATATTACAAATTTCTTGTTATCCAAGTCGTCTAAGTCTCTACTTGTGTCAACATCCGATTTTAGTGCTGTCGGGAATGATAGCTTATACCTAAATACTTCAGTTCCATCTGAAGCGTCTCCGGTAGCTGAATCAGACTTCACTCTAAGGTATAAAAGGGGGTCTTCTTCAACATCACTCTCTTCAGATACATCAAACACAACTGATGAATTACCAAGTGTCAGATATTGGTCATAAGTGTATGTTCCCTTGTCGTTTGTTAAAGTTCCACTAGCTAATGCCTGAAGTGAACTAGAGTCCAAAACATCTTTTACATCGCTCAGTCCTTCTATCAAGTTCAAGTCATCTCCACTAGCTTCAATCTTAAACACATCCCCTGTAATGCCGGCAGCTGAGCCAGCTGTTGTATCCGTCTTCTTTGTTGCAGCAAACTGTAGACTTACAGCAATGTCACTAACTCCAACGACATCTTCTACCTTTGCATCATCTCCTATAATCAGCACACCAGAAAACTTACCATCTGATATAAACGGTGCTGGGTAATCCGCCAAATCTGCGGCCATTGCCCCCATAAGGGTAGCTCCTAACATAGTAGCTCCTGTACCTAACGCCACTATTTTTTTCACCACTTTTCTTAATTTCATTTTATCTAAACACCTCCGTGTTCTTGTTTTTGGGTTATCTTTACCTTTTTTTTAATGTTGTAAAGACAACATTGAGTAAACCCTCTCCTATAGAGCTGTTTACCTACTACTCTAAAACAATTATTCATATTTAAAGTTTACGGTATCTATATTTACTCTAAAATATAGTTTGTACAATATATTTCTTTTCATTTTATCGTCGATAATCATTTTTCTTTACTACTCTTGAATGAAATTCAACTATTTGTTCATAAATCTCTCTACTCACAGGAGTCTGGATGTTATTTTTCACAAAATCTCTCTACTCGACCTATATTCCACCCAGAAAACCTCCTAATTGGCCAAAAAGGGCTATCATAGAACTTAGGTCGTTTATCGCTGCTTAAAAATGGCCTAGTTTGGGAGTGGTGTGTTAAAAAGTCATCCCACTCCTTAGTCGCCTCTTGCCCAACAATTGATGATTCATTCCACAACCCAGTTAAACTTCGAATAAATGGCATATCTCCACACTTAAATCCATCATCAGTATCTCCTCTACTACCTACTTTAAGCCCCTCTTGATATAATCTCTCGGATTCTAGCATTTTTACCCTAGTATCAAGTAACCTAAGAACAAGACCTATATCTTCAGTCTCTTCCATCCCAGCCACTTTCTCCTCAAGAACCTTTAATTCCTCAATCATGGACTCAATATCATCTAAACTTACTAATGTTCTCTCCCAATCATAATCGTATGTCCATCCGTCAGAAAACCTATTCTCAACATCTAAAGCCTCATTATAGAAATCAGCACCATATTTCTCGTCTAATCCCAACATCTCATTGAATCCTTTCTCGAAGGTATACGGTTCATCAACTCCAAAACCAACAAGATTACATCCACTAGTCAACAACACCAGCAATAACAACCACTTTTTCATAAAAAGTAATAAATATTCCATTATTTAAAAATTTTTTCATGTTATATTTTACCTATTCTTGACAAACGTAATATTTAAATAAGATTTAAACCTATACCCAGTTATGATAGATATCTATAAATTCCATGATGGAACAATCAGCAATACCGGTATCGATACCCTTTCTAGTCAATCTCACGTCTGGGCAGACTTAATTAACCCGACTCAAGAAGAGGTTAAACAAATAGCATTAAAAGCAGGAATCCCCTTAATCGACCTAAAGGAAACCCTAGACAAAGAAGAGCGTCCTAAAGTTATTGACTTAGATCATTACTCTTTAATCATCTTCAGAGCGCCTTTCTTCAACAATGGCGAGGTATCCACAACGCCAGTCTCAATATTCCTCTCAAAAAATAAGAATAACGTCATAACAATCAGATTAAAAGAGATAAAATCTATAAGAAAGATTAAAGAAGAACTAGCGAATAACAAAACAGCCATCTTCGAAAAGGGCCTAAGTTATTTCGTCTACCGTCTTCTAGACGTCATTCTAGAGAGTTATTTCAGAATACTCGATTATGTTGAGGAAACAATTGATAAAATTGAAGACAGAGTCTTAGAAAGGCCAGATAAAAAGGTGGTTGAACAGATATTTGAGACTAAAAAGATCTTAATCTATTTCCACAAAGCCCTAACAGCTAACAGGGAAGTAATTTCATACATAGAAAAAGAATACTCCCCTCATGTCAATAAGAGAGACATCAAACAGTTTAAGATACTCTACAATGATGTAATCCAGTTAATTGACATGGAAAGTACCTACAGAGACATTTTAACTGGCAGTTTAGATATATATCTATCCTCAGTTTCAAACAACCTAAATATCATAATTAAAAAGATGACTGCTATGGCATCATTCATTCTTATTCCTACTTTAATCTCAGGAATCTACGGTATGAACTTCAAATGGCTGCCAGAACTAGGGTGGAAGTATGGTTACTTCTTCTCGCTGGGACTCATGGTATTCTCAGTAATGCTTATGTATTTCTACTTTAAGAAGAAAGGTTGGATTTAATCAACTAAACCAACCAAAACCTTAGCAACCATTCAATTACACCTAATCAACCCAATATTTTGTAAAACGCATCAAATATTGAGGTGTCAGTTGTAATTGTATAAAAATTTATTCCAAGACTAGTACACGCATCATCAATCTTAGAAATATGTTCATCTAACATTTTTTGGTAACCCATCCTGGATCTCTGACTTATATAAGTCCTTAGTTTCTCTTTCGTTTCGCTGTCTTCCAACTTAAAGTCTCCACTAAACTTAAGATCTTTCTCAACAGGGTCAAGAACTTGGATAACCTTAACTTGATTCCTTCCAAACAATTGGACTGCCTTAATAACCTCACTAGGATCGATAAGAAAATCGGATATCAAAAATATCATTGCTCTACTTCCAATAACCTTCCTGTACTGAGTTATGGCCTCTAAAACTTTAGATGTCCCCTCCGTCTTTAATTTATTCAGATGGTGTACCATTGACGCAAGCTGAGACATCCCCCGATTAGGTCTAAATACCTCAAGACTTTCAGCAAAAGTTGAAAACATAAACTTTTCATTACCTTTCATAGCAAGATACGCAAAACCAACACCAAGCATAGAGGCATAGTCAAACTTAGTAATTTGTTTCCCAAAATTCATACTTGCACTGCTGTCGATTATGACATGCACAACTAAACTCCTCTCTTCTTCAAAGGTCTTAATCATTAAGTCATCTGTTCTTGCAAAAACCTTCCAATCAATTGCTCTAAAGTCATCTCCTGGAGCATAGACTCTATGATCCTTGAATATGATGCCTCTTCCAAGTGCAATCGACTTTCTAGGTCCTGAATATTTAGAGGTAACTCTTTTATTCAAGACCAAACTAAACTTCGCCAGCTGACTTAGATAACTTGTATCAATCATTTGATTTTCTCACCTTCTAATCTCCATCATCACCACAATCATTGCCATCATCACCACAACATCATCATTTTAGTTTTGTAACTAGCTCTTTTATAGCATCATCAGTTGTAAGTCCCTTCCTCTCAGCTTCAAAGTTTAATATAATCCTATGCCGAAGAACTGGGAAAGCCATAGCATCAATATCCTCATTACTTACATGATTTCTTCCCTTCATCAATGCTCTCGCCTTAGCAGCCAATATAAGCCCAATTGATGCTCTTGGTGAAGCCCCATACTGGATTAATTGTTTGTTAGTCCTTGTAGCTGCAATCATTTTAACAACTCTTTTTTTGATGTCATTTGCAACAGGCACTTGCCTTGTAAGGCCCTGCAGTGTTAGAAGCTGATTCTTAGTCAATGCATTCTTCAGTCTTCTATTTTTAATCTCTCCAGAGTATTCATCAACAATCTTTAACTCTTCATCCAGTGTAGGGTAATCTAATTTTACCTTCAACAAGAACCTGTCAGCCTGTGCCTCAGGTAACGGATAGGTTCCTTCTTGCTCTATCGGATTCTGTGTTGCCAGAACAAAAAAAGGCGGATCCAGTTTAAATGTATTATTCCCAACCGTAACTTGTTTCTCCTGCATCGCTTCTAACATTGCAGATTGTGTTTTAGGAGTCGCTCTATTAATCTCATCAGCTAAAACAATATTTGCAAATACTGGCCCTGGCTGAAACTTGAAATCTCTCTTTCCCTTCTCCTCTGTAATGATGTATGTCCCAGTTATATCTGATGGCATTAGATCAGGAGTACTCTGAATCCTGTTAAACTTCAATTCCATCAACTCTGACAAAGTTTTGATAGCTAGGGTCTTTGCCAGCCCAGGATTTCCTTCAAGCAATGCATTGCTATCACACAATAAAGCAATGATAACATGTTCAAGCATTTCCCTCTGCCCAACTATGACTCTTTCAATCTCTTTCAATAACCCATCAAATAGTTCTTTGTAATTTTTCATTCTCATCACACCCCATATTTTGTTTTTTTAGTTTTATCATTTTCACCATTCATCCTTTATTTCTATCTTTTTATTATTTATTTTTATTTATCCTAATTATTATCCCTTCAACTTCTCATAATAAGCCTTCACAAGCTCCTGCTGTTCTTTAGGGATGTTCTCCTCATAAACAACAGAAGACTCAACAAAAACTTCAGAGGGAAACGTTTCATCAAACTGCCTTCGTTCAATATCCCCTCCCTCCCTCACACTAACTTTATAATTCGAAGGTCTGATCTTAATGCTAAGTTCATTATCTCCCAGCTGTGCAACAGAGTCATCCCCATAAATATCCTCACTTATATTCAGTTCAACTGAAACATCACCTTTGCCTTTTAACAATGTCCTATTCATTAATTTTTCCATCATCATTGATGAAGATAAGCTAGCAATATCAACATTCAAGACAGCAATAAGGACAATCAGGAAACATAGGACTATACTTATTGTAATCTTCCAAGAAACTTCCTTTGTGTTAATAAAGGAAGAAACTCTAACTTGTTTCATATCTCCTATCACTTCTTTCTCAAGCTCATCAACGATAGGATTCTCAACTGCAGCATTATCTCTAGCTGTCCTTAATTTTTCTTTTAATAAATCATAATGTGATTCAACCAATCTAGCTTTATCTTTTTTCTGCATCTTCACATAAATGAAGAAAACAAAATAAGCAATTGACGGTCCAAGGGCAGCCAAAGGATAGAAATTGAAAAATGTCAACAATAGATAAAATACTAAGAAGATTAACAAAGCATTCAACAACTCTTCAAAAATTAGAATGCCATCTAATGTAAAGTTCATCTCATTTAGTACTTTCTTAAATTGTTTCATCTTTCTTTTTTCCAATGGTTATCTTATCCAGTGTATGTATCTAACTCCTCTTCGCAATTATCCCATTTACCTTTGTATTGAACCTTTAATGATCTTTCCGTATCTCTCTCCTCCTCAAATGTATCCCTTTCAGCCTTATAAGCATCTCTGTCATGTTCAGCAGTCGCCAAAAAACCCTGACTTTCAGTGTACAATCCTTGGAATTCTATCTTAGATTTTTCTTCTCTATCCTTCCAAGCCACCATCTCTTCATATTTCTCATTTAAACTCTTCTCTTTCTCAGCCTTTATCTGAAGTTGGATACTTGTTTGGTTCAGTTTTATTTTCTCTTGCTGTAAATTAGATGTAACATCACTAAGTTCACCCAATTTACCCCTATACTCACTAGTTAGATTTTCAAAAGTTGTCTGATAATAAGCAGTAAAACCTGCAAAAACAAGCAGAGTCGCAATTATCAAAACAAACATCCCAAAGTTAACATCTCTTTTCATGACAGCCATAATCTCACCTCAATACAAACTATAATTCCTTACTCTTTTCATTAATCCTCCTGTAAAATATCTCATAAATAAAAGTTATGAGTGCAACTATAATCACAACATAAGCATAGTTAGTTGAATGTACTTTTATTCTTTTTGAAACTCTTTTTATTGTCGAAAGAATATCATCAGTATTTTCTGGTTCAAAGACTTCCCCGCCACTACTCTCAACAAGTTTTAAAAATTCTGGATTCAGACCAAGATTTTCATACTCATCATTATAGTTTACTGCAAACTCAGCTCCTAAAACAGTATGAAATCCAGTTTCTTTTGGAGTATATGACGTTGAATACAAATTGACATCTCTCTTGTAGAATGTAAGTCCCTTAGCCTTAGGTAATTCATTCGAGACTACATTAATATCTGTATCCCTCCCTAAACCAGTATCTCTAATACTCACATCAAACTCCTTGTTCCTACTCATATCCCCTATAACCCAATTTACTATCTTCGTTATCAATTTAGAATTCTTTTTTGTCAACAACTCGCCGCCCCATTTTGTACCATCATCAGTTGCCAAAGTAGCAACCCTCCCAATCCCAAATCTCCATACAGTAACCATTGGAATATTTTTATTAGTTGTAACTAACAGCCGGGAAGCAGGTTTAGGTATTACTAAATTGTACCCACTAACAACTGCACCCAAACTTAAATTGTAAGTTATGAAATGGGTACTCTCTAATATCGACAAGCTGTTGAAAAAATCAGTCTCCTTCTGACTCTTATCTTGTTTTCCAAATAATATATTCAGTCTGTTTGAAGCATCAGTTGGGAAGTAAGCACCATTTCCAAATAATGCAATCTGGGATAAAAGTTCATCATCCCTCTTAGAACTGCCGCCAATAATAACCTTAGTCTCATCAATTGAAGAACCAACACCCACCACATAAATTTTAGTACCTCTATTCGCAACATCAAGTGCAGCTTGTCTTGTATCTTCTTTTAGCTTACTATAAGTTGTAGACCCGTCGCTGATAAATATAATATTCTTACTCCCAGAAACACTTTTCAATAATTCATGCGCACTTAAGATCCCATAATCAAAATACGACTGCCCTCCAAATGATAGTCTGGATATCTTATCTTTTGTTTCATTGATATGCTGCTTAAGGGGAAGTATTGGAGTTACTAATCCAATTTTTCTGCTCGCCCCATCACTATAGAATGTAATCACTCCTACATTATTGTCAGGATGCAAACTTTCGATAACGCTTATCGCCAATGCCTTCTCAAGGCCAATATGGCTAGCCGTTCCTGAAGAAGCATCTATAACAACCATAATATTCACATCACTCTTCTCACCCTCTTCACCAGCTCCAACCTTCACAGGAAGCAGTGATTGATAAAGCTGAACTCCTCCATCTAAACTTTTTAAGCTATCATCTCTGTCAAAAGACCTCTCCCCCCCAATAACAAAAAGTCCATTTCCATCAGAAACATAATTATTCAACAAATCAATTTTTGGAGCAATGTCCTGTGCAGGGATATCATTAATAATCACAGAAGAATATTTTCCTAAGTTACTAGGAAGCTCAGTCCCAACATCAACGTTATATATTTCCCTTAAGGATGCTTCCAACGGAGAACTTTTCTGAGATGCAAGAAAGATTAGCGGCCTTTGGATAACTTTAACTGCTTTGTAATATTTATTATTGCTTGAAAAGGAATCCCCTTCACCAACATTAGTTAACCTAACTTCAATTCTATGATATCCATCAGAGAAACTTTTCAATACAGGATAAGTACTTGCTCCACTTCCATCCTCATCTCTTACTGCCTCACCATCAACAAGTATTGTAATGTGGTATGAAATTTCTTCGCCAACATTATTTACAACAACATTAAAAAGCTCCTCAACATCAAGTATAGTTTGAGACGGCCCCTCAATCACAACTCCTACATCACTCTCAACAGGCTTTAATCTTATCGTATTGATTGTAGAATTCAAACCATTAGCAAAACTGATCATATCTCCCAACAACTTACCTTTATTACTGTATCCATCAGAGACAACCAATACATTATCATCTCCTTGAATGTTCTGCAGGATTCCATCACCTATTGCAGAAACATCTCCCCTTCCAATGGATCTCATTTCAACAGGAATCCTATCCTTCAGTTCCTTATACACTCCATCAACTAGACTAGTATCAAACAAACCAAATGAAGATGAATTATCAACTAGTATTGTCAGTGAAATGTCTCCTGGAACAATCTTCTCTTCTAAAATATATGGAGACGCAAGAGCAATTAATAACGCAGAAAAAATAACAATCCTTGTAATCATCATTATCTTTCTCAAATTGTATTTCTCTTTCTTGTATTCTTTTTCTTCTTGGTCGCTCCTAAACTTTACAAGATTCTTCTTTATTATCAAAGGAATGATGAATAACAGTAATGGGATTAACCATAGTAAGTAACTATACTTAAAGCAGATTTGACCAATACAATATGGCAGTAACATCATCGTTATAGGTCCCCCCTTCTTTTAACAACATAAAGTTCAATTATCAATAAGATCAACCCAATTGTAATTAATATCACATCAAGATTGAGATGTTTATTTCTACTCTCACTAGTTACCTTAAAATTCTTTTTATCGTTTTGGAATTTTTCATTCTTTCCAACATCAGATTCCTTTTCATCAACTACATTTACAGCTACACTTTTACCATCGAATTGATAGATTCCAGCTTCATCTAAAATAAGACTTGAAGCTTCCGTAGTTGTAGAGGGGGTCTTAATCTTCTGCTTCTCAACCTGGATTATTTTGCCAGCCTTGAAATTAAAAGAAGATATGTCTTCTGCCTCAATTAAAAAATTAATCAGTGAATCCCAAAAGATTGGGTAAGAAGGCAGCTGCCAGAAATCACTGCTGTCATCATAAATACCATAGTAAAGTGCACTACCCTTGCCTATATCTTTAAGGGAAATCAAAGGACTTCCTTCTGATGTCGACGCTATTACAAGAGTATTATCTTCAGCAGTCCCGCTTACATATTTAGATACTGCAGCAAAACATCTGTCCTTCTGAAAATATCTTGTGAATTGATTAAACACATCAACGCAAACCTGAACATTATTTTGTTGGACTCCTTGTGATTTAATCATCGCTAGGTCAGCCATCCTCATCTGATCGATATCGTCTTGCGCAGATATTATTACTTTGCCTCCTTTTTTTGCATAGTCGGACAAATCTTCAAAAGTTCCAGGAACATATTGAAATTTACTCAATATTATCACGTCATAATTTGGAAGCAATGACCTTTCAGGTGAAAAATATTTAGTCTCAATTTCTATATCTCCAGAAGCCAAAAGTGCAGGAATTAATTTATTACCTCCATCATCTGTAACTAAGAGAACCTTTACCTTATCTTTAAGAGGGGCACTAACATAGAGTTTATTGTCAAGCTCAAAATCATCTTTTACATCGATGCTAATCTCACTCACTCCAGGGGAAGTTCTAAATTCAAAACTCTCAACAGACTTAGGTAATATCTCAATTGGGTCTGACCTCCCAACCTTCTCCCCCTCCAGCTTAACCGTAATCGTCTCTTCTTTATCATTATAGTTCTTGACATAAACTTTAGTGGTATATTTATCAACATCCATGTCTATGATCCCTACATTTTTTACATTACCTGAAACATCAACAAAAACTACTTCAATTTCATTAGATGATAATATTCTTTTTGCAACGTGAACATCAATACCATCACTATAGCTAAAATCGCTTATTACTACAACCCTTCCAGGTCGATTACCAAGTATTTCCTTCCCGAGAAGCATTGCATCACCTAAATTTGTAGATGTTGCTTTCGCCTTAACCTTCCCTAGTAGGTCGGCAGCAGTTTCGCTGTCTCCATCCTCAAGGACAATTAAAGGAGTATTCTCAGCTAACAATAAGCTTACTCTCCCACTTAGATATTGCCTAGCCTCATTAACTGCTTTTTGAAATCTAGTCCCTCCGCCATATTTGGTTTGCATAGATGCACTAACATCCAGAACAATGACCGTGTTCTCAGCAGTTATACTATGGGACAAAATAATGTAGGGCAACGCAATTGCAAATGCCATAAGGAGGATAGCAAATAACTGCAGAAAGAAAAGTAGATTTCTTGTCAACGTCCTAAAGAAAGAATGTTGTTTTGCAACCTTCTGTTGTTTTACGAGAAACATTAATGAGGGAACAATCTTATTCTGCACCTTTGGCCTTCTGAGATATATTATTATAAATGGAACTAATGCCAATAGCGACCACAATCCACTTATATTATCGAATGCCATACTACTTCTTAATTACTCCTTTCTTTTTGTTCAACTTAATAGCGAGATCCTTAGGATTTATCAGTTCCTTAAGCACAATCAAAAAATCACCCACTTCATACCAATAAACTTCTGAATTTAACTCTATCTCGAGGTCATCCCTCGCCTCAAATGGCATGGTAACCTGCCCCTGCTTCGTAATCTTCGCCTTCCCTATAAACTTCGGATCCATTTTTTGTTGTCAAGAACCACCAGTCACAGTTCCTTTGCTATGGACTGGTGGTATGATTTTTGAGTGGTTCTTGATCATGCTCAGAAATATACTCGCAGTATATTTCCGACATATTAATATTAATAATATTAATACTATTATTAGTAATCTTAATATTAATATTTATATACTTTTCGGTTCTATTTGGGAATTTCACAAACTTTAAAAGGATTTTAAGACCTCCATTTGATATGACACGAAGAAAAAATAAAGATGGAACTCTTCAGAAACGAGTAGTTGGATGTCTACTACAATCTCCATGGGATGAAGGTAGTTACGACTCATCTAACATCGACGATACATTCTATTTTTCTGAAGAGCATCGACATTTACTTATGACTAGGGGGGATGGAGAATATAAATACCATGACCCAGAAATGAGAAAGGCTAGATGGAACAATCCTTTTTTCTCAGCTCATTATTGTTGGGCAGCTAAAGCAGTTCTTGAAAGAGCGATTGATGAATTTCAAGGAGACATAAGACAAGGACTTACCAGCGTTATAGCTACCCCTTCTTCACTAATTGATATTTCAGAACTTGGCATAGAAGCCAGAAATGGAGAATTCGAATTTTATACTGCACTTGGAGAAGCTCTGTCAATGTCTGAAGAAGTTGATAGCGGAATAGCAGACTACCTCGGGCAAGCTGGATTTGAAGGAGAACTACTGGAAGCCCTTATTGCCGTAAACAAATACGACAAAAGAATAATCGGAGCCCTAGCAGAACTAACACCTGAACAACTAATGGGCTATGCCACAGAACACTACAAACCAGAACCTCCATCAACACCAGAACCACCACCAACAGCCAACCTTTAATCTAAATTAGATACTTTTTTAAAACCTCAAAACTTCCTTTTTTATATGAATTTCACAAAAATAGAGTCAGCAATAAAGTTAATGCAAAGAGGAAAATTCCTTATCGTTGTTGACGACGAAAACAGAGAAAACGAAGGAGACATAGTTATAGCTGCAGAAAAAGCAACTCCTTCAAAGATTAACTACATGCTTAAACACGCCAGAGGAATAATGTGCCTGCCAACAGCAGCAGAAAGACTAGACGAATTAAAAATCCCCCTAATGGTATCGGACAACTCAGACAAATTCAATACTCCTTTTACAGTCTCAATTGATGCAAAAAGAAACACCACAACAGGAGTCTCTGTCTCAGACAGATTAGAAACAATAAAAGTTATCCTAAATAAAGATTCAAAACCGGAAGACTTAGTCCGACCAGGTCACATGTTCCCATTAAGAGCAAATGGAAACGGAGTTCTAGACAGACCAGGCCATACAGAAGCAGCAGTAGATTTGTGTAAGCTAGCCGGCCTATCACAAGTAGCAATCATCGCAGAGATCATGAATGATGATGGTTCAATGGCAAGATTAGAAGACTTAGAAGAGTTCGCAAAGAAGCATAATCTAGAGATGATCACAATAAAAGATCTGATAGAGTACAGAAAGGCCAATTCTTAACTTATCCATAGAATAATCTCATTTGTAACAATAGTAACATAAAATTTATAAACAAATTTTGATTTCCCAAAAATATGGCAAAACCTATTGAATTGGTTATGATTGGTAGTGGAGCTGTTGGACTGTCTGTCCTCGAGATGCTTCCTGAATATCGCGATAGAGATAAAGTCAGAGTTGCCGCAATCGCCGATAGTAGAGGATCTATTTCTTCTAATAATGATAGTCCTGGTGGAATTAGCGACGATGCCCTACTTCAAATTGTAGACCATAAATCGGCAGGACATAGATTAGCTCAATTCCCTACTGGCCAAACGCTTGGATATTCACCAGGCCCATTCACAAGTGCATCTTTAGATGCCGTTGTTGATTCAAGTAGGGACACTGCTATTGTAGACGTTACTGCTTCAGAAGACACACTTCCACTCATTCATCACGCAGTCGTTGACGAAGGCGCGTACGCTGCAGCAGCCAACAAACATCCATTTGTTCAGGATACAGTAAGGGGAGTAGAGATGGCGTATGATCTGATTAAGCTGGCATTCGAAGGAAGGGTAGCTCTTCGTGCAACAGTTGGCGCTAACATAGGAATCTCAACAAGAGTTATCCATACATTAACAACAGAACATCCATCTGAATTCAGAGCAGAAGGCTGCGTCAGTGGCACTTTAGCATATGCATGTAATCAACTTCCAGAAGGACAAGCCTTCTCCGAAATAGCAAGAGCTGCTAATGAGGAAGGGTATACAGAGCCAACTCCATGGACCGACTTCTCAGGTGAAGACGTGAGAAATAAGATGATAATTATAGGGGAGTTAGTTGCTTATCATTTTGGTGTCAATCCAGGTGATGTAATGGTCAACCACCGTTCATTTATTGAGGGGGCATTTTCTAGTCCTGCTGACTATCAAGCTGTAGCTAGTCAACTATCTTCTCTTGGAAAGGATGATTTTGTTGAAGCAATTAGAGAACACGATGCCGTATTAGGAGATTATTTTGGAAACGTCTCTGAAGGGCACACATTCAGATATTGCGGTACAGTGTCTTATAATAGGGCAGAACATACAGTTGAAGTGGACGTTGGATTAGAACAAGTTCCAGTTGACGGTCCACTAGGGATGTTAGAGGGCACAACAAACCTCTTAAGGATTCAATTAGATGAACCAGGCAAAGAACTTATTATGCAAGGGCCAGGAGCAGGTCCTGAAACAACAGCACGAGCTGTACTTGGCGACGTTAGTCAGATCGTAAGACACCATCAAAATAACTATAGATAATAAAAATATCAATTCTACTCACTATTTGTTCTATATAAGACATCAATGTCCATTTCTGTTTTCTACAAGTCAATAAGTTTATAAAGTAATATACTAGATTATAATCTAATAAAAACTTACCAATAAACAATTAAAATATAAATCAAAAAGACGAGACACATTCGCAATTTCATTTGAGGATAGTGGTGCAGTGAAATTGCTAATGAACCACAGTCTTTATTTAATATTAAAAAATTTCAACCATTGGAAAACCAAATTAACCGTATTGGAGAATAAAAGATTAAGATGACAAAACTCTGGCAAAAAAACTACAACGTAAACAAAGAAATAGAAAAATTCACAGTCGGAAACGACTATCTGCTAGATAAAGAGCTATTAAAGTGGGACGTCTTAGGTTCTATAGCTCATGCAACTATGCTAAACAAAATTAAAGTAATCAACAGTAAAGAACTAACAAAACTAAAAACACAATTAAAAAAGATTCTAACCAATAATAACTTCAAAATAACTCAAAAAGACGAAGACGTACATACAGCAGTTGAAAATCACTTAACAAAAAAGCTAGGAAACTTAGGAAAGAAAATACACACAGCACGTTCTAGAAATGATCAAGTATTATTGGACACAAGACTATACAGCAAAGACCAATTACTAAACATAAAAGGAACATTACTTTGTTTATGCGAATCTTTACTAGATCTCAGCAACAGCAACAAAGAAATTCCAATGCCTGGCTATACTCACACTCAAAAAGCAATGCCCTCTTCAGTAGGTTTATGGTCAGCAGCATCCCTAGAATCATTAATGGACAATCTACAACTACTAGACACAGCATACAAATTAAACAACCAATCCCCATTAGGCGGAGCAGCAGGGTATGGCGTAAATTTAAACATAGACAGAAAACTAGTCTCCAACCTGTTAGGCTTCGATAAAGTCCAAAACAATACTTTGTACTGCAGCAACAGCCGTGGCAAAGTAGAAAGCATAATACTAAACGCTTTAACACAAGTTATGCTAGACTTGGGTAAATTAGCAACCGACTTAATCCTATTTTCAACAAAAGAATTCGACTACATCAGTTTACCAAAAGAAATCTGCACTGGCTCCTCAATCATGCCACAAAAACAAAACCCAGATGTATTAGAATTAATCCGTGCAAAAGTGTCTGTTATGCAGTCATACCAATTCCAAGTTGAAAACATAATCAAAAACCAGTTCTCTGGCTACAACCGCGACTACCAACTAACTAAAGAACCTTTGATCAAAGGATTCAACCTAGCATTATCTTCATTAAACATAATGAACTTGGCAATCAACAAACTAAAAGTAAACAAAGAAAAATGCATAGCTTCCTGTACAAAAGAGCTCTATGCAACAGACAAAGCATTAGATTTAGTTAAGAAAGGAATCCCCTTCCGAGTTGCATACAAAGACGTTGCACTAAACCTAGACAAACTAAAAACTACCAACCCAATAAAGAACATAAAAGAAAAGAAACATTTAGGCGCAACTGGAAACTTAGGACTAAATAAAATAAAACAACACTTAACTAAAGAAATCTCTAATTTGAATAAAGAAAAGAGTAAGTTCAAATCCGCAATTAACAAATTATGAACTTATTCAGAATTCTAACAGAATGATAGTTCTTGATGGGTTGGAGTAAGGTTAATTCTATAAAATAGGAATATTTTTAAATGAATAGATTGAAAGTATAAATATGCAACTTCCAAAGACCAAGAGAGCACTTGCAGCAAAAGATTCTACAATAGATGGTTTAAGAGATGAAGTTAAGGAATTAAGAGAAGCTGTTACGGAATTAAGAAGAGAAAAAGGTGAGATTGCAGTTGATAAGAGGAGGGCTGAAGCTGATGTTGAAAGACTTGAAGCAGAGTTAGAAGGAATAAGAAAAGCGGAAGAGGCTCATCAAGAATCAGTTGTCAATTAATATATCAGGAAAAAAAGATTGCAGTTTTGGTCAATAGAGCTAGAGTTCAAATTAAGATTATAACTAATAGAATAAAACAAGCTCATCCTTTAGATGAATTGAGAAAACCATTAGCTACTTTAGGAAGTGAGAGAGATCTTCGATCACACGTTAATTTTCATAGAAGGGAGGCTTATAAATCAAGATGGGACCAGGCTAGACATTATCAATTGGAAACAAAAAGTGGGAGGAGATATTTTGAGGGACGTGGTGAACATAATTATGAACCTGAGTTAGATGAAGAGTTAAGAAAAAGAGCCCTTGTAAGACTAAAAGGAGTATTTTTTTATCTTCATTCCTTATTACAACAAATTAATCAGTTAGCAAAGCTGGTTAGAGATGAGAAACGTTTTTCAGAAAGAGGTTTAACTGCTTCCAAAGAATTTGAGAGAGAAATTTCCGCTGATTTGCATATTGAGGAGGATATAAAAGCAGATTTAAGGGGGGTTATTGAACGTCCAAGATTTGATCGAAATGAACTTGAGGTTTATGGATTTTTTGAGAGTCAATTAAAACACATAAGAGATGAATCACTTGATCAACAAACAGTTAGGATTATTAATGGTACATTTATGAGTATACTTAAAGGAGTCCTTCAGAATTGTAACAGATTATATGATCTATTAAGTGATAATGACCCCGAGAATTTGTTCAAATATTTTGAAGAATTAAGGAGGAAAAGGGGAGAAATCACTCAACATGTGAGAACGTTAATACATCTGGTGTATGGATCTATTTCTGGCCAAGAGCAAGCTCTAACAAAAATGCTTGACGATGAGAGGGAAATTCTAAGAGAAGTTGAACAAAGATTTTCAGTAAGTTTACGTGATCAAAAAACATTTGCTGAGAGAATGGTTCCGCATTAAATTGGTTGTTGTTCTTTAGCATGAGTTTGGAATCTATATTGAGAGAAAAATAAAGAGAGAAGAAAGAGATAATCTATAATATACAACCATTTCTTAACAAAAACTTTAAATACTCAACCAAAATCTAACAATCTATGGCAAACATGGAACTAATAAAAAAAGTCAGAAAACACATTGACAGAATAGACGTCGTAATCATAACTGCACTAGCAGAAAGAATGTCATTAATGCCAGAAATTGCAGAGTACAAAAAAGGAAACGACATCCCAATCTTTGACGAACAGCGTGAACAGCAAATCATGAAAAAACTTCAAACAATGGCAAAAGAACAAGGCCTTGATGAAAGTTTCGTCGAAGAAGTGTTCTTATCAATTTTCAACGAATCAAAAAGAATACAAAACGATATAATTACTAAGTCTTAATCTCATACCTATCATCAGCCATAAACACTTTCTCAGTTTTTATAGCAACACCCTTATCTTTCAACATATCCTTAGTCTTCATCTTAGCAATACCTAAACAAATAAGCTCATTCTTCAGACTAAACACTCCTACTCTATCTCCCTTCTCAATCTGATCATGAACTTTAGCAATACCCGGCACCTTCAAGTCAGAACCATGGGTTAAACTACTCACACTTGAATCCACCACCCAAACCTTAGCTAAATGCTCAACTCCATTCTCCATTGGTTGAACAACTTTCCTAATGTACTTCTCATTCCCCTCAGATTTATAATAATGATAAGCATCAGCCAAATCATGTAATGTAAAAAGCGTACTTTCATCAAAAGGCCCTGCTTTCGTACGTCTTAACTCAGCCATATGGGCACCTACTTTCAACTTCTTCCCCATATCATAGATCAATTTTCTAATATAAGTCCCAGCCTCACATCCAACCCTAAAGAGTACGTCTTGCCCATCCATCTCCATGAACTCCATATAATAAATTTCCCTCTCTCGCTCAACTCTCTTAACAGCACTCTTTACAGGAGGTTTCTGAATAATCTTCCCAACAAAACTTTTCATAATTTGCTTAACCTTCTTCTCCTTCACTTCCTTATGCAGATGCATCAGTGCAATATACTCCTTACCTGCAGTCAATAATGTCTGAACAATCCTAGTCCCCTTGCATAAAGCAGTAGGTAGTACACCTGTAACATTTGGATCAAGTGTTCCAGAATGCCCCCCCTTATCAATCCCTAAAATATCCTGTAAATAAGCAGAAACCTGATGAGAAGTAGGACCTGGAGGTTTGTCAATATTCACAATCCCATAACTAATCAACTCTTCAACTGACCTATCCTTTGGCTTACACCCAAAATTAGGATCAGTCCTACTATCTTTCCTAACTAGTTCCTTCCTTAAGAGGTATTCAAATGGTAATCTTCCCATAGAAATTAAAACAGTAAATTACTATATAAACTCTCTCATATTATACTATATTATGCAGTAGCAAAAAATTTATATAATGGAGTCTTAAATGATTTTAGAGTGGTAATAAATGTTTAAAATAATAAAAGGATTTATTGACAAAGTTTTTAAGAATATTTTCAAAGGAAAAAAACACGTCAAGCTCGGAATCTATGGTCCTCCAAACGGCGGAAAAACAACTTTAGCAAATAAAATTTGCCAGGATTGGCTCGGAGAAGACATGGGCAGTGTAAGTAACGTTGCTCACGAAACAAGAGAAATCCAGATAAAAGAGCAGATTAACATCAAAAATGAAGACGGAAAAGAACTTTCTTTCAATCTCGTTGACACTCCAGGTATAGCTACAAAAATAGATTATGAAGATTTCATAAAAACTGGGATGAAGGAAAAAGAAGCAAAAAAAAGAGCAAAAGAAGCAACAAAAGGAATAATTGACTCGATAAAGTGGCTGGATGAGATGGAAACAGTCATTGTTGTTCTAGACTCGACAAAAGACCCTTATTCACAAGTTAACATCACAATCATAGGAAATCTTCAGGCAAGAGACATACCAGTCATGATAGTTGCCAATAAAATTGACCTAAAAAAGGCAAGTATTAAAAAGATTCAATCCGCATTCCCTCAATATGAGGTAATTGGCATCTCTGCTAAGCGTGGAGATAACATAGATAAATTTTATGAAGGCCTATTTGCCCTAGTAGCTTAAATGTCAGAATTCCACCATTCTTAAAAATGGAGGAATTCTGAGCATGCTCAAAAACAACCTTATATGTTAGTGGCATGTGAAACACGCCACCATGCTTTAGTATGGTGGTTTTTGACAAAAAGAGGTAAAAATGTTAACACTGCAGTTTATACCATACGGAGAAATAGAGGACCTAGGTCCAGCTAGAAAGGTAAAGAAACTTGTTGATGTAGTGAAGGACAACAAAATAGTTTTGCTCGAAGGACGACTTAAAAAAGAAGAAGAAGCAGACCTAATTGCAATAGCAATGGAAGAAATCGACCAAAAGTTCAAAGGGATCGAATTAGCAGTAATAAACCCTGAGAGAAAAGACCAGCCTTTTTTTAAGGCAGTAAGAACAAATTTTGTCAATTTTCTGCTTGGAGACAGACAAGGATTTACCATAGTTGGTCCAGCAGCAATCGTCAAAGAAATCAAGAAAGATCCAGATAAAATTCAGTTATTCACCAAAGAAGGTCCAAATAATAGGACAAAGAAGGGTAAAATAAAAAAAGGAAGATAATATGCCTCACCAATGTGTTAGATGCAGTTCGTTTTACGATGATGGAGCAGGTGAAATAATAAAAGGCTGTTCTTGTGGTGGCAAACTCTTTTTCTACATTAAGAAAGAAAAGCTAGAAGAAGTTAAAAAAGCAACTGGTACTATTAAACTTAATGACGCAGAGAAGAAACAATTAGAAAAAGATGTTTTTGACTTAGTTGAGCAGGAAATAGATAAAGACCAGCCAGTTGTTCTTGATTTAGAAGCAATTAGAGTTACCAAGCCAGGCAAATATGAATTTGATCTAGTCCACCTGTTCAAGGGAGACCCATTAATATTTAAGCTAGAAGAAGGAAAATACATGATTGACCTAGTTCAAAGCTTTAAACAGTACGGAAAGAAATAATCATTACTATCTTAACTTATTCTCCATACCGAAAAGTTTATAAAATTATAATTCAAAAGAAGAGATTATGGTAGAGGTAGTTTCAAACATCCCAGAGTTTAAAGTAAAATACTCAGACGTTTTCCATATTAAGAATCTTTACGTAATGTTCCATGAATATTTAGCTGAGGAAGGATTTCTAGATGAAGACCAAATAACCGGTACAGGAGAGGGCCATAGGTATGCTGAGGTCCTATACTTAGAAAAACACATCCAAAAAGGACTTCATAGGGGCGGAATGGAGATGTGGGTTTGGTGGCGAACTATGAAGATGCCAGAATCAAAATATAGTGGATATTTTCGTTACCGCCTAGATTTTGACTTTCATGTGATGTATATGGTTCCTCATAAGATAATGCATCAAGGAAAAGAAGTAAACCTAAATAAAGGCGAAATTGAGTTCCATATACGTCCAGTTGTCGAAGCAGACTACAAGGGTGAGTGGAAAAACCATTGGTTCCTTAAAAATTTTCTAGACCTTTACAACAAAAGGATTTTAAGCCAGGAAATAGAAAAAAGAGAAAAAGAACTTTGGAGAGAAGCATATAAGTTTCAGTCTAAAATTAAACAATTTCTTAATTTGAGAACATTCATACCCACACCAGAGCCATTCTGGAGACCAATTACTGGTTATGATAAGTAGTATAGTAAATTTTATAAATGAACTATTTCTTCTTAACTATTTAATTGCCTCCGTGGCTTAGTGGCTATAGCGGCTGACTTGTAGCTACAAAGCAAGCAATCAGCAGGTCGGGAGTTCAACTCTCCCCGGGGGCTTTTATTTATTTAAAGGAGGCGACAAGATGAACTTAATTTTTTTAGGACCACCAGGAGTTGGCAAGGGAACAGTGGCAAAATTTGTCATGGAAAAAAAGAAAATCCCTCAGATTTCTACTGGAGATTTATTAAGAGAAGAAATAAAACAAGATACTGAGTTGGGAAATCAAGCAAAATCCTACATGGATTCTGGCCAATTAGTTCCAGATGAACTAATCATCAATTTCTTAAAAGAAAGGATACAAGAAGACGACTGTAAAAAAGGATTTATTCTTGATGGTTTCCCAAGAACCGTTCCGCAAGCAGAAGCTCTGTCAGAAATTGACCATGTAATTCATTTCCTAGCAAATGAAGAAACAATAATCCAGAGATTATCTGGCAGAAGAACATGCAGGAAATGCCGCGCTATTTTCCATATAAAAAACATCCCACCAAATGTCGAAGGAGTATGTGATAAATGCAGTGGAGAACTCTACCAAAGAGCAGACGACCAACCAAAAGCAATTAAGAAACGCTTAGAAGTCTATGAACAACAAACCGAACCTTTGATTGACTTCTACAAAGAAAAAGGGCTACTCAAAGATGTTGATACAGAAAAACCATTGGATGGCATATTCAAAGATGTTTTAGTTGCTCTCAAATAATGCCTTAACAACCTCGGTTGCATAACAGCCCTTGTTTAACTTAAACTTTAATTTTACTTTCTTTTTTCCTTTGTTAAGTTCATCATCTTCTAGTCCAGAAATCTCTAAATCCTTAATTTCAACATAAACATCCCTTTCAGTCCCATCCGAACTTAGTTCTGGAATTTCCCTAATAATAAAATCCCTTAAACTAACATCTTCCTTTTCTAGAATATCTTCAACAACCCTTTCAACTTCACCATTTTCAAACTCAGTACCAAATCCAACAATGGGTATTTTATCTACACTACCCCCTAATTTCTTTACACTTTCATTCCAAACATAAGATTGAAACGCATGAACATACATTATCAGAATCTTTTTAGGAATCTTCCTCAACATTCCAATAGAATCATTTGGATTCTTAGCTAAATATTCGCTATACTTCTCATTAGTCTCATTCTCGACCAACAATTTAGCAGCATCCTTAAACTTCTTCTTAACAATTAACTTACCAATTTCAACATTATTTTTAGAAAACCTTTGATCTCCAAAATAATTAACAAACTTATCTAGTTTCTCAGGTTTTTCCTCAACTTCCCTAATAACTATCTCAAACTCATTACCTTCTAATTCCCCTAACGAGATCGGCACATCCCCCCTCCCAACAAATTCTATTTTAATTCCATCTAACACCAATTCCTTAATATTACAATTCTTAATAGAAATCATCTGCTCAGTAACTGCCCTTCTATCCTTAGAACCAGCAAAACCAATATTCTTAACAGGAACCCTTAACTTATTACCAACTAGCTCAACAGCCTTAACCGTAGTATAATCCTTCTTCTTCAACCTGTAGTAAGAATAGCCCCCTACTTCCTTAACCTCAATATTGCTTACTTCCTTAACTACAAAATCCTCTGGAATCTGCTTAATAATATACATATTTAGAATATGAAAACAAAAACTTATAAAAACCTTCCCAAAGACCCTATTCCTATGCGCCGGTAGCTCAGCTTGGATACTTCGAAGAACCCAAAGTTCGAGAAGATTTTGGCGAAGCCAAAAAGAGCGATAGCCTCCTAAGCTATAGGTCGGGAGTTCGAATCTTCCTCGGCGCGTTTTTACCCCTTCCTTTTCTGCATCAACTGATCTATTGTAGGAGCATCTCTATAATTGCCCATCATCTTAGGATTATCATCTTCAACTGACTCTTCTTCAGGAGGCATTACATCTTTTGTTATTGGCTTTACAGCAGTCTGCTCTTCTTCCTGGGTAGCCTTAGTTATCCTTGGACCTTCTGTGTAACCACTTAACGGCTTATCATCATTATTTATGGTATCATCGTAAGGAACAATCTTTGGAGGAGTCTCCTCCCTCTTCATAACATACTTCTCAAATATGGCCCTAGCAACAGAAGGTTTCTCTTTCTCAACCTCTCCCCCTTCCTCGGAATCATCCTCAGGCTCCTCTTCCGGAACCTCTTGCCTAACACCATAAGGTCTTATTTCCGGTACCTTAACTTCTTTAGCTCTCTGTGCAATCAACTTATCTTCCTCAACTCTATCAACAGATTTAGGCTCATGAGCAGGCTCAACTAATTTATGATTATTCATCACATTCTTCTGTTTATTAAGAATCTCCTTGAAGACATCAATCAAATTCTTAGTCTTGGGACCTCTCTCAATCTCTTCCCTCATCATTAACTCAATCTTCTTAGAAAGCTTAAACGCATTATTAGTACAATAGCCCTTAAATTCATCCCAGGTTTGTTTATTTACAGCAATAGTTATTTTTTCCTCTTCCATTTCCATCCTAAACCACCTCACCTATTAAGACAAATTTATTTACGCAAAGCTGCCTGAGCAGCAGCTAACCTAGCAATAGGAACCCTAAAGGGACTACAGCTTACATAATCAAGACCGATTCTGTGGCAAAACTCTACTGAAGAAGGCTCTCCACCATGTTCTCCACAGATTCCAATATGCATCTTAGGCTTTACTTTCCTAGCCTTCTCAACACAAATCTTCATCAATTCTCCAACTCCAGTCTGATCAATAGCTTGGAAAGGATCTCTTGGATAGATTCCCATATCAACATATTCGCCTAAGAACGTTCCTGAATCATCCCTTGAAAATCCACATGCCATCTGCGTAAGATCATTAGTCCCAAATGAAAAGAAGTCAGCTTCGAGAGCAATCTCATCAGCCGTTAATGCAGCCCTAGGAATCTCAATCATAGTTCCAACTTCATAATCTATTTCAACTCCCTTCTCTTTCATCACTTCCTTAGCAACCTTAACAACTAATTTCTTCTGATTCTCTAATTCTTTAACATTTCCAACCAAAGGAATCATTATTTCAGGATAGACCTTGATTTTCTTCTCCAAAACTACTTCACAAGCCGCCTCAATTATCGCTCTAGCCTGCATCTCAGTAATCTCTGGGTAAGTTATTCCTAATCTACATCCTCTATGACCTAACATAGGATTAAATTCATGTAAACCTTCAATCTTCTCTTTCAACTTTTCAAGTGATACACCTAATTCTTCAGCAATCTCTTTAATATCAGCCTCTTCCTTAGGCAAAAATTCATGTAATGGTGGATCCAAAGTTCTAATCTTAACTGGTTTGCCTTCCATAACCTCAAACAATCCCTTAAAGTCAGCTTTCTGGAATGGCAATAATTTAGCAAGTGCCTTCTTCCTTCCTTCCAAATCATCAGACAAGATCATTTCCCTAACTGCTTTAATCCTTTCACCTTCAAAGAACATATGTTCTGTTCTACAAAGTCCAATTCCTTCAGCTCCAAACTTCAGAGCAACTTTAGAATCCTTAGGAGTGTCAGCATTTGTTCTAATACCTAATTTCCTGACTTCATCAGCCCATTCCATTAGTACACCAAAATCTCCACTTAGTTCTGGATCTGTAACTGGAACTTGTCCTAACATAACTTCTCCAGCTGAACCATCAAGTGTTATCCAGTCCTTTTCCTTAACTATAGTACCATCAACACTAAATTCTTTAGTCTTTTCATTAACAATAATATCAGCACATCCTGCTACACAGCACTTTCCCATACCTCTTGCTACAACAGCCGCATGACTTGTCATCCCACCCTTAGCAGTTAAAATACCTTGAGAAGCATCCATACCTTCAATATCTTCAGGTGAAGTTTCATTCCTTACTAATATTACCTTTTCACCCTCTTCAGCAAACCTAGCAGCATCCTCAGCTGTAAAAGCAGCAACTCCAACAGCAGCTCCAGGTGAAGCAGGAAGTCCTTTTGCAATAACCTCAGCTTTCTCTTTGCCGATAGGATCTAATTGTTTGTGAAGTAAATGATTTAACTGCTCTGGATCAATTCTAAGTAAAGCAGTTTCCTTGTCTATTAACTTCTCTTCAACCATATCAATAGCCATCTTAATAGCTGCTTGAGCAGTTCTCTTTCCACTCCTTGTCTGTAAGATGTACAGCTTCTTATCTTGAATTGTAAACTCAATATCCTGCATATCCTTGTAGTGCTTCTCCAACTTCTCTCTAATCTTCACTAATTCTTCATAATTCTCATCCATAATCTCCTTAAGTTCAATAATTGGTTGAGGCGTTCTAATTCCAGCTACAACATCCTCTCCCTGAGCATTCATTAAGAATTCACCATAAAACTTATTCTCTCCAGTTGAAGGATCCCTCGTAAAGCAAACTCCAGTTCCAGATGTTTCTCCCATATTACCAAAAACCATTGTCTGAACATTAACAGCAGTTCCATTTAACCCAGTAATATTATTGATCTTTCTGTAAATTATAGCCCTCTTGCAATTCCATGAATTAAAGACAGCATCAATTGACATTTTAAGCTGTTCTCTAGGATCTTCAGGAAACATTTCCCCAGCATGCTTCTGAACAACTTCTTTATAGCCTTCACAAACATTTTTCAAATCCTCAGCATCTAGCTCAGTATCAACTTCAACACCTTTTGTAGCTTTTGCTTTCTCTATAACTTCTTCAAAGTGTTTGTGAGGAACATCCATAACAACATTTCCAAACATGTTGATGAATCTTCTGTATGAATCCCAAGCAAACCGCTCATTGCCTGTTTTCTTGATTAAACCTTGAACAGAACTATCATTAAGACCTAAATTAAGTACAGTATCCATCATACCGGGCATTGATACAGCAGCCCCTGACCTAACTGAAACTAAAAGTGGGTTCTCATTATCCCCTAACTTAGCATCCATCTCCTTTTCTAACTCTTCTAACTTATCATCTACCTGTTTTTGTAGATTATCGGGATATTTCTTATCATTCTCATAATATTCAGCACACGCATCAGTTGAAATTGTAAATCCAGGAGGTACAGGAATACCTATTGAAGTCATCTCAGCAAGGTTAGCACCCTTACCACCCAACTCTTCCTTCATCTCTTTCTTTCCTTCTTTAAACGAGTATACGTATTTCTTTGTCATAGTAAATCCCTCCATTAATAACTAATAAAGGAAAATTACTAGATATTTATAAAATTTGTTGTTATAGTAACAGAAGAAGGGTTATTTTAAGCATACCACTGGACAAACACCCCCGGAAAATTTATAAATATCTACACTCCCCATATTCTTAAGTTAGTTTTCTTTAAAATGGACCAAAACAAAGCATTAGTTGTATTTCAAGGAAAAGATATTAGAAGAACTTGGTTTAAGGATGAGTGGTGGTTTGTAATAGAAGATATTGTATTTGTGCTTACTGATTCCAAAGACCCAAAGCAGTATATTAGCAAAATGAGAACAAGAGATGAAGAGCTTTCTAAAGGGTGGGTACAATTTGTACATACCCTTTCGATTCCTACTTCTGGAGGATCTCAAAGCATGAATTGTGCCAATACAGAAGGCATATTTCGTATAATTCAGTCAATTCCGTCTTCAAAAGCAGAACCATTCAAAAGGTGGTTGGCAAAAGTAGGTTATGACAGAATCCAAGAGATAGAAAACCCAGAGTTAGCTCAAAACAGAGTAAAAGAATACTATGAATTAAAAGGCTACCCTAAAGACTGGATTGATAAAAGGCTAAGGGGCATTGCAGTAAGGCAGGAATTGACTGAAGAATGGAAAAATAGAGATATAGAAAATCAAAAAGAATTCACAATACTCACAAATGAGATTTCAAGAGCTACATTTGACAAGACTACTGAAGAATATAAGAAATTCAAAAGCTTAAAGCGCAACAATCAAAACCTAAGAGACCATATGACTGATTGGGAATTGATACTGACAATGGTTGGAGAAAAGGCAACTACTGATATCACTGTCTCAAAGGATTCCAAGGGATTTAGTGAATGTAAACACTCAGCTGTTGAAGGAGGAACGATAGCTAAAAACACACGAAAGGAGATTGAGCAAAAGACAGGTAAATCCATAACTTCAAAAGAAAATTATCTTCACTTAACTGAAAAAAAGAAAAAAGAAATTGAAAATTAATCAATTCTCAACCAACCTCTCCATAACCTCAACCTCTTTCTTCAAACTGTCACCTCCAATCTCTTCCATCTCTTCTTCAAAGTATTCTATAAACTCTTCAAACAATTCCTCATAACTGTTTGAAACTTTCAAATCAACTGATTGTCTTTCCCATCTGCCTAACATACTAAATTCAGGAACAACAATCCCATCATCACTATTAACAGTTGGATTAAAGACAACTCTCTCTGTCCTCTCATCATAGATCCAGTTCTTCATCAAGTTAGCGTACCTAGCTAACAATACACCTTTCCTTATCCCTTTGTTCTGAAAGTAATCAGCATCCGAATCACCAAACTCAACCTCCTTTTCATCACTTTCCTTATTACCTTCTCTATCTTCATAACTCACCTTCAACTTCAACTCACCTGAAGCAGAAGTTTTCTTCAGCTTCAAAACAACAATTCCACCCTTAACTTCACCATCTTCTGATTTTGAAGGAAATAAGGTATTTACTTTCATTATTTCCCCGGTTGCTTCATCAGCTTCAGGACTACCATACACCTTTTCAATCTCATAACCATCTGCTTCTAACACAAGCTTCAAATCAAACACTAAAGGAGTAACCATATACTCAAAACCCTCATCCATTCTTTCTTTAAATTCTTTAGAGTTATGCACAGAGTAATAGTTAGCACCCTTAATCTTAGTCATATGTTCAATAAGTTCAGTATTAAAGTCAACCCCAATACCAATAAAAGTTGTAAATATCTTATCATCAGCATTATCCTTGGCCATTCCTATCAAACTATCCTTATCAACTCTCCCAGTATTAGGCATAGCATCTGTTAAAAAGATAATTCTGTTCTCATACTCAGTTGTATCAACAAATAATAACTCCTTAAACTGCTGAGTCCCCATCTTCATACCGGATTCCATATTAGTTCCACCTTGTGGACTTAATTCCATGATATGGTCTTCAATAGCACCCATATCAGTATCAGAAACCTTAGACATGGGCTTTGCAAGATATGCAGAGTCATCAAATAAAACCATCCCAAACCTATCATCATCTTCTAAATGCCCTAATAGATCAACAATTGCTTCCTTAGCAACTTCCATCTTGCTTTTTCGCATTTCTTCTTCATTAATCACTTCATTTCCAAACTGATCATAGTAATATCTATCAAACGAAGAAGTCATTGAACCAGATATATCTAATACAACAATTAAGTTCAACTTCTTCCTAGCAAAATCACTCTCTTTAATGCCAGAATTAAGTCCAACTGACAAATAATATTCATCTTCACCAGAAAATGGATCTTTTGAAATAGCATACGAATAAGATGGACAAAATAACTCATCACATTTATCTTCCTGTCCAGTTTCAAAGTAGTAATCATAGAATAATCCTTCATAAGTTATATCTGTAAGCATTGGAAAATAACCATTCTCAATATTCTCTCTGAAATTATTAATATCTTTAGCACCGCCAGCTGAAAAACCAATACTCCCACCCATTGAAGCTTCTGCTGCAAAAGAACCACTTTTACTCATTATCCCACCACCAATACTCTGAACAACCGTACCAAAAGAATCCATGCCTCCACCACCACTATACTTCCAATTATCTACTTTCCCACTAGGCACTAACAGATTAACAAAAAAAACTAAAGCAATTAAAGCAATTATCCCGACCATGATTTTGTTTTGTTTCATTGTAAGAACCAGTATAGATAAGCATATATAAATACCTAGCGAAGACTTCAATTTGAGTTGAAGTTAAGGTTAAAGAATTGTTCTCATTCTTGTTGTAGTTTCATTCTAAAGAAGTTATTGGTTTTCAGGTGGTTTGTACGCATCATCAACTATTGTTCCTAATTCACCAACTCTTTGTTCTCTGTGATCTACAATATCAGCAAGCATACCATCAATCCTATCTGTCCTACCTGCCATCTCATCTACTGATGCCTTAATTCCACTAACAGCATTTGGTATTCCTGCCATCTCATCTACTGAATCCTCTATTCCATTAATGTGGGCATAGATTTCTGGTATTACTGCAACATCATCACGAATTTCACATAGGGTGGAGTAGATGGAGGCAAGGGAAACAGTAGCTACAACAGATATTGCACAAGCATAAACCAATAAGTAACTTCTTGCTCTCATATTTTGATTATTATTTATAGTTTTTAAAAAACTTTCCCTAAAAACAGAATTAACAAACAAAAAGATTAGTTCTTATTCAAATATCAAAATTCTTATATACTTCTTATTACATCTATCATAACATGAAAACAGTATTCATAGAAGCAAAACACAAAGGTATCGTAAAACTAACCAGCTCAATAATAAGCAAACTACCAAAAAAAGTAGGCTTAGTCTCAACTATCCAATTCCTACACAACTTACCTTCAATTAAAAGACAGTTAACAAAAGAATACAAGACAGCCATTATAGGGGGACAAATAATTGGATGCAATTTCTCAAAAGCAGCTAAGATCAAAAACAAAGTTGACTGCTTCTTATTCATAGGCACAGGAGAATTCCATCCATTAGGTCTAGCTTTCGATATAAACAAACCAATCTTCATCCTAAACCCCATCTCATTAACACTAACAAAAATAAGCAAAGATGAAGTAGAAGCATACAAAAAAAGAAGAAAAGGAGCTTACCTAAAATTCCTAACTGCAAAAAACATAGGAATCCTAGTAACAACAAAACAAGGCCAATCACAACTAAACAACGCAATAGCATTAAAGAACAAACTCAAAGATAAATCGGTATACCTCTTCCTAACAGACACCTTAGACATTAATCAATTAGAAAACTTCCCTTTCATAGATGCTTGGGTTAATACTGCTTGTCCTAGAATAATAGAAGATAAAGTTGGAATAATAAATTTAGAAGAAATAAAATAAAAAATTATCTTCCTCTTAACATAGTTCTTGATACCAAATCATCTTTATTTGGAATCCCTCCAAGAGAACCTCTGAATAAATTCCCATAAGTGGCTTCCAATGCATCAATATTTGGTACCAATGCTTCATAATCAAAAAGCCCACTATCCACAAAAGTTCTTTTTTGGCCAACCTCAGCCAAATCTCCTCTTGAGGCCCTATAAAATGTACCTTGGGGCTCAAACGTTACACATTGCCCATAATCTCCTTCTCTAATCATATCAGCTATTTCTAAACATGCCATCTGAGACAGCAAGATATCTGTGTTAGTCGGAGGCGTGTCCCTTCCACTATATGTATAAGTTTGCTGAGCAGCTGCCAGTCCAGATTGTTTTGCAAGATGAACAAGGTTCATCGCAACCCATTCAGGCTGTAGCTTTATCTCTCCATGGCTATCTCTGCTTTGTAAATGCTCAGGCGGTTCAGGAATCTCCTCAACAACAGCACCCTCGGCAACTGCAATAACAGCAAAGGGATTATTAACTGCCTCATAACCATACCTCTCTCCATTTCTGTCATAAGCCCCTTGGATCATTGGCAGAATCTGTTCTTGCCAGCTTAATTTTCCACCTTCACAGGGAATCCCAATATCAGCTCCACCATAAGCAGCAGCAGGAATCATTACTCCATCTCTATCTCTTCCAAACATAGGGACAAAAAATAATCTACTATAAGTTGCTGCAGTTGTATGATGGAATCTAATAGCTTGTGCATAGTTAGTTACTGCAGAATCCCATCCGCAAGTTATAAACGCACTTGTATCCCCATCCATAGTTTTAGGGTACCCTACAACATTGAGTCCAGCATCAGACATCTCCTTCCCCACCTTAAGGTGATTATCTCCACCCATCATAACAATAATATCATCAGAATCAACATTATTAGCAATTTTTTCAATATCTCCAACATTTCTATCGGCGCCAAATGGGGCTCCAGCTCTATCTATATTTAATAATGATACATCAATCGGTTCAAAATCTCCATCTTCAAGACCTCTAACTCCTCCAATCGGAGCTTCTAGATCATAATCATCACTTAAATCCCTATGCAAAGCTAACATAGCAGCTTCAAAACTAGTAATATGTCCTCCTGCAGTTACAGGAATAACTCTTGGTTTTCCAGCCATAAACAATCGCCTCCATCTATTAGTTAAAAATAGAAATCCATACTCACTTAAAAATTTTATTATAGAACTATTTAAAGCTAATGAAAAGCATAAACAGACTCAACAAACATCATAGTACCTAAAATCAAACTTAAACTTTCTCCAAAAAAGTTCAGAGCAGGAATTAAATATATCAAAGCAGGAATTATCAAAACAACACCAATAACAATATTCATCGCTCTAACTCCACCTTGATGTTTAACAGAAAAAACTAAACTAACGACCTGCAGCCCAATCAGAAGTATTGCTCCAATAACTAATTTGTCAACAAACAAATCAAAAGAAAAAATCCCAGCTTCTTCTAAAATAATCAATATACTCAAAGGCAGCATAACAACTGCAATTGACTTCTCAATAATTCCCATAAACTAACTTTAAACTCATCCCTTATTAAACTTTTCCTTACCTTCTCTCACTCTCAGTTTTAATAATCAAATAACCAGAATACAGTATCAAAGCACCACCAATATACGTTCTAATTGAAGGAATTTCATTAAAAAACAAAAACCCAAATATAAAAACAGTAACCGGCTCAATATAAGATATTATTCCAGCATCCTGAGCCTTAACATGCTTCAACCCAGCAAAATAAAGAAGAGTACCAGTAATGATAAGAGCAAACACATAAACAAGAATCAAAGATAGATTAAACGCAGTCAAACTAAAATCAAAGATAAAAAGGAATGGCGCCATAAAAAACGTAGGGATAACCACTTGATAGACTAAAACAACTTTAGAATCGATATCCTTCAACAATTTTTTATCAACCAATATCAATAAACCATAAAACAATCCAGAGAAAACTCCATAAACAATACCCAAAAGGTCGGGGCTACCAAAAGATAGACTATCGCTAGTAATCACAATCAAACCGGCAAAAGAAATCGCCAAAGCAAATATTGTCACTTTACTCAATTTCTCCTTCAAATAAAATGGAGCAAGTAATGCAGCAAATATTGGAGCAGTATAATGAGTCAAAACAGCATTTGCAAGAGTTGTATTTGAGTAAGCCATAAAATAAAGCAATATTGTAAACGAAACCAATATACCAGAAACAAAAAGAGTTTTCTTATGTCCTACATCAACTAATCCTTTCAACCTACCCTTAATAGCAAAATAGGTCAATAAGACTATTGACGCAAACAAAGAGGTAAAGAAGATAATCACAGGATTAGGCATATCAATATGTCTAACAAAGATACCAATGGTTGCGAATAGAACCATTGCCATAACAATCAATAAACTCCCTTTCAAGTATTTGTTCATTTTGTTTATATTAAGGGACCGCCCTTTTTAAGGGTGGTGTTTTTGGCAATCCAAAACCCTCAAAGCATTTCCAACTACATAGATACTTCCACAAACCACAACTAAATCATTAGCACCAGCAATCTCTTGACCATACTTAACAGCTTCTTTAACATCATCTTTAATAATAACTTCCTTATCAACATATTTCTTAAGAACACTTGGCGGAGCAGCCCTATCAATCTTAACCTTAGTTAAAATTACCTTATCAGCCAAAGGAGTTATTGCCTTCAACATATCCTTATATCCTTTGTCCTTCAAAACTCCAATAATCAAAATCAGTTTATCAAACTTACCCTTCACCTTCAAAACCTCTTCCTTTAAAGCTTTCATCCCAATTGGATTATGAGCACAATCAACTAACACATTCTCTTTAACAAACTCTAACCTTCCTCTCCATTTAACATTCGCTAAACCAGAAATAATATCATCTTCACCAACCTTAACACCATTTTCCTTAAGAACCTCAATTACCTTTACAGCAACAGCAGCATTATACTTTTGAAACTCCCCCAATAAACCTAGCTCATACTTAGACTTCTCACTAACAACATAAAGCCTACTTTTTTTCTCTTCACAAGCACCCTTAATAACATCCAAAGCATTCCCACTACAACCAGTCACAACTAATCCATCCTCTTTAATTATTCCAGCTTTCTCAAAAGCAATCTTCTCAATAGTCTCCCCAAGATGCTTTGTATGCTCTAGTCCAATGTTAGTTATAACAGAAACAAGCGGCCCAACAACGTTTGTAGCATCTAACCTTCCACCTAACCCCACCTCCAGCACCAAATAGTCAACCTTCTGCTCAAAAAAATAAAGAAAAGCCATTGCAGTTACAACCTCAAAAAAAGTTTGATCAGTCCTTACTTTATCTACTCGGTTAAACAAACTGACAACATCTTCCTTAGATATCTCTTCAGAATTGATCATAAGCCTTTCTCTAAAACTAACAAGATGTGGACTAGTGTACATCCCAACTTTGTAGCCTGCAGAAACCAAAATGGAACTTATCATAGCAGAAGTTGAACCTTTCCCGTTAGTTCCCGTTACATGGATGACCTTTAAATCTTTTTGAGGATTCCTCAATTTATTAAGTAATTCAGTAACTCTACCTAGTCCTAACTCTAATCCAAACTTCTCAAGATCATAAAGTTTCCCAAGTACTTCTTTATATCCCATGATAAAAGGTTTTACTTAACGTATTAAATATATTACTATTCGAAAGATTTATTAACCTACATACCAATTATTCATCAATGCAACCTTACACAATAAGACCTAATTTTAAAAAAATATTCATAGTTAATGCCACTAAAGTTACATTAGCAATTGCAACTGTAATCTTCCTTGTAGTTTTCTTTAAAAACGAAATTGGATTTGATGTTTTTACAGACGTACTTCAAGGTTTAGAATTAGGAATAGAATTTGATCCTACTCAAATTATCTACTTCTTGGTTGGTGGAGTAGTATTAGTCTATATTGGACTACTTGTCTTCAATTATATGCTGCTACAAAATATAAGGTATGAACTATTACAGGATAAATTAATCTCCTACGTAACGGCATTCTTTATCCTCCTTGATTCAAAGGAAATACATTATAAAAATATTGCAAGGATATCTTTCGATACAGACGGATTGATCAACGGATTACTAAACACAGGCCATATAACTCTAGAACTTAGCGCAATGAATGAAAAAACATTCACAATAGAATATGTGGACAATCCCGAACAAGTTGCACAATACCTTCAGCAGCTAATAAGATACTTCAACTCAAATGAGTATGCACAACAAGGAGCAAACATAAGAGTAGGAAACATATTAGAAGAAGGCGGACTATAAATTCTTAATAACAATATCTGGTTTGTTAGAACTAATTGCATCAACACCTAACTTAACATACTCCTTAACCTCAGATTTATCATCAATATTCCAAATAAACACTTTCAACCCTTCTTTATGGGCTTCTCTAACTATTCTTTTATCAACAGTCTTGTACAACATAACCAAAGCATCAGCCTTAACATCTTTAGCAAGTCTATTGGCATTAATCGGTCTGCCAACAAACAACACTCCTGTTTTGATCCTTTTGTCTAACTGCTTAACTTCTTTAACCAAATCGTGTAAAAAAGAAATAACAATAACCTTATCCCAAGCTTCACTCTTATTTAATATATCAACAACAGGTTTTGCAGTACCTTCAGCTTTCAACTCAATCAACATAAGCGCTTTATCCTTATACAGATCAATAACTTCTTGAAGTGAAGGTATCTGCTCACCCTCACCAGCATCTAACTTCCTCAACCTATCAAAACTCATATCTTTAACAGCACCTTTACCATTAGTTGTCCGATCAACCGTCTCATCATGAATAACAACAACTTCTCCATCAGAACTCAAATGAACATCAAACTCAATCGCACCAACACCTAAAGAAATCCCCTTATCAAATGACCTAAGAGTATTCTCCGGCTCATAAGAAGCAGCCCCTCTATGCCCAACAACCAAAGGTTTTTTCATAATTTTACTCATTATTTAGGTTATTTATAAAGGTTTTCACAGCTAGTTTATTAACTATTTGTCACTATTAAGTGACAACAAAACGAAAGATTTATATAGGGCAAATACCAGCTTATTCTCACATACCAAGGCGAGAATAGCCATTGGTATACAATAAGATGGGATTAGAAGACACATTAGATGCAATGCTTGTAGGTCAACCAGATCTTTATAGTCATGACACTATTGATAGAGTTAGGGGATTTGTCCAACATGAAGATGAACATCCTGAAAATAGTAGAAGATGGAAACTCCTTGAAGATATTGGTGATTTTGTTCTTTACCGTGAATTACATACAGATTGGGCTGAACTAAGTACGAGTCAAATTCAAAAAGACAATAAAGGAAGGAATTTTTATGATGCATTTAATAAATGGACACTAAAAGAAGCTACAGATGAAAATGGGGTTGTTAATAATATTACAAAGGGAAGACTTATTGAGACAATTTTCCACCCTGTTTATAAAGACCGATCAACTTATACTTCTTTAGATGACTGGGTTAAAGAATATAACAATCATCCCAATTGGCATGGCCAATCTACAAATGAAATATTAAAAGTAGAAGGAGGAAACGCATTCTATCTTGCTTTTAGGAGGTGGGTAATAGAAGAAGCCACAGATGATGGAGTTATTGATGAAGAAAGAAAAAGAGAACTTTTTGAAACAATTTTTAAACCAAAACATAAAGGTTGGTCAACTTATACAACAATAGATGATTGGGTTGCAGAATATAATAATCATCCAGAATGGCAGGGCCTTTCAAGAGGACCAATTAGGAAAGTCGAAGGAGGTAATGCCTTTTATCAAGCATTTTTAAGTTGGATAAACGAAGAAGCAACAAATGATGATGGGACTATAGACCAACAAAGAAAAGAAGGACTATTATCTTCAGTTTTCCCAGATATAAGATCCAAAAGTAACAATGAATCAGAAGAAACAACAAGCTACACATCTTTAAAAGAACCCTCAAATCCAAAAGACAAAGCACAATTAAAATTAGAAAGTGAACTTAGAGAATTAAGAGAGCAATACAGAAGTTTAGTTCCAAAAAGAGAACAAAATAATGATCCAATTTTCCACTTCTCATATGGATATATCTTTGAGTTTTTTGGTGGAATTTTACTTGCTTTAGAAGACCCAGATATTGAACATCAATATAAGATTGATACAGCTAGATCATTTAGAGTAGCTGACTATCATTCTCAAGGCAGGTTAGTAGCATTTGAATTAGACGATTTAGTAGATATGAAGTCGGGCAAACATCTAGGAACCAGAAGCGGAAAACAATTAGCAGATTTTATTGAATATGGTGGAGGAATAAGTTATGTTATCCAGGATAGAACAGGAAAGCTAGCACGCGATATCCAAAAAATAGCTGACAAACATGATGTAGAAGTAGCAATAAAAACACCTCAAGAATTAGACGGTTATCATAGTTTACGTGATGTTAGAGTTAGTGAAAAAAGAAGTGATAATGCTAGATTAGTAGATATTTTATCAGATAAATATAGATTTAAATCGTTCTCAGAACATCATGAAATGGATTTAAATGAACTTGAGAGAGATTTATTCTCTGCTTATTTATGGACTAGAGAATATGCTGGAAGGTTTGCAGGAGAAGATAACAGAACAAGAAATCAAGATCTATACTCAGCTGTTGGTGATGTAATGACGGCTGCAGTTTCACAAGATGACGAATTAAGGGAAGTCTGTTCTCTTGAATATGGTATTGAATGGGTAACCAAAGACCAATATAATGAACATAAAACTCATGTATTTACAAATGGGGAAAGGCAATACGATCCAGCTTTAGCAAAAGCCATCTTAAGGGGAGAAGTTGCTGATCTAAAAGATAAGATCAAAAAATACCAAGACAAAAGGGCTCACGCTGAATCGCCTGAACAAGAAGACGAAGAAGCAAAGAGTGAAAGGCACCAATGGTATGATGATAGAGGTATAGATTTCAAAAAATTAAAGAGATCAGTAGATGGAATCCCACAAGAATGGATAACAAAAACTAGAGCTGCAAATGTGCGATATTTTAGAAATATAGGTCTCGTTACAGTTCATGATGATCAGGGAGAAGAACTCCAAGCATTCAGATTAAATGGAATTAGAACTCATGATGAAAGAGTGAAAGACTGGGCCGCTGAAGGTAAATTAGAAATCAGGGGAGATAAATTCTATCAACCACAAACAGAGGCTATTCAGATATAGAAATATTGTTAGTTTTTATTTAATTATTAAAAATTTTAACCATTGGAGAAAAATCTAATCCGTAATGGAAAAAAAGAATAAAAAAACTAACCACCAACATGAGCATCAGTAAGTCCTTTCCTTTGCTTTATCCCAGAAATAACCTTCTGCTGCAACTCTTCAGGCAGCTTCTCAAACATCTGATCAACCAAAGAAGAACTTCCCCTACCACCAGTTGAAGAACGTAACTCAGAACTCCATCCAAACATCTCTCCAACAGGCAGTTTAGCCTTAACAACAACAAGAGCATTCTCTTCCTGCATATCTATTAACTGACCTCTCTTATTACCAACTAACTTTGAGATCTCTCCCATGTATTCAACAGGAGCTTCAATGTGCAATACCTGTAATGGCTCAAAGATCAAAGGCCTAGCACCCATCATAGCAGCCCTTATACCTTCTCTAATTGCAGGATAAACCTGTGCAGGACCTCTATGGATTGCATCCTCGTGTAATTTCATATCAGTTAGTATAACTTTAACCTTAACACTTGGCTCTCTAGCTAACGGACCTTGTTTCATAACATCTTCAAACATATCAAGGACCATTTCCATAACTTCCTGTCCATAAACTTGTCCTCTTGTGTCATCAATAAACATATTTCCATTATAGATCTGCTTAACTTTAACAGCCTTCTTACTCTCCATTCCAGCCTCAACAAGAGCATCCCTAATCACAGGATCTTTTTTCTTAATCCTAATCTCAGGAATCTTGTTCTCTTTAACTGCAGCATAAACAGCTTCCTCAAGCGGCTCAACTTTAAAGAAAAACTTATTATGCTTGTTAGGAGATTTCCCTTCAGCTTCTGCTGAAGCACCAGTAACTGTTTCCCTATAGACAACAATAGGATCAGATGTTTTAACATCAACACCTTTCTCAGTCTTGATTCTATTCTCAATAACTTCTAAATGCAATTCTCCCATTCCATGTAATAAGTGTTCTCCAGTCTCTTCATTAATCTCAACAACAACAGTTGGATCTTCTTTTCCAACTTGACGAAGAACATCAATTAACTTTGGCAGATCAGAAGGCCTCTTAGCCTCAATTGCCTTAGTGATAACCGGTTCAAAAATATGCTTTATCTGTTCGAATGGTTCTGACTGCTTTAATGTAACTGTTTCCCCAGAGTATGCTTTAACTCCCGCAATACCAATAATATTACCGCATGGAACATTATCAACAATATCTCTCTTAGCTCCATTGTAGATAAAAACCTGTTGAACTTTTGATTCCTGTCTCATACCATTTAAATAAATTGACATTCCTTTCTTAACAGTACCTGAAAATAACCTTCCTCCTGAAATCTCTCCAGCTTGAGGATCAACAGTAATCTTTGTAATAACAAAAAACAAAGGACCATCAGGATTACAACTCAACAATGACTTCCCATCTTCTCCTTCAAGGTCTCCATGCCAAATCTTAGGGATTCTGTACTTCTGAGCTTCAAGTGGATCAGGCAAATGCTTAATCACCATGTCCAAAACAACTTCGTGCAATGGTGCTTTGTTAGCTAGTTCCTTTACAGCAGCTTCTCTGTCAACATCATTATCAACAGAGTAAGTATCAACAATATCTTTGAATGAAATCTCTTTCCTCTTCATGTAAGGAACAGACATTCCCCAATTCTGGAATGCAGAACCAAATGCAACTGTTCCGTCCTGTACACTAACTTGCCATATCTCTTTGTATTCTTTAGGAGCAATAGTTCTTATTAATTTATTAACATTAGCAATTATCTTAACAAATCTCTCCTGCATCTGTTGAGGAGTTAACTTCAACTCTTTCATTAACCTATCAACTTTATTAATAAATAAAGAAGGCTTAACATTCTCCTTCAAAGCCTGCCTAACAACAGTTTCTGTCTGCGGCATAACTCCTTCTGAAGCACAAACTAATATGATAGTACCATCAACAGCTCTCATAGCTCTTGTAACATCTCCACCAAAATCAACGTGCCCTGGTGTATCCAACATATTAATCAAATATTCTTTATTGTCAAATTCATGAACCATAGAAACCGAAGCAGTATCAATTGTAATTCCTCTTTCCTGTTCATCTTCATGAAAATCCATCACTAACTGCTTACCAGCTAAGTCCTGTGACATCATCCCAGCACCAGATACTAAGTTATCTGTGAATGTAGTTTTACCGTGATCAATATGAGCACTTGTACAAATATTCCTAACCTGAGCAGGTATCCTCATAATCCTCTGTACCTTATCAGACATCTTTTCTCCCATTTTAGTAAACCTCCCAAAAAATAATTTTCATTTAATTTTTACCTTCTTTCCAGAAAAAGACAGTTCTCCGAACTTCCTTTGATTCAGTAGGATAAATGGTATGAACAATCTCATCTGGTCTAAACCATAATTTAATTTCTCTTTCAGATTCATTCTTATTTTCTGAAGCATGAACCACATTCTCAAAAATACCTTTCTCAGTTACTCTACCATATTTACCCCTTATTGATATAGGCGATGCTTCTTCAGGGTGCGTAGAACCTACAATCTTTCTAACCTTAGCTATTGCACCTTCTCCTTCATAAACCAGTGCCATAATCCTTCTGGTATGGTATTCACCCATAATATACTTGAGTAGTTCACCAAAAAATTTCTCATCCTTAAGGTGGTGGTAGTGTTCTTCAGCAAGCTCTTTAGTTACTTGAACAATCTTAGACCCCACTATTACCAACTCAGTCTCAGACATCTTTGTGATTACGTTCCCAGTCAACGATTTTATCAGTCCGTCAGGTTTAATCAAAACTAATGTTTGTTCAACTGCCATTTTATTTCTTCTCAAACCTCCCACTCCATTTTGTTGTAATGGGCTTCCGTTTTAGTTTAATCATATTCTTTTCACATTTCATTTTACAGAAATATAAGACCTTTCCATCTACTTGAACAAACATCTTTCCTGTTCCAGGTTCAAGTGTGTCTCCACAAAAAGTGCATTTTGCCATTTTAACCACTCATACCTCTTCCTGCTTTGCTTAGATGCCTAGCTTCAATCTCAGTTTCTCTAAGCATTAAAATATCTCCTTTCTGAACAGGACCTTTAACATTCCTTCTTAGAATTTTATTTTTATCTCTTCCATCTAAAACCTTACATCTTACTTGAATTGCATCTCCCCTAGTGCCAGTTCTACCACTTACTTCTTCAACTCTAGCAGGATAAGCAATTGAAAATCTTATTGCTGTTGATTTTTTTTCAGCAGGAGCACCCTTATTATCTCTCTTTCTAGGCTTCTGCTCTCCTTCTGGTTTCTTATCTTCAGCCATTTTACTTCTTTCCACCTAAGCTAGCCTTAACCTTTTTAATAAGGTCCTTTGCTTCGCCTTCCTGGACAATTGCAACACTTGCGGTTCCAACATCAATACCAGCAGCAGCTCCAAGATCTTCTTTGTTTGGAATCTGTACACAGGGTATTTCCTTTTCTTCAGCTAGTAATGGAATATGCATTACAATCTCTGGTGGACTAATGTCTTTAGCAGTTACAACAAGCTTTGCTGTACCTTTCTCTAGTGCTTTTGTAGTTTCATTAGTACCCTTTCTTAATTTTCCTGTAGTTTTAGCTAACTCAATAGCTTCCAATACATTATCAATAATTTCTTTTGATGGTTCTTCAGTCATTTTTTCCTCCCCGGGTAACAAACATGAGAATTTGTATACCTCATGTATGGTTCATACCATACTAATCATTGGTGAGTATGAGTGATTTTAATACGTTTAAAAACCTTTCGTTTAATTAATCCCTCCGTTTTTATTTAATAATTAAAAAAGTTTAACCAATGATTAACAAAATTAACCGTAATGATTAAAAATATTTAAATAACAATTATCATCTCCAACAAATTAAAAAAATGAATGAATGCCCATTAAGTGAAGCAGTGTTTGGTGAAAACTATTCCGTCTCAAGAATTACATTAGATTTAGACAAACCAGCTAGAATAAGATTAATGGAGATGGGAGTATTAGGCGGAGCAGATATTTCTATTATAAGCCACCCTTTTAGAAATGGACCCTATTACGTAAGAGTCAATGATACAAGATACGGAATTCATCCTTCATACATGGATCATATTCTTGTTGAGAATGACAAATAGTTAAACTTAATGAAAAAATTAATAAACACACCTCAAATAACAAAACCCATGAAAAACATATTCATAGTTCTTGACGGATTAGACGGTTCAGGAAAGGGAGAGATGATAAATAGATTACATAACTACTTATTCTCAAAAAGCAAAGATTACAAAATTCTATCAACCCGTGAACCATCATCAGGCAAATACGGAAAAGAAATCAGAGAACTCCTAAAAACAGAAAAAGACCCAAAAGCAAACGCAGAAAACTTCTTAGACTTATACATAAAAGACCGTGAAGACCACCTCAAAGAAACAATCCTACCATTCCTAAACTCCGCTACTAATATAAACATAGTAATCTGCGATAGATATTATTACTCAACCATAGCCTTTCAACACACTCAAGGAATAGAACTAAACAAAGTAATCGAACTAAATAAAGACTTCAAACAACCAGATATAGCATTCATCCTAGACCTCCCGCCAGAAATAGCATTAGAACGAATAGGAAACAGGGGAAAACAAAAAGAGAAATTCGAACAATTAGAATTCATGCAAACTCTAAGAAAAAACTTCTTAGAACTAAAACAACATATAACCGACAACATAAAAATAATTGACGCTTCCAAAACAAAAGAAGAAGTTTTCAATCAAATAAAAAAAGAAATAGACATTCTCTTAACTTAAACAACTTCATCATCACTATACTGCTTATCTGAATCTTTATAAGAATCCTCACTCTTTCCGCCTAAAGAATATTGATAAGGAAATGGGGGATAGTTAAAATAAGTTACATTTGAACCATTACTAACAACTTCACCTTCGGGTTTCCCCTCTTCCTTCACTTCAGTTTTTTTCTCTTCCTTCTTCCTTCCAAATCTATCCTTGATCTTACCAACATCAACAAACTTCAATATCAGAACACCAATTATTATAGCAAATCCTACAATTAAAGCAGGCTTTACATAATCTACTTGAGTAACCTGGATATTTGGATATTCGTGACAGCTAAAAATCAGAACCACAGTACTCTGTATCGCCACATTCACTGTTCCCACTACACTCTCTTTGCCTAATCCCAAGTAACCCAAATATCAGAATAAAAACTAGAAATACTATAACAATTATTACAGTAGCTTCCCCCTCCTTATTAAGCATAACAGAAGGGAACATAGATTCTTATAAAAATATTTTGTCAACTACTCTTTCTTCTCAACCTTATCCGTTTCTTTCTCTTTCTTAGAAAAAAATCCCTCTAAAGTCTTGTTCTTTTTTATTGTGTTATAACTTATTGGTTTGTTTTCCAAAGTAAATCGCCTCTTTTTTTTGATTGTGAAAAAACTATGGCCAGATGGCCATAGCCGTTAATCCAATACGTGGGGGTGTTGGAATTAATAATTATTTCAGTGTTGTAGAGCCAAACCCGCCCTCTCCTCTACTTGTATCATCTAAATCTCCGGACTCTTCAAAATTAACTTCTTCTATTTTGTTAAAAACCATTTGGGCAATCTTATTTCCTTTCTCAATCTTATATTCATCTTGCCCATGGTTAATAACAATCACACCTACTTCTCCCCTGTATCCAGCATCAATAGTTCCTGGAGTGTTAACAATACTTAAGCCATGCTTCAAAGCAAGTCCTGACTTAGGTCTTACCTGAGCTTCATAACCGATTGGCAAAGCAATCTTAATACCAGTAGAAACTAAAATCTTATTGCCCGGACTTAAAACATAATCTTCAGTAGAATATAAATCGACACCAGCATCACCCTTGTGAGCATAAGAAGGAACAACAGCATTATCTTTTATCTTTTGTATTTTAACAGTAATCATGACAACACCCCAAAAAATCTAGAATGAAGTAAACCGTACTCCTATATAAATACATGTGAGATTAAAACTATATGTCAAAAACCAATTATTAAAAAATATTTACCGGTTTTTGAGCATGCTCAGAAATTTAAATTTCTGACAGTTTTAAAAAATATTTTACGGATATCTAGAAAATGTATCAGTCTAACTATTTCTTCTGAAAGTCCAATATCGACGACAATTTGTCACTAACTACTTTCCCATCTTCAGCATTAATCTTCAAATTCAAAGTATTAAAGCTCTTAGTAATGTAAGTTATATTCCAAACAAGCCCCTCTTTTGCAAGATTCTGTAATATCACTATCGCTTTTGTTGAAACTTCATTAGGATATTTTTTCTTCTGAAACTCTTCAGCATTATTAATTGCATTATCAACATTAATCTTAACCTTATTCATATCCAATTCTAGAATCTTACTCTCTTCTTTCTTGAAAGCATCTTCATCAGCACAAATAACTATATCGTCTCCCTTAAATGTGAATGCTGTAATCTTATCGCTTGCCGAATTAAAAAAACCAATCTGCCATTCAATTCCTTTATCATCTTCAAGAACAGTAAAAGCATATGACAAATAAGCATCTTTGTGACCTTCCTTCCATTTCAAGAACTCAGCATGTGATTCAAGCTTCTCAACAGCAGTTTTAATTGACATAAATTCATGTTTTTCATCAACATTTATATATATTTTCATTTCCCTATTATAATGAACTAAATATCCTCATTTAAACTATTCAACTAAAATATTTTTTTGATAATAATTTCCTTTATATCTAAATCACCTTAAACAATATTTCAACTATCAAATTATGATTTTCTATCCCACAACCCACTGGACACGGACCCCCGGAAAGTATATAAATCATTTACATAGTCTCAACCAAGAAGCAAGTAGGTAATTTGAAATGAAAACTAATCAAAAATTACAAATTGAAGATTTTAAGAATAACTTAAATTTTACAAATGGATACCCAATAATAAATAGTGAAAGAATAATAAGATCATTAGTAAACCAAAAAAAACAAAGACAAAGAAAACAAGGAGGGAATGTTTGGAATATAATCTCAGAAAATGAAGATATCATTGAAATAGAGTCACAGGGAAAAGGAAATAAGTTTTCAAATATAGTACCTAAAGAATTTACTTTAGACCCTGTTTTTTTAGGTTTATGGATTGGAGATGGTCTGACATCAATTGATAAAAGAAGTAAGATAATAAAACATATTGGATTTGGAAATAATGATATAGAAAATATAAAATATTTTGTAGATTATTTGAAATCCTTAAATCAAGATATAAATAAATGTGATATAAGAATCCAATACGGAAATTTAGTTTTAGAATCAAGAATTAAAGATTTAAAAGAAAATTTAATCAAAGTAGGCCTTAATAAAATTAAATTCAAGCCCAACAAAACAAACAACTTATCAGAAGGAGCAAATGGTTTGACAGCTATAATCAGATTAGCAAATACACCTTTATCTACCATCTTAACCAAGGTATTTGAAAATTTTGATTTTATTCTAAGGAAAAGCTCAAAAGAATTTAAATTTAGATTTTTAGCAGGATTTTTTTCAGCGGAAGGAACAGCAGATAAAAGAAGCAATAAACTACAATGGGGGATGACTGATCAAAAGGAGATCAACCTGGTCCTTAACATAATCAAAGATTTAAATTTTAAAAATCCAAAATTTTATATAAATTTTGTAAGTATTGGCTATAATCGGTCAAATAGGGAATCTGATTTTAATATTTTTAGTAAAAATATATTAACGTTTATACCTTCGCATAAGAAAAAAGAAGAGGTAGAAGGATTGATTAAAGGAAACAGGATTAGGGAACATGATATATTATATTTTTCAAGTTTTTTACTATTTCCTAATTTAACAATAAATCGATTTGCTAACTGTTTTAGGATACATCCATCCAATGCTAGTGCAACAGCAGCCGAATTTGTCAAACAAAAATTATTATCAAGAGATGGAACAGGTCAGGGTTCTGATCCTTTTTTACATTTACCAACAGAAAAAGGTTTAAGATGGTTTAAAGAGAATTTCGATTCTTTCAGAGATATAACTCAAGAATTGGATAGACTCGGGCATTATAAAAAATGTTTCAAAAAAGAGAATATTGAGATATTTAATACATTAAAAAATCTAAAGGTGAGTTCATGTTAACAAAAGAGAAGGTCAAAGATCTTTATAAACAGGGGTATAGGGTAGTTGGTAATCATAGCAGTATCAAGGTATGCTTATGGACAAAAAAAGCAATCAGGTGCGAGGACGTCTGCTACAAAAAAACCTTCTACAATATTAACTCACATAGATGCGTCCAGATGACTCCAGCTTTACAATTCTGCTCAAATAGATGTAACTGGTGTTGGCGAGATATCGAGTTTACACAACCAAAATGGGCGGGGCCAGTTGACGAACCATCCGAAATCATCGACAACTGCATAAAAGAACACGTCAAATACATTCAAGGTTTTGGCGGAACCGATAAATCAGACAGAGAAAAATATGCAGAAGCCCAACACCCACTACACTTCGCAATCTCTCTAAGCGGAGAACCAACATTATATCCAAAACTTCCAGAGTTTATCAAAGAACTAAAAAATAGAAAAATCTCATCTTTCCTAGTTACAAACGGAACAAACCCAGAAATGTTAAAACAATTAATCAACCAACAACCAACTCAGTTATACATAACTCTCCCAGCACCTGACGAGCAAACTTACGAACGCATCTGCTCACCCTTAGTAAAAAACCAATGGGAAAAAATATTAGAATCAATAAACCTAATGAACAAATTCAAAAGAAACACTTTACGCTTAACATTAGCAAAAGACGTAAATCTAATTAAGCCAGAAAAGTACGCTGAATTAATAAAACAAGCATCTCCACAATTCATTGAAGCAAAAGCTTATGTCTGGGTAGGACACTCTAAACAAAGGCTAGAAATAACTAATATGCCAATACATAGTGAAATAATCGACTTTGCTAAGAAAATATCTTCATTAACCAACTTTAAAATTGTAGATGACAAGAAGGAAAGTAGGGTGGTATTATTAATGAAAGACAACTTCGAGAGTAGATTCTTAAATTATTAATATCATTGAACATAAAAATCCTCGTTGTAACTATTGATCATTCTTATTTGCCACTTTAAATCACTCATACGGTGTTTCAACTATTAAATTATGATTTTCTACATCCACAACCCACTGGACATGGACCCCCGGAAAGTATATAAATCATTTACATAGTTTCAACTGAGGATAATTCGGTGATTTAAATTGAATACAAATAATCATTATCAAAAAATACACATAAAAGATTTTTTACCTCATAATATTAGGTTAAATTTGGAAAAAGAATTTAGAACTAATCTCTTTAATGAAGCTATCCAAAAAGCAGGAACATCTGCAAAAGATTTAGCAAAAGAGTTAGGATATCAAAAGAATTCAATAAATTGCTGGCGAAGAGGAGCTACTAAACCTACATTCAAAGATTTATTAAAAATCCTCAGTTATCTAAATTTAAATATTGAACAAATATGGAATAATATCATAAGTTTCAATTCACAAGGATACAATGGACATTATGAATTACCTTCTAGTTTTGTTCTAAATGAAAAGTTAGCTTGGTATTTTGGTTATAGAGATGGAGATGGTTCTAAAGCTAATCCAATAATTGCTGCGTGTTCTTCACCTAAAGAAATTGATTTGCTATTAAGATATAAAGAAATAACTGATGAATTAATTAAAACAAGTAATAAATGGTCAATTTATACATATTCTATAAAATCAGCCCTAGTAGATAAAGTTAAGGAGACATTCAATAATGAAAGAATAATCAGTTATTCTAAGCGCCAAAGAAAAGAAGGTTTTGTTATCCTACATATAGGAGGAAGTAAAATAAATGATTTATTCAATAATATTGAAGAAAAGTTAGATTATTTTTTAGGTGGAGCTTCTAAGAAAGTTCAATCAGAATATGCCAAAGGTTTCTTTGATGCTGATGGACATGTAGATATACATGGTACTATTATTTTAAGGCAGAGCATTAAAGGGGTAAGGAGAATTAAAAGGGTACAAATGGTTTTAGATAATCTAAATATAAGATATAAGACTAAAATAAGATCTTCAAAATTTACCCTTATTGTATACTCATTAAAGGATTATAAAGAAAAGATTGGCTTTAACTCTGAAATAAAGAAAAACCAACTATCAAAAATGATAGAGTGTTACAGTACACCCTATAATCCAACAAGTATTGAAAATAGAGTATATTCATTGTGTGATTCCCCTATTACAAAAAGAGAATTAATGATCAAATTAAAAATGAGATATGGGATAATGTCTACAATCTTAAATAGAATGGTAAACAAACATAAATTGAGAGTTGTTTTAAGAAGACCATTTACGGTTGTTAATAATCAACTCAAGATGAATCAAGAGTTATTCTATTAGCAAAAGAAGATGTTAAAGATAGAAAGATGAAGTTTGAATAAACTTATTCATCACCAGGATTAAATACCTTATAGTCAGTACAATTACCCCTAATATCATAAGATGTACCTTCTACCCAAGTATTTTGGTCTCTAAACCCTACAGCATGTCCAGCAACTGGATTAAATGGAATGTTAAGAGAGCGTAAAAAAGGAACCAAAACACGATTAGGAGCACCTTTCACAAGATCACTATCAAACTCAAATCTATGAGAGGGGCTTCTAGATCCAGTATCAATATAGATTGTTACATATGGCCTATTACTAATTGCCTTAAAAATAGCCTCCCATTCATTAAATAGTGAAACAGGAATCATTGCAATTGAGTCTCTCATGAAAACCTTTGTATTCAATGCATCTACTTTATCAGTATGTTCCCCTCCTAATTCTTTGTGTAAATACAAAACAATACCATTAACATTATTTACCCTAATGATATACTGATTGTGCAATGCCTTCGATACAGGTACAGCAAAAGCTACTCCTCCATTTTGGAATTTACTCCAACCAAAACCCATATTTTGAGGATTATTAAAATCCAACCAGATTGCCGATCCTACTCCAACTGGCATTCTTCGAAGGTTAGCCCCCTCATTTCGCATTAATTCATGACCTGAGGAAATACAGCCTCTTTTTACAATTTCGGCTGCACTATCAAAATCTTGATTATGAAAAAGAATATTAGCTCCACGTGGATTTATCTCAAGTTCTTGCTTAAATAATTCGAATACTTTCCTTCTAACTCTTTCAATACGGTTCTTCCTTGCATCATCATACTGCTCATACTCATCTCTTGTGCATAATATCTCTTCTTCAGTGATATAATCAGCATAAGGTGTATGACTTCCACTAATTCGTCCAAACAAATCATTGATTAGATTGTCCATACTTCTCTCATCATAATAAGGCAACTCTCTTCCTGTGATAGAACAAGGAACAGAAAATACTAAAGGACGTTTCAACAACCTAGCAAACTTTTTCTTATAAGCATAAAATTCCCTACCAATCAGATCTATTAGTTGATATAACCTTTCAGAAAGGTGCGTATCTCTATGAGCAGCAGCTTCATCATGACCATGCTCTTCAACAAGATGCTGTTTAAAATAATATCTTCCGTTGGTAATTTGAGTAGTTAATGCAGCTATACACTCATTTTGATTGTTTAGGTTCGCAATAACGTCTCTCTTCAAACCCCAGAGTACCCTAGTAGTGGGCTTAGGCTCAGGAATTTGCCTTAAAACCTGCCTTGTATCTAATGAATTAAAATAACTCAACGCAGCAATGTTGTGCTCTCTCATAATAGATAAATATCTTAAATATATTCTACGAAGTTCCCTATTTTCATGGATATCTTCTAACTCATGAATTATCCTCAGTTTTCTATATTCAATTGACGCATCTCTTTTAAACCTCTCTAACATGCCTTGTTCATTCCTATTATACATAGCCTGTTCCTTATCATCTCGTTCTTGTCTACGTTTCCTTATCTTTTCCTCTTCTTCAACTCTTTTTCTCTCCTCTTCTCTCCTACCTTCCTCCTCCGATATCAATGCATGAGAGTCTATAATTAATCTCCCCAATACTTCTCTAACATTACTAACTATATTATCTTGCTCATCAATGCGCGTTATCAAATCTCCTTGAGCAACTGTCTCCCAAGACGTATGTCTCTCTAGTTCATCAAGCTCCCTCATTAACAATTCTTTTAATTGCCTAATTTCTTCAACTATCTGAGCAGTATGATAATTTATCATCGAGACAATGCCGTCATTTCCACCCACAACCATCTCATGAGCAACAACACCTTTCTCAGCTGTAACTCCTTCACTCATCTCTTCATTGAAAACCTCCCTATCAGAATAATTAGGAGTTTGAAAAACCTCTCTAACAATAAGAGAAGAATCCTCTAAACTTTCATTTAATCCTGTTAAAAAATGAATTTGAGAGTGAATTATACGTGGCAAATCATGTTTAAGCACATGGTCAGCTCTTTCCCACTTTTTATTCCACAATCGTTTTATATCCACTACTAATTTACGCTTTTCTCTTTGATGACTAGAAAATCTCTTAAAACTCTTTGTCTCAGATTTAACATCTGATTCGTACTCTTTAAGACGTCTTTCTATCTCCTCTCTTTCTGACCTTGACCTAGCCCTATTTTTACGCCAGTCAATAATAGATCTCCCTACCCTCTTTTTTGTGCGCCTTACAATATTACAACACCACTTCCACTTATACCTACTCAAAAGAATATCAGATATTTAAAACCTTCCCAAACGGACCAGGATTAATTACTTTTGTCTTCCCCACTTTATCTTCCTTACCAGCATTCTCATGCAGATGCCCTGAAATAACTAGCACAGGCTTAACTTTGTCAATAAACTGCCTTATTGATTTGTTGCCAACAGACTCCTTACTCAATCTATCTATCTTCGTATTATGCGGTGGAGCATGAGTAACCAAAACAACCTTCTTAACTCCGCTCTTCTTGATCTTCTCCTCAAACTCTTTACCTTTCTTTACAAAATCAGGATCAACAATAGAAAACCCTCCACCACCATACCCAAAAAACAAAACATCATCTCTCTCATAATGCTTCCCTTGAATATGATTAATATTCTCAAACTTAGAACTTACCTTCTCTAACTCTTCCTCAGTCTCATGATTACCTGGAATAATCAACATAGGAATCCCAATCTTATCAAATCTCTGAAGCAAATACTCCAAACCCTGCTCAAAAATAGAAACATCCCCAGCACAAACTAATAGATCAACTTTCTCCTTAACAGCCTTCTCAGCTATCTCCTTCATAGCCTTCATCGAACCATGCGTATCAGTAAATGCTAATATTTTCATAAAGAAGATTAAATGTAATTAATATATAAAATTATGGGTTATAATCAAAGCACACTATAATAATCCTCAAGAACCACTTTATCAACCTCATCCAAATCCCTAACAACATAAAACTTACCATCACCAAGCCTAGCTACCTTTTCACCCAACTCCTTTCCTTTCTTATCCAAATTAATACCAATCATAGAAATTGTAATTCCATTACTCCTAGCCAAAGAAACAGCCTCAAGTGTCTCTTCCTCAGGCTTATCACCAACCGTAGGCAAAGCATCTGTTAACAAAATCAAATGCTTAGTAATATCTCGATTAGGAAACAATTCAACTGCCTTCTTAAGCGTTAAAGCAATATTTGTCTCCCGACTAGCCTTAATCTGAGTAATCTCAAGAAGCAACCTAGAAAAATCAGAAGTAGGCGCAACACTAGACTTAACATCAGAACCAAACACCATTAGTCCAACCTCATCCTTCTCATCAATTGCCTTAAACGCAAGTGCAATCCCAGCTTTCTTAGCAACCTCTAACTTCTTGCCTTTCATCGAACCAGAAGCATCAAGCGCATAAATCAAAGAAATCTTTCCTTTGCTCTGTCTTTCAAAAATCTTCAAATCAGACTTATGTAACTTATCATGACCTCGTCTAATAGCCAATTTAGCAGACCGCTTAACCGCAATATCTCTGTACCTATCCCCTTTCTTATAAGTCTTAACATCCCCTTTCTCTCCGTAAATAAACTCCTTCTTATGAACCTTCTCCCCAAGTATACCTTTAGGTATCATCTTATCAAGCTCTTCAGTATAAAGAATAAGTGATGCCAACTTAACACCTTTATCAGTTATCTCTCCTTCTTTCCCAACTAACCCTTCATCCTTCAACTTCGCAATATTCTCATCTAACTTCTCCTTCAAAATCTTGTGAAACTCAGGAATCCTTACATTCCTTTCTAAATACTTAGGATCATAACTAGTAAGCCTCTTAATCAAAGCAGGCCCAAGTAATTTCTTAGTTATAGAATAATTATGCACTAACTGCTCATACATCAAATCTGGAGTAAAAGAACTAACACCTTGATTAAGCGCTTCCTTCAACAACTTACCATCATCTATAGTTTCCTTATCGTTAGTCAAAACAGAATTCATTAATTTATTTTCTTCTTGCTTCGTTAACTTACCATCCATCTCCTCGATATCAGTAGTTCCCTTAACTTGTGTGTCAACATCAGGGACCCTCACCACTTTTTTCGCCCATTTCTTCGTAATCACTGGAGACTTTCTTAAATTCCTCTTCAATAAATTCAACAGGACTCTTCAAATACTTAACAGATGGCTTAAGCTCAATTCTGTGAGATAATACCGAAATAACTGCTTCCTGTATATCCTCAAAACCAACTGTTTTCTTACCCTTAAGCAAAGCATTACTCTGGGCCCTCTCATAAAGCCCAATAGAAGCTCTTACAGATGGCTTCTTACTCAATCTGTCATCATCCCTTAATATCTTAATAAAATTAACATTTAACTTCACCAATTCCTCGGGAAATTTAACATCAACCTTCTCTGACTTTTCGTTAACAATCTTCTCTTCAATCTCAACGCTTTCAGGATAGTCCATGTAAATTACATCAAATCTATCTAACAAAACATTAGATAATTTCTCAGTAGAACTATCTTCAGGATTCATCGTAGCTAAGAAAATAAAATCAATATCAAAATCAACATCATAGCTTCCAATTGTAGCCTTACCTTCTTCCAAAACCTGCAATAAAGCATTCTGCAATTTCTCAGGACATCTATTAAGCTCATCAAAGAATAATATCCCTTTGTCAGCCTTAAAGATCTTACCCTTAGTAAAAGCCTCCAAACTCAAAGGCCCAAACTTCATAGCTTTAATTGGATCAATATCTCCAAGAAGGTCCTCAACAGTTAAGTCCGGACTTCCTTGTATCCTAACAAAATTCTTGCCCGGAAGTAATCCAGCCAAATTCTTAGCTAATGTTGTCTTGCCAATCCCTGGAGGACCAACAATTATAACGTGTCTGTTCATCAACAAAGCTGACTTTAAGCCATGCTTTACCTTTTCCTGCCCTAATATGTCTGAAAAAACGTCCTTCCCAGACAAAAATATTTTAGTTAATTGTTTTTTTACCATATTCCAAATTTAGAAGACAAAGTCATATATAAAAGTTTGTTTTAGGAATACATCTACTATCCAGTCCTTACTGCCCTTACTCCATCCCTTGGAACTCCTTCAATCCTACCCTCATGTTCATATAAAAATCCAAGGGCTGTTTTATCCCCTAATTTATTTGGTGCACCCCCAACTCCATGTGCCATATTAGGGATTAAAAAGAAATCACGAGATATTGGTTTATACACAACTCCATGAGGATTCCCTTCAGTAACATCTACTACAAATGACGTATAAAACCCACTTGGCCTCATATATAAAAATCCACCACAGCTATAAGGCTCAATTGCACTAACATCTCCATCATGCTCATGTAATCCATAAAACCCATGCCTGCTCTGAACATCTACATCATAAAAGTCGAGTTTTCCATGACCTTTAGTTATATTTCCATCCTCTAATGCCTCAACATCATCATGATCTAACCTTTCCATCTGCTCATCCCGATTACTCATAACGACATCAACCCCTAATGAGAGGATTTCTCTTATATCACCAATTCTCCTTCCAAGATGCGCATTTGTCACCACATAACCAGAAGGTTTTCCCTTAACATCTAGCCATAATCTCAAGAAATCAACCAATCTACGATAATCTAATGAATCTGTCTGTCTTCCAAAGTTAGTATCATCATAGAGACTATCTCCATGATTATTCAACACATATTCTAAAAAATCAAATGGGATCTGTTGACCTAGCTTAGTATATGAATCAGTACAACAATAAAAGCATTGATGACCGCACCCTTCAGATAACTCGATTGTTGTAGTATTCTCTAAGGCCAACACAAACTGTCCTCTTGTTAGGCCTGCAACCTGAGCAACTAGTCCAGACTTAGGATTGGTGGCATCTAAAATTCCCATAAGCTCAGAATCCTCACTCATCGGAGTTGTATCGCTTGCAATCCCATTTACTCTCTCAAGGTAGCTATCATATTTTGGTTCTTCAGCAAATGGACCTTTGACCTCTACCCTATATTCATCATTAACTGGACGTTTCTCTAAAGGAGCTATTCTTCTCTTCCTTCGAAGTTCTCTTACTACCTCTAAATCCATCTCTGGTTTATTCCTTGGCATTTTATCTGATGCAGAAAGAGACATTATTTATTTTATAAATTTACCTATCTATATTACTCAATAATGGTAAAAATATCTATTCAGATGATATGTTACGAACAAACACTTTAACCTTCTCAACAAAACCATCAACAACAACTTCCTTCGTAGAAAGAACCAAATTACCTATTGATTTAACCTCACTCACCTCTTCCATCTCAGAAAAAGCCTTCTCACCACCAGAACCCTTATGAGTACAAAAAAAAGCAACCTTCTTGAATTTACCTTTATTTTGAGTTAAATATCTCCTAATCGGACTGCTCATATTAAAACTCCAAATAGGAGTTCCAATAACAACCAGATCATACGAACTAGCATCTTTTACAGTCTTCTCAATCCTACCAAGCTGCTTCAAACTAGCTTCCTTCCCAGCCATAATATAGCCAATAAAGCCTTTTCTACCCCTTATATCAGAAATCTCTTCACTATCACATTCCAACAACTTAGAAATCTCTTCACCAACCTTTTTTGTTGTTCCAGTTCTTGAATAATAAACAACTAAAGTTTTCATAATATCAACTAGTAATCGATTTTATTTAAATCTTTTTTATTTTTGTCTCGTCCATTATTGTATATCACTAAAAGATACATTCAACTATTAAATTATAATTTCTTACCACAACCCACTGGACATGGACCCTCGGAAAGTTTATAAATATCCATGTTCCTCATATTCTTAGATTAAGATTCTTTAAAATGGACCAAAACAAGGCATTAGTTGTATTCCAGGGAAAGAACATTAGGAGAATATATTACAATGAACAATGGTATTTCTCAGTGGTTGACATTGTGGAAGCATTAACAGATAGTGTCGATGCAAAAGACTATTGGTATCGTTTGAAAAAAAGAGAGTTCGAATCTAGTGAAACCGAGTTATCGACATTTTGTCGACAACTGAAATTACTCTCAGCAGATGGAAAGAGATACTTAACAGATTGTGCCCACACTAAATCCATGTTTCGAATAATCCAATCCATCCCCTCAAAAAAAGCAGAACCATTCAAAAGATGGTTAGCAAAAGTAGGATACGAAAGAGTTCAGGAAATAGAAGACCCAGAATTAGCTCAAAAACGAATGAAAGAGCTCTATAAATCCAAAGGTTATTCTGATAATTGGATTGAAAAGAGGATTAGGGGAATAGCAATAAGGGACGAATTAACAGACGAATGGGATAAAAGAGGAGTAAAGACCAATAAAGAATACTCAATCCTTACAGCAGAGATAACAAAGGCAACATTTGACTTAACACCAAAAGAGTATAAAGATTATAAATGCCTAGAAAACCAAAATTTAAGGGATCATATGGATGATATAGAATTAGTATTAACAATGCTGGGCGAAGCAACTACAACAAGGTTCACAAAAGAAAGAGATTCCCAAGTTTTTCCAAAACTAAAAGAAGATGCAAGAGATGGCGGAGAAGTTGCAGGTTCTACTAGAAAAGACATTGAACAAAGATTAGGCAAAAGTGTTATTTCTAATGATAACTACCTAATTACTTCTGAGAAAAAGAAAAGATTAGAGAAAAAATAGTGCGGGTGGCGATATTCGAAATCACGACTTCTAGATAACCCGGTTTAAGTTTTTTCATCGGCTTTCGCCTCATCACTCAAAAATATGAGTCTAGCACTCTAACCAGGCTGAGTTACACCCGCATACTACCATAGAAAAAGAACCTTATTTAAAAAAGTTGTGTACATAATCAACTAATTACTTTATAGTAGTAATAATAAAAACCTTTATAAACTATTTCAGCCTCTTTTTTCTTATGAAAGAAGACCTACAAACATTACTAGAATTTACAGAGAGACAAATAGCTTATTTTGAAGGTTGTGAATTTGTACCTTATCCTGGCCATACAGTCAGTACTGTAGATGCAGTAATCGAAATGCTTTTCGAAGAAAGACAACCTTTAGATAGGGAACATGTAGAAAAACTAAGAGAGATAACGGAAACATGTTCTATAAACTTAAGTATTATCGGTGAATCCCCTTTCCAGGAAGGTATTGAAAGATTAATCGTCTCCCATTTTGGAACGGAATTTTTAGGTTACCTAACTCACGACATTAATCATTTAGCATACTCTCTTGTTGATCCAAGAAACAGACTCTCACGAATGTCAGAAGTTACTACAGACGAAAGACTTCAACATTATCACAGTCGTCGTGACTCAGCAGAATTTCAATTAGACCCAGAATTTTTTAGACAACAATATGTAGATTTAGACAACTCAACTAGAACTCTTGCACGTATGTATGCAAACCCCTGGAAATTTTTCAATTATTTACTAACTCTAAGGTTGGGTGAACAGCCAGAAATGCCTAGAACAAATCTAAGTGGTATAATTGAAGATACTGCAGCAGTACTTGGAGCTAGACTCGATGCAAGAGTTGTAAGGGAACCAATTGATACACCTCTTAGAAGATCAATTTATATTCACGGTGAAGCTGTTGAAGTACACATGGATCCTGGGCCAATAGGAAGTATAATCTACAATGGCCCTAAAAACTCCTTAAGAAAATTCGACGATGAACAAATAGAAGCAGTAAACCAACTAGAAGATGGCGGAATACCTATTAGCGAAGCAACCTCCCACTACATTGATAGCCTAGACGGCGAAAGAAGAGCATCAATCGGAACTTACAACCTACCTGATGGTTATTTTGCTTTAGTTTTCAGTGATACAGGAGAGCCACTAGGCATAGATTTAATGATATCAACTTTAAGACGTGCAATGAAAGAGAAAGATCCATCAGAACTAACATGGTGCAGTCCTGAACAAAGAGATAAATTTCTAGCATGGATGAATAATGACTTTGCCTGGAATAATCTCACACTAAGAGACCTTTCACAAATCGCATACATGGCACATATGACTGGTAATCCCGATAGACCAGTTAGTGGGATGGGTTTATATGGCTCTAGAGAAATAGTTGAAAATTTTGGAGGAACTTATCTTTACACAACCACATTTGAAGAAGAAAATCCAGTTTTCATTTATATAATTCCAAAAGACCCAATTAACAGACCACAAATACCCGTAGAAGTTTTAGGTACTCAGTTTGTTGATGGTAACTTAACAGTACCATATTAATTTTACTCACCTTCTCTTCGAGCACCACTAGCACCAAACATCCTAGTGATATCTCGATATAAACTTCTAGCCGGATCTAATGGAATTGTCATTGAATCAATTTATAAAAATATTTACAAAAAACTTTTAATCTTTTCCTTAAACTCTTCAATCTCTTTATCTCTATACCGTTTAGGCATCCAATTCAACTTAATCCCATCGCCAGCAAACCTAGGAATAATGTGAACATGCAAATGAGGAACCAATTGACCAGCAACCTTCTTATTATTAACTAAAATATTAAATCCTTCGTTCCCCAAAGCAGACGACATTGCACGAACAACCTTCTTTACAACCTTCATCAGCTCAATATCATCAGGAACATCAAGTAATGTCTCATAATGCTCTTTAGGCATAACCAAAGCATGCCCTTTATTTGCAGGAGCAATATCTAAGAAAGATAAAATCTTCTCATCCTCATACAATTTAGCACAAGGTATCTCACCTTCGACTATCTTGCAAAATAAACAACCTTCCATCTAAATCATCTCGTGCTCCATATCTTCTAAATTCTCCAAATCAATTATAACAGCATTCAATATACCATCGTGATACTCACTACCTGGATTTGCACAAACTGTCGAACCAATCTTATCAGCAAACTCACCAGACATTGTTACAGACTCATGAATATGCCCATGCAAAGTCAAGAATGGCTGCTCGTTCTCAATAAACTCTCTAATAGACTTAGACCCAACATGCCTCTTCTCATAAATCCTATCTAAATAAGTATCAAATGGCGGAGCATGCATAACATAAATTGTTTTCTTAGGATTACTTAATTTCTTTAATTTAGCCATATCTTCTTTAATAGTTCCTTTCTCCTTAGGAACTGACCTTATCTCCTGCTTAGCATCAGTCATTGCTTTAGAATCAGAGTCATCCATCTTCTCCCAATCTTTCATTAAGAAAGGCATCTGCGTAACAAAACTATAACCTACAATATTCCACTTACCAAGTTTATTCACTTTGTTGTGCATCAACTTAAAAGTTCCTTTCTTAGATTCTTTCTCTAAAACTTCCATATTTACCTTAAAGTCATCATTACCCATCATCAAATAAATATCCTTAGAACATTTCTTCAGCTCAGGAATCATAAAATCAACTAGAAACTCTTTCTCAATCCTTACCCCCTCTTCCATAGCACCTTTACTAGCAGCAGACAAATCCCCTCCAATAACAACCGCCTGAATCTCCTTCTCTTTGTTTGCAAAATCAACTAATCGCTCATAAACTTCCTTATTCCCATGCAAATCAGTTACAAAAAGTATTTTGTATGCCATAGCAAGAAATAACTCTTTCTATTTTATAAGAGTTTCTATATATACATAAATATGGACTGGCCGAGACTTTCAAAGCTAATCTTATTTGAACTCGGACCACCCGGCTGCCAGCCGGACGTTGTAACCAGGTTTAACTACCAGCCCACAAAATTAAACAAACAAGAAATAGTATAAAAATCTTTATGATATCTGCTTTTCAGCAATCTTTACATCATCTTCGTGAACAGTCTTTCTGCCAGAATGCTTAGAAATCGCAACAGCCTTAACAGCAATCTCTTCAGTTATCTTTGTAATAACTTCAACAAAAACATCTGCACCTTCAGCAGACACTCTACTAGCACCAGAATTAATCAGAATTCTCGCCATAGGCGCCTTAGGAATTGTAGTAACTTTTCTCCCCATTTTAACCTCAACAAAAAAATAAAAAAAGATAATAAAAAAATCCCCTTAGTCTTTGTTAACTATTTTATTGATATAACTTCTTTATATACCTTTCGGTTTTAACAAATTTTGAAACATTTCAAAAAACTTTATATACCCACTTCAATATTACCTAAACCATGAAACAATTAATCCTAAAATACGCTCTACAAAACGCTGTAAAGTTCAACGGTAAAGCAAATCCAGGCGCAATCATAGGAAAAGTTCTAAGTGAGAATCCAGACCTAAAATCAAAAGCAAAAGAAGTAAACAAAGACATAATGCAGATTGTAAAAGAAGTAAACTCACTACCATTAGACAAACAAAAAGAAAAACTAAAAGACTTAGCACCAGACTTACTAAAAAAACAAAAGAAAGTTGAAAAAAAGAAAGAACTGCCAACTTTCAAAGAAAAAAAAGTTGTAATGAGATTCGAACCATCGCCGTCAGGACCCCTACACATAGGCCATGCATTCACATTAAGCCTAAACTCAGAGCTAGCTAGAAAACACAAAGGAAAACTAATAATCCGAATCGCAGACACAAATCCTGAAAACATCTACGAAAAAGCCTACAAATTAATCCCCATAGACGCAGAATGGATTACAAAAAACAACGTAAACGACATCATCATCCAATCAGACAGATTAAAACTATACTACAAATACGCAGAAGAGTTAATCAAAAAAGAACATGCTTATGTTTGTACTTGCAAAGCAGAAGACTTCCGAGAATCAATGTTAAAGTCCATCCCATGCCCATGCAGACACATTAGAAAGCAAGCCAACGTAGAAAGATGGGAAAAAATGCTAACAACATTCAAAGAAGGAGACGCAGTAGTCAGAATAAAAACAGACATTACTCATAAAAATCCTGCAATGAGGGACTGGCCAGCACTAAGAATAAACCTAAATTCTCATCCAAAACAAAAAACAAAATACCGAGTCTGGCCACTGATGAACTTCGCAGTTACAATCGACGATCACGAATTAGGAATCACTCATGCAATAAGGGCAAAAGAACACATGGACAACGAAAAGCGTCAAAAATACCTTTACGATTACTTGGGTTGGAAGATGCCAGAACATCTCTACATCGGTAGAATTAATTTCAAAGACTTAAGAGTCAGCTGCTCAAAAACAAGACCGTTAATTGAAGACGGAACATACACAGGATGGGATGATATCCGTCTACCTTTCCTAGAAGCATTAAAGCGTAGGGGCTACCATCCGGACGCATTCATCAAGTATGCATTAGACGTTGGAATCTCCCAAACCGACAAAACAACAACAGGAGAAGAATTCTTCAAAGCAATCAACGCATTCAACAAAGACGCAATTGACTCTAAGTCACATAGATACTTCTTCATAGAATCACCAGTTGAAATAAAAGTAAGCAACGCACCAATGCAAAACGTAGAATTAGACCTGCACCCAAACAACAGAAAAAAAGGAAGAAAATTTAGTACAACAGATAAATTCTATTTAACAAAAGAAGACCATAAAAATATCAAAGACAACAAACTAATCAGACTGATGGACTGCCTAAACTTCAAGAAAGAAGGCAAAGAGTTCACTTTCGACTCCTTAGACTACAACAAATTCAAAGAGCAAGGCAACCTAATCATCCACTGGCTCCCAAAAGAAAAAGACTTAGTAAACGTAGAAGTCATAATGCCAGACAACAAAATAAAGAAAGGCCTAGGAGAAAGAGGATTAAAAGACTTATCAGAAGGTCAAGTAATCCAGTTCGAAAGATTCGGCTTCGTAAGACTAGATCAAAAGTTAGGAAATAAATTAGTTTTTTGGTTCGCACACAAGTAGTAAGTCGCAATTTCACTGCAAGATTTGGGCAAATGAAATTGCAAACATAGAACAGTCTTTATTTAATAATAAAAAATTTAAACCATTGGAAAACCAAATTAACCGTATTGGAGAGAAATATTAAATACTGAAAAAATATTGAGGTGATTTATATGAAAGACATTATAGTTAAAACCCAAATAAGAAATGTTGCAGAGCAGTACGACCAAAACAAAGTAATCAACATTTCTAACGACTTTTTCGTAGAATTAAGCAAAAAGGTAGAAAATATGATTAAAAAATCATGCGAAAGAGCCAGAGCAAACGGAAGAAATACAATAATGGGAAAAGACGTCTAAGAAATCTACACTTTATGCTTCAATAAATAAATCTTATCTTCTATTCTATTAATATGTTCTTTACTAAACTTACCACCTTTCTTCATCTCAGAATGTTTTGTCTCTAAATCCTTAATCTTACCCTTAATCATGTCTCTCTTGGCCCTTTTCTCATCTTGCTCATCTGTAATCTTACCAACCTTATCCCTTATCTCACTCAAAGCATGAGCTAATTTCTCAGTTCTAAACTTATTTTCTTGAGACTCAAAATCTTTCTTATCCTTTTCTTGCTCAATCTGACTTTCCAATGACGAAATCTTGTCTTTCAAACTCTTAATAACCGAAGAATCAGCTTTGCCCATCCTTAATATCTCAAGCTCCTTTGCCAAAACATCTGTAGTTCTATCCTCTAATCTCTTTAATTGTTCATCAATAATCCACCTTTTAGGCTTCTTTGCCAAACTAACTTGTTTAACATTCTGGAATTGCTGTTTTAACCGTAACTTAGCTATATCTTTCTCTTCTTGTCTTTTTGTAACTCTGCATAGATGCCTTACAAAATTCTTAAGATTGTGGGTACTAAGCTTAGAAATTGTAGTTTGTTCCATTCTCTACTTCTTCTTTTTGAACATATCAAATAATCCTTTTTTATGATGTTCTTCATGAGCAGGTCCTAATGGTGGAAGTTCACCAGCTCCTGGTCCACCAGGCATAGGCCCACCCATTGGAGGCGGATGCATTGGCGCTCCCATCGGAGGAGGCATTGGGCCACCACGTGGTGGCGGCATCGGAGCTCCCATCGGTGGAGCTTTTGGAGGAGGAGGCATTATTGGGGGAGCTTGCGGAGCCATTCCAGGTCCCATAGGCATAGGCTTTAATGGTGGGACCATTCCATGACCCATCGGATGGTTTGGTTCAATCCTCTCAACCTTCAAAGGTGGCTGCATCATCGGAGGAGGCATCTTTCTCATAGGCTCATGCTTCTTCGGAGCTTCTGGATGTTTCTCCTTCATTTCTTTCATCTCATCAACAATTGTAACCATACTCTCAGCAATAACTTTATTCTGATCGATAACCTCATCTAATTTCTTCAATAAAGGATCTAGTTTTTTGTTGATAGAGGAACCTTCCCTCTCTTCAAGCTTCAATTCCTCAGTAGCAGACTTAAATAAGCCCAACATACCGTTCATACTCCTTGTAAGGTCATTCATAGAATTCAACAATTGCTTTGACGGAGCCTCACCTCCACCTTCTTTCAGCTTTTCAATCTGCTTCTTCAGCTCAACAATCTCTTTGTAAGGTACAATCTCGTATGATCCATCATCTGCCATAATCATCACCCTCTTTTACACTGTAATTTATGAATATCTTAATAATTGAAGTTATAGTTTATAAATTTAACGGTATTTCTTTATTATGACTCCAAACCAATATCTTCTTGGTTCATCTCTTCCTCTTAACCTCAAAACTAACTATCATCAATTAAAACAATTATTTTATTTATCATCATCTTCAGCATCCCTTTCTTCTAACCAATAAAAAATATCATATCTTTCCCCACTAGGTAAATCGTACCTACCATTTTCATCCATAAATACTGTGAACAAGCCGTATTTGTAAGGATCATCAGAGAGTATCATCCCATACTCAGAATGAGTACCTTCAAAGGTTGCATCAACTGGTTGAGTATGTCCTACTCCCTCATGTTCTTCAGGATCTCCGATGTACACGCCTCCAACATTAGATTCATATGTTAAAAAAGGATCATCCCCAAATACAGTCCCATAATTTTCAAATCTTGCATCATCATTTTGAGGTACCATTGGACGCACCTCTCCATCAGATGTACCCAATAGACTCCTAGCAGGCCCTGTGTAAGGTACATCATTATATTCGCCCTCTCTTGTGTGATACACAATCCCCATATCCCCATCCAAATAAATGTCTGTCCAGTCCTCTAGGGATATTGGATGATCTGGGAAGTTTAGATGAAATTGTGGATCTAGAGAATAAAAATGTCCATGAAACAAATCACCTAGATATAGGCTGTCTGCATATCCAGCTTCAAACATACCTTGAACATGATTGTCAATAATATCTGCTAGTCTCCCATCCATTTGAAGTAATAATATATCCTTGGTTGAGTACTTGACCTCATATAGAAATTTAACATCACCTACATCATCAACATTTGGTTTTGATTCTATTGGAAGAACCTCTACATTTGTGACAACCTCTCTCCCTTCTTTCTCTTCTTTTTCATTTACCCTATCTAATGAGTCTTCACCATCTGATACATCTTCAGATAGTGGGTCAGTTTCATCTTGAGAACCGGATCCAGAGGATATAACAAAACCTCTTCCAGTTATTTTTTCAAGACCTCCTTTAATTGGTACATGTTCAACTACATCACCAACAACAACATCAGCAGTTATTGCTAAAATACCTTCTTGGTATTCTTGTTGTATAGCTATTGGGTCTCTTCCACCAACTCTAGAGATTAACTCTCCTTCCAACCCTATCTCCCAAATTACAGTATCTGCATATTGAATCCCTCCTTCACCACTGTAATCTAAATATTTAGTATGCCTAGTAACTGTTGATATTCCAGTTTCTTCATCAAATTGATATTCAAAAATCTCTCCATCTAATGGAAAATCTTCAACATCTTCTTCTGAATTTACTTCTATTAAAGCAGACCCTCTCATAAATGTTAAACTACCACTTCTTAAATCAGATATACTAAACAAATGGGAATCTTCTACCTCCTCAACACCAATATACTGCCTATGTTTAAATTCATCTTTTGGCCTATTTAGATCCCCTTTAAGTTCATTCAAAATAGTACTAACAGATTTTCCTCTTTGGTTTAGATAACCTTCCAAGGAATCTCTATAGTATTTATTTTCATTTTTAGATATTAATGAGATTTGGCCTTCACCAATAATACCATATTCATTCTCATATTCATATATATTTGCGTGAACACCTCTCGGTGCAATTCCAGGTCTATCAACTGATGTTAAAATTTCCAGCACCATATCTATTCTATATCTAATACCCAAATCATAAAACCAAGCTGTAAACTTTTTAATATCTACAGTAACTGGGTCTATCCCTGGTCCTACCTCAACTACTGCACTCTCAGAGACACCAAGGGAGTTAAATAACTCTGATAATGAATACTCCTCAAGATTAATTTCAAGAACCTCATCTCCAGATTCTATTTCCCATCCCCTTCTTAAATCACGATACGCTTCATCTATATCAACAACTTCACTAGCTTGTCCATCACCAACCTCTACTTGTTCTCCACACTCAACCTCTCCCCCAAACCTAGTTGCAACACAAACCAAATCTCCAATATAACCTTCCCCAAAATCAACGGCAGCCATAACCATATCAGAAATTGTAACTTCACCATCACCATCTAAATCGGGACAGCCACATGAAGTTTCAGGAGTTTCCCTATACTCACTCACTGGAGAAGGAGTTGTTGTTTCAGCACTCTCACCTGAAGAACCATCACCACTTCCACCAACAACAACACTATTCGGATCACTCCCTATCTCAAACTCACGTATATTCGTCAGACCATCACCATCCCAATCATCATTCTGCACAGCCCCATCATTATTCCCAACCTCTAAATACTTAGCATCCCAATTATCCCCAAACCCATCAAAATCAACATCAGCCCATTCATTAGGATTCCGAGGAAAAACATCATCATCATTCAAAACACCATCCCCATCCCAATCATGATCACTAGGCCCAGAAGGCACCTCACCACCATCCCCCGGAGCAATACTCCCCTCAAGGCCAATAACAAGATAACTACTAATAACCAAAAACAGAACCAAAATCAAATACCCTTTCCTCACGAACTCACCCCAAAATACTTACCCTTACTCTTAACCACAACATCACGAACAACCTTCTTCCTAAACTTAATGTGAATCACTTCCTTATCAATAGCTTTCTCAATTATACCTGAACTCCAACCGTCCTTCATAAATTCCTTCACAACCTTCTCTTTAGAAGCACCTTTACTAATCCTACTCTCAACATCATCCTCAAGCGAAATATACTTCTTCAAGAAATCATTATAGATAACTTTAATGGCATCATCAAAGAACCTATGCGATATCCCTTTCTCAGAAAGCTCCCTTTTTAGCTCAATCGAACTAATACCCTCAACAACCGAAATATCATAATTCCCTTTAATAAGAATCAACAGTTTCCTAACTCCAATATGTTTCAACCTCTGTATCCTACCATGCCTATAAACAGAAAAGATCAATATCAAAACCCCAAGAACATAAGGTAATATTGGAATCGAACTCTTTACAATATTAACTTCACAATCAGAAGGACAGCTAAACTCATCCTCACCAACTCCACAAAAACCATTCCCGCACGAACAACCAGTTGGATCTTCAACCTCTTGGGCAGGAATCTTCTTACCCATCACAACATACTGGTCCTCAGCTGAACAATCAGCAATCTTCAATTTAAAGTATTGATTATTACCTAACAAAGAAGTCTGCTCATCCCTACTCAACAATTCTTCAGATAATATCTTCTCAACCAATTCTCTCCCTTCTTTCTCATGAATCTGCTCAATATGCGATAAATTTATCTCCCAATAATTATTGCACATATCATTAATATATTCATCACCAACTCTCTGAGCACTAGAAACTGTTACAATCCCATCATTCTTCTCATAAATCTCAAATACTTCCCCAGTATCGGTTTTAAAGAATGGTAGCGAAACTGAGATGGGCTTAACACCGGCAACAACATAGTAATTTATCCCTTCAATCTTAGGAGTTACAATCCCTTCAGCTAAAGTATCAAATAGAATATTCTCACTATCAAAGAAATTCTTAGTCCTTAAATTGGCAATATAATTAAATATCTCCTTTTGATTCTGAATTCCAGGAGCACCTTCATTTGGAACCCCAATCAATACCAACTTCTTTACCTTATCAAGATAACTATACTCATTAGGATTCTGTTCACTCAGATAAAGAGCTTGCTGAACAACTAACCCGCCCAAACTATGTGCAACAATAGTCAACTTGTCAAACTTAGCAGAATTAGCTTCTAAAAAGTCAGCAAGTTCCGTAATACTCAAATCAAGCTTTCTGGTTGAAGGATAACCATAAACCCATAACTGATACGGCTGCTCAGTCAGTATGATATCATCAATCATCTCAGAATAAGTTAGAGGTGTACTAGTAAACCCATGAACTAATAATACTGCCTCTCTGCTTTTTACATTAGGCTCATAGACCATCTCAAATGAGGAATTAACACAATTAACACATATTGCACCCATTGTAGCAAATACTGCCTCACCATCACTACTAAGGTACTGATTAATATCTTCTACAGCCACCTTTACAACTCCCCCTCCAACTTTACCACCAACCAGTTCCCAGCTCTCGTTCAATTTAACATAAATTCCCACACTTGCCTCATCAATCTTATCATCTTGTACGTAAGGCATCTCTAAAACAGTACCAGCACCCTCACCACCCTCTATCTTAACGTTCAACACATTCAATATCTTTAGATTAGGATTCTCAATCTGCTCAACAATCTCATCAGGAGCACTTAACGTAGCAGATAATTCATCAAAAACTTCACCATGAAACCAGATCTTATTATCTCCTGTACGAAGGGCCTGCTTATACGACCCAAAGTCAAGGCTTATCTCCTCAATCTCAACCTGACTAAGCTTAGGATCAAAATATTCGCTCTTCTCAACAAATTCCTTAACAATCCTCCCACCACATTCAAGATTCCTTGTTCGTTCAACAACATTAGGATAACAATCAACACCAGAACATCTCAATGCCTGGATATCCTTAAAGTCATTAGGCAAACTCAATGTAAGCTCTACCTCCCCACCCTCACAATCCAAATTAAAAGGAGACAATATCATTGAATAACCTTCCGGCATATTCGCAAACTGCTCAATATCAACTTCATTTATAGCTACTCTCTTCTTCTCAGATGTCACATTTATACAAGGCACAGTTCTTCTGCTGATACCACTCAAACCATCTCTTCTGATAGTCTGATAATTCCCAGAAATATAGGAAGCAGCAGGATACAAAGTACATGTTGGCTCACATGTAGAGCATCTCCCATTCCTTACATCGCACTGATTCGCACAAGTAGCAATATAACCATCAGGGCATTCTACCTCAGACGGAGCACACACAACCCCGCAACACTCCCCGCAGTAATCCTCTTCTACAACACCGCCCTCCTCAAGTTTAAACACCCACTCCCTCTTATCTGATAAAGAGCCATCCGAAACAACTACAGTAAGATTATAGCGCCCTAGATCATAATCTCCACCACTAAATACATAATAATCACTATCCTCTTTAACCAAGAAACTATTCAGATACCATTTCACACTCATTTCGTCATTATCAGGATCTGCCTTCTCAATAACAAAGCTCTGCTCGCCTTCAGTACCAATATTCAAGACAGGAGCAGTGGGTTTGTAAAAATAAATAATCGGAGGACTGTTTCCCTCAACAGGACCTCCATCTTCACCAGAGAAATTACCAAAACCATATATCCTATAGACGGCAACATTGCCAGTAATGGTAGGATCATTAACTAATGTAAACGCCACAACACCCAGTAGCACAACCATAAATACAATCATTTCCTCTTTTTTTACCTTTCTCATCTTATTACCTTATCAATAAATTCAGTTTTCTTATTTTTAGCAAGTCGATACAGTTTAAATTTTCCAATAACAACTATCTCCAAGATATCCAGGCCAACTAGCTTCTTAGTTATAGCAAGTGTAGTAGTCAAAGGAACTTTTGAATGATTAGAAATCTTCTTCAAATGAAAAAGCCCATCTTTATCTCTAAGAAACGTCTTTATAACTCTAGTTAACTTACTATCTATCAATCCTTCCATTACTATTTCACTCATACAACACCTAATCCATTCCCTCATTTAAATAGTTTTCTATTTTAGTAACTAAATTCCATAAAATAAATAGTTATCCCATTATTAGAATATTGTTTCTATATTTAGAAATATATTAAACAAAAAAAAGAATAATCATTCTTCCCTAGCTTCAGAAATAGGCTCTATGTTTTTTTCTTCCTCATATATCTTGATTAAAGCCATAATAATAGCCAATATAATCGGCCCAATAAATATTCCTATGAACCCAAACAACTGCAATCCTCCAATAACTCCAATTAATGCCAAGATGGGATGTATTCCCCCTCTCTCCCCAATTAGTTTAGGCCGCAATATATTATCAATCGTGCCTACAATCAATAGCCCATACAATATCAATAGAATTCCACTTGTAATCAATCCATTATCAGACTGTAATATTCCATTAATTATCTGAAACAACGCCGCAGGCAACCAAACAACAGGAGGTCCAACCCAGGGTAGTAACGCAAGTAGGGACATCACAACAGCCCATAAAAGTGGAGATTGTACTCCAAACATCAAAAACCCAAGTCCACCTAAACTACCTTGTATAATCGCAACAAAAAGCTGTCCATAAACAACAGCATAAGTAACATCACTTATTTTTTTCAGAACACTTTTCCTATGGTGACCCTTTAATGGAATAAATTCCTCTAATCTTTCATACATCACTTTCCCATCCTTCAAAAGATAGAATATGATAAAAATCATAATAAAAAAGTTAATGATCATAACTGGAATAGATAAAAGAAAAGCAGAGGCACTATTTATTACAAAAGTACTAACTTTCTCCACGGTGTCTTCAATATAGTATCTCGTTTGAGGATTTGAAAAAAACTCTTCAATAGATAAAGATAAACTACAGATGAAATTAGTTTTACCTTCACAATTATCTTTAAAAATATCTCCGCTGCCAATCAGCTGTTTAGAACTAATATACCCCACATATGCTTCCCTTGTAACGATGTTAACGACAAAAAACAAAGGCAGCACAATCAATAAAACGATTAAAAAGGAGATAACAAAAGCAGATAGATTTCTATTTCTAAACAACTTATTTATCTTAACAAATAAGGGATGTGCAATATAGGCAACTAATATGCTCGTTAAGATAGTAGTAATAAATGGTCTTACAATCAGAAAAGCAACGACTAAAGCTAATACTATAAAAACAAAAGATACATACTTTGGGCCATTATTTTCTTTCATTATAGTGATGGGCCTGGCCAGATTCGAACTGGCGACCTCCGCCTATTCAATTCAAAGAGGACTACTCTTCAATTGTCGAGGCGACGTCATAGCCGCTAGACTACAAGCCCCCATAAAGAATGTTACTGTAAATCCATTTAAAAATGTTGCTAAGGTATCCTATTCAACTGCTTAACCATGTAATCATCTTCATCAGGAATTGTTTCATTAACAGGTACCTCATTTACTGCCTCTTTTTCAGCTTTCTCATTAACATCTACTTCTGACACTGCCCCCATATTCTCAACTCCTTCCTTCAGCTGTAGTTCAACAGTAGACATCTCCTCTTCAGTTAACTGTTTTGGTGGCCATTGAAGATTTATCCCGTCTCCTTCCTTTCTGGGGATAATATTGACCATAAAATGAGCAGTAACTTGCCCAGCAGCAATACCATTAGTGACAAAAAGATTAGTACCTTGTATCTCTAAAGATTCAAAAATAGCAGTAGACACCATATTTGATACCTGAAAAAGCTTAGCAACTATCTGATCAGGAACTTGCTCAAGAATTGTATGGTGTTCTTTAGGCATAACAAATGAATGTCCCGGATTAGCCCCATTAATATCCAAAACAGCAATAACTTCGTCATCTTCATACAGTTTTTTTGATGGAATTTTGCCATCAATTATCTGGCACAATATACATTCTTCTTTAGCCATTTTTAACCGAATAAGTCGCTTATATCATCCAGACTTACTCCTTCCTCCTTTTCTCCACCTTCCCCTTTCTCCACCTTCTTTTCCTTAGCCTTTTTTTTCTTTATCTTCTTTTTTCCTGCCTTCTTACTTTCCTTATCTTCTTCTTTCTCAATCTCTTTACTCCCTTCATCAATTATCTCAGAAACTTCATCAAGGTCATTATCCTCTTCTTCAACAACCTCAGGAACATCTTCAACTCCCCCTTCCCCTATACCTTCCTCAAATTCAGCCTCAACAACAGCCGGCTTCTTTTTAGCTAGAATTTCAGCAACATCAACATTTTTATCTTTAGGTTGAGACGTAACTCCCCTATTACTCAGTTTTCCAACAATCTTTTTCATAACAGCCTCAAGCTCTTCATCAGAAACCTGTTTCTGGGGCAAATCAAACTTAATGTTATCATTTTCCTTCCTAGGGATTATGTGGACCATAAAGTGCTGAGCTTTTTGACCTGCCGCAGGACCATTTGCAACAATGATATTAGTCCCTCTAGCTTCTAATGATCTTAAAACAGTATTTGAAAGAGATTTTGCCACTACAAAAATATGCGCAATCTCGCTTTCAGGTACTTGAGGCATAACAGTGTAATGCTCTTTTGGGAAAAGAAGGACATGTCCAGGATTAGCAGGATTGATGTCAAGTATAGCTATTGTCTTCTCATCCTCAAATATCTTCTTAGCCTGTACCTTCCCAGAGATTACCTGACAGAATATACATTGATTTTTCTGAAACTCTTTGAGCTCCTCAGGAGACATATTCTTAATCTTCTCCTTTAATTCCTCTACCTCCTCCGGAGTCATATTCTGAGGATTAGCTTGTTCCATAATTAAAAACCAGATTCAGCTGTATTTAAATCTTTTGTACTTTGTTCCACTTTTTCAAAAAATTTAAATAGTCGTTATCTCAATTTTCTATTATGGAAGGAGAAAGACAAGATATCTTCGATGGAAAGTTCGGGGAACAAAAAGAAGAACCTGGGCAAAAAGGCGATTTATCATTCTCAGAAGGCGCAGGAAACATAGCAAAAGGATTTGGCCATCTACTCTCCGGTCTAAAACACATATTTTTCAAGAGTTTCTCCCTAAATTTACTACTACTACTATTGCTTGTAGGGGGCGTTATTGCAGGCACACTATACCTCAAACCTACTGTAACTGGCGCAGTAGTATATCAAAATGTAACTCAAGACTGCCCTACTTGTGAAGTCTGTCCAGAACAACTAATTGAAGAAAAGATATCAATCAAGTTTAAGTGCTCTAATGGTGATCTTGTTGATCACGAAGTAGACTGTCCAAAAGTAGAGCCAAAGACCGTTTACATGTACAGATGCACAGATGGCAGAATCGTTGAAGACGAATCAGAGTGTAAGGCTGCTGTTCCTGAAATAGATTCAGAATTCAACAGCAAAGCAGATGGAATAACATTATCAATCGATGCAGTAGAATTTAAAAATTATGCAGTTAATAAAATAAATTACACTATCATTAACGAAGGAGACCATGACATTAAACCAAAGTTACTGATTAAGATTTATGACAGCTGGACAACAGCTAGCGGCGAAAGCCCAGACAAGACAATAAGATTCACCGAAGAGATCGAAACTGACAGCTGGATAATAAGGTCAGACTCATTAAGTATTGATTTTGACGATGAAGAAGACAGATTAAGATTGGAGCTGCAGGACGCATCAAAAACCCCTCCAGAAGTGATAACCGCAGTTGCAATGGATTTCAGATAGTTCTTAATTAAAAAATATAGAAAAAAATAATTAACTTTACTTCTTTTTTTTGCCGTCCTTACCGCCCTTACTTCCGCCAACCTTCGAACCCCTATGCATTCTTTGATATGCCATTGAAACATCACGCTCAAGACCCATAACATCATCCTGAACAACCTGTTGTGCAGTTTTATGTCTTCCTACCTGATCAACTCTACTTTGAGCATCAGCTCCTCCAATATAATAATGCAACATACTTGCTACTTCCTGAGCAACTTCATATTTATCATGTTGTCGCAATTCAGTATAGATTGGCTCTGCTAACTGCCTTCTCATACTTTGGAAGTTCTCTGCTACTATATTATCAATTTCACCAAAACTAACCCTATCTCCTTTTTCCAAACGTCTTTTAAGATCGTTTAAAGGCTGGATAAGGTTATTTGTAACAAATTCTTTAAGAGATTCAGAAGCCTCTTCTTGTCCAAAATAATCACCTAGAACCTTATCAGATGCTAATTTCCTTAATTTTTTTGCAATCGCATCAATTTTATCAGAATCCATCTCATCAAGGTAGTCTTTGCCAGCAGAACTTTTCAGTTCACTAGCAATGGTTAGCTCCATGTTACCAGTCTTATCATAGATCTCATGAAGTTTCTTAACGTGACCTAAAGCTTCCTCAACATGTTCCTCCTCTCCATATTTAGGTTCATATTTAGGATGTGGTTGAAAATCAGGATTAGATTTAGGATGTGGTTTATAATCTTGAGCTTTTTTAATTGCGTTTGTCATTAATCATCACCTTTTTATTGTTTAATTAAGATATAACAAACTTAGAAATAACTCCAATATAAATCTTTTGGTTTGATTACCATTCAGAAATAGAAAAAGTGGTTAATTAGAAATAATATATCTCAATTCAGAATCAAGGTTCTATAATGGAATGGTCTCTCGGAATCAAAACTCCACCAGGCTCAGACCTTACGAACCGATCATCATCTTCATGAGGAATAGCTACTCTATTTTCAAGAGGCCCATCTTCAACATCCCTAAATGTAGGTATTTCAACTCTTGAACGCATAAATCCTTGAAGTGCTTCCAAGTCAGTTTCAGTTGATCTCCCTATATACTCATCAACTTTAGCATCAACACCACTCTCTAACTGACCTAATGCACCAACAATATTAGCAACTCCTCTAATATTTGCGATACTAGTATATTGTTGAGCACTAAGATTAGTACCAGAAAACATATGCGAGAATACCATTAATTCTCGTCCAGCATTTTCATCATTTTCATCAGTGATCTCATAATATGCCATACTCCTATTGATTACTCTTCTAACTTCGCCTGCAACATATTTTGCAACATTAGCAATCCTTGCATGGTCTACTCTAGAATCTACTTCTAAATATTGTAAAATCTGTTCCTTCCCAACCATAATAATCCTTTCAACAAATGATTGGAATTTATCCCTATCTTCTCCCTCTATACTGCTATTAAAATACTTATCAAGAACATACTCAAAAAGATCTTTACGCATAAAATCAATTAGTCTATCGGCCTTAGCCTCATCTAAAATATTTGGTCTACTCGTAACTGGATCTATCGAATCATAGCCTACAACATACAACATCTTTGACCTAAACTGATGGCTCCAATTCACAGTTGTTGTAGAAACAGCTACTACTTCTTCAAACGCAGAAAAAGCACTATTTGATACATCAACATTATCATGTGAAGGTGCAGGCCCACCTATATTGGGTGAAGGACTATAATCTTCAAAAGGTTTGTACTCTTGGATGTACTCCCATCCTCTTGCGTTCAAATCACTTAATTCTGGCATTTTATTAACTTTACCTATTTGTTATTACTATAGGGAAGCAAAATTCATTTATAAATATTTCCTTTTTTCAACCCAACTTCTTCTTCAACCACTCAATAACTACAACAGGAGCAGGGTCAACCCTCTTGTTTATGGCCAAATAATATGTAATAAAATCACCTAAATAGATAGCAGAAAACATTCTAGTCAGTAAATACTTCCCCTGAGTCTTAATCTCTTCAACATCAACATTTCGCTCAAAAATATCTTTACAGATATCCATCCTCTTCTTAATCCTAGGATGATCACCTTCATCTCTTATCATAAACACAATAAATTTACTCCGCTCCATACTCTCAACGCTTAAAATCTCGTTATGATTCATCTCAGAAAACGTGTGATGATAGGAAGGATGCTTGCTGTTCTCATTAAACTGAGTCTTAATTCTGTAAGCAACAGGCTCAAACAGATTAGAGGAATAAATAATCGGCAATTTCTCCTTCATTTTCTTAGCTAACTCCTCACCAGCTGATTTAAACTTTTCAACATCCTTAATCATATCCAAAAATTCATTCAATTCCGCATTCTTAACATCAATTATTCCTGTGTTGTACAACAATCCCAACATTGGGAAGAATAAATACCCAGTAGCCGCACGAGGCTGCAATCCAGAAGGAATCTTAATAATATTCTTACAAAGTCCCTCTAACTTACCACCAGACGTAATTCCCCAAATAGTTGCTTTCTTCTTAACAGCTTCTTTGTAACAACTTAGAGTCTCCTCAGTATTCCCAGAATAAGAAATAACAAAAACAAGTGTACTTTCATTAACAAACTTAGGTAAATTATAATCTCTGTTTACAACAACAGGAATCTCATTATCCCTCATATAACTCTTCAACATATCTCCACCAATAGCAGAACCTCCCATCCCACATATTACAATACTTCCAATCTTACCAGAAATCTTCATCCCTTTAGTCAGTTCAAGAGCCTCTCTGCACTGCCTAGGAAAATTCTCAAGAACACTTAGATAATCTGATTTATCAATAGTCATACATAATTCATTAGAATGCTTGTATAAATAGTTTATTATTTTAAGCCCCAGAACAATTCAATTATTTCTTACCAAAATAAAACATCTTCTCAACAGAAACATCTTCGGGAGTAAAATCTTGATTTTTAGGAGGCGCCCTCTTCTCTTCACTCAACACCTTCTGCTCTTCAACTTTAGCTTCCCTCTTCTCAACTTCAACTTCTTTCTCAACCTTAACCTCTTCCACAACCTCTCCGCCACCCAACTTCAAACCTTTCAAGTCTTTCTTAATATAACCAATCTCGTTTCTAAACATCTCAATCAAATTCTTAAGAGACTTAACCTCATCTCTAACAGCAGTAATCTCATAACCAATCTTTCTGTTGTTCCGCTCTAACATTATCTCAAGCTGCTCCGTAGAATTACCAGCTTTCGAAACCTCAGACCACTGCTGAGGTAATTCGTCCTTCTTCAATTCATCTTTCATCATTCTTTGCGCCATACTAGACGCATCATCAAGAGAAGCAGCTAATCCTTTCTGTACCAACTCTTTTGCCAAATCATTTACTTTTTGTGCAGTATTAACATCCATTAAAATCACCTAATATTTTAATTTTACAACTAAGAGGTCTTTTATATAGTTTTTGTTTTTGGAAAAACCATCAACATTCATTTTTCAACAACAACGGCACAAAAAGACGCATGCAGTGTACAGCACCCTGCATGCCGATGTTGCCGCCATTATTGTTGTTTAAAAATACTATTATTTTAGTTCCCAAATCATAAGGTTTTTAAAGGGCCCCAAAATACTAATTATCATATGTGGGTAGTTGCTTACCTGAATTAACAATGGAGGCTAATCAAAATGGGAATGTACAAATACGTAAGAGACTTATGGAAGAAACCAAAGGAAAACCTAGGTAAAATCCAAAAAGATAGATTAATTCAATGGAGAAAAGAACCAGTCACATTAAGAATTGACCGGCCAACAAGAATCGACAGAGCTCGTTCTTTAGGATATAAAGCTAAGAAAGGATTCATAGTAGTTAGGCAAAAAGTTCTAAGAGGCGGACGTAAAAGACCAACAATTAGAAAAGGAAGAAGACCAAAACACTACGGACAAAGGAAAGATCTTGACAAAGCTTACCAACAAGTAGCAGAAGAAAGAGCCCAAAGAAAATTCATAAACTGCACAGTTCTAAATTCATATTGGGTAGGACAAGATGGAAATTATTTCTGGTATGAAATTATCCTTGTAGACAGAGCAAGCCCTACAATCATGGCAGACCCTACAATCAACTGGATCTGCAATCAAAAGGGAAGGGCAGCACGTGGTTTAACTTCTGCAGGAAAGCACACTAGGGGACTTAGAAACAAAGGTAAAGGCGCAGAAAAACTAAGACCTAGCAGATCAGCTTATATCAGAAGAAAAACTAAATAATTTATTTTTTTTATTTTATTCTCCATTTCGAAGCCTTTCCGCAATCTCTGCAGTATCAAGTTCTCCACTTCCTTCAAACTGTTCATACAAAGCTAAAAACCATTTAATCAACTTATCAATCTTCTTAATATTCGCTTCTATTGACTTGGATTGTCCAGGATACATATCTCTAATATACTTTGGTAAAGGTAGTACTTTCCATTCTCTACAAATACTCTTCCCCATCCCATGCTTATACCACGTTGGATCAGCACAAAAACACTTAAAAAATTGAGCTAAATCTCCTTCATCAGAATGCATCTTCTCTTCATTACCATCATATTCTTTAAGAAGATTATATTGATATTCTAAAACTCGTAATAATCTTTCAAAATACTCCACTAACAATGCAACTGCCATAGCAGGTAATTTAGGTTTATCCTTAATATCATCATCACCAAGCAAGAATACAACACTTTCTACATCACTAAATCCTAACTCAACCCCTAGAATCTCTATACTTTTCCAGAACTGCTTCTTTTCAGAGAGCAAAAACTTATTTTTATAATAGTTCGGATTCCTTAAATAGGGCAACGCTATATCAATCAATTTTCCAATCTTATCATCCATTCTACCATGCGGTAATTCCGAATGCCTTACCGAAGAGGCACCTAATCTACTAGCAAGAGCCCTATCATGAGGATCTCCAAAATCACTAACATCTCGAACCTCTCTCCCGACTCTATGAATCATCTCAATTGCTGCATCATATGTATTTTCCTTCCTTTCAATAATATGAATACTTACTCCCTTCCCCTTATAATACTCAATAAAATCATCAAAAGCAAAACCTTTACTTTTCGCTTCACGAAGAACATCTATTTGATGTGTTATTATTATTGTACCTGAAGGCAATCTAATATTCCCAAATATATAAGTATCATACCTAGCAAAATTTACAATCCTCTTAAATGGAAACCTTGAACCAGGTATAAGAACACAAAACTTCATCCCTTTCCAAGAAGCATTCACTATACCTCCAACACCTTCAACAGGCGCATTAGTTGTAAAGTGAAGCGAATTCCTTGGTGCATAATCAGAACTAATTCTTGTCCTTATAACTCCCTTAAGAGGAAAATAATCAGTCATATGAACAAAAACCAGATTCTCAGGAGTTAGCCCAGTCCCCAATACTCTCTGAATCTCAGGAACCAATTTTGTCTCATGAACATAACTTAAAGATTGTAAGGAAAAATATTTCTTCATTTCACTTACACCTTCTTTCACTAACTTCCGTAAAGCTTTTGTCTTCTCCCTCTCTTCAGAACTAGCTTTTAACAATTCTGCCGCAACATTTCTAAATCCCTTAGGTTTTATACCTTCAAGTTGAGCCTTCTGCTCTGAAAGACCCTGTTCAATCTCACCAACCACTTCAGCTGAAGCTTCCCTAACTTTACCAATCTCTTTCTCAAACCCATGCTCATATTTCAATTCATGAAGAAGTTCTTCTGCATCCCTTGTTTCCCAGCCCTTCTCTCTAAAAAATCCCAATAATACTCCTTCAACCTCTTCCTCAGTAGAAGATAAAACAGAAATTAACTTACCAACATTAGCAAGATCCCTTCTCATAGCCGAAATTATCCGAAGTTGAGCATTAACAATCTCCTGAAAAGCACTAAGAAATCCCTGATTATCAAATCTTCTTTTATATCTCTTCAATAAAGTAATCTTCTTTCTCTGATATTTAGAAAACTGTTCAAAATCCTGCTTCTCCTCACTAACTAATCCTCTAATCTGTCCAACTCTTTCTTTAACTTGTTTTGGCTGAAACATTTTAAAACAAAACCGGAGTAACAAACACTTCTATCAAACCTGCAACAAACAACACAACAACACTCCCAATTACTAAATCTAAAGAATCCAATAATGTATGCCTAAACCCTTCAGAGCCATACTCATGCTTAACAATAGCTATAGAAATAATCCCTCCAGCCAGCCCAACCATAAAGTAAGCACCAATCTCAAATATTCCATGAGTCATATACCTCATCACACCAAGTGAAAAGGCCGAAACAAAACCACCTGACTCCATACTACCTTTAACAAAAGAACCAATTGCTGTTCCAATAACAGAAGCATTCCAAGACAGAATAAATATAGCACCAGTACCAAAAAAGAAAGCAAACAACAAACAAAAGATCATCACTTTGATATTATTCAAAAATATCTTTGAAAAAGTAGTCAAACTAAAAGTAAAACCTCCAGTAATCTGTGTATTAATCTGAGTTATAGTTTGCTGCTGAACTCCAAACACATTTGACAACGCCTCACTAGGCAAAAATACATACCATAACGAAAAAGAAACAACAAAACCCAAAAAAAGAAATGTGAACAATAACAAAGCCTTCCCATGCTCTTTAAACAAAGCACTCTCAGACATTATAGTCTTACCTTTCTCCTCTTCTAATTGAATAACTCCATAAACAATATGTACACATGCTAAAACAGTTATAAAAACCATCACCAAACTAGCATGATCATTAAATATCCATAAACTTAATACTATCGCCAGCGAAGAATAAAAAATCCCAATAAAAAATAGCTCCCAAGGCCTTCTTTCTGCCTTCATTGGATTAATAAGGGCTTCAAATACCATTTTTAGTTATCTTTAAACTCTGAAACTGATTCACTCTTTCCCTGCTCAACTGCACCAAAGTCAACCTTCTCTCCCTTCTGAACATCTCCACCACCAGACCCCTTCCAAAAATAACCTACAATCACAACAACGATGATTATAATGGCTATAAATGCTAAGTACCCTTTTCCAGACCCTTTAGTTTTAGCTGCAGTTGAAAATCCAGTTATGCCACCAATACCCTGGCCAACTTTCTTAATAACTCCCCTGTTATCACTTATCTTTGTATCCTCGATAACCTTAGACCCATCCTTAGATGTAGGAATTGTTATATCATAAACATCTTCTTTGACTTCTTTTGATAAATCAATCTCTAAAATCTCTCCAGGCTTCAAATTCAACTTTTTATTCAAAATATATTTATTATCTTCATTTTCTAAAATTATAGTTGTTGAATCCTTATAAACAACATTTCCAATGTTCTTTATTACCACAATATTCCCTTCAAGCTGAACATCAATATCCTCAACCTCATTAACAATAAAGTTTTCTTCTTTCTTCAATCTATCTTTAGAAATCTTTACTATATACTCTCCAGGAACCGATGCTGGCTCAACAACAAAATTATATGCAACATTTGAAGAAACTTCTTCATCAACAACCTTTCTTCTCTTTGCATCAATTATCTCAATTTTAACCACATCAGGAATTGGAGTATCAGACTGGTCATGTACATAAGGCGTTATAGCCAATGTCTCTAAAGGGTCAACATCTTTCTTAGCTAACTCCAACCTTATTCTGGAAGGCACAGCAACTATTGTAATTTCCTTAGTAAACTCCTTCCTATTTCCATTCTTATCTTCTACAATAAAAAACATATTATGAGTTCCTGAGTTCATGCTGGCCAAAACCTCTATCTTAGTAGCAATCTTCCCATCATCTACATCAACAATATAATCTTTATTTTGAAAGTTGACAGTCATCTGAACTCCATCAACATTCTCACCGCTCTTTGTTTTAACAGTACCTCCAACAACAATATTCTCTTGAGGTAAAAATTCAACCTTATCCATTAAAATCTCAACATCTAACTCACTAGAAACAGTAAGAATATTAGACCTCTCCTCTTCTGTAAACAATCCATCTAAAGATTCAAAACCAGCAACAATCTCACACCCACCATCCATCTGTCCAATCAACAATACTGACGTTTCAACATCTTTCTCAACATCATATTCAAGAATCAATGGAGTAACGGCATAAGTCAGCGCATAATCTCCACAATTGATGGTATGCTTCAACATACCAGTAAGGGAATCAGTTTCTTTTATAGTAGTCTTAACATTGATAGTATCTCCAAGATTATAGTTTTCTATCTCAATTGGCTCAATCTTTATCTCTGCAAACACAAAAGGAATCAAGATTACTGCCATAATTAAGAAAATCAACCTGTTTTTTATTGCCATAACCCTAATTCTGATATAACAGTTATATAAAGTTTTCTAAATAACTAGCTACTGTTACCACAATAACGAAACTTTTTTAAATAAGTTATAAGAAAACTAGAAATATGGCAGACGAAGAATATGTTGAAGAGAAAGAAGGAGAATCAGTCTACGATACAGAAGGTAGAAAAGACCTAGTAGAAGATGACGAAATGAGCCCAGAAGAAGAAGGCTTCATGAAAGGCTATGAAGACGCAGACGAAGACAAAGATAAAAAAGAAGACGACGATGACGACGATAAGGACGACAAGGATAAAGACAAAGACGACGAAGACGACGAAGAATAATTCTCCGATTAAGATTTTCTAAGCTGTACCTATATATTTCATACCAACAAATTATTTACCTAGACGTGCTCATCCAATTTACTAACATACTCTTTTACCCTCCCAACAATATTCTGCAAATAATACTTCTCAATCTTCTCCTCAAAAATCTCACTAAGCGAAGCATTTTCATGCATCCTATAGTTATTCGCAACCTTATCAATCAGAAATATATCCCTTAACCTCTTCAACTGTCTCCTAATATTAGAAGAAGCAACCCCCTTCACAGGCAGACTATGGTTCTTCCGTGACTCAATAACCAACTCCTCAACTTCCCTACTCCCTAACTCTCTCTTAGACTTAAGAATTACAGAAAGAACATCAACAACAACATCCCTAGAATCGCCAGGCTGCAATAACCCCATCGACAAGCACAACTTCCTTATCAAATCCCTACCAGCCAAATTAGTAGGCTTCTCATACCGTCTTAAAGTCAATTCAGCAAGCGGAGTATCTTTAGATATTGTCTTCTTAGCCATTACTTCTTCCCCGTCATAGTATTCAAAAACTCATCGGAATTCAACAAAGCAAGTCCAGCCTTATTACCAATAATCTCAACCTGCATTATCTTCTTAGGCTTCTTAAGGTCAACATTCGGCTTATCAATAACCTCAGTTAATTTCATAACTAATTCCATAGTTCCATGTTTGTCATACTTCCGTTTAGCAAGAGACAATTTCCACTTGTCAGTCTTCTTAATTTTCACCTGCATCTTCTTAATCTCTTTTTGCATATCCTTAATAGAAGTCTTAACCCACTTATCAATAGGAATCCAATGGCATGTTTTCTCAAACAACTCAGCTTTCTTAGCAAAAAGCTTATTCAAAGACTTAACAGCACCTTTAGGATTAGCAACATTCAACTTAAACAACCCATCTACCTCTGAATCAAGATGTTTAGCCTTTTTCTTAATCTCCTTAAGAACCATATCAATCTCATCCTTAGCACTACCAGCATGACTAGGATCAAAAGTTACAAGTAAGTTAGCATCTACCATATTAAACCACCTCTATAACTAATTCTAGAAATTAGACTATATATAGTTTTTGTTTAAACAACTTCAAAAAACAACTCAAACTCCTTACCCTTAACTTTCTCTTTAGAACTCTCCTTATACTCACCTTTAACCTCACTACCAACTTCAATAGACTTAGCACCAACCTTATCCTTTATAGCATCAGACCAACCAGACAACATACCTGAAAGCTTATCATCAACTTTTATAGCCAACTTAATCTCATCCTTCTTCTGCAGTCCAGCTTTCTTACGAAGAACTTGAACCCTTCTCATAACTTCCCTAGCATAACCTTCTGCATCTAATTCATCATTCCTCTCCTTATTAATGTAAATCTTACAGCTCTTATACTCCACCATCTCAAAATCTCCTTTCCCACCAGCACTATTCTGCACCACTATCTTCTTAACGTTAGTCTTAGTCTTAATATTATCCTCAAGCCTCTTAACAGCACTAACGATATTATTATCTTCAGTAACAAAAATGGCTTCCTTTATCGGCCATCTTACTCCAAGCTGCATCTTCTCTCTACCAGACAACATAACTTGTATAATACTCTGCGAAACATCAACATACTCCTCCAATTTATCATCAATCTTCTTCTCATCCGCACTAGGCCAATCAAACATATGCACGCTCTCTTCTTCAAGCTTAAACTCCTCTTTCAAATTCAAATAAACAGTCTCAGTAATAAAAGGAACAATAGGAGCAAACAACTTCAAACCCTCCATCAAAACATTATAGAGTGTATAAACAACAACATCTCTTCCATCACCGCTCAACTTATCCCTAACTGACTGAATATAAGTTCTACTTAACGCCAAAAACAATTCCTCAATTAACAAAGGAACTTCATCAATCTTATACTTATCAAACAACGAAGTAACATTCTTAATCGTATTGTTCAACTTAGAAAAGATAAACTCTTCCTCAACACCTAACTTTCCAGCCTTCAAACTAACCGGATCAATCTTATAAGTTGAACATAAATCAATCAAATATTTGTGCAAATTCCAAATCACAAACAAATACTTATACTTAACCTTCAAATCCTCAGGATTATAGTTAATGTCAAGCCCAGCATTAGCCCCACCGATCATATAATATCTCAAAGTGTCTGAACCATACTCATCAATAACTTCGTAAGGTGAAATAATATTACCTAACGATTTAGACATCTTTCTCCCTGATGAATCTTGAATAAAACCATGCATGTAAACAGACTTATAGCTAGGCTTCTCTAATCCAACCATAGAAGCAACAAAAAGCAAATTAAACCACCCTCTAATCTGATCCTTACCTTCAAGTATAAAGTCAGCTGGCCATAATTTCTTAAACATCTCTTCTTTCTGCGGATAATCTAAACACGTCCATGATGCTACCCCAGAATCAATCCACACATCTAATATGTCCGGTATCCTTACTTTCTCTTTACCACATGAACATTTATACTTAACCTCATCAATCCAAGGCCTGTGCAGATCTTTAGGAATCTCTCCAGCCAGTTTCTTAAGCTCCTTAGCAGAACCAATAACATCAAACTCTCCACATTCACATCTCCATATTGGAAGTGGAGTTCCCCAATATCTCTGCCTTGTAATTCCATTATCACGCAAATTATTCAGCCATGAATCAAACCAATTATTACCTGCCCAATCAGGCACCCATTCTATCTTCTTATTCAACTTCCGCATATCTTCCTTCATATCCTCAACTTTGAAGAACCACTGCTTTGTCGTCCTAAATATTACGGGCTTACGACATCTCCAGCAGTGTGCATATTCATGCTCAACAGGAGTTGTAGCAATTAAACTATCTTCAAGCGCTTCAATAAACTTCTCATCATCTTTCTTAGCTCGGAGCCCAGAAAACTGCCCCATATCATCAGGAAACGTTCCATCCTCCTTCAGATTATTAAATGGAGGCAATCCTTCTCTATGTCCAACTTCATAATCCTCAGGCCCACATCCAGGAGCAGTGTGAACTAACCCAGAACCTGCACTCAAATCAACATATTCAGCACATAAAACAACTGAATGTAATTTCTTTGACTCAATCTCAGAAAATGGCTTAATATCTTTCAACCAAGGATGAACGTACTTAACACCTTTAAGCTCCTCCCCTTTAAACTCTTCAATTATTTCAAACTTAGTATCCACAACACCAGATAAAAAAGCATTGGAAAGTCCCTTAGCAAGAACCCAAATTTCCTTACCAACTTTAACTCTAACATAATCAAGTTCTGGATGAACCATCACAGCTAAATTAAAAGACAAAGTCCACGGAGTTGTTGTCCAAATTATCAAATACTCATCCTTCTTACCTTTAACCTTAAACTTGACAAAAATAGAATTATCCTTAACATTCTTATACTCTAACTCATGCTTTGCAAGGGAAGTAGCACAACCTGAGCACCAGTGCATCGTCTTCTCCCCTTCATACAACCGCTCATTCTCAAAAGCCTTCTTTATCAGCCACCACTCACCTTCCATAAAACTATTATCAACACTTTTGTATGGATTCTTAAAATCCATCCATACTCCTAGTCTGTCAAAATCCTTATTCATCATCTCTAAGTTCCCTAGAGACAATTTCTTACACTCTTTAATGAACTTATCAACGCCATACTTAGGAATATCTTCTTTATGCCTCATCTCCAATTTATCCATAACCTTGTGAGCCGTAGGCAGGCCGTGCATATCATAACCAGCCCTGTCCCACACATCAAAACCTGCCATCCGTTTATACCTAAGAACAGAATCTTTAAGCGACTTATTCCAAGCAATACCTAAATGAATCTTACCAGAAGTATACGGAGGTCCATCTAAGAAATAGAAACTCTTCTTCCCTTCATTCTTCTCCTTAGCCTTTTTATAAATCTCATTCTTTTCCCAAAACTTCAAAATCTCTTTCTCAGTCTCAGTAGGCACATATTTATCAATCATAGCACTAAAAGAAACGGGGAGGGTATTTAAAGTTTGCGGGATAATATATAGATATAAAAAGATATATAAAATTAATTTCTAGTACGTATTCCAGCTAATGAGAGGCTTTTTGGGAAAAATCCACCCAAATCTGTGGGAAAAACGTATACACCTTGTCTTTGCATTCCTCTACAAAATTTATCAATTGCTTCTCTTCTATCCCCATCTTGATTTGCCCTAATTCTTGCATCTTGTTTTGCTTCTTCTGCAACAATTTCAACATACCTTGCGGTCATTTCAACTTCAATATTCCCTCTAACATCTTCAGGTAAAGAACTCAAAGAAACTGTATAGCCAAAAACATCTACTCTGTCCCATGAAAAAGTTGTTGAATATTCAGATGTTTCAAAATCAGTACTAGAAGCTCCAGTGAAGATTTTTGTGAGTGCCAAGAGATAATTAGATACTGCGTCCATATTTACAACGTAAACTCCTTTTGGAATTCCTGGTAAAGGGTTACCGCTATCTTTTTTTGCAGCAGTATATACTACAATTGGGAAATCTTCTCCCCGAACATGTTTTATCCTATTAACTAATCCTGGACCAACAACACTTGCGACTTCTCCTAAGTTATGTGTATAATCTCTCCTTAAATTACCCATTAATTCCCACGCATTAATACTCCCTTCTGTTCGAGGTTCATTACTTTTCCAAATATTCCTGACTGTTTCAATTGCACTATTCATTCTTTGAACACCATCTAATGAGGTGTCATCATCAGTAACATAATAATGAATAACTGCAGCAGCAATACCCTCATTCCTTGCTAACTCCCCAATTACAAAACTACCAATATCTTGAGATGTTATAGCTCCTTCTGGACTAACTAATGGGATCCCGCCTTCTACAATCTTGCCTATATGATAATCAGAATATCCTGTCTTAATTGGTTCTGGGATGTATAATATTGGGTGAGTTTCTGCCATAAACTCAAATTAATATACATTCCTATAAAAATGTTATTTAAATTTAATGAGTGACAAACATTTCAATCCCACTCAAGCGACCCAACAGAATATTCCTTAACAGTCCCCTCAAAGAAATTAACTTCAATCATCGAACTCTGAGTGATATCATCAATCCACGGAAAAGGATTAGTTGAATTAAACACTTTTGGCAAACCAACAGAAACCAATCTCATATCTCCAACAAACTGTAAATATTCTTTCAAGTTAGATGGATTCAAACCTAAAATCCCATCACCAATACAAGCAACTCCCCACGAATATTCAAGCTCAACTGCATCAATAATATTTTGAGTCATTTTTTTCTTAAATTCTTCAGTCCAAAGTTCTGGTTGTTCCTCAGCAATCTTATTTGTAATATTGATAAAAAGCTGAAGATGCATATCTTCATCCCTGTTTATGAATTGTATCATCTCAGCAGAACCAGGCATCTTATTATTCCTCCTAAATATATAAAAGATTAAAAAAGCAGAATAAAAGTAAATCCCTTCCAAAATAATATTCCCAACACAAGCCTCAAGAAAAGTTTGATCACCTTCTAAAGTTCCAGTCTTAAAACTACTATCAGCAATCTTACTAACTGCAGCTAAAACCTTTTTGTTTTTGTTAAATAAATCTTTATCTTTTCTATAAAGCCCATAAACTTCCTCAGGATCAAGATTTAGCGTCTCAACCACTGTGGAATATGCATGAACATGTAATGCTTCCTCATAAGCCTGTCTAACCACAGCAAGAGTAACCTCTGGAGATGTAATATGTTTACATATGTTTGAAACAAGATTATTTGTCTGAATCCCATCAAGATTAGAAACAAACGCAAGACTCCTTTTGTAAACTTCCCTTTCTTTTTCAGTAAGACTAGTAGCACTTTCCCACATCTCAATATCTTTTGCCATCTGAACCTCCTGAGGAACCCAGGTATTCTTAAGCATTGTTTTAAATATTTCATCAGCAAAAGGATGTTTTAGTGGAGAGACCTGCATTAGTCCATCATCTTCACCATTTATTATCCTCCTTTTATTGATCCTATCAATATTAGAGCCCTTGCTAATCTCCTCAAAATCACTCTCAAATAATTTAACACTCATCATATTCACCTCACTGACAGGATTCACAATCAGGGTCACTAATACTACACACCTTCACCTGTTCTTTTATCTCAATTTCCTTTTTCTCTTTCACAATAGATTCTTTTTCAATTATCGCAGTCTTTGTAACTTGCGATGCTGCAAGCGTTCTTAAATAATAAGTAGTCTTAAGTCCTAATTCCCATGCCATAAAGTACAGGTCATTAATTACCTTGCCACTTGTAGTCTTAATAAATATGTTAGTAGAAGCCGACTGATCAATCCACTTTGCTCTGTGAGCAGCCGCCCCCAAAATCCATTTAGGGTCAATCTCAAATGTTTCTTTATACCTATTTCTAATATCAGCAGATATTTCATCAATCCCAAGAATAGATCCATTATTAATCTTAATCTTAGTTAAAATATCACTATCCCATATACCTTGTTCATAAAGAGTATCAATAAGGTATTTATTCACAACAACAAAATTCCCAGACAGATTCTCCTTCATATAAATATTCTTGAACGTAGGTTCTACACAAGGAGTAGTTCCTGCAATATTCGCAATAGTTGCAGTTGGCGCAATCGCCATACAATTAGAATTCCTCATACCGTTCTCAGCTACTTGTTTCTTCAACTCTTCCCAATCCATCCTACTCTCTTTAGATATTGGAATACTCATTCCCCTCTCCTCCTCAAGCAACTTAACACTATCAAGAGGAAAAATTCCCCTATCCCACTTACTTCCCTTATAACTTTTATATTGCCCTCTTTCCTTTGCAAGAAGACTACTCCCCATAATTGCATAGTAAGAGACCATCTCCATTGATTTATCTGCAAACTCAATGTTCTCGTCAGAATCAAAATGAATTCTTAGTTGATACAATGCATCTTGATAACCCATAACACCTAATCCAATTGCCCTATGTTTAAGATTAGCATCTTTTGCTTCTGGAATAGGATAGAAATTATTGTCAATAACATTATCAAGCATACGAATAGCAGTAACAACAGTATCCTTTATCAGCTCTTCATCCAACTCCTTACCTTCAATCATCTTAGACAAATTAATACTTGCTAAGTTACAAACAGCCGTCTCATTCTCTGATGTATTCAATGTAATCTCTGTGCATAGATTAGATGACCTTACAATCCCTACATGATCTTGAGGATTTCTAACATTAATCGAATCCTTAAATGTAATCCATGGATGTCCCGTTTCATAAAGCATAGTAAGTAATTTCCTCCATAAATCCACAGCATTAACTGATTTTGCACCCCTTAAATCCTGACTTTCATAAGCTTCATACTTTTCATTAAACTTCTTACCATAAGAATTCAATAAATCAGGAACAGTCTCGGGAGAAAACAAAGTCCACTTTCCATTCTCCTTAACCCTTTTCATAAATAAGTCTGGGATCATACAAGCAGTATGTATATCGTGAGCCCTTCTTCTTTCATCACCAGTATTTTTTTTAAGTTCCAAAAACTCTTCAACATCCTTGTGCCACATATCAAGATACGCAGCCATAGCTCCTCTTCTCTTCCCGCCCTGATTGACTGCTAGCGCAATATCATTATATATTTTTAAAAAAGGAATAACTCCTTGCGATTCACCATTAGTTCCATGAATCTTAGCATTCTTCGCACGAATTTGCGTCCAATCAGTACCAATCCCACCAGCCCACTTCGAAAGTTTCGCACAATCTGAATATGTTTTAAAGATTCCAGCAATTGAATCCTCCGCAGAGTTTACATAGCAGGAACTCATCTGACTATGAGTTGTCCCGCTGTTAAAAAGAGTGGGAGTAGAAGATAAAACTAACATTTTAGACAGAACTTCATAGAATTTTATTGCATACTTCTCTTTTTCCTCTTCCAAAAGACTAAGCCCCATTGCAACTCTCATGAGCATCCATTGCGGAAGCTCAAAAACCTTATCTTCCTTCCTAGTTCTCAATAGATACCTATCATTTATTGTCTGAAGTCCTAAGAACTGAAAATTTCTATCACGACTACCCTCAATTGCCTCACTAATCTTATCGAAATCAAATTCTTTTAACTTCGGATTCAATAGTCCTTCTGCTATTCCATTATCAATATACCCTTCAAACTTATTCTTATAAAGTGAAGACAGCTCTTTAGAACTAAAATCACATCCTAGACCCATCTTATACAATTTATTTAGAACAAGCCTTGATGCAAGATACGAATAGTTGTAGTGATTTTCTATCTTAAGCGTAACCGCATTTAAAATAGATTTATCAATCTCCTCAATTAATATCTGGTCATAAACAGTCTTAGAAACCTCAGTTACTATCCCATCAATATCAATAAAAGAAAGTCCGTCAATTAAATTTGAAACCTTGTTCTTAATTATCACAGAATTAAATGGTACTAAACTCCCATCTTCTTTTTTTACAGATAGCTTATTCTCTTTAATCTTCTCTATAGTCTCTTCCTCTCGAATCTCCTTATGTTTCTGCCTATAAAGAATATAGGCCTTTGCAGTATCTGTATAACCATTTAGAATTAAAACATTCTCAACTATATCTTGGATATTCTCAACAGTAGGAATGTCTTTGTATGATTTGCTCCCAATTACTTTTACAACTTGATCAGTCAAAGAATCAGCAGATTTGTCATTAGGCATACTTTGTGATAGAAATGCTTTCTTAATTGCAACATTTACCTTATTGCTCTCAAACCTAACTTTCTTACCATCCCTTTTTTTAATAAATTCAATCACCTTAAACACCCCAGTTTACTTTATTTTAATTCCAAAGAAACAAACCAATTAAGATTAAAGATATTACCCAGAACAATTCCTGCATAGACCATTAAAAATAACAGTTACTCCCTTTGGAATAAACTCATTTGTTTTAACCTTACTCAGCGCAAAATCTGAAATATTCTTCTGAAAGATATCAAATATTTTATTGCATGAATCACAAACACCATGCTGATGAACTTGAACGTCTCCATCAAAGTGAAATTCATTATTAATCTCCAGCTTTTGAATCATCTCTAAGTCAGCTAAAAGATTAAGATTCCTATAAACAGTTCCAAGACTAATCCCAGGTAATTCCTTCTTCACATTCCCATAAACGTCTTCTGCAGTCGGATGAGTCTTCACCGATTTTAAGAACTCAACAATCTTAATCCTTTGCGTAGTATTCTTAATCTTAGGAACCATTACTAATTAACAACCATTACTAATATATAAATACTGTTGTCTTTAAGAATACAGATTATATACTTGTTTTAGAACTCTACATCAGAATTACACCTAGAACAAAACCCTTCATTTATTACCACTCAATAATAGTAAACTTTATATACTATAAAAAACCCCATTTTCCCATGGATTTAGTACGAGTAGTTTTAGATGCCGCTCTCCATAAACAGGATGATGCTACAGCAGAAAGAGAAAGACATAGGTTAGAAGCTAGAAGAGCACTCCAAAGTGCTGTTCAAGGAGAATTAGCAGTCTTAATTCCAGATGGAGAGACAGTTAAACCTGATGCTATTACCGATCTAAAGGCACTAGCAATCAGAAAAGCTGGAGAACAGGGCATTGAACCAGGATATGTTGAAAGAGCCTTTAATGCCCATTGGGTCACACATGAAAGAACAGCTGAACTTATGGGACAATATGAGGTCCTTCAAGACCTTGATAGTCTAACAAGAATTTTTCACGAAAGAATAACCAGTATATTAACAAACCCATCTATCCCATTAGATATAGCAAAGAGAGACTTTGTGGTAGAGGCAGATTATGAAGGGGTAAAAGTATATGAGAACAAGAGTTTTGAAACTGGAACAACAACAGTAAGACATAGAGAACTGTTAGTAAGCTATGATTTTGAACATCGTGGATCTCATGCAGTAGTTGAAACATCTTCTAAGGATAAGGAATTAGAAGAATTAATTTCCGCCTTAACAGAGGATTTAAGGAATAATCTTTCAGTTAAAAGTAGCGATAAAAAACCTATTTACAGTGATGAAGAAGTAGCTAATCTATTCAGGTATAGGGTATGGGAAGATATCGCAAGACGCCATCCTTCTAGTGGCATATCTACAAAAGCAACCCTAATTCCAGAAGGAAGAGGATATTGGTTTGTGCAAAATTTAAGTAGACGAAATTTCGTTGATGAAAGCTCATACTATAGAGGGAGAATAGATTTTTATCAAGAAGCAGGCACAACATTAAGATTACCTTGGATTGGGCAAAGAAGAAAAATCGGTACAATTACATTCTATTCTGATACTGTAACAGGGCCCAATACTCCATTTGGCATGGAACCTACATATTATGGCAAGATACATGGTTTTACAGTCGATGTATATGATCCTGCATTTCTTCAGGCTATGGAAGTATTAAATGATGTCAATAGAAGTACTGGTGAACTTCGAAATCGTAATATAAAACACTATACTTAATCTTAACCAAACACTTCTTCATGCAACAACTTAACAACTTTATCAGCAGCAGCACTATCCACAACAAACCCAACATTTATCTCAGAAGCTCCCTGTGATATCATATCAATATTAATCTTATGATTACCTAAAGCAGTAAATATCTTTCCAGCCAGTCCATAAGTACATTTCATACCTTCTCCAATCAGACTAATGATTGCCTTCTCCTTCTCAACCCTTACATAAGCAATCTTACCAAGCTGCTTTTCAATCTTATCTAGATCTTTATCATTATCAATAGTTAATGAAACACTAACCTCTGAAGTTGAGATCATATCCACACTTTTATTGTTCTTAGCAAAGATTGTAAATATCTTTGCTAAAAAACCGTGAGCATCCAACATCCTTGAAGAGGTAATATTCAATACAATAACATTCTTCTTAGCAGTAATGGCCTTAACCGTCTTATCCGACTTCCCAGCTTCTTTCAAAATAACGGTACCTTCACCATCCACATTATACGTATTCAATACTCTTACTGGGATATTCTTATTCATTGCAGGAATAATTGTTTTTGGATGCAATACCTTAGCTCCAAGATAAGCTAATTCAGAAGCTTCTGCAAAACTAACTTGAAGTATAGTCTGAGCATCAGAAACAACCCTAGGATCAGCTGTCATTACTCCATCAACATCAGTCCATATCTGAATCTCTTCAGCACCTAGAGCAGCACCATACAAAGCAGCAGTATAATCAGAACCGCCTCTACCAAGTGTCGTAATCTCCCCATCTTCATTCTTACCAATAAATCCAGTTATGATTGGAATTCCATCAACTCCAGAAACTTTCTCTTTCATAACCTTAAAGCTACTCTTAAGAGGCTCTGCACCCTCAAAATTATCATCAGTTATCATTCCATAATCCCAGGCAAAGCAAGCGAAAGCCTTATGACCAATCTTAGTTAAATGACCAGCAACAATTCTAGATGACATCCTCTCACCAAAACTCTGCACAATATCCATTGTTTTAACGTCAGCTTCTTTTTTCTCCTTTATCCCCATTATCACTTCCCTAAACTCACTAAGTAAATCATCAACCAAACTTTCATCTAATCCTAACTCCCTAAGTATCTCATGATGCTTATTCTCAATAAAAGTCAAATGTTCATCCGGACTCTCACCATTAACAGCAACATTAGAACTTTCAATTAACTTGTCAGTTATCCCACCAACAGCACTAACAACAACTGCTGGCCCTTTATCTAACCGTGAAACTACAATATCTGCCACATTCCTTATCCTCTCAGCACTTCCAACAGAAGTACCCCCAAATTTCATCACTATCATAGTAGAATTAAGTCATAAATATCTGTTTATAAGCTTACTGTTATTATATTAACAAAAAAAGAAACTACCTTTGGCCTAATCTTTTCCTTTTTTTATGAGGTATTGAAACAAGTGAGCCAATTCCAGACACAGCTGCTGCAATCAAAGTACCTATAGCAATATTATTTGCTGTTGCTTGACTTTCTTCAATAGTAGTATGGGCTGCTAATGCAGCATCTGTTTCATCCTCAAATGGTTGATATGCAGCATTTATCTGACCATGATAATCACCAGGTTCCCCCTCATCAGATTTAGTTGATGCAATAGCTTTTAACGCAGCCTGTATGCCTGCAGTCACATCTTGCTCAATACCAACTCCATTTACCGCACCTTTTGCAAGTTCCCTAACTTCAGTTTGAGTCAATCCCTTTGGATTAACATCTGTAAACCTATCTAACCAAGGGGCACTATCACTGGGGGTATTTGTTGGATATACACACCCCAATGCTTCCCTAATCCTATTAATGTACGCAGGAGTAACTGATCCATCATGACTCCCTCTTTCTTCAGGTTTTACATTATCAACAACACTTTTAGCAAGTATCCCAAATTCTGTAGTTGATAAAGAATCTAGTGCACCACCATACTTTGCTTCAAATTCAGGAGATAGATGCTCCATAATCAAATCTCTAAGTTGATCAGGGTTATTACCTGAGCTTAATGCCGCATAAACTGGATATAAGTGCCCAGTTATATGATTAGTATCACCCATCTCATCAAGAGTTCTTGCAGTTGATCTAATTCCGTCCCTAGTAAGAATACCCATTCTAAATGGTTCTGATAATGTTGAATATTCACCACGAGTTGCCCTATAACCACCTAATATTGCCTCTAATTCATTACCCTTGTTACGCCCAACAACTCCAGAAGTAATCGTTGCAGCTGCTAACGCGACTGTTACCCCAGCAGTAAATAAATGTAATTTATGATCTTGATAACTATTTCTTATATACTGTATTGGACTTACCATTTTTTACCGCCTCCGTAATAATTATGTTATTTTCTATAGCTTTAACCTGGTTATTTTTAAATTTTGTTATATTTCAAAGGTTTACAGCTGTTTCAACAACTCAACAACCTTCTCCTTACCAATAGTTAGAATAAATCCCGCCAACTTTGGTCCCCTATCTCTATTCAACAAAACCCTATAAGCACCTTGAAAAAACTCCTTAGGATTTATTTCAGCTTCTTTACAAATACCATAAAACTCTTCATAAAGTTCATTATCAGTATACTCTTTAGTCTCTAAAACCTTAACAAGCGCTTTCAACCCACTAATCTGACCAGAACTTAACTCAGTTCTAACTCCATCACTAATCTCAGACTGAACATCAAACTTAAACTCATCAGGCGCAAACTCCTTTACCCATGTAGAAGCAAAATCCAACCTACCTTGAACATACTCTAATTCAGAATCACTAACCTTCGAAGGCAAATGACCTAATTTGCTCAACACCTCAATTGCTTTCTCCTGATTTTGAGTAACCTGAACCAAAACAGAACAAAATGAAAACGGAATCTGTATAGGTATCTTTGAAGGAATTTCCCCAATATGACTCAGCTCATAAATTCTCTTGTGCTGCTCATAATCAGTTTTCTCAGCATCATCTTTCTTAAAATAAATTCTTTCAGTCTTATCAAATCTATCATAAAGAAGTATCAAATCATTCCTACCTGTAGGATTAAAGTCCAAAACAGCATGAGGCCTAGTAGCAATAAGTAAATATCTAAAAATCTTAGCAGGAGCATACATAGTACTCTCAACAAAACTCATACCAGTACCTTTTGAAGTGGACATCTTCTTCCCACCCACAGTAAAAAACTCATAACCCTTACCAATAGCCTTCCTAGTTGAAGGATAAGGCGGTGGAAAATCTAACACTTCATCTGAAACAGCAATTGAAATACTTCGAGACCCACCATGAGTAAAATGATCCTTTCCAGCCAGTTCACATACAACACCAACTGTCGGCCACTTAGCAGCCCATTCAACCTTCCATGGCAACTTACCTTTACCATCATAAGGCGAGATCTCACCTTCATGCCCACATCCCTTAGCCCACTTAACTGCATCAGGAGAGCACTTATATTTCACTTTCTCAGTTTCAGCATCCCATTCAGTTGCAATTGTAGTTCCAATCTTCCCACATTTCTCACAAATAGGATTAAATGGAAGTTTCTGGGGCCGATTTCCATAAAACCTCTCAAAAATATCATTCACTTTAGAAGTATTATCTAATATTTTCTTAATAGCAGCATTAAAATCTCCTTTCTCATACCGTTCACCAGTACTTTCCAGTTCACATTCAATTCCAAACTCCTCAAACTTATCAGTAACTAATGTAAAATAATAGTCAGCAAAACTTTTGTACCCTTTCTCCGGAGAAGGAATATCCCTAAACGGCATCCCTAAATACTTATCAAACGTACTAGGCAATTCCTTATTCGGCTTATCATAAGGATCAATATCATCAGAGCTTAATACAAACTTAGCCTTAAGACCCAAATCTCTCATGGCCTTTGCAATCGCATCGTGAATTATCCACCCTCTCCCAGAGCCGATATGTATCGAACCAGATGGAGTCTTCTCATCATAAATAAGATAACCTTTCTCCTTTACAATCTCCTTAAGAACGTCTTCCTTGCTAACCCTATCTTTAATCTCTCTAGCAATCTGATCCGCCCAATGCATAGATTCATCTGACATAGTAATTTGAATAAACTAACTTATTATATAAATGTTTCTTAGAATGGAAAAAAAGAAATAAAAACTCTAATTACAAGTCTCACAACCTTCTTTAAAGCACATACACTCAGGCTCAAAGTATTCCTTCTCATGTTCACAAGATGGACATTTATCCAAAGGCTCCAGACCTTCATGAACATAACCACACTTAGAACATTTCCATCTTATTGGCTTCTCCCGTTTAAAGACAGTTCCATTCTCAACCATCTCAAGTAATTTCTTATATCTCTCCCTATGCTCCAGCTCAACCTTGCCAATCATCTTAAATTTGTTAGCAGCCTCAATATTACCTTCCTCCATAGCAACCTTAGCAAACTCAGGATACATCTTAACAGTCTCATAATCCTCCCCTTCAATCGCAGCCAAAAGATTAGCCTTTGTATCCCCAATTCCATTCAACAGCTTAAACTCATCCTTAGCATGCTGCATCTCATTCAAAGCAGTCTCCTCAAACAATTTAGCAACATAATGCAAATTCTCCTTCCTAGCAACCTTAGCAAAGAAATCATATTTATTCCTAGCCTGACTTTCACCAGCAAAAGCAGCTTTTAAATTCTCTTCAGTTTTATTCATTTCAATTACCTCCTTATAATAAGAAGAGAGAACAACCAACCTTTTAATAAATATTTCCATTAGAACCTCAAGATTTCAATAAAAGAATAATCATCCTCTAAGTGCAGTAATAAAATATATTTTTCTCTCTTCTAACCCCTTCCATGAATAAACCATATCAAATCCAACAGTCTCAAGCATATGCTTTAATCTCCTAACTGTATCCTTAGCTTTAGACCTCATTGTAATCTTTGTTCCATCAGGAAGAGTATCATAAAACATATCTAACATTGCAGTTGCAAGACCTAGTCTCCTATGTTCTTCATCAACATCTATCCTATGAATCTCAGTAGATGGAGTTCTAGGAGAAGGATACTCAGGAAAATATCTGCCTAGAACATTACCAACTTCAACAGACCTAACACCTACTTCAACACCATCTACTTCAACAATATCTGTATGAGCAACAACAGCATAACTACCACCATACCTACTATCTCCACTATCCCTATACAATAAACTCAAAGTATACTCTCTCCCACCACCTTCAAATATCCTATCTTCAACCCCTCCAAATACACCCCTATCTTCTACAACTGTATCAATTGCCATATAACTAAGAAAACAAAATATCTATTTAAACTTACTGAAAAAACTCAAAACTTAATCAGATTCAACCCAATCTCTTCACTCAATTCCCTATCAACAGACCCATCAATCTTTTCTACAATGATTTCACATGTAGAACTAACAACAGCAGAATTCAAATGCCCACCAAGCGCTTTAGATTCAGAATCAGACAAAGTAATATGCAGATGAATATACGCCCCTCCTTTCATCGTTGAAACATTCCCATTAACACTCAAAATCTCAAACTTCTGATTAAGCTCTTCCTGAAAGTATTCCTTCTTTTCATGATCAAAAAAACCAATAACTACCTTATTTACCGCTCCAATACCAGAAACCGAACCTAACTTTATTGAATTATCAGAACAAAACTTCTGAAGAACAGAAACTATCTCTTCTCCTTTATCAAGCCTAATAACATACTTATTCCCAAACTGTTTGTATTCCATTTTAAGATAAATAAACTTCAATTATTTAAAAACTTAACCATTGGAAAGAATTAAGTTATCATCCTACCTTCAGCATCATCAAATTTCCTCACAAGCTGTTGAATGGGTCGTGCACGATCTGGATTATCCAGCATTACATGATATCTCCCACCAATATGAGCAAAATCTTCATCAGGGTACAGTCCCACAAGGAAGTCTAATGCTAAAGCCATATAAGCATTTCTAGATCTCATAGTCCCCCTATCAAAATATTCTTCATCCATTTCATCATTTGAAAGTTGCCTTGAATCTTCTATTGCAGTTAAATTATATCTTATAACCTCTTCCACTGGGATATCAGTTTCATCAATACAGTAAACTGGAAGATTATTTCTTCTTGCATAAACTATTGCAGCAGTAACTTCTCCAGAATTCCTATTCATATCTGCTAAATGATGCTCAATGTCATCAAATACCTCAACTTCCCATTCAAAAAGCCCGCCAATATGGTCTTTGATTTGTTTAGTAAATAAAGATAATTCTAATGTCACAACACCTGGTTGGATATCCTCAAGAGCTTCACGTGCTGGATAATATGCAGTACTATGATGGTTAAAACCCAAGTTATATAATCTTGCCATATAAACGTAGAATCAATCTCAATTTAAGAATCTTTTCAAAAAAATATTTAAAAAAACATCTAATCACTCAAAGACTATGCGTTATATTCCAGAAACAGCACTAGAACCACTTTTTCCAAATGTAGACATTAGAGTAGCAGAAGCTAGGTATAAAGTTCAACTAGAATTACCAGGAACTTCAACTCTTAGACCAAGTGATATTGAACGAATCTGTGCAATTGCTACGTGGGATCAAGATCCGGGAGAACTTTCAGACAGACCAGAAGGTGGAAGGGGAGTTGTGTTTGATAGAGAAGAACCCATTGAAAAACATGGACTTAGTTTGGGGGGAGTATTAGTAAGTGGAATAGGTTACAGAACTGGAGAAGTTGGCTCAAGAAGTGTTGGACGTTTTACAAGTGAGGGAATGCAACCTCCAAGTTCTGGGAATTTTATGGATTCAATTAGGGATAACGGTGTTATGTGCACAACCTATGCTGTTGGCAGGAGAATTGTTAATGATGTTCCAAGCTATAGTCCACTTGGAACTTACACAACCGCAAGAGTAAAAAATAAGGTTAAAAAAACTCAAGCAATTAATGCAAGAAATCCAATTGACCCAGTCGTTCCACATATTGAAGCATACGGAAGATTTATTGATGATGATTTAGCAGATGAAGATGGCCACTTTGGTTTTGTAGTAATTCCTGTCCCTCATTCAGAGCAAGCTAGACTTGGAAGAGACATGGAGGTACACCTAACTACTGGTTTATCAGTAGGTAATGACGTTTGGATTGATCCAGGAATCACTAGATTAATGCACTCGCTGAGACACTTACATGAAGAAGTTGGCTATGCACACCTTCAAGCACATTTAAGTAATCTATATCCTGTAGATGGACGAACTTACATGGTAGATTGGTCCACATCAAGACGACTTCCAGGGAATGGTTTTGAAAGCGATTACAACAAAGCCGTTGACGTTGGCGTACCATATATGTCAATGACAGACTTATTATGGTCAATAAACAACGGTGAGTTAAGACCTGGTTTTAATCAATTAGGAAATGAGATTATGATCATGTTACTTAATGCATATACAGACGGCAATATCCCTACTAATGCAAGGATAAGGGGACTAGTTACTTCTGGGGGAAAATCATTTAATACAGAAAGACTACTTGAGATTCTAAGAGAACATAGTTAAATAAAAATAAAAAAATAAAAACTAAATCAAAGCATTAGCAACAACAAACGAAGCAAACACTAAGCTAACCATTGACATCAACTTAATCAATATGTTAATCGAAGGTCCAGATGTATCCTTGAAAGGATCTCCAACTGTATCTCCAACAACAGCAGCTTTGTGAGCATCAGAACCCTTACCGCCATGATGTCCTTCTTCGATGTGCTTCTTTGCATTATCCCATGAACCGCCAGCATTAGCCATAAATATTGCCAGTACAAATCCAGTAACTAATGTTCCAATCAACAATCCACTAACAGCAGCAGGACCAAGTAACAATCCAACAGCAATTGGTGAAACAATAGCTAAAATTGCAGGAGCAATCATCTCATGCTGCGCAGCCTTAGTTGATATATCAACACAACTTTTATAATCAGCTTTTGCAGTGCCTTCCATCAATCCTTTAATCTCTTTAAACTGTCTTCGAACCTCTACAATTATCTTCTCAGCAGATCTTCCAACAGCACTCATTGTCATTGAACTAAAGATAAATGGAAGCATTGCCCCAATCATCAATCCAACAACAACAACAGGATTAAGCAAACTCAAAGTAAGCTCATGACCTAATAACTCAACTTGTTCTTTGTAAGCAACAATCAAAGCAAGTGCAGTAAGTCCAGCAGAACCAATTGCAAAACCCTTTCCAGTCGCAGCAGTTGTATTACCTAAGGCATCCAATGCATCAGTTCTTTTCCTAACTTCAGGATCCATCTTTGCCATCTCTGCAATACCGCCTGCATTATCAGCAATTGGACCATAAGCATCAGTAGCTAGTGTAATACCAAGTGTAGACAACATACCAACGGCAGCAAGTCCAACACCATATAATCCTAAGCTATAACTTGCAGACCCACCAGCAATATAGAAACTTCCGAGTATTGCAGCAGAAACAGTCAATATTGGAATTGCAGTTGACCTCATACCTAAAGCAGTACCCTCAATCACAATAGTAGCAGGACCAGTTTTAGCAGATTCTGCTAATCTTTTAGTGTGTTTGTACTCCTTAGCCGTATAGTACTCAGTACTTAGTCCAATTATGAGTCCGGCCGCTAAACCAATTAAAACTGTATAATAGACATTAATATGCTCCACACCTAATATCTGAACAACAATAAAATAAGAAGCAATCGCAATCAAAATAGCAGCAGAAAAAATACCCTTACGCAAAGCCCAAAGTAAAGCATGCGCATCTGCCTTGCCTTCTGTCCTAACAAGATAAGTTCCAATTATTGAACAAATTACTCCAACAGCAGCAATTGCCAAAGGAACAGCAACTCCCTTAAGCGACAAACCAGCAGCAACAGCAAGGGCCATTGTAGCAATTATAGAACCAACATAACTCTCATAAAGGTCAGCCCCCATTCCAGCAACATCCCCTACATTATCACCAACATTATCAGCAATAACAGCAGGATTCCTCGGATCATCTTCTGGAATTCCAGCTTCAACCTTACCGACTAAATCAGCTCCAACATCAGCAGCTTTAGTAAATATTCCTCCACCAACCCTTGCAAACAATGCAACCGATGATGCCCCCATTCCGAAAGTCAGCATAGCTGATGTTAAGTTCTGCATCCTCTCAGCAAGAGGCAATGCAGCATAATACCAATTAAGAACTAAAAACCAAATCGCTAAATCAAGTAAAGCAAAACTAACGACAATAAGCCCCATAACAGCACCAGCCGAAAAAGCAACCTTCAAACCATCGTTCAAAGATTTGCTTGAAGCCTGAGCAGTACGGGCATTTGAAAATGTAGCAATCTTAACTCCTATAAATCCGCTTAAAGCCGAGAAAAGCCCACCAGTCAAGAATGCAAAAGGAACAAAAACAACTAAATAACCCATCTTAACCAGTACACCTAAAATAATCGAAACAACAACTAAATATATTGCAATAACACCATACTGTCTTTTCAAGAAAGCATTTGATCCCTCTTTGATACTTTTAGAAATATCCTTCATAACATCAGTACCTTCATCAGCTTTCTTTATCCTTCTAATAAGAAGATAAACAAAACCGAGTCCAATTAAACTTACAATAAAAACCAATACTGCTATAACATTTGCGCTTAATTCCATTTTTGATCCACCCCGGATTATTATTATACATTAAAAACTATAACTTATTTATATAGCTTACGGATAATTAGCTTAAGAATCCTTAATCCCAATATCAACAACAACAACCTTATCCTTAATCCCAATATCAACAACAACAACCTTATCCTTAATCCCTTCTAACCCCTTCTTAATATCATGAAAGCTAACAACTAAATCTGCATTAACAACCTTATCAACAACTTCGCCAGTATCAGGATTCATTCCAGTAGGAACATCAACAGCAATCTTAAAAGCACCTGACTCATTTATCTGGTCCACAACAGAAGCAATGGGCTCCTTCAACCCACTCTCACTCCCAGTCCCCAAAATAGCATCAATTATATAGTCAAAATCACCAAAATCAATATCAGAAGCATCATGCAAAAGCTGAATCTTAGAGTTCTTCAACATCTTCTTATAATTTACACCACCTTCTTCCTTAAACTTATCCTCATCTCCAACAAAAAGTACAGTAACATCAGAAACATCACATAAGCAATTAGCAGCAACAAACCCATCTCCACCATTATTCCCATGATAACAAACTAAAAGCACCTTCTTATTCTTTATATCCATCCGCGAATTTAGAACATCAAAAATCCCCTTACCAGCATTACTCATCAATTGAACCTTAGAAACCTCACTCGCCTCTTCTAACTTCTTCATCTCTTCTGTTGTTATCATTTTTATACATTTTACATAGACCCTTTTAAATATTTTTTGAATTCTATTGAGGATTAAAAACAACTGGCATAATTTGTGTTTTATCGGCATTAACTTCAAAATATTTAACTATAATTTCTTTCTTACGATTAAATTCTATCCTTGTAGCGGCAGGTATATGTGGGCCATAAACAGGAACCCCAATCACATTAGCAAAATGTTGGGCAATTGGGTCTTCACCACCTCCAGTAGAACACGATAACAAGTAACAAACAGCATCTTTTGAAAAACAAGAGTTTACGCCTTTAAAATAATCTGAATTTAAACTGTCAGTTGTAAGCCTACCTTCTGCTCCATCACTAAATGTAATATGGCCCTTAGATCCATGCCCTTCAATTATTAAAACGTCTATCTTTTTTCTTGAAGAGGCGTCTTTTATCATGACAGCTAAATGTGCTGGTGAAGAAACGAATGCATATTCAACAACGTAATGATCCTTTGGCATCTCATCCATTTCCATATCCTTCCATCTAGATGCAAGATTGTGGTCAGTTTTGGCAGATAGAAATAATATAAACTTTCTTTCCTCATTACCCCTTTCTCCCATAAACTTATCAAAGAATTCTTGAGCATTATTGGATGAATAATTTTTCATTATTTCTTCAAGATGCTGCATATCTGAAGATGAAAGCTTAATACCAGCTCTAACTAACAACTCAAAAAATTCCATTTCAAATTTATCAAACAATCTAATGAAAATAGCCATATGAGTTATATCTCTAATGTGCTTGTCTACAATCCCCTCCCAATATTGCTTTAACTTGATCATAACCTCCCTAAAATCATTATGTCTTTTGCCTATCTCAGAAATTACTTTCAAATCAGAGATCTGACTCGGGTTATGGGCATTCTTTATCTTAAATAAAGCAAGGAGGTTAACTGTTCCCTCAGTTAACCCTGTTAGAAACACCCACAAGTCTCCTGGATCCACTCTGATTAATTCTGTCTCAAACTTAAAATTTATACTGCACAATCTCTTAATTATCTTTTGTATGTGTTCATTTTCAGCTTCATTACCATCTTTCCTATTATGTTTCAGACTTGAAATGGTCCCTACTATAGTCTGATCCAATCTAACATTATCTCCACTTATTCCAGACATTTTACCTCTATTAGAAGCCAAACTTACCAATCCAACATAAATATCCCAAAATTGACTATCAAAAAAAATATCCTAGACCAACCATACACCTATTTTCGCTACACTAGACCAATATTCAAGTTCAAATTTGATCTCTGAACCATCAATAAATTTATCTCTTCTCCATCGCTTAACATTAAAGAAATAGGTATGATACTTGCTTTTCTCTTTTAACTTATTAAGTAGATCCTCAAGTCTTCTAATTGGAATCATACTTTTCTTAAAAAAATCTTTTAGAACATACTTATGCAATAAAATAAAGGCCTTACTTTCAAATTCTTTTCCTTCAATTAATCTGGCTAATACCTGAACATCTTCACCAGTCTCCACTCCAATATGGGGGTCAATTTCATGTATGTATCTTTGTCTTTCTTCAGGCGTCCTTGGGTAATTCTCAACTACTCCTTTAACAGAATCATGTAACATCCCTAAAGTTGCTTTAGCTCTTGGGATCAAACTATTAAATCCTTCAAGCGCACTATCATCTCCCCCTCCACACCATCTACCATAGTTTTCAAATAAATATTTCAACTCTCTTTGCTTAAAATAATCCATATAGTAGATTACAGAATAAGATTCTTTGAGTATGTGCACCCAAACATCCTCTTGATATAAAACCTTGAACTCTTCATAAACTTGTAAAAGCATTCTCAGATTATCTGAATCTTCTTCCCAGTGATATCCAAGATGCCCTTCTCTAAAAGTCGTATAAAATTCAAAATCAGAATATTTAGCCAAATCACTAAGAACTTCCTCAACCGACCTAGATTCTCTTTGCACCACTTTTTTACCCTAAAAACTCTTTTATCTTATCTACAGCATCTCTATTATCATCAAATCTTTTTATTAATGTTTCTATTTCTTCCTTAGTCTTAATTTTTTTCTCTATTAGATAATCCATAAAATCAACTGAAACAGAATTAGAAACCCTTTTCATCAACTTATCATAAGGATAATTAATTGCAGGCCTAATAACCTCACCTTTACACAACTCCATAATCATCTTATTAGTCCAAGCAATAGAGATATCATTCTGCACAGCATTCAAAAAACTTCCATCAGAAAAGTACTCATTAAACCACTTAACCATCTCAAAGTTATTCCTGGGGATCTCATCCAAAACCTCATTCGTAACATGACAATACCCTAATAACTTAGAAGGATCAGATTCTTCATCAATATCTAAGAAAGGAGTCCGTTGAAACGGAAACAATCTACAAACAAAAGCCCTTTTCTTATCATAAATCAAACATTTCTTATCAGAAAGAAACGGACACGAATCAGAATCCATATGATAAGCAATAATTATAGTCTTATTCGAATCCAGATCAAACATAGCTCGCAAAGGCCTAATTTTAGCATCAACCCCAACCTCATCAGCCCAAGCCTTAAACCTCTTAGCCTCCCAATCCCAAAGCGGAAAACTACTTTCCTCAATAGAAATCAGCTGAAACAAAGGCATCTTTCCATATGCATTCTCTTTTAAGAATTCAGTCTCCTCTTCACTTAACTTCCCCCTTATCTTAGAACAACAATTACCACATTCTGTGCAATTAAATCTCTTATCCACTCTTTACCTCAACCCCACCAGCAGGCAAAGCACGAATAATATCATCCAGCTCTCCACCAACCAGATACCTTATCTTCTTAGCAACAGAACTAGTCTTATCCTTACCCTGAATAACAACAACAATCTTAGAACAATTCTTCTTAACAGCAGAAACAGGACCAGCCATAATAGCACCATCAAACATTCCAACAGCCATACTCATTTCATTATCAATATAATTGACCTTACCATAGATCATAAAAGCACCTTTGCTCATATACTCTCCAGACTGAGCCTTTTTGCTAACCTGCTCTGGCGTAACATAAAAAACAGATGTAGTCATTAGCCCCAATTTCCAAGCTCGAGAAAAACTAACAGTAGCATCTGCAGCCTCCTTAATAGTATCCTTCCCAATTTCCTTCCCATCAGACTTAATAACAAAAAATGGACTACCTGCCATATCAGTATGAAGTACTAAATCATTTGAATCAGTATGTTTCTTAACAACAATCTCATTAGATGTAGCATCCCTACCCCCAATAACTAAAAAACCCTCAGAACTGACAAACCAATGGAACTTCTCATACCACTTCTTCTTAACCTTAACAACCTCCTCCTTAACCTCTAAAACCTTCTGCTCCTTCTCAAGCTTCTTCAATTTCAAAAGGCCCTCATCAAGAGCCTTTCTTGCTCCCTCTATCTTTTTCTTAATCTTCTTAGCTTTATCGTAATAAAGACCAGCATTCTCTTCAATCGATTTATCCAGATATAGCCCTATTTTCATCGTAAGAAATTAACTCTTATGAGTTCTTTTATCCATGAACTCTTTTATGTTATCATAAAACATAGCAATAATAAATATCAAATAACCAACTAAGAACACAATAAGTGAAATCATTATGGGGGTATTGTTAACAGGAGACAAAAAAGCACCCAAAACAGAACTTTCACTTGAATCAAGATAAGTATACCAGTAATATCCCAATATTACTGGAGCTAACATAAGTATTGCAATCACAACCTTCGTAAAAAAACTCATCTTCTTAAACATCTTAACACCGACTAATCTCATCAACTATAAAAATTTTGTTAGCACACACTTCACCTAGATTAATCTCAGGAGCAAACCTAACTTGCAACAACTCCCCAACATTTCCACCATAAATAGTCTCCAATCGAGTAACATCAGCAGGACCCATATCAACAACAACCTCTTCATTACCAATATCCTGACTCCCAATAGCAGTAACCTTAATCCCACTCAAAATACCCTCACCAGTATTCCCAGCAGTAAAAAATATCTTAGTATCTGTATAACAAGCCTGCAATTCATCATTAATAGAAACAATCTCCACACCAGCCTTATCACAAACATCAACAACTCTCTTACCCTGCTCAGCCTTCCCCCAACTCATCACAAGTATACCTAAAACAATTGCAAACGAGATTAGCAATACAGACGAAACCAGCGGCGATAGTCCTTTTTTTCTCATTTTTTCCGTTTAAACTTATTCAACAACTCATTAATCTTCTTCTCTTCCTTGTGAGTAATCATATGATAAGGCACAATTCCTATTATCAGTACAACAATCCCAATAACTACAAGCACATTAAGTAAAAAAGAGTCAATATAATCAAATGCAAACCCCATTATCCCAACAATTGTAAATGTAATATAAAGAACAAGACTTTTATTCAGTACAATCTTTGATTTCTCTCGATTAATCTTCGATTTTTCTATCTCTAAATAGATTACCTCTCTTTCTGTATCGCTGATTTTACCCATATTTACTACCTTAGCAAGATACTATTTAAATATTATGATTAATGAAAAATAAAATGTCAGAAACTTTCCAGCTGAAAAGTGTCTGAGCATGCTCAAGAACCACATGATGTAAATTTACTACTATATTCCACAAATTTTTGATTGGGGTTCTTGACATTTAAAACAAAAGATTTAAATAGATAATAGTGTAACATTTTTTTGTTGAAAAAATATTTTACTGTGGAGGGATAAAATGGCAGGTTTCTTTTCAAAGATGAAGGAAAAATTAGCAAGTACAGAATATGAGGCACCGGTGTCTACTGAACCTTCTGAGGATGAAGGGTATGTGGAAATAGGCGCAGAGTCAGAGTCAAAACCTGAGTCTAAAGTTCAGGTAAGACCCTATGTTATTGAAGATTTTGAACATATTAAACCAATTCTAGAGTCCTTAAGAGAAGGTCATACAATTGCTTTAATTAACATTAAGCCTTTAAGAGACAAAGATTTAGTTGAATTAAAGAGAGCAATCAACAAATTAAAGAAAACAACTGATGCAATCGAAGGAGATATTGCAGGATTTGGAGACGACTGGATTGCAATAACACCAGCTTTTGCAAGCATCTACAGAAAAGTTGAAACTAAATCTGATGAACCACAAGCAGAAACAGTCTCAGAAGTCACTGAATACAGTGACGAAGCTTAATTTATTTCTTTTTTAAAATTATTTTTTCATTATATCTTCAATCTTCTTAGCAACTTCTTCCTTACCTACAATACAACCATCATGAGGGGCATCTCCATCTAAAACAGCCTTAGCAAATGCACCACAACCAGGATACCCACAGCCCCCACAATTAGTCTTAGGCAAGACCATAACAATATCTTTCATCTTACTAACATCAACCTTAACCTTTTCCTCAACCTTAAACTTCTTAGAAGCCCAGCTAAGTATAAGTGCAAATATTAAACCAAGACCGGCCATTACTAATATCGAACTAAGCATACTTCCCATATTAGAATTAGATTGAATACTGATTTATATATTTAATGATTATGGAAAAGGAAGATCTCCTTGAAATTCGCTAACAAGAAATTTCATTACTATCCTATCATAGGCTTCAATTCCAGTAACGTACTCTAAAGGTAGACCTTCTTCAGGGACAACGATGTATGATCCATCCTGGGGTGTAGAACCATCTCTTACTTGAACCCCCAAATCCTCAGCTACTCTTGTGGAAAAAGCAACTGCAACACTCTGAAATACCACTCTTGAGATATCCTCTTGTGCTTGTCCAAATACATCTTCATTAACCAATTCACTATAGGCCTCATTAAGTTCATCTTCGGTATAATCCAACTGTTCGCAAAGGTGATCTCTGCCGGCCTCGTATAGGGCTCTTGCTTGTTCATCTGCTAATTTACTCGGATTCATCTTACCTTCAAAATAGTCAACAGCAGCAGCATAGTGTTCATCCCTTCCATTAATATCACCTAATAAAGCATGAGCGTTTGCATGCATAAAAGCGAAATCCCCAACAGCCTCTATTGCTGCCCGATCTCCAATACCTTGAACAGGAACAAAAGACAGCTGAGGTCCATATCTTGTACCTGGCAGAAGACTTTCAATCTGAGCCATTTTTTGAATGGCACCAAAAGATGTACCATGCCAACCAATTATATCTTCAGAATCAATGCCCGATTCAACGAGTTTTCCAACCTGTTCTTTATGCATGTACGACATAACTAATAGGCAATGTACTAAGATATATAAATATTATCTTTCAGAAGCAGTTATTCAGATTAATCCACGAACTTATATCATCCCACTAAACCCACTAAAAGCAAGCGCAAGCAAACCAGCAATTATCAAAGCAATTGGTATCCCTTGCAAAGCATCAGGAATATCAGCTAACTCCAACCTTTCACGAATACCAGACATAATCACCAAAGCAAGCGTAAAACCAGCACCAGCACCAATTGAAAACACTAAACTTTCTATAAAGTTATAATTATTCAAAACATTAAGTAAAGCAAGACCCAAAATAGCACAATTCGTAGTAATCAACGGCAGATAAATCCCAAAAGCCTTATACAAAGCTTCCTGATGTTTCTTCATATACATCTCTATCAGCTGCACAAGTGAAGCAATCACTAAAATAAACGAAACATACTGTAAAAACGGCAGACCAAAAGCATCAAGTAACCAGTGCTGTATCATCCAAGTAATACTACCAGCAACAACCATAACAAACGTTACTGCTAGTCCCATGCCAACTGCAGACCTCGTCTTACGTGAAACACCTAAAAATGGACATATACCTAAGAATCTATAAAATACAAAATTATTAACAACGGCCGCTGCAAAGAATATCGAAAACAAATTAACCATTCTTATCAGCTCCACCGGCATCATGGCAAGTTGTCTTCAAAGTCTTCTTCTTCGACATATAATTCATCAACCCAATTAATAATCCAAGTGTAACAAAAGCACCAGTTGGCAGTTTCATAATCAACATCTGAGGATACCACGAACCCAACAAACCAACACCAAACAAAGTACCAAACCCAAGTAATTCCCTAACCGAACCCAATATCACCAAACCAAGAGTAAAACCAAGACCCATCCCTAAAGCATCCATTAGAGAAGTTCCAATTGAATTCTTAGAAGCAAAAGCCTCCATTCTACCAAGTATAATACAGTTCACAACAATCAAAGGAACATATATCCCTAGAACCTTATGAATAGGGGGAACAGTTGCAGCAAGTATATAATCTGCAATCGTAACAAAAGTAGCAATTATAACAATAAAACTTGGTATCCTTACCTTAGTCGGAATTACTTTCCTAATCAAGGAAACAATCAAAGCAGAACTTAACAACACAAAGAGTGTAGCAAGCCCCATCGCAAGGCCATTTACAGCAGCAGTCGTAACAGCAAGAGTAGGACACATACCTAAAACTAACCTAAATATCGGATTCTGTTTCCATATTCCTTTTAGTAGTTGCGCAAAACTCATTTTAGTAGATTCTCTTCTTTAATTAATCTTAAGACACCTTCTAGACTCTCACCAACAGTCCCAATTACTGTAGATGAGGATATTGTCGCTCCAGTAATAGCATCAACAGTTGCTACTGTTGCAGATGTTACACCATCAACTTCTTCCTTAAGCCATTTATCCTGGAATTGAGATAAAAACTCATCCTCATCAATCCTAGCACCGAGTCCTGGAGTTTCCAAGTGCTCTAATACCTTAACTTTTGTTATCTTTCTTGATTTAATATCAATCCCAGTCAAGATCTTAATATAACTCTGGAATCCAGCTTGTTCAGACAACACCACCAATCCAACTAACTTCCCTTCTTTATCAAAACCCTTGTACACTTTCAATATACTGCCAGTTGAAATGTCAACCTCTTCAAAACTATCCGCTGCTAAAACATCAGATAACGACTTAATCAAATCATCAACTTTATTCTGCTGAATAATAGGATCAGTAGCATCAAAAGTAAGAGACAAAGCTACACCTGAAATTATACTAATGACAACAAGCACTGTAACTAATTGTATCGTCTCACTCATTTTTTAGCTCCAAAAACTTTAGGCTGAGTATATCTATCAATTATAGGGGTAAAAGCATTCATCAACAATATTGAATACATAACTCCCTCGTTTATTCCTCCAAACACTCTAATGATTATAGTTAACAACCCACAACCAACTCCAAATACAAACTTCCCATTCCTAGTGATTGGCGAAGTAACATAATCAGTGGCCATAAAAAACGCACCAAGCATTAATCCTCCACCTAAAATATGAAATATTGCATCCTGACCAAATATCCACGCAAATACAAACACCGTTCCAATATAAGTTGCAGGAATTCTCCAATTAATTATCTTCTTCAAAAACAAGATCAAAGCACCGACAAGAATAGCAACAACAGAAGTCTCCCCTATTGTCCCGCCAATATTCCCTAGAAACATCTGCATATTTGTTGCAATTAATTCTCCACCAACCTTCAACGCTCCAAGTGGAGTTGCAGATGTAAGTCCATCTGGACTTAACCAAGTTGTCATTAGTATTGGCCAAGAACCGACTAAAAAAGCCCTTCCAATCAAAGCAGGATTAAAAATATTAAATCCTAAACCGCCAAAAGCAAACTTAGCAATCGCAATAGCAATTATAGATCCCACAGCAGCAAGCCACAAAGGAACAGTTGGCGGCAACACTAAAGCTAAAAGCAACCCAGTAATAACAGCAGAACCATCTTTAACAGTATTATTTCTACCCATAAACTTCTGAATCACAGTCTCAGTAATAACAGCACTAAGAACACTAACTAGTATAATCCACAAAGCACTAATACCAAAGTAATAAACCCCAGCACCAGCAGCAGGTAATAATGCAATAACAACCCACCACATTATACTCATCACACTATCTTTATCCTTAATGTGCGGCGAGTTATCAACAATCAAGTGCTTTTCTTCCATCTTACTTCTTCGCCCTCTTCATAATCTCCATCTTCCCCTTCTTAATCATCTCAACCAGTGGAATCTTGCTAGGACAAACATAAGCACAACAACCACATTCAAAACAATCTACAGCATTATAAGACTCAGCCAAATCATACAACTCCTTATCAGCATGCTGAGCAATTGTAGTCGGCAATAAAAACATAGGACAAACATCAACACACCTTGAGCATCTTATACAAGTTAACTTTTCATCAACAGTTATCTTATCCAAAAGCAAAATCCCAGAAGTCCCTTTAACAACAGGAACTAAAGCAGTCTTCTGCGAAATTCCCATCATCGGTCCGCCAGATATAATCTTCTTAACACCCTCCCTAGCTCCACCACATTCCTTAATAACATCATCAAATAAAGTTCCAATCTTAACCAGTAAATTCTTAGGCTCCCTAACAACACCAGTAACAGTAACAACCCTCTCAATCAAAGGCTTCCCTTCATAAACAGCATCATAAACAGCTTTTGCAGTTCCAACATTATTAACAACAACATTAACATCCAACGGCAATCCTCGAGGAGGAACCTTCCGACCCAACAAAGAATAGATCAACATCTTCTCAGCACCTTGAGGATACAGAGTTTTTAGTGAAACAACAGAAATATCTCCTTGAATTACCTTAGCCCTATCTGCCATAGTTTGAATAACATCAGATTTATTGTCCTCTACCCCAATTATTCCCTTAGAAGCACCAACAATCTTCATTATCAACTTCAAACCCTTGATAATCTTCTCATACTCCTTAGCCATTAAACTATGATCAGCAGTAAGATAAGGCTCACACTCAGCTCCATTCAAAATAACAGTATCTATTTTCTTATCCTTAACACTCAGCTTAACATGAGTAGGAAAAGCAGCTCCACCCAATCCAACAATTCCAGATTCTTGAACAATCTTATTCAACTCGTCCTTAGAAAAATGATCAACATTATTCCTGGCCTTAACCGACTCAACCCATTCATTTGCATCATCAGACTCAATAACAACAGAACTTACAGTAGTCCCAAGCGGATGAGGCATATCCTTAATCAACCTAACCGTACCAGAAATACTTGAATGTATTGGCGCAGAAACAAAACCCTCAGCTTCCCCAATCTTCTGCCCAACCTTAACTCTATCCCCAACATCAACAATAGCTTTACAAGGAGCCCCAATATGCATTGACAGAGGAATAACTACCTTTTTAGGAGTATTCATTACCTTAATTTCCTCTTTTTCAGTCAACTTAGAATAATTAGGGTGTATCCCACCGATAAAGTTCTGCATAAGGTAATCTTCTTCTGATTTATTATTTAAATGTTATGAAAACATTTTTAATAAACCATTAATCCTTCCAACCAATGAAACAACTAATCCCTTTACTATTACTTGCAATTCTATTAACCAGCTGCCAAACTCCCCTAGAAGTCAAAGAAACAAGGGAATTAATGGGAACCTTCGTCACAATAACAGTTTACCATGAAGACCAGGAGTTAGCACAACAAGCTATCAACGAAGCATATAACGAAATAATAAGAATTGATAGTTTACTTTCTAGCTACAAAGAAAATAGCGAAGTCTCTTTCCTAAATAAAGATAAGTACATCAACTCACCAAGCAAAGACTTACTAATCAACTTAGAAAAATCAAACTACTACTCTGAAATCTCACAAGGCTCATTCGACATAACCGTACAACCAATCCTGGACTTATACAAAACCTCATTCGCAGAAAACAACAAACCACCAACAGAAGAAGAGATAAAAACCACCTTAGAATTAATTAATTACAAAGATTTAACCATTGGAAAAAGTAAAATTGAACTAAAAGAAAATATGAAAGTTACCTTAGGCGGAATCGCAAAAGGCTACGTAATAGACAAAGCAATTGAAACTTTACAAAAAAACAACATCCAACACGCCCTAGTAAATGCAGGCGGAGACATGAGAGCAATTGGAAAAAAACCAACAAACAATTGGCAAATTGCATTAGAAAACCCAAGAGACAAAAGTCAATACATAACAATCCTAAACATAAACAACAAAGCAGTTGCAACATCAGGAGACTACGAGAGATACTTCGACCCAGAAAAGAAATTCCACCATATAATCAACCCAAACACTGGCTATTCAGCAACCGAACTAATCTCAGTAACAATCATAACAGACAAAGCTATCGACGCTGACGCATTAGCAACCTCAGTTTTCGTACTAGGAAAAGAAGAAGGTCTAAAACTAATAGAAACATTAGATAATGTCAAAGGTTTATTGATAACAAAAGATAGAGATATAATTAAGAGTAGTGGATTTGAAAACTAATGTTCTCCTCGAAGATAATTAGAAACTCTAAGGGTAGCATATTCAATATGCCCACATGCAGTTCTCCTATATAATGATAAAACAGTTTCTGGTACTCGGCCATCATATCTATTTGCTATATATTTCAATCTTTTATATTTGTTTACCTTAGCTTTCCAAAGACCATCTTCGCAAACCTCTTCAGTAAAGAATTCGTTAAATCTCCCACCACATGGCTCATATTTTACAACCGGCTTAACTAAGAAGAATTCTACTGGAGTAGCCCAATTGATAATAACCCTTTCCAACCAACTGACCCCTATATTCTCAATCTCTTTTTCTTTACTCATCTCAGGGTCCGACATTAATCAGAGTAATGGCCCTCATTATTTAAATTTATTTCAGAATTTAACAAGATTTAAATATTTCCTATGCCCTTCAAATTTGTAAGATGGGCGTTATAGATCCTGGTGGGGAAATAATTTCAAATACAAGTAATAGGGATCTTCAACGATATTTCTGGTTAAATCTTGAAGGTATTGATGATGGAGAGGTTAGGGGACATGTTGCCCAAATTATGGTTGAACACACCGAAAGGCGTAGATTAAAATTCTTATCAGATGGATTATCTGATTCAGAAAGATTTGATCAGATATGGAAAAGTGATAGAGTATCAGAGAGATATGGCAGTTTTAGACAAGTCGGTGATACTTACTTATGGTTGGCTGGCTTTTTTCCAGGTTATGCAGCAAAAGCAAGAAGAGCAAGCTTAGGAATAAGACATTATATTGAATCTGGAAGAACGGCATATCAGTATGCTGTGTCTGCACGCGCAAATCTTAGAGTATCCGGTAGTGGTTTATGCTCCAGGTTGGCAACAGATTTCGAAGGTTTAACAAAATCACTATTCGAACTTAGGATGAAAACAGACCCCAGTGTAGTCACTTTACCTGGCGAAGTTGTAGAAGAAGTATCTGAAGCAATGTATCGTGGAGCACCAATAAGATTAGAAAAACTAGCCGACAGAGTACCTTTAAGGGTAGTTGGACACTAATTCTAAAACCAAAACCCTTATATAGAACCAGTCACTTACCTTTTCCACAATTGGAGGGGAAAAAACATGACAAATAACCAAGTACAACCTATATTTATTTTGCCAGAAGGCACACAAAGAACCACCGGTAAAGGTGCACAGAAAACAAATATTATGGCAGCAAAGTTAGTTGCAGAAACTGTAAGAACAACCTTAGGTCCAAAAGGAATGGACAAGATGATTGTTGACGGATTAGGAGATATTACCGTTACAAATGACGGAGTTACAATTCTAGAAGAAATTCAAATAGAACATCCAGCTGCAAAGATGCTTGTTGAAGTTGCAAAAACTCAAGAAAGCGAAGTTGGAGATGGAACTACAACTGCAGTTGTAATTGCAGGAGAACTATTAAAGAACGCTGAAGATTTAATAGAAAAAGAAGTACATCCAACTGTTATTGCAAAAGGATACAGATTAGCTGAAAAGAAAGCACAAGCTATCCTAGACGAAATCTCAGAAGAAATAAAAGACACAGACCTAGCAACCCTAAAAAATGTTGCAATAACTGCAATGACTGGTAAGGGTGCAGAATCAGCAAAAGAATTACTATCGGACATAGCCGTAAAGTCAGTAAAATCAGTTGCTGAAAAAGAAGCTGAAGTAATAACAGTAGACCTAGACAACATAAAGATAGAAAAGAAAGTTGGAGCATCTGTTGATGACTCAGAACTTGTTGAAGGAATTGTATTAGACAAGGAAAGAGTTCATGCAGGAATGCCAAGACAAGTTAAAAACGCTAAAATAGCATTAGTTGATTCTGCAGTTGAAATCAAAAGCACAGAAACTGATGCTAAGATTCAAATAACAGACCCTGAAAAAATGCAGGGCTTTATTGAAATGGAAGAAAAGATGCTAAGAGAGAAAGTAGAAAAAATAGAAGCATCAGGAGCAAACGTTATTATCTGCCAAAAAGGCATTGATGACATTGCACAACATTTCTTATCAAAAAAAGGAATCTTTGCAGTTAGAAGAGCTAAACAATCAGATATGCAAGCACTAGCAAAAGCTACTGGCGGAAAAATAGTTACTAACTTAGACGATCTAAGCCAAGATGATTTGGGAAACGCAGGAGTTGTTGAAGAAGTCAAAGTAGGAGACGAACAAATGACTTACATCAGAGAGTGCAAAAACCCAAAAGCAGTTACTATCTTAGTTAGAGGTGGAACAGAGCATGTTGTTGATGAAATAAAAAGGGCAATGGATGACGCTCTAGGAGATGTTGCATCAGCACTAAAGGTAGGAAAAGTAGTTGCAGGAGCAGGAGCACCTGAAATAGAGCTTTCCAGGGGATTAAGGAAGTATGCTGACTCCCTATCAGGCAGAGAACAACTAGCTGTAAGGGCCTTTGCAGAATCAGTGGAGATAATCCCAATAACATTAGCTGAAAACGCAGGATTAGACCCAATTGACATTTTAACTGAGCTTAAATCAGCTCACGACAAAAAGCAGAAATGGGCTGGCGTTGATGTCTTTACAGGAAAAATCACAGATTCCTGGAAAAGGGGCGTAATCGAACCATTAAAGATCAAAACCCAAGCAATCTCATCTGCAGCTGAAGTAGCAGTAATGATTCTAAGAATAGATGATGTTATTGCTGGAACCGGCACAAAGTCAGATGGCGGTGGAATGCCACCAGGCGGAATGCCTCCAGGAATGGGCGGTATGCCAGGAATGCCTGGTATGTAGTTTTATTTTTTATTTTCTTTCTTTAAAATGGAAGACATGTATCTTTTATCAATTGGAAAAAGACCAAGTCCAGATGGGAAAATAGAGATATATACAGCTCATTTTGAACCACCATTAAAGTTAGGTTCTACAGGTAATAGTCATGCTCATGTTGTTATACCTATAGTTGCACAAACATACCTAGGGGATGATGAAGGAAATCTTTGGGTGGCTGCCATATCTAGTTATTCCGGTTTAGATTCACTTTTCCCTTGGATTAGGATATATCACGATTTAATTGTTGATGGTGGAAGTCAAGTTCAAATCCTGATGAAACAAGAACTTCATCCTGATGATAGGGATTTGATTGGAAAAGTATTGGATGATATTTTAGAACCCGAAGAAAGGTCTGATTTTATAGCTGAGCCTCCTTTTTAACCTAAAAATCAAAAGATTTAAATATCCACTCCTCAATTTCTAGTATAAACTTAAATTATGTTAAAAACATGAGGTGGAATATATGGCTGAAGAACTAAGTTTCTATGATGTAAAGGGTAAAACCAAATTTAAAGCAACTGAATACAAGACAGTAACTAGAAAAGGAAGAAGATTCGCTATTGCTAAAGCACCTTCCGGAATCGATGCTTGGCGAATCTTAGGAAAGGCATAATTTTTTATTTTCTTTATAATTGTTCATTTAAAAATAGATAAGTATATAAACATTTGTCTATTCCCTACTAGATATGGGACAACAAGAAATATACGATTTCCTAAAGAAGAACAAAAGAAAGTGGTATACAGCTAGGGAAATCAGTACAAAACTAAAGGTTTCTATCGGTTCTGTTACAAATTGTCTTAAAAAGTTAAGAAAATCAAGATCTATACAATATAGGTCATCTGGCAGAAGAAATCAGTTTGAGTACAAGTTTAAATAAATTCTAACGATTCTTAGGCAAAATTTATATATTTCATAACATATTCCTTCTTAATTGGGGATAGCATGTACAATAAATGCGAGTCTTGTGGGAAACAAATAGAATCAGCTGATGATTGCAAACTATCAACCAATGATGGAGTAACAATCCACACTTATTGTTTGGTTTGTGCAAGCAGAAAATCTTAGTATTCTTTCAGAAACTTAATCAACTCATTAGCTTTCTCAAAATCTAAAAACTCCTTCTTAGTCATAGATGGAAGACCTTTAGGCTTATTTTTCTTAAAGATGACCAAATTATCAGCATCTAACAGCTTAGACAACGATTTAATCTGAGGATTAGCCTTATCCCCAACCTCGGTAAGGATTATCTCATTACCCTTCTTAGCAATAACGTCAAAAGGCACTTTCTTGGTCTTTACAGCCTCAAAACCTAAATCGGAGTATTTCTTAGTAACATCTGAACCTGAATCATGTTCACGTAAGTTAGAAACAGAAAAAACATCAACCTTATCAAAAACACTATGCCCAAATATATCATACAGCTTAAACGCTTTAGATATTGTAATATTAGCACCACTTTCATACTTTTGTATCATTTTTTTTGATACTCCTAATTTTCTTGATAGTAGGCCGAGTGAAATATCTTCATCTTCAATCTTCCTTCGAAGCACATCTCCCTTAATATGCGCAATCAACCCAGCATGGTCTCTTCTAACAAAAGGTAGTTTGTTTTCTACACATCTTTTGAAGGTTCCTAGATTTAGGGTGTGGATGTTGAAACGTGAATATACGACATTATCTTGAAGTTTATTGCCTGCTTTTTCGGATATTATGATTGGGGAAGCGTTGATGTAGGAGCTGATCTTCTTCATCTCATAGCTGTATTCTTCTGAGATTGCATTGGCGTCTTCTAAGATCTTGATTAGGAGTATTTTTGTATCTTTTCTTGCTAGGATGTCAAAACAAGTTCTTGATAATGATTTTATGATATAACCTTTACCTAAAAGATAGATGCAAACTTTTTCTAAAATTGATTGTTTCATACTAAGATTTACTAAGGTGTTATTCTAATAAATGTTGCGTTTTAATCCAAAATATTTTTAAATGGATCCAAGTTACCCTACTTAATGGCAATACTTGAAGAAATGGGTGTTGAACGTTTAACTCCAGCACAAATGAAGGTTTTACTGAATGGAAGATTACCTCCAGATGTAGTTGAAAGAAGATTGGCAGATTTGGGAGTACAATTAGCTCCTGTTCCGATAGTACTTTCTTATAAGGCATATGGGGATTCATCTGTAGTTTTCCATAAAGGAGGGTACGCTGTTGGTTATGGATTACAAGCAGCAGGATCTGGTAGAGAAGAAGACTCCTTACTATTTGCAGAATATGTTAATGGTGAAACTGGAGTTCAAGTAAGGCCTTTTGAACGAAGAGGTACAGTTGAAGAAAGCATTGTTGTTGGACATAGAAGATTGGAGATTGATGAACATGAGGAGGTACTGGATTTAGGTTACTTACCACGATTGGATCGAGGAAGTGAACTAGATCCTGAATTTATTGAGCTTGCTGAACTTGTTACAACAGAGTTATATAATCCAACCGAATCTATTGCAAGGCAAAGGTGGGGATCTATTAGGCATGTCGTAGGAGTGGAAGAATTTCATGAAAATGGTCCTAGACTGACGTGTCTTAATTACGTCCGTGATGGTAGAGGTTGGCTTAGTGACCTTGGACTGGAACGTAGTATACCTCTTGATACATTAACTTCATACCAAAAAATTGAGCGTATGGGTGAATAGATTTCTGATTAGTTATCAATAAATGTTACGTTTTAATCAAAAATATTTTTAAATAATTTGAGATTTCTTTGACTTATGGTTAAATTAAGTGAGATTGGTGTTAGACGTTTAACTCTTGGTCAAATGAGGGGTTTATTAGACATTGAGCCGAACCTTGGTGGGGTTGAAGTGAGATTAGAGGATTTGGGAGTAAAATTAGACCCAGTTCCAATAGAGCTATCTTACAATGTGGTAAATGGTGACTCAATAGTCCACGAAGTAGGTTATGCCATCGGTTATGGAAAGCCACTTAGAGCTGTACAGTTTAGCAGAGGAAGGGAAGTTGGACCAGTTTCCTTATTATTTGCAGGATGTGTTAGTACCAACAGTGGAACTCAAGTTAGGCTTGAGCCATATGCAGGATGTTTGGAAGAGGGTAGCATTGTAGGGTATGATCCATTAGATATTCCCGATCACGAAGAAGACCTAGATTTGGATCATTTACCAAAGATTAACACTAGTGAAGAATTTGATGGAAGAGTAGTTGAACTAGCAGAGATTGTATCAAATCGTTTTGGCAATCCAACTGGATCTGATGCAGCATTAGATTGGAGAGAAATCAGGCCTATAATAGGAGTCAAGGAATCACCTAACGGTCCTAATCATTGGTTAGAATTTGGTAAGAGATTACCTAACGATGGCACACCTGTTGGAAAAAATGATAGGGATGGGTTATATCTTAAGAATCTAGTCTCATACCAACGGATTAGAAGTATGTGAATAGATTTATATTCTCAAGTTTTCCCAATCATTAACACAAACCTTTAAATACCTCTTATCTGTTCTCATTTCCCATGATTATAGTTATTGGCGGAAAAGCAGGCGCCGGTAAATCTACAATTGCTAAAGAACTAGCAAAAAAACTAGACTTAAAACATCATTCTATGGGCGACCTGCAAAGACAGATAGCTGAAAAAAGGGGAATTAGCTTATCAGAACTATCTAAGCTAGAAGAACAAGATTCAACTATTGACAAAGAATTAGATCAAAAACAAAAAGAGTTAGCAGAAAACGAAGATAATTTTGTAATTGACGGAAGACTATGTGTTTTCTTCATGCCAAACGCCGACTTCAAAATCTTTTTAGAAGCAGAAGAAGAAACAAGAGCAAAACGAATACTAAAAGACAACAGAAACGGAGAAAAAGCAGAAAACGAGAAAGAACTAACAGAAAAACTACAACAAAGAGAACAAAGCGAAATAAAAAGATTCAAAGAATATTACCATCTAGATTGCTACGATAAGTCCAAATATGACACAGTAATAGACACAACAAACCTAACAATAGAAAACATCGTAAGCCAAATAAACAAACTCATAAAACAAACTTTAGTAGCAAAATCATTGGAAAAACAAAAATGACTCAAATAAAAAAAGAAGATTTCATTGAAATCGAATACACCGGAAAAACAAAAGAAGAGAGCATGGTCTTTGATACAACAGACCAAAAAGTAGCAAAAGAAAACGAATTACCAACAGAAAACTTAGATTTCGGACCAGTAATCATAAGAGTTGGAGATGGTAACGTAATCCAAGGCCTAGACTTAGCATTAGAAGGAAAGGAAGTTGGAAAATCATACACAGTTGAAGTTCCACCAGAACAAGGATTTGGAAAAAAAGACGTAAAACTAATCCAACTAATCTCAACATCAAAGTTCTTAAAACAAAATGTCCAACCAATACCTGGACTCCAAGTAAACATGGACGGAACTGTAGGAACCATAAAAACAGTTTCAGGTGGGAGAACATTAGTTGATTTCAACCATCCATTATCGAGCAAAGAATTAATCTACAATATCAAAATCAACAAACTAATAACTGATGACAAAGAAAAGTTAACATCTTTCTTAAAAGTACAATTAAACCAAAAAGACCTAACAGCAGAAATAAAAGAAGGAACTGCAACAATTACGCTAAAACAAGAGTTACCTAAGGAATTAACTGAAATTCTAAACAAAAAGATCAGTGAAATCATACCTTCTGTTAAAAAATTGAATTTCACAGTGAAACAAGAACCAGTAAAGAAACCAGATACATCAAAAGAAACACCACTGAAGGATACAGAAAAAGAAACAAAAAAATAAATAATTTTAAATATAAGTGCCATACTAAAATATAAGGTGGGAACGTGGAAACAACTATAACTGACGCATCAGACGTTGAAATTAACAATAACCCAATTCAACAACAGCCTTCTCAGAAGTCCGGTGTTGATGCTGAATTAGAGCAAATGCTATCAACCCAAAGAGCAACTATTAAAGTTGTTGGAGCTGGTGGCGGTGGAAACAACACCATAAACAGAATTTCTGAAGTAGGTATCGTTGGAGCAGAATCAATCGCAATAAATACAGATGCTCAAGATTTACTCTACACTACAGCTAATAAGAAGATCTTAATTGGAAAGGAAGTTACAAAAGGATTAGGTGCAGGTTCAAACCCTAAAATAGGAGAAGAATCTGCAAGAGAGAATGAACAGGAAATAAGGGCCGCATTACAAAATTCTGATATGGTATTCATTACTTGCGGACTAGGCGGCGGAACTGGAACTGGTTCAGCACCTGTTGTTGCAGAAGTAGCAAAGAAAATAGGCGCGCTAACTGTAGGAGTAGTTACTTTACCTTTCGCAATGGAAGGAAACAGAAGATACGAAAACGCAATGCTTGGCTTAGAAAAGATGGAGCAGACAGTTGACACTTTAATAGTCATTCCAAATGATAAATTACTAGAGTTAGCACCAGATTTACCGCTTCATACAGCTTTCAAAGTAGCTGATGAAATTCTAACAAACGCTGTCAAGGGAATTGCTGAATTAGTAACAAAAGCAGGACTAGTAAACCTTGACTTCGCCGATATAAGGACAATTATGAAGGGCGGCGGAGTTGCATTAATAGGTGTAGGAGAGTCAGATTCAGAAAATAGAGCAGTAGAAGCAGTAGAAAAAGCAATAACCAACCCATTATTAGATGTTGACGTTGCAGGAGCAAACGGAGCACTAATAAACGTTGCAGGCGGAGAAGATATGACGCTAGACGAAGCACGAAGGGTTGTAGAGACAGTATCAGAAAGACTAAATGACGACGCAAAGATTATCTGGGGAGCTCAGATATATAAAGATCTTGACAAAACAATAAGAACAATGCTGATAGTTACGGGGGTACAGTCATCTCAGATATTCGGACCTACAAGAAAGGTATCTGATAAGAAGACTAAGGAAATGGAAAGTGAGCTAGGCATTGAGTTTGTAAAATGAATGAAGAAAGTTCTTGGAGTTTTAAGGCAAAGCAATTTGTCAGAGAAAGCGTAAGAGTTTTAAAGGTTACAAAGAAACCAGATAAACTGGAGTTTACAACAATTGTGAAAGCATCCGGCCTAGGGATGTTAATAATCGGATTATTAGGATTTGTTATCCAGATGTTAAAGATATTATTTTTCCAATAAATAAAACCAAAAAAATCGAGGATTTTTAAAGATGGCAGAAGAACAAAAGCAAGAACAAGTGAACATATTCGCATTAAGAACAACTGCGAACAGAGAAGACCAAGTGATGGATTTTGTTACGAGTAACGCTAAAAAGAAAAAACTTGAAGTATTTTCAATAATCAGAGCTCATGGTATGAGAGGTTATATCTTCTTAGAAGCAGCAACTAGAACAGATGCAGAACAAGCAGCATTTAACGTTCCATACGCAAGAGGAATTCTTCCAAAAACAATTGAATACAAAGAAATTGAACACATGATTGAACAAGTTAAAGTAGAAAGAAACATCCAAAAGAATGATATTTGTGAGATAATCTCAGGACCTTTCAAAAGAGAAAAAGCTAAGATTACAAGAATAGACAAAGCAAAAGAAGAAGTAGTTGTTGAACTTTTAGAAGCAGCAGTACCTATTCCAATAACAGTTAAGATGGATGCCGTTAAAGTTATTAGAAGAGAATCAGACGAAGATGATGAAGAATCAGATGTGGAGTAAATATCCGAAACCATTATAAACTGATTTTATACCCTTAATTAAGCAACAAGGTGAATTTCATGGGAAGAATAAAAACACAAATTGTCAAGAGAACAACCAACAAATTAATTAGTGAACACAGGGCAGAATTTAAGAAAGACTTCAAGGAAAACAAATTAATCTTAAAAAAATTTGCTGATATTCCTAGTGCCAAACTTAGAAATGTTATTGCTGGATACATTACCAGACTGATGAAGATAGAAGAATAACGCTAATTTAATCAAAGTAATTTTACAGAAAACAAAAAACAACAAGGGGGCAAAAAAGATGGCAGAAGACAATAGTATCTTTATTGGTGGAAAGCCGTTTATGAACTACGTTACTGGTGTTGTAATGCAGTTCACGACAAAAAACGCAGAGGAAGTTTTTGTTAAAGCAAGAGGAAAGTTTATTTCTAGAGCAGTTGATGTAGCCGAAGTTTCTTCAAAGAGATTTATGGAAGGCAACATTGCAGTTAAGGACATAAAGATTGATTCAGAAGATTTCAAGAACAAAGAAGGCCGTGACGTACGGGTTTCTACTATTGAGATCTCTTTGCGTCGAACTAGTAAGTAATTATTTTCTTTTATTTTTTTCATTAAAAAGTTAAAGTTTTTATACTATTAACTTTATTCAATTACTAAAAGGGCCTATAGCATAACGGATTCGTGCATCCGGCTTCGGACCGGAGGATCGGGGTTCAATTCCTCGTAGGCTCATTTAATTTTTTAAAATGAAAACCCTAACAGAACATCTATGGTTCAACACCCCAAATAGACACGACTTTATCAACATAACAAACAAAGTTGAAGAACTAGTTAGCAAATCAGGAGTAAAAGAAGGCCTAGTCCTAGTAAACCCTATGCACATAACAGCATCAATCTACATCAACGATGCAGAATCAGGCCTAATCAACGACTTCCAAAAATGGCTCAACAAACTAGCACCAACAGACGAAAACCTATACCAACACAACCAAACCGGAGAAGATAACGGCTATGCCCATCTCTGGAGAACCATTATGGGACGTGAAGTAACAGTTGCAATAACAAACGGAAAGTTAGACCTAGGACCTTGGGAACAAATATTCTACGCAGAATTCGACGGCCAAAGAAAGAAAAGGGTCCTAGTAAAAATCATCGGAGAATAATCACTTCTAAGAAATCCGTTCATTCAAATTCTTTATCTTTTCCCTAAGAGCAATTGCCAATTCAAAATCTAATTTGTCAGCAGCTTCTTTCATCTCAGCTTCTAACTGGATCAAAAGATTAGGAACTTCTTTCTTAGGTATGTGCTTAGTATCCTTAATATCAACAACCTTCTCTTTTACAGGTTTAATAATAGTTTTTGGAGTAATCTTATTTTTCTTATTAAACTCTATCTGTATATCTCTCCTTCTGTCAGTCTCCTTTAATGCGCCTTTAATAGAATCAGTCATCTTATCAGCATACAAAACAACATTAGAATTAATGTTTCTTGCAGCTCTTCCAATAATCTGTATTAAGCTTCTTTGATCTCGTAAAAATCCTTCCTTATCTGCATCAAGTATTCCAATAAATCCAACTTCAGGAATATCTAAACCCTCCCGAAGCAAATTAATCCCAACTAAAACATCAAACTTACCCAAACGAAGCTCCCGAATAATCTCAGTTCTCTCCAAAGTATCAATCTCCGAGTGCAAATACCTCGTTTTAATATCTTTTTCTGATAAGAAATTAGATAATTCTTCCGCTAATTTTTTAGTAAGAGTTGTCACCAAAACTCTATCTCCTTTTTTTATAGTATCTCTAATTTCACGAATAATATCATCCATCTGGCCCTTTATAGGTCGCACTTCAACTGAAGGATCAATTAAACCAGTCGGCCTAATAATTTGTTCAACAATCTGTTTGGAATGCTCTTTCTCATAAGGCCCAGGAGTGGCTGACACAAAAACCACCTGATTCATATATTTTTCAAACTCGGGAAATTTCAAAGGCCTATTATCAAATGCAGAAGGAAGCCTAAAACCATAATCAATTAACGCCTTCTTCCTAGAATAGTCTCCCTTATACATCCCATTTAGCTGAGGTATTGTTTGATGGGACTCGTCAATAATCAATAGAAAACCTTTTGGAAAAAAATCCATCAAAGTAAATGGCTTCTCCCCTTCCTTCCTTCCATCTAAATGCCTCGAATAGTTTTCTATTCCTTTACAAGAACCAGTTTCCTCAATCATCTCAATATCATAATTTGTTCTTTGTTTTAATCTATGGGCCTCAATCATGTCAAGCTCTGGTAATCTTTCTTCTAATTCAGCTCTAATCTGATTGATTGCCCTCTTAATCTCACCTTGAGGCACAACATAATGCCTTGCAGGATAAACATAGAAATAATCTAATTTCTCATTTACTTCTCCAGTATTTTTATCAATCTCAGAAATTCGCTCAATCTTATCACCAAACATCTCAATTCTAATGATGTTATCAAAATATCCTGGTATGAAATCAATTGTGTCTCCCTTAACACGGAATCTTCCAGGCATTAATTCTAGATCATTTCGCTCAAAATGAATAGGAATTAATTTTTGTAAAATCTGCGTTCTCTCAATTTTCTGCCCTACACTTAATTCAAAACCTAATTTTTCAAAGTTATCAGGATTCCCTAAACCATAAATACAAGAAACAGAACAAACAACAATTGTATCATTCTGTGACATTAGTGAAGCAGTAGCCGCAAGTCTTAATTGCTCAATCTTCGCATTAATCTCAGCATCCTTTTCAATATACTGATCCTTTGATGCAATATAAGATTCAGGTTGATAATAGTCATAGTACGAAACAAAATATTCAACCCGGTTATTTGGAAAAAAGTCTTTTAGCTCGCTATACAATTGTGCAGCAAGAGTCTTATTATGAGCAAGAACAAGTGTAGGCTTCTGGTATTTACTAATAACATTAGCCATAGTAAAAGTCTTCCCAGAACCAGTAACTCCTAAAAGTGTCTGTGCCTTAAACTTTTTATCAAGACCGCTAACCAATTGCTTTATCGCTTCAGGCTGCGAACCTTTCGGTTTGAATGTTGACTTAAGTTGAAATTTATGCATAGTAATATGTGAATTAATTGGTATTTATAGATTTTGGGGTTACTTAATCTCCTTCTTCCTAAGCAGCCTATTATATTTAATTGCAAACCTATGAGCCTCATCCCTCATCTCCTGAATCAACAAAAGTGCCTTGCTCTTCCTATCCAATCTTATTGAAAAAGAAAGTCCTGGAACAAATATCTCCTCCATTTTCTTAGCAATAGAAATAATTGGAATCTTAAGATTCAATTTATTAAGTTCATCTAACGCAGCTGATAACTGACCCTTACCACCATCAATAATTATTAGTTTAGGCAGTTCCTTTTTCTCTAAAATCAATCTTTTATATCTTCTACTCACAACCTCAGAAATCGCAGCAAAATCATCAATCCCAGAAACAGTTTTTATCTTAAATCTCCTATAATTTGATTTATCTGGTTTTGCATTTCTGAATTGCACCATTGATCCTACTGTTGAAGTTCCAGACAAATGCGAGATATCAAAACATTCAATTACATTAGGATTTTCATTCAATTTTAACTTCGCCCTAAGGTCATCAAGTTTTGTCATATCCCCAAAGAAAGTCAGCTCAATATTTTTCCCAACTAACTCCAAAAGATTCTTTTTCTCACCAATCTTTGGAACTGTAATTATAACATTATTCTTCCTTCTTTCCTTTAAGAAATGGCCAATTGATTCATCAACCAATTTAGGTAATATCAGCTCTTTAGGAACGGGATTATCAGAATAATATTGCACCAAAAATTCTTCAAAGAAATTCTCATTAAACAAAAAATCAAATTCCTGTTTATTCTCAAGCATCCCTTTGTACAGATTAAACAAAATCAAATAAACCCTACTCTCCTTTACAATAAAGTTGATGATATCTTCATCATATTTTTTCTGTCGCTCCATTGTCTGCTTTTCAGATAACCATTTAACCGCTTGAATCTGGTTTCTTCTCGCAATGGCCTTTTCATAATCCTTTTTCTCAGAAGAGTCATTCATTTTATTTTTTAATTCAGAAATCAATTCAGAATTATGACCTCGAAGCACCATAACAGCAGACCTAACATCAGAATCATAATTAGTTTCAGTAATAAGCCCCACACAAGGTGCGCTACATAAGTTGATATGGTATCTCAAACAAGGTTTTTTAGGGAATTTCTTACAAGTCCTAATCTTAAATGTTTTAATAATAAGCTCCCTAACATAATTCCTATCTGTCCCAGAGACAAAAGGACCAAAATATTTCCCAGAAGAAACCCTTTTCCTAGCAATAACTAATCTAGGAAACTTCTCCCTAGTTAATTCAATATATGCATACCTTTTAGAATCTTTAAGATTGATATTATATTTAGGCGTATTTTTCTTAATTAAATTATTCTCAAGAATTAAAGCCTCAACCTCATTGTTAGTTGCAATAAAAGAAACATCTTTAATCTTTCCAATCAATATCTCAGTTTTAGTATCAAAACTTTTTTTCTGAAAATATGAACTAACTCTCTTCTTAAGATTCTTAGCCTTCCCAATATAGATTATCCTACCTTCTTTGTCCATAAATAAATAACACCCTGGACTTTCTGGAATATTTTTTAAGTCAATCATTTTAAGATTTCTTTTAAGAATTGTCCTGTATGACTTTTTTCGTTCTTAGAAATCGCCTCAGGCCCACCTTGCGCAATAACATAACCTCCAGCATCCCCTCCCTCAGGCCCTAAATCAATTATATGGTCTGCTGATTTAATAACATCAAGATTGTGCTCAATAACAACTACTGTATTATTCTTTCCAACCAGATCATTTAGAACCCTAATCAATTTTTTTACATCATGAAAATGAAGACCTGTTGTTGGTTCATCTAAGATATAAATTGTTTTTCCAGTTGCTTTCTTAGCAAGCTCCCTAGTTAACTTTATTCTTTGAGCCTCCCCACCAGAGAGAGTAATAGAACTCTGCCCTAATTTAATATAACCAAGGCCAACCCTCATCAAAGTATCAATCTTATTTTTAATCTGGGGAATATTTTCAAATAAACTTAATGCTTCTTCAACAGTCAAAGATAGTACATCAGCAATTGACTTATCCTTATACTTAATCTCAAGTGTGTCTTTATTGTACCTTTTGCCTTTACAATCTTCACATTCAACATATACATCAGGCAGAAAGTTCATCTCAATTTTTATTACACCATCGCCCTGACATGCCTCACACCTCCCACCTTTGACATTAAAAGAAAACCTTCCAGGTTTATACCCCTTCAATTTAGAATCCCTAACTTCTGAAAAAATCTTACGGATTTCATCAAATACCTTCGTATACGTTGCAGGATTACTCCTTGGAGTTTTTCCAATAGGCGTTTGATCAATTACAATTATCTTGTCAATCTCAGAATCAAGAGCAATACTATCATGTTTCCCAGGAAGAAGTTTAGAATTATGAAGTTTCCTCATCAATGCCTTATACAAAATCTCATAAATCAATGTAGATTTACCTGAACCAGAAACACCAGTAATAAGAGTAAGTAAACCAATCGGTATCTTAACATCGATATCCTTAAGATTATTTTGTTTGCACCCATTAACATGAATATACTTTTCTGATACCCTCCTTTTTTTAGGGACTTCAATCCCAAGCTTTCTTGATAAATATTTCCCTGTTAAAGACTTACTGTTTTTCTCAATTTGACTTGGCGTTCCTTTGGCAACAACCCTGCCTCCATGAAGCCCAGCACCAGGTCCCATATCAACAACATAATCTGCTTTTTTTATTGTATCTTCATCGTGCTCTACAACAATGAGTGTGTTCCCAATATCCCTTAATCTGTGCAGAGTATCTATCAGTTTCTGATTATCCCTTTGATGTAGCCCAATTGAAGGCTCATCTAAGATATACATAACACCCATAAGGTTAGAACCAATCTGTGTTGCAAGTCTTATTCTTTGGGCCTCTCCTCCAGACAAAGTTCCAGCAGATCTGGATAAAGATAGATATGAAAGTCCAACCTTCCCTAAAAAGTTTAATCTAGAATTAATTTCTTTTAAAACTTGCTTTGCAATAGTTTTTTCCTTATCATTTAATGTTAAATTTTCAAAAAATGAGATACTATCTTTAATAGAAATCTCAGTCACTTCAATAATTGATTTCCCCCCTACCCTTACTGCAAGTATCTTATCTTTTAGCCTTTTACCATTACATTTAGGACAAGCACTAATCCTCATATACTTCTCTAATTCCCTTTTCCTATAGTCTGATTCAGTTTGTCGATATAACCGCTCAGACTGAGGAATAAGGCCCTCCCAGGTCCCGATATTAGACCAATTAGCATCACCGTTCTTCATTGACAAACTAAATTTGATTCTCTCAGAAGAACCATGAAGTAAAACATCATACTGTTCTTTAGAAATATCTTTAATTGGAGTAAAAACATCAAAACCATGATGTTTTGCAACAGCACCCAAATACTGTCCACGCCACCCATCAATTGCATTTCTGTAAACCATTACTGCTCCATCTGCAATACATTTTGTTTTATCTGGAATCATTAAGTCAGGATCAAATTCCATTTTTATCCCTAAACCAGAACATTCTTCACATGCACCAAAAGGGCTGTTAAAGGAAAACATCCTTGGCTGAAGTTCTTCAAAAACAATTCCACATTTAGGACAAGCCATTCTTGACGAATACAAGTGGTCTTTCCCCTTGTCATCAACAACTATGATCAATCCCTTTGATTTAAGCAAGGCATTCTCAACACTCTCTGTTAATCTTGACTTATCTGAACAGTTCAATCTGTCAATCACAATCTCTATATCATGTTTTTTATACCGCTCAAGTTTTACTTTTTCATCAGTTCTCTGAATTTTCTTGTTAACCCTTACTCTGCTATACCCTTCCTTGTTCAAATCAAGAATTAGTTTCTCATAAGTTCCTTTTTTCTGTCTGATAATGGGAGATAAGATAACAACCTCACCAGATAAATCTTTTCCAATGTTCTCTGCAATTCTTTCAGGTGTTTGTGATTGAATCTTGATATTATGAACTGGGCAATGAGGTATTCCAATGCGAGCAAAAAGAAGCCTTAGATAATCATAAATCTCAGTAACCGTTCCAACGGTTGAGCGAGGATTTTTTGAAGTTGTCTTTTGTTCAATTGAAATTGCAGGAGAAAGCCCTTCAATAGAATCCACGTCTGGCTTACTCATCAGCCCAAGAAACTGTCTGGCATAAGCAGAAAGTGATTCAACATATCTTCGTTGACCTTCAGCATATAATGTATCAAAAGCAAGAGTTGATTTCCCAGAGCCTGATAGACCAGTGATTACAATAAACTTATCTCTAGGCAGGTCAATATTAACATTTTTCAGATTATGTTCACGAGCACCCTTAATAATTATATTCTTCATCAAGAAAACGAAATATTAGTGTTTTATATAGTTATCTCCTATTGAATAAAAGCAACAATTGAACCAAAAGTTTAAATACTTTATCCATCTAAACTTTTAACTATGACAAGCATAGGATTCATAGGAGCAGGAAAGATGGCTGAAGCACTAATTAAAGCCATACAAAAAAGCAAACTATCAAAAAATATCATAGCTTCAGATAAAAACGACTCAAGACTAACTAAACTAAGTAAAGAACTAAACATAAAAACAACAAAAAACAATAGAGACCTATTAAACTCAGACATAATCTTCTTAGCTGTAAAACCTCAAAACATAGGAGAAGTATTAGATGAAATAGCAGACACAAACAAACTAGTAGTCTCAATTGCAGCAGGCATAACAATTAAACAATTAGAATCAAAACTAAAAAACGCAAGAATAGTAAGGGTAATGCCAAACACCCCTTGCTTAGTAAATGAAATGGCAGCAGGATTTGCAGTTGGAAAAAAAGTAAAAGACAAAGACCTATTAATAATCGAAAAAATCCTAAACTCAGCAGGAAAAGCATACTTACTAAACGAAAGCAACCTAGACGCAGTAACTGCTCTCTCAGGATCTGGCCCAGCATTTGTCTCATACCTAATCCAAGCAATGATCGAAGCCGGCCATAAACAAGGATTAAGCAAAGAAATCTCCAGCGAACTTACATTACAAACATTCAAAGGAACAGCAGCATTACTCCAACAAACAGGAATATCACCAAAAGAACTAATTGATATGGTATCCTCACCAAACGGAACAACAGTGGCAGGAAGAAAGGTATTAGAATCATCAATAATCAAAGAAAAGATAGACAAAACAATTTTAGAAGCAAAAAAAAGATCGCAAGAACTAGGCAGATGAAAATACAAAACATAATCAAAGCAAAGGAAGAATCAATCAACCTAGCCACATCTCCACAAAAAAAGAGAAATAATGCCTTAAAACTAATAGCTCAAACATTAAGAAAAAGTAAATCATTAATCCTAAAAGCAAACAAAAAAGACATAGATAATGCAAAAAGAAGTAACCTTTCAGATTCATTATTAAAAAGATTGGAACTTAATCCAACTAAGATAGACGAAATGATTCAAGGAATTCATGGCCTTATTAATCTAGACGACCCGATTGGAAAAACTCTTTCAGTTATGGACCTAGACAAAGGACTAAGACTGCTCAAAATCTCATCTCCAATCGGAGTAATTGGGGCAATATTCGAGTCCCGCCCAGACGCCTTAGTTCAAATCTCATGTTTATGCATCAAATCAGGAAACGCAGTCCTACTAAAGGGCGGTTCAGAAGCGTTAAATTCAAACAAGACACTATTCGGCCTAATTCAAAAAGCAGTAAAAAAAGCTGGCTTATCAACCAATCTACTATACCTTTTAGAAACAAGAGAAGACGTAAAAAAAATCCTAGAGTTAGACAAATATATTGACTTACTAGTCCCAAGAGGCTCAAACGAATTCGTAAAGTACATCATGGACAACACAAAGATTCCAGTTCTAGGACATGCTGACGGAATCTGTCATGTATATGTTGATAAAAATGCAAACACCAGAAAAGCAGTTAGAATATCTTACGATTCAAAATGCCAATACGCTGCTGTCTGCAACTCCATGGAAACATTACTAGTTCACAAATCAATTGCAAAGAAATTCCTCCCAATTATAATAAAGAAATATCTAAAGAATAATGTTGAACTAAGAGTTGATGATAGAGTAAGAAGGATAGTAAAGAACAAACAACTAAAAAAAGCAACTGAAGAAGACTGGAAAACAGAATACAATGACTTAATACTCTCAATAAAAATAGTAGATAACTTAGACCAAGCAATCAAACATATAAACAAATACGGTTCAGGACATACTGACTCAATTGTTACAGAAAACAAAGAATCCGCAAAACAATTCATGGACTTAGTGGACTCAGCATCAGTCATGTGGAATGCCTCAACAAGATTCAGCGATGGATTCAGATATGGCCTCGGAGCCGAAGTCGGAATCTCAACAAACAAAGTCCACGCAAGAGGCCCAGTAGGACTAGGCGGATTAACAATCTACAAGTTCAGATTAATCGGTCACGGCCACGTTGTCGAAGACTATAGCGGAGAAAGCGCAAAAAGATTCCTTCATAGGAGGATAAAATGACATTCCAAGAAAAGATAAACAAAGCTAATAGAATCCTAATCAAGATAGGTACATCCACAATAACCAAAAACCATAAACTCAATCTTAACTGGATAAAACAAAAGACAGAAGAGATTGCAAGACTAAAAAACAAAGGAAAAGAAATAATCATAATCTCATCAGGCGCAGTTGGAGCAGGCATGGAAGTTGAGAAAATATCAGAAAGGCCTAAAAACGCACTAAGCCTACAACTACTCTCTGGAAAAGGACAAGTAAGATTGATGAAAATCTACACAGACCTATTCAAACCTTATAGAATCCAAACAGCACAAGTTCTGCTAACTCACTATAACTTTGATACAGCAGAGGAAGTAAAAAATATCAAAGAAGTAGTTAATGCCTACTTAAAGAACCATACCATCCCGATCATAAACACAAATGATGTTGTCACAAAAGAAGAATTACTATTAAGATCAAAAAACGTTTTCACCGATAATGATGAACTAGCAGCATTAGTTGCAGAAAATCTAAATGTCGACCTACTGGTAATGCTCACAGACGTTGACGGTTTATGCACCCTAGACCCAAGAAAAAACACTTGCTACGAACTAATCCCTGTTGTTGAGCAATTCACAAAAGAGATAGAAGACATGGCCTCAAAAGAAGGCTCAATAATGGGAACCGGCGGCATGCTATCAAAAATTATGACAGCAAAAAAGGTGGGAAAGAAGGGGATCCTAACAATAGTTGCAAATGGCAAACAAAAGGTCCAAGACATTCTAGACAATAAAGTAAAAAGAACCTTATTTCTCCCATAAAGATTTAAATATTAGATATACTCTCCCGCCTCTTATGATAGTACCACGTTATGAACACGCTGTTGAAGCTGTTATAAGCCCAATTCTAGGATGCATTGAAAGAGCACCTCAAGAAGCAATGGAACTTTATCGTAGGACTGGAGAAGTTCTACATGATCATCCAGTTTTAGGATTTTCATTGGTTGTTGGGGGAACAGCGCTTTACTGTGTTCTAGCAGGTTATAATGTAAGGAGAAGGCTTGGAGACGATAGTTCTATTGATAACGCAGTCACAGACTAAACATTCTTAAACTTAACACCATAAATAATAACATACTTCCATGCAAAACCTTGCTTACGAAGAACTCCAACCGTAAACCCAGCATTGTGAAACATTCGCTTTATCTTCTTATCATCGCCCAACCATTCTTTATTAGGAATGATATCAAAGAACTTATCATAATCAACAAAACATATCTTAGCACCTTTCTTCAACCTTTTGTTAACATCACTCAAAACAGCACCCATATCCTGAACATAACCCATCATTCCAACAGAAACAGCAGTATCTAGCTTAGGAACGTGAGGATGTATCCTTTTATGATGGTCTTCATCATGCAACACTTTAACATGTTTATGTCCTTTTTTATCTAATCTTTTTTGAGCTATATCTACCTCTCTTTTAGAACTATCAGTTGCATAAACCCTACCGCCTTTACCTACCTCTTTAGCAAGGTGCATAGTTAATGTCCCAACACTACACCCATATTCCAGTACAGTTTTTCCTTTAATTTTTCCAAGCAATGCTATTATTTCTTTTCTCCTCTTAACAGGCAGCCCAATACCTTCAGTAATCAAAGTAAGATAGGCCAAAGTATCCTGAACTATCCTGATACTCTTAGGATTATAGTACATCTCAAGCAAGAAATAAATAGGAATCCCAACCAAAACAAGTGAACCGCCAAACTTAAGTGAATCAATTGCACCTTCTTCGTGTGTTGCCCACATCACAATTAAAAAAATATTAAACAATATGACTAATATAGGCCCTACCTTCCCAAATGGAACCTTAAAATGCCTCTTAAGATGAGGTTTTTTGTACCTCAACGAAACCAAACTTACCAGTGTAAACGAATATATTACAATTGCAAGCGGAATTAACAATAACAATAACATCCTATAAGCTCCCCCCACTATTAATATCAATGTTATTGTAATGATGGTCTGTAAAAATATAGCTCTATGAGGGGTATTATACTTGGGGTGAATCTTTGCAAACTGACTCAAAAATAATTTATCTCTAGCTAAAGCCAATATTAATCTCGGAGAACTAACAACCCAGCATGCAACTGCACTAATGATTGCAATATATATTCCTAAACTAAATAAGTCCTGCCCAGTAGCTCCAAAGATAGCTCCTCCCAAGTCAGCTAAAGGTGCTCCAGACCCACCAAAAATTTTCCATTTAATGTTTCCCAAAGCAACAACACTCAAAGTAATGGCCATTATTGCAATTACAATTGTACCATAAATCATAGCTTTGGGCATTACTTTCTCAGGATTCTTCGTTTCTTCAGCTAAGAATGCGGCAGACTCCCATCCAAAGAAAGTCTCAGCGATAAAAAACAGCGTGATAAAGATACTTGAACCTCCAAAAACAAAAAACGGTTGAAAATTACTAGGCTCTAAACTAAACAACCCAGGAATAATTAATGCCAACAAAATACCAATAGTCATAACAGCAAAAGACACTAACATAAACGCAGAAGTCTTCATACCCTTGTAAGCGATAAAATTAAACACCAATATGAAAAATATAGATAGCGCAGTCTTAACAAGCGGCAGCGGATAAGGTAACAGATACTGTATCGCCCCTACAATCAACATAGAAATTGTAATATTTCCTGCAATCAACAGTAACCATCCGATCAAAAAAGAAATAAATCTCCCATAAGTTTGCTTACAATACTCATAAACTCCACCTGCCTTAGGAAACATAGATACTAACTCAGCAAAACACATCCCTATATAGATAGCAATGACTGACATTATAATCCAAGATAATATTGAGGCAGGTCCAGCGTACTTAGCACCAGCTGCAGGCAAGAAATAAATCCCAGTACCCATTATAGAATTAATAGTAATCAACAAGATAGCAGGAAACCCCAAAACCCTTTTCAACTCAGTCATAACCCCTTAACAAACACCATCATATTTAAACTCTTATTCCCATTATGAAGTAATGATTAGGTCAAAACCCACATAGGATATTCGGGAATAAAAAACCATAACATTTATAAATCTATACAAAACTCTTAGAATACTATTATTCATAGAAATATAGTACGGAGGGATTAATATGGCTAAAACAAAACCACACATAAACATTGTATTTATCGGGCACGTTGATCACGGTAAGTCAACTACAGTAGGTAGATTACTATTCGATACAAAAAATATTGATGAAGCTGCTATGAGAAAGCTTAAAGAAAAAGCTGAAGAATTAGGAAAAGGTGGATTCGAATTCGCATTCGTAATGGATAACTTAAAAGAAGAAAGAGAAAGAGGAGTTACCATTGACTTGGCTCACAAAAAGTTTGAGACAGATACATCTTATTTTACAATAATTGATGCACCTGGACACAAGGACTTCATTAAGAACATGATTACTGGTGCAGCACAGGCTGATGCTGGTGTACTTGTTGTTGCAGCTAATGACGGAGTTATGGCTCAAACAAAAGAGCACGTTTTCTTAGCAAGAACATTAGGAGTTAACCAGCTTATTGTAGCAATTAACAAAATGGATATGAAGGACTACGATGAAGCAAATTTCAACAAAATCAAAGAAGATGTTGGTAACCTGTTAAAAAGTGTTGGTTACAAACCTGATGAAGTTCCATTCATACCAATTGCTTCATTACCAGGAGATAACATCGCTGAGAAATCAGAGAAGATGGCATGGTATTCAGGAGACACATTACTTGACGCAATTAACAAAGTAAAAGAACCTGAGAAGCCAACCGATTTACCATTAAGACTACCTATTCAGGATGTTTATAGCATCACAGGTATCGGAGTAGTTCCTGTTGGAAGAGTTGAAACAGGAGTTATGAAGTTAGGCGATAAAGTTATCGTTGTACCTGGAAGAGAAGGTAAGGGAGTTCCTGGTGAAGTAAAGACAATTGAGATGCATCACGAGATGCAGCAGCAAGCTGAACCTGGAGATAACATTGGATTTAACGTTCGAGGAATAGAAAAGAAAGACATTGTAAGAGGAGATGTACTAGGACATACAGATAATCCACCAACAATTGCGACTGAATTTACAGCTCAAATTGTTGTATTAAACCATCCAACTGTTGTTACAGTAGGATATACACCTGTATTCCATATACATACAGCACAAGTTGCATGTCAGGTTATGGCTATCGAAAAAAAGCTTAATCCAGCAACCGGTGAAGTTGTTCAGGAAAACCCTGACTTCATTAAAAATGGAGACGCAGCTATTGTAAGATTAAAGCCTGTGCAGCCTCTTGTAATTGAAAAGCAGAAAGAAATTCCCCAACTAGCAAGATTCGCTATAAGGGACTCTGGCTCAACAGTTGCAGCTGGAATGTGTATTGACCTAACAAAAAAATAATTTTTTTTCATTTTTTTAAGGGATCTACCCGTTCATGGCGAACTAATGTTCATCATGAAGCAAGCCTTAAATGTATTCAAGTGAACCAAAATGCAAAAAGCAAGAATAAAATTAGCAAGCATCGACATAAACAAACTAAACGAAGTTTGTGAATACATTAAAGATATCGCTGAAAAAACCGGGGTAGACATACGTGGACCAATTCCTCTTCCTACTAAAAAATTAAAACTAACTACTAGAAAGTCTCCTTGCGGAGATGGAAAGGCTTCTTGGGAAAGATACGAGATGAGAATTCATAAAAGATTAGTTGATCTAGGTGTAGATGAACGTGCTCTACACTTAGTAATGAGAGTTCCTATCCCAGAAGGATTAAATATTGAGATTGAGATGATTGAGTAGTTCTATAATTTCTAATTTTCATTACAATTCAACTTTTTTTCCAATAATTTTTTATTTATTAATTTAATTCTTCATTGGCTTTTTTATTCATTTTTTCATTGATTCTAACAAAAACTTTTATAAACAAATAAAGAATTTCTTAACTTATTGCCGCGGTGGCACAACCTGGTACTGCGCAGCCCTGGAATTTGTAACCAAACAGGCTGTTTCCGTTAAGGATTTCCCAGTTCAAATCTGGGCCGCGGCGTTTATGCTCCCGTAGTGTAGAGATTGTTAAAAATCGCACAATCCGGTCAATCATCTTGCCTTCTCAAGGCAATCACCTGGGTTCGAATCCCAGCGGGAGCGTTATTTCTCAGTGGGCTGAGCAAACGAGGCCTACAAAGGTGTCAACTAACTTCTTAGTTGCCTGGCTTCGAATCCCAGCGGGAGCGTTATTTCTCAGTGGGCTGAGCAAACGAGGCCTACA
>CAZMIO010000001.1:0-113422 GCA_964566535.1 uncultured Methanosarcinales archaeon | reverse complement strand
AAGGTGTCAACTAACTTCTTAGTTGCCTGGCTTCGAATCCCAGCGGGAGCGTTTAATTTCAACAACATTTAAATACACCAGTAACTTCTAGATTTATATGGCAGTTAAACCAATTCAATATCTTCTTGATTACGTTCAGAGCCACAGATTAGAAAGGGGAATTAGGGCTGGACTTAGAGGAATTTACCATGGAGATTACACTTCTGTTAGGGAAGCAATAGCTAAAACCGTTGAAGTTTCGGACTTAATCGATAGAGCAGATGAGTTCAATGTTGGAAGCATTACAAGACCTATAGATACTGAGAAATTAAGAAACGGTCTAGGACTACTAGAACAAAGGATTGATGATGATTATCACATGGGAGGACTTCCAGTAGGCGATAACGGATTATAATAACATTTATATAAATAATCTATTTCTAATTACTCTATGAAAACCAAAAAAGCAAAACTATTCAATCTACTAGCTTGGGTGTTTATTCTTATAGTTCTAGTAACATTTGTTCTAACATACCCTGGCCTAGCAAAGGAAACAGGAAAGGCATTAGCAAAAACAACAGGGTATGTAATAAAGAAAGGAATTTCAATAGTCCAAAACTCAGATACTGCAAAAGAAACATTAAACAAGACAATAGAAAAAACAATTGAAGTGTTAGGATAAAGATGGACCCCACTAAAAGAGTTAGAGTTGTTAGAACCTGGACCAGAATTATAAGTTACATTTCAGCAACAATTGGAATAGGCATAACAAGCTATAAGTCATACCAAAACGAAGGTTTCACATTTACTAATCTAATCGTTACCTTAGTAACAATCATAATAATGATATTTATCATTGAATCAGTTATCCGCTGGTTCCTAAAAAACGCCGAATGGAATCCAGAAAATAAAAATTAAGCCAAGGTCGGATAATCCGGCTATTCCGGCTGCCTCGAATATAATTACAGAAAGCAGCTGTCCTCACGGACGTGCAGGTTCAAATCCTGCCCTTGGCGCCTTATTCTCACAGGGTAAAGCCAATCAATCAACTAACCCATTCACCACTCCAGGATTTAAGAAAAACATATAAACCACCCCTAAATAAAAATATTCATGAGTCCCGTAAATAAAATTTCTGAACACAATAAAAAACATAATCTTCAGTTCGAAGAAAAAGAACATAAATATACTATCGAAGGAGACATCGTATTAAAATCAGTAACAACCAAATTACAATCTTTCTTCCCATTCGACGCCATAAAAGTAGCAAATGAACTAGCACTACAAAGAGGCGTTGATCCAAAATCCATCTTAGATGAATGGGATACTATCAGAGATAATGGTACGGCCACTCACAATCTAGCAGAAAGGTTCTGTAATGGTGAAGAACTAACTAATGAAGAACTAAACAAAGTCAAACACGTTTCAACTTTCCTAAAATGTTACTCACATTTTCAAGTTCTAGGCTCAGAAGTAAGGATTTTTTCTAAAAAGTACAAAGTCGCAGGAACGATAGACTTAGTCTTAAAAAACAAAACAAACAACAGAATTTATTTATTAGATTGGAAAACATCAAGCAAAGAGATTGAAAGAGATAAATACTGGGACATGGCACAAGGCAAATTAAGTAATCTACCACACAATAAATTCCACCAATATTCAATGCAGCTTGCAGTCTATTCAAAAATCATTAAAGAAGAGTATGACATCACAGTTTTCGATGGATTATTAGTCCATTTAAGGGAAGATCAAACTTTTAATGCCATAGAACCAGCTGACTTACTAAAGTTTGCCGATGACGTTTTAAGTAATTAAACCGTCAATCACAATAAACCTTTTTCACCAACTTTTATAAATTAAACCAAACTCCAACATACAATGGTAGAAATAACACCTGAAGTAAGGGCACAATTAGATGAACAAAAGAAACAATGCGTTTTTTGTAAAATCATCTCCAAAGAGACAGAAAGCAATATTGTCTTTGAAGATAGTCTTACAATTGCAACTACTGACATAAATCCTTGGGTTGAAGGTCATGTACTGTTTATGCCAAAAGAACACTATCCAATAATGCCCTACATTCCCCCAGAAACATTCAAACATATGTTTGGATTAATACCTAGGCTTTCAAATTCAATAAAAACTGCTATGGTCAGAACTGGAATAAATGTTTTTATTGCAAACGGAGGAGCAGCTGGACAACAAGCACCTCACTTCTTAATGCACATATTACCAAGAGGAAGTGATGATTCATTTTCTAAATTTTGGTTTAACAGTGACCAAGAGCTTCCAAAAGAAGAACTAAAACAAACTTATGATATGCTTTCTAAAAATATCCCTATAATGCTCGGTAACCATTTCAATAGAAATCCTGCTGCCTGGCATAACGGAAATATCCCAGAAGCACCCCACCTAGCAAGCATAAAGGCTGAATCCCAATTAATCTATGAAGATGAAAAATCAATCGTAGTTGCACCAAATAATCCATTATCAAAAGGCCATCTTATCATTTTTTCACAAGAAGAACACTCATTAATTGAAAACCTTAATGAAGCATCTTCTTCACACTTATTTTACGTTGCATCCTTTGCTGCAACTGCCGTTTTCGAGGGTCTAGGTGCGCAAGGTTCAAATATAATACTAAAAAGCGGAGAAGCAACAGATAACGAAGAGGGAATATTATCAATCCACATTCTTCCAAGATGGGCAGAAGACGGCATTGATGTATTAGGTAAAGCGCTAGAACCAAAACCCGACATTAAAGCAATTTCAGAAAAGATCAAAGACAAAACAAGTGGAATAACTCAACAACCAAAAGAAGAACCAAAACAAAAAGAAGATAATTCCATTGATCTTGTCCAAAAAGCATTAGGAAATAAGCCTAATAATGAAATCGATGACGCAATTAAAAGACTAAAAAAAGGCAATTAAATTATTACTAGGTTTTTGGCCATCATTGAATAATTGATAAAATCAGTTAATTTTAAATAAACTAATTCTAAATTGATGTAAATGGGAGTTGACTTTGAATTCTGTGCTGTCGAAAAGACTAAAACTGGAATAAAACGGGTATACGAAGAGGACACTCGCATCGACAGAAGGGCTTACCATTTCTCAGAAATTTTTTCTGACAATTATGAGGACGGTAAAATTATTAGAGAACATTTAAAAGGCAGAGTAGATTTTGATTTTTTTGATAAGGCTGACAATACTTCTTACGATGAGGACGATAAAAATAAAGACATTACATTTAAGCCTAAAGCAGTTTTAAAAACATTAGAAACTGTAAAAAAGTTCGTCAACAAAAATCTGAAATTATTTTCTAAAAAAGTAAGCCAATTATATCAAGATGGTGTCAAAACAGATAAGGACGGAATTCATGGCCACATAAGGGACCATGAAGTTGTTGTCTACAAAAATCCCTTAAGAGTAAAGCTTAATCATATGTCAATCCTAAAAATTCAAGAAAGCGATACTAAAAAGTTGAGGGAATACCTCTACAATCAGGCAATTGACATAAGGGAACATCTTCAAAAAGAATTAGGATTGGAATATTACAAGCACAAGGACTCATGGAGACCTTCAAAAGAAAAGTATAATAAGATGTCCCTGATGGAACTTATATCTGAATATTCTAACCTCTTTAATTCAGAAGAGTATGTTAAATCAGTATTATCAGAACCTCAGATTAAATTATTAAAATCAGGTAAATTCAAGATGTTTAAAGGATTAGATAAGGAAGAGAACCCCATCAATGAAACTGTTATTGAAGAAAAGTTCTCTATTGGAAACTTTAATCCAAAAGAATATAACCAACTATTAGATACTATGATTAAAATTACGAAATCTGCAATAAAAAATAAATATTTAATTGCCACATGTTATAGTTGAAACATATAATCACAACCTCAACTTCCCCTTATGCCAAAACTCTAAAACCATTATCGCCGCTCTTCGTTCATCAACTTCCCCACCCTTAATCAAAAGTTTCTTCTTCTCACCAACTTCTTCTAAAATATCATAAGGATCAACATCCATATTAACATCAAAAACTGAAGAAAATGCCTTAGGATTCTTATCCTTAAAGAGCTTAATCAATTCAGTAGCAACAACATCTGGATTTTTTAACTTATGCGGACTTATCCCAGACATTAAACCTAATCTAACCTCATCTCTGTCAGCGTAAGGTACAACTCCAGGAGTATCAAACAGAAGAAACCCAGACCTACCATTTATCAGCTGTAATCCTCTGGTAAATCCAGACTCAGAAGACGTTCTTGCCTTCCCACCTTTAGAGAATCTATTTATCAATGAACTCTTACCAGTATTAGGGTAACCAATTATTGCTACCTTAATCTCTTTACTTTTAACAGTAGTTTTTATCCTCTTAACCAAATCTAAGATATGAAGTCCAGTTTTAGCAGAAATTAAAACAAAATTCTCACTATGAAACTCATCTTTAAGTTTAGAAACAGTCTCATCAGAAACAATATCGGCTTTATTTATAGCTAAAATTAAAGGAGTATTACTCTCAAAAGTATACCGTTCAATATTCCTAATCCTAGTCAAATGGGGCATCCGTGCATCAAGAACCTCAATTACCACATCAGCCTTCTTTACAATCTCCTTAACAACTGTCCAAAATCCTTGTTTCATGTGTAGAATCAGGTTTATGTAACTTTATTAAATTATTGTTTTCTACAATTACTATTTTTGTTACCATACAAACACAAAGTTTAAAAATTCAATGTTACTCCTACAATATTTATAAGTTTTCATAAAAGCACGTAAGAAAACATCCCCATCAGTTTTAGCCTCGTCTGGACTACACTAGTTGACTTTGCCTGATGAGAGCAAGATTTTAAATGTGATATCATTATCCTCTGACTAAATCAGAATTTGCAGTATGTAAATATTGTCATCAGAAAAATGAAAATATGTGTTTATGGTATGGGGAATGTGGGTCTTGCTACTGCAAGTTACCTTACACAAGCTGGACATGACATTGTTCTAACTGGGAGAGGTAAGCATGCTTGTGATGCTGAGAGGATTATGGTTGATTACGCTGATTCTGTTGAGCCTCCAAAAGATGAAAAAAGGGATATAATTGAGGTTAGGGTTACTCCCGATCTTGAATGTGCTATGGAAGATGCAGAATTAGTACTATTGGCATTATCTGCTCAAGCACATGGAACTGTCGGTGGGAATTTTAGCACCTATTTAAGTGAAGATGTTCCTATCATACTTTTCCCAGGAAAATTTGCTTCATCTTACCTCCTTAGAAAGGGCGTTGAAGGAGATTATAGGATTGGCGAAGTATCATCCTCCATCTTTTATGCTAAACAGCCTGAGGCAGATGACTTAGATGGTGCTACGTATGGTGTTAGGATAATGAATAAAAAGAGGGCTTTGGGATATGCTGGATTACGAGAAGATGATAATGAGGAGATTGTTAGAATGTTGAATGAACTATTTGGAGAGGGCTCTTTTGTCGATGGGGTAAGCCCATTTTGTGTAGCTTTGCAGAATAATGATTCAACGATTAATGCTGTAAGTGTAATAGCAAATGAGAATGTTGTTAATTGCCTCGCTAATGACCAGGTTGTTCGAAGGATATCTGGAGGCTCAACAGAAGGAGGGATAGAATTAAGTGTATATGGTGCCTTAAGCGGGTTTGCTGCAGAGAGGATGGAAGAGATTTATGAGGTAAGGCGGCAGATTGCTGAAAAATTGGGTCATAAATTGAGTGATTTAAAAACTTGGCTTATGAGGGTTGATGAAAATAACGATGGAGATATGGAAGTAGAAGAAATGTTGTTTAATACATATGGCAAAAAAACAATCCGTGTTGATGATTTATACGGTGATAGAAGGCTTGTTGAAGATATTCCTTTTGGACTAGTCCCTCTAGAAGCATTAGCAAAAAAATTAGATATAGGTGCTGATCCTGTAACTCGTACAATAGATAGAGGAAATGCTGTTTGGCATAGGGGACAAGCTAAGGCAGGTAATCAACCTAGCAATGGAGATCATTTTAGGGATGTAGGTTGTGGTTTTGATGATTTTAGTGTAGAGTTGGATATGGCGATAAGAGTAAGAGTTCAGTGAATTATATTAAACATACTTTTGTAGAGCAGGGTATTCTAAAATAACAATTTTTTAAATGTTTGAATTCCACCAATCTGTGATTAGTGGTTAGAGTGGAATTCTGAGCATGCTCAAAAACCACCTAAATGATGTTAGCTATGCTACAGTCATGCCACTCATCTGTGATGGGTGGTTTTTGACACAACTGTTACCATACAAACACAAACTTTAAAATACTACTTCTTTATCTAAACCACCATGACAAAGAAAACGCTACCATTTAACCTAGCAAAAATAAAAAAAATAATAGAATCTAATAAAACACCTTTTCACATCTATGATGAAAAGGCAATTAGAGATAATGCTAAACAATTATACAAAGCTTTCTCTTGGATACCTAACTTCAAAAACCATTTCGCTGTAAAGGCATGTCCAAACCCATTCATACTAAAGATACTAAAAGAAGAAGGGATGGGAACTGATTGTTCATCCCTACCAGAACTTCTCTTATCAGAAAAAGCAGGTATCAAAGGAGAAGACATCATGTTCACATCAAACGATACTCCTGCAGAAGAATTCGTAAAAGCAAAACAACTAGGAGCAGTAATCAACCTAGATGATATCTCTCACATAGAATACCTAGAAAAAGCTCTAAACGGAAATCTACCAGACTTAATCTGCTTCAGATACAATCCAGGCCCATTAAAGGGAGGAAACGCAATAATTGGAGAACCAGAAGAAGCAAAATACGGATTCACAAAAAAACAACTCCTAGAAGGCTACAAACTCCTAAAAGAAAAAGGAGTAAAAAGATTTGGGCTTCATACAATGGTAGCTTCTAACGAACTAAACCCAGACTACCACATAGACACAGCAAGAATGCTATTTGAATTAGTCGTAGAAATAAAAAAGAAACTAGACATCAACATAGAATTCATCAACTTAGGCGGTGGATACGGAATTCCATACAAACTAGACGATAAAGCAATTGATTTAAACCAAGTTTCGCAAGGAATAAAAAAAGCCTATGAAGAAACAATAGAAGCTAACAACTTACCAGAAGTAAGAATTGTAATGGAGTCAGGTAGAATGATAACAGGACCTTTTGGTTTCTTAGTAACTAAAGTAAGACATCTAAAGCATACTTACAAAGATTATGTAGGAACAGACGCATGCATGGCTAACTTAATGAGACCAGCGTTATACGGAGCATATCACCACATAACTGTCCTAGGAAAAGAGACCAAACCATCAAACAACACCTACGACGTAACAGGCTCATTGTGCGAAAACAACGACAAGTTCGCAATAGACAGAAAGCTACCAAAGATAGACACAAACGATATTCTAGTAATCCATGATACAGGAGCACATGGACATGCAATGGGCTTCAACTACAACGGAAAGTTAAGAAGCTCAGAACTTCTACTAAGACCTAACGGAGAAGTAATAGAAATAAGAAGAGCAGAAACAGTTGAAGATTATTTCTCAACCCTAGATTTTAATAAATTAAAGAATATTTAATTCATTCTTAACAAAAGTTATTTAAAATAGTTAAACCCAAGTTAGATCTATGCGAAATAGAGCTGAAATACTAAAAAGATACAATCGTTTTCTAGAATATAGCCTACAAAAGTACAGGGGAGAACACGGAGATAAAAGCAAAAGAAGAGACATTAATTCTAAAATAGAAGACATGGAAGAACTAAAGGAGATATTAGACAAATCCAGGATCAGGGGCGAAGGATTCTCACCAGATGAAGTTCCCATGCAGGAGATCTACAAAGAAATTTATGATATGCTTTTCAAAAAACATTGGTTTGGCAAATCCTATCTTCAGGCATTAAAAGGAGGTGATCCTAAAGAGATCAGAAGGTATGAGAGATCGATAAGAAGTAGGATTATGGCCCTTATCATTAGATACAAAATAGATCAAAAAATCATAAGCCCCATTAAACACAAAGTCAAAAGAATTTTCAGCCACCATATACAGTCAATTCTCAATACAGTAAGACCAACCAGTTTCATAAACGATATTCCCTTAATCTTTTTAGCAATAGCGTTTTTAACACCACAAGCAATAGCAGTTGCACGGATGGCAGATACTCCATACGTTACTGAGAATGTGAGACTAGATTTTATTAAAAATTATTTGAAAAGATATGCAGAATTATGTGCAAAATATGATGGATTTCAAGGTTTTCCTAAAGAACCAAAAGAACCTGACTTAATTGAAGCATTAAAAAATAAAGAATTTATCGAAGAAAAAGTTGATGAATTTCTAAGATACCATGATTTTTTTAATGAGGAAGTTTGGAACCAATGCGTTATGGATTTATATAATGGAAAGATATTATTAGCTGGACAAAGATTAGAGAATTTTTTAAGATCTAAATTGGCACCAGATTACGAAATTAAAGCTAATGTTGTTGAACAAGTTCGTGAATCTGATGAGAATGGACCAAAACCCGGTATGTTTTATATTAACAGACAACATCATTATTCTAATGATATTTATACGTTTATTGCACCAAGAAATAGTGGACTTCATTTATTTCAACAATTACGTGGTGGGGGAAAGCATTCTCAATTTGATCAAAATTTCTCAATGAATTTGAATGAAGTTTTTTGTGGCATCTCCACAAAGGGTAATCTGAAATTTGGATTAGTTTTTAGAAGATATAATTCTGATAATGATAGTCATTATGATAGGGTTGTTACAATTAGTTTAATAGTTGTTACAAAAATCGGAAAACTTGAAGTTAACTAAACAATCTTTAACTAAACTCCATTAAACCAATGCTGATGAGTTTTTGCATAATCCAGATTATTAGTTTCATAAGTTATCCTTACCGTTTTATCTTCAAAAATATCTGGAGTTGAATGAAACTTAATCAGAACATATCCATCAGAATCTTCCCTTATACTCCATAAGATTGCCTTGTACACACCATCATCTCCGCTAAACACATGGGGTAAATCTTGTCCAACAGTTAATAAAGTATCACATTTTCTTGAAGTTATAGTCGAATACGGGTATTCTAAGCTGGAACGACGAGTTCGAGGACCAAAATATGCAAATCTTTCGGAATCTTTTCCCGGACCCTCTAATACTGAATCAAAACCTAAAAACCAAAGGCCCTCAGTTTGTTCACCTTGATAAACATCTGACCTATCATATCCTCCAAGTGCTAACTCAGTTATAGCCTCAATATCATCAGGAGCTATAACTTTCCTAAAGTTCCTATCTATTTCATCTAATAATTTTCTATCTTCCTCTTGGACAACATCACCATCTTCACTAAAAGAAATAATCTCTTCAAGTCTCTCATCTCTCAAAACCCTTCTTAAAATCTCTACAGCAGTTCTATTTTGAACCATTTTCATTACCTCACAATACCTTCAACTCTTTCAAAACCTTCGTCAATTCTTCCCTACTCTCTGGCATTAGCTCACAAATAGGCAGCCTATAAACTTCTTTAAGCATTCCCTTCATAGCAAGAGCAGCCTTTACAGGAATTGGATTAGTCTCAATAAAGATAGCCTCAAAAAGAGGAGCTAACTCCTTATTCAAATCCTCAGCAGCAGGCATATCTCCATCCAAAGCAGCATTAACCATTTTCGACATCCTATCAGGAACTAAGTTAGAAGCAACTGATATAACTCCATCCCCACCAGATTTAATCAAATCCAGAGTCATATTATCATCTCCAGATAGAACTGAAAAACCATCTGGCCTCTGCTTAATTACTTCTTTCATCTGCTCAAGATCACCAGAAGCCTCCTTAACAGCAGTAATATTCTTACAATCCTTAGCTAACCGAATCAAAGTAGAAGTCTCAACATTAATAGCAGTCCTACCCTTAATATTGTAAACAATACAAGGAAACTTAACAGAATCTGCAATTGCCTTAAAGTGCCTATAAAGTCCTTCCTGCGTTGGCTTATTGTAATAAGGATTCACCAACAAACAAGCATCTGCACCAACCTGTTCAGCATGCTGAGTAGACCTTATAGCCTCCTTAGTACAATTACTACCAGTACCAGCAATTACTGGAACTCTACCGTCAACATGCTTAACAGTCGCCTCAATTACTTTGTCATGCTCATCATGACTCAAAGTAGGACTCTCACCTGTAGTACCGCAAGGCACTATACCAGTAACACCATTATCAATATTAAAGTCTATTAACTTATTAAACGTCTCGTAATCAACAGACTCATCATCATTAAATGGTGTTACTATTGCCGTATAAACTCCTTTAAACATTTTCATTTCACCTCACACAGTCCTCAATTTAGCAGGCTTAGGAATTCCAAATGCAACCCAAACCGCAATTCCCCAAAACAATAATGTTAGGGGGTCTTCTCCTAATAGTTCAAATGTCAAACCAATAACCTTTCCTAAATCAAGATCAAAAAAACCTAATTTCATTCCTTGTTCAGCCATTGCTTGTAAAACAAAATGACTAGTTATCAAAACTTCTCCAAATAGGATAGAGCCTAAAGCAATTACCCCACTCATAATTTGCAGACTAACAGATCTTCTCCTGCCAGCTCCAATCATTACTCCAAATCCTACTAAATATCCAATAACTAAAGCAATTAATCCAAACTGCCATTGTGTCAGTACGACAATACCATACCAAATAAAAGCTCCAATTATTCCAGCTATCAATCCTAATCCTAAAGCTAATGGAAAGTTAACATCTTTTGATTCCATGTGCAATGCCTTCTCAATACCCTCATGACACTTAAAGCACAACTCTGCAATTCCGCCTTCTTTTGTCACAACTCTTTTTGATTCACCAGTTAGTTTAGTCCTACAATTACTACAAATTTTCTCTGGTTTTTTAGCAACAGTTTTTTTTGTTTCAGCCATTTTCGCCTCCTCAAATTATTTCCTTCATCATATCACCTATACTAAAAAAACCTTTTTTTCCGCTCAACCATTCAGCAGCCATAACAGAACCAAGTGCAAAACCATCTCTTGTTCTTGCAGTATGCTTCAGTTCAATTGTATCTGCTGAAGAATCAAACATAACAGAATGCGTTCCAGGAATATCTCCCCCTCGAACACTTGCAAAGTGTAATTCATTATCTTCAATCTTCCTATCTAGCTTATCCTCAACTACTTTATCCTTCCTCTTAATATTTTCTAACAAAATCTCAGAAATGGACTTAGCAGTTCCAGATGGACTGTCTTTCTTTCTGTTATGGTGCATCTCATAACCCATAACATCATACTCTTCAATCTTATTCATAACCTTAGCAGCTTCAGCAACAATTCTAAAAAAAGCATTAACACCAATTGAAAAATTTGAAGCATACATAAAACCAATTCCTGCTTTCTTAACTATCTTCTTAACTTCATCCAGCTTATCGTACCATCCAGTTGTAGCCAAAACTAGATTCTTCTTCAAAGCAGCTATCTTCTTAACATTGCTCAAAGCAGCTTCAGGCAAAGAAAACTCAATACAAACATCAACACCTTCTAATGACTCTTCATTAATATCACTAAAATCAGCATCCGAAGAGTGAGGATCAATTATTGATTTTACATTAATACCCCTATCTTTAGCTATTCTCTCGACTATCTGTCCCATTTTTCCGTATCCGATTATTGCAATATTCATTTTACTATAAATAACCTCAATCTCTTTAAAAACATTTCTAATTACAAATCACAACATTTATATATTATATAAACATTCTGTTATTATACTAACAAGGAGTTTTATGGTAACAATAAGCCACTTAGTGAAGAAAATTGTAAAAGACAAGCCTTTTCTACAAGAAGCTCTATCCCAGAAACTTATCAGTTATGGGAACCTAGCAGAACAAATACAAGGAAAAATAGAGCATGAATTAGAGAAAAAGATAAAACATTCAGCCATAGTAATGGCATTAAGGCGTTATGCAGATGAATTAGAGAAAGACAATCAAGGAGTTAAAAACTTTAACTATAATGCTGAATTAGTTATGAAAACAAATATCTGTGATATAACTGTTCAAAAATCAAAAGATCTACTTAACAAACTCAAATTAATATATAATTTAGTTGATTTCGAGAAAGGAGATATCCTTAACACTATCCTGGGTAATTATGAAGTTAGCATAATCATAAGCGAGAAATACAAAGAAAAGCTTCTGAAATTAATAAAAGGAGAGAAGATCTTAGCAAAAGAACCTGGTTTAACAGCATTAAGCATAAACTTCAAAGGAGGCGATTTCCTACACACTCCAGGAGTTATCTTCACAATAATCAGAAAACTAGCCTGGGAAAATATAAATATCTTCGAAATAGTCTCAACACAAACAGAACTAACCTTAATCCTAAGACAAAAAGATTCAGTTAAAGCTTACGAATCTTTGCAGGATTTGTTTGCCAATAATTAAAGATTACATCCAGATAATCTAGCTGAAGTTAAATAATAATTTGCATTTCTAATCCAAACCACTCCCGAATAGTAGTATTTATATAGCAATTTACATCCCCATTTCTTATGAACGAACTTGAAAAAAAAGTTACTATAGGAATCACATCCATCACAATAGTAGGAGTAGTCATCTTCTCATCATTTATGGACTTATCAATCGTAGACTCTTTTTATTTTGTAGTAACAATGCTAACAACCGTAGAATTTAGATATTTATGCAAATCAAATAATGTGAAATACAAGTGCATTGAATATGAAAAAGAAAACTTTCTAGAATTACAACAATTCCTAATTCATAAAGACTCAACGAAGAACCTAATTGAAAGTGATTGGAGAGACATGAAATTCAAAGAAACATTTGATGTTTTCATCGGTGACCTTGCAACAACAGTAACACCAGTAAAAGACCACGATGAAATATTCAAAAACATAAAAAACCATCTAAATCCAAATGGAAGGCTAATATTAAAGGTCCCCTTAAGAGAAAATAACAATATCCTAACTCATGAACAAATATTCAGTAAATACAGAAAAAATCTTTCACACCTAAACCCATTTTCAGCTGTTTGGAATGAAGTTGTTCTTGCAGATTATGATTTTAAAGAAGACACCATGAACAGTAACACCAGTTTAAATAAACTAACTGAATCGTACAAAAAGCACATAATAACTAAATATGAATTCACAGAATACAAAAAAAGATGGGGGGTAATGGGTGACTTTAAAATGAATATACCACTCAAGGGAAAATTTCTAAAAAAACTTAAAAAACACTTCACAATAGAGAAAATAACTTCTGGAAATGACCTTTATAAAAAAGATGTTCCGATAATAATCTTAAAAAAATAATTTCTATTCACAGCATAGCAATCTTTATATACTATCAATCAAACTAACTAAACATTAAACAGGGGGTGTTTATATTGAGAAAGATAATAACATACTTAGCAATATTCGCGTTACTAATATCTTTAGTATCTGCACAAGATATTTCAGTTAAAATAAACGGAAACGATATTTCTGAAGAAATTGAAATAACTCCAAATAGTGAGTTAAAAATAGACACAACAATCGCACCAAACACATACATAGAAAGCGTAACTGCAGAATCAAAGAATGAAATCATCCGTCAAATAATTGAAGAAGAACTAAAATCCTTTGAGCGAGATGAAAGAAACCCAGAATCAGAAGTAAAATCTAGAACAGTACATCTTCCATCAGTCCTTCCTGGAGGCACTCACAAAGTGAGTACCACTTTCAAATACTCTAACGCCAATCTAGAATCAAAAGAAGAAAATAAACAATTTAATTTCAAAGTTACTTCTGCAGGATTCTCAGGAGCAATTGTAGGTATACTTTCAGGCTTAATTAGCGATGACGGAGCATCAGAAGTAGTAGACCTCATCACTAACAGACAGGTTAAACCAGTTCCAAGAGAACTATCTAACGAAGAGATAAGGGGCATTGCAGACGAGCTAGGGCTTACAGAAGAAGACATCAAAAACAAAAACTACAACATTGAAGAAGTAGATAGAAAAGAGTCTCCTCAAGACAGCCTAGTTGACCAATTAATCACTGAAATCGACAACCAAAAAGCAAAAGAAACTCTAGAAGAAATAAGAAAATCAAAGACTCCAGATATCAAAAAAGAACTGATAGTTTACAAAATAAGCACAAAAGATGGTCTAAAATCAGCCCACCAATCAAAGACTATTGTAGGAATTACACACGAAAAAAGCCTAAACAGAATAGACTTAATTGAAAACATCCCAAAAACAACTGCTGAATCAGCAGACAAACTAATTTTCTCAGAACAACCAGAAATCTTAGTAAATGACCCAGTCGTCAAGTGGAACTTCGATCACGTACCAAAAGGACAAACAAAAGAAGTATCCTACACAGTAAACAAAAAACTTGACAAGATAGAATCAACATCAGCCGCAGGTGGAAAAGAGCCTGGATTCTTCGCAAACATCATTGCAAAGATAATTGGGATGTTTGTTAAGTAATTTTTTTCTTTTTTAACAAAATTTAAATAACAATCTATATTCTTCTTAATTATGTCATTAAGACTTCAACTAAACCCTGGAGATACAAGGCCAAAAGGTATTAGGGGAGTAGTTGAGATAACTACTGATGACGAAACTTCTACAATTCTTAATCCCACAGAAGGTATTGAAGCAGTTAGAGAAGATATTTTCAAACCCGGTTATTTTAGTGTATATGACGTTATGAGAGGGTTAGGTGATGTTGAATCACATTGGGATCCTAAACTAGAAACTCACGTTGTTGATTCTTATAATGGACAACCAAATTGGTGGTATTCTTTTATGTTTGGAGGAGGAGGTAGAAGAACTGAATTACCTGTTCATAAGATGGATACATTTCCTTATCGAGATAATATGAAGTTAGTTTTTTTCCAGATGGATCCTGAGAAGCTTGAAGAAATCTATTCTGCTTTCAGAGCTGAAGTTACAAGAAGAAACGAACATGGATTAGTTGTTCCTGATGTCCGGATTGATTTTCCAAATAGTAATCCTGATGTAGAAGATAGAATAGTACGCGAATATAGAGACGTTGAAGTCAAACCCCACAATTTTAGGTCAGATATGTTTCAAGATGGAGTTGTAACAGGACTTGATATTATGATTTCATTGTCAGAACGAGGAGACATTGATTTAGGATTAACAGTTCTCAATCAGTTCGGTAAAACCTCGGATGGACCAGTAGCTGTTAACGGTATATGGGTTACTGGGATTGATGGTTACACATCAGATCCAAAAGTTGGTTTTCTATATGAGCAAGGCGAGCCAATGTTTGAAGGAGTAGGAGGGTTTAATTTTAATAGATTACATATTGGCCCCGATATTAGAGCAGGATTACCTGGTTATCAAAAATGGTCCTATACTGGTAAAAGATAACCTAAAACAACTTCTTTAATTCATTCAAACTCTTAACCTTATCAACCTTAACCCTAATCTTAGCACCACCCTCTATTCCTCTGCTAAACTTCATTGCATGCCCTTTAATCTTCTTAAAATCAATCTTAAATTTCTTAGCCAATTTCAAATATTCAAAAAACTGTTCGTTCTTACTAAGTTCAGAATAAGAACCATTCTGCATATACTCATTTATCTGTGTAAATAAATAAGGATTTCCAATCGCACCTCTACCAATCATTATCGCATCAACCCCACTTTCCTCCAACCTCAACTTAAAATCTTCAGCTGAAAAAACATCACCATTACCAATAACTGGAATGTTAACTGAATCCTTAACCTTCTTAATAATCTTCCAATCAGCCTCCCCACTATAACCTTGCTTAGCAGTCCTACCATGAACAGCAACAGCTGAAGCCCCAGCCTTCTCAACCAATTTAGCAACCTTTACAACATTAATATGTTTCTTATCAGCACCAGTCCGAAGCTTTACAGTTATCGGTTTACTAATCTTCTTAACTAACTTCTCAACCAATAACTTAATTTTTTTAGGCTCATCCATCAGCTTACTCCCAGCACCTGTTCTTACAACCTTCCAAACAGGACACCCACAATTAATATCAATAATATCAAATTTACTTTCAACCTTCTTAGCAGCAGTTACAATCTCATCAGGCGAACCACCAAACAACTGAACTCCAACTGGCTTCTCAGACTTATCTACCTTAATCATCTCAAAAGTCTTAGTAACATCCCTAACAATAGCAGCAGAACTAGCAAACTCAGTATATGTTAACGAAGCACCATATTTCCGAGCCAAAACCCTAAAAGCAACATCAGTAACTCCAGCCATCGGAGCTAATATCGCTTTCGACTTCAATTTAGGAAATTCCATAAACAACTAAAGAAATCTACACTATTAAATACTTTACTCAATAATCCAAAAAATTTATAATAAAGTTAATGATTATACTACACATGTCAAAAGAATACAGAAATTTATTCACATTCGGTCTTATGGTATTTTTTATCGTGGGAATATCAATGGATATTATTCTTGGATCAATTAAAGAGTTCCCATCCTTTATTTATACATTCATCAATCACCTAGCTCCAAGTGTTGCTGACACATTTGGATTAATGTTAATAATTATTTATTCCCTAATATTTGCAGGACTTTCTTCTAAAAGTTAATTACTCAAACATATCCTCATAACAGAAATCTGGATTACCAAAAGCCCTAGCCTCAAAAGTGCAACTGCCCTTCTCCTCAATCACATTACCATCCAAAAACTCCCTAAACCTTCTAATAAGATCACAACAATCAGTACATCTCCTAAAACAAGTGCCAATCTCAATGTCAAACTCTTTCTCATTAATCTTAATTATCTTAGAAGGAACCTCTGAATCAGAACTAAAGTATTTGTAAGTCGTATCAACAAATCTATTATCTATAATGGCCTCAGATAACTTCAAGTGAAGAACACATTTCTTAGGTGAATCAAAACTCACCTGTTCTTTCCTAATATGCACACACCTCCCCTTCTGCATCCTAAATTCTTCTTTTTTCTTCTTCTCTTCCAACCTCTCAGGAAGCTTCAAACTCCCGTCTTCGTTAAACTCAATCATAAGATACCAAATTTCATAATGATTTAAAAGAGTTTTGATATTGAATAATATTTATAAAGATTCTAACATTACCTACACTTAGATTGAACTTAATACAAAGATTAAAGACAGCAACCTATATTACTTTAGCAGTTGGCGCTCTAGCACTAGCAACTTCTGCTGCTGCCAGGGGCTTAGAAGGAAGGATAGCATATTCTAGAAGCGAGAATGGGAATGATGAAATCTTTACTATGAACGCAGATGGAACTAAAAAAACAAATGTTTCTAACCATCCAGCAAATGACTGGCACCCTTCATTCTCTCCAGACGGACAACAGATTGTTTTCGCTTCAAATAGGAGTGGAAATCATTTGGATAGAGATATATATGTAATGGATTCTGACGGATCTAGCCAAGTAAATCTAACAAATAATCAGTCCAGCAATTACAGCCCTGATTGGTCTCCTGACGGAACTAGGATTGCTTACGAATCTAGTGAGGGAGGGAATGTTGATGTGTGGGTAATGGGTGCTGATGGATCAAATAGAAGAAATCTAACTAATTTCCAATCAGGTTTAGATTATTATCCAACTTGGCCACCCGATTCACAAAGAATAGCATTTACATCAATCGGAAGAGACTGGTCGACGTTACCTGCCATTTATGTTATGGACTCAAATGGATCTAATGTTGAGTTAATAAGCGAAAGGCTTACAGATGCCGATAGATTTCCAGCATGGTCCCCTACAGGAGATTTAATTGCTTACCAATCAATAATATTGTTGGGGGAAGACATCGTTACCATGACTCCCAGGGGCACTAAATTAGATATTCTGACAGTTTCAAATATAAAACAATACCAACCATTTTGGTCACCAGATGGAGAATATATTGCATTCACATCAAATATGGACGGAATTGGCGGTAATGATATTTATGTCATGGATAGATCCGGAGATATTGTTGCAAGATTAACGCAAGGAACTAAAATACATCATGCTGGTTCTTGGACACCTCACCCTTTAGAAGTCAACCCTCAAGGAAGAATGCCAACTCAATGGAATTATCTTAAAGCTCCTAGGTAACATTTATATACTACCATTCATTCAAGATTTCTATGATTCATCCAGCAATACAAACAAAAGAAGATATCAAGAAACTATTTGAAAAAGGGTCTCCATTTAAGGAAGACATCAACAACAACGTGGGAATAATAGATTCAATCAAACAAATTCATGATTTAAGTATTTCAAAAGTAGAGAATTTTCTAAAAGACGTTCCTATCCAAACTTTAGAAACAAAGAAACAAACAGTAGACGTCAGCTTAGAATTCATCAACAAAGATTCTAATCCACCACAATTAGAACTACCTTCCATTAAACCCAACATTCTAAAGTTAGAAACAGAAGAACTAATTAAAACCAAAGAAGAATTCAAAGTAAAACAAAGAGAGTAGCTAACTTCTTAAACTATACTCAAACAAACATTTATATACATTATTCAACTCCAATTTCTTATGGGACCTCTAGGAAGTTCATTAAGAAGACACACAAGGAGAGCATCACAACAACTTGATCAAAGTGGAACTTTATCAGATACTTTCGAAGATGTTTTAGGAATGTCTGATGCTGCTGTTGAAAATACAATTAGATGGTATTATATATCAAGATATGGTCTTCCTAAAGAGACTTTAGAGATATCTGATGGTGCCTTTGATAAGACACTCAGAGGATATTCTCCATCCGAACATCCTCTTCAAGATGAAGTTTTAACAAGAGCAGACGAGATATTAACTGAAATAAAACATGCAGAAACATGTTATTCTGCATTAGGATTAGATTATAGAACGGCATCCCCAACGGATTCAAAAAGACTAGACCTAGCAGCACTACTCCAAGCACAAAAAGAACTTCAACAATAACTAACCCAACATCTTCTTCAACCTAATTCTTAACCAAACCCAAGCTATTGATGAAGCAGTAAATCCGCCTATAATCATCGCAACTGCAATTGATAGATAACCAAAACCTAACACAAACACAAATATGTAAGCAAGTGGGATTGCAACAACTACTATCCTAACTAAATTAATGACTAATCCTGGCAATCCATCACCCATTCCCTGCATTGCACGAGAGATCATCATCCCAACTGCCATAAGAGGGTAAGCAAAAACATCTATTCGTAAATAAGCAGCACCTAAACTAATAAGCAAAGCATCGTTAGTAAAAACACTCAAAAACATAGAAGGTAAAACATAAAATACAATTCCAATGCCAACTGTAAACAATAAAGCTATTTTCATCGCATAATAGATGATATCCTTCATAAGATCAAATCTTTTAGCACCATAAAACATCCCAACCAGGGTCATAAGGGCCATATTAAAACCTAACATGGGCATTACAACAACAGTTTCTAATCTAGAAGCAATACCAAAAGCCGCAACATAATTAACCCCAAAATGAGCCATAAATCTGTTGATAAACATCATATAAACAGACAACAACAAAGTCATAATTGTAGCAGGAGCACCAACCTTAACTATCTGCTTTACAATACCTAGGGAAAATCTATACACACTCATCTCTAACTTCAAATAAGACCTATGCCCAATATAATGCAGATAAACTAATAAGGCAACTACAAATGAAATAGAGGTGGCCAATGCAGCCCCTGCAACACCATAACCTAAAATAAATATGAACACATAATCCAATACCATATTCAACACTAAAGCAAGTATTTGAACTCTCATAGGAGTCTTAGTATCTCCTTGAGCAGCAAAAATTGAATTAAACACAAAAGAGGGAAACATAAAAAATACTCCAAACAAAATTACAGTCATATACTGTACAGCAAGCTCTAAAACATTACCTTCAGCACCCAACAACAAAAAGAAAGGCCTCAAAATCATCAACCCAAAAACAAAAACAAAAACAGCTAATATAACAGTGATTAACAAACCATGCATCGCAGTATTCTCAGCAGCTTCCTTCTTCTTCTCACCTAAATAACGAGAAATTCTTGAGCTCATCCCAGCCGCAACACCAGCATTCAAAGCAATCAAAAGAAAAAACAAAGGAAACGAAAAAGTCAAAGCAGCAATAGCTTCTGCACCTAACCTACCAACAAAAGCAGTATCAACTACATTATACAGTACTTGAACCATCATCCCAATTATTATAGGGATACTCAGCTTAAACAAAGCCTTCTTAGGATTCTTGATAAAACCATCCACTTTATTCTCTTTCATATAAAAAATAGAAAAAAGCACGGCTTATAAACCTTTGTCTTATAGGAAATAAGTAAAATGGGCTCGACGGGACTTTCGCACTGATAGTAACCAGCAGTTCGAACCCGCAACAGCAAGATTTCTATTGAACTTAAAGTTCACTAAGAGTCTTGTGCTCTACCAGGTTGAGCCACGAGCCCATTAGAAACAATAGAATTAAAGTCCATTTATTAATCTTATGGAATTACACCATCTTCAATTTGCCAGTAACCTTATCTATCTTCTCTTCCTTATCAGGACCAATACCTAAACAAGTTACTGTACCTGGCTCAACAACCGTTTTGCCAGCATCTTCAATTAAAGAAACAACTAAACCAGCATCTTCGGCATCTTCCTTAAACTTCATCAATTCAGCTAAATCTTTAACCTTAAGAGCAACCTTCTTCATCCCTTCCTTCTTCCAGCTAGAAACATCATCTTTGTGCGACTTAACCAAAGAACCAACAGAAGCATGAGCCACCTGAACCGACATCTTCCCCTTAGGCAATTTCAAATCCTGCCTCACCAATATCACTTGTTTGTATGCCATATTAACTAAATTTACTCAATAGAATAAAAAGATTGCGGAAATAGTATAAAAATCAGTTAACTTATTAAACCATCAAAAACCCCTAATTACCATGTGGTTTAACACAACATTTTTCATACCACCGGCGAATTTCAATATAAATTCAGAAAAGTCTAGTTTGCAGTCTGCAAACTTTACAGCAAGCAAACTAAAACCAGAATTAAAAGGCTGTTCAGGACCAATAACATTACCTCAAAAATGATATTTCCATGCATAGATTTAATGAACGGCAAAGCAGTTCAGCTAATTCAAGGAGAAAAAAAAGCCTTAGAAGAAGCAGATATTGATTCTTTAATAGAAAAATTCAAACCTTTCAAACAAATTCAATTAATCGACTTAGATGCAGCTAAGGGAGAAGCAGACAACATCAACCTAATCAAAGAAATAATCAAAAAAATAAATTGCAGAGTTGGCGGCGGAATAAGAACAATAGAAAAAGCAAAAGAATTAATTGATTTAGACGCTAAAAAAGTAATTATCAGCAGTTCAGTTTTCAAAGATAATAACATTGATTTTGATTTTCTAAAAGATTTAAACAAAACAATTGGAAAAAACAAAATAATCATAGCCCTAGACACAAAAAAAGAAGAAGTGGTAATCAAAGGCTGGAGGCAAGGTACTGGAATTAACATATTCAAAGTAATCAAAGAGTTAGAACCCTACTGCGACGAATTCCTATGCACATACGTCGACAAAGAAGGCATGTTACAAGGAACAAACTTAGATTTCTTCAAAAAACTAAGAAATTCAACTACTAACGATATTACTGCAGCAGGCGGAATAACAACGCTAGAAGAAATAAAAGAATTAGAGGAAAATAACATTAATTCTGCTCTAGGAATGGCTATTTACAAAGAGAAGATTGATTTAAAAGACTTAAAACAAATTAATTCTAATTAAAAAAGAAATAAAAAAATAAAGTTTTAGTTTCGATCTATTTGACTATTTACCTTTGCTACATAAATTGCATTAACATGGTCATCATCTTGACCATCTGCTCTATCAACAGCTTCTAAGTATGCTCCAACGTCATTTGCATAACCTTGAGCCTGAAGAGCCTCAAACGATTGATTTATTCTCCGAGCATCTCCTGCTTTCTTAAAAGTATAACCACTAAATGCTGCTGGTAAACCTGCTTCTCCAACTCTATTTCCCGGTCCACTTGTTGTTGCACTACAAGCTGCAATTGCAACTAATGTTCCTAATGCCACTGTACGCACTGCATTTCTAACTGTTTGTCCTAATTCCATTAATATCAATCCTCCATGTAATACCTAGCAAGTAGTGATTATATATAAAACTTTTGGTTGATTTGGATACTGAATGCAATTACCAAACACGCCCTCAAACCAACCAAAATCCTACGAATAAATCTGGGACTTAAACAGTTATTATCAGCACATTACGTAAGCATTACGATAGTAATGCACTAACCAAAAACAACCAAACTTAAGCCCAAAAAACCGCAATATTTATATAGTTAAAGCATTACATAAGCATTACAATGGTAATGCAAACTAAACAAATAAGGCTAACTGACGAACTCATTCAAGAACTAAACATGCTAGTAGACGTAGGCATGTATTCTAGCATCTCTGAAGCAATTAGGGACTCTGTAAGGCGTCTAGTGACCGGCAGAGAGGCCCCCATAAAGAACCTTCCAGAGAAAACAGAAAAAACAATCCAAAAACTAGACAAAGAAGTATCCAAACAATTCCAAAAAGCCAAAGGAACATCAGATTTCTACCCTGAAGATATGGAGCAAAGAAAGACAATATTCAGGAAATTCATGAAAACCGCTGAAAACTACAATTTTAAGCAAATCGAAGCCCCAGCATTCGAAAACACCAACCTTCTAACAGTAAAACAAGGCCAAGAGATAAGAGACCAAATCTTCATAATAGAAAAAAAAGGCAGTGAAGAGCTAGGCTTAAGGTTTGACATAACAGTATCAGCTACAAGAATGTTCATCGAAAAGCAAAAAGAGCTCCCAAAACCAGTAAAGTGGTTCTACTTAACCAGAATGTGGCGTTATGAACGTCCACAAACAGGAAGACTAAGAGAGTTCTACCAATACGGCGTTGAATTGTTCGGCTCAGACAAACCAGAGGCAGATGCTGAAATCCTAAACCTATTAATAGACTCACTACAAAGCCTAGGATTAACAAGCAAAGATTTTTTCATCAAAATAAACAACAGAAAGCTCCTAGAAGGACTACTATTAGACATAGTAAACAAGGACATAATAAATGATGTAATAAGAATAATAGACAAAAGATCAAAATTATCAGACATTGAATTTCTAAACGAACTAAAAAAGCTAGACTTAGACGATGAAAAGATAGCTAAGATCACATCCACACTAAACATAACAAATATCAAAGAAATAAAGACATCTGACTTAAACGAAGAAGCAGAAAACGGATTAAATGAAATAAAAGCAATCCTAAACCTTCTAAAGAGCAGAAAAGAATTCATCCAAGTCGATCTCTCAACTGCAAGAGGCTTAGCATACTACACTGGAACCGTTTTCGAATGTTTTGACAAAGAAGAAAAGTTCAGAGCAATCGCAGGAGGAGGCCGTTACGATAAAATGGTAGAGCAGTTCAAAGGAGAACCAACAGCAGCAACTGGATTCGGATTAGGCTACTCAACTCTAACTCTCTTACTTAAAGAAAAAGACCTCTTACCAAAAATAAACCTAGCTCCAGACATCTACATAATCACAATTGGAGATGTAAAACAACAAGCACTAGAGTTAGCAACAAAACTAAGAGAAAAAAACAGAGTAGATGTTGATCTCTCAGAACGTAACCTAAGAAACCAGTTCAAGTACGCAAACTCAATCAAAGCAAAGAAAACAATAGTCTTAGGAGAAAACGAAATCAAGCAAGGCTCCTACAAAATAAAAGACATGAAAACAGGAAAAGAAGAGGAAGTTAAGTTATAAAAACCTTCTTAGGGCCACAGTATGTGTTGCCCTATCTTTTTGAAAAGTGTGTTGTACACGAAATCCTAACTCTCTCATCAACTCTTCTGAATCGTAGTTATCTATAACTAATACTCCTCCTATCGAAAGTGCGCGGGCCATATTATATAATGCTAATGTTTGCCCATCTTTATCTAGCTGATATAGAACGTTCATGCATACTACCATATCAAAAGGATCATACCCAGATAAATCAACAGTTGCAACATCTCCCTGCAGAACAACTACTTCTCCATTATCCATCTTAGATCTAAAAGAAGAAGGAACAGCAGCTGCTTCAAAAAACTCATATGCATCCCCTGTTGCTAGAGCACCATCAGATATAATTAGTTCATTCCCTCTAACAGATTGACCTGAAACAGATGCCGTCCAGGATTTACCTTCTTGATTTGTCCAACAAAGGTACTGTTCCCATGTAGGCCTATGTCTAAAAGTATCTAATTGATTTGAACTTACATATACTGTAGTTCTTCTTTTCAAATCTTCAACAACCCTCTCATCCAAATCCACAATAACCATCTGGTAATCTATACCTCTAAATTCGAGATACGAACTTATTCTGTATGGTTCATAAGGACAATCATTTGGACACTTAAACATGTCATTTTCATACCCTATTCCAACTTCTAGAATACGTAAAGGTCTATCACTTGGAGGATTTACTAAAGTTTCTAACGCATCGAGGGCATACTGTCCTCTAATAATACCAGTAGTCAAATCATTTCCCGTATTATAACCTTCACTTGATCTTTGACGTGCTTCTTGCACGCAACTTGGTTCTTGCATTTAGTTAAGGAACTGTAAAGATTATTTAAATAATTCTTATTTAATCTTCTTAATCACATTTTTAAACTAATTCACACCCCTTTTTCTAATGGGGGATTTAATAAAAAGATTAGCATTAGCAGCAGCAATTGCTTTATCGCCAGGCTGTATGGACGCACCAGATTCATTAGATACTGTTATGCAACCAAAATACAGTGTAGCTCTAACAGCTCACAATCCAAGAACATTAAGATTCATTGAGAGCGAACAAATAGTCCATTACACATTCACATTAGAAAAAACAAAAGACGGTACACTATTCTCAGCAGCGTTAGTACATCTAGACCACAACCACGGTGATAGACCATCACTATTATACTTAGGCCAAACATATCATTACAGCGAAAGAGATGGTTTCTATTACCCAGCAGACTTAGAGTATGCTAACTCTCATCCAGACATCCATCAACTACAAGTCACAAACATAACAGGTCACCTAACATCTCACACTTTAGACGATGAAGTAGAATTCTTAGTTACAAAATAATCTTATTCAGCGGATACTCAACAATTCCAGTAGCCCCTGCATCCTTCAACTTAGGAATTATGCTCTTTACAATATTCTCATCAAGTATAGTATTAATAGCAAGCCATCCTTTCTCACTCAAGTTAGAAACTGTTGGTTTCTGTAAAGCAGGAAGCACCTTCAAAATACCCTCTAGCTTCTCTTCCTTAATGTTCAACATCATCCCAACCTTACCTTCAGCATCAATCGCACCTTTTAACAACATAGCAATCTGACTCATCTTCTTCTGCTTCCAAGAATCATACCATGCATCTTTATTTGAAATAAACCGAGTTGTTGACTCTAATATAGTCTCAACAATTCGAAGATTATTAGCTCTTAACGAAGAACCAGTCTCAGTAATCTCAACAATAGCATCAGCTAATTTTGGAGGTTTAACTTCAGTAGCTCCCCATGAAAACTCAACCTCGGCCTTAACTCCATTCTTCTCAAGATAATCCTTAGCAATATTAACAGCTTCTGTTGCAATCCTTTTACCTTCTAGGTCCTTAACTGACTTAATATCAGAATCATTAGGAACAGCAAGTACCCATTTAACTTTTCGTAAACCTTGCTTAGCATAAACTAAGTTAGCAACTTCCCGAACATCAGCTCGATTCTCCTCAACCCAATCTTTTCCAGTTAGCCCACAGTCTAGTATGCCATCCTCAACATACCTTGCCATCTCTTGAGCTCGAATTAACATACACTCAATCTCAGGATCATCTATGTCTGGAAAATATGACCTTTCAGGTACTGTAATGTTAAAGCCTGCTTTCTTAAACATCCGGATAGTAGATTCTTGTAAAGAACCTTTTGGAATTCCTAATTTTAATATTTTTTCAGCCATTTTACTTCTTATAAACCTCTTCTGGATTAAAAACCTTTCTCCCAACTTCCTCAACTTTACCGTCTGAAACTTTCCTGAAAAAACATGATTCAAAACCTTTGTGACAAGCAGCATCTCCAACTTGTTCTACTTTAAGTAAAACAGTATCTTCATCACAATCAACAAAAACTTCCTTAACTAACTGAATATTACCAGATTCTTCTCCCTTCATCCATTGCTTATTCCTTGATCTACTGTAATAGTGAGCCTTACCAGTCTCTAAAGTATTCTGCCATGCTTCCTCATTCATATAAGCAAGCATCAGCACTTGACCGGTTTTTACATCCTGCACAATAGCAGGAACCATTCCGTTTTGTTTCTTAAAGTCTAATTCTATCATTTTCAATAATAAAAAGGAGGTTTTCATACCTTTTAAACCTTTTGTTAAGCGGCATCTAATCTCATTGGATTAGCAAAAGCAGCTTCAAAATATTCACGAGCATTTGGAGCAAGATAAGACTTAGCAACATCCGTTGAAAAAACAGTTCCGGTTTTTTTCCCTTTAATGTATTCATTTATCAAACCAAGTGAAACAACATCTTGAGGTACAAGGTCACTGCCAGACCTCCAATTAGTACGATATTCCCACCCTTTTTCCGGAACTACAAAAACAGCATTTTTAGGTTGTTTATTCAACTTAGACCAAAGTTGATCAGATGTAGGATCAACTATAATTGACCCTTTAAAGCTACCATCTTTCATAACAAAAGGAACAACAACATAACAATGATCATAAAGACCATTATGTATATAAACTGCATTTGTGTACCCATGGTCCATCAATGAAACAGCAAGATTATTAGCAGATATACCACAACATTCATCAGGAAATGTTCCTTTGATATTAGATTTTAGTCCAAGAGCATAATGTGCATATGCAGTTTGATAAATTCTCAACATATGTTCTTCTAACTCTTCAACACCTTCTACTAACATTGAGTGAGGATCTAATTTATCTTCATTCTTCTCAATTAATTCTACGAGCCGATCAATAGGTAAACTTCCCCAACTGTAGTAAAATGGTACCATTTCATTATAATGTCTTTCATCATCTGGATCCATACCTAGGACACTGGTTCTAGAACCCAAATCTAAGTTTCCATTCTGCCCAGCAACCTCCTCCTCCAACGTACTTGTAACTAAAGAAACAGGCCTAACTTCATCTAGTCCAATCCTTGATAAATCAAAAAATAAACTATCTTCAACCATTAATCTCACCTAATCTTACTTGATTGCCATACGCAGCTTGAAGATACTTTTCACCACCCTCAAAAGCTCCATTGTGTCGAATATCCTTAAAAACTGCAAGAGGGGACCATTGCCACCTATCTCTATCCAAAACAAATTCTCTAAGTGCAGCATAACCAGTAACAAAGTCTGGAAAAAGATTCTCTCCTTCTCTCCATGTCGCATCATACACCCAATCATCTCCCTGAGCTATAAAAACAGCATTTCTCGGTCCTGGTATTTCTTCATAACTTTCAATTGGTCCCCATAATTCATCAGAAGTTGGAGGAATTTGACCATCAGAAGCAAATTCAGCAAGCTCATCATCTGTTATTCTTTTCCACAATTGATCTGATGTTGGATCAATACCAATTACACCATTAACTCCACTACCATCACCCATAACAAAGGGCAAAACAGGGTAACAATGTCCACCTGTCTTACTCTCTGCAAAAGCAGCATTAGTATAACCATGTGCAAACAATGAAAGTACAACATTACCGGCTGATAAACCGCAAAACGAATAAGGAAACCCATCAAGATCTCCATCTTTCTTCGCAAGCGCATAGTGCGCATAAGCAACCTGGTATGCTTTTAACATATGCCCTTCTAACTCAGCCACATCATTAACTAACATAGCATGCGGAACATCAATAGCTGGACTAGTTTGAACTAATTCATGAAGTGCCCTCATGGGATATACTCCTTCACTAAAAAACGGAATCAACCTCCCATAATGCTCTTCATCTTCTCTGCTCATACCATCAACACTTTCTTGAGAACCCAAATTCAACCCACCATTCAGCCTAGCAATCTCTTTCTCCAGCATACCTGGAACTAAAGACATCTCTCTCTAACTCCATCTAATCCAATTCCACTCAAATCAAAAAACAAATTATCTCGCGTCATGAAGATTCCTCAGTCTTACTGGATTATCATATGCAGCTTCTAATGGCTCAACTTCGCCCCCATACTCATCAGCCATTTTTGTAATAATTAATTTTTCAAAAGGGTCCAAATCTTCTTCATCCAAATATCTTCCAACATCTTTAAGTCCAACAAAAGTCTCTGGGAATAAGTTCCTTCTTTGCCCTTCATCAGTCTCTAATTCTTGGCCCTCACCAGCCCACATTGTTTTGTAATCCCAATCACTACCTTCTCTAACAAATACTGCATTTCTTGGTTTCCCAGATTCTTCTGACCACAACTGTTCTGAAGCAGGATCAACAACAATCACTCCTTTATAGCCAGAATCCTTCATAACAAAAGGAAGCACAACATAAGAATGATCATATTCTGAGTTTGCCACAAATAATGCATTCGTATACCCTAGCTCGATAAGAGATAACATTACATTACTTGATGAGATTCCACAACTTTTATCTGGAAAACTACTGCCATAGTTTCTCTTTCCACGCACATAATTAGCATATGCAACTTGGTATGCCTTTAACATATGATCTTCAAGTTCTTTAACATTTCTAACTTCCATTGCATGAGGTGCTAATTCATCTTCATGTTCTTCAACCATTCTCTGTAAGTCAATAGTATGAAATCCTACCTTAATACGATTAGGCGATATAGATTCCGCTTTAGCAAATTCGGGAACTAAATCTTCATATCTCTCTAAATCAGAACCATCTGACCATGCAACAGGCCCAATTTGAGGGTCTAAACCATAACCAGTCTGTGCAGTAATCTCCGCTTCTAATACACTAGTATCTAAAGAAAACTCCCTAATTTCATCAAATCCAGGTCTAGTTAACCTAAAGTATAGTTCATCATCTACCATACAAATAAGCTAAAAAACAGCCCTTTTTAAATCTTTCTATTTAGAACTCCTTAAAAGTAGTAACAAACACTAAAAGAAACACACTATTCCAATGATAACAAACAATATTCCAGAAACCTTAGAAACAATTCTTCTATCAACCCTATCCATAATAAACTTACCAAAAAACACAGCCAAAACCGAAATCAAGAACAAAGCCAAAATTACACTAAAAAACACAATCCAAGGATTATACCTTGTTGCAAAAAGTGCAGATGCAATCTGGGTCTTATCACCCATCTCAGAAATCAATACCAAACCAAAACCAGAACCAAGGGGTGTTTTAAGCTCACAAGTAGTTTCCCCTTCTTTATCCTTCAACAAAAACACAATTCCAACAACAATAAACACAACACCACAACCAATCTTAATAAAAGAGAGAGGAATATAATTAGAAATAAAGTCACCAAACAATATAGCCAACCCATCTGCAACAATAAAAGCAAGCATAACACCAATCAACAACTGAACGTATTTCTTCGTCTTAGAAGCTAAGCAAAACACAGCCAATTGAGTCTTATCCCCTAACTCAGCTAACAATATAGCAAAAAACGGAAGTAAATATTCATGCGCCATAAGAATAAATAAAACAAAGAACCTTTTAAAACTTTCCTTAATCATAATATTATTAAATCAATTTATACTACCTTTTCCTATGGAAGAAAAAGGTTTAGTAAGGATCATAAGGAAGATGGACAAATGGGATTTAGCTACTGCAATAACAGCAGAACTGACAATGGTCGCACTTGGAACCCTAACCGAAGCTATGAGAGCCGATAATTTTGATGTTGAATTACTTGCAATCCCAATAGTAGCAATAACAGCATATAAAGTATGGTATGGATCTCATCATGCTGACATTATTGCTGACGAACATGGAGTACATGATCCACTAGGAAGAAGAGATTATCATTTCGCAGGTTGTGCCATTCAAGCAGGCTTAACAGCCGTAGAATTTATAGTTGGCAGTGAAATTGGTAAATATTTATCCCAATAATCAAACATTAGTAATAACTAAAATCTCATCATCAACAATAACAGAATGTTCTGCCTGACTAACCAATCCATTCTGTTTCTCAACAAGCGGAGGATACTCTTTCAATATCCCAAGCAACTTAAACTGATTCAAAGCATAATTAACTTGCGATTCAGAAAAGTTCTTAGTCAACCACCTTGTAGTAAAAGGTAACCCATTAAATCTCTCAATCTGTTTCATAATTTCCCTTACAAAACCAATCCTAACAGGTTTCTTCCCAAGTAAATTAAAAACAGAAGCATCTCCTTTCTCTGCTATTAGCCCACCACCAGTTGTAGCAAAAGGCTCAATTGCAATTACTTGTCCTTTCTCTAACTTAGTTGTATCACCATTATCAAAGTTGGGTACAGTAGGCCTACAATGAACATCAAATTCTCCTAAACCGTGACCAGACAGATTCTTAACAGGCGAAAAACCAAAACCTTTAATCGTCTCTTCAATAACCTTACCAATCTCATTCAAAGGAACACCTACCTTAACAACCTTAAGTGCGTTCTCAAGTGCTTCCCTAGAAGCTTTAACCAAATCAGAATTCTTTCCAGACAAATCGACCGTAACTGCATTGTCTCCAATAAAACCATTAACATGAACGCCAACATCTAAACTAACTAGCTCATCGTTAAACTTCAATTCATCATCATCTTCTGGACAAAAGTGAGCTGCAATATCATTCATAGAAATCTGTGCAGGAAAAGCAAGTTCCCCACCAAGTTCAAAAACCTTCTCCTCAACTTTATTACATAAATCTAGAACTGAGCCACCCTTAACAATTAAACCTTTACCAAATGCTAAAGCTTCAGCTGCAATCTTACCTGCTTTCTTGTACTCTTCTATGTTCCCCATAGTCATAAAGATAATTGATTTTTATATAAAGTTTTCTCATTATCCGCCTAAGTGGAATAGACTAATCACCAAAAATCCATTTTTCTCATCGAGAAGTCGTAATTGTTCAACTACTAATAACCGAAAGCTTTATATTCTACCTCCACAAAAAAGAAACTCACGAGGTGATTTGAATGGGAAGTGTAGTATGTAAATGTGGAATAACAAGAGAGTCAGGTTTCCTTTACTTTGTAGATAAGAAAGGTAACTGTGCCAGAGTTAACATGAAGAGACCTGGTAAAAAGTATAAGAAGAAGATGGAAACGATGCACAAGTGTGGCATTGAAAGAGAATCAGGCTATCTTTACTATGTAGACAAACAAGGAAATGTCTCAAAAGCAAAGATGGTAAGAGGCGGTAAGAAAAAGAAAAAGAAATAATTCTTTTTTATTTTTTTATTTTTTTTAGATTTCCTTTCAAGATTACAACAACCTAATTCTGTAGAACTAACAAATAAAATCTACACAGATACATTTAAATACCTTTAATCAAATAAATCACATATGGAAGTCAGTAACGAACCAATACATTTCAAAGTTTCTGTAGCAATTTTCATAACAATCGTACTTATCAGCGCAGGAACAATAGTATATCATGATCTGGAAAAGTGGTCCTACGTAGACTCAGTTTATTTTTCAGTAACCACATTAACAACAGTTGGATACGGAGACATGCATCCAACAAATGATATGTCCAAAATCTTCACAGTAATCTACATCTTATTTGGAGTTTCTATAGTTTTTTATCTATTCTCAGCAATAGGTAACTATGTGATGCAAAAACATTCTTACCATCTCAGAGAAAGGATCAGAGATTATATCTCAGATAGATTTAGCAAAAAAAATCCACCTCCTAAAAAACAGATTTCTAAATCTAAGCGTAAAGTTTAAATACAAGTTAGGCTAACCTAACAATTATGAATAACTTAAGTCAAAGCTTAGAAGATTACCTAGAAACAATAAGCATAATAAAGAAAGAAGGTGATATCGTCAGAACTAAAGAACTAGCTAAAAGACTAAATGTTACGCTTCCTTCTGTAACAGAAGCAGTAAAAAACTTAGCAACTAAGGGACTAGTAACCTACAAAAGATATTCTAACATAGAACTAACAACTAAAGGTCAAAAAATTGCAGATCAAGTTTACAAAAGACATGAAGCCTTAGTCAAATTCTTCACAAACGTACTAAAGATTAACAAAGAAACAGCAATGCAGGATGCATGCAAGATCGAACATTCCCTAAGCAAAGAGTCATACGACAAATTAATAAAATTCCTAAAAGACTACTAAAATGAATCTAGCAGAACTAAAACCAGGAAAACAAGGAACAATAATAGAGTTAGATAAAAACTCAACATTCAAAACTAAAGTCTCTTCTCTAGGAATCAGGATAGGAAAAAAAGTAAAAGTTCTCTCAAAACAGCCATTCAAAGGACCAATGATAATAGAAATCGACAACATGAAAGCAGCACTAGGAAGAAACATGGCAAAAAAAATAATCCTAGAAACAGAATGAAAGTCCTCCTTATAGGAAATCCTAACGTCGGAAAAAGTGCTATATTCTCGAGATTAACAGGCACAAATGTAATTATTTCAAACTATTCTGGAACTACGGTAGAATTCAAAAAAGGAAATCTACAATTAAAAGATAAGTCCTATGAAATCATCGACGTTCCAGGAACCTACTCCTTATCTCCAACAAACAAAGCAGAAGAAGTGGCAGTTGACATGCTAAAACAAGGAGATTTAATAATAAACATCCTAGACTCAACAAACCTAGAAAGAAACCTCAACCTAACTCTCCAACTAATGGAGAAAAACGTCCCCATGATTATTGTTCTAAACATGTGGGATGAAACAAAACATACTGGAATTGACATCAACAAAGACAAACTAGAACAAATTCTAAAACTCCCAGTCATCCCAACAGTAGCAGTAACAGGAGAAGGAATAAAAAAGTTAGTTGATTCATTACCTAAAGCAAAAAAACCAGAATCAAAAACAAAAACTGAAAAAGAAAGATGGGAACAGATAGGAAAAACAATAAAAGAAGTACAAACAACAACTCATAGACACCATACGTTCTTAGAAACGCTAAGTGATGCCAGCATTAAACCACTGCCAGGAGCAATATTAGCACTAATTGTAATCTCAATCTCATTCTTCCTCATAAGATTCATAGGAGAAAGTTTAATCAGTTACATTTTCGATCCTTTATTCAACCTCTACACACCATTAATAACCTCACTAGGCAATTTACTTCAAAACAATTTCCTACATGATATACTCATAGGCAATTTAATAGGCGGACAAGTAGATTACCTACAATCAATGGGCCTGTTAACAACAGGATTATATGTCCCAATAGCAATGGTCTTACCATACGTCTTTGCATTCTACCTAATTCTAGGTTTCTTAGAAGATTTTGGCTACCTACCAAGGCTAGCGGTCTTAGTAGACAACATAATGCACAAAATAGGACTACACGGCTTTGCAATCATTCCAGTGATGATGGGCTTTGGCTGTAATGTTCCAGGGGCATTAGCAACTAGAGTGTTAGAATCAAGAAAAGAGAAGTTCATTGCAGCAACAATGATGGCAATCTCTGTTCCATGCATAGCACAAACAGCAATGGTTTTCGGATTAGTTGGAAAACATGGATTAAAGGGCTTAGCACCTGTCTTCCTAACGTTATTCATTGTAGGAATAGTTATAGGTTTGATCTTAAACAAACTAACAAAAGGAAAATCTCCTGAACTTTTCATGGAAATCTCACCCTATAGAATACCCTACCTAAATGCACTCCTAAAAAAACTCTGGATGCGATCAAAATCATTCCTAAGAACTGCAGTCCCCTACATGTTAGTAGGAGTCTTAATTATTAACCTATTATACTCCCTAGGAATCATCGCATTCGTAAGTAACGTAACAGCACCAATTGTAGTAAACGTCCTAGGACTACCAAAAGAAGCAGTTGCTTCCTTAATCATTGGATTCCTAAGAAAAGACGTAGCAGTTGGAGCACTCATACCTTTAGCCCTATCACTAAAACAACTAATCATAGCATCTGTAGTACTAACAATGTACTTCCCATGCGTTGCAACCTTTACCGTCCTAATCAAAGAACTAGGAATAAAAGATATGATTAAATCATCAATAATAATGGTAGTCTCAACTTTAATTGTTGGCGGACTTCTAAACATCATCCTATAAACTACAAACATTTAAAAAGAGAATAATCCAACAAATCACCTTATGGAACTAACACTACTCTGGATCTTAGGAAGTACACTAGTTGTCAGCTTACTATCTTTGTTAGGTATATTCACATTCTCATTAAAAGAAAAATTTCTAAAAAAGATCATATTAATCTTAGTAGGGTTCTCAGCAGGAGCTTTAATGGGCGGAGCATTCCTCCATTTAATTCCAGAATCCTTAGAAACATCACCTTACTCATCAGTTTTTCTCTTCGTATTAATTGGATTTGCATTTTTCTTTCTGATAGAAAGATATTTGCATTGGCATCACTGCCATGAAGGTCATTGCAAAGTTCATACATTCACTTACATGAACTTAATTGGAGATGGAATCCACAATTTCATAGACGGAGCAATCATTGCAATCTCTTTCCTAGTAAACATCCCATTTGGAATAATAACTACTGTGGCAATCATGGCCCATGAACTACCTCAAGAACTAAGTGACTTTGCAGTTTTAGTTCACGGAGGATTCTCAAAACAAAAAGCACTTCTCTTCAACTTCCTCTCAGGCGTTGTGGGTATCTTAGGCGCTCTAACTGGCTACTTCCTCTCAACATCAGTAAAAAGCATAATCCCATTCATCCTCCCATTCGCAGCAGGAGGCTTCATCTACATAGCAGCATCAGACTTAGTACCTGAACTTCACAAAGAACTGGATATGAAAAAATCAATCTGGTCTTTCTTATTCTTCATATTAGGGATAGCGTTTATGTACTTAACAAAGAGTTTTTTGGTTTAGTCAATCAGAAATTCAGAAAAATATATAAACAGTTTCAACTAAATCAACATAAAATGCAAAGTTACCTTTTCTTAACTGATAAAAACGGAGAGAAAATTAGATGTTTATCCATTCTAGATCCCAAAAAAGCATTCAAGAAAGGAATGATCAGCAAAGCAATAATGGGTATCGTGAAAGGAACAGAACCAAAAGTTTCACACGAAAATTTTGTTGCAAATAAAGAATTTAAAGATTTTATGCACTCCATCATTTCAAAAGAAATCTTTAATAGTCCTACCCTAAAAGAACAAGCAAAAAAACAAAAGGAAGGTCAAGTCTACATAATCGACGCAAGAACAAAAGACCCAAAAGGCAATGTGCCACCTTACGACATAGTCGGAGTAGTTAAAGTAGAAGGTGGGAAATTAGTATCAGGTTCCTACCAACAAAATAACAATCACGCATTAGTAAGCCCAGAGGGCATTTTCCAACTACCTGAGTCATTAGAAAAAAAGTTAGTTGAAGAAGTGAACAAATTACAATAGATTTCTAATTATTCGGCTCAACAACAACCTTCAAACTATCCTTAGCACTTGCAACAATATCAAACCCTTTCTGAATTTCATCCAAAGAAAACCTATGTGTTATCATATTAGGCAATTTCCCATTAGAGATCAACTCCAAAGACTCAGCCAGATCAACAGGAGCTGCACCGTATGAAGAAACAACTGAAATCTCATTCCGCCAAAAATCAACAGTTGGCAATTCAATATTCTTAGATGGAATTGCAAAAAATAAAATCTTTCCTTTCTTATCAACCGATTTAAAAGCCTGCTCAACAGCAGCATAAGCACCTGCACAAACAATTACCCTATCAGCCTTAACATCAATAGAAGCAGAAGCATTTACAACCTCATCCGCACCAAACTCTTTTGCCTTCCGCAACCTTTCCTCATTAATATCAGTGGCAATTACTTTAGCACCTTTTAATTTAGCAATTACAATATTCTGCAATCCAGAAATACCGCAACCTAATATCAAAACAGTATGGCCTTTCTTAACATCAATTACTCTCTGTCCTCTAACACAACATGCTAAAGGCTCAATCATAGTTCCCTGATCAAAAGAAACATTTGAAGGCAAAATATAAGTTCCTTTCTCAACATTAAGTTTAGGAACCCTAACATATTCAGCAAATCCACCAGGATCATAATTCCCACTATGCAAAGTAGAACAAGCAGTATGATTATCATCTAAACAATATTTACATTCATCACAAGGAACATGATGACTAACAAATACTCTATCTCCAACCTTATACTTCTCAGACTTAGACTCAACAATCTCTCCAGCTATCTCATGACCCAATATCCCAGGAGCTTTTTTTATCCTATACCACTCCATAACATCAGTACCACATATCCCAGAAGAAATAACTTTAACTAATATTTCACCATCCTGAATAGAAGGCCTATCTCTCTCCTCAACTCTAACGTCTTTGTTGTTATGATAAACAGCAACTTTCATAATTAGAGTGACTTATAGTTATTTTAAAAATTTATTGAATTAAAACTTATTTATTTGTAGCTACAACATAGTGATACAAAACAATACATTTAAAACCAAATAAACCTTCCCAAAACCAATGGCAAATAGAAATGTTTCAGCACTAATGGCAATTGCACTAGCCTTAGGTATGGTATCTTGTAAACGAGAAGAAGCAGATCTTAAAGATATACCCTCGGGACCAGAAGCTGAACAAACTGCACCTAAACAAGTAAACAGATCAAACTTAGATGATAGATTAGACCAAGAACTACAACAAAACCTTTACCCTTATCTAGATTCTCATGGAAGAACTTATTCAACAGTATTAGTCGTCTCAGGAAAAGAACAAGAAGTTCATGTAGGGAGCTATTCAGATGGTAGATTCAGTGTTCAAGCAACATATGAAGTTTCAACCGGAAGAAAGGGATTTGGTAACAAGGCAGACAGTAAAAAAACCCCTCATGGTTTACTAAGAGTATACGGAAAGACAGGAAAAGGACCTCAATACACAGCCCAAAAAGGAGAAGAATTTGAAGACTGGAAATTTAGAGGAACTATAAGGAAGATATACAAAAGAAGTCGACTTTTCCCAAATGATGAGATTGCCCGTGTTCTAACTAGGATGATATGGCTAGAAGGACTAACTGGAAGTAATAAGAATACAAGAGACAGAAGTATATATTTCCATGGCACTAATTTTGAAGGCTCTTTAGGAACTCCATTATCTGGCGGCTGCATAAGGATGAGAAATGACGACATAATCGGCCTATACGACAGAGTAAGAAGAGGAACAATAGTTTATATTTCAGGAGTTAATTAATCCTTCTTCTGATAGATCTCAAAAGCTTCATCAACAGTTCTTCCATCATGAACAACTGCATTTACAGCTTTAATCATACCAACTGGATTGTCTGATTGAAAGATATTCCGTCCCATGTCAACACCAACGGCACCTGCCTTTATAGCATTAAAGGCCATCTCAAGTGCAGCCTTTTCTTCAATCTTCTTTCCACCAGCAATAACAACAGGAACACCATTTACTGCTTCAATTACTTCTTCAAAACCTTCACAATAATATGTTTTAATTATATGAGCTCCTTGTTCAGCAGCCATCCGACATGCTAACCCAATATACCGAGAATCCCTAACCATATCCTTACCTACTGCAGTAATTGCCAAAACCGGCATATTATAAGCCTCAGCTTCATTAACAAGTTCTCCAAGATTTGCAACAGATCTTGATTCATGTTTGCCACCTACAAACATCGACATTCCAACACCTACCGCATTAATCCTTAAAGCTTCCTCCATAGAAACAGTTATGTGTTCATCAGAAAGATCTTCTTGTAAAATGCTTGGTCCACCAGAAACACGTAAGAATATAGGAACATTTGTGCCAGGATCAACAACATTCCTTACCATCCCTCTTGTTATATACAAACAATTAGCAAAAGGCAACAACGGATCTATAGCTTTTCTTAGATTCCTTAACCCAGTTGTTGGACCTTGAAAGTAACCATGATCTACTGCAAGCATAACACTTCTTCCTGTTTTCGGATCAATTGTTTTTGATAATCTGTTTTTCATTCCCCATGACATATTGTATCACCTAACAAACCACAATTGATAATTAATATAAAAAGTTTTTCAAATTCTTCATTAATTTTAAATAAGGACATTAATTCTCTATTCTAAAATGGATGACTATATGGATGAAATTATAGCTGTTGGTATGGGGGACTATTTACAAATATGTTTAGCACCTTCATTAGTTAGGATGCAAGGCCAAAATCTTGTTAATGTAGTTGCAACAGTGGATGTAAGGGAAAGAACTGAAACTGATCCTTTTTTAGGTGTTCCTCATCTAAGAAGAAGGGAAGACCAAAAGTTAAGTGATCTTCTTTTGAACTTTAGACCAAATGATCCAGTAGTTATCCTTGGGCATGCTAATGAGGTCCATACTAGTGATGCAGAAGATTTATTAAAAAATGGATTCCGTGTAATGGTTGAAAAACCATACGCAGTAGATGATTATCAATTTGAAACAATTAAGCAATTGGTTGGAGACTATCCAGTAATTGCATTGCTTGAATCATTTTTAGCTTCATATTCTACACCATTACTTGCACTTGATAGTTTAATAAAGGGAAATTCTTTTTATTTTGATGGAGATCTTGCATTACAAACTCCTGGTGGTGATCCATTCACTCCAGATCTAACAAGAAGGATTGAGGATATAATTGGAAAACCAATGTCTGTTACAGTAGAGATCCTTGAAGGGGATGAATTATATGGAACGTTAGACCACAGAGGTCCACACTTAATTGATGTATCGAAGGGTGGTGGAATGATTCCTGACCTTGCAATTCATACAATAGCACCAGTTATGGCCCTTGAAGAATATTTAGGAAGGGTAAAAGTTGAGGAAGCAGTCGTAAGAACAGCAAGATGCGATGAGTACATAACAATGGCAAAAACAAAACATGACCTTCCAATTGAACTTATTGGAGAGACTTGTGCTGAAATGGATTTGGAAACAGACGCAGGTGTTCCAGTTCATTTATCAATGGGAAAATATATTGGTAAAGGTAATAACAGGAGAATGGTAGTTGAAGGGCAACTTGGAACATTGTATCTAAATTTGACAGATTGTTCCTTAACCTTGAAATTACCTAATGAATCTCCTAAACCAATCATAAAATTACCAAGTGAATATAGATATGATGCAGTTATTCGAGCAGGTTTAGGTCTAGTATCTGGGGATAACTCATCGGTGGGTCTTGCATCTGGAGGTAACCCCTTTTATCTTGATCCAAATCAAATTGCATTAAGGGCTCAAAGGTTTGTCTTAGATACAGTTAAGGGAATTGATTATGGTCCAAAAGGCATGGTAACCTATAAACAAGGTGTTTCTCCAGGAATGGTATTCTAATAAATAAAAATCATAAATTTCTAAATTACATTTACCAAACCTTTAAATATCAATTCTACATCTATTTTCTCTATGACAGATTACTCTAAATTAGGTTTCAAATGCGGAATAGAAATCCATCAGCAATTAGAAGGAAAGAAATTATTCTGCAACTGCCTAACTCTAAACTCAACTAACCAACCAGATGTAAAGATAGAAAGAAGACTAAGAGCATCTGCAGGAGAGATGGGAAAAATCGATGCAGCAGCAAAATACGAAATGTCAAAATCAAAACTTTTCATCTACGAATCCAGTTCAGAAGATACTTGCTTAGTGGAATTAGATGAAGAACCACCCCATCCAATGAATCAAGAAGCATTAACAGCTGCAATTGAAGTAGCTCTACTACTAAACGCAAAAATAGTAGACGAAGTACAAGTTATGAGAAAAACAGTAGTAGACGGCTCAAACGTTTCTGGATTCCAAAGAACATCATTAATTGCAACTGACGGCTACATAGAAACATCACAAGGAAAAGTTAAGATCGACTCAATATGTTTGGAAGAAGAAGCAGCACAAAAACTAGACACAACTAAAGACTACACTAAGTACAAATTAGATAGACTAGGAATACCATTAATAGAATTAGGAACCGCACCAGACATAAAATCCCCAGAACACGCAAAAGAAGTTGCATCCCAATTAGGAATGATCTTAAGGTCAACTGGAAAGTGCAAAAGAGGAATAGGAACAATAAGACAAGATGTAAACATCTCAATAAGAAACGGAGCAAGAACTGAAGTAAAAGGATTTCAAGATCTAAAATCAATACCCAAAGTAATAGAATACGAAGTTCACAGACAATTAGAAGACATAAAAAAAGGAAACCAAATAGAAGCACAAGTAAGAAAGTCAGAATCAGATCTAAAAACATCTTTCCTAAGACCAATGCCTGGTGCAGAAAGGATGTATCCTGAAACAGACGTTCCACAAACAAAAATAACAAAAGAATTTCTAGAAGAAATAAAACCTCCTCAATTACTAACTGAAAAATCAGCTATTTTTGAAAAGAAATACAAACTTTCACCAGAATTAACAAAAGAACTACTACACAACGAACTTTTCGAAAAATTAGTAGAAAAATACAAAGACCTAAAACCACAAGAAATTGCAAATATCTTAGTTAACACTCCAAAAGAAATAAAATCAAGACTGAATCTTGACATTTCAGAAATACAAGACTCAGATTATGATATTATATTATCTTACCTAGACCAAAAGAAAATACCTAAATCAGCAGTAATTGAACTCTTAGCAGACGTTTGCAAAGGAAACAAACTAAACATCTCAAAGTACAAAGTTGTTGAAGCAGGAAACTTAGAATCAGAAATAAAGAAAATTGTAGAACAAAAACCAGGGTTGAATCCTTCTGCTTATATGGGGATTGTTATGGGAAAGTATAGGGGGAAAGTTGACGGAAAAAAAGTCATGGAAATTCTAAAGAAGATTGTTAAGTAATCGAAGTAAACAAATAAATATTTAAATTGATCCAAATCCTCACCTTAAATGAAATTACAAATTGTTGATGTTGACCCAGAATATGCAGCTCAAATTCTACGTCTAATGAATGCACCATATATTAGCGGTGGTGCAGAACGATTGCTCCAACATGAAATACATGAAGACTGCAAAAGACTTTATACCGATTTTTCACATCCATACGTTACAACATCACCAACAGATATTGAAGTTGTAACTGAAGGAGATAGGGCACCGGGCATATTAATAGGAACTGGGGCAACAGTCGACCTTGTAGTAGGGGAACTTGAAAGGTTAATTAAACATCAATTATTCGGTGATAGTGATATCAGACATGTATTAAATCTAGCAGTTAATGATGATCTGATTGAAGGAGCATTAGAAAGACTTTCAAGAACGTATACTTTAGAAAGAAAAACACTAGAAATGCCAGAAACTCCCAAACTTAGCTATTAACCCTATCTTATTCTCAAACTATCTAAATTCCGAGGAGCAGTAGTCTCAACCCTACAAGCCTTATGCAAAGAAGAAGCCAAATCCAAACATCTAGAATTCTCACCGTGATTCAAAATAATCTTCTTAGGTCTAGGTTGACATTTGTAAACAAAGTTCATAAGCTCTTGCCTTCCAGAGTGACCTGAAAAACCTTCAAGAGTTGTAACATTCATATTAATAGGACTTATCTCAGGCTTAGCAGCAGAACCAAAATTAATTTCTTTCTCACCACGTTGAATTCTTCTACCTAAAGAACCTTCTCCCTGATAACAAACAAAAACTAATGAATTATTTGGATTATCACATAATTGCCTAAGATACTCAACAGACGGTCCTCCAACCAACATACCAGATGTTGCTAAGATAACACAAGAACCAGTATCTTCAATTACTTCTTTCCTTTCCTTCTTACTTCCAACTCTTGAAAAGATAGGTGATAAAAATGGATTCTGATCTTTATGAAAGATTAATTTCCGAACAGTATTGTTCAAATACTCAGGATAAGCAGTATGTATAGCTGTAATATCCCATACCATACCATCAATAAATACAGGAACTTTATCTAAAAGACCGGTTCTCACCATATTCTCAATAAGAACAACAACTTCTTGAGCTCTTCCAGATCCTAAAACCGGAATAAGCACTTTACCTTTCTTCTTCATAGTATCAGCAATTACTGTCCTCAACTGTTCTTCTTGTTCTTTTCGTGGAGGTAGGACATTATCCTTCCCACCATAAGTACTTTCTAACATTAAAGTTTCTAACCTTGGAAATTGTGTAACAGCAGGCTCTAATAACTGAGTTCTTGCATATTTCATATCAGCAGTATACAACATATTGTGCAAACCATTTCCAATGTGCAAGTGAGTCATAGCAGAACCTAAAATATGTCCTGCATTGTACAAAGTCATCCTTACATCAGGAGTAATATCACTAACTTCATCATACTCCAAACAAATAGTATGCTTAACCATCTCCTTAACATCATCAGCAGTATAAATTGGTTCCTTACCTTCATTCTTAGCAATCTTAATTAGATCTAATTGCAACAAAGCCATAACATCTCTTGTTGGAGCAGTACAATAAACAGGTCCTCTGTAACCAAACTTAAACAAGTAAGGTACAAAACCAGAATGATCTAAATGACTATGAGTAATAACTACAGCATCAAGGTCATTTATGTTAAATTCAGGAGCCTCTAACATTGGATAAGCATCAGTCCCAGATGTAGCAATATTTACTCCACAATCTAGTAAAACCCTAGATTCAGGTGTTTGTAAAAATAAACAACTTCTACCAACTTGTCTTCCTCCACCTAAATAACTTACTCTAATCCACTCATTCTTCTTCTCCCTTATCCAGCCGTCATAAATTCTATGACCTACTTTATCTAGGAATTTTCTCCTATAATCAGAATGTTGGTACAAAACTGCCCGTACATTATCAATTAACTTAGATTTAATAGCAGGAGTTCTCCTAATCAAAGGTATCCACATAGTTTTTGTCCTAATTTCCCTCAAAAAAGCACCCTGTTTACCAATAGCAAGACCAGGCTTTTCCGCCTCAATCACAACTCTGCTTCTCTGAGGATCAAACAATATCTTATCAATCTTAGCTTCCTTAGGAATAATCTTCTTCATCTCTTTTTCAGCCTTCTCCATATCCATAGTAATCGAAGGATCAGGCCGCAACTCTACTCTTTTCTTAATATCGTCAACTATTTTCTTGATTAATCCACCATTATCTAAGAAAAAGTCTTTATCTTTAGTATAAAGAACAATGTTTGCACCCTCAAAACCTGCATCGCTAACTTTGTTATCAGGTATGTGCTTCAAAATTGTTTTAATTATTTGGCTCATTTAACTAGTTCCTAAGAATATTTTAGTTTTTCAGAATAACTCCTACATACTTATAGTCATATCTAACTCTTTACTAAATACTTTCTTTAAACCATCTTTTGTTATGGCTACAACATCTATTCCATTACCAGATGCAATATCTCTCTGTACAGCAGCATTTACTGCTTTTACACCCAATTTAATAGCCTCATCAACAGACATATCTTTTTTATATAGTGTTTCAAGAACTCCATATGCCATTACAGAACCAGAACCTGAAGAAACATAATCATCTACTTCAGAAACAGAACCATCTGCCCCAACATCATAAGCGTGACTTCCCTTCTCATCCTTTCCACCAACAATAAAGTGAGATATTCCAGGAATTGTACTAAATTTCCTTATATTATTGTATACCATATTTGAAAGTAAACTAACGGCCTCTTTAACACTTAAATCTCTGTTTATTCTTATACTTTTTAGCTTCAATTCAGCTCTAATTAACTTAATTAATAGTTGAATATCAGAAACAGTTCCAGCAGTAGTAACAGCAAGATTGTCAGTAATCTTAACTATTTTCTCTACCTTTTTGTTTGCAACTAAGTATCCTGCTGTAGCTCTCTTATCTGCAGCAAGAACAACACCATCACTACACTTAATAGCAACTGTTGTTGTACCAGTCTTCATTATGTTTTTAGCTTCTACCATTCTGTTTAAGAATTCACCAGAATTATTATAAATTGATGATGTTAGGGTACTATTTAAAGCTTTCGTTTTCTAATGGAAAACCATTGGATAAGCCTTAACAGCTCTCCAATCTACACCCGGATGTTTTTCATAATCTTCTACAAATTGCCTAGCTTCCCTAAAAAACTCTTCATTATTTAACTCATAAAGTCCATTTGATCTCTTAAAACGTGCAAGAAAAACCCTTCCATCATAACCCATACTTCCTAAGAATTCTGAAGTTTTCAATAGATGGTCCACATTCCCTTCTCTTAAACCAGCTATAACATTTAGTGAGAAATTAACTCCTGCTTCATTTAGTTTATCAATCCCTTCAGTAACATCATCTAAAGTTTGTTTTGGAAAATGTTCATCCAATATTCTTTGATCAGCAGACTCTAAACCAATATTTGCCCATCTTAATCCTGCTTCTTTTAATCTTCTTAGATCTTCAACACTTTTTCTTTTAATAGATTTAAAACTCATAAACATATAAGCAAAACCCTCAGTTGTATCATAATCCCCAAACCCATCAAGTCCAATTCTTGTAGGATTTCTGCTTAATCCAAATTCAGCTTCAGCTGTTTGCATAATTTCCACCAATCTATCAGTACCTAACATTAATGGATCTTCTCCTCCCATTAATAGGCCTTTGTAAGTTCTGCTTGTTAATGGATATTCATTATGGAAAAAATCCAATTGTGCTCTAATACTTGAATCATCTGCTCTGTAACCAACCTCACTTCCAATCTCACAGCCAGGACAATCACTATAACAACCTCTTTGAACTATTAAGGGTAATAACTCATAAGCAGACTCAACCGTATCTCCTGGAAGAACTAAACGAGATGTGTCTGTTAATTCAGTTAATCTTGCGTTTTTTCTTTGGGTATTACTACTACTTCCTGAAGCCCTAGAGAAGATTTCATCAGGATTGTCCATACATAATTTTTGAAGCTCTCTAGCCACAGTATTCCCAAACAATAATCGCATTTCTTCTGGCATCTCCATCACAAAATAACCAGAACGTAATGAATCAGCATCATCCGAAATAGTAGAATCACGCTCACCTAAATTAGCACTAGCCAAGAAACCATTAACTCTTCCTCTAGCTGTATAAACTAAGTTAGGTGTTTCGAATGGAGTAGTAGCACCAGTAAGATCACCATCTAAATTAAATTTGAGCCTATAATGTTCTCCGATAGCAGTAATCCTATCTCCCCACTCAAATGCACATAGTTGACAATGGGTGTCTTTTCCTCTGTGTATCTCATATTGCATTCAACAGAAGAATTATAATCAATTTATAAATCTATCTTCAATATTAACTTAGAAGTAATAACTAGAAAATCTTACCTATACTCAACTATATCTATCGCCATATCCTTATTATCATCAATCCAGCTTGTTCCATCTCTAGTGTATTTATCAACGCCATTATCATCCATATTAATGGTTTCTAAGAAGAATTTCATATCCTGTTCTGAAGTTACTGAAACATCATTCTCTTCTTCGCTAAATTCTAGACAACTCAGTTTATGTTCACTCCATCCCTCACCAGTCTCAATATCCTCAAATACTTGATCATTTAGCTTGATATCTACTGTTCCAGGTGATGTTTTAAACTTAATAGCGCATGTATTTTGAGGATCTTCTGGAGCAACTGGCCCAAATATTACTCTAAAACCCCTTACATTCCAGAAAGTTTGCTTTACCCCTTGAAAATGCCCAGTTAATTGTTTGACACAGTCCTTTTCACAGTTTCCAACATCCTCAGTTGCCTTTTCGCAGATATTGTTTCCACAACAATTACCGATTGGCACTTCAGTACATTCATTATCACTACATCCCATCTCCATACATTCACTAACTTCACCAGTACAACCAGCTTGAGGACCAGATAATGGTTTATGTTCACAATTTTTTTGCTTATTGCAAAAATCCCAAGTGCACATATTTCCATCATCACAAGTTTTTGGACATTCCTTAGAAACCGCTTTTACGATAAAGACTAAGACTAATACAACAGCAATACCAATAAGAATATTCCGAAGAACCTTATCCATATATTCTATTTTCATTTAATCTAATCTTAGGATGAATTTATTTAAAGGTTTCTATTTCCCCAACATCATTCTTCCTGTTGGTCCATTATTTAATCTGTAGAAATATAATCCTGATGCAGCTTTTTCTCCAAACTCATTCCTACCATCCCAATGAGCTGCTTCATCTTTTCTGTCATAAACACCAGGCTCTCTATGGCCTAAATCTAATGTTCTGACTAAACTTCCTCCTCTATTATAAATGCTGACTCTAACATTTCCACCTTCACCTAACATGAAAGGTATCCACGTTTCAGGATTAAATGGATCTGGATAATTATTCATTAATACTGTTTGAGCAGGAGTTATGTCTTCTGGAACATATCCATCTCTTAATTTATCAAACAATTCCAAAGCTCTCTCTACATCACCTATTGAAACGCCATAATCAGCTCCTTGCTTTATTTCTCCCCAAACCACCAATGCTTTTTCATAAGCATTATCAAATATATGAGGAACCCTTTCACTAGCACTCATTGATGGCGCACCATAAACTTCACCAAAATGCTGAGCAACTAAGATTAAATCCACAATATTAACTCTGCCGTCTCCACTAACATCAGCTGCCCCAGTTGTCATCTTCCCAAAATCCCTTGCAACCAAGATTAAATCAACTATATTTATCAGATTATCACCATTAACATCCCATGCTCTTTGTGGTTGTCCTTGTGGTTCCTGATAATTAGGATTACCAGTGTTTGCATCATCGTATTGGAATGATGGCCATGGATGATCTCTTGCTCTTGATTCTAACCCTAAATCTAAAGCGTGGACATTTCCTTCAGCACTTGCAGCTAATATAGCATGCAATCCATCAACACCCGTATAATGACCTAATGCAATATGTCTTATTGGTGAGCCTAAATCAATTGGGAACGGTGCAACTGGAATCCCTTCCATTCCACCTTCTGCATACCATGCGTAGATATTGCCATCAACATCTGCTTGAACAACTTTTGGAATCCCATCATCTCCAAAATATCCTATTAGAGGGGAACGACTTCTTAAACGTCCTTGTGTTTCCTGAGGGAATCCTACTAGTGGAGTGATAATATTACCATCAAATTCAAATCCCCAAGTGCCTCCATCATAATTACTAGCAAAAATTCTTGCTGTTCCATCTGGCATTTTGAGAACTGATGGTGAAGTTGAAGCAAAATCAGCATCAGCGTTAGCTTCAATAACCCTACCATTTCCTGAAATGATAAGATCATTTTCTACTCCAGTTATTAGATATTGAACTCCACCAACATCAACAACTGCTGGTGAACCTTCTGAGCCATATCTGTCAATCATTGTAATAGGATATGGCGGGAATGGAATTCCATTAGCATTAACAGCTTGAATTAAATCTCCTTGTCCCCATGCCAATTCTAACTCAGGAGAAGTTGGATCTAATTGTCCAATTGCTGGAGATGAGTCCATAGTAGCTCCCATTGGAAATCCTGTTCTTGTAACTGCTTCTAACACTCCCCCACGATTGTGAACATCATAAACATGAATTGAACTTTGTCCTCTCCCACTACCAATTATACTTATCCTTTCTCCATCGAGACTAGCTATAGTTGTAGGAGCAGTAGAATCATTACCATAACTCAAAGAATCCAGAATCTCTCGCCCATCAGGACCAACGACATAAAGCCGATCAGCAGGGATAACTATTGCTCTAATCCCATCAGCAATTTCCCCCATAGCAGGAATACCTACAATAGGAGCATTATTCCCCAACGGGAAAAAAGTTCCATCCGGATTACTGTTTATGGGTTGTCCATCGGTTTCCCACCCATATAATCTTCCCATTCCGCCAGCATAAATCTCAGGTTCTCCATCTTCACCAACAAAATCAGCAGTAACAATTGCCCCAGCATCCACTTGTTGAGGAAAACCTGGTAAAGAAGGAAATGGTATTCCAGTATCAGGAGCTAGTTGAGCCGCATGTGCATTAGTTGCACCAAAATAACTCAATAGAAGATCTAATGATTCATTTCTCTTAGCCATATGGTTTAATGCTGTAGCTCCTACAGCCAGTCCTAAACCTATAACAGCGGCCCTTTTCAGTGGATTCAATATACGTTCTAACATCCTATTAACCATATATAATCTTCCTATATATAAATTTTACTACTTTTTAGGTGTGATTATATCTTTACGTAGAATTTTAGGAGTGATTTGTACTTTTCATCTTTGTCAAGGTCATCATATATAATCTCCTCATTACCTGGACGTTTATTATCCTTTCTAACATCAACATTAAAGACATAAGTCCCTTCTGGAGCACCAGATTCAGGATTTACAGATATTAAAAATTCATCAGATTCAAACTCAGGGATCAAATAAACATCTTCATCTGCACCAGATCTAGAAACCCAAGTACCGGGGGAACCAGAACCACAACCTCCATCACAATCATCATAAGTTACCCTAAACCCAAAATTATTATCAAATCCAGCATCATCAACACTCCCATCATTCATAATCCCCAAAACAACAACACCAGAACCATCAATATTAGTAGGCGAAACAGCAACAGCCTGCCCAGAGTTCAACAACCTAGCAATCTCCTGCGAAGAAGCGGCATCAGCTTCAGCAACTTGTGTCCTTGAAGCAGACATTATCTTAGATATAAAAGAAATACTCAGAATCAATATAGCAATACTAATAACAATAATAACAATAAAATTCATACTCAGTTGAAACCCACCTCTTTTTTTCATCTAACTAATCCTTAACTCAACGCTTATTTAAAGTTTTCTCTAATAAAACCGAAATATATAAATGGTACATACGATAACTCACCATCAATGGATAATTATACAACACGTCCCATTGAAGAAATTAATAAAGTTGATTTTAAAGGTATTCTAACTAACAAAGAGAATAGCATCTCTACCCATGCCCTTGACCATTTAAGCGAAAAACAAAGAAAAGTATTTAAAGAAGAAGAGTTAGTTAACATGATTGAAAAGGAGAGCCCTAGAAAAATATACTTACAATTTAATGGGAGATACGCCGCATATTACCGTAAACCTGAAGGTTATCTGAAATTAATACTAGAAGTTGACGATAAAAAAATAACAATAGTAACTTTTATTAATATACTCGAAATACCTAAACTGGATATAAAAAATGAATAAAGAAAGACATTTAAACGCTTCTGGAAAAGGTGAGTTTTTATACGATTATAAGCATGATATGCTGACCTTTAGAATTAGGGATAGGGATTACAAAATGTCAGTGGAATTTCAAAATTTTATAATTGATTTTGATACAGAAAATTTTATTACTGGAATCAGAATTTTTGATGTTTCAAAAGTATCAGGTCTTAAAAAACTAATATTTAATAACTTAGTTCATGGAGATTTCAAAGCTTCAATTAAAAATAACATCATATCAATTCGATTAAATTTTATCGGAAAATTAAGAAACAAAATTATTCCAATTTTTTCCAGTGAAGAGAACTTTACCCAGCAGATTTCTGCTCCAATTAATCCTAAACACCATATACAAGATTCAGTAGTCACTGTTCCAGAAATAGTAGCATAATAATAATAATAATCACAAATAGTCCTTTTATTTATTTCTTCAACTCAACTTTTAAAAAACCCATCAAGCTTCTTCTGCCCCTTCCCAGCCAATATATCTTCTTTAGAATAACCAAACACATCAAGTATCTTCTCAACCGAAGGAACTACTTGATTGTTAATATAGTAATCTGCATCATAATCCTTAGCATCAGATGGCAACACCGCCTTATCCCTAATCCTACCAGCACCAGAACCAACAACATAAGAGATAACAGAACCAACAGCAACCTCTTCACCTTTCTCCTTCATCCTAATTGCAACCGCAACATGCGGACCAACAGAATCATACGAACCAATCTCTTTCTGCAATTGTGTTTTAATAATCAACTTATCAATCTCAACCTCGCCTTTCCTTAAATCATTAACAACTTCCTTAACATACTTAAGAGCAGCAGCAGAATCTTTAGACGCCAAAACCAATCGCAAAACCTTCTCCTGAACCTCTTTAGCAATCACACTCCAATTACGCCTAACTGCCTCAAAACCCTTAATCTTCAACTTACCCTCAGACGTAATCAAAGCATACTTCTTCTTAGCACCACTACCAGAGTCCTTAGCAGAAACAAAAAGTCCGCAAGGATAAAACCCCTCATACTCCATCTCCATAAGGCCAGGCAGTTTAACATTAACTCTATCAATAAACTTCAAAGCATCATCTTCAGTTTTATCATTAAGACTCAAAAAAACCGAATCAGTATCCGAATACAGAACCTCAAAACCAGACTCCGTAGCCTTAGAAATAACATCCTGGATATAAGCCCTACCATAAGAAGTTACTGACTTTGCACACTCCAAACTATACCACCTTGCACCAAAAAAACCTAAATAACCATAAAAAGAGTTAGCAAGCAGTTTCAAAACAGTATCTCTAGCCCTAAGAAAGCTATCATCCTTCTTCTTAATAATCTCCTTAATTCTCATTCGACGAGTAATCAACTCACCAATAAGTGTAGGAACAAAACCCTTAACCTTCTTACAAAACCTAAACTTCTCACCAGGAACCTCATCACCAGAACAACAACTACAATTCAACGTACCAGGAGAAATATTATGAGAAGAAATGATAGAAGGATACAAACTTCTATAATCAAAAATAACAATATTGTCATACAAACCAGGTTTCGGCTCAAAAACAAACCCTCCCTTATATGTCTGCATACGTCTCTTACCAATCTCAGTATAATGCGGCTTATTAGGCGCTATTTCATTAAAATCGTAAGCTTGCTTCAACAAATAACCCTCAACCAACTGCGAAAAACCCATCCTATTAACATCATGCATAGACAACCCAACAATCTTAACCAACTCAAGCAGTGTAGGAAGCAACTTCTTACATAAGTCGTAAGTAAGCTTAGCATCCTGCAAATTATACTTACAATACTCACCCAACCCAGAAACATCATTATCCCAAACATCAGCCAATTTATCTAAATCAACAGAATCCTTCTTCTCACCTAACAATTCAAAAGCAACATTATCTAAACTATAAGAATCAGTCTCCAAAGTACCCTTCATAGTCTTAACAATCAGCTTAAACACATCAATGTGAGTAATACCAACAACCTTAACCTTCTCACCCTTAACAATCATCTCGCTAAAATCAAGCCCAAGATCAAGTTTAACCCTATTCTTCACTCCCCTAGCCTTCAAATAAGGAAAATCAAAACCATCTGAGTAATAACCAGTAATAACATCAGGCTTATACTCAGCAACTAACTCCTTAAACCTATTCAACAAAGCACCTTCATCAGAAACTACCTCAATATCATCACCGGAAACATCCTTCCAAGTAACCACTCTCTTAAAACCGTCCCCATAAAGAGCAACCATCAAAATAGGATTCTTCTCAGAATTTATTCCCTTCCCATCAGGATTATAAGTTTCAATATCAAAAGCCAACACCCGTAAGTCTTTCAAAGACTCCCCTTCAATTGTACTAATAGAATCAACCTTAAAAACCTGAACCTTAGACTTTTCATTAATCTCTTCACCAGAAAACTCAACAAGTGTAGATAGCACAATCCCATTATCCACCAAATATTTTCGTGTAAACAGAATGTCATACTCATGTATTGACTCAATTATCTCCCAATCCTTAATTACATCCCTAATAACAGGAACATCCCTAGGCAATTTAACATAAACCTTAATTGCCTTAACCTCCTTACTCAAAAACTTCTTATCAACAACCTCTGTCTTTACAACAGAACTTACTTTATCCTCTCTCTCAACCCTAATATTCGAAAGTTTAGCAGAAACAACATTAACATCTTTTGCCAAAACATAAAAATAAGGCATAAAACTGTCATCAACAGCGCATATCTGCTTCCCATCCAATGTTCTGCCAAACAAAGAAACAATAGCCTTATCATTAACTACCCTATAATTCACATCCAAAGGAAAGAACTGCACCTTAACCATAGAAAGAAGAAAGCACTTATTTTTTAAAAATCTATGCCTTATCAACAACCACAACCAAAAATATCCGCATTAAAATAAAACTAACCACAAAAAGCAATAAACTCAACACAACTAAAATAATGTGCATCTCAGCCAAAAACATCCATAAAGCAGTCAATAAACCCATAACAACTAACATCAATAAATAACTCAAGAGCATAACATCCCATTTACGTATACCCACAAGAAATGTTCTCTTAAATATCTCCTTAAAACTTCTTCCACCAACCAAAGCTAAAGATAAAAACATAAAATAAAACAATACAACAACAAACAATAATGGAATTAAATCAAAAAAGCTAAAATTCTCCAGATTAACACCAATAAAAATAGCTCTTAAAAATAAAAACAAGAACGATAAATAAACAAGAAGAACTCCAGAAAACTTACCAATATAAGAAAAAATCTCCTTAAACTTTTTCTTGCGAATCAAACCATCCATTAAAGCCCAATTCAAACCTTCCAAAACTAAAAACAAAAGCAGTAAATAAACAAATAAGAATATCAAAGAAGATATTATTGTTTTAGACTCCCTGAATATCAGCGTAGGATCATCACCTAAAAACTCTTCCTGCTTCAGCATCTTTGTGGTAACAGCAGCCTCATCAAGATCCGTGCTTTCAACATATTCTAAAATCTTTGAAGCGCTGATTCCAATCTTAACAACATAAGTTGACAATAAAACAGCCAGCAAAGAGAAAAATATCAGTTGAATAACAGCCATAACAAGAAACATCCTCTTATTCTTACTAATTAGTCTAACTACATCCCTAATTGAACTTAGTATTACCCCTTTTTTCATTAAACCAAAAACAATCTCTAACATATAAAAATCTTTGTATTTCAATAAAAATAAAAAACATTTATATACCTTAACAACAAAAACTTAATCATGAATCCAGAAACTCTAAAGAAAGTTCTGCAAGCTCAAAAAAACGAGATAACTGAATATTATATCTACAAAAAACTCTCAGAATCAGTTAAACACAAAAAAAACAAGGTTGTTCTAAATCATATTGCAATTGATGAGCTAAGGCATTATAATTTCTTCAAAAAAATAAGTAAAAGAGATATTGCTCCAGACAAATTCCAAATCTGGAAATTCTCCTTAATAACTAAAATCTTAGGATTAACATTTGGCATCAAACTTTTGGAAAATGACGAAGAAAAAGCACAATTATCATACGAAGAACTGACTAAATTCATCCCAAACGCAAAAAAGATTTTAGAAGAAGAAGAAAAACACGAAAAACAACTCATCAGCTTAATTGACGAAGAAAAGTTAAGATATGTAGGCTCAATCGTCTTAGGATTAAACGATGCTTTAGTAGAACTTACAGGAGCATTAGCAGGACTTACATTCGCATTGCAAAACACCAAATTAGTAGCATTAACAGGATTAATAACCGGGATTGCAGCATCTTTGTCAATGGCTGCTTCTGAATACTTATCAACAAAATCAGAAGAAGGCTCTAGAAGCCCAATTAAATCGGCAGTTTACACTGGAATTGCCTACATATTCACAGTCTTCTTCCTAATCTTCCCATATCTCATATTCAACAGTATCTATCTTCCCTTAGCTTTCACATTAGTCAACGCAGTAATAATCATATTCTTATTCACCTATTATGTGTCAGTCACAAAAGAAGTCTCCTTCAAAAAAAGATTTTTTGAGATGGTCGCAATCAGCTTAGGAGTAGCATTCTTCACATTCATAATTGGGTACTTTGTTAGAATCTTCTTTAATATAGAAGTATAAGAAAATAAAATAGCCCCAGGCAGATTCGAACTGCCGTCCTCGGCACCAAAAGCCGAGATGCTTGACCACTACACTATGGGGCTATTGAGTATAAAGAATTAATTTTAAGTTTATAAAGTTAATGATTAAATCTACCCACCATTATACTTTTCCTCACTTAGAAAGCATATACTCAATCTTCTCAATAAGAAAATCAACATCAAATGGTTTGTGAATAAAACCGACAACATTCTTTGGAGTTAGTAAACCTTCTTCTTTCGCCTTAAGCTTCCTAACAACAGTCAAATAAGAAATCTTAATATCTTTTATCTGTGGAACAACTTCCTTAACTGGAGTTCCAGGCATCATAATATCCATTAAAATCAAATCAGGCTTTCCAATACCTTTAACCTTCTTAGAACTCAAAAACTTCAATTGATCCAGACAATCATCACCATTAACAGCAGTAATCACTTTATAACCATGCTTCTCCAAAGCAACCTTCAGAGTCTCCCTTATATCCCCCTCATCATCAACAACCATAATGGTTTTAGCCATATAAGACATCCTAGAATTAATAATATAAAAATCTATTTATTTATCAGAAATAATCTCAACCACAACATAAACATTTTTAAATAATTAATAATTCCCCAAAACAAAATGGAAAAAACAGTTAAATACGGTTTTGGTGTTCAGGAAGAAGATACATTATTAGACTACGTTAGAGACCTAGCAGAGACTTATGATGTATCTGAAGACGAAGTCTGGGATAACATTAGAACAACTGAAATACTAGTAAGTAGCTTAGTTGTCCCTTATGACCCAGTTACAAGAAGACCAATACCCATCAATGATACATCTCCAATAGACGTAGCAGCATCGATTATTAATAAAATTTCTGAGGTAAATGGAGTAGGAGAAGAAGATGCAAGATATGATGTATTAGTACAAATAGTTGAGCAAAGTGAAGAAATTCCAGATCCAGTTACTGGAGAAAAAATACCTTTCTCCCACATAAAGGCAATTGGAGTAAAGCTAACTAAAGAATTTGAATATGAAGGTAATGGCGCAGCAAATAACGATTTTCTTAGATACTAACTATTTATCAGCAATAATCTCAACCACATCTCCACTCTTCAAGACATGATCCTTACCAACAGTTCTCTTCGTCTTCACATCTACAGCTCTAATAAAACTCTCACCCAAATCAGAGTGTATCTTAAATGCAAAATCTAGCGCAGTAGAACCCTCATCAAGCAAAAAACAATCAGGAAGTACATTACCATCCTGATCAGCAAGCTTACTAACTCCACCAGGAAATATGGGCATTAATCCTAAAACTTCAAAAACAGCAGTATCAATAACATCCTGAGCACCAGTCGAACCAAACTTATCTAAAATATTCTCCTTAATAAATCCTAAAGCGCCCTTCTGTTTATCGCTAAGATTCTGTTCATCCCTTATCTCAAACGCCGCCTCACCAGGAATATACTTAACGAGCTCTGTCTTTTGAGCCTCTTTCAAAGCAAGTTCAGATTCAGCACTACAAGCAACCAACTTATAGTCAGGAAACTCTTCCTTCAATCTCTCAAAATTATCCTTACCTGTAGAAACATCAATCTTATTGCATGCTATGACCATCGGTTTTGTAATCTTCCTAAACTCAGAAGAAAGCTTCATCAGATCCTCTTCCTTCCAATCAATAACTTTCTCAGGATCAAGTCCAACTTTCTTTACAGCCTCAATAACTATCTCTTCACTAACACCAACACCAGACAGCTGCTTAGTCAACGCAACCTGTATCTTTTGATGTGTCTGCTGAACTTCACGAGCAAACTTATCCCATCCTTTCTTGATTATCCTATGGTACCAATGGTCTAACTCCTCTTCTAAAAACTTAATATCATTCGCAGGATCATAACTGCCAGCATCAACTGGCTTTCCACCTTCATCAGTACTTCCTGAAACATCTATAACATGAATTAAAGCATCCGCCTGATTCAAATCATCAAGAAACTGATTCCCCATTCCTTTTCCTTCGTGAGCTCCAGGAACTAATCCTGCAACATCAATAACTTCAATTGGGACAAACCTCTTATTATCAACACAAAACCCAACCCTAGGATCACATTTAACCTTAAAGAATTGGTCAGCACAATCAACCTTAACATAACCAACACCAGAATTAGGTTTTATCGTTGCAAACGGATAATTCGCTATATATACATCTGCTAAAGTCAGTGCTTTAAACAGCGTAGATTTTCCAACGTTCGGTTTTCCAACAACTCCTATTTGCATAACCTATAGAATAAACCTTTTGTTTATAATTATTTTGTTAATTACTTATACTTAACCTTAAAATAAAGGATTGTCAAAGCAAGAACTAAAGTAACAGCATTCGCAAGTATAATCGCAATATCACTTTTAAGAATTCCATACACCAACCACAGAAAAACACCTAAAGAAAGAACAATAAAAGTAATCAAAGAAATATCCTTAGCTTCCTTCAACTTCCAAATCCTAACAGCCTGCGGGAAAAAAGCAGATGTTGTCAATGTTGCAGCTGCTAAACCAATTATAAGTATAAAATCCATGACCCAAAGAACGAATAAATCATTAATAAACATATCGAAAAATAAAAAGTGGGGCTGCCCAGATTTGAACTGGGGATAACTAGGTGTCCATCTCATTATTAGAGCTATGTGGCAGCTCTACTTCAACGACCCCGACCTAGTATCTTAACCAAGCTAGATCACAGCCCCAAATACTTTTTTGCTTTAGATAGGTGCCTTTCATTTGAAAAGCCTATCTGTTTAATATATCTTCTAACTTCATCCTTTTTATACAAGGTAATGCTATATTGAGTATTTAGGATAAATTTTAGGTTAAAATACTTTGCCATTTTTTGTACGTCTCTAAGTAGATTAGATGCCCTATTGTGAAAAGAAACATATAGTTGTTTATCCCGTTTATGGTAGTGCGCACAACCATCTGTATCAATCATCCCCCTTATACAATTCCTTGAGAAAATTTTGTTGGTCTTAATCCATTTAGGTACTCGAACATTCCTCCTAACTTTATTGCCTTGACCCAAACCGTGTTGTTCAAGAAGTATTCTTAGTTTTTTACTATATACATATATGGATAGTGACTTAGATACTTTGCTATGATACACTTTGGGTTCTATTCCAAATAATTTCTTAAATAGTTTTTCTATATATTTTTTATACTCCTGTTCTTCACTGCTTATGGTTATTCTTATAGCATTTCTATAAATATTTCCATCGCCAAGCATTATACCAATAAATTCTGCAAGATCTGGGACCTTTCCCTCAAATTGGATTTTAATAGGCCTAATATATTTTCCAAAATTTCTTTCTGGATGGAATTCTATCTCTGTTAGTTTCAATACCTTTTTAGAAGTTTTACTAATTTTAACTAATAAATCCAATTGACTTTCAGAAATCGATTTGTTTGCATATATCAGGTTCTTTAAATTAGTTTTAATTGGTGTATTCAATAGCTTTTTATAATGTTGCATTAGTAGTTTCCTTATTAAAAAATTAATTTTGTATCTCATACAATTTCAATTTTGGAGATCAAATTTATAAATTTTTTGATAGTCCAAGCTACACTAAGGCCCCATAATATTACTTACATGCTCTTCTTTACTAACCCTAATCACATTATCAACAAACCCTTCTATTTTTGACTCATGCGAAACAATAATCGTCTGCTTCAAATTCAACTCATCAAGCACATCTCTAACCTTGTCAAGTTGCTCAGTACTAAATCCATCTGTAGGTTCATCTAAAATTAATATATCTTTTGTTTTTATATCTCCTATAATGTCATTAATGACCTTATTCAAAGCCAACCTATAAGCAAGTGCAACCGAAGTCCGTTCACCACCAGACAGATTAGCAATAGAAGTTTCATAACCATTCTGCTCAATAAAAGGAGTAAACTCCTCATCCAACTTCACATTTATCCCTTCATCCTCAATCAAAATATTAAACCACTGCTGAAAGTGTTCATTAAATTCATGATAGATACTAAGCATAACATGCTTCTCAATAGTCCCCATTAAATTAACAAAATGTTCTTCCAACCAATTCTGCATCTGAGATAAATAAACGAGACCTTTCTTTACATCTTCCTTCTCCTTAATCTCCGCCCCTAACATCTCAACAATCTTCAAAATAGTCTCCTTCTCCTTAGCAACAGAATTAAACTCTAACTCTAACTTCCTCTCCTCCACCATCCCATCATCAACCTCTTTCCTCAACCTAACAAACTCCCCCTCAACATCCTTCAACAACTCAATCTTTCCATTAAGTTCACTTTTCTTAACATTTATTCCGCCAACCTCTTTCTTTATCTTATCCTGCAACAACAATAGATCCTCCTTCTCCTTAACCTTCTCCGCAAGATTCTTCAGTTTCAACTTAATCAACTTAACCTCATTCTCCTTCTTCCTAAGTTCATCACGTTCTTTCCTCAACAACAATATCTTACTCTCAGCTTCCTTGTGCTGCCCATCATGGGTTTTCAAGTTCTCCTCAAGCTCTTTTAGTTTCCCATCCTCTCGCAAAACAACCTTCTCCTTATAAGAACCATCAACATTCTGCTCACAAGTAGGACATTCATCTAATTTCAAAATCTTCTCCTTAATCTCACCAGAATATTTCTTCCGCGCCATAAACTCATGCACCTTCACAGAAATCTCCTTTATCGTAGTCTCCATTAAAGTTATCTGCTTCTCCTTCTCCCCAATATTCCCTAAAATCCCCTCAACATCAACCTCATCCTTAATCCCAGTATCTTTCTCAAGCTCTTTAATCTGTTCCTCAAACCTTTCAATATTTTCTTTATTGGATTTTCGTTGTTCAAGAATATTTTTTAATTTAAGTTCATTTAATTCTAATTCTTTTTTTAATTCATTGAAATTTTTAATTTCTTCTTCAATTTTCAACAAATTTTCTTTCTTTAATTTCAACTCATCTTTACTCTTATCCAACTTAGGTTTTATTTCCAATGAATTTTTTTCTAATTTAGTGATTTCTTCATTTTTCAACTCAATCCCTTTCTTCTTCTCCTCCAAGTCAGAAATCTTCCCCTCCCCTTCCTTCCGCTTCTCCTTCAACTCACGAACAAAAATCAAAGAATTCTCCTTAATCTTCTTGTACTTATCAATATTAAATGCCTTTCGTAAAGTGTCCAAACGAAGATCCTTATCCTCTAACAATATCTGCTTCATATCTTCCTGAGCAGTATAAACAGTATAGCGATAGATCAAATCACGAGACTTAGTAACCAAATCAGACGGATAACCCATAAGATCAAATATTATAGACTTAAGCTCAATAGCAGTAGCTTCCTTCTTAACCCCATTAATAACAATAAACCCAGTCTCCTGAGAAACATCCTTCTTCCCTCGCTTCAAAACCCGCTTAATAATAATCTCCTTCCCATCAACCTCAAATGCCAACTCAACTTCACCTTGCTTAGCACCATGCCTCAATAAAGAACTCCCAGACAAATGCTTCCTACGAGAACCAAACAACACAAACTCAATAGCTAATAAAATACTAGACTTACCACAACCAATATCACCAGATAACAGCAATGAACCAGTAGGAAAATCAATAACCTGGTTAACATAAGACCTAATATTGTTCAATTTTAGTGATTTTAGTAGCATAAAAAAGAAAAAAGCCTTCAAATTTATATTTTTAGTTGTTCTGCACTAAATACTTCCCAATTCTCTTCAAACCTTCAAGAATTTTCTCCTTATCTATAGCATAACTCAACCTTATACGCTCATTATCCCCAAACCAATCACCTAGATAAGTTATAACTTTATACTTCTCAAACAATTCAAGCATCATTTTACGAGGCTCAGGAACCTTAGGAAAAACATAAAACGCCCCTTCAGGCTTCCACAAATCAAAACCTAACTCTTCTAACCCGGAACATATAATATCCCGTCTTTCTTCCCATATCTTCAACTGCTTCTTAATATAAGAAGCATCAACATTCAAAGCAGCATATGCCATTTCCTGACCCAAAATATTCGTATTCATCGAAGTATGTGTCTTATACTCAATTACTTTCCCAACAAAATCAACATCAGAACTCCAAAGATATCCGACCCTTAACCCACACATGGCATAAGTCTTCGAAAATGAATTAACAGTAATAACATGATCACCTGAAATCAAATAATTCTCCCTCTCATAGATTAGATCCTTGTAAACTTCATCAGAAAGAACATAAACATTCAAATCTCTTGTAATCTTCTCAATCTCTTTCAAAGTTTTGATAGACTCTATCCTTCCAGTAGGATTTGAAGGAGAATTAATAAAAACAGCCTTACAGTCATGAACCTTATTCTCAAAATCCTCAATATCAATCCTTCCTTTAACTAAATCAGTATAAACAGGAGTGTGTCCTGCAAACTTAACAAGATGAGGATAAGAATAATAATAAGGCTTAGGAAGTAAGATCTTACCCTTATCAATAACCCTAAGCGCTAAATCAAGCGCCTCAGAAGCACCATTAGTAATAACAAAATTCTCAGGCTTAGCATTAGGATATTCCCTAACAAGAGCTTCCCGAAGCTTTGTCTCCCCTTGTATCAACCCATACCTAAATACCTTAAACTTAGAAAGTACATCAAAGACCTCTTTTGGTGGTTCCAAATCTGGCTGACCAGAACCAAAAGAGATTAAATCATCTCCTTCTACTCCAATAAACATCGATGGTGATAGTTGTTTTTCCATTTTGAGAAAACCTATAAAAACCTATATAAACTAAACAATGAGAACTAACATCCCGCTATCGCAGTTTCACTTGACATAAACCACCAAAGCCACACACCATTTATAAATTTTCTCAATTTCTGTTATCAATATAACGAAATATTTATAAACTTTAGATTCCAGAGTTATACTCAATGATTAATGAGCTTAACTTCTTTAATTCAGCAGAGCACTTAGAACCCAAGTGCCCTGGCTGTGAAGGTAAGATAGACTACGGAATAACTACCAATTATACACAAAAACACCAAGCACATGTATGTAACGATTGTGGACACATTCTAAAATAACAAAACCTTTATATAGATAATTTCTAAGGATTAGTTTATGCCCTTTGAAAAGTTTGCACCCGCCCCAGCCACATGGATAAGATACACAGGAGTATGGGATATGCAAGAGTTATATGAACATATCATAGACTGGTTTAGAAAAAGAAAATATAAATTCCACGAAAAAATCTACAAACATAAAAGCCCAAGTCCATACGGAGTTGAGCGCCAATACATCTGGTCAGCTGAAAGAAAAGAAAAAGAATACACTCAAGTTCAATACGATGTTTATATCCACACTTATGATGCCCATGATGTCCAAATAACCATGAAAGATGGAACCAAACGTACTTACACAAAAGGAAGAATCTGGATTGAACTCAAAAACGTAATTTTATTTGACTGGGAGGGCAGATGGAATAGGAATTCTTTCTATAAACACCTAAAAAGTTTCTACAACAAATATATTCTAAGAAAAAAAATTATGTTATTATATTCCCCTAAGTTCAGAACAGAGTTATATAATCTTTATAATGAAATTAATGAACTTTTGAAAATGCAAACAGAGGGCTTTGAGCATCAACATATACCTGGTGTTCATCAAAGGTTATGAAACTAAAAGAATCAGATTATGTAAAAACTCCTACTCCTGCAGTTTACATTAGATACAAAGGTGTTTGGGACATGCAAGATCTCTATTTAAGCATGGTTGATTTTTTTAGAAAGCGAAAATATAAGTTCCACGAAAAGATATACAAACACAAATCTCCTTCTCCTTACGGTGTTGAGCGCCAATACATCTGGTCAGCTGAAAAAAGAGAGGATCAATACATGTTTTTCAACATAGATATCTACTTCCATACTTATGATGCTCATGAAGTACAAGTTAAGATGAAAGATGGAACATCAAAAACAATGACTAAAGGAAGAATATGGATGGAATTCAAAGGCCACATGGCATTTGATTGGGAAAAACGCTGGGAAAATACACCTTTCTTCAAAAAATTGCGAAACTTTTATAATAAGTATGTCATAAAGAAAAGAATGGAGCAGATTTGGTGGGACCAGCTCTATTACAGGGAGATCCACCAACTACATGCTTTAGTCAAGCAAAAACTCAAGATGGAATCAGAAGGATTCGAACATAGATACTGGACAGGAGTCCACAGTTAAAAGAGTGTGAAATTAAATGTCTGACACAAGAATCATCGTAGACCATATGAAGCTAGATTACAAAGGATTATTTGATGCTAACAATTTCTTTAGAACTATTGATGTTTGGCTTTTTGAAAGAGGTATTGAAAAAAAAACAAATAAAAACTTCGAGCAAGTCACCCCAAAAGGAAAATTCTTAGAATGGGAAATCTCATCTTGGAAAAAAATCACTGACTACATAAGATACATATACAAAATCAGAGTCCTAATCTACGAGCTAAAAAAAGTAGAAACTATAGTTGACAAAAAAAAGCAGACAGTAGACCAAGGACATGTAATGATTTACTTTGATGGTTACATTGAGTTTGACTATGAGCATAGATGGGATGAAACACCCATGCTTCAATTCTTCAGAACTTTATATGACAAGTTCATCTATAAGATGTACACAGATAGGTTCGAAAGAAGAATAACTTATGATATACATCAGCTTTATGACCATATTGAGAAATTCTTCAATATGTACAGACACTATAGCATCGTAACGAAAGTTCCTCATTTCGCTCATTAGTAAACCTTTCAAAAATGGTAGAGAAAAAAATACTTGTTGATGGATTAAGATTTAGTTATAACGGCCCTTTTGATATTATTGAATTCTTTAAAACAACTGAGTATTGGATAAAATCAAATGAGATGGAAAAAGAAATAAAGAGAAAACTTGAGCACGTAAACCCCACAGGTAAAAAGATAGAATGGTTTATTGAAGCCTGGAAAATGCATTCTAATTATGCAAAAGGCGTTGTAAGGATGCGAGCCCTGTTCAACAATATCCAAGAAGTTGAAGTTGTTAAGAATGATAAGAAAAGAAAGCTCAATTTCGGAGATGTCCTAATCATATTCGATGGATTCATCGAAACTGACCTAGAAGCCAGATGGCATCAAAAACCTCTGTTCTATTTCATGAGAGCATTAGCCGATAAGTATGTATTCAAATTCTGGACAGGCAAATACCACAATCTGATAAGAAAAGACGTCTATAGCATGCATATGGCCTTAAAAGAGTTCTTCGAAGCTTATAAGTGAGCAAAAGGTTTATATATTGAGTTTTAATTCTAACTACTAACCAGACTATTTATGCGAGGGTAGCGAAGTCTGGTCAAACGCGCAGGAAAGAGCAATTTAGCTCTTTGCGAAACTTAAGACCAGAGCGGCACTTATGGTTGTACCGTAAGATATCCTGTCGGTTAGTCCGTCCGAGGGTTCGAATCCCTTCCCTCGCATTTTTTCTTTTTAATCTTTCTCACACTTTTCACACATGCCCATTAATTCTAGAAATTAGTTCAAGATTTGCTATCTGTAACACTGGTAATCCATCAATACCATCATTAATCACATTACCATCTGCATCATAAGATAATAAATAATTCCCTCCCCTTACATTTAAGTCTAAATAACCACATTCTCTAAGCTTTCTTTCTTCTTTTTCGACACAAGCCCTATAAGTATCAACATCAACAACACCGTTCCTAAGAGCATGAGTTAAATTTAATCCACCATGGTAATCCTCATCAGTCATGCCCATTCCTTCTTCTGAGTCCGTTGTAACTCCCCAAAATGTAATATACCTATATCCTGGTTTTAAGACAGGCTCACCAAAAGGCCCATAGATCCCACCATGTGATTCAAATCTTGATGTATCAAATGATTCTTCATCTAATCCCCCAGACAAAGAAGTCCTGTATATAGCTCTCATGTTAACAGTTGGAAGCCCCATCATTCTTAGCTCCTCAGAAATTGCAACCTCTTCAAATGGACTGTTATAGCCGTGCCCATTCAATAATAAGTCGCGTTCGCTCAAAGGTTCTTCAGATGGAAATTTCCCAACATTAGATGTTTTCCACACTAGATTTATACCATCAGTTGTCCTAGTCATGTAGATATCTCTGCTAGTAGAAAGTTTTGCTCGTGGAGAAATCATCCATTTTTCAGGTAAGAAATACTCGAATAGATCAGGGTCATTACCAACTACCCATAGTTCCCCATCAAAAATCTCAAGTTTACCATAAACATAATCAACTCCTAAAACATTTGATTGCCTGATATTAAGTGGAAAAACTGTTGCAGTTTCTTCGTCCCTATGTGATTGTCTTTGAAAATATTGCCTCCTCTTAGTTCTCCTCATATCCTCAATTAATTCTGGGTCTGGCCTTAAAAGTTCAGAATCTATAAAAATTAATCTGGGATTACCACTACTATCCCTTTCTAATTCTTTTCTACCTAATGGATGTACAACTAGATTTGCAGGTTTATGATCAGCACTCACATAACCTAAATCTTTCAAAGCAACATATGAAGCATCATTAACAGAATTCATCTCATCTTCAGAAACATATCCTAACTGGAGTGCCTCCAAAAGATCAATACCCTCAACCCATGAAAAAACAGTAACATACCTCCTATCAATTTCGATATCTTGATCAGGCAGCGCATGTAGGGCCCTATCAACTCTCCAACTATCTCTCCCTATTTGCCACCTTGGTAACCTACGTGATGGGGAGAAGATAGCCAATGGTTCTTGAGTTCCAATAACATCCTCCCTTCCTAAAGTCTTCAATGATTCTAGTAAAGCAAACTCACTCAAAGGGCTGTTAAACTCTGCAGTTAGAATATCCTCATTAGTATACGTCCCGCCTGGCAATTCTTGTCCTACCCTATTATTTTTAACTACTAACTCTAGACTTCTACCATCAACTTCCTTAGTTCTGATCTTAAAAACGCTTCCAGTTGCACGTTGTATTCCATTTTTAACCGCTAAATCAACTCGGTTTTGCTGCCACCATTCCTTAGTATACCAATTCCCAGGTAAAAGAGGTAATAAGTCCCTAACTCCATATCTAGTAAGGTACAAATCTCCAGTTGTATTATCTTCATCACCTTCAATCTCCGCATGCAAATAATGTACCCCTAATATTCGTATCAATCTAGAGTTAGATGGAAGCCTATCTATGTGTTCCTGAATCCCTAACATATCTGGTTCTTCAATCAAATTCATAGGTATAAGTAACATATTACACATTATAAATGTTACTACTATAAGGACATAAATATTTTAGACAACTACCCCATTAGTTTATCAGAAACATTTATAACTCTCAAAACCAATTTCTCCCCTACCATGCCAAAAAAACCAAAAAAATGGGCAAAGGTAACTCCAGGTCATCTTTACGGCTGGAAAAAGACGCAGGCAGACCAAACAAGACGCACACTTCTAAACAAGCTTGTAAAAAAAGACAGCTACGCAACAGTTATCAGAAGACTGAATCAGCTCAGAAACCTAACTAAAGACCCTAAAACAAAATCAGTCGCAAAGAAAGACATGGAATATCTTAAGAAGAAACACGACGCTTAACCAAATTCCTAAAACTTTATATATCTTTAATTAATTCTATAACGTACGCCTTCGTGGCTCAGTGGTAGAGCGATACCTTGGTATATCTTCCAAACAGGTATAGGTCGCGAGTTCAATTCTCGCCGAAGGCTTTCATTTTCTTTCGAACAAAGTGAGAAAGCATATGAGGGTTATATGTCAGAAATCAAAAGATTTCTGATCACGTCAAAAATCTTCGATTTTAAACGAGGGTAGACTACCCTTATAGTCAGAAGGCTTTTATTCTCTCAATAAATTTCAGTTAACTTTATAACTAACCAATAATTACCTAACCTAAAATGTATCACGAAGACAGAGGACCGGTTTACGCATCTCAAGCAGAAAAACTGTTTAATGGAGAAGCAAAAATGCCAGACGGTTCATGGATTAAAGATGGCCAGATTGCAATAGATGTAACTCAAACTGGAGAAGGAACATACAGAGTTGCAGCTGGAGTAAGAGTAGGCCATAGTTTTACCCAAATAGGTGCTTTCCCAGACATGGCCCAACCAAAAGGACAAGGACTAGGGGATATCGCAGACAAAGAATTAGAGCCTTTCGGAAAAGACGCAACTAAATTCGATGTATTCTTAGATGGTAGACTACACAGACCAGCAACAGAATAATTCTAACCAAAAACAACAAACAACAAATTACCATAAATCCAACTAACAACATAAGCAATCAAAAAACTAGGAACAAACGGAATTCCTTCTTTAACTAAAATCTTCCCAACTTTTCCCTTAGAAAACAATCTCTTAAGCTCATTTATTTTCTTCTGCTCAATCCCCAAATCCTTAGGTCCGGAAATAAACTTCCCTCCAACAACAATATCCTTAGCAATCCAGTCACCCTCAGTTAACAAAGAAGGTGGAACATACTTCAACATACAAACATTCTCAACTGATTTAATATAAACCCAAATATAATACATAGATATCAGCAATAAAGCCAAAACAAAACCAGATAACCGAACGCCCAAATCCTCAATCAAAAAAGACAGCAAAATAATAACAAGTGAAGCAATAACTATCCCTTTCTTAGCTCTAATCATCCCCTTCGAACTAAACGACTTCTTCATATCCTTAACAAGCGGCTTAAACTTTTTAACAGACAAGAAAAAGCTCCACAACAACCCATAAAAAGCTCCAACAACTAAAATATTAAACAAGAAACCAAGTAAGAAAGAATCCCTAACTGCAAAAACATCAATCCCAATCATAGCTCCAATCCCCATAATCATCTTAGAGTCTCCACCACCCCACTGCCCAGTATAATACATAAGCAAAGCCAACCCAAAAAATACTCCAAATCCAACCAAACTATTAATTATAAACTGAAAATCCCAATAAACAAAAGAAAATATCAGATTAATCCCTATACCTAGGCTAATAAGTCCCTTATTCACCCAATCAGGAACTTCCCGAGTTTTAAAGTCAGTATACGTCCCAATAACCAAAGCAACCAGGACAATTATGAAAATTATCTCCATTTTATATTACATTTTCAAAAAACTTTATAAATCTTACCACCTTAACTAAGCTATCTGATTTTAATGTTAGAAAAAGTAAAGAATATCCTTAAACAGGAAAAAAGCGAAGTTCCCCTACAATCTGTCCCTAACCACGTTGCTATAACATTGGGAGGAATCAATATATGGTCGGAAAAGGTTAAAGTTCCACTAAAAGAAGCTTATGAAAAAAGTGGACTCATCATAAACGAAGTCATCAGCGAACAGATAAAAAACAAGATTTCAATTACAACTTTCTTTATCTTACCAGAAGATTTCAATAAAGAATCTGAATCATTCCCAATCCTAACCGATTCATTAATCGGATACCTCAAAGAACTCAATCAAAACAACATCTTAAGCGAAAACAAAATAAAAGTTTCAATTATTGGAAAGTGGTATGACTTACCTGGAAGACTAGTCGATGAAATAAAGGCCATTATCGACACAACAAAAGACAATGACCAATTCTTTGTAAACTTCTGTATTAATTATGGTGGCCAAGAAGAAATTGTCGATGCGTGTAAACTAATAGCAAGACAAGTAAAGGCAGGTAAGCTAGATCCAGACCTAATAGACAAAACCACAGTAAAAGAAAACATTTATTCTTCATACCTAATCCCTCCGAAGCTTTTAATCGTAAACGGACCTAAACTAAAGACAAATGGATTATTACTGTGGGATTCTAACAATACTCAGGTCCACTTCTCAGAAAGGCTATGGCCGGATTTTTCAAAAACAGACCTAATTGTCGCCCTAAAACACTGTCAAAAGTAGATTCTCCATATAGTGTTATCATAATATATATGCCACAACCTATAGTATGATACTATCTATTAAAAAGAAAAGTTTATATATGAGTATCCTCACAATATTTAGTAGTTGTTAGCCAATCAGACACTATATCTTGTGTTTTTCGACGATAAAGCTGCAATATCAGAAACTTTTCACAAAATGTCAAAAACCACCAATCGTATGTCAGGAATGAAACATTCCTGATTATCTTAGAAATCTAAAAATTCAAAAGAATTTTTAGGTCATGAAAATCTAGGAGATTTTCATAAATCTACGATTTCAAGAGATGGGTGGCATGCCTACAGCATAGCTAACATCATTTAGGTGGTTTTTGAGCATGCTCAGAAACTTTTCACATCATGAATGAAGATGGGATTTCAACCACCAGTTACAAACTGGTGGAAAGTTTCTGACATTTCTGAGTACGTTCAATTATATTTTAAAAAGGGGTAAAAATGCAATGTCCATACTGTTATCATGCTGAAACAAAAGTTAACGATACTCGGGAACCTACTATCTCAACAACAAGGCGAAGAAGAGAATGCCTTAAATGCAAAAAAAGATTTACCACATACGAAAGAGTAGAATCTATTGATTTAGTCATTGTAAAAAAAGATGGAAGACGTGAACAATTCAACAGAAACAAACTTCTAAGGGGTATTGTAAGCGCTTGTCAAAAAAGACCTATTCCAAGAGAAAGGATTGAGAAACTTGTTGACGAGATAGAAACAGAGCTGAGAAACAAAGACGGAATTGAAATTAACTCAAAAGATATCGGAGAATTAGTCATAAGAAAGTTAGAAGAGCTGGACAAAGTAGCCTACATAAGATTTGCTTCAGTTTATCGCGAATTTAATAATCTTAAATCGTTCGAAAAAGAACTTAGGAAGATAGGAGAGGTGAAAGAATGAATAAAGTACACAGAATAACAAAAGTAAGAAAGAGAGATGGAAGAATAGTTGAGTTTGCCCAAGAGAAAGTAACAAATGCTATCTTTAAGGCGGCTAAAGCAGTTGGCGGTTCAGACAAGCAAGGAGCTGAAGAATTAAGTGAGAAAGTAATCACTATCCTTGAATATAAATTTGGCCATAAGGAAGTCCCTACAGTTGAAGAAGTCCAGGATATTGTTGAAAAGGTCCTAATCAAAAATGGTCATTCTAAAACAGCAAAGACATACATCATTTACAGACAACAAAGAGCAAAAGTTAGAGAAACAAAAGATATGTTCATTAACATCAAAGACACTATCAACTCATACATAGGTCAAACAGACTGGAGAGTTAAAGAAAACTCAAATGAAGACTATTCATTCTCTGGATTGATGTTATATACAGCAGGAAAGGTTATTGCAAACTTCGCACTAAACGAAATCTATACACCAGCAATATCCCAAGCCCACAAGAAAGGCTACTTGCACATCCACGATCTAAGCCATGGATTTATTGGCTATTGTGCAGGCTGGTCATTAGAAAAACTATTAAAGATAGGCTTTGGCAATGTAAAAAACAAAGTTGATTGTAAACCAGCAAAGCACCTAAATACTGTAGTCCACCAAATGGTAAACTACATTGGTTGCTTACAGATGGAATTTGCTGGAGCACAAGCATTCTCATCAGTTGATACTCTTTTAGCGCCATTTGTAAAAACAGACGAACTATCATACAGAGAAGTAAAGCAATGCATACAGCAGCTTATCTTCTCTCTAAACATACCATCAAGGTGGGGCTCACAATACCCATTCTCCAATCTAACATTTGATTGGGTACCAGCTATAGACTTAAAAGATAAGAAAGCAATTGTTGCAGGACAGGCTCAGGAATTCACATACGGAGACTGCCAAAAAGAGATGGATATGATTAACCAAGCATTCTTAGAAGTGATGAAAGAAGGAGATTCGGCAGGAAGAATATTTACCTTCCCAATACCTACATACAATCTAACAAAAGAATTTGACTGGGGATCTGACAATGCAAAACTTCTTTTCGAAGTTACAGCAAAATATGGAACACCTTACTTCCAAAACTATATTGGCTCCGGTCTTGACCCAAGATCTATAAGAGCTATGTGCTGTAGACTTAACCTAGACCAGAATCAATTGATTAAGAGACCAGGTGGAATGTGGGGTCCAGGCGACTCAACAGGATCTTTAGGTGTTGTTACCTTAAACATGAACAGGCTTGGTTATGAAGCAAAGAATAAAGAAGAGTTCATGGAAAAATTAGAACATTACATGGAACTAGGCAAGGAATCTCTAGAGATCAAAAGAGAAATCGTTGAAAGAAACCTAAAAAATGGACTTATGCCTTACACAAAAGCATACTTAGGAACATTCAAGAACCATTTCTCCACAATCGGTTTGTGTGGAATGAATGAATGCTGTATTAACTACCTAGGTAAAGGCATTGACTCAAAAGAAGGTAAGGAATTTACAATTGAAGTGCTAAACTTTATGAGAGAGGTACTACAAAGATTCCAGGAACAGACTGGCTCATTATACAACCTTGAAGCAACACCAGCAGAATCTACTGCATACAGGTTTGCAAGACTCGATAAAGAAATGCACCCTAAGATAGCAACATCTGGAGACAAAGAACCATACCTTACAAACTCAACCCATCTTGGGGTTAACGAGACAGATGATGCAATCGAGGCCATTGAGCACCAAAAAGACATCCAACCATTATACACAGGTGGAACAATCTTCCATACATTCCTGGGTGAATCGATGTCAACAGGTGAATCAGCTAAAGTATTGGTCAAAAAAATAGCAGAAAACACAGAACTACCCTACTTTACCTTGACACCAACATTCAGCGTCTGTAAAGACCACGGCTACCTAAAAGGAGAACAGCCAAATTGTCAAGAATGTGGCTCTGAAACAGAGATGTACTCAAGAATTGTTGGTTACTTCAGACCAATAAAGAATTGGAATCCAGGTAAGAAAGAAGAATTCAAAGACAGACTAGAGTATACAGAAAAGAAATCGTTAGGCAGCCAGTTTACTGTGAAGGTCGTAGCAGGAGAACAACAAGAAGCCCAAGAACTAGAAGTAACAACAGGAACTGACATAAACCAATACAAGATATTCACAATGCCTTCTTGTGAAAAGTGTGTTGAAGCAAAAGACTACCTAAAAACTACTAACATAATGGGAGATATCTACGACTTGTCTTCAACAGACGGTCTAAAGACTTTCAGAGGTTACTACAAAGACCTAAAAGACCAGTTAAAGAGAAATGAAGACGGAACATTGCCAGTCCCAACAATCTTATTCCTTAACAAAGAGGAGAAAGTAGTGGGAACTGCACAAACCGTAGACCAAATAAAGAACAGCTTAAAGAAAGAACAATGACTTTGCAGATAAATGGCATACAAAAAACATGTCTAATCAACTATCCGGGAAAAGTAGTCTCAACTCTTTTCCTTGGTGGTTGTAATATGCAATGTCCTTATTGTCATAACAAAGACTTAGTAATAAACCCTGAACAGCTAGAAAAAATAAAAGAAAACGAAATTATCACCTTCTTAGAGTCCAAAAAAGGCTGGGTAGATGGTGTTTGTATTTCTGGTGGAGAGCCAACCCTCCAAAAAGATCTCCCAAAGTTCATTGAAAAGATAAAAGAACGCGGACTTGTTGTAAAGTTAGATACTAACGGAACAAATCCAGAAATGATCAAATATCTAATCGACAACAAACTGACTGACTTCATTTCAATGGACATAAAAGCACCATTAGAAAAATATGATATAGTAACCCGTACCAAGACAAACAAAAAAGATATCCAAGAAAGTATAGACATCCTAAGAAACAGCAAAATAAAACATGAATTCAGAACAACAGTAGTTCCAGGATTATTCTCTAAAGAAGACGCAAAAGAAATTGGAAAATGGCTAAAAGACTGTGAACATTTTACTTTACAGCAATTCAAACCAAATAAGAATACTATAGATTCTTCCTACAACAAAAAAGAAACGTTCAAAAGAGAAGAGATGGAAGAATTCAAACAGATTATGCAAAAATATATAAAAAATGTTGAACTAAAAGCAACTTAAGATGGAAATAATCTGGTTAGGCCATGCTAGTTTTAAGATAAAGACTCAAGACAAAATCATCTACATCGATCCTTACTTTGGAGACTATGAAGACAAAGCAGACATTATTCTAATAAGCCATTCCCATCATGATCACTTAAATATGGAAAAGGTAAACTTAATCTCAACTGACAATACAATAATCATTTCTTCAAAAGAAGTCGCATCAACAATCCACGGCGCAAAACCGCTATTACCAGGACAATCTGAAATCGTTGGCGAAATTGCAGTAGAAGCAGTAGAAGCCTACAACTTAAACAAAGAATTCCACCCAAAAGGTTTTGGTGTTGGTTTCATAATAACATTAGAAGGAAAGAGAGTTTACTTCTCAGGCGATACCGATAAGATCCCAGAAATGAAATCATACGATGTAGATGTCGCCCTAGTCCCAGTTGGAGGCATTTACACAATGAATTCAGACGAAGCGGTTGAAGCGATTAAATTGATAAAGCCAAAGTTCGCAATCCCAATGCACTTCGCATCAGGAGTTGTAGGAACAATAGATGATGCTGAACTCTTCAAAGAAAAGGTTGAATTAGAAACAGATACAAAAGTTACAATTCTAAAACATGGTGAGAGTTTTAAGCTCTAACTTATCTCATCAACCCTTAAAGTAACACTTCTATCCAATTGGGGTCCTTCCCACTGAGTTGAGAAGTTAACTAATTGCAAACCTGAAGCATCTTCCCCTAACCTATGCTCTAAAGCTAACTGAGAAATTCTTTGCAAAGGCAGTAAAACATCTTCATACCTCCTAGGTTGCAATAGGTCAACACTAAACCATTCTGGAATTGAAGGTAAATCTAATCTTACTCTTCTATTAATTCCAAAATAACCAGAATGACGAAGACTTATACTTCTTCCTTCAAACATCCCCAATATTCCATTTATATCATCACTTATCCCAGCAAGTTCTTCACCAGAAAGATCACCATTTTGAAGTCTATGAGTTAGTGTGCCTATATGAGGAGTTCCATCTATACATCTTTGGGCCCTTTCATTCTCTGTCGCTTGTATGCTATCAGCATTTTGACCAAAGGTGTCTTGTTTAAAAGATGCATACCTAGCAGCATCAATAAATTCCATCGAAAAACCATCATCATAATATTTTTCCCTCATAAACTCTATAAAACTTGTATCAACAAGATAAACTACTCCATCTGATTTTTGTTCATAATCTAATGTAGACATATGAGCTCCCGGTGCAACTAGATTAAATGGAACAACTTTTCCATTCGCATAACCAAAATAAACCATTTCATCAGGAATTGATGTTGCATTAGCTCTCTGAACATCTGATTTTGATCTCATATCCACAACAGCAGTATGCTCCCTCTCAGATATCTCCTCCCTAAATGTACCTTTCTTAATACTAATCCCAGCATTAGCTTGTCTCAATGCTCTATGTGCAGTATATAAAAAAGTAGATTTACCACAACCAATACCTCCCAATAAAACTATAGTAATTGGATCGACTATCTCTCCTTCAAGCGCACTAAGAAATCCACTATAACGTCCCCATGATTTTCTACTGAATAACTTACCTCTACAGGACTATTATCTTCAAACTCTTTTAAATTTGTAGCAGCATAAACACCTTCTTGTCTAGGTCCGCCGTTGTTATCTGGATGATAAGTAGTAAGGACTGTATCAAGCCGAACAACAGTTTCAATTCTACCGGCTTCAAGTAATCTACTTCGTGCTTCCTGTAGTACATCCACCTCCCTATATGTTAAAACATCAGAATCAACAATTGGTTCATCACCAAACGCTTCATAATCCATCCCATTAGCAGTAGCCTCAATATTATCTATCGTTGCGTTTGGAGCTAGTAACTTTCCTTGCAAAGCTACAATGTCCGGCCGCATATTATCTTCCCTGACATCATACAGTAAATGATCAGGTTCTAGTCTAAATCGTTCTCTTCTATATGCCATTTTCAACTTAGAAATAGAGAATCATTTAAAAATCTAACCAACAAATATAGGCCTTTTAGAAAGATTAGTTTTTCGAAGAAAAATAATCTGGAAAAAACGTTACCCTACAAATATCGGACGTTTTGACAACTCCTTAGGCAATGCCAACGGCTTAAATGGCATCCCCTCAGTCTTCTTCTTAACGTATTCAATCAGTTCACCCAAACTCATACTCTCAAGCTCCTTCTTGCCCCTAATCCTAACAGGCAACTTATCAGACTTCTTCTCATTCTCACCATAAACAACAACAAGCCCACTCCAATCAGTTCCAGCTCCCCTTATCTTCTTACCAACATGTAATCCCCTATCATCAATATCAGCCCTAACATCATTAGCACGAAGCTCATCAGTAAGCGCAATAGTATCCTTCATAAAATCCTCAGAAACTGGAATAACTCTAACTTGAGTAGGATTTAACCATAATGGCAATTGAGCAACCTTACCTTCTTTCTGCGCAAAAGCAGCCTTCTCTAAAAGTGCATACATCACCCTCTCAATAGCACCTGAAGGACTGCAGTGCAATATCAAAGGAGTCTTCTGTTTCCCATCTTTATCAGTAAACTTAATACCATACCTTTCACCATTCTCAATATCGATCTGGTCTGTACTCAAAGCAGAGGCCTTATCTAAAGTATCAACAAAATTAAACTCATACTTCAACACAAAGTAGAATATCCGCTCATCCCACATCTCAAGTAAGATAGGTTTACCTATCTTCTTAACTAAACCTTGAATAAACTCCTTATTCTTACTGTAAAACTCCTTTGTAGTACGAAGAGCCATCTCTAGATCACTATTAACAACACCCATCTTACTAAGTACACTTAGACTCAGATTAAATCGGACCTTAAACTCATCCATCGCCATGTCCATATCAGCAACAAGTGAATGAACATCAGGCATCGTAAAAGCACGAAGCCGCCTTAACCCAGTCAACTCTCCACTTTGTTCACGCCTAAAAGAGTACCTTGTCAACTCATAAAGTTTCAAAGGCAAATTCCTATAACTAATTGTAGCATCATGAGCCATCAAGAACTGTCCAAAGCAAGCTGCAAACCGTAAAAAGAAACTCCTTTTGTCAGAATCAATCTGATACTGCCTTGCAGGAAACCTTTGCAGATACTTAAACAAAGTAGGATGGTTCATATCATACATTATAGGAGTTTCAACCTCAACTCCGCCATAATCAATAACCCTTCTAGAAACATACTCCTCAATCAAACCCTTCATGAGCCTTCCCTTAGGATAGTATCTTAAATTTCCACCATCAGACGCTGGCTCGTAGTCAACCAACTCCAGCTTCTTCATTATAGCAATATGTGCAGGCTCTTGATTAACCGCTCTTGATTTCTCTTTCTCATAAAAAGCAAACTTCTTAAGATTCTCATATCCATCATAATTAAACTTATCAACACTGTGCAATTCACCATCAACATCTAAAATATGCCAATATGAAGTTAACTTTCTTTCTTTCTTTATTGAGTCATTCTCTTCAGATTTCCCTTCATCCTTCTCATCACCCTCAGCACTAAACTCCCTGCTTAACTCAGACAAAGGATGTCCCTTACAGTTAACAGTAAAAGACTTATACCATCCGAATGGTGACCTAATAACTTCAAAGTTCTTCTTCAATTCCTTCTCTGCATCATCCAACACCATTAAAGCAGTCTTAGCATTGCTAGGCTCATTAGTTAAGTGAACATAAGGATACAGCACTATCTTGTCTGCCTTAACCTTCTCAGCAATATCCTCAATCTCAGAAACAAGTTTCTTTGCAACACTACTAGGATTAGCCTCATCCCTCTTCTCAACAGAACTCAAAACTACTAAACATTCATTTACTTCTTTCTCAGCCTTATCAGCTTCCTCAGCATCTTTTATAGCCTTCTTTTTAGCGTGAAACTTGATAAAGTCTGAATGTATAGTAAGTATTTTCATCTCAGATTGAGTTTCTAAAAAGATGTATAAAAAGGTTTTGTTTCTATTTCCTCAAAATCCCTTCAATAAAACCATAAAACAAAGGAGATGGTCTCCCTAATCCCGATTTAAACTCAGGATGTGCTTGTGTTCCAACAAAATACTTCAACTTAGGTAGCTCAATAAACTCCATCAACTTCTCATCATCCTTCCTAACATGATATCCTGAAAATACTAATCCCTTCTCCTCAATCTGCGAAATAAACTTAGGATTAACCTCATATCTGTGTCTGTGCCTCTCTAGTACCGCATCCTTATCCCTCTCCAAATTTCCTAATCTAAACAATTCCTTTTGTTTCAATTTAATAGACTCAATCCGTTCATTATCCTCTTTTATCCTAGACGTCCTAGCATATAATTTCTTAACCACTGAACCATCTTTCAAACTAGCAGCATATGCACCTAACCTCATAGTTCCACCATATCTACTCTGCTCAATAACGTCCTTTTGAGAAGGCAGCATATCAATAACATTATGCGACGTTTTCTTAACCTCTGTACTGTTCGCATCTTCCATTCCACAAACATTCCTTGCAAACTCAACAATCGCAAGCTGCATCCCTAAACATAATCCCAAAAATGGAACATCATTCTCCCTTGCATATTTAATAGCATTAATCTTGCCTTCAACACCGCTCGAACCAAACCCGCCTGGAATCAATATCCCATCATACTTACTTAATCTCTTTCCTTCACCACCACGCTCAAGCTCCTTAGCATCAACCCAATCAATATCAATACCAACATTAAGCTCAGCACCTGCATGAATAAGCGCATGATTTATTGAAGTATAAGAGTCAGCCAAAGAATAATCTCCAATATCAACATACTTTCCAATTATTGCTATCTTCACCCTCTTTTTAGGCTCAGTTATCCTATTGACCAAACTCTCCCAATTACCTAAGTCTATTTTCTTCTTTGGCTTTAATCCAAACTCTTTCAATATCTTAATCCCTAACTCTTCTTTCTCTAAATCAAGAGGAATTCTATAAATAGTATCAATATCTGGCTCAGAAATAACATGCTCTGAACGAATGTTAGCATAAGTCTCTATCTTCTTCTTACGAACTGCATCTAATGCTATTCTCGCACGACAAATAATAAAATCTGGAAATATACCGTTCTCAGATAACATCCTAACTGCTTGTTGAGTAGGCTTCGTCTTCATCTCCTCAATATGACCTGGAGTTGGCAAATAAGTTATCAACATGTAAACAACTTGATCTTCACCTAACTCCCTCTCAATACTCTTCATTGCAAATAAGAAAGGTACATTCTCAAAATCTCCAATAGTCCCCCCTATCTCAATAAGTGCAATATCATAATCCTTTGCAGCATCCCTTATCCTTCTCTTTATCTCATTAGGAATATGCGGTATAAACTGAACTGTCTCTCCTAAAAACTCCCCCTTCCTTTCCTTATCAATAACTGTCTTATAAATTTGACCGGTAGTAAGATTGTTTTTCTTAGGAATGTCTATCCCAAAGAACCTCTCATAGTTCCCCAAGTCCTGGTCTATCTCCCCACCATCATCAGTAACCCACACTTCCCCATGTTCAGTAGGACGAAGAGTACCAGCATCATAATTAATGTAAGGGTCAATCTTAATAGCAGTTACTTTATAACCATATTCCTGTAAAATCTTCCCAACAGAAGCAGTCGTAACACCCTTTCCAACACCAGACATCACTCCCCCAGCTACAACTATGTATTTAACCATCGATAACACCACCTAATAATTTCCTAGAACTAATTGTTAATAAATCTTTTGCTAATCGCATTAAAAAGGTATGTGTTCATCAATATATAAAGATTACGGTTTTACTAAACCGTCCTCAAATCGCTTCTTCATAGCCAAATAAAAGTTTTCATTATTTATCCCAATAGCCTTTAACTCCATAGGACATATGCTCATCTTATCAATAGTAAGTATATTATCAACCATACTTTCAGCCTTAACATCTACATCATGCTTCCTCAACAATTCCTCACCCAACTTACTACAAGTCAAAGTACGAACACAATCAATCATCCCAGAATAAACAATCAACCGTGCAGCAGCCAGCCCAATAACTTTATCATGCACTTCACACTTATTCAACTTCCCCCTAAACTCATCTACACATTCCATCAAAGGTCGTAACCCTGACTTTTGTGATGAAAAAACTACATTCCCATCACTAACAAGCACAAGAGAATATTTAGAAAAATCAGGATTTATCATTCTAGTAACTTCTTTACCGGTTTAATGGCAACAGACGCAACAATTGCCCAAACCATATTAGATACAAGAAGAGCTATAATCAACCCCTGTAAAAAAGGAACAGGTAAATGAACTAAATAAAAGTCAGTAATAAGTAACCAAGGCAACTGAATCATGTAAGCCAACAACACACTCAGTGCAACATTAAATCCGTACCTTGCAAAAAGCCCAACAAAAAACCCTAAGATTGCATTACCAACAATAATGTAAGGATTCCCGGTCAACAAAGCCGAATAAAAAGAACCAACAAACCCAGATAAGAACCCACCAGAAGGCCCATAAATCAAAGCAGCCAAAAAGACAGCTACTTGAAAAGAATGAATCTGAAACCCAAAAGGAGTAGAAAAATTAACTACACCTAACAAATTTGGCAATATCAACAAAAACAAGAAAGCACTAATCGTCTTAAAGTTCCATTTAATATCAAATGAAAAAATATTCTTAAATTCCATTAATGATTAGGTGCAAATAACCATTTAAATAATTTATTGTTTAACTTATAACTCTTGACTTAGAAAACTATTTAAACATCATAATCAAAAAAACTAATTATGGAACTAAAAGTAAAAGACATGGATATAGCTACAGGAGGATCATTAATTGTAATTCTAAATGAATATGACGCAAAGAAATTCGACATCCACGTTTCAGACAGAATAAAAATAACCAAAGGAAAAAAGACAGAAACAGCAGTAGTTGACATTGCAGAAAGCCAAAGAGCAGTGCCAAGAGGAAAAATTGGAGTCTTTGAAGAAACAGTCCATTCTCTAAACCTAAAACATAACGACAAAGTCTCAATTAAACTCGCAAGAAAACCATTATCCTTAATCCACATAAAAAAAAAACTTGACGGAGAAAAACTAACAAAAAAAGAGATTGACCAAATTGTATGGGATATAGTAAACAATAAACTTAGCGAAACTGAAATAACTTATTTTGTTGCCGCCTGCTACACCCATAGACTAAGCTCAAAAGAAACTATTCTATTAACAAAAGCCATGGCAAAACATGGAGATACCCTAAAGCTAAAAAGATATCCTATTATCGACAAACATTGTATTGGTGGAGTTCCAGGCAATAGAACAACAATGGTGGTAGTTCCAATAATAGCAGCAGCCGGATTAACGATACCTAAAACAAGTTCAAGATCAATAACTTCTCCAGCAGGAACAGCTGATTCGATGGAAGTCCTAGCAGATGTATCATTCCCACTAAAGAAGATGAAATCCATTGTTAACAAAACAAACGCATCAATTGTTTGGGGTGGAGCATTAAACCTAGCGCCAGCAGATGATAAAATCATCAGAGTTGAAAAACCATTAGGCATTGATGCAGAATCTCAACTTTTAGCATCAATCATGGCAAAAAAACATTCAGTCTCCTCAACCCATATAATAATCGATATACCAGTTGGTAAAGGTGCTAAAGTACAGACAAAAAAAGAAGCACTAAGACTAAAAAAAGACTTTGAGGATATTGGAAAAAAACTAAACAAACATATCAAAGTCGTAATAACTAAAGGCGAAGAGCCAATTGGCAACGGAATAGGCCCTGCATTAGAAGCAAGGGATGTTCTATGGCTTCTCAAAAGAGATTCCAATGCACCTAATAACTTAGAAAAAAAGTGTATCCAATTGGCTTCAGAAATATTTAAATTGGCAGGCATGAAAAATTACAAAAACAAAGCAAAAGATATTCTAGACTCCGGAAGAGCATACAAAAAGATGAAAGAAATCATCAAAGCTCAAAACGGCAACCCAAACATCGACCCAAACAAAATTAAGATTGGAAAGTTCAATTACACAATAGAATCAAAAAAATCATCAATAGTAAAGGCAATCAACAACAATCTAGTTTCAAAAATAGCAAGAGTAGCAGGAGCACCTTCAGCAAAAGGCGCAGGTATCTTCTTACATAAACATGTAGGGAACAAAATCACAAAAGGAAGTAAACTTTTTACAATATATGCAGAAAGCAAAGAAAGACTAAATTATGCAAAATATATCCTAAAACAAGCTAAAGTATTTGTTCTAAAGTAAGCTCTTAAGTTTTAACGTCTTTTCTCTTGTACATTCAAACTTCAATTTTCCATTATGATTAAAATTATCCCTACTTCGAAATTTACAGTCAAACAAGTTGTGATTACATAAGCTCAAAACTTCCCTATGGTTCGCCATATACTTGCAATTTTCATTCTCTAAAAGAAGATGTATGTACTTGTTGAATTCATCCTGGCTTTTCTCATCCCTTCTATTCAAAAAAGCTAGCCTTTCCTTTATGCCAGAAAATTCCTTTAATTTTTTCTCTTTTTTCTCTATCGGAGATTCATTTAGAATCTCTTCAGGATACATTACCATCTATTCCCCCAATTATTATTCTCTAGATTAATAACTATTTAAACTTTTCGACTAAGAATAAGAAAAATACGCCGCGGCCCAGACTTTCACCTTCGGTTTCCATCTTCGCCCATCATAGGCTACGCACGAAACCGTAGTTTTGAACTGGGATATCCGTGAGGAAACGGGCTAACTTGAAACTAATTCTCAAGGCCCGCGCAGTACCAGATTGTGCCACCGCGGCATATAAATACTAGATTCTTTCATTGATTTATAAATATTTTGACATTTCAGGATAACATTTATTGTCCATATAGACAAAAATTACCCAAAAATGACCGAAAGATTTAAATACTAGCAAAATATCCTATATATAAAGTTATTGGAACATCACGTCAATGATACTAGTTGGGGGTATTGGAAGCTATTATCTTGATTAATCCTTACTATAGCATGTGAACTAAAATGGCAGATATGATAAAAAAATGTCCTGAGTGTAGTGGCATAAATCTATCCTGGAATAGAGATAAAGGAGAGATAGTTTGTAAAGACTGTGGTCTAGTTCTAGAAGATAAGATGGTTGACTTCTCGCAAGAATGGAGAGAGTTTGACGCTAACGATAGTGACAAAAAGCGTAGAACTGGAGCTCCGATGACTTATACTCAATATGATCAAGGTTTAGGTACAGAAGTAGGTCAAAAAGGCGACTTATTTAAGATGGGCGGTAAAAATAGAGATAAATTCTTCAGATTAAGAAAATGGCAGTACAGGATTTCAACCGCTATTGAAAGAAACCTAAAATTAGCACTTGCAGAACTAAAAAGAGTCTCTTCATACTTAAAATTACCAAGATCAGTAGAGGAAGAAGCAGCTAGAATCTACACTTTAGCAGTCCAAAGGGGACTTGTAAGAGGTAGAAGTATGGAATCAGTAGTTGCAGGAGCATTATATGCCGCTTGCAGACGTCACGAAGTTCCAAGAACACTAGATGAACTATCAGAAGCATCAAGCATCGAAAAGAAAGAGATTGGAAGAACATACAGATTCGTTACAAGAGAACTAGGAATTACAATAATGCCAAGCAATCCAGCCGATTACATTGCAAGATTCGCATCAGCTCTAAAACTAAGTGCAGAAACACAATCAAAATCAATTGAAATCTTAGAAAAGGCTCAAAAAGCTGAATTAACCTCTGGTAGAGGCCCTACTGGAATAGCAGCAGCTGCTTTGTACGTATCAGCTTTAATACATGGCGAAAAGCGTACTCAAAGAGAAGTTGCAGATGTTGCTGGTGTTACTGAAGTTACAATCAGAAACAGATACAAAGAACTACTTGACAAACTAAAGCTTGAAAAAGATATTAAGAAAGTCAAGAAAAAGAAATAATTAGTATCTATGTAAACATTTTTCAAATTCTACTATTTTATCATTTTTTATTTCAATTCCTTCTTTATTTAATAGTTCTATTTTATTGGGATTACTTAGTTTTCCTTGGTAACCACCTAAACTTCCATTTGAGTTAATAACTCTATGGCAAGGGATAATAATTGGTTGGTTGTTGTTTTTCAGAGCAGTTCCTACTGCCCGATATGCTTTAGTTTTTAGCTTTCCCGCAATTATTTTATAAGTCGTCACCCTACCCCTAGGAATCTTCTTGCACAACTCCAAAACCTTCTCATTAAACTTCATTTCAACAACTTAACAATCCCCTCAAAATTCTCTTTCGTAGGATTCCTTTTATATTTTTTAGAAAGTTCAATCAATTCTTTCCTACTAACTTTAATATTTTTACTAGATAGCAATTTATGACTAGACATAACAAACTGACAAAATTGAGTCACATTATGGGGCTTATATGCAGTATTCGCCCTCTCAAAATCAATCAAAACAGGCTTCCTACCAACAATAACATGCTTCAAAGGATGATGCATCTCCTCTTTATTTATCTTCAACTTATCCAAAACAAACATTTGATTAAACACATCCTTCAAAACCTTAATCACATTCATCTTCCCCTCTCCAGAAATATAATCCAAAATCATTTTCCCGCTAACAAACTTGTAAACAAAATGATCCTCAGAACAAAACAACAACTTAGGCCCGATATTTTTCTTATCCAAAACCTTCAAATTATTTATTTCATTAACAATCCGCCCAATTGCCTCAGACTTTGGATTCTTAACCTTAATTGCAACCTTCGAACCCTTATACTTCCCAGTGTATATTAAACCCCTATGTCCCTTAGTCAACTTCTTAACATCACTAACACCTTTCTTCTCCACTTCCTTCAATACATCATTCTTCCAGATCTTATAAACGTAAATATCCTCAAAAAATATATGCTCCTTAGAAAGTTCCTCAAACTCCAACATATTGTTAGCTATAAACTCATCAACTTTATCCTTCTTAGAAAGCAAAGAAAACACAATCATAACAACACCATCAGGTTTCAAATATTCATTAACAGAATTCAAAAAATTACCAATAACCTCATAACCCTTTTTCCCACCATCCAACCGAATATCCTTAAGATTTAACTCGTTGGGGAGATAAGGCGGATTAAAAATAATGGTGTCAAACTTACCCTTAACATTCTTAAACAAATCACTTACTTTGAAAGTTATTTTTTTATTTTTTATAGTTTGTTTACAATGCACAATAACTTCCTTCTGAATATCGGCCGCAAGAACCGACTTAACCTTAGAATTAGAAGCAGCAGCCTCAGCTTGTATACCAGAACCAGTCCCAATATCTAAAACATCTCCTTTAGACAGTTCCTTAACATGCTTCTCCAACAGCTTACTATCCTCCCATGGCTCATAAATAAAATCTTCCATTTTAAATCTATTTGATTTGGTTATTTAAGAATGTTTTTGTTATTAGATCTTTTTAAGATTATTTAAAATAATATGTATTAATAATAAAGAATTAAAGTATTTTTATAATTTTGATTATCTTTAATTTAATACCAATATTCGGTAATAATATTTATAAACAATAACCAATTCCCCATCAACATAATGGAAAAACTACAAGCAACCAGAGGAGAAGCATTTGTTACTCAAGCTATACAACTTGGAATGAATGTCGCAGGAGATCTTGCAAAAGTTGGCGGTATTGCAGGACTTGTCGCTGGGGAAACAGAAACAGCTATCTTAGCTCTGGGAATGGGAGTTCTTGGTGATATGTGTGGAGAAGCTGCACGATGGAGTCAACCATATCATGTAGAAAGACCACCATATGTAGCTCAAAAAATGAGAGTGTACGAAGCAATCGCAGAACCCTTTCTCAACTTATTTAGATCATACAGATCCCAAATACCACGAGTTTATAGAAATAGTGTTTAATAAATTTTAATATTAATTTATTTAATTACCTCTATTAATTTCTTAACCAATTCTTTAGGATCATCACTATAAACAATCTTACTCTTCCCCTTATACCGTTTACAAACATCAATTATCTGCGGAACAACCTCTGTAACGCCACCTGAACCCAACATAACACCTAACGCCTTCTTCTCATACAAAACATAAGTCATCTCATTTAACGTCCCAATCTCACCACCAATCATAATAATAACATCAGAATTCAAAACAACTTCCTTATTCCTTCCAGGTATCCCAAGACCAGTATAAATTATCTCACTCTGCTCAAGTGGAAAACCATACTTACCGACATGTTCCTTTTCATCCTTAGCAGGACTAATAGCAATTGTCTTACCACCTTCCTCCAAAGCACCCTTAACAGCAGCATTTGGATAACCAAAACACCCACCTGTAACTAAAACACATTTATTCCTAACAATCTCCTTACCCACCTCATTAGCCAATTCATACTTCAACTCAGGCAAATCTTTACCAGCACCAATAACTCCAATTTTCATACTATTAATCAAATCAAAGCAATATTTAAATCTTTGTTTATTAAAACCAAAGCATTAAATATCTATAAATCACATCTATCTCTATGAAAAGAAGAATTAAAATATTAATCTTCTTACCACTAGCATTCATAGTATTCGCAATATTGCATAATCTCGTAGACGCCCTATTCGGAGTTGAAGAAGCAATATTCTTCATATTAAGCCTATTGAGTGCATTAGGATTCATTATCTCAATAATCTACAACATAATAATCTTAATAAAAAATGTCAGCAGAAAAACTAAAACAAGAACTAAAAAAACTAGCAAATCCTAAAAAAGCTAAACTCCTTCAAGGATTCTTCAAAACAGGTAAAGGCGAATATGGTGAAGGAGATATATTTCTAGGAATAATGGTTCCCATACAAAGAAAAACAGCAGCAAAATACACAGATCTAAACTTAAAAGACATCCAATCATTGCTAAACTCAAAAATCCATGAACATAGATTAATCGCTTTATTCATCCTAATGCACAAATATACTAGAGCTGACAACAAGAATAAAAAAACCATCTACAATTTTTATCTAAAAAATACAAAAAACATAAACAATTGGGACTTAGTTGATTTATCTGCACATAAGATTGTAGGGGCTTATCTTGAAGACAAAGACAGATCAATACTCTACAAACTGGCAAAATCAAACCACCTTTGGGAAAAAAGAATCTCAATCTTAGCAACATTCTGGTTCATAAAAGATAATGACTTTAAGGACTCCCTAAAAATAGCCAAAATACTACTAAACGACCCTCACGACTTAATCCACAAAGCAGTTGGCTGGATGTTAAGAGAAATAGGAAAAAGAGACCTAAAAACTGAAGAACAATTCCTAAACCAACACTACAAACAAATGCCAAGAACAATGTTAAGATATTCAATAGAAAGATTCGAAAAAAACAAGAAAGAATTCTATATGAAGAGATAAACTCACTTCTCAGGAATAATTATCCAAGCAGCAATATAAGCAAGAACTCCAACTCCAAAACTAAGTAGAGTAAATATTACCCATCCAACTCTAACAACGGTCGGATCAATGTTAAAATACTCTCCAACTCCAGCACACACTCCCGCAACCATCCTATTATCAGAACTTCTAAACAATTTCTTGTCCTTAACCATCCTAAATTATCTCCTTAACCAATTCCTTAGCAGCATTATGCATATCCTTCTGTTGATAAATCCCTCTTCCAACAATTGCATGCCACCTTTCACCAGCAGCTTTAGCAGATTCAGTTAGCTTACCCCCTTGAGCAACTAATCCAGGAGAATAAAACACCGGCTTAAACCTCTCTAACATCTCTCTGTACTCCTTAATCCTATCAGGTTTGTTCCCAGGAACTACAAAATCGTTAACACCAGCAGCAGAAGCAATTGTATATATCCTCTCAGGTGCATTATCAGCTATAAAACCACCATCTCCAACCAAATAACCTTTGTGAGTCATCTCTCCGCCAACTATAACTCCATAACCCGCCTTCTTTGCAGCAGTTATCCATGACTTCTCAGTCTCAGGTCCAGCTTGTGGAAATAGTATAACAGCATTTACTCCCCTAATAGATTTCATAAAAGTATCTGCCAAATCAGGAATGTCAGTTCCAGCTTTCTGATGATCATATATTATAGGAAGGTCAGTAACATCATTTATTGTACTTACAACTTTCTCAACACCAAACGGAACAACTAGGCTAAACCCTATTTTAAAGCCGCCTATCCCGTCAACATTTGATGTTTCTTCAACTAATTCCTTCAATTTCTCAATAGTGCCAACATCACATGCAACTATTACACTCCTATCTTGTTTTATTATTTTAGACATTTTCTTCTAAATACCCTAGTACTTCCTCATATTTCTCTTTTTCTACCATTGAATGTTCCCTCATATAATCTAACAACTCTTTTAGCGTTATCAAGCTGCTCAGTTCAATCCCATCATTAGAAAGTGCTTCTTTTCCACCCTGACCCCTGTCAAGTATAACAGCAACCTTATTTGCTTTTGCACCAGCAGCCCTTATCCCTTCTATAAACCTAGTCTTTGAAGCTCCATTTGTAATCAGGTCATCTATCAAGACAGCTCTCTGATCCTTACTAACAACCCCTTCAATCATCGATTGAGTTCCATAACCTTTAGGCCTTCTCCTTACATATACCATGGGTATTTCTGTAATAACCGAAACAGCAGTCGCAATTGGAATTCCAGCAGTCTCTATACCTGCAACAATATCAATGTCCAATTCCTTAACCAAGTTAGAAAACTCATCCATCACAACTCTAAAGGCCTTAGGATAAGAAGGTAAAATTCTCAAATCAATATAAACAGGACTCTCTCTTCCGGATGCCAGTTGAAAACTTCCAAATTTTACAACCTGAGCATCACACAATGCTTGGGCTACTTTTTCGTTCATAATAAACCACCTCCCTACCTTTATGAGTATCAGTCAGAATTCCGTTGTTATTTATTAATTTTCCGCTTATTATCGTCATTATTGGCCATCCTTTCAGCTTCCGACCATTAAATGAACTCCATTTACATTTAGTCTTAAGGTCCTCATTCCTAACCTCTTTTTCAAGTTCCATATCAACAACAACTAAATCTGCATCATAACCTTCTTCTATCTTCCCCTTATCCTTCAAACAAAAGATTTTAGCAGGATTCTCAGCAGTAAGCTCAACAACCTTTGCCAAACTCAACTTACCTTCATTCACAGCATTCAATAATAATGGTAATAAAGTCTCTTCACCAGGAACACCATATGGCGGATTCTCAGATTGTTTCTCCAAAATAGTATGCGGAGCATGATCAGTTGCAATCGTACTAACTATTCCACTCTTTATCCCTTCCCACAAAGCATCTTGGTCTGTTTTACTCTTTAAACTAGGCTTCATCTTAGTAAAACCATCTTTAGCATCCTCAGAAGTCAGAAATAAATGGTGCGGGATAACCTCAACATGAATATTAGCTTTCTTATTCTTCTTAATAGTCTCCATCTCTTCAGCAGTCGCCACATGGCATAAGTACAATTTCTTTTTCTTATTATCGATACTCTTAAAGATATCAATTGCCTTTTCAACTGCTGGACCTTCTGCATGAACACTAATTCTATTAGCAGCTTTAAACAAAGAAGTTAAGTTTTCATCCCTATCAACAAGCAAATCTCCAGTTGTTGCATTCATATACACCTTAACTGAAGCAATTTTCTCAGCCTTCTCTATCTCAGAAAGATTATCAGGAGTTGATCCAAAATGAAAACCATAATTAACAATAGATTTCTTAGCCAGTTTCCGTTTCTGCTCAAGGGCCTCAACAGTTACAATCGGCGGCTTATTATTAGGCATATCCAAAAAAGTAGTAATCCCGCCAATCGCAGCAGCCTTAGAACCAGTAAAGAAATCCTCTTTCTCAGTAAACCCCGGCTCCCTCATATGAACGTGACAATCAATCAAACCAGGTAATATGATCTTCCCCTTAACATCAATAATCTCATCAACAGTAACCTGATCATCAATTAGCTCCCTTATCTTATGATTCTCAATTAGAATATTTTTCTCTACTAACTCTCCATTCTCAAGTATTTTACCGTTTATTATTAGCTTTGATATCATCTATTCATTCAAGAAAGTTAATATTTAATAAAGTTTGTTGTTTTTTGGTTTACGGTTCAAAAACCTTAACTGCAAATTTCCCAAATTCACCCCCATCCCCAAATTCATAAATAGGGAATACTCTTTTAATTTTTTTAGGAATCTCCTTTTTATCTTTTCTATTAAGGTATTCTGGATTTGGATACTCCCTATTAGAAAGTTTTTTCGATATCTCAATAAGCTTCTTGAGTATAAGTGGATCTATACCCTCAACCCTTCCATCAAAGAATATCCCTGCCACAGTCCATCCCCTAAGCAGCAATTCATTATAAACACCAGCTTCAGCAATTGATTTCCTCCTATATTCTAAATCATACTCTGGGTATGTTTCATGCTTATAAGTAGATTTACCAAAATAGCCTGATTTTCTCTCTTTAAAATCCCATCTACCAGTTCTATATGATTTTCCAGATCTTTTCCCCCTATGAGATACGCTTCCAACATCCTGTGAATGAGCCTCATACATGTAACCTCCACTAAAAATAACCCCAATACTACTTTGTTCTCTAAGTCCAATTGTGTGTCCCATTGTAACTGATGAATGACCACCTAGCTTAACAGTCGAGCCACTCAAAGGAAAATCTCCTTGATGTTCTATACAATTTATGATATTATTATAACTATCCTGCCTATCCTCATCTCCCTCTTCCCTTGCATCGCCTCCTGCGTATGCACTTGTAGTATGAATAGTAACTCTACCTACATTAATTTCACTTTCTACTGTTGCATAATCAGCACCCCTCTTTTTAAGATAGAGCATATAACCCTCAATATTTAGATTTTGCAAGAACTCATCCGGAACACGATAAAAGTTAATGGCAAAAAAAACACTTCTAAGGTCAGGAGAACATTCTTCATAAAGTAGATTTAAGAAATTTAAAGTTTTGCTCCACCCATTCCCACTAATAATTCCTTTTTTAATTAAATAGTTCAAGATTCCAGGAAACATCAAAGGTCTAATTTCTCCAGGCCACGCTCTGATAAATCTAATAACTCCACCAAAACCCATCCCTTTGATCGTATTTATAGTAGTAGGGTCATAAAATGAAGAACAGAATGGATTAAAGAGTCTCACACCTAAGATGTCTCTAACAGACTTAAGAAATTTCAATGGTTCCTTATCAGCCTTACCATTCATTAAACCAGCACTAATCATAGAAAATAATGCTATACAAAGTACACTCTTTGTATTTCCCTCAAACGTTCTTTTTACTTCATTAATCAAAGAGACTATCTCGGTAGTCTCCAAATTCCATGCTTGAACCACTCCAGAATGGAATAACTCTTCAATAAACCAGTATATCATATAAAAATCACGTTTGTTTTGAAGGAAATTTCCTTCTTTGTCAACAGCAATGATCAAATCAAGAACCTCTGCAGGGTTTCTTGCATTTTCTACATGACCATATTTAGTAAACATTTCAAGCAAAGTCCTCAATATTAATTCAAACTGCTCTTTTCCAACCTTTTCAATTTCTCCCTTTACATTATATTGCTTAATTACATAATAACCCCATTCGGGTAAGTTTTCCATCCCCTTCTCATAAGTAAGATCATCCAATGAAATAAAAAATACAGAAAGTTCAATAAGATTATCAAACAGATGTGCGTCTAAACTTCTAAATATGCCCATCTTCTGAGCACTAACTAAAAATCTAATTAAAGAATTATCTGATGAAGTTTCCGTTATAATACCTTCACTAATACAAACATTCAATCTACTAAAAAGAACCCTTGCATCAAACCATTCTGGTGTTCCTCCTTTTTCTTTCCAAAAATATAGACCTTTAACTATTTGAGTATAATCTGACGAACTTATACCATCAATCAAGCTTTCAAAATCATTAGAAATACATAAGAAAATTGAAAGATCAAAATGTTTAATAATATCTTCAGACCTAACACCAGATGAATACAACTTATTACCAAAGACAATCAAACTCCTAACATTTTCATAAGTCATTAAATTTATTCGCCCTATTCTCTTTGCAGCTTCAATAAATCGGTATAATTTAAAAGAATCGTATCCCTGTTCCAGTAAACCGTCTTCCTTCAACTTCCTCATATAAGACACGTATCTCGTCAGACCAAAACCTACTACATCTCCACCATCCTTCGCCCAATAATAGGTAGAACGTAATATTTTCTCATAATCTCCCTTGCCAAAATACTCAATAAGAAGCTTGCTATTTATTACCTTGGCTATCTGAACTAATAATTCGATATTTGTACTAAAATCACCTACCAATTCCAAAATCCTAGCTAAATCAACAAGCCTATCATGCGAAAATTCTCTAATCCCATTAGTCAATTGGACCCTACTCAAAGCAGTATGAAGATTGCTCCAATTCATCTTATAACCTTCTTCAATCACTTCCTTATATACATTATAGATCACCTTAATCTGAAGGTTCTCAATACTTCCATGACAAGCTCCACAATACTCAAGTATTCTTTCAAGAATCTTCTTAAAATGACCATGATCTGCTTCATTCAGCTTAAAGACTTCAATATTCTCTGCAATATTTCTGACAAACTCCAAAAATTCACTAAATCCTTCAATTAATTCTACAAGAAACCTTGCCCGAGCATCAATCAACCCATTCCTAACTATCTCCAAAGCCCGCCCACTAAGATTATTGAAAGTTGTTTCAAGAATAGTTGCCCTATTACGAGTACCTAAAATATTAGAATGAGTTACTTCACTAGCAGTTATTTTATCTAGTTCAGTAATAAGCTTCATCTCATTCGAATCATCAAATAAATCCAAGTTCCCCTGCATCCTTTTCTCTATAGTTTCGATTGTTTTAGTTAACTCCTGTAACCTAACTGAAAGTTCGCTGAAATCAAAATATTTGATATAATCGTCTCCATCAATACCCTCGATACTTGAAAAAGCCATCAAGAAGATACTATTTCCAGAATTCGAATCTAAAGATTCTTTTAAGTAAGAAATACATTTTAACTGATTACGTTGAATCTGAGGATACCTTCTTTTAACTAGTTCTTCTCCTTCTTTAGGATCTCTATCCCATATCTCCTTTAAACCAGACAAGATAGCAAGCTTCTCATTCTGCATCTCACTAACCAATCTAACTAAGTTAAGAAGCTCTTCATAAGAACTAGGTTTAGCTATCTCAGTCCTATGATGTCTTACCTGAGAAACGTCTACCTTGGATTCTCCTCTTTTTTTCTTCCTCCAAAAACGCATAATTCAACTATTAATATTTCAATTTAAATATTTATCTAAAGAATTAACTGTAAACACCGTCTTCCTCACTAACATCAACAACTTTCTTCTTCTCCTTTTTCTTTTCTTCCTTCTCTTTAACTTTCAGTTCCTTAATCTTCAACTTCTCTCCCTTAGACTTACTAAAAGGCCACCTCAATATTGAAAAAACTCCTCCAATAGTTCCAAAAACTAAATTTAAGATACTCACAACCAACAAAAACACTCCAAAAAGAATCATAGGAACCCCAGCAGCAATAAATACAAGCGAAACAGAAAGCACAACTCCAACAGCTATCAAAATTACAGAAAAGATTAAAGTTATTATTGCCCCTATCATCCGTAATACTCCTTCAAACTAACTAACTTCCCACTTTTCAACCGAGCCGATTTCCCAAACTCACTCATCCCCCTCAACATATCTGACCCGAAAACAGGACCATCCTTGCAAACCATCTGATCTTCACATACACATTGCGCACAAACACCAAAACCACACTTCATATACCGTTCAAGAGAAACCTCACAATCAACACTATACTTCTCACAAACCTCAAACACCTTCAGTAACATCACTTCAGGTCCACAAGCATAAACAATACTAACTTTCCCTCCCTTCAACTTCCTCTCCAAAATATCAGTTGTAAAAGCCTTTTCACCAAACGAACCATCGTCAGTACAAACATCAAACTTCTCAATCATATCCTTAAATATCAAAACATCCTTTGTCTTAGCACCATACACCACCTCAACCCCACTAATCTTCCCAATCAAAGGTTTAAGCGGAGCTAACCCCAAACCACCAGCCACAACAACAGCCCCTTTCTCAGCCGAGTACCCATTACCATAAGGCCCCCTAATCCCTACCTCATCGCCAACCTCTAACTTAAACATAGCCCTGGTAAACTCACCCTTAACTTCAACCGTAACCGCAATATCTCCCTTAACACTAGACAAACTAAACGGTTTCTCATCAACACCTTTTATCCACACCATAATGAACTGCCCAGGCTTAACATCAAGTTTAGTATCTAAGAAAAACGTTTTAACTTTCTCATTCTCATCAACTATCTTCTTTATCTTCACTAACTTAGGCATATCCATTTTACCGAATCTCTCCCACAGTTTTCAACCCCTTCTTAACCATATACTCCTTAATCTCCAAATTAACCTTATCAAAAACTTCTATCCCTCTAAAATAAACCCCGGACCCAATACCAACACAAGTAGCACCAACTTTCAACATCTCAATTGCATCCTTACCATAAGTAATCCCACCAGTAGCAATAACTGGAACCTTAACAACAGCTGCAACGTCACTAACCATCATCAAAGCCTTCTTAAAAATCTTAGGACCAGAAACACCACCCTTCTTATTAGACAAAAACTCATTCTCTTCAGGTCCAAATGTATTAAAGCAACAAAGTGCATCTGCACCAGCATCTTCAACAGACTTAGCAATCTTTTGAATATCATCAACATTTGGAGATAACTTAACAATTACAGGCAATGAAGAATTCTCCTTAACAATCTTAGTAACAGCAGCTGCATCAGAAGCAGTACAGGCAAAAGGCCTGCCTAAATCATCCTCAACATTAGGACATGAAATATTGACTTCAATAAAAGAGGCCTTACTCTTACTAACCTCTTCAGCTAACTTACCAAAGTCAGCAACAGTCCCTCCAGAAATACTAACAATAACCACATTAGATTCGGCAGCAACATCAACCTCCCTCAACCCTTCCAAAACTCCCGGATTAGAAAGCCCAACTGCATTAATCAAATAATCATCACCAGCTAAAATCGTAGGGTTCTTATGACCATCCCTACTCTCCAAAGTCAGAGTCTTCATAGTAACAGCCCCAACTTTAAACCTTGAAACTAATTTCCCAGAAACACCAAGAATTCCAGAAGCTAACACTAGAGGACTTTCTAGCTTAACGCCACATAATTCAACACCTAACATTCAAATCAACTCAATATCCTTCTTAAAACATCTCTCACAATAATGACATTTGACCTTCAAAGGCTTTTTCTCAAGAACATAGAACTTACCCCTAACCTTCTCAGCATTAGTTATACATTGAGGATTAGAACACTTAACAACATTCTCCATCTCTGTTGGTAAGCTAACACTTATCTTTTCCTTAACATCATAATCCTTAATGATATTCACAGTAGCATCAGGAGCAATTATTGCAATCTTATTGACTTCATCCTTAGTCAAACTCTTACCACCAACTTTTATCAAACACTTCTTCCCAACAACCTTACTCTTAAGATTATTAGCAACCGAAACAACATTATCATGATTCTCTAAACCTAATATCGAAACTGCTTTAAACGCATTAGAAGCAGGAATATGATCTATTACAGTTCCGTTCTCTATTGCGCTTATCTTTAGTTCCTTCTTCATTTTACCTTCCCCAACACTAAAGCAAGTAAAGCCTTCCTAACTGGAATTCCATTTCCTGCCTGTTCAAAATAGATTGCATGAGGTGTATCATCAAGGTCTGGATTTATCTCCCCTACTCTTGGCAGTGGATGCATAATCTTCATATCCTTCTTAACGTGTTTCAACAATGACTTATCAAGTTTATACACATCCTTATATTTGTTGTACTCCATAGGATCGGGAAACCTTTCCTGTTGTATCCTAGTAACATAAAGAATATCTAACTTCTTACTGACTGAAAGTAAGTCATCTGTTTCTGTATACTTCAACCCTTTCTTATCTAACTCTTCAAGATATTCATCAGGCATCTTCAAAGCATCAGGAGCTATAAAGAAGAAGTTAGTCTTAAAGTGAGATAATGCAGTTGTCAAAGAATGTACTGTCCTACCATACTTTAAATCCCCTAACATCCCAATGCTCAAACCATCAAGTGTTCCCCTAGCTTTCTTAATAGTATAAAGATCAAGTAATGTCTGTGTAGGATGTTGATTAGCCCCATCACCAGCGTTTAAAACAGGTATAGAAGCAGCTTCAGCAGCCAACCGAGCACCACCCTCAATTGAATGTCTTATCGCTATAACATCAGCATACTGCTCTGTAATCTTGATTGTGTCCCACAAAGTCTCTCCTTTTTTGACAGAAGTAACCCCTGGTGTGGCAAATCCCAAAACTTGCCCACCAAGCTGTTCCATAGCAGATGTAAAACTCAACCTAGTCCTAGTAGAAGGTTCAAAGAATAACGTAGCTAGAATCTTACCTTTTAACAAATCAGAAAAGTCCTCTTTCTCAAACCTTTCAGCAACTTCCAAAAAATGCAATAGCTCTTCCTTAGAAAAATCCCCTATTGATATTATATTTCTGTCTTTGTACATACTAAAAATATTAATAACTTCTACATATATTTAAACTTTTCTATAACAAAAATTCAAAACCGTTTCAAAGAAAAAAGGGTCTCCCTATCACATGATTAAGTATCATCTGACCGTATATAAAGGTTACTGATTATGACGTTAAATTAAGGTTATTTTGGAATCAACAAAATATTTATAGATATGTAATTTTCTCATTTGCATGGAGGTCATGTCAAAAGAAAAAAAAGAGATACCTATATTAGGTCATTCTTTAAGATTGATAGGTAAAAATTGGGCAGAGTTAAGATTATTCGCTTTTTACCATAGGTCTATCTTTGAGATTATGTTTTTAATTCTGTATACTCTTGAACAAGCTGCACTGATATTCTTCGTAACAGAAAACGGTATAAAATTAGAAATAGTTAGTTATTTTGCTTTATTAGTATTATTAACATTCGGATTACATAAGATAATGATGGAATCTAGATTGAAAATTTTTGAAGATGAGATTATTGGATTAAAAAATGAAAATGATTTAATCAAGTTTCAATCTGATGAAATCTTTAATAGCTATAAAGAGGTTATTGAAGCTTATAATCAACTAGAGAAACAAAAAAAGTAGAAAAACTTATATATTCCAGATATAATATAAACCATGTGATGAAAAAATGAGTGGAAAAGAATTTGAACGTTTATTACAGGTGAATGGGAAGAAAATTGATAATTCTAAAAAAACTATTGAAGAATCCGCACAAAGATTTAATAAAAAATTTAAAAAGATCATTAAGGCAATTTAATTTCTGAATATTCTCTTCAAAAGTTATAATAACTTTTTTATCGTTTTTAGAGCCACCAAGAGGGACCATAAATGTTACTATCCAACAACATAATCACCCAACCCATTACTCGGAGCATAAACCACTTCAGTTTCAGGACCAGAAAGTAACCTGTCATCATATTGCCTAAAGAACTGTTGAATATCAGAACCACTAGGAAGGAATCTACCAGGGCGATCATATAGCCCCTTACCAACTCTAGGAGCAATCGCCATTAACGCTGCAGAAGCAACCACTACACATAATGTTCTTGTCATCCTATCCATCTTAATGCTTAAACAGCCTCACCCCAGTAAACACCATCGCCATATTATGATCATCAGCAGCCTCAATAACTTCCTTATCATTCTTTGAACCACCAGGATGAATCACAGCCTTAACTCCGGCCTTAGCAGCCTCATCAACAGAATCCCTAAAAGGAAAAAATGCATCTGAAGACATAACTCCTCCTTCAGCCCTGCCAGCAGATTTACGTGTAGCAATTATAGAAGCATCAACTCTAGACATCTGCCCAGCCCCAATACCATAAGCAGTTTTATCTTTACAGAAAACAACAGAGTTTGACTTAACATGCTTATTGACTCTCCAGGCAAACTTCAAATCCTCTAACTCTTCCTTAAACGGCTTCCTTTTAGAAACAACTTCTAGCTTAAGTTCATCGGCATCAGGCCATTCCCGGGTCATCGCTAACACCCCGCCAACAACCTTCTTCATCTCATACCCTTCATCGCACTGAGTGATAGGTCCAGTCTCTAAAATCCTAAGATGCTGTTTATTCGCTTTCAAAAACTCCAAGGCCTTCTTATCATAAGACGGCGCAATCAAAACCTCAATAAACTTACCCTTAGTCATCTGCGCAACCTTCAAACTACAAGGCTTGTTCATCGCAATTATACAACCAAAAGCAGACATCGGATCAACCAGATAAGCATCCTCAAAAGCCTCTTCAATTGTATCACGAGAAGCAACTCCACAAGGATTAGCATGCTTTACCACAACAACTGTCGGCTCCTTAAATTCTTTAACCAATTCAAATGCCCCATCAGAATCAAAAATATTATTGTAAGACAGTTCCTTCCCAAACAACTGCTTCGCACCAACTATAGATGTCTCAAGCAAAAAGGGTTCCTTGTAAAAAGCCCCTTTCTGATGTGGATTTTCACCATACCTTAAATCCTGAACCTTCTCAAAAGTCAAGTTCAACAATTCAGGAAAAACTCCATTAGTTTTGCAACCACAAAGATATTCTCCAATAATACAGTCATAAGAAGCAGTATGCTTAAATGCCTTAACTGCAAGTTGATTCTTAGATTCTTTTGTAAGCTTTTTCTTCTTCTTCAACTCATCTAAGACCTTCGGATAATCAGCAGGATCAACAATAACACCAACATGCTCAAAGTTCTTTGCAGCAGACCTAATCATCGTAGGCCCGCCAATATCAATATTCTCAATCGCATCTGCAAATTTAACATTTTTCTTAGAGACAGTCTCTTGAAACGGATATAAATTAACAACAACTAAGTCAATAGCATCAATATTATAATCCTGCAGTTGTTTAACATGATCTGCCTTATCCCTTAAAGCCAATATCCCACCATGTACCTTAGGGTGTAATGTCTTAACCCTTCCACCCAAAATCTCAGGATGTCCAGTATGCTCAGAAACCATCTTAACCTCAACACCATTCTCTTTTAGAAGTTTAGCAGTACCACCAGTGGATAATATCTCAACACCTAATTCTTGTAGCCCCTTACCAAACTCAACAATTCCTTCTTTGTTTGAAACCGAAATTAATGCTCTCTTCACCATTGTTACCACCTACTCCAATATCTTTACTTTTCTTCCAACTATTTCTAACTTTCCATCTCTAAACAACTCAATTCCTTTAATTATAATTTCTTGCTCAGCTTCCTGTACCTTCTCCCTTAAACTATCCACTGTCTCACCATTAGAAACATCAACAGATTTTTGCAGTATCACAGGACCAGTATCGGCACCTTCATCAATAAATATCAAAGTACATCCAGAAACCTTTGCCCCACGATCTAAAACATCCTGATGTACATCCCTATCCATACCACCAGCAAACATTGGAAGTAAACTAGGATGTATGTTCATAACTTTGTTTTTCCATTTACCAACAAACTCTGTTGACATCAATTTCATATAACCAATAAGCAGAACTAAATCAATACTTTCCTTCTCAAGAACCTTCATTATCTTTTCATCATATTCTTCCTTACTCTTCCCCTTAGGATCAATAAACATAGCTTTAATATCATACTGTTTAGCCCTCTCAAGAATGAATGCACCTTCTTTATTACTTATAACAACAGAAATCTTAACATCATTTAACTTGCCATTCTCTATGGAGTCTATTACTGCCTGTAAGTCAGTTCCTCTCGTTGACCCCAATACGGCAATGTTTAAAATTTATTTCACCGTAAATAAAGAAGTATAATTAGATATATAAAGGTTTAGTTTAACCATCATTTCCTCAATTCCATACATTCCAACGTATTCTCAAGCAGCATAGCAATAGTCATAGGCCCAACTCCTCTAGGCACTGGCGTAATATAGGAAGCAACACTCTTAACATGCTCAAAATCAACATCTCCACACAATTTACCCTTATCCCTATTCATCCCAACATCAATAACAACTGCACCTTTTTTCACCATATCTTTCTTAATCATCTTAGCCTTCCCAACAGCAGCAACAATAATATCTGCTTTCTTAGTAATCCCTTTCAAATCCTTAGTCCTAGAATGACACATTGTAACGGTTGCATTTCTCTGCTGCAACAAAACAGAAATCGGCTTTCCAACAATATTACTCCTTCCAATAACAACAGCATGCTTACCTTCTAACTTAATATTATACTCATCAAATAGCCTCATCACACCCTTAGGCGTAGCAGGCAAAATCATATTGTTCCCAATCAGCATATTTCCCATATTTAGAGGATTAAACCCATCAGCATCCTTGTGAGGAACTATCGCATCAATTATAAGTTGTTCATTAATATGCTTCGGCAAGGGCAATTGTACAAGCATCCCATGGATTTTAGAGTTCTGATTTAGTTCATCAACTATCTTCAAAAGAGCAATCTCATCAATTCGTTCATCCAAAACATGCTTTTCAGAATAAAAACCTGCCTCTTTGCACTTTTTCTCCTTCATTCCAACATATATCTGTGATGCAGGATTCTTACCAACCAAAACAACAGCCAAACCAGGCTTCACTTTCATCCCCTTAACTTTTTTTCCAATATCAGAAATAACCTTTTCAGCAACCTTTTTCCCATCTATTATTTTTGCTGTCATACACCTAACTTATTGATGAAACTATATAAACTTTTTTATGTTATTTTACTTATAGGACAAAACCAAAATGTTTAAATATCAGTTGCTATTCGTAAATAGTATCATAATAGGGGGAAATATAAAATGAAAAAAATAATCGGACTTTTATTGGTTTTAAGCACCGTATTACTAAGTGGTTTTGCACCATTAAGCAAAGTTTTTATCAGTGAACCTATTCAGATAGGACAAGAAAACGAACTATTTGTTCTTGTAAACAATGATTTAAATGAAGATTTTGACAGGACAAGAGCAAGAATATTCATACATGATCTTGGAGTAACACTATACTCACAAGGATTCGACTTACAAGCACAAGATAACCAAGTTGCAAGATTCTACTGGACACCTGATGAAAGCGTGAAGCCAGGAGACTACATTGCAAGAGTCGAAGTTTCTAACAGTCAGTTCAAAGACTGGGAGTACGTTTATCTAAACATTAGATAAATTATTTTTTTCTTAAATTTTTAAAATAAGATATCCGCTAGATAATCCAGCAACAGAAATGACTTTATTTCTTTGGGAGGGACGTTCAAGAAGTCAAAGTTATGATCCTATGCATGTCACTGTCGCCAATTACGAAGCGTTACTTGAACCCATTCCTAAAGAATACAAAGGAGATCCAAGATTAGAAGCAATAAATAAAGCTGTAAGAGAACTAGGACTAACTGATCAACCAACTTGTTTAATTCATTTAACAGTCCCAAGAGAATTAGAAGGGGCAGAGTTACCTATCGAATCTGTGATTAGATTCACAGAGATATTTGCCAGATCTAGATATGATGCAGTATTAACAACCGGAACCCCAAATCCAACTCTAGGCGAAGTTGTTTACGTTTCAAAAGGTTTAGAAAATAGAGTTCAAAAAAGATAAAAAAATTCAATTTAATTATAATTTTCTTAAAAGTGAATCAACCATACTTGATAACTTTCTTTTTCCTCTTCTTATAGCACTATCAACTCTCCCTAAACCTCTTGGTCTATATTCCATAATATAGTTAACCCCTGGTTCAAACTCTAAACCAGAATCTCCATCAACATTTGCAGTTTGATGTGTATCTCCTACATAAGTATTTAACGAAGAATCATCAGTTGTAACATATTGTGAAGCAATACCAACACCAAGAATCAATAATGCGGCTTTTGCAAGAGTTCCAACTCTCCCCATACCATTATGTCTTCCACCAACTTCTTCTTGCGCTAATAATGCTTCAACTAACTCAGGATCATCATAAAATTTTGCATCTCGTCCACCAAAATCAGCATAAAGTAATTCTCCATTTCGCCTAGTAACTTCCCACCCAACTATTTGCGGCCCAACACCTAAGGCAATAGGAGTACTAACATCACTATAAATAGGAGCATAACTCTCTCCAGCAGGTTTTAATTGTTTCATATCGAATACACCAATAAATACCCATATATAAATCTTTCCTTAATAACTACTATAAAGTAGTACAGAACTCTTACTCCCTAACCAAATCGGGATCAAATTCAGAAATTCTAACAACTCTTTCTACACCATACCTTACACCAGCAGATATCTCTACCACTGGTTCTTCACCAGGTGTCTCCGCTTCAGCAATTTTAGTAAGTAAAGGAGAACTTGAAAGACTCAAGCCTAAAACTAAAGCTGAAAGTGCCGCTGCTATAGCTCCTCCAACAGTCATACCACTATATCTTGTATTCACATCTGCCACAGCTGTTGGACTCACACCATCATTATCAGGAAGATAAATGGGTTTCATACCCAAAGCAACTAAATCACCAGAAACATTAGGAGTTAAATTTACCGATCCACCACTAGCGACTCTATCAGCAGAATAATTACCTGGTCCACCATTCATGTATGTCATCCTATCAATCATCCCATAACTTATATTAAAATCTTTTCATATCAGTTAAAGATATAAACACTAATATATTCCCAAATCACATGGAAATAATAACAGAAGGAAAAGCAAAGCTAAACATAAAACCAGAAAAAGTAGTCTCAAAGCAGATGGAAGTCTTCTACAACCCAGTTATGAAGCTAAACAGAGACACTTCTATCATACTACTTAACGCATTAAACAAAAAAGACTTAAGATTAGCCCTACCCTTAGCAGGTTCTGGCATAAGAGCTATAAGATTCCTTAAAGAATTAAATAAAGGAATAATCAATGAGTTATACATTAACGATTTATCAGAAAAATCAATTAAATTAATCAAAAACAATCTAAAACTAAATAAAATAAAAACCAATGATAAAAAAACCATAATTAGTAATAATGACGCAAACCTATTCCTTCTAAACTCAAAAGGATTTGACTATATTGACATTGATCCATTTGGAACTCCAAACCCATTCTTAGATTCAGCAATAAGAAGGATATCAAGAACAGGGATACTGGCAGTTACTGCAACCGATACCAGCTGCCTTTGCGGAACATTTCCAAAAGCAGGATTAAGAAAATATTGGGCAACAACAAAGAAATCTCCAATAATGCATGAAACCGGAATAAGGATCCTAATCAGAAAAATTCAATTAGTTGCAGCACAATACGACAAAGCATTAACTCCAATCCTCTCCTACTCAAAAGACCACTATTTCAGAGTCTTCTTCCAAGTAGAAAAAGGAAAAGAACGAGTAGATGCTATCTTAAAACAACACAACCACTTAAACAGCACAGGACCAATGTGGTTAGGTCAATTATGGGACACCAAATTAGTAAATAATATGATAAAATCAATAAAGACCGAACCATCAGAAAAAAATCCATTAGTTGATTTTCTAAAAATAATTAAAGACGAATCCTCAATTAACACAGTCGGATTCTACGACCTCCACTTTATCTGCAAAAAGTACAAAATAAAAGAAATCCCAAAAAGACAAAAATTAATCAAGAAAATAAAAAAATTAAACTACAAAGCATCAGTTACACACTTCAACCCAGAAGCAATAAGATCAAACATTCCTTTGAAGAAATTGATTAAACTATTTTAACTACCCAACAGCCCGTCTTACATCACTAATCTCAGCAGAATTAACTTCTTCCATACCAGCAACTTCTTCAGCTATTGGATCAGGACTTCCTTTTGACTCATCAGCAACAAACAGAATCTTCAATGACTTCAAACCAAAAGCAACTGGCTCAATCTCAGTTTTAGTTTCTCCTTCGCCAGCAAAAACCTTAACCTTCTCTTTAATGGCTTCTTCTAATTTAGCCATATCAACTTCAGGAGAAGCAGGCATTACCTTTAGAGTTACAATTACATTTGCCATTTTTAATTAGGACCAGTAAACTTACATTCAGGACAGCTAAACTTAGCAGCAACCTCTCTACAATGTTTACATCTGATTATTGTATATTTCGCACAATTCGGACATGGAAACTTCGCAGTGCCTGCAAGGTTTGTAATGTCTGTTTTACACGATGAACAAACAATTTTTTCTGTCATAGAATTAGAGAACTAAACCATCATTTATAAAGGTTTTGTTAGCCAAATCTCTTCTCCAAAACCAATTCGCCAATCTGAACAGCATTAAGTGCAGCTCCCTTCAAAACCTGATCCCCACATACAAAGAACTCTAAACCATTATCTCCAAATACTATATTCTGCCGAATCCTACCGACCTCAACATCATACTTCCCAGTAGCAGTAAGTGGCATTGGATAAACATTCTTCTTAAGGTCATCCAAAACTTCAATACCAGCAGTATTCTTAAAGATATTCCTAACCTTAGAAGCGCTAATCTTCTTTTCAGTCTCAACTACTATACTCTCAGAATGAACTCTCATTACAGGTATCCTTACACAAGTGCAAGATATTGAAACATCAGCATCATCAAAAATCTTACGGGTCTCCCAAACTACCTTCATCTCTTCCTTAGTATAATCATTTTCCTGAAACACATCAATATGAGGTATAACGTTAAAAGGAATCGGATAAGCAAATATTCCATTACCTACTTCATTACCATCTAAAGAGTTCTTAGTCTCTTTCTCAAGCTCTTCCATCCCCCCATTACCAGCTCCGGAAGTTGACTGATAAGTCGAAATGATAACCTTCTTCAAACCAAAATTCTTATGTATCTCCCAAAGTGGGATAGCAGCAATAGCAGTCGTACAATTAGGATTAGCAATCAACTTCGAATCACCGATAGCATCCGGATTAATCTCAGGAACAACTAAAGGCACATCCCCTTCATACCTAAAAGCAGATGAGTTATCAATCACAATACAACCAGCGTCTACCGCCTTAGAAGCATTCACCTTCGACCATTCGCCACTTATAGCAAAAAAAGCCATATCTAACTGAGAGTAATCAGCAGTTTCAGAATTTTCAATCGTTAAAGTTCCAATCGGAGTCTCAACCTTCTTACCTTCACTACGTGAAGAAGCATACAATCTCAATTCCAAAATAGGAAACTTCCTATCAAAAAGTACCTTAATCAATTCCCTACCAACCATTCCAGTTGCCCCAAATATCCCTACTTTTAGCTTTTTCATAACAAAAAGAACAAAGAAGTGTATTTAAAAATATTGTGTTAGGATAATAACATTTTTCCTCATCTACAATTATTCCCTTAAGAATAAAACCAACCAAAATATTTATATTCTCACCCTCAAAACCTAACTTTTATGACAAATATAGGAATTATAGGACTGGGAACAATTGGCTCTGGAGTAGTGAGTATACTAAAGAACAATTCAGAACTAATTGAGAAAAGAACAGGAATTGCCCTCAATATCAAAAAGGTGTGTAATCTTCATAAAGATAAGGCAGAAAGTCTTGGATTAATTGAAAAACACACTACTGACTACAAAGAAATAATTAACGACAAAGACATAGACATAGTAATAGAACTCGTAGGGGGCTACGAACCAGCAAGAACTATAATAGAAGAAGCACTAAAAAGCAAAAAACACGTTGTAACAGCAAATAAAGCAGTTATTGCAAAACACGGAAATGAACTTTTCAAAACAGCAGAAGAAAATAATGTATCCTTACTCTTCGAAGCAGCAGTTGGCGGTTGTGTCCCTATAATAAAATCATTAAAACAAAGCTTCGCATCAGAAAGAATAAAATCAATCTATGGAATCCTAAACGGAACAACCAACTACATCCTAACAAGAATGAAAGAAGGGATGTCCTACGAAGACGCATTAAAAAAAGCACAAGAATTAGGTTTTGCAGAACCAGATCCAACATTTGATGTAGAAGGCCTAGATGCTTCACAAAAACTAGCCATCCTTTCATCATTAGCATTCAACCATAAAATAAACGATAAAATCCACACAGAAGGTATCTCAAAGCTTAGCAAACTTGACATAAAATATGCTAATGAATTAGGATATGAGATAAAACTTTTAGCAATTGGAAAAAAACTTAACGGAGAGATTGAACTAAGAGTACATCCAACAATGATCTCAAAGTCACATGAATTGTGCTCAGTAATCAATGAATTCAATGCAATATATATCAACGGAGAAAATATTACTGACAACATGCTATACGGCAAAGGCGCAGGTCAATTACCTACAGCAACAGTCATCATAGGAGACATAATAGATATTGCTAACAACAACAAAATATTGAACAATTCATTCAATGATATAACCATCAAAGATATAAATTCAATTGAATCAAGATACTACTTAAGATTAAAAGTCCCAGACGTCCCAGGAGTTCTAGCAAAATTCTCAAAAGTATTAGGGGACAACAATATCAGCATTTCAGGAGTACAACAAAAAGAATTAGAAAAAGAAATAGTACCAATTGTTATATTAACCCACAAAGCAATTGAAAAAGACATAAACAAAGCGATTAAAGAAATTGAAGAGCTAGACATAGTTAAAGAAAAACCCATTCTAATAAGAATTGAAGATATGTAAAATTAAAATGTCGAAAATCACCCATTATAGATGAGCAGTATGCTTATAACGAAACTAATTCGATTCAGGTGATTTTTGAGCATGATTAGAATTCTACATTTAACCATTAATCATAGATTAGTAGAATTCTAACACTTCAAATTCTTCAACTTCTCAGCAGCACCCTTACACTCAGCAACTGTTGGAACTAAAGCCAATCTAACAAAGCCCTCACCAGGATTCTCTTCATTAACAGTATTCGAAATCCATGACCCGGGAGTGGTCACTACACCAATATCTTTATCAAGCAGTTTCTTTGCAAAATCAACAGAACTCATACCCTCAGGAACCTTCTGCCAGATATAAATCGTAGCTTTGGGCCTACATTCTGCCAATCCAGCAGAAGTTAAAGCATCAACCATAATATCCCGTTTCTTCTTATAATCTAACCTAGCAGTTTCAACGTGCTTCTCATCACTTAAAGCCGCAATTGCAGCATCCTGAATAAAAGTAGGAGTACCAGAATCAACATTAGTTTTTAATTTCTTAAAAACATCAATAAGGTTCTCATCCCCCATTAACCATCCAACTCTATAAGTTGTCATGTTACTTCTCTTAGACAAACTCTGTATAACAACAACTCCCTCCCTATCCACTTCAAGTATAGACATTGGCTTCTCATCAAAATAAAGTTCAGTATAACATTCATCAGAAGCAATAACTATGCCATTATCATGTCCAAAATCAACAACTTCCTTCAAAAAAGACTTATTAGCAACAGCCCCAGTAGGATTATTAGGATAATTAATCCACAATATCTTAGATTTCTTTACAATATCAACTGGAATCTCTTCTAAATTAGGCATGAAATTGTTCTCTTCATTCAATGGAAGAAAAAATGGCTGCCCTTCAGCAAATAACGTGCCCCGTTCATAAGGAGGATAACCAGGATTAGGCATCAAAACATAATCTCCAGGATTAACATATGCCTCTGGAAAGTTAAATACTGCCTCTTTAGCTCCAATGCTAGAAGTTATCTCTTTCTCAAAATCAAGACTAACATTAAACCGCTCTTTAGTCCATTTAGCAATCTCTTCCCTAAAATCCTTTGAACCGATATATGATGGATAACCAGACTCTTTTCTCTTATCAAGAGCCCTCTTACAATAATTTCTAATCAAACCAGGAGTGGGCTCCTTTGGATCTCCAACACCAAAATCTATAGGGGTAACACCTAACTTCTTCAACTTTGCAACTTCATTATCAACATCCGCAAAAGCATACGAACTTAGTCCCTTAATCCTCTCACTAGCTTCTATTTTCATAGCAACTAAGATAAAGAAGTAATATAAAAAGTTATTGTTATGATAGCAAAAGCAAATATTTATATATTAATAATCCACAGAACAAACAGGGTGATACATTAATGGCTCTTTTATTTGGTAATTCACTAATTATACTAATATTAGCTATAATCATTAGTAGTTTAAAAGTAGTTAAACAATACGAACGTGGAGTTAAATTTACACTTGGTAAATTCTCAGGAGTGATGGAACCTGGATTAAAATTAGTTGTCCCAATCATTCAAACATGGGAGCGTGTCGATATAAGGGTAAAAGCAGTTGACGTACCCTCTCAAGAATGTGTTTCTAAAGACAATGTCTCACTAAAAGTAAATGCGGTCCTTTATTACAAAGTAATGGATGCTAAGAATGCTATTATTGAAGTAGAGCATTTTGGTTATGCTGTTTCACAACTAGCACAAACAACAATGAGGCACATTATTGGAGAGTTTGAATTAGACGGAATTTTATCTAAAAGGGAAGAAATTTCTAATAAAATCCAAGTAATAGTTGATAAAGATACAGACCCATGGGGCATTAAAGTCACCAAAATTGAAGTTAAAGACATTGAACTGCCTGAAATAATGAAAAGAGCAATGGCTCACCAGGCAGAAGCAGAAAGAGATAGAAGGGCAAGGGTAATCTTGGCAACAGGAGAACAACAAGCATCTGTAAAATTATCTGAAGCTGGGAGAGTATTGTCAAAAGAACCAGCTTCACTACAATTAAGGTTATTTCAGACAATGTCAGAAATTGCAACCGAAAAGAATAGCACAATAATATTACCAGTTCCAACAGAATTAATAGAATACGTTAAAACGTTAACTAAAAAGTAAATGATTCCAAACGAAATTTATACACTTGTAGTTTTATTAGTCTTGTCAGCATTCTTTTCAGGCTCAGAAACAGCATTAGCTTCAGTTAATAAACTTAAAGCCAAACATCTTCTGGGACAGAAGAAAAGGGGAGCTAAAATACTGTACAAACTTAAAGAAGACACTCATCGGATGTTAATTACGATTCTAATTGGAAACAATGTTGTCAATGTTGCCACAGCTGCAATTACCACAAAGTTAGTAATTGACCTAGGGTTTAGTAATGCTATTGGAATTGCAACAGGTATTACCACTTTACTCCTATTAATTTTCGGGGAAATCTCTCCAAAATCAATTGCTACACAACATTCCGAATTTATTGCATTATTAGTAGCAAGACCAATCTGGATTTTAAGTATAATCTTATTCCCCCTTATGAAAATATTGGATTGGTTTGTTCAGCTATTAAACAAAATATTAGGTATAAAGAAGAAAGAAACAATTGTAACAGAAGATGAACTCAAAAGTTATGTAAAAGCTGGTGAAGAAGCAGGATCAATAAAAGAAATTGAAAAAGAGATGATTCACAATATTTTCAAGTTCGATGAAATAAATGTCAAGGAAATAATGACTCCTAGGCCAGATATGACTTGCATTAGTGTGGATAAAAAAGTAAAAGAAGTGTTAGGACTCATTAAAAAAACACCCTTCTCAAGATTTCCTATTTATGAAAAAACAAGAGACCACATCAAAGGTATTCTAAATGTTAAAGACATTTACCAATACATCGGGAAAAAAGGATTTAATGAACTGCTTGTTTCAAAGATTATGAGAAAACCTTTCTTTATTCCACAAACAGTTAAAACTGATAACATACTTAGACAATTCCAGAAAAGAAAAGAACACATGGCAATTGTTGTTGACGAACATGGCATTGTTTCAGGATTAGTCACAATAGAAGATGTTTTAGAAGAGATAGTTGGAGAGATAGTGGATGAAACAGAAAAAGTAATGCCTAACATCAAAAAATTAAGCAAAAAAAGCTGGTTAATTATGGGTAAGGCGGATGTTGATGAAGTAAATGAAAAGTTAAAGACTCAATTCAAAGGTAAGGGCTTCGAAACCTTTGGCGGATTCGTACTACACAAAGAAGGTAAGATCCCCCAGGAAGGAGATATAGTAGAATTAGATAAAAAGTATAAAGCAATCATCAAAGAAATCAAAGATAGAAGAATTATCAGTATTAAATTAACCAAAAAATAATGCTTAATAAAAAAACATTTAGATGTGAAAGATGCGGTCAGTGTTGTAGAAAGTATGTAATTAAACTTTATAATTCTGATATTAAAAGGATAAAGAAAAATTATTCTGAAGATTACTTCTTAGACAAATTAGAAATAGGAACTATTAATGACAATATTCTAAGAAAAGTAAATGGAAAATGTATTTTTTTAAGAGATAGGAACGTCTGCAAGATTTATTCTGACAGACCAAAGATTTGCAAACAGTATCCTTTCTTTGGAAGAAAAGTCGATAGTTGTAAGCCAGTTACGTTGAAATCTTTGATTGAGAATCAGTCTAACTGTTCCTCATAGAGTTCTCTCATTGGTCCCCACCTTAACACCTCAAACGCTCTACGCATACTTATTTTTATATCCGACAATCCATATCCAAGATGAGCTGCAGCTTTACGATAAGAAAGCCCACCATAAAAGACAGCTTGAACAATCTCTTGGTCTTTTGGTCTAAGAGTAGATAAAACCCTCGGAACAACTTCACTAAGATCAGTTGTACATTCCTCTGTCCCCATACGTCCAAGAGTATCATGCTCATCAAGATGTTGAATCTGTTCGGTAGAATATGCAAAAGCTTCCCATCCAATTTCGGAAACAGCCCCTCCATCATCACCCGTTACCCCATCATTATCAATACAAAAAGCACCTTTTTGGAAAGTTGAGCCAGTGGCTGTGGGACTTTTTCGAGCCGTTATTAAATCTAAAGATTGATTCTTAACCATCGCTCTAACATACCTAAACATTTGATGGTCAGTCATATCCGGAAGGTCTTTTTCTGAAAGTTTAATTAGAACCTCTTGCAAAGCATTATCTGAATCATGTTTTGAGCTAAAAAAAGATTGAGCAAGTTGAGAATAAGTCTCAAGGACCCAATCAGATAGAAGTTTGAATGCCCCTCCATCACGTTCTCCTAGCCATGCTCTTTGATAGCCAAGCATCTCTGAAAGAACAAAATTTTCAGGATCCATTAATTGAGTTACAAGATTAGGGGAAGCCATTATAACCTGTGCTGCAGCAGAGCCAGTTAATTGACTTTCTAAACTACCAGCACCAACTGTCAAACCAGGAATAACTGTTTTCTTACGCTCCATCAATGTACGCTTTTTAACAGTTTGTGGTTGAACGTTAAGGATTTTAGCAAGATCTCTGAAAGTATATTCTGAACCAGGAGTATAATCCAATACCTGAAGGGGTCTATGTTCACTTGCATCTGGTTCAAGTCTCGCAATAAGAGCACTTAACAGATATTTGCCTTGTACTTTCCTATCATCAATCACATGTCTAAGTCCTAGACCATAACGAAACTTACCCTCGGGGGCATCTTCAAAAGAGACCATTTCACTTTCCATTCTAGGTATTGTTTGGGCAACTGCAATTGGAGGTGTTTCTACTACATCAACTAAAGAAGCTGGACTATCATAAGCTCCAGTAATAAAATACATGCTAAGAGCCCTTGGTCCAGTAAACCACTTTTTTCTTACTTCTGTTCTAACACCATCTAACCCTGCATTAATATAAGGAGTAATACGAGGACTAATTCTACTCCAATGTCTACCAACTAGTTTTGCCACTTCCTCAGTTGTATACTCCCTACCAAAATCTATATCAACTCTATGGCCCCTATCATCTGCTGGAAGAGTCGCAAGAAAGCCACCAAGAGTCATACCTCTCCAAGGCATAGCTAAATCAGGAATAGTCTCTCCCCTATAGGAAAAGTGCCCATCAGGAACATTTTCATACGAAACTAATTGTGTTTGTGAATCTACCATTCAATTAAGCAGTATAAAATACCTTAAAAAGATGTCGTTTTCAAAAACAGAAAAATTTATATACTATAGCCAACTATAGTTCACTATGGCAACAACAATACAAGTAAGTAATAAATTAGTAGATGAGCTAAAAAATAGAAAGATGTATGACAAAGAGAGCTATGAAGAGATTATTTGGGATTTAATAGAGGATACTAAAGAATTATCTGAAGAAACTAAGAAAGATATAGAAGAATCTAGAAAAGAATTCAAAGAAGGAAAATTTTCTACTCTTGAAGAAGTTGAAAAGAGACTTGGGCTGTAAATGTACCAAGTAATCTTTACTCCTAAAGCTGAAAAACAGCTTAAAAAACTACCTAAAGATGTTCAAGTTAGAATTATTAATGCACTAAAAAGGATTAGAATTAGGCCAGAATCGCATCTTACCAAATTAGTTGATGATCCTGTATACAGATTTCGAGTTGGAGATTATAGACTCTTCATTGATATAATACACGATAAGATTATTCTTTTAGTTGTTAAAGTAGGGCATAGAAAGAATATATATAAATAAGTTATATTCTAAATAGAAACATTAAAAAACCCTTATCTCTCTGTACCCTATCTATGAGGTGATATTATGAAAGATATATTAATTATCTTATCAATTATTTTCTTGGTTGGAAGTCCACAAACAACAATGCAGTATGTCCATATGGCATCCCCCAAGATGATCTCAGTACAAAGTCCTTACGACAGTTTAAAAACCGAATAGTTTTTAAATGAATTTTAATTTCTCTAACCCAACTTAATCGGAGGATAACAAAAATGGCAAGTTTCAAACTAAATATTTCAGATCCAAAAACAGGTAAAACATACCAAAAGGAAGTTAAAGACCAGCAAGCAGACCCTTTTATCGGCTTAAACATAGGCCAAACAGTAAAAGGAGAACTTTTCGACTTAACTGGTTACGAATTCCAAGTTACAGGAGGTTCTGATTTCTGCGGATTCCCAATGAGAAGAGGAATTCTAGGAGTCAGGAAAAGAATTAAACTGACTGGTGGAGTTGGATTCAGAAACAAAAGAAAAGAACTTCAAAGAAGAAAAACAGTCTGCGGTCACAAAGTAAATGATTCTATCGTTCAAATAAACTTAAAAGCTACAAAAGAAGGTTCTAAAAAACTAGCAGACGTCCTAAGTGCAAAAGCAGAAGAAGGAGCAGAAGCACCTAAGGAAGAAGCTAAGAAAGACGCTCCTAAACTTTCGAGTAAAGACGAGAAAGGGTTAGAGAAGCCTAAAGCTTCTCAAAGCGAAAAACCAAAGGAAGAACCTAAGAAGGAAGAGAAAAAATAGTATGAAGAAAAAGACAACCAAAAAGAAGGAAGAAAATATTCAACCTGTCATAAATATAGGCATGATTGGTCATGTTGACCACGGTAAAACAACACTCTTAGAAACCCTGTCCGGAAAGTGGGCAGATACTCATTCTGAAGAAATCAAAAGAGGAATTACAATAAGATTAGGTTATGCAGATTCAATTCTAAGAAGATGTGCTAAATGTAAAATCAACACAACTAAAAAAGAATGTCCTGTCTGTAAAGCAGAGCCAAAAATAATTAGAAAAGTTTCATTCGTAGATGCTCCTGGCCACGAAAGTCTGATGGCAACAATGCTTTCAGGAGCAACAATTATGGACGGCGCACTACTATTAATCGCAGCCAACGAAGAATGTCCTCAACCACAAACAAGAGAGCATCTAATGGCTTTAGAGATAATGGGCGTAAAAGACATAATCATTGTCCAAAACAAAATTGACTTACTAAGCGAAGAAAAAGCAATAGAGAACCATAAACAAATTAAAGAATTCATAAAAGGAACTTCATTTGAAAAGGCCCCAATCATACCAATCTCGGCTCAACACAATGTAGGCATATCTGAATTAATAGAAACGATAGAAAAGACAATGCCCACACCAGAAAGGGACTCAACAAAAGACCCAATCATGCTTATAGCAAGATCATTCGACATAAACAAACCAGGTTCATTGATAAAAAGCATTGTAGGTGGTGTTCTAGGTGGCACCTTAATACAAGGAAAACTAAAAGTAGGGGACAATATAGAAATCAAACCAGGTTATGATGTTACTGAAAAAAACCAAAAAACTTGGAAATCAATAAACACAAAAATAACTGACATCAAAACAGGAAGTTTATCAGTCGAAGAAGCATCACCTGGAGGCTCAATAGGACTCTTAACCTCGTTAGACCCTACAATCGTAAAGTCAGATAAATTAACTGGAAATCTTGTAGGCTTATCAGGAAAACTACCGGATGTCCGCCACGAACTAAACTTAGAAGTCACATTACTAAAGAGAGTAGTAGGCCTAAAAGACGACTTAGACGTTGATCCAATCAAAATGAATGAATCTTTAATGCTAAATGTAAACGCAGCATCAACAATAGGGATAATAACAAAACTAAAGAAAAACATAATCTCGTGCAGACTTAAGCTTCCAGTCTGCGCAGCCCTAGATTCAAGAGTTACGATCTCAAGAATGATTTCTAATAGATTCAGATTAATTGGTTACGGAATAATAAAAGGGTAGTCGCTTTAGAAAGGTTTTTATAATAGTAATTTTTTCTCCTCACTATGAAAAGAATAGGTAAATTCAGAAGAAAGACTAGGTATAAGTTAAAGAAGGATATAAGAAATAAAGGTAAGATTAGCATTACTAAATATCTTCAAAACTTTAAAACAGGAGAAATGGCTACATTATTAGCTGAACCTGCAGTTCAAAAAGGACTATACCACCCAAGATTCTACGGAAAAAGGGGCATTGTAAAATCAAAGGTAGGAAGATGCTTCGAAGTCACAATCAAAGATGGAAATAAAGAAAAAACTTTAATAGTTCACCCAATACATCTTAGAAAGGTATAAAATGGCAGACGCAAACATAATCTCAGAAAAACCAATAAATGTTCTCCAGTTAAAGGAAGAACTAGACCAAATCAAGAAAAGAGACAAAGAAGAAGTAAGCCTAAGAATCAATAAAACAGAAGAATACCTTCATAACTTCACATCGCTAAAAAATGCTAAAAAATTAGAAGAAGAGCTTACTAAGTTAGAAATTCCCAGATTAAAGGAACAGCACATTCATAAGATTATAGACATTCTACCAAAAACGGTAAAAGATCTAAAGTTAGTACTACAGGAATATACAATAACTGTAAACAATGACAACATGAAAAAAATTGTTGATGTAGTTAATGCTAACTTAGACAAAAAATAGTTTTAACCCAGTTTTCTCCAGTGTCAAAAACCACCTCAATCCAGATGGGTGACACGACTGTAGCACACCTTACACCATTTAAGTGGTTCATCCAAAATCAAAGATTTTGGAGTGTGCTCAGAAATGTCTATTTCTGA